>NZ_CP041191.1:3945000-5145000 GCF_006517275.1 Labrenzia sp. PHM005 | reverse complement strand
CCCTTGAGGTTGAACGGCCAGCACCAAGCCGAAGGTGAGGGTCGGTAGCACCAGGAACTGAGACAGAATGCCGGTCAAAAACGGTTTGGGCGTACGCAGCAAGGCCCTAAAATCATTGGGCGTAATATCGAGGGCGACGGCGAACATGACAATGGCCAGTACGCCGTTCAAGAGAAGCATGCTGTCCGGCGAAAAATTGAGGACAGCCGCATCGATATCTGTCATCGAGCCGCCTCTTTAAGAGCGGCGATCCTTTGTGTCACCGATCTCCTGTAGGTTTTTTTGTCGACGTAATAGGCCATGCGGGCCAGCTTCAGATAGTTGACCCCGCCGGTTTCGCGCTGAAAACCATTGGCTTTGAAGCTTTTAATGCTGTCCGCTTCCCGATTGCCGCTCGACAGTCCCTTGATGTAGCGGGCGACCAGTTCGGCCTGCTCATGGCGGCCCTGCCAGCCAAGGCCGGTTGCCTCGACCATGCCAAGCACAAAAAGGTCATCACGCTTGGGGTGCATGCAATTGAGGTAAAGGCTGGGAGCAGCCCCGGTCCAATTGAGCAGGTCCTTGGAAATAAACGGATAATCGAGCACATAGCCGGTGGCGGTGACGATCATGTCATAGTCGGCCCGGGTGCCGTCGGTGAAGTGAACGGTATGGCCGTCAAAGCGGTCGATGTCCGGCCGGATTTTGAGGTCGCCATGGCCTGCGTGAAACAGGATCAGCGAATTGACCACCGGATGGCTTTCATAAAGCCTGTAGTCCGGCTTTGGAAAGCCGTAGCGCTGCGGATTGCCGGCGAACCAGTTCAAAACCACACCGTCGATCTTGCGCCGCAACCACATAGGCAGGGCGGCCGTCCGGCTTTGAGTGTCGGCCGGTTTGCCGAAGACGTATTTCGGCACGAAATAATAGCCCCGGCGCATGGAGAGGTCGGTGCTTTTGGCATGATGGATGGCATCGACTGCAATGTCGCAGCCGGAATTGCCGGCGCCGACGATCAGAACCCTTTTGCCATCGAACTGGCTGGCAGTTTTGTAGCTGGCGGCGTGAATGAGTTCGCCGGCAAAGTTTCCGTTGAACGCCGGAATGTTGGGTGTCGATAAGGTGCCGTTGGCTATCAGGATGCCTTTGAAGGTCGCTTCTTGGTCGCTGCCATCGGGCTCGCGCCAGACAACCCGCCAGCCGGCGCCTGACTGCCCAAGTGGCTCGGCTTTCAGAACCTCGGTATTGAACTTGTAGCTTCTATAAAGATCAAAGTGGCGGGCAAAGGCCTGGAAATAGGAGCGCATGTCCTTGTGTGACGGATAGTCGGGCGTCTCCGGCGGCATTGGGAAATCGGCAAATTCCGTCATCGTTTTGGACGAAATCAGGTGGGCGGTTTCATACATGGTTGAGCGCGGGCCGTCGATGTCCCACACGCCGCCCACATCTGAATGCAGCTCGAAGCCCTGAAAGGGGATACCTTGTTCGGTCAAGACCTTGGCCATGGCCAGCCCCATGGGGCCAGCGCCAATCAAAGCAAAAGATTCCTGCGCGCGGACGCATGGCGCCGCACCTGCTACTTGTGGCATGTTTCCTCCCAACCACGTCAGTGGTATTGTTATATTGAACGAATGTTCAAAATAAGCAAGGGTTCCTGTAAAAAATGACAGTGAAAACTGCCGTCCGGCGTCGTGCGCCCAGCAAAAAGTCTTTGGAAACAAAGGCTAAGATTCTGGATGTTGCAGAGGAATTGTTCTCCAGAAGAGGATTTGACGGAACGTCAATCCGGGATATTGCAAAGGCGGCGGGCGTTCAGGTGGCGCTGGTGCACCATCATGGCGGGCCAAAGGAAGAGCTGTTTCATTTGGTCGTGGCCAGAAGGGCCAAACCGCTGGCCGAGTTGCGACAAAAGGTTCTGGCGGACAAAAAGGCAGACGTTCAAAAACAGGGTCGCGAGAACCTCACATTGCGGGAAATCCTGTCCTGTTTTGTTTTACCGTTCCTGGACCTCACCTTGTCGGACAAGGCTGAATGGCCGTCTTATGGGCGCTTGATTGCGCTGGTGTCGGCGGATGAGCGCTGGCGGGCGATTGCTGAAGAGTGTTTTGATCCGACGGCAGCTGTTTTTCTGGACGAGATTGCGGCCCTTTTGCCGGATGTTTCGCGCACCAACTTGAGCGCGGCCTTTGTTTTTACCGTATCCGGCATGCTGGCGCTCACGTCCAGCAGCTGGCGGATTGGGGCAGTTGCCCGCCAGCAAGAAGAGGCCGATCTTGCCGAGGCGCTGCTCGATTACAGCGAAGCGGGCTTTTTGCGCCTGTGCGGCAAAAAGGCGGCAGCAGTTTAAGTGCGATTGCAGGCATTGGTTCCAAAACGATTGGTTTGCATAAGTACGCGGTGGAAACGTCAATCTGGAAAACCGGTTCAGGAACGATTCTAGAGACTACTGCGATGACGGCGGCGTGCATAAGATTCTTAAGATACCAAAAGAACAGAGCTTTTCGCCGAGATTCGGTCTTTTGCTTCCTCAAATCGCCAAAAAGATAATTCCTGAATGCGGTGAGGCATTTTGCGAAGCCACGTAAACAAATGACTGTTTTCCTCAGCCTTGAGGCATCGTTTGCGAATTTGGCAAAAAACGGTGTTGATCATTTCCGACTGTAGAAATATGGTCCGCGGAGATGGTTCTTGCAGAATGAAGATCGCTGCAAGATGAAAAGGGAACACGGTGAGGAAGAGCCGAAAGGGCGCTGAATCCGTGACTGCCCCCGCAACTGTGAGCGGCGAGCGACCCCTAAAGATCCACTGAGCCTTCATCCAAGAATGAAAGGCCCGGGAAGGATGGGGATAGCTTAGACCCGCGAGTCAGGAGACCTGCCATCGCAACCGAAACTTTGCCGGGCGGGGTGTCCCGGAGGGAGAAGCCAATGTACCAAGCGGCCATCGCCGTCCAGATATATGGTCTCACCGTATCCCCGTCTCTTTGGAGGTGGCGATGCGGCCAATTGCGATTCAACAGAGACTGACGGCGCGCAGCCGCAGGTCTTCCTGTAAGCCAGATCTAAACCGGGTAATCACGCCGCAGCTTGTGCCGCTGCGATGAACCGGCGTGCCTCTTCTACCCATTTGCCGGAAAGCCGGCTGCCGTGCCTGACTGAGATGGGCCTGACGGCTCTGGTCGCGGGAGCACTTGGCCTTGCTGGTCTCCTCTGGATTGCAATCGTGGCGGTGCTTTGATGACGACCGTTCTCGAAATCCGCAATCTTGCCTTGGGCTACCCGGATCTTACCCTGTTCAAGCATCTGTCGTTGGACATTGAGGCTGGGACCACTCTTGCAGTGCTTGGCGCGAATGGCTCCGGCAAAAGCACTTTCGTCAAGATGCTGCTTGGGCTCATGGAGCCGCTAGCCGGGCGTGTTACATGGCCAGCGGGTCGCCCGCATGAAGTTGGTTATCTGGCACAACTTACCGAGTTTGATCGCCGGTTTCCCATCCGTGTTCGGGATCTGGCGGCCATGGGGGCCTGGAAGGGCTTTGGCCTTTGGTCCGGACTTGGCCGAAAGGGGAAAGACCGGGTGGCGGCAGCGCTCGATGAAGCCGGGATCCTGGATCTCGCCGACCGTTCGCTCCACACGTTGTCGGGCGGCCAATTGCAACGCGCTCTGTTTGCCCGTGTGATTTTGCAAGATGCGCCATTGATCCTTTTGGACGAGCCGTTTGCTGCGGTGGATCAAAGCACCGAGGCGCATCTTCTTTCCATCATCAAGCGCTGGCGCGAAGAGGGCCGTGCGGTGGTCCTCGTTGTTCATGACCTCTCGTCTGTTCTGGACCATTGCAGCCACGCGCTGCTTTTAGGGGGCGGAATGGCAACCCATGGCCCGGTGGAGGATGTTTTGACCTCCGACCGGCTTGTGGAGCAAGGCTATCTGTCGCAAAGCCAGGCTTCCTGGATGTTTCGGGGACCGGCACAGCAACAGGAGCGCGCCCATGTTTGAGCTGTTTGCCGAAATGTGGAGCTTTGCCTTCATGCGGCGCGCTTTCGTGGCGACCACGGTGCTGTCAGCGTCCGTCGCCCCAATCGGCGCCTTTCTCGTCCTGCGCCGGCTTTCGCTGGCGGGGGAAGCCATGGCCCATGCGATCACGCCCGGTATCGTGATTGGCTTTGTTGCTGCCGGTTTGTCTGTGATGTCGCTTCTGGTCGGCGGGCTGATAGCTGGTGTCGGAGTCGCCATTTTGACCGCATTGTTGGCGCGAAAAACGATCCTGCGCAGTGATGCCAGCCTGGCGTCTCTGTACCTGATTGCACTTGCGGCGGGGATCTTCATCCTGTCGGCCGCCGGATCTGCCGTGCCGTTAAAAAGCTTCCTCTTTGGCTCGATCCTGGGCATTGACGATGCCTCGATGATGCTGGTCGGCGGTGTTGCCACCGTGACTCTGGTGGCTTTTGCGGTGCTCTTGCGGCCGCTGATTGTCAGCACCTGCGATCCGATTTTCTTCGAAGCTCAGACAAAGCGGCCCTGGATTGTCGATCAGGGGTTCATGTTGTTGCTGGTCTTGAACCTGCTCGCAGCCTTCAAAACGCTCGGCACTTTGATGGCCGTTGGGCTGATGATCTTACCGGCAACGGCGGCCCGCTATTGGGCCAGCACCATCACAGGCCAGCTGGTTCTTGGTTTTCTGTTTGCGTTGGCAAGCTGCTGGATCGGACTGACCTTGTCCTACCTCTTTCCCGAAACACCTTCTGGCCCGGCCATTGTTTTGGTTGCTGGCGGTTTCTTCGTGATCTCGGCCCTCTTTGGGCCCCTCGGCTTCAGCGGCCGGTTCCGCAAACCGTCTGCTGCAAAGAACCTGTCTATTGAACAATCCTATACTGAAGAGAGTACCCAATGAGCCTTTTGAAAACACTGGCTGCGGGCTTCGCTGCAACATCCCTGATGTTTGCAGCATTGCCGGCCGCCGCGCATGATGACGTCAAGATCGTCGCCAGCTTCTCGATCCTGGGTGACATGGTGGAACAAGTGGTTGGCGATCACGCCAGCGTCACCACCATTGTAGGCCCTGATGCCGACGCGCACGTCTATCAACCGTCTGTTGCTGATGCGAAGGCTGTGGCTCAATCTGACGTCATCTTCGTCAATGGTCTCGGTTTCGAAACATGGTCCGATACATTGATCAAAGAATCCGGCACAAAGGCGACCGTCCATATTGCGACGGAAGGTGTAACACCGGTGAAGGTTGACGGCGAAACCGACCCGCATGCCTGGAACTCGCTGACAAACGGCATGGTCTATGTGCAGAACATTGCCAGTGTGATGAGCAAGGCAATGCCGGATCATGCGGCTGATTTCAAAGCCAACGCGGACGCTTACATCGCCAAGCTGGAGGCCCTCGACAAGGAAACCCGCGAGAAACTGTCAACGCTGCCGGAAAACCGCCGCACCGTCGTCACCGCCCACGATGCCTTTGGGTATCTGGCGGATGCCTATGGTCTGACCTTCCTTGCCCCTGTTGGCATCGATACGGAAGCTGAGCCGTCAGCACGTGACCTGGCTGTCCTGATCGGCCAGCTGAAGGAACAAGGCGCAGCGGCCCTCTTTGTCGAAAACATCACCAGCCCGGCGCTTGTGAAGCAGATTTCCGACGAGACGGGCATTGAGATCGGCGGCCGTCTGTTCTCCGACGCTCTATCTGAGCGCGGCGGCCCGGCAACCAGCTATCTGGCGATGTTCCAGCACAATCTCGGCACGCTGCTCGAAGCTCTCGGCAAAGACACAGCTAGCTAACACTTGCAAAGGAACGGAGGCGGCGCATTTTGCCGCCTCCGGGTCGCTTTCAACACTTTGGATGGATTGACATAGTCCAGATGAAAAGTGACACTTTCGGCGATGGTTCTTGGGTCAAAGGTTTTTGGTTCAAGATGAAAAGGGAACACGGTGCGGCTATGAAAAAAGCTTATTCCGTGACTGCCCCCGCAACTGTGAGCGGCGAGCAACCTTGAACTGGCCACTGGGACATCCCGGGAAGGCTCAGGGAAGCAGCGACCCGTAAGTCAGGAGACCTGCCATCGTTCTTAAACTCAAACCCGGGCGGGGTGCCCCCGGAGGAGACGGACGTCATGGAGTTCCAGACTGGGGGCAAATCGCCCAAATCCATCTCTCTTCGCTTGCGTGCCTCGCAACGACGCGGAGGGCGCAATGGACCGGATAAAACCCCAACATCCAATTGAGTTTTTCAACAATGACATCAAAAGCTTGAGCGAGCGAGCCCGCAGAGCCATGCAGCCCAACGGCGGGGAAGCTCACCCTCATGCTGACCAAAACGCCTTTTACCTCGATTATAATGGACAAGATAACTCCGCCGAGGAGCCACTTGTCGGGCTTTTTAGGGGACCAAAACTCAGCGACCGGCTCCGCTGAATTGAAAGTCAGCAACGCATAACAGCAGGCTTTTATTGCCTTCAACTCTGAAGGACGAAAAGCACCGGAAGTTATCCGTTTCACAGCTTGCCAGTTAACTAAGATGGGCCGGTCTCAGCCAGCCCATCAATTCGGTCAGACTAGGCTCTAAGGCGTAGGTCCTAGATGATCAGTCGTCATCGACACAGGTTTGGCGCTGGATGCCCAAACCTTCGATGCCCAACTCGACCGTGTCGCCGGCTTTCAAGTACCGCGGCGGATTGAACCCCAGACCAACGCCTGGAGGCGTGCCTGTGGAGATAATGTCTCCCGGATGCAGCGTAAAAAAGCGGCTCAGATAGCTGATGAGATGCGCAACGCCATAGACCATGGTCTGTGTAGACCCGTCCTGCATGCGCTCGCCATTGACGTCGAGCCACATGGAAAGGTTCTGCGGGTCTGCGATTTCATCCGGGGTAACCAGCCACGGGCCGGTTTGACCGAAGTTGTCGCAGCCCTTTCCCTTGGCCCATTGCCCTTGGCGTTCGATCTGAAATTCCCGCTCGGAAACGTCGTTGACGACGCAGTAGCCTGCAACATGAGACAGGGCATCGGTTTCATCGACATATTTCGCAGCTTTTCCGATCACAACGCCGAGCTCAACCTCCCAGTCGGTTTTGACGGATCCGCGGGGGATGATGATGGGATCATTGGGGCCACAGATCGCAGACGTTGCTTTCATAAAGAGAACGGGCTCAGACGGTACATCCATTCCGCTTTCTGCAGCATGATCAGCGTAATTGAGACCGATACACATGAACTTGCCGGTCCCGGCAACACATGGACCGAGCCTTGGGTTTCCGTCGACCTGAGGCAGCGCATCAACATCCAAACCCTCAAGCCAGGACATGTCGGCCAGGGCATTGCCCGAGAGATCTTCTATAAAGCCGCTCAAATCGCGAATGCGGCCATCGTTATCCAGCAGTCCTGGTTTTTCGGCGCCGGCCGGGCCGTAACGTAGCAGTTTCATTAATTCATCCGTTTGTTTAGAAAGTTAGATAGTCCAGCCACCGTCAATGTTGAGGGCTTGTCCGGTCGTAAAAGCGGCATCGTCCGAGGCCAGATAACAGGCCACTGCCGCAATCTCTTCGGGCTTGCCGATACGGCCCATTTTCTGCCGGGCATTGAAGTCTTTCCACGCCTGCTCATAGTCTCCGGTGGCGCGCAAACGGTCGTGCAGGGACGGGCTGTCCACGGTCCCAGGGCAAATTGCATTGCAACGAATGCCTTGCGTGACATGATCGGCGGCAACAGCCTTGGTCAAGCCGATGACAGCGGCTTTGGTTGTGCCATAAACGAAGCGGTTCGGGACACCGATGACTGAGGAGGCGACGGACGCGATGTTGATGATCGACCCGTTTCCACGCTCGATCATGCCCGGCAGAACGGCCCGGATCGTGTCGAACATGGCTTTCACATTCAAATTGAAAGCAAATTCAAGATCCGCATGTGTTGCTTCCAAAATGGATCCTGCGTGGACGACACCGGCACAGTTAAAAAGCACATCAATCTCGCCGAGCTCGCCGACCAATGTAGTCACCGCCTCAAGATCGGTGACGTCCAATTGCCTGATGTCCAGGCAATCGACACCCTGAAGTGGTTCGGTATTGATGTCGGTCGCAATCACACGGGCGCCTTCAGCTGCCATGCGTTCAACGGTAGCGCGGCCAATTCCTTGTGCCGCGGCAGTGGCCAGGACGGTCTTTCCCTCAAGTCGTGTCATATTTGGTCCTTACTCTATTTCGTCGGCAGGCAAGCCGGGCCAATTGGCTCAAAGCTCTTGTAGGTCAAAATGAATTCCTGATGTCCGAGGGATTCAGAGGCGGTTTGCTCACCCTGCGCAGTCGCAAGGATCTTGTCGAAGATCTCGCTTGCCACCTCGTTGAGTGTTCGTTCACCCTCGATGATTGCGCCCGCATTGACATCCATATCGCCTGCCAGCGCCCGGTAGGTGTCCGGATTGGCGCAGATCTTGATCACGGGAGCCAGAGCGGATCCGACGACGGATCCCCGGCCGGTGATGAACAACGTGAGATGGGCGCCGCTGGCCATCATTTCCACGATCTCGGCGTTGTCGGATATGTTGGGAAAACCGAAACGCACATCGCCGTCCGGCACCACATCCATCAGGAACAGTCCGCCTGAAGGTGGTTCGTCACCAGGCTTGATGATGCCGCTGATTGGTGCATTGCCGGATTTTACGTAGGCTCCGAGTGACTTTTCTTCGATCGTGGAAAGACCGCCTGTTGCATTACCGGCGGCAAAACTGCCAAAGCCAAGAACTTCGTAATAGCGCGCCGCCTTATCCACGGCTGCTTTGAGCTCTTCCCCCAGTTCTAGAGTGACCGCCCGGTCGGCCATAATGTGTTCGCAGCCGATCAGCTCACCCGTTTCCTCGAAAATACAGGCCGCGCCTTCCGAAACAAGGCGGTCGAAAACACGTCCCGCCGCCGGATTGCCTGAAATGCCACTGGTGCCATCGGACCCGCCGCAAACGGTTCCAACAACCAGATCGGACACACTCATCGCAACGCGTGGCACGCCGGCAATCACCTGTTTGGCGCGGGCGACGGCGTCGCGTCCGGCTTGAATGGTCGAAGCAGAGCCGCCCGATTTTTGAATGACGAAGGTTTCGACCGGCCGATCGCTCGCTTCTATGATTTCTGCCAGTCTTGTCCGGTTGAAACTCTCGCACCCCAGCGAGACCAACACCACAGCCCCGACGTTGGGGTGGGTGCATAGCTTTTCCATCATCTTCTGGGCGTAGTCGTTGGGAAAACAGCCTGGAAAGCCGATCAGATGGACATCGTCCCGTGGAAATGCGCGGCAGATTTCATCCGCCACAAAATGGGCGCACTCCACCAGATAAGCAACGGCAACTACATTGCGGATACCTTTGCGGCCGTCTGCCCTGAGATACCCCTGCCAAGTGTTAGTCATTGTTCAGTCCTGCGTCGTCATCGCGGTAGTGGGTTGCGGTGTATCGGGATGCGATGTTGTGCACATGCACATGCTCACCAACCGCGATGTCCTTTGTGGCAATGCCGATTGGCATTCCGTATTTCACGACCAAAGCCCCTGAGGGGATCGGCATCAGCGCAACCTTGTGGCCGAGCGTAACCGCGGTGGTCAGGGTGATTTGTTCGCCATTGGCCAGATCGACCACTCCAGGTTCAACTGCTCCAAGTGCCACCAACACATTGTCGGCATCATGCAAGCAGATCAGTTTTTCGGTTTGTTTCATTTTTCCTATCCGCTCAAAGTCATGGCGCGTCCGACCGCCACTCAGCCGGTTTCTGCCGCGATCCGTTGGGATCCCAGCTCGCATTTGACCGCATGGGGTGCGGATGCGCCGTCCTGATCGAGTGCTCCATCAGGCGGCCTCCATGATTTCGACCGGAGACATCACGGTTTCATGCGCGATGGCATCCCAGTCCCAGTTGATCCCCAGGCCCGGTTCCTGGGAGGGATAGGCGCGGCCGGCGTCAATGCGCATGCTTTGCGGAGCGATCAAATCAAGCTGCGGGATGTATTCCAGCCAACGGGCGTTTTGCACGGCGCAGACAAGGCTCACATGCAGCTCCATCAGGAAGTGCGGGCAAATGGCGATATTGTAGGCCTCTGCCAAGTGTGCGATTTTCAGCCAAGGCGTTATGCCGCCGACACGCGCTACATCGGCTTGCACAACAGAGGCGGCCCCTGCGCTCAGATAATCCTTGAACTGGCTGAGCGAATACATGCTCTCGCCGACTGCGATCGGCACAGTCGTCTGCGCTGCCAGTTGCGCGTGTGCACCAACGTCATCTGCGGGCAGGGGTTCTTCAAACCAGCCAATGTTGAAGTCCTCGAGCATTCTGGCGCGGCGGATTGCTTCGGACAGATTGAAGGACTGATTGGCATCCACCATGATCTCATAGTCTGGACCCACCGCCGTGCGAAGAGCTTGCAATCTTGCGCGGTCTTCACTCAGGTGTGGTTTGCCGATCTTGATCTTGGAGCCGAGAAACCCTTTTGCTTGAACTTCGAGCGCATCTTCGATCAGGGCGTTTGGCTCGATATGCAACCAACCACCTTCCGTGGTGTAGAGCGGGACACTCTCACGGGCGCCACCGGCCAAGATCCAAAGCGGCAGGTTCGCGCGCTTGCAGCGAAGGTCCCAGAGGGCTGTGTCAACGGCTGCCATAGCAAGCGACGTTATGGCTCCGACCGCCGTCGCATGTGTACTCAACAGCATGTCCCGCCAGATTGCCTGGATGGCGTCTGCTTCCTGTCCTATGAGGCGGGGAGCGAGTGTGTTTTGTAAAAGTGCCACGACAGACGGACCACCGGTTCCAATCGTGTAGGTGTAGCCGACGCCGACGGCTCCATCGGTGTCCGTAATCCGAACGAGAGGGGTTTCCTGACTGACGAAGCTTTGAGTCGCGTCCGTCCGCAGAACCTTCGGCTTCAAGTCCACCATCAGTATTTCAACGCAAGCGATGCGAGCCATTACGTTGGTCCTTTAAATCGGGTCTTTCGTTTCAAGACTGCGCCTGCTTAAGGCGGTAGTTTTGTTTCGGCGCATCCTGAGAGGCCGGTAAGACGTTGTTCAATGGAGACCTAGCTGCCGTAGAGAAGATTGGGTAACCACAACACCAATCCGGGCACGAATGTCAGCAGCAGGAGCACGGCCAACAACGGCACAAGGAATGGCAGAGTTGCCCGGACGCAGTCTTCGAAGGGGATCTTTGAAACACGTGCCAGAACGAACAGAACCATTCCAACTGGCGGTGTCAGCAGCCCCAGCATCAGATTGAGGATAACAATGATCCCGAGGTGGACCGGATCAATCCCGAATTGAGCGGCAATCGGCATCAAAACGGGCACGAGAATAGAGATCGCAGCGATCGTCTCCATGAACAATCCGACCAGCAAAACCAGACCCATAATGAGCAGCAGTACGACGGCTTTGTTATCGGTAAAGGAGAGGACAAGTTCAGCGAAATGAGCGGCAACTTGGTTTGCCGTTAAGATCCAGGCAAAAACGGTCGCGGCACCGACAATCATCATAATCGCGGCCGTGGTCTCAATGGTTTCAAGTGAGATCACTGCCAGCTTTCGAGCGTCCAGGCTTCGGTAGACGACGATGCCCAACAGCAATGCGTAGGCCGCGGCGCATATGGCGGCTTCTGTTGGCGTAAACGCACCGGATACGATTCCACCGACGATTATTACTGGTGTCATCAGCGGCAAAAACGCTGCGCGGAACCGTGTTGCGATCGTCTTCGGGCTAAAGGCGACATCGCGCGGATAATTGCGCGTGCGGGCCATCCACCAAATCATTGCAGACAGCGAAAAGGCCATCAAAAGGCCTGGTACGATACCGGCAACAAACAGTTTTCCGATTGATACCGATGCCATGACACCGAAAATAACCAACGGCAGGGACGGGGGAATAATGGGTCCAATTGTTGAAGACGCGGCAGTTATGCCGACGCTGAAGTCGTCGTCATAGCCAGCTTCGCGCATCGCCTTAATCTCGATGGCTCCCAGGCCTCCGGCGTCCGCGACTGCGGCCCCTGACATGCCCGCAAAGATGATGCTCGCGCCGACATTCACATGCCCCAGTCCGCCATGCAGCCAACCGACGACCGCGCGCGCAAAACCAAATATCCGCGCGGTAATTCCTGCGCTGTTCATCAACGCGCCGGCCAGGATGAAGAACGGAATGGACAACAACGGAAAACTGTCCATCCCATTGACCATCGTGTGCATCAACAGGACGGGCGGTAATCCTTCATACAGGATGTAAACAAAGGACGATAAGGCAAGTGAAAAGGCAATTGGGACGCGCAGGATCATCAGCGCAAAAAGGGTCCCGAACAAAAGGGTCAAGGCCATGTTGTCAGCTCGCTTTTATCGCCAAAGTACGGCGAGCCAATTGGGCCGCCATGACACAAAGGTTCACGAGGACAAGCCCCATGACGGTGGCGTAGAGGTAGTATTTGGGAAACGGTAGGGACACCATGTTTTGGAACGCTGTCCTTTGGATCAAATCCAAAGCGGACCAGGCCAAGACTGCAAACAAAACAATGGTTGCCGCAAGCGCGAAAAGATGAACGAAGGTGATCGCGCGGCCGTAGTATTTGTCCACGAATTCAAGTGCGATATTGGATCCCATGACCTGGCACCGGATCGCACCTGCAAAGCTCAGCAGTATCAGCAGGTATCGGGCGGCTTCTTCTGTCCACGACACAGAGTCGTTCAGTATGTAGCGCGTAAAAAATTGCAGAAACACCACTCCGAACAGCATTGCGAAGACAGCTATCAGGACATAGTCGGCGGCAAAGATCCGATAGGATTTGAAGTGATCATCGTCCTCAGAGGCCAGCGTTTCGAAATCGATATCAGGTGGCGCGTGTGTGTCGGTCATGGTTCCCCCCAAGCCCATCATAATATTTCCAGGCCCGGCAGTTGGCCGGGCCTGGGTGTGCTCTTATTCTTCGATGGATTGGAGGCGGGCGAAGACTTCGGCATCCCACGGAACATCGTTGCCGGACAGTAGCGGAGCCACGGCGTCCATGAACGGCTTACGATCAACTTCGTTGACGGTTACACCCTGTTCGCGGAACCAATCGACAAGTGCTGCTTCAGATTGAACGATTTCATCCGATGTTGCCGACGCAGCTTCAACCAGGGCTTCCAGGAAAAGTGGACCATCAGCGCCCATCTTGGCCAGGGTGACCGGAGAGACAACGACCGCCAGTGAATTGGTGATATGGCCGGTCAAATTGATGTTCGACTGAACTTCATAGAATTTCTTGAATTGAATTGTGGGAAGCGGATTTTCCTGAGCATCCACGACCCCTTGTTGGAGCGCCAAATAGACCTCGGCAAAAGCCATTGGTGTTGGATTTGCCCCGGTCGCTTTCGGAAACATCTGATAAGCGGCGGCGTTTGGCGTCCGGATTTTCAAGCCGTCCATGTCGGACGGTTGAAGGATTGGCTTGTTGGATGTCACATGCCGGGCCCCGTAATAGGTCATCGCTGCAATCGTGTTGCCGGAGATGTCTTTGTAGGCTCCCGCCATCTCAGCAAAAAGGTCTGAATTTACATAGGCTTTCCAATGGTCATAGGATCGCATTGTGAAGGGATAATCAGAGATGGAGATTGGGCCGTAGGACTGACCGAGGAACGCAACACCTGTGTAAATCGCGTCAACGGTTCCAAGCGACAAAGCTTCGTTGAGCGCGGTTTCCTTACCAAGTTGGGATGCCGGAAACACCTCCATTGTGTAGCGTCCCTCGGTCTTCGCCTTCAAAAGATCCGCGGCATTGACCATCGCCGCATGGTAGGGCGTGGACGCTTCATAAACGTGCCCGAAACGAAGCACTTCTTGTGCAGACACGGCTACAGTCGAAGCGGCAAGCGTCAATGTTGCGCCCGCTGCGAAATTAAATAAGCCACCCAGTTTCATTCGTATTCCTCCTCTTAACAACTGATTGGGGATTGCTGGCCGTTCGCGGGTTTCTGAAGAGCCCCGGTTAGCTGCCGCGTTCTGCGGCAAGACCAAACAATCTGAAGTCATCTCCCACTTTCTCATGACTTTTTGTCGAAGATCCCGTTGATGATGTCCTGGCGCTCCCATTGGTCGGCCGGCTGCTTCCTTCAGGCGAAAGGCATCTTCAGTCCCGCACCTGTTGTTTCCTCCCACCAGGTGCTGAACGTGCAAAGCAGCGCGTTTTTGTGGCCTGCCAAGCAACACCGCCTGAACGGACCTCCTCAAAATCTCTGAAGTCCGATGCCATCGCTGTTGTTGCCTCCAAGGTCAGCGATTTTCCCGGTATCCCACGGCTGATCTTGCCTCTGAATTTGACGTTAATTCATATTTGATGGAGTCATTTATTAGTGAATGATGAGGTTGTGTCAATCTGAAATTTCGGTCAATGTGTCGGCAATCGAAGGACAATTGGGGAATCAGGCGTGGAGAAATCCGACAAGTACCGCGCGCCGGCGTTGGATAAGGGTCTGGATATATTGGAGCTTTTGGCGAATTCCGCCGGGGGGTTAAACCAGGCGGAAATCGCAAAGGCGTTGGATCGAACAACGAATGAAAATTATCGGATGCTCGACACTTTGGTCCGGCGTGGCTACGTGACCCGGACCCCGGAAGGGGACCGGTACATGTTGTCGTTGAAGCTTCTGGTCCTCGCCAACCAGCATCCACCGCGCCGGCGTGTTCTCGACATTGCCGAGCCGCTCATGCGCGCTCTTTGCCTCGAAGCAGAGCAATCCGCGCAGCTTGCGCAATGGCAAGACGGCGATATCGTAATTGTCTCGTCCTATTCTGCCCCCGGCAATTGGCGTCAGTCCCTGCGTACCGGTTCGATCATCGGTTTGTACAACACCGGATCCGGCCGCGTTTTGGCTGCCTTTCAATCGTCTGATCAGCAATTGCAGATGATCAGAGGGCATCAGCTGGTGAAAGGCGAGGTGGCCTTGGAGGAAGCCGCGTTCATTGCCGATCTGGCCAAACTCCGGGCCAAAGGATGTGCTGTTGAAGCCTCCGGAACGGTGCGCGGCACAACAAATATCTCGTTTCCCATCCTCGATCCCTCAGGAAGTGCAATCGCGGCCCTGACCTGCCCCTATATTGAACGGATCGACAACTATCCGGCGCCGGACCTTAAGGACGTAACGGAGATCATGCGCAAGGCGGCGGCCGAAATCGGCCGTCAAATCGCCGGAGCCTGAATCTTGAAACAAAGAAAAAACATCTCGGCCTGTTCCGGTCTAAAGGCGCATTTCCATGCGGGCATTGAATTCGGATCAACGCAGGGCATTCTTGGTTGTTTGCCGGAGTGCAAGTGGCAAATGGTCGATCTGCAGTTCTACCTGACGCCACAAGCTGTAACGCCACGCACAGGGAACCTTTAAGAGACAGCAGTTTACAAAGAGAAGAAAATGGTCGGAGTGAGAGGATTCGAACCTCCGACCCCCTCGTCCCGAACGAGGTGCGCTACCAGGCTGCGCTACACTCCGACAAAAGATTTGGATTTTCATTTAAATCCATCGGGAACAACGGGGCAAGGCCACGCTGCGTGGACGGTCATTTAGCAAAGCTTCCAAAGCTGCGCAAGGATTTTGCAGAAGGTGGCCGGACTTTTTTAAAACTGTGAATAGTTTCAGGTTTCTAAGGTCATTTTTTCGTTGTTCTACCGGTGCCGGCGATAAATGACGGCGTGTAAAAACCAAAGAAATCCGCGCATTTCTCGTTGCGCGACAGGGAGCTGGGGAAAACCCTCAAACAGGGGCAAAAGAAACCGGGGTCAGAGGCTTGCGTTCCAGGACCGGGATAGGTATACACCCTTTCCACGGCGTTGGGGTGTAGCCAAGCGGTAAGGCACCGGTTTTTGGTACCGGCATGCGCTGGTTCGAATCCAGCCACCCCAGCCAATCTCCTGTATTTTCAGATAGTTCCATTTGTCCCTGTGATAACCGTTCGGTTTATCAGCGACTTGTGCTGTCTCTGTTTTGCTGGTGAGGGCAGGTGGGCCCGTTTTTCCGGCGCTGAACCGCAAAAGTCTCAGTTTGCTGTTTTACCGCATGGGGTTTGAGAGCGGCAGGATTAGCGGAGCGTATGGATAAGGTCACGCTGGTCGTCGAAGCCGCCTGGCAGCGTTTGGCGCAACAGCCAGTCTGACGTAAGTGACACGGGCTGCTTGCCTTGGAAAATATCTCTGACGATGTCCGGCGCCAGGAACGCCAGCGGTATCACCCGCTGAACGGTATTGGGGGATGTGCCTTCGGTGTTGGCAATCTCGGTAAAGCTTTTCCCGTCTTGAACAGCCCGGTACCACCGATTGGCTGACCTGATGTTCTTGATGAGCGTTTTGTCTGTTGCTGTCGTCGAACCAGTTGATGGGTTGGACCTGTCCTTGCTGGATCCGATGATCAGCTTGGCCTCCACACCGCGCTTGCGCCGGGTGAAGGCAAGTGTGGTCTCAAGGGCTTCAGGGTCGAACTCGGCCTTGGGGATCTCGAAGCGCGCGGACAGCGCATCACCATCCACCTCCAGTGCTATTTGACCAGGCCGTAAAGTGCAGCGCTTGAGGAGTTTGAACACCGCGACATCGGGCGTTTTCCGCAACTCCACGAGCTTCTCATCGACTTGATGGATACGGGCGATATCGACATCCTCGTTGCCAAGGAGCCCAACCGCTCCTGTGGCCGTCAGGTGTTGGCGGATGGCTGCTGACAGCCTGGTTTCCAGATCAGCCGCCGGCAATCGCCATCCGTCACTCTTTTTTGCGGTGCCTGAGCGTGGATCACTGCCCATGGATGCCGGCTTGATCAGGTCTGCAGACACATAATACCGGTACCGCTTTCCCTGTTTGTTGGCATGGCTCGGCACCATCTTCCGGCCTGCCTCATCAAATAGCTTGCCCAGCAGCGGGGAGGGGGCTGTCGCTCTCGTTCCCTTGCTCCGTTCGTAGGGCGCCTTGCTTGCCATCAGCTGCTGGACGGTCTCCCAAGTGGCCGGATCGACAATGGCCGGATGCAGCCCGTCATGGATGTGTTTCTTGTGCCGGATTTTGCCACAGTAAATCGGGTTGGTGAGAATGGCATGAAGGTGGGAGACATCAAACGGTTTGCCGCCGAACGCTTTACCGGACTTTGTGGTGCGTTTGCGGGTGGTCAGCTTGAGCTGGTCAGCCCGGTCCTTAACCGCAGCAACGGTGCCGAGCTCCAGATACAGCGCAAACAGCTTTGTTATGGTCTTCGCCTCTTCGGCTTCAATCTCCAGCGTTCTGCCGCGCGCCCGGTAGCCGAGTGGCACCAGACCTCCCATCCACATGCCTTTTTTCTTGGAGGCCGCAATCTTGTCCCTGATCCGTTCTGCGGTGACCTCCCGCTCGAATTGCGCAAAGGAAAGCAGCACGTTCAAGGTCAGCCGGCCCATGCTGGTGGCGGTGTTGAAGCTCTGCGTCACCGAGACAAAGGAAGCATCGCGCCGGTCCAGCCGGTCAACCAGTTTGGCGAAGTCAGTGAGTGACCGCGTCAACCGGTCGATCTTGTAGACGACGATCTGGTCCACCAGGCCGTCGTCAACATCTTGAAGAAGCCTCTGCAAGGCCGGGCGGTTCATCGTGCCGCCGGACAATCCGCCATCATCATAGCGTCCATCGAGGAGCACCCAGCCTTCATGCTTTTGGCTGGCGATATAGGCGCTGCAAGCCTCCCGCTGTGCATCCAATGAGTTGAAGTCCTGATCCAGGCCTTCGTCAGACGATTTTCGTGTGTAGATGGCACAGCGGATCTTGTTCATGACCGGTCCTCTGTCATCTCTGGCCCCCTGCACCGTCAGACACAAAAGCCCTGCGTCCGTTCAGGCCAAAAAACCGTGGTCCGGACCAGTTTGTTCCTGTGATCTTTTTGGCAATGGCAGAGAGCGAGCGGTAGGACTTGCCATCCAGGACAAAGCCGTCCGCCGTCACGTCGACCTGGTAGGCCCGGCCGTTCCACTGGCGGACAAGATGACACCCCACGGCCAGGTTTGAGCGGGACGTGCCCGCCTTCAAATCGATCTTAAAATCCTTTTGAAGGCGCGTTGAAAGCCGTTTGAGGGCTGGGCTCTGGGCGCATTGGTGTTCAAACGACAGGGCACGGCGCATGAACACAGTTGAGAGGTTTTTGGGCGGACGCCTGCCGAACCGGTCGGTCCAGTCTCGAACCGCTGCTTCTCGTTCACTCTGTTTGGTGTCAGTCTGCGGAACGACGGCATTGTCCACATCCGCAGAGTGAGCGGACAGTGGCTGTCTTGAACAGGCCTCCATGCTTATGCGTCCGCTGCCACTGCGGGGGGCGTTACAGGCGATCTGCGCCACCGATAGACGGTCTCCGTGGTGGTTGCAGAGCTCAGGGTCTCGATTATAAACCCGGCGGCACGAAGCCGGCTGATGGCTGCCCGGACGCTTGGGGTCTTCCAGCCGAGTTTTTCCGCAAGGATTGAACTCCGGATGCCGTTTGGCATGGCAAGGAGGTTCAAGATCTCAAGCTGCCTGGCCGAAGGTATGAAGGGCGCATTGGCAGGGCGCGGCAGCTGACCTGCAGTGCCCTTCGGTACCGGACTGTTCGTTTGACCATGCGCGGAATCGACGACAATGGTCGACCCGGGTTGAGAGGGCAAGGCCGTCCCTGGCTTTGATGGGACAGGTGCCGCCTTTTGGCGCCTGGGTGACGATATCCAGTCAGGAAGAATATTCATTCCGGTCTCCGCTCAGGTGTAAAAAAACCTGGAACCCTCCGGTCGGGTGGTTCCACTGAGCGAAGCCCGCAAAATGAGGCGGGCAGGTCTTCATTTAAAAGTGGCGCCCCGGGAGCCGGAAACACTCCCGGAAATGAAGTCACAAAGCAACTTCAGTTCGCACCGCAGAAAAAGCAGAGGAATCCGTTGCATGGGCGCTGAAACCACCATTAGCTTCCTTGGGCCGAGCGCAGCAAGTCATATCTGGTGCAGAGATATGCAGCAGGCTGACGCAGAGAACGACCAGCTGAAGTCGATCGGTTATCATTTGCAACACTGCGGCCGCTTCGCGTCCCCGGTTTGGGCATTTGCAGGTCTGCGACCGCATCTCGCAAGCCGACGTTTATCGCAGATGCAGTGATTTCACAGGATGGGCGGGGAGCGGTCATTCGCTGCGAAACAAACAAATGTCTGGTTCGGGCGGAAATTGTTTTGGGCTTAGTATCATCCCATCGGATCAAGTAACTGCTCTTCAGATTGACTTTGAACACGGGTTGTTTCGGCAAGCACAAGCCGGGCATTCACTCTAATTCATATCGAATCGTTATGATAAATCTATTCGTTACACAACCTACACTCATCATTTGAGCCAGAAATATTCTGGCCCACGTCCGGAGTATTAAATGATAGGCACATCACCAAGTCCGATTGGTCGAACAGATCGGATTAACATTTCGCCGGTTGATCCATGGCCGCGGCGGAGCGGTTCAACACGATCATAGACCTACTTACAACTAGATATCTAAGATGTGCCAACTTGGGGCACACCCTATCGCCCCTGATAAGTTCCTAAATTGGATAGTGTAGCGGGCCGTCTTGTACAGTTATCCAACGGACTTCGGTGAATTCGTCGATACCAGCTGCACTTCCAAACCGGCCGTATCCGGAAGACTTTACGCCACCGAAAGGAACCTGTGCTTCGTCATGAACAGTCGGTCCATTGATGTGGCAAATCCCGCTTTCAATTCTCTGCGCGACTGCCATGGCACGATTATGATCACGGCCAAAGACGGCAGATGACAGGCCAAATTCGCTTTCATTCGCTATTGAAACCGCTTCATCCACGCTCGCAACTCGAATGATGGATGCTACAGGACCAAAGCTTTCTTCGCTGTAAAGTCGCATAGACGGGCCAACATGGTCGAGCGCAACGGCATTCATGAGTGATCCACGCCCGCCGCCGCCAGCAATGATCTTTGCACCCTTTTTAACGGCATCCTCAACCAGAGAACCGACCCTTGTTGCCGCCTCTTCACTGATCATGGATCCCAGTGGATACTGCGCGTCTCTGGGGTCTCCGGCAGTCAAAGACGCCACTTTTGCTGCAAATTTCTCAACAAATGCTTCTGCGACGCAATCAAGAACGATAATTCGTTCCGTAGACATGCAGATTTGACCCTGGTTCATGAAAGCCCCAAACCCGGCGGCAGCTGCAGCAGCATCCAGATCGGCATCTTCCAGAACGATCAACGGCGCTTTGCCGCCCAATTCCAAAAGAGCAGGTTTGAGATAACGTCCTGCGGTCTCGGCTATGATACGTCCTACCCGGGTAGATCCTGTGAAATTGATACGCCGGACAGCTGGTTGAGCAATCAGTGTTTCGACAACATTCGGGGCATCTCCAGGCCTGTTTGAAATCGCATTGACGACACCGCCTGGAAAATGTGCATCAATCAATGCTTCCACAATCAGCCCATGTGTTTGCGGACACAGCTCGGACGATTTTAGAACAACCGTGTTACCACAGGCCAGCGGCAGGGCGAGCGCACGTACACCGAGAATAACCGGTGCGTTCCAGGGTGCCATAGCCAAGACGACACCGGCGGGCTGGCGAATTGCCATCGAAGTCGAACCGGGACGGTTTGTTGGAATGATTTCACCCTTGATCTGGGTTGTTACTGAGGCTGCCTCTACGAACATTTCCGCCGCAAGACCGATATTGAACCGGGCCCAGGCTTCCGTCGCTCCGATTTCATCTTTCATGGCAGCAACAAGATCTTCGCTTCGTGCTTGCAGAGCATTTGCTGCGGCCAACAGATAATTCCGTCTTTCTCGCGGCGTGGTTTTGGCCCACCCCGGAAAAGCCTGGGCGGCGGCGTCCACTGCACGAACGGCATCTTCCTGGGTTGCAGCCGGAGCGATTGTTGCCACATCTCCGGTCACAGGGTTCTTGCACTCAAACACCTGCCCGTCACTGGCATCGGTCTTTCGTCCATTGATCAATAATTGTGTAGTATTCATTGTTTATCCTCTGTACTTGATGACAATGTCGCAGCTGTTCCGCCCAGGAACGCGCGTTGAACTGCATCGTCGGATCTGAGTTCCTTCGCGGTTCCGCTTCCAACAATTCTTCCCGCTTCAATCAGGTAACCGCGGTCTGCGAGCCTCAAACTGGCTTTTACATTCTGCTCGACGATAACAATCGTCAGGCCTGAGGCCTTAACTCCTTGAAGTGTTTCAAACACATGACCGATGACGATCGGGGCAAGTCCGAGGCTTGGTTCATCAAGAAGAACGACGTCAGGCCGAGACATGAGCGCCCTGCCAATGGCGACCATCTGCTGTTCCCCGCCTGACATGGTTTGTACAAGCTGGTGCCGGCGTTCGGCCAAACGCGGGAACAAGTCATAGACCTCAGATTTTCTGGCCTGTTCACCGTTCCTTGCACGCAAAGGATGCCCACCAAGCAACAGGTTCTCTTCAACGCTCATCGCGCCAAATACCCCACGCCCCTCCGGCACGGTTACGATCCCACGTTCAACAATTTCATGAGCTGGAAGCCCAACCAATTCCTCATCGTTCAACTTGATGGAACTGCCAGGCACCGGAGCCAGCAACCCAGCGATGGCTTTTAAAAGAGACGATTTACCGGCACCGTTGGCACCGAGAATTGCGACGGTCTCACCCATGCCTACCGTAACGGATGCCTTATTCAAGGCGGAATGCGCACCGTAACGAACGCTCAAGCTCTTGATGTCAAGCATCATGCCCCTCCCCCAGATATGCTGAGATCACACTTGGGTTGGCCAGGACTTCTTCGGTTGAACCATCGGCGATCAGCGCGCCCGCGTTCATCACCACGCAACGTGGACACAGCGCCCGGACAGCTTCCATGATGTGTTCAACAAGTAGGATGGTCAGGCCCGTCGATTGCAGCGTTTTTATGAGGGCGATGCCGGTCTGAAGTTCCGTCGGATTGAGCCCCGCCAACCACTCATCGAGCAGTAACACCTCTGGTTCGGCGGCAAGTGCCCGGGCCAATTCCAACCGTTTCTGATCGATGTAAGTGAGTTCACCTGGCATGGCATCGGCCATATCCACCAAACCGACCAAATTCAGGCAGTCCATCGCGATCCTGTCGATGTCGCTGCCCCAGTGGGACTTGACCCCGAAAGCCGCCGGTACCCTCGCATTTTCAAGTACGCTCATGCTTGGCAGGATGCGGACAAGCTGAAACGTGCGGGCAATTCCAGCTCTTGCGATTACATCCGGCCTTTTCCCCGCAATATCTCTACCGTTGATACGGATCGATCCCAGAGTAGGCGCAAGTGCACCTGAGATCAGGTTGATAAGCGTGGTCTTGCCGGAACCGTTTGGCCCCAGGAGCCCAACCACCTCACCTTTTTCGATGTCAAATCCCATTTGATTGACCGCAACCAGCCCGTCAAACCGTTTGGTTACATCCCTCAGCTTCAAAAGCGGTGTCATGTCACACGCTCCTTTCTCAACTTGGCAATCCTTTCTTCGAGGGCGCTGAGCACTCCCTTGGGCAGCGCAAAGACAATCACAATGAACAGGACACCAAGAACGATGGAGAAATGATCCGGGAAACTAGCCGATAGCCATTCGAAGATGATCAGCAACGGAATGACCCCCAATGTGGGACCCCAGAGCCGTGTAGCCCCTCCAAGGAGAGCCATGATCACGGTTAGAAAGGATATTGTCGGATTAAACACGATGGTCGGTTCGATATAGACCCAGCGCGGCGATTGGATTGCTCCTGCAAGGGTCATCAGGGAAGCACTGAGGACAAACAGCATCACCTTGGTTCTTGCCAATGCGATACCGCTATGTGCAGCGACCACTTCGTCATCGCCAATAACCTTCAACGCCAGCCCCAGACGCGTGCGGCGGATCCAAAAACCAAGCCCGATTGTCACCACTGCCAAAGCCAGGAGTTGCCAGTAAATATGCTGTGTCTCGAAGGGCAGGAAGATGTAGCGCCCAAGTGTACCGGTGATATTCACTTCGAACCATGTGATGAGCTGGCGAACCAGTTCAGCAAGGCCAAAGGAAAAGATCACAAAATAGATCCCGGCCAAGCGCAGCGTTGCGAAACCGACGAAGGTCGCAAGCAGTGCGCCTAGACATACGGCGACAACAAGAACGATTGGGTAAGGCAGTGCCTCATTCAAGACGGCAACCGTGTAAGCACCGATTCCGAAGAACGCGACGGTCGCCAGTGAGATGTAACGCGTCGGTCCGGAGAACATTGCCCAGGCGGTCGCAAGGGTCACGTAGCTCATCAAGCTGACCATGAAGCCCAGCTCGTATTCGCCAAGAAAACTTGGAGCCATAATCAAGACGGCAAGGCCGGCCGAAATTCCGGCGACAGAAAGATATGCGTGTGTCATTTCTCAGCTCCGGGCCGAGCCGAACAACCCCTGGGGCCGCCACAGCAACACGATGATGAAGAGAAGATAGGTCGATGCCAGAGACAGCCCCGGATCAACGTAGGAGGTGACAAACGTCTCGATCACCCCTAGAGTCAATCCGGCAACAAGCGCGCCCATCAAATTACCGACCCCGCCCATGATCACGATGATCAGGGCCTTCATGGTGAAGACGACACCGCCGGCAGCCGAGAAAGTCACGAACATCGAGACAAGAACACCGCCCGAGGCTGCCAAGGCACCGCCAATGGCGAATGCCGTGCGAGCCACCTTATCGACCTCGATGCCAACAAGCGGAGCAGATTCCGGCGAAAAGGCAACTGCCCTCAGCGTTGCACCCCAGCGGGTATGTGTGATGAGGAAATAGAGCCCGCCGCCCAGTGTGAGCGACAATACGAGCGCAATCACCCGGCTTGCAGCGATGATTACACCAAAGATATTGACGGGTGTATTGAGATAGGAATAGCTGGTGAAGTCGCTGCCGAATACAACAAGCATGACGCCCTGCAAGACGAACAGCAAACCGAAGGTCGCCAGGATGCTATCGGCTTCGAGCTGGCCTCGACTGGCTGCCCGTTTGACCAGCGGATGCATCATCACCGTGTAGATCAGCCAGGAAACGCCAAAGCCGATAACAGGTGCAATAAACAAGGTCACGAGAGGCGACAGGTTTGCATAGTCAAACAGGATATAGGCGCAGAAGGCTGCAGCTATCATGAATTCGCCATGGGCAAGGTTCATGATTCTTGAAATTCCGTATTGCATTGAGAGCCCGAGAGCCACCAAGGCATATGTTCCGCCCAGAACAAGGCCGAACAACAAGTTAGATACAAGCATTGGGAACACCCAAGTGTCAGACCGCGGCTAGGGCGATCAGTGAGCAAATACCGGCTTCCACATAGGAAGCCGGTAGTCTTAGTTATCTCCAGGCCGGTTTTGGAATGACAGGAGCCACTGCTCCGTTGCTATCAGCCGGTGCTATTGCGGCAAAAGTGGCGCCTTGCCATTGCCCTGCCCACCACAGTGAGCGCAGCTGGTTGTTCTCAAGAGAAACTTTGCCCATGATCGTTTCGAACTCACCAGATGCGATCTCTTCGGCGATTGCCTCGCGATCAAGCCCAACCCTGCGGATAGCTTCCTGCAGTATTTGCAAACTGGTATAGGTGACCGCGCTGGCCCAACTGTCCGGCGGATTGCCGATTACATCCGTGTGATTGGCAAAATACTCCTGGATGGCTTCGCTGCCTGACTGGACGCCACCAATCCCCATTACACCTTCCTGCTGTCCGCCTGAAATCTTCTTGAAGACAGGAAAAGCTCCACCAACACCGGTATAAAAAACTTTCGGGTTATAACCGGCAACCTGAGCCTGTTTGGTCACGCCAAAGGTGCCCGGAGGATAGGAAAAGGCGACAAAGCTGTCAGCGCCGCTGCTTTGGGCATCGTTTACAATGGCCGCAAAATCCGAAGTCCCGAGCGGATATGACACGTCATAGGCCAGCTCAAAGCCCTTTTCTTCAAGAGCCGGACGTGCGGCATTCACGAGATCGATACCGAACCCGTCAGCTACCGAAATCATGGCAACTTTATTGTTGATTTTCCCGGCGTCCCGGGAAGCCCCCAAAACATCGGCAAGCGCTTCCGCGTAGTCGGATCCACCTCCCAGAAACCAGAAACTTTTATCCCAACGCTTGGCAAATTCGGGTGCCTTGTCTGTCACAGCTGTAACAGCCAGATGCGGATAATCGAATTTGTCCATCAATGGCGCGATTGCCAGGTTGAAACCGGTACCCCAGGGCGGAAGAATGAGATCAACCTTGTCCTTGGTTGCCAAACGCTGGATCGCGCGGACAACTTCCTCGGTCTGACTTCGGTCATCATATTCAACAACTTCAATCAGCAGGCGTGTTCCGTCCGGAAGCTCTAAACCGCCTGAGGCATTCACGCCTTTTATCCAGAGCTTATAGTTGGGAATGGTTGTGATCCCAGCTCCGGTCGCATTGGCACCGGATTTGGAAACGGCATATCCGATCTTGACGGAATTTCGGTCATCTGCGAACCCCGGCACCGCTGCGAAACCGAAAGCGGTGGTCGCAGCCAAAAGGCCCGTAAGCATATGTCTTCGGGTGAATTTCAGCATTTCATGTCCTCCCAGAACTGAAACAGCCTTTCATCCAGCTCCTTTTTCGAGCTCATCGTTCGGCTGCATCTCAATCATGAGCGAACAAAACCCGAAAAAAATACACTTGTACGGATGTTAATTGCACTTGTAAGAGAAATAGAGGAGGTTTCTGGTATGAGAAAAACGCTCGGCAGTGCATCGTCCCTACTCTCTATTCAGATCCATGACATTGAAAGTCGGCTTGCAGCCACAACGTTCAACCAGCATCAGGGTCGTCATTGGTTAATCGCACTTGCCCGCGGAAACTGTAGTCTCAGAAGCACAAGACTGAACCTCGAATTGGAAGGCGGACAAATTGCGTGGATCCCTGAGGAAGCCAATGTGAACGCCGTCTTCGACGCCTCCACCCGCGCAATTGTTGCTGCCATTCCACCTGACGTCTTGATACGAACCATGCCAGACGGCGCACCTGGTGAGGATCTGCCGATCTACCTGCGATATCCATTTTCGCAGACCAGCTCCGATCCAAACATGATGAAACTGGCAGTGTCCTATCTCCTCACAATGAAAGAGGAAGTCTACGAAACGAAACCCGGTTCTGAGCAAATGCTGTCCAACATTTGCTCACTGCTTTTTGTCCATGTTTGGCGACATTTGCACAGGGATAGTACCGCCCGGCCAATCCCCCGGTCCGTTGTCGATAGGTTCATCGCGCTCGAACGCCGGCACCGGACTGAGCACATGACGATCGGGAGTTATGCAGACAAAATCGGCGTAACGCGGGACAAATTGGCCGCAGAGGTTCGAAAGGCTACAGGTCTGTCGCCACGTGCCTATATGCACCGGGAACTCATGCGTGAAGCAAGGGAATTACTGGAGGTATCCGCGCTTCAGGTCGCTCAGATAGCGTTTCGCCTCGGTTTTTCCGACCCTGCGTATTTCAACCGCTTTTTTACTCGATATGCTGACATCAATCCGGGCAAGTACCGCAACCGGGCCCGGCGCCAAAAGAACCAAGAATCGAACAGCTTTGCTTCCTGGCCGTGAACCGAATAAGCAGGAGCTATTATGCTGTAAAAATGAGAGCAATTTTACGCAGATAATCGAGCAACAGTCCCTGCGCCTGTGTCGGCACCCACCCGCTGCGTTAAGTCACGCCGATATTGCGTCCGGGCCAAGCAATCCCGGCCTCCAACTCGACCAGCGTACCATTTTCCACTTCCCGTCAGGCTTGCTGGCCGGAGATGCAGCCGAGAAGATCGCTCTTGGCGAGAAGCTCCCGCATCAGCAGTATCGAGCCACACTCAACAAAGCTGTCGGGAATTGAAATGGCTTGGTCTGCGAACAGGGTATGCGATGGCCATCATTGTCAGCATCGGCGATGAAGTCGCCTATGCCTTCACCTCTGATGCATTCAAGAGCCTGGGCAAGTTGGCGTTCCTGAAAAAGGGCTCGCCACTACCAGAAGGGGCGACGCGCCGCTTTAACGCCGATCCGGCGAATGTTCTCGGTGCTAGGCGCAGCGTTGACGAGACCGATCTCGCCATCTGGTTTGATGGACCGCGCAAGATCAAACTCGATGTAGAGATTATCGGCCTTGGTAAATACGGTTACACATTAACCGTGCTGTCCAGCGAGTTGCTTCCTGAGGATCCCTTTGATGAAGAGGACGAGGACGCAGAGCTGGGGAAAAGCTGGACACCTCGTTTCGCCTATGGCCGATAGTTTTATATATATCGCCGACATTATTAGTCTCCCGTGTGGGGGCTATTTTTCGTGAGCTCTGGCTGTAGCGAATGTCCGGGTTTGGATATTGACGCTGAAGACCTGAACGACCGAAATGAGGACGCATAGCGGCCACTCATCCAGGGATCGCCTCACTGCAGCTTTGGGGCCGAAAACGGCAAGGCAGCTCTTGGCTGTATGGCCTGCAAAGCAGACATTTCTAATCCCTTCAAAGGATTGTTATCTATGGAACGCGATAGGTGTAAAGATAGGCATTGAAACAGATCCTGGTCGCAGGGTCATAGTGACCTTTTAGGTGCGCTGAATTCAGGAGACTGCAATGGCTGAACTGCTTCTGGTGCTGACACCTATTGCTTTGTTAGACAGTACCTCGATTGTTCCCCTTTGCATTGTGGTCTTGATTGTCCTGCTTGGAGGCCCAAGCCCTCTTTTTCGAAGCGCGGCCCTATTAGCGGGTGTTTTTCTTACTTATCTGGCCTGCGGACTTTTGGTCATGTTCGGCTTGCAAAGTGTGTTTGAGGCGATCAACGACTACGCCATTAAGGTCTGGCAAGCGCCGAACACCGCGGAGCTCATGTTTCAAATCCTGGTCGGTGTCTTATTGGTCATGTTCGGTCTTCGAATGACCAAAACGCCTGAAAAGCAAGATGAAAAGACGGCCCCTGCCTCGATGACGGCAAGCCAGGCGCTTTTTACAGGGGCTGGCATGACGATAGTCGGATTACCGGGTGCTGTACCTTACCTTGCCGCAATCGACCTTGTTCTCAGAAGTGATTTGGCGACTGCGCAAACTGTCATGGTCTTGTTTGCCTACAACATCGTATTCATTTCGCCGCTTGTCGTTATTGTAGCCGTGAGCCTGTTGTTTGGTGAGCGCAGTCGGCCTCTTTTGGATCTAATCCGCGGCTTTTTCGATCGATGGGGTCAGCGGGTTATTGTCGGTCTTATGCTTGCCTTTGGCGTGATTTTGGTAATTGACGGTGTCGGCTGGTTCTTTGGCATGCCCTTGATCCCCGTCTAAGGCGCTTCGTTGTAGCGGTAAGATTGACGGGATCTGCGACACTTCGATCTAATTGCTTTCCATTTGAAACGCTGGCCAACAGATGTCCTGGGTCGATAACGTCCTGTGAAAAAGTCCTGAAGGCTGGCACGGGGCGTTTCAAGCCTGTGCTTTTGCCGAACCGCAATGGACAAAGTGATCAGGAGCTGTTCCCATATCGATTGGATTTCGTGGTGAATGCGAAGGTTGGAGGCCCTCTTGCTTGAAGTTGTCTCGCGCGGCACACGGTATGTGTCCCTAGTGATGGTTCTGACTTCGTTCGTTGGAGCAATTGCGCTCACCTTCATTGGCGCTGAGAAAATGTTCCGTGGTATATGGGACTATTTCACACGTGCGATGCCTGCCAATGTTATCGAAGCGGCGGGGCCGTCTGACTTGTTCA
This sequence comes from Labrenzia sp. PHM005, assembly GCF_006517275.1. NCBI lineage: Bacteria > Pseudomonadati > Pseudomonadota > Alphaproteobacteria > Hyphomicrobiales > Stappiaceae > Labrenzia > Labrenzia sp. PHM005. The sequence goes on along the minus strand of NZ_CP041191.1, from coordinate 5,116,297 downwards.
TCGTTCGCGCGTTGGAATCGCTCGATGCATTCTTGATTGCGTTCGCCCTTTTCACCTTCGGAAACGGGATCCTGTTCTTGGTTGTTCTTTCGCCTCAAACCGAGAAAGATCATGTGCCGGAAGTATTGATTCCCACGAGCATTGGGGCGCTCAAAACATCACTTATGCAAGTCGTGATCGTTGTCTTGGCTGTGTATTTTGTACGCGTTGCCTGGTTGGAGATCGAAGATCTGGACTTCAAACTCTGGGCAATTCCTGGTTCCATATTGTTCCTTGCTGCCAGCATGTGGTTGTCCAAGGCTGCAACACAAAACAAGTAGTGGGGAACTAAGTGGTCTCGCGGACTTCTACTTCCGTGTGAGATCGCCGATACAGAATTCTGATATCCAGTTTCACTGAATTGGGAACAGGCAATTCCTCGATTGCAAGGACAGCTGCAAATTGAAAAACCAAAATGAAGTTTTCTGAAAAATGGCAAGCGGCATTCGACAACAGAGACGCGAATGCCTTCAACGACATAATCGATGACGACTTCGAATTTGTTCGTCACTTATCCGGCAACGCCCTATCAAAAGAAGACATTATTGGAATCTGGACCAAAGATGGACCTCGACCGGAACGGCGCGACTACCGAATCGTCTATGAAAACGATGACATTCTGGTGTCCCACCAGTTCATCCATTTTCCCAATGGTTCTGCTGAATCCGTCATCGTGGTTATGCTTTTGAAAAACGGCAAACTTGCACGCATGGAGACTGGCGCTACCCCTATGCCGACTTGAAGTCGGTCGGCAGCCTCCAACACCGATCCGGTATTTGGCTCAAAACTGGCCTGTAGACCGACACAGAAAAACAGCATCGGCACTGAATCCTGGTCGCTTAAGTCCTGTTCACCAGCGATAACTCAAACCGACGTATGGCCCATGCTGCGTGACATCATAGCCAAACTCATTGCTGCCGGAGCCGCTCGAATAGTCGATATCATAAAGCCGGTAGCCGAACCGCATTGTGGCCTTGTCAGTAAACCGGTAACCGGCAATGCCATTGAGCGACCAGGAGAGGTTTTCGCCGGAAACTCCGAATCCGGACATGTCACCGCGCAATACGAAGTTCCACCGGTCATTGAAGACGAAATTAGCTCGAGCCCCAACCACAGGCGAAACCCAGTGTTTGTCTTCTCCAAGGTTGGCTGTGAACGGAGGAGGCAGACCGGGACTAACCTGAATTTTTTGCCTCAGATAATTGTATCTTGCTCCAGCTGTGACGTCGAATTCAACACGTTGATTGGGATTGCCCCCCGTCGATAGCGACGCAAACCGGTACCCGATCATCGTGTCGATGATGCCTTGTCGAATATCTGCCTTTACCGTTCCGCCACTTGCAGGGCCGATGTTTTGGTTGGACAAGCCGAGGTTTACATATTGCGCATCAAGCACAAAACCAAAGGCACTGCCGTCATTCACATCTCGTTGACGCCACGCTTCCCCACGGCCTGAAATAGCGAACTGGAGAAGATCGAAAATCTCATCTGGCCCCAGATCAAGATCAACCGCACCGCCATCAACTGTCGATGTCCCTTCGACGGATAGAGGAATAAAGCCATAACCGCCCAACTCGAACGTCCAAGGAGAGGCGTTTTGGATTGGTTCATAAACGGGTGTTTGTTCAACCGGAAGATCTGCGGCCAGCGCGGTGCTTCCGAGCATTGTCGCGAGCAGGCCCACTGCAGCTGTTTTGAGCATTATACGTGTCATCTCGAATTTCTCCCGCCTGCGCGCTTTTTCAATTAGGTCTAACATAGTTGAGCCAAGCGTCCATCCGGATCATTACTTTCCGTATCAAGTGCGTTGCCTGAACGCTATCAGTGTAAACCGCTGCACTGCCGCCTGCACCGCCAATTGGCCTGATGTCTTCGGTCGGAATATTTTCGACAGTCAAGACGACGCCCATGTCTTCATTGGCATCATGATGCGACTCGAGTGATGGTAAAATGCCATCCGGTGGCAACTGGCCTGCAACATTGATCGATACGATCGAATCGACTGTCGCTTTGTAGATCTGCCCCGGCTGGTAAGCGAATGTGATTTCAGCGGCCTGACCGGTGTGAACGAACCGTGCCCTGGTCTGCGGTATTGCAACGACGACCCTGTTCTTGGTCGCAGGTGCAAACGCCATCCAGGATCTGAGCGGAAGGTTGCTGACCCTCTGCCCTGGCCGCAAAGTCAGCGCAAGAACCATACCGTCAGCCGGTGCAAGTACAGAGGTTTGTTCCAGATCGTAGATTGCCTTTTGCAAATCAGCTTCCAGGCGCGCCACCGTGGTGTTGACACCATCAATTTCGGATCGGAACGCCAGCCGGGCTTGCTCTTCGGTTGCCTTGGCGCGTTCTACGGACGCTTCGGCAGCCAGATAGGTCAAACGCCGCTGTTCCACTTCGCTTTCGCTGAAAGGCGTGCTTTGAGCATTCGCCCGGACGGCGTTTTCATTGGCTGTGCGGTAGCGATCAAAATCGTCCTTTGACCGGTCCCGATAGGCTTCCGCTTCTTTAACCGTTGCAGTTGCTGCATTCAGGCTGGCTTCCAGTTGCGGTACTGCCTGACGCGCTTCTTCAAGTGCTGCTTTTTTCTGATCAACGACCGCCTGGAACGGAACCGGATCGATCTTGAACAGGACGGTGCCTTCCTTAACCGGCTCCAGAGCTCTGACAGGAACATCAATCACTTCGCCAGAGACATTCGGGACGATTTCAATCACCGACGCGTAGGAGCGAACTGGTCCGCTTGGCGCGCCCCACTGCATGGGGATGAACAAGACGATCAACAGAAGTACCAGCCAGATCAGCGGTGAGACCTTCCAGAAGATGTTGAGCCTGATGATCGCGACCTTCACCAGTCCATAAAGAACACCGCAATAACAAAGAGTGAGAAACGCGATCATGTCGATGTCTCCTCAGTTTCGCCGACTGGCTCTGAGCCATCAGCGTAGGCCCAGATGAATGCCAGCGGCATGAGAATGCCTAGGGTTAGAGCCCCCCAATATCCGCACATCGCGACAGCCTCGGAACGGGGGTGGTTCCTCTGGGTTGCGATTTTTCCGGGCCAGATCGCCAGGAAAAGCCAGATGCCGATGACAGCTGCAATCAGCACCAGGAGCACCACCAGAGCAAAGATACTAAGGATATCCATTGGAACTCTTCCTTTGCGGTCTATTGAGATTGAGGGGCGCGAACGCCCCTCATTTTGGTTTTCTACTTTTCGTAAGGATCAGTCGTGAGCCGTCAGAGTTTCGTCTTGCGGTGTCATTGGCTGACGGTGCGGGAATTGCTGAACCCGGCCCATGTGAGATCCGAGCAATTTCTGCATCGGGGCAACGGCGAACAGACCTGGATAGAGCTTGCCGTATTTCTCGCCCGGGTCGCGTTTGACGTTATAGAAATCCATTCCCGGCAAACCACCCTGAGCTTCTTTGATATGGATCTTGAAGTCTTCGTAGCGCAGCGCGCCAAGAACAGGTCCGCTGTAGTGGGCCATAAAGTTCCGGCGGCCGTGGCCTTCGCCGTTCAAGAACAAAGACGTCTGGTCGACACCGTCAGTAATCCGGTCGTTCGGGATATTGTCCATGGCACCGCCCAGACGGGCAGCAGTGGTGTAAAGATCGGTCACATGAAGCATGTCGGCCGGATCTTGACCGGGCTCGATCATGCCGGGCCACCAGGCCATCGCCGGAACCCGAATACCACCCTCCAGAAGCTCACCCTTGGAACCCTGTAACAGGGTGTAGCCGGAAGTCGGATAGAAGGCGTACATCGGACCGTTGTCGCTGATCCAGACCACCAGTGTGTTTTCCGCAATGCCCTCAGATTTCAGGGTATCGAGCAGCTGCTTCACATGCTTGTTGTGAAGCATCATGAACGATGCCTGCCGATTGTTCTTGTCAACACCGGGAGCATCAAGAAACTCCTGGGACGGTGCTATCTGAAGGGCATAGGATGCCCAGTAGATAAAGAAGGGATCATCGTCATTCGCATGATCTTTGACATAGTCGGTGATCTGCGCAATCGACTCGTTTTCAAAGGCTTCCTGCCGCTCAGGAGAAAGAATGCCAGCGTCGCCCTCGATCGGTGACCGGCCTTCCCCCTTGCGACCGACATAACCTGCGATCGAGAGATCTATGCCGGTGCGTTCCTTGTAGGTCTCGTAACCTGGGAAATCGGCAAAGGGGAACGTACCGCTCTTATCCTCATATGACGCCTGCCAGTAGTCCGGGGCACCGTTGAAGAGGCCGTAATAGGCGTAGTCATAACCTTGGTTCTCGGGGGCGTGCTCCGGTAGATCGCCGAGATGCCACTTGCCCCACATGGCTGTGTTGTAGCCTTCCTCACTCAGAATTTCGGCGATGGTGACTTCGTCTTCTGACAAGCCGTCTTCCATACCGGGCCACAGGACTGACAGAAGCCCCGTCCGCACTGGATGACGGCCTGTGTTGAGTGCAATGCGAGTGGGGGTACAGGATGGTTCGGCGTAGGCTGACCATAGCCGCATGCCTTCAAACGCCATTGCATCCAGTTCTGCTGATGGCGTGCCGCGGTGTTTGCCTCCGCCCTGCCAGCCAAGCTCACCCCAGCCGATATCGTCTGTCAGGATGTAGACGATGTTTGGTTTCTTGCCGAAGCGCTCCTCAAGAGCAGCGAGCTTTTGATTAATGTCAGCATCCTCAGAGGCCCAAGCGGCTGCGTTGCGCTTAGCAAAATCGAGATGCGGGCCATCTGGTTCTATGGCCAATGCGGCCGGAGTAGCTGTAAGCAGCAAAGCCAGCAGAGAAGTTGTTGTCGCAATATTCCTCATGATTTCCTCCAGTTTTTGATTGCGTAAGTTCAATTCAGCAATCCAAAGGCGAGCTTCAGGGTAAGCACTCCCAATAGGAGCACCGGTTTCACTTCAATTCGTGGTGTTCCTACTCATGCGCGTTGACGCTTATTTTCAGGGTTGGTTAGTCGGACCTTATTCGGTCTTAACACTGTCAGCGTGTAGCCGGGCATCGACCGCTTCGGAGACGGCTACCTCGGCCTCTCCGACAGCAAGAGTTGCAAAATCGATTGCGAAGAACGCGTTCTTCTCCAAACGATCGGCCCGATGTTCAGCGCGTTCTGCGCTGACTGCCTGCTTCTTGCTCTCAATGAGGACTTTCAGCTTGTGCGCCTTGTCCTTCAGCGATTGGTTCATGTCGGTCCAGGTTGCAGAGACTTCGTCGTCAGCGGTGCGGATTTCGTTTTCGAGTTCCTGAAAAAATGTCTCAACGTCTGCCTTGAGTTCACTAACTTTGCGATCCCGTTGCTTCGTTTTCGTTGCCTTGAAGGCTGTTATTCGGGCTTCGATATCGCCGACACGAACAGACAGGTCCGACAGCTTTTCAGAAAGCGTTGTCATTGCCGTATCTCCTTCGTTTGGCCTGTCGCCAGGCGCAGTTTTCCCGTTCCCTCAAAAGCTGTGCTTTTGGAGGCGTTTCTTCTTTCGATATGTTTTGATTGGCTCGTTGGCCTAGAATGAACTCTGTCACACTCAGGCAGTTTGACCAACTAGGTACTTGGAATTTTTATAATTCCAAAATAGAATAATATAGATGGATCAATTTGTTGCAATGCGCGCCTTTGTGCGTGTCGCCCAGGCAAAAAGCTTTATCGAGGCTGCAAAGCTGGAAGGGCTGGCTCAGGGAACGATCAGCAAGCGCGTAGCGGCGCTCGAAAAACACCTCGGCGTCCAGCTACTTCGCCGCAATCAACGCGAGGTTTCCCTGACAACCCTCGGTGAAAACTATTACGAAAACTGCCTGCGTATTCTGGATGATCTAAACGCGGCTGAAACGCAGATCCGCACGGATGCGCAAACCCCAGCGGGACTTGTCCGTCTGTCCATGTCACCGGTTCTATCGCGTCTGGTCATCGCTCCATTGATCGCAGAATTTGTTCAGGAATACCCCCGTATTGAGGTGCTGTCTTTCTTAACAGAACAGCATGTCGACATTGTTGGTGAGGGCGTTGATCTGGCCATTCGCGCGCGTCATTTGGACGATTCCACCCTGATCGCCTCCCGGATTTCATCCAATCCTCTGTCCCTGGCAGCTGCCCCATCCTACCTTGAGAAGGCAGGCAAACTGGATACGCCAACAGACTTATCGGCACATCGATGTGTAGCCTTCAGCCGGATGAGATCCGCCCAAACCTGGCACTTCTCGAAAGGAGAAGAAGTTGAGGAAGTGACGATCACCGCCAGCTTGTTGGCCGACCAAGGCGACACCCTTGTAGAATATGCGGCCGCCGGAGCAGGCGTGGTTATGATGCCGGAATGGATCATGTCGGACCACCTGAAGTCCGGGCGGCTGATCAAACTATTGCCGGACTGGTCACCGCCAAGCATCCCCTTGCACATCGTCTATGCTGCGAGCACGGCTGTTCCGCTGCGCATTCGACTGCTCACAGACTTCCTTCGCCGCACCATCCGTAGCCGGAACTTGCTGCCTCGCTAGTTGCATTTCGTGAAAAGGTATCCAACCTCACCGGCGCGGGAACTGGTCTTTAAGCGCCAGAAGTTCAGGTGTGCCTGGATTGGCTGAGAGGGCCTTTTGAAGGGTTGTCTGCGCCGAAGCAAAATCCTGCAAGCCAAGTTGAAGCCGGACGATGAACACCCAGGCCTGAACCAGCTGAGGATCAAGGATCGTGACTTCCTTGAATGCGGCGATTGCGGCTTGCCAGTTTCTCATCGTCAGGCTGGCTCCGCCGATGGCCATGTGCGTTTCTGGAAAGTCTGCCTTGGCGGCGAGCGATGACTGCCATTCATTCGAAACTCTTTGCGCGTTTGCAACAGCCGTTTCTGGAAGGCGGATCCCTCGTAATCCAAGCAGCTGGCGCGCAGCCTCGATCCTGACGGTTTTGGTGGGATCTTCCAAAGCCGCTACAACCCGGTCCACTCTTTGCTGGTCCGGAACAGTCTCCTGAAGTTTCAAAGCAGCAGCTCTGACAATCGGACTGTCATCGCTTAGGAGGCTTGCTGCCGCTTCGGACAGGCCCTGATCGCGATAGCCGGACAACAAATCCAGTGCGGACGCCCGGATAATGGTCGGAAACGTTTCGTGACGGGCGATTTCGAGAAGGTCTTTCCCCGCACCGGGCGAACCATTTCTTGCCGCATGAAAGGTATCACCGAAATGTTGGCCCCGGTGTGGGCTGCCTGGAAACCAATCCTCAAGTTCCTTTGCCGCCCATTCAGCTGTTTGGTCCTCATGGCAATCCGTACAGGCGTTCGGTGTTCCGATTCTGACGGAAAGGTCTGGCCTTGGAATCCGGTAGGAATGGTCCCGGCGATCGTCGATGCCCATGTAGGTGCGATCGATCATGTGACAGGAAACGCATTGCGCGCCGTCCGTGTCCGGCTCGTGGAAATGATGGGTTGGGTTGTCGTAGTTTTTGAGAACAAGCGTTGGAAAATCCGCATTGCCTGCAAGCGAGTGGCACTGGGTGCAGACTGCATTACCGTCCGCTTTCAGTACGCCGCTATGGACATCGTGGCAATTGGAACAGCGCACGCCTTCCTCATACATCTTGGACTGCAGGAAAGACCCATAGACATAGACCTCGTCCAGGATCTGTCCGTCCGCGTGATAAAGGCCCTGTCTTAAGAGGGCGAGCCTGTAGGCATCATGATAAGGTGTTCCGGGAAGCGGGTTGCCGTCCTCATAAGGCTCTCGTCTGGAATGACAGCCCGCGCATTGTTGGATTTCTGTTTCTGCGCTGTCCTTCGAAAAGCCAATCACCAGCCGGGCATTGGTCAAACCCGGAAACGGGCTTTCGGATTTTGCAGTTCCGCCATTTGCCCAGGCGACATGCGCGTCTCCCGGCCCATGACAGGCTTCGCACCCAACGCCGACCTCGACTTGAGTACTGTGATATTGGCGATCCCGAATATCGTAGTTCTTTTCAAATCCTGTTGCATGGCACTCGGCGCACCGGCCGTTCCAGTTTTTGTACGACCTGCTCCAGTGAAATCCGTCTTCTGGCTTTAATTCCTGATCTTCATAGATGTGGTACCAGGTCTTTTTTTGCTGATCCCAGGCGACATCAAGCGATTGCATTCGACCCGGTTCTGTTTCGATCAGGTATTGCTGAAGCGGATAAATGCCGCCCACGCCAACGACTTTCAGAACCTTGGGTGCATCTGCAATGTCTTCTGTTTCAACAAAATAGGTGCCATCTTCCTCAAAGAATCTGGTCGTGCGTCCCTTGTGGGTGAACTCAGCGTCGCCGAAATCTCCATCGACTGTGGCTTCGCTCGGTTCCATCCAAGCCTTTGCGTGGTGAGACTTTTGCCACGCGGCCGCTTCTGTCTCATGGCAACCGATGCATGCCGCGCTGCCTACATAATCCGGCTGTGTTGCTGTTTGGGCCGTGGCTGAAAACGCACCTGCCAGAAGAAACGAAAAACACAGACACAAACGCAAGAATTCAATCATGCAAGGTGATCCAACTGGCTGGCCGTCAAAGGGTAAAGTGGCTGTTCAAGATCGTGAATTCAGATGACGGTAGCACTCGGAAGTACGGAATGGCCAGCTGCATGGCTGCGCACTTTCCGATTAACTTTTGAGAGCAGGTTGATACCAAGTGAAATTAACTTACACACAGCGGTAGTTTGCTTGCTTGAAATGTCCGCTTTTGGGTGAAGAACAAGACCTTCAGATTGTCTGGTTTGAGGATGCGAAGCTGCCACTCATTGAGGCCACTGCCTATGGCGGCTATGGGCCGTTTTAATGTTTGGTAGCGCTTTTTGTATGCTTGAGCGTTCAAATGTCTTGAACGTTGAGGCGGGATGGAGCGGTTAAGGAGATTGCTATGTCTTCTTCAAATCTACCCATGATTATTCAGGCTCAGAAGACGTGGAACAAAGGACGATTGTTGGGTCAGAAACGTCCGCTGCTGCCAAAACACGTTTGGGCCATTCGAGTACGATTGGAGTTAGCAGGAGCCGTTCGCAATTTGGCGCTCTTTAATCTCGCCATCGACAGCAAGCTGAGGGGCTGCGATTTGGTCAGTCTCCGGGTTGCGGATGTCTTCGCTGCAGGCGCTGTCAAAGAACGGGTGTCGATTGTTCAACGGAAAACGAAGACATCTGTCCGGTTTGAAATCTGTGATGGGACCCGGAATACTCTCCTGCAGTGGATCTCTCATCCAATGATGATCGGGCATGAGTATCTATGGCCCGGCCGATTTCATGACAGTCCCCATATCTCTACCCGGCAATATGCGCGTCTGCTTAAAGACTGGGTGAAGTCGATCGGATTGGAACCCAGTGCCTATGGAACCCATTCGATGCGTCGAACAAAGGTTGCTCAGATCTACAAGAAGACCGGCAACTTGCGGGCCGTCCAGTTACTTCTTGGTCACACAAAGATGGATAGTACTGTACGTTACCTAGGCGTTGACCTGGAGGATGCGCTTTCGATATCAGAGAGCGTTGAGATCTAACAAGAAGGGCCGGTTAAAACCGGCCCAAACGTCCAGTGCATCGAAACAAACAAGATCGTTTAGAGGTAAAAACGGCCCCAATCCGGTCATTTGACCGGACCACAGCAAACGGCAGCATCCCGCCCATTCTGGCTATTGCTCTGCCACGCAACAACGCCCGAAGCGGGTGCGTTCTTGAGCTGTGACCGGGTTTCAAGCCCAGCTGGGGGATCCTCCGGCTCTGGTCATTTCCAGAATATTGGGCGCAAACAGGAAGATGAACCAGTTAATTTTCCGCAAGGATACTATCCGTTTACGGCGATGCCTTATTGATGAAAAAGCAGGAGGGGAGATCGTCAATGTTCATTGAAGACGTAATGAAACGGTTTTTTCAAAACCTGTTCGCAGGTGTTTGCTTGATCCTCGGAACTGCTTCCTCTTTCGCAGCCGACCGCAGTATTGCTGTCAGTTTGGGCGAAATACCCAACCGCGCCGAAATGGGCCCTGATGGAAAACCTTGGGGCACCTATGTCGAGATTTTCCGCAGGTTGGATGACGTGTATGAAGGCGTGAGCTTTAAGATTGGAGTGTTTCCCTTTGCAAGATCCTTCAACAACATCGCTTCGGGCCAGGCCGATATTCATTTTCCAATGGGTCCTGCAACCGCGAATTCAAAGCTTCATTTCGTCCCGGAACCACTTCTGGAGTTACCGCTGGTTCTTTATTCGAGAATTGAAGCGCCGTTGCGTCCGGGCGGCGATTGGTCCGGGAAACTTGTCGAAGCGATCGGCGGCGGCCAACTGAAGGAGTTCGGCATTGAAATCGGCACAGAAGACAATCCGCGGAGTGGATTGATAAAGGTGTCTCTTGGAAGAATTGACGGGTTCATCGGAGAACAGAGCGTCGTGGACCGTGCATTGCGCGGAGCAGATCTGAGCAATATCCATCGGGAATATCTCAAGTCCATTCCATTGGGTGTTGGCGTTCAAAATAACGAGACAGGCCGTGAACTGGCGACGGAACTGGTGGATTTGATCAAGACGCTAAAGGACACACCTCATAACAGAGAGTTCTTGGACTCCATTTTTCCTCCTTATGACGATTGGCAGATGTATTGAAATGCAGGGTCGCTGGTCGAACACTCAAACCCTGCCTGGTATTTCTATCAACGTCCTGCTCGTCAGCCTCCGCGCCCATGTGCGTGATCCTTGGACCTTAATCTAACAGCATACCGGGATACCGGCGGCGCGGCTTTAGTCGGCACCGCGAACAGGAATGCTCTCCCCGGCCTTGGGATGAACGAGACGTTGCACAACAAACACAACGGCCGCAACAGACAAGCCTGCCAGATCGGTCCAGAGGCCGCCTTCGATCATCAGGAGGGCAGAGGCAGCCAGACCCAGGCGCAGATAGGACGCTGCGGCCTTGCCGAGGAACCAGCCCTGGACGCCTGAACTCAAGAGGAACACGCCCACGATTGCCGTTCCGCCAGCGCGTATAATGTCGATTGCATCCCCCTCCATCAGAATTGCCGAATTGTAGAAAAACATGAACGGCACGATGAACGCGGCCAACCCAAACTTGAAGGAAGTCACGGAGGTCGCCATCGGGTTGGCGCCAGAGATCCCCGCAGCTGCGTAGCTCGCCAATGCCACCGGTGGCGTGATCGCCGAAAGAACGGCGAAATAAAAGACGAAGAAATGTGCCGTCAGGGTCGGAATTCCAAGCTGCACCAGCCCCGGGGCAACCACCGACGCTGCAACCGCGTAGGCTGCGGTTGTCGGCATTCCCATGCCCAGCAGGATCGCGATGCACATGGCAAAGAACAGGGCGAGAAGTTGGCTGGTTGCAGCAAGATCGAGAAGCAGGCTCGAAAACCGCGCGCCGACGCCTGTCAGGCTGATCACGCCGACGATGATGCCGGCGCAGGCGCACACGGCGATGATCTGGATCGACATGACACCGGCCAGTTCAAAGGCCTTGATGATCGCGTGCAGTCCCATGCGATGAGGCGTGAACCAAGAGACGACAGCGGCCGCGACAGTCGCAAGCGTTCCGGCGCGGATCACAGAATACCCCATGAAGAGGGCAGCGATCAGTATGATGATCGGCAGGAAGAGATAGACCCTCGCCACCATGTCGCGGAAATTTGGCAGTTCATCGTCGCGCATGCCCCGCATGCCGAGCTTTGCTGCCTCGAAATCGACCATGAAGTATATCGAAACAAAGTAGAGCACCGCCGGAATGATCGCTGCGATCGCGATGTCCTGATAGGGAATGCCGGTGATCTCAGCCATGATAAAGGCGCCCGCTCCCATGATCGGCGGCATGATCTGCCCCCCTGTCGATGCGGCTGCCTCGACGGCTCCCGCTGTCCTTTTCTCGTAGCCGACCCGTTTCATCAGCGGAATGGTGAGAGAACCGGTGGCGACAACGTTTCCGGCGGAGGTGCCGTTGATCATGCCCATCAGCCCGGATGCGAAGATCGCCACCTTAGCCGGACCGCCACGTGCGCGCCCGGCCGCGGCAAACGCAAAGTTCACGAAATAGTCGCCCACCTTGGAGGCCTGAAGGAAAGCGGCGAAGATGATGAAGAGAATAATATAGGTCGACGAGACGGCCGTGGTCGGCCCCAGAATTCCGGCATCGGAATAAACATGACCGAAGAAGCGCTGCCATGTGTAGGCGCTTTGAACTGCCAGAATGCCGGGAAGCAGATGGGCGGTGAACGTGTAAACCAGAAACACGGCGGTGATAATGACAAGCGCAAGGCCTGCAACCCGGCGCGTGAGTTCCAGGATCATCGCGGAACCTGCCGTTGCGGCAAAGGCGACCCCAATCGGCACAAACGCGGTGCCGACGGAATTTCTGGCCGCGGTGTCATAGATCGCGATGAAATAGATCGCCACAACAATGGCGCAGCCTGCGAGCACGACATCGGACGAAGCAAAGCGTTCGCGGCCCCGGCGCTCGAGCCAGCTCGCGACAATCGCCCCAAAAGTTGCAATCAGCAACGGTATGCCGAACCACCAGACTTCGTTTTCGTAGATCTCCGTGCCCGGAAAGGCTGCCCAGGTCGTTAGGCCACCCATTTGGGGCAGTGTTCCGGAATGGATCGTATGAACGAAAGTGATTGCCGTTTCCCCTGAAACGAAGGCCGGCACCAGAAGAAGCAGCGCGAGGATGCTGACCAGACGTGTTTCGCGATGCGGCGCTCCCGCGGCATGAAAGACATGAGCGGAAAAGAGCAGGAAACCGAGTGCCAAGGCACCGGCAATATGCGCGATACGGAAGTTCCAGGTTTCCATCGGAAACTGCGGCAGGAAGGGAATGGTAATCCCGGTCCATTCTGAAATGGACACGCCATTAAGCGCAACCATATGAAAAGCAGCGTAAATCGCGGACAGGCCCGCCATAAAGAGATAGGCGCGCCCGTCGAAGAGACGACGATTGCTCTCGATCGGTTCTTCATCAACACCTTCAGCAAGAACTTTGTCGCCTGGGTCCTCGGCTGACTGGTCGGTCTTGTTTGTCATGGGGTCCTGCAGCGGCCGATGCGAGCGGCCAAATCTTATTTTGCCGGATGCCGTCACTGCCTCGAGGTCAGACGGACAGCGGTGCAGTCCAGTGTCTGCACGGGGAGATCCCGTGCAGACACGACCAGCGATCAGTTGCCGTAGATCATGTCGGCGGCAATGTCGGCGCCCTGTGTTTCCTGGAACCAGCGCGCTGCTCCCGGGTGCCACTTCATGACCTGGTTGCGGTCCCAGAACTCCGGCAGCGTCGAACGGGCCGCCTTGTGAGTGGCGACCATGCGCTCATTGTCGGACATGACCGCCTTCACGATGCCGTACACGAAGGTTTCAGGCAGATCGCAGTTGGCGATCGCGAAGTTCCACATGGAGACGGACCGTGCCGGGGCCTCCAGCGTTGTGTAGCTGTCTGCTGCAATGTCGAAATTCGCCACGGGGAACGCCTTGGTGATTGATGCCTGTTCTTCTTCCGTGAACTCGATGATGTTGATGTCTGTCTGCACTTCGAGCTGGCTGACAGCCGGAACCGGCACGCCCGCGGCAAAAGCGATAACGTCCAGAAGGCCATCCTGCAACTGGCTGCCGAGGTCCGACCAGCCGCCGTTGCGGCGTTCAAACTTGACACCGAGTTCTTCCATCATGCGTGGGAAATAGGTGTCGGACGTCGATCCGGCCGGGCCAAAGCCAATGCGCGCACCCTCAGGAATATCGGCAACGGTTGTGATGCCCGAGGAGCTCAGGGCCGTGATCGAAAACGGGGTCTGGTACATCGGGAACATGGCGCAGGCCTTGTCCATCTGCAGTCCCGGAGCGATGGGATTGGACCCGGCTATTGATTCCGCCGCAGGTCCCATGGTGGTCATGCCGAACGGCAGGTCGCCTGAATGAACCAGGGCCATGTTCTGCATCGGCCCGCCGGTGACTTCGGCAGCACCGGACACACCAAGCTCTTCACCGGCAATGTTCGCCCAGCCTGTACCGTATCCGAAATAGGTGCCGCCCTGCGATCCCGTTCCCACGGTAAAGCTCTCGGGCCAGCCGGTCTTGTCGACTGTGTCTGCGACCGCTGCGGTTGCGGTCAATGCGGCGATCACAAAGGCGCCGGTCATCATGCTGAATTTCATGAGTTCCTCCAGATATTCTTCATGAAAGGTCCGTTGTCCGAGCCCACATCCTCCTGCGGACGGCAAAGACCGGCCCTTCACCAAGATTGCACGCTAATCCGCCGCCACGGCGCTGCACAGCGCAGAGAAATTATATAAAAAAATGGAATAATTAATGACTATGCCGAAATGGCAAGCTGCTCCACATGCTGATCGAGCGTTTGCAGAAGAGCGTCGCGCGATGAATCCCGCGTGTCACGAACCCAGGCGACCGAAAGAGCCAGTTTGTTCTTCGCAGGCCCGGTGGGCAAGTCAAGCGGAACGAACGTAACGCCGCCAACTGCCAGCCTGGAAATCCAGCGTGGAACAATGGCAATGCCGACACCTGTACTCACCAAATTGACAATGGTCTGTTTCTCCTCCGCAATCTGCGCAACACGCGCGGGCAAACCTGCCTCGAGAAACAGCTTCATCGTCAGATCATGGCTATGCGGCCGCGATCCCTTGTCCGGGACGATTAGCGGCTCATCCGCCATGTCCTCGACGCGTATTCGATCCTTTTTTGCAAGCGGATGCGTATCCGGAACAGCAACAACAGCTGTTTCGAAGAAAAGGGATCTCAGAACAAGGCGGGGGTCCAGAACCTCGGGTGGCCTGACGATTGCGACATCGAGCCGTCCCGTCAGCAGACGGGGCAACAGGCGAATGGTCTTCTGCTCAAGGAGCTGGATGTCGATCTCCGGATGCGCCTCTCTGAAGAGCGGGATCAGTTGTGGCACAAGACCGACGGCGGCACTGTCTATGGCCCCAATCCGCAGGACAGACGCGTTGTCCCGCTGGCTCTCCCGGAATTCGGCTTCGAGCCGGTCGGCGCGGTCCACGACATCGCGGGCAGCTTCCAGAAGATCGCTGCCGGCCTGGGTTAATGCTACGGTCCGGGTCGTTCGCGTCAGCAACCGGCTACCGAGACTGTCCTCCAGCATCTTGATCTGGCGTCCCAGTGACGCAGGGAGGATATCGAGCTTTTGTGCGGCGCGGCCAAAATGCAGCGTATCTGCGACTGCGATAAAGCACTTCAGTTGACGGAGTTCCATGGGTCTCTTTGATTATATCATTTTTTTATATGATCGAACCAGCATTGCCGGAATGAACAGAGATTGCAAGTCTGGCGGCAATTCGACGGCAGGCGTGGGAGGACATGCGCTGCTGCCAGCCCCCAAAAGCAGGAATTTGTCATGCGCAGCTATCAGATTGCAGCCATCCCGGCCGACGGCATTGGTCCGGAAGTGATTGAAGCGGGATCGGAAGTTCTGGCTGCGCTCGGACAGCGCTCCGGGGATGTGAGTTTTGACCTGACCTTCTTCGACTGGGGATCAGACCGGTACAAGAAGCATGGCGAGATGATGCCCTCCGACGGACTGGAACAACTCAAGCCCTTCGACGCGATCTATTTCGGTGCCGTCGGCGCACCGGATGTCCCGGACCATATCACGCTCTGGGGCCTCAGATTGCCGATCTGCCAGGGGTTCGATCAATATGCCAACGTGCGGCCCACCAAGATTATTCCCGGCGTCACCTCGCCCCTGCGCAATATCGGGGTTGGGGATCTCGACTGGGTGATCGTCCGGGAAAACTCCGAAGGCGAATATTCGGGAAATGGTGGGCGCGCCCACCGGGGTCTGCCGGAGGAAGTCGGCACCGAGGTCGCAATCTTCACCCGCGTCGGCATCGCGCGGATCATGCGCTACGCCTTCAAGCTGGCTCAGTCGCGGCCGCGCAAGCTGCTGACGGTCGTGACAAAGTCGAACGCGCAGCGGCACGGGATGGTGCTATGGGATGAAATCGCGGCAGAGGTCGCGCAGGAGTTTCCGGACGTGACGTGGGATAAGATGCTGGTCGATGCCATGACGGTTCGCATGGTCAAGAATCCGCAAAGCCTCGACACGATCGTTGCCACCAACCTGCACGCGGACATTCTTTCCGATCTCGCGGGCGCGCTTGCCGGCAGCCTCGGCGTTGCGCCGACGGCCAACATAGATCCGGAGCGGCGGTTTCCGTCCATGTTCGAACCCATTCACGGCTCGGCTTTCGATATCACCGGCAAGGGCATTGCCAATCCCGTGGCAACATTCTGGACGGCTTCCCAGATGCTGGATCATCTGGGCGAACAGGAATCCAGCCGGCGTTTGATGACTGCCGTTGAACGCGTTTGCGATGCAGGCATCCTCACGCCTGACGTCGGCGGCAAGGCGACGACGCGCGAAGTGACCGATGCCGTGATTCAGGCGATTCATGGGTCAAATACGTGACGAGATTGACCCGAAGACCACGTCAGTTCTCCGTGATTGTTGAAAATTCGATGCTTTAGTCAGCCTGCAAGAAAGCGGACATCTGCTTGCACCGCAACGAACGTCCGGATCCCGCCCTTTGTTGTCTTTGCACGGGCTACCGCATCGAGATTGAATATCGCTTTACTTGGAGTTCAAGTGACTGTTTTGGCATGGTCTCCGCTGCGCTGATCATTCAAAGTTTCGGGAGATCCGGTTCTGCAGTTCAGCTTCAATTTCTCTGTCGGAATTCAATTTGCCGTCTTGCGCGAGTTTGAAGAGGTCGGCGCATAAGGACAGATATTGCCCAATTCTCACAAGCGATTGCTGATAGGGGGGCAACACCCATCCCCTTGGCTTCGGCCGTCCGATCGCGGTCCATGCACGATGTGTTTCCCGCAATAACTCGCGCTTTGTCCATCTGTTGTGGTGCATCAAGTCGTAAGTGAGTTCCGTTTCTGATTTGATGAAGCGCTTTGGCAGGCTGTGGTTCATGACTTGTGCAAGAACCATCGCCAACGCGCCGGCAAAGGGCTCTCCAGTGTTTTCTGTCGAAGCGATAACCGCCGGCTCTCCAATCCGTTCCTCAAGCACGGATTGCAAAATCAGTACATCTCGCAGAGCACAGCATTCTCTGACGGTTATTAGTTCAGTTTCATCAGATGGCCCTGCAATCTTAAAACCCTTGCCAGGCAGTACCTTTATGTCATCTGGATGCGGAAGGACTTTTTCCGGGTCTTCACCCTTTGCGAGCGCCTGATCGAGGAGCTGTTGCTGGAGGTCTTTGTATTTCTGCCCGAGTTCAACGTCATCGTTGATCTGTTGTTGGTGCAGTTGCTGAGCTGCATTGATTTCGTTGAACGCGTTACTGAGGGCGTGAACGGAGCCATTCGCTGCTGTTTGCAGAAGTTTCCGCGACACAACCTGATGAATGCTCACTTCTTGTTGTTCGCCTTCACTGACGATCGTGACCTTGCGGTCCGCTTCATCCAGAAGTGCCTGTTGCAACGAGGTGAGGGCAGGGCGCTCGGCACTTGATGCGGGGCGGCGGGACTTGTTTCTCTTAACAGCCATTATCGCGCTCCCTCGCCAGACCAGCTCTCAGCGGTCGGTGCGATATTGCGTCCGGCCTCAGGTTCGAACGCACGCTGGCGTGTAACCTCGGCAAAAGACAGTTTGGTCTCAGCCAAATGCGCCGGCTCACCAGTGATGCGTTCAAATCTTCGAATGATGGTGTCGCAATAGAGCGCATCAATCTCGATCAGCCTGGCTTTACGGCCGCATTGATCAGCGGCTATCAGGGTAGAACCCGAACCGCCAAATACATCCAGAACAACATCGCCGCGTTTTGAGCAGTCCCGAATGGCATCAGCTATGAGCGCTACCGGTTTGACGGTCGGATGCATGGCAAGATCGGATTGCCGAGTCGTGCCAAGAGAACTGATACCAGGATAGTCCCAAACATTTGAGCGATAGCGGCCGGTCTCGCCCAGACCAAAATTATTGACGTGTGGCGCGGTTCCCTTTTTGAACACGAAGACAAGTTCATGTTTGGAGCGGTAAAATGATCCCATGCCGCCGTTGGTCTTGTTCCAAACACACAAGTTCTTGAGTTCATCAAAGACAGTCAGGCCCGCATTCAGCACCTCGCGCATATGTCGCCAATCCATGCAGACAAAAGCAATCGCCCCGTCGGCAAGCCGTGAAGCAGAAGTCTCAAATGACTGGCGCAGGAAGTCTGTAAACCCAGCCTCGTCCATTTCTCCGGACGCAAAGGCAAATTCGCGATGTTTTATCCGGCCCAAACCGCTGACATGACCATCGATTGGGACATTGTATGGAGGGTCAGTAAATAGCAGGGATGCCGGTCGATCTCCGCAGAGCCGACCGACATCGTCCTGGGACCGAGCATCGCCGCATAGCAGCCGGTGCTGTCCCAAAATCCAGAGATCGCCTGATTGTGTCACCGCTGGACCCGATGCGACCGGTTCAACCATATCCAAATGATCGTTTGTTACGGAAGAACTGCTTTGGTTGCTGGCGATGGTCAGGTCGATTTCTGCCGTCGAAAACCCTAGATCCTCAATGTCAAAATCGAGATCCATCAGGCCTTGCATTTCGATGGCGAGCAGATCCCGGTCCCAGCCTGCATTTTCTGCCAATTTGTTGTCAGCAAGAATGTAGGCCCGAACCTCTTCGTGCGACAGGTGCGATAGCCTGCGAACTGGAACGTCAGCCATGCCGATCAGTTTGGCAGCTTCGACACGGCCATGGCCAGCAATGATCGTGTTGTTATCCGATATGAGCACTGGATTGCAAAAGCCAAACCGTTTGATGCTTTCTACGATCTGTTTGATTTGTTTCTTTGAATGGGTTCGGGCGTTGTTCTTGTAAGGAGCAAGGCGCTCGATCGGACACAGGTCTTCATTTGGCGGATGCATCTGCATTCTCCATTTGGCCCGCCGTCAAGGCAAAGGGCCATGTTCGATGATTTGAATACGCTGGAACTAAGGAGAAGGTTACAAAACCACAACCAACGCCCGCAACCGGCCTGAGGCAGAAAGCAAAACTGTTTCCGGTCAATGCTGTTGGTGTTTAAAAGCCGTTTAAAGACCCTTTAAGAGGTGTTTAAGACCCGTTTAAAACAAGTTTGCCGTGCCACGCCAAAATCGGTTCCATTATCATAGAATATTTTTCCAATCCGTCTGTGGATTATGGCGAATATTAGAATGAAGAGGCCGAAAAGGCTCGCGTACGCCCATTCTCAAACCATGCATAATGCACGTGAGCAAGTGTCTGACAGACCTCGTAAATCACGGATCACACAACCGCAAAACGCCATAGCACAACACCAAGTCACGCCAAAATCAGTTTGCGCAAAGACATAGCGATCCCGGGTTAGGGCATGTTGCGACCGGTAAAACGGCGGACAATCCCGCATAACGGCAATCCGATCCCGCTTAACGACAATCCAATTCCGTCTAACTGCAATTGTCTTGCACCCAACGGCACGATTTGGGCCGACTTATCTCGCTGAACAATGGGTGTCAGGTGGCCCCGAATGCCCATCTCACCCGCATTTCCGAAACAAGATATCCGTACCATACCGTTCAAGTTTTTGAATAATATTGTCTTTTTGAAGATTTGAAAGGGGCGGTTTTTTACCTGGTATCGTGATTTTCAGCGCGCAAAAACCGAGACCAGCTCGCCAAAAAATAAATGCACAGCCAGTTTTCCCAAATTTTCAATAATTTATCATGATCGGTCGGCAATTGTCCGACTTCTCAAAGTCTTGTGCTGTCTCTGTTTTGCAGGTGAAGACAGGTCCTGCCTTTACTCTGGCGCTAAATCGCAAAAGTCTCAGTTTGCGCTTTTTGCGCATGGAGTTTGGAATTGGTTGGCTAGCCGATAGAACGAATAAGGGTACGCTGTTCTTCAAAGCTGCTTGGTAACGTCTGGCGCAAGAGCCAGTCCGTGGTCAGGGTTACCCGGCGGCGCGAAGTCTGCTGATGGTTGCTCGAACGCTCGGGACCTTCCAGCTCTGCTTTTAGGCCAGAATCGAGGACCAGATGCCGTTGGCATATCAATCAGATCCAAGATCTCAAGCTGTTTGGCCGAACAGGAATGTGAGGTCTTTGATGGATGGGGTGCGGATCTGTTGCAGCCAATGGATGAAAGCCGTTTCTTGCCGGCCTCAATAAACTCCTTCGATCATGTGTAACAAAGGCCTTGAGAAATCCGCTCGCGGCGGCACAGTTCGGCGATCGAATACTCCCCGCGCAAACCTTCCAGAACAATGCGGATCTTCTTCTCCGCAGAGAATTTGCGCCGTGTCCTCCGGCGAATATCTTTCACTTGCTCTTGGGCCGTTTCCCGTGGCCCGGATTTCTATCTTATCTTTCCCCCCTTGGCGGGCCAAGTTGTACCAGAAATCCTAACTAAGAAATTTCGCCGATATGTCTCACGGTTGCTGAAGGGGACCACCGGCTAGAGAAGCTGCTGCGCGGGCAGTGAGGCGAGTTAGATCGCGACCATCAAGGCCGCAAGAACGCCGAGCCAGTAGTGCAGAACGATAACCCCGGCCAAATTGTTCTGACGCAGATAAACATAGCCAAAAACAATGCTCGCAAAGAATGTGATGACCACGGCATCAACACCGAAGGTCAGATGCAGGGACGCGAAAATTGTACTCGTGAGCAGTACCGAACGATGACCCCTCGTGTCCGCCAGAAACTTCTGGAACAACCCCTGAAGCAGGCCGCGGGATCCGATTTCCTGCATAACGGTATGAATGAAGTATTGCGCCAGGAACAAAGCGTCTACTTTGACGCCACCAGTATCAGGAGCCTGGGCATCTTTGAAGAAAAGATAATAAATCAACGCTGGAACGGACAGCACCAGACAGAGTGCCAATGCTTCACCAACTGACCGGAACAGCCCCTCCCGTCGCAAACCCAACTGGCTTGGCGGGATTTTCATGGCTTTGATGATGATCAGGCATGGAACCGCAAACAGAAGCACCGTTTGCCAAGAAAAACCGGGATCGTAGACGTCTTTCACGTAGCGTTCGGCCACAAGATAAAAGAGGGTTGTTGAAATGGAATAGAGCGCGATTGTGAAGACCAGAAAGTAGCCGAACTGGTTCTGTAATGACTTGGTCGCCAGCTGTTCGCGAAGAGCAGACAACATGTCATCGCTCAAACTGCGGGCACGCTTTACCACGACACTCGCAAGTGCCGCTTTCAAGTCACCTGCAACGGCTGCCCCATCAGGAAGGGCTTTCAGCGTTTCCTCTGGAACTTTCACAAGTGTGCAGGGAATTTGGGCTATGACCGACGCCGCCCGAGGCTCTCCGTCTAAAAATGCCAATTCCCCAATACAATCGCCGACAGAAACCGTGCCCAAAGGTATGATTTCGCCTTCGGGGCCAACCCTGGTGACACGTGCCTGACCTTCAACAAGGAGGAACAAGTCAGATGTTTCCTCGCCTTCTCGGACAATCGCATGGTCTCCAGCAAAATGAACTACCTCGGACACCGAAACGATCCGCTGAAGTACGGCATCGCTTAAATGCGAAAATGCTTCGTGTTCTCTGAGATATTCGATTATTTCCATGGAGCAGCAATCGGTGGAAATTGTATAAAGTGCAGGACTTCATCTGATACACATCTAACGTTTAGACTTTCATAAAATACTACTCGCTCAAAAAGTGAATTTCCGAAATTGAAGTAAGTGACGCGGGACATAGCTTTTGAAGGATGCTGCTGGTTTCAGGGAAGAACGGAAGAGACAACAGTGCAGCGAACGAACGCTTGTTGAAACTTGAATAAGCGCGTGGACAAGTTCCGAAGTCGTTGAATTGCTGAAGATTGACCAAGCTGTTTGGAGGCTGAATGCCAACGGGTCGAAAACGACGCATTCTTATCGTGAACGCCTATTTTGATCCGTGGAGATCTTCATCACCAACGCGCTTGTTCGTGCCCCGCGCCATGGCTCCCTACTATTTGGCCGGTTACTTCGACCAGACTCATTGTGAGGTCAGGGTCTGGGACGAGATGTACCATGGAGCGCTTCTGCAACGTTCTGTGTTCGAATGGCCGGATGTGGCCGTTTTCACCGGACTGACAGCTGCGTTTGACCGGACACGGCAACTGGCCGCCTATTGCCGGCATTTTAGCCCCAAGGTCGCAACCGTTATCGGCGGGCCGATTGCGCGCGCTTTACCGGCGATCTGCAATGACGTCTTCGACTACACCTGCCAAGGCGATGTGGAGGAGATTGGCGAGGTTATCGAAAGCATTTTTGATCCCGGGCATCGGGCACACCATACCGCGCCAAGATTTGATCTGACGGCCCCTTCAATGGGCGTCGGGTATCTCGAGACGACGAAGAACTGCAATTTTGCCTGCTCGTTCTGTTCCCTGTCCGGTGAAGGACGGGCCTACACAGCGCACTCCAGGGCATCGATCGAGACTCAGCTAGACGCCATGGGCAAAGCGTTCGCCGTCATGGTGCTGGACAACAATTTTTACGGCAACAACCGGTCCACATTTGAGGCCCGGGTCAGGTTAATCGGAGAACGTTGGCGCCAAGGTCAGTTTCGTGGTTGGGGCGCGCTTGTGACCGGAGATTTCTTCAAAAGACCCGAGAATCTCAAGCTGATGGCGGAAAATGGCTGCAAAGGTATTTTCTCAGGTGTTGAAAATCTCGACCCTCAGGTGCTGAAGACCTTTAACAAAAAACAGAGTCTAGCTTCCGATCCAAAATCTCTAACAGAAGCTTGCGCACAATACGGCATCTCTTTTGACTACGGCATGATTGTCGACTTTGGACAACAGACCATCGCGGAAATCGAAGCTCAGATTTCGGAGATACTGGTGGACCAGACAATTCCCTTGCCCAGCCTTCTGTCGCTGACAATTCCAATTGTCGGCACACCTTATTTTGAAGAAGCTGCGCGCTCAGACCGCCTGATGCCAAATGTTCTTTTGAGCGACATGGATGGCCAAAAACTTGTCGAGTGGCCCAAAGAGCCATTGGAAACAGTGGTGCCGTACTTGCGAGACCTCCTGCAGTTTCGTGGACGCAAGTTTGCACTCACCCGCCATTCATTGCGGCACGCATGGCATTGGCGCAAGCAATATGAGTGGGAGCAATCGGTCCTGGCAGCAGTTCGTCCCCTCCATCGTTTCTACAGCAATTTGGGTATCGGTAATCCGCGCCA
This sequence comes from Labrenzia sp. PHM005, assembly GCF_006517275.1. NCBI lineage: Bacteria > Pseudomonadati > Pseudomonadota > Alphaproteobacteria > Hyphomicrobiales > Stappiaceae > Labrenzia > Labrenzia sp. PHM005. The sequence goes on along the minus strand of NZ_CP041191.1, from coordinate 5,093,121 downwards.
GATGTTCCAATCCTTCAAAGAACCAGCTTTGACCTATAACGCCACCACGGACAAACTGCGCAGCGCATACCGACCGCTTTTTCATATGCCTGCTCACTTTGCCAAGGATTTTGTCCCGCTCGCAATTACCGACAGCAAAGGCGCCTTAACAGATCAGTTTTTGGAAGCCCGGACTGGAGCCAGATCCTTGGCGAGCTAGTGTAGTGCTCTAAGCAGAAGTTGTGCCGTGGGCTCGATTGGCAGCATCTATGTTTTCCAGGAACTTATCGGTGCAGGTAGACCAGCTTTGTTCTAGCGCCGCTGCGCGACAAAGGTCACTCTGGATATTGAGCGCTTCAAGACACGCTGTGCGCAGGTCAGAGGAAAGAACCCCAGTTCGGCTGTCACCAACGACGTCAATAGGTCCCATGATCGGATAAGCTGCGACTGGAACACCGCAAGCAAGGGCCTCCAATAGCACCAGTCCGAAGGTGTCGGTCTTGGAGGGAAATACAAACACGTCGGCACTGGAATAGTGCTGGGCGAGTTCGACACCCGTTTTAGACCCTGTGAAAAGGACGTCGGGATACGCCCTGCGAAGGCTGTCCAACTGTGGCCCTTCACCGACAACCACTTTGCTTCCCGGAAGATCCAGATCTAGAAATGCTTTAATGTTTTTTTCCACCGACACGCGTCCAACATTCATGAACACTGGACGGGGAAGGTCTGGTGGCAGTACCGAGCCTTCATAGGGTTGGAATAAATCTGTATCTACGCCACGAGGCCAACGCATCAGATTTTGAAACTTCCAGTATTTTAATGAGTTTTCAAGTTCGGCAGTTGCCACCATGCAGCTGGTGCCGGAGTTGTGAAACCGCCGAAACCACACGTAAAAAGGCGTTTTTGGCAATGGCACCCTTGCCGAAACATATTCTGGAAACCGTGTGTGATAGCTGGTTGAAAAAGGGCGTCCTTCTTTCTTTGCCGCTGCAGCTGCCAACAACCCGAGTGGTCCTTCTGTTGCGATATGGATGTGCTCGCAATCATGCTCGCGAATGATCCTTCGGACCGTGCCTTTTGTGGTAAGAGCGAGCCGGATTTCCGGATAGGTCGGACAGGGCAACGTTCTGAAACTTTGCGGAGTTAAATACTCAACACGGATGCCACGCTTTATCAATTCATGCGCAGTGTACTCAATGGTACGCACGACGCCGTTGATTTGAGGGTGCCAAGCGTCAGTAACAAAGAGAATCGATTTCATGCAGCAACAATACGTTCTTTATCAAGGCTTGTAGAAGCGCCGAAATATCCCGTCTCATCCCAACGGACAATTTCAAGCGTACCATCATACAGCTCGCAAATTGCCGTACAGCTCTCAACCCAATCTCCTGAATTGAGATAGTGGATGCCGTTCATTTCACGGTCAGCTGCATGGTGGATATGCCCGCAAATCACTCCATGGAGACGCCGTTGCTTTATGTCTGTGGCAACCGCGGCTTCAAACTGGCCGATGATACTGACAAACTGCTTCACATGCTTTTTTGCGAAAGCTCCTAAGGACCAGTATTTCAATCCCAGAGATCTGCGAACAATGTTTAGCCAAGTATTAAGCGCCAAAGCTGTGGCATAGAAGCGGTCCCCCAGGAATGCGAGCCATTTTGCATTCTGGATGACAACGTCGTATTGATCTCCATGAATAACCAGATAGCTGCGGCCATCGGCCGTAACATATTGGGCATTATCGACGATCTCGATACAGCCAAACCGGTGTTTGTGAGACTGCCTTAAAAACTCATCATGGTTGCCCGGTAAATAGATAATTCTCGTGCCGTTTCGCCCGCGCTCCAGCAGAACATCGAAAACCTCCTGATGGCTGGCTGGCCAATATTTCTTTCTCCGAAGCCGCCATCCATCAATGATGTCCCCAATCAGATATATCGTTTCCGCATTGTGATGCTGCAGGAAATCAAGAAGCAATTCAGCCTGGCATCCTCGCGTTCCCAAGTGAATATCGGACAAAAACAAGGTCCGTAATTCCCTAGTTTGAATGCCGCTGGGTGTTGTTTTCTGGCGAATAGTTTCAACTCCCGAAACGGTTTAAACAAAGTATTTTCCGGATTTTCACTGCACACAATCCAATCTTAAATTAATGAACATGCCATTATCGCTCAAAACTGAGATTTACTACTCCAAGGCACATTCGGCGAACGGCTAACTACTAGTAGCCGGTCAGAATTCTCGAACAAACATCCAGTGTCCATAAAATTCGCACGGCAAGAGTTTGAGTCGACGGCTGATAGGCGTAATGACTTGTCAGTTACCACATTGAAAATGCTTGATCCGTTGCCATGATCAGGCCATCTTGCCGTCGAACGCCAGTATACTTTGAGAATGCAGTCTGCAATCAGCCGTCTGGGTTGGATTTAGATGGAAACGGCAAGAACGAATGCGAAGTCTAAGCCTGAAATCCGTAATCCTGACGTTGTTCCTGATTTTGACCGTTCCCGTTTTTGTAGGCGTCATCGCCTTCAACTATATTTCCAGTGAAACCATTGCTCGCAGCGACTCTCTGAAAAGGATCGCGCAACACCAGTCGAACGCAGCTGCCAGTGTCGAGAACCTTTTCCGGGAAGTCTCGGCCAGTGTGGAAACCATGGCGAGCGCCGGACACATCCAACCGGATCTTTTCCAGGATCTAAGTTCGCTGGATTTTCTGGCTGCGGTGGCACGCGGAACTCCGGACGTTCTAAGCGCCTACGTTGGGCTTGAGTCTGACGGCACTTTCCTGCAGGCCAGACGGATGAAGGAAGGTCACGATGTCCATGGTAAGCCCTTGCCCACCGGTACAACGTTCGCACACCGCTGGATCCTTCCCAACTCAAATGGACCATCTGACGAAACCTACGAGTTCCTAAACGCCGACAACCAAGGCACAGGAACATCCCGTGCGACCAGCACCTATGACCCCCGCAAACGTCTCTGGTACAGGGTCACAAAGGCTGCTGATACGCTTACCATCTCCGATCCCGACCTGTTTGCGACTTTGTCTTTGGTTGGTTTCACGATCGCCGCACCGATCTATTGGCAAGACGAGCTCTCAGGCATCGTTGCGATCGATCTGACGCTTGACGGACTGTCGAGCTATTTGGCCGAACGAAAGGTCAGTCCGAATTCTGTCGGTTTCATTCTCGACAGCCAGGGCAATATCATTGCAAATTCGAACGAGCGTACGGTCACCCAAAATGTCGGGGACACGCTCAGACTAACCCACGTAAGTGAATGGGCCGATCAGTTGATTGGCATCGTCTACAGTCAACGCAAGATCCAGGGAAATAGCGAGCAATCCTATTTTGTCCATCACGCCAGTCAAGAATATGTTGCCTCTCTCAAGCCGATTGAATCCGTTTCGGAAAAAGACTGGCAAATCTTCGTCATCGCGCCGATGGATGACTTTAACGCTGAAATAAAGCTCAATAACCGCCGAATGCTGTTCCTGGGCCTTGGGGCAACAGTTCTACAAATCCTGATCATCTGGCTGCTGGCTCAGAAACTGTCGACACCGCTGGAACGGCTGGCGAGCTACGTTGAGAGTATTCGTGACTTGCGCCACGAAACCGTGACCGATCTGCCCAAGACCCGCATTCGAGAAATCTCGATGTTGTCCCGTGCGGTTGAAACGCTGGATACTGCGATCCGGTCCTTCGCATCGTTTGTTCCCGTCAGTCTGGTAAGAGACTTGCTCCAGTCAGAACAAAAACTGGAAATCGGCGGCAGCAGCCGCTTCTTGACGATATTCTTTTCCGATCTTGAAGGATTTTCAGATCTTTCAGAGAAAATACCCTCCAAGGCGCTGGTCCAGAGGGTTTCGGACTACCTCAACATCGCGACGAAGTCTGTAAATCGTGAAGCAGGTACAATCGACAAGTTTATCGGAGACGGAGTCATGGCCTTCTGGGGGGCTCCGACCATCATGGAAGATCATGCAAGGCGGGCTTGCATGGCCGCCTTGCATATCCAAAAAGCCGTTAATGCGTTGAACGCCGAGGTTCTGGCAGAGGGTGAAAGCCCGCTTAAAGTTCGCGTCGGCATCCATAGCGATGCTGTTATTGTCGGTAACATAGGTTCGGCCGAACGGATGAGTTACACAGTGCTCGGCGATGGCGTGAACATAGCCTCGCGGCTGGAGGGCCTGAACAAAACTTATCGGACCGATATCTGCCTCAGCCACTCGGTTTACAAGGAAGCGGGAGACAGTCTTTGTGTCCGCCCGATTGGTGACGTCAAGGTCAAGGGGCGGCGCGCGAGCATCACAGTCTACGAGTTGCTTGGCGCGTTCGGCCAGGGGGCGGAGTATGAACCGACGGAAGATGTTCTAAAACTTGCCGAGATGAGCCGCACCGCTTTCGACCAGCGCGTGGCCGGAAACGAGAAACAGGCAATCGCCTCGTATCGCCAAATCCTCAGAGACTACCCGGACGACCCGGTCGCCAAAGCGGTTCTCGCTGAAATAGAACACCACAGGGTAGATGAAGAAGCGCTTTAGCCTGCCTGCGGAACATCCGAGAAACGGGCTATTACAAACCGGTGCAGCATGCGGGATGAAGCGACGACGGTTTGCATAAGCCCAAAAAACATCAGCACTGTCAAAGCGTAGAGAACGAACCGCCATGCCGAGTCGCCGAGCAACTCGGCCTCGGACAGAACAACACTCATCGCCTCGTTAACCCCGATGGCCGCCCCGAAACAGGATGCAGATACCAGAACCTGAAAGGACCGCGCCATATTTGGGATGAGCAACATGGCCGCACGATGGGCGCCGCGGCGCCATTGCGACAAAGCTTCGCTGACCTGATCATAGGCATAGGACGTGATGTATGGCAGGCAGGCCAAAGCCACGAACATGATCTTGGGATCGGTGAAGTAGGCCTCAAGACCTGTATAGTGCGGCCGCAAAACGCCTGCGAGAAAAAACATTGCGATGAATACCGGCGTCGCCCGCAGGATCGAGATAGACGACTCAATCCCCCATTTCACGACCGGATTTCGGAGATTGCTCAAATAGGCCAAAAGCCCCCCGCTGAGGAGGCCGATGACCAGAGCGGAAATCGCAATCTGGAAGTTCACCAGCAAACCTTCGGCAATACGCAGAGGCAGATCGTTCGAGAAAGGTCCAATCATTTCATCAACCCTTCAATTCCAGCAGCTCAATACGCGCCCGCAGGCTGCGGCAAAGGCGAACCACCGCCATGACGATCAGAATATAGAAAATCAATAAAATCCAATACGTTGTAGACTGGTTTCGCGAAAAGGACGTGATGTCGTTCAACGCATTGGTAAGATCGGCCACCCCCACGAAACTGGCCGCCGATATGCCACGCGTGGCATTGGTCAGGAAAGCCTCGATCTGAGATGCCGATTGGATCACCGCCTTTTGCCAGCGGTTAGCCCTTCCGGACGTTGGCTCAAGGGACCGCCAGGCATCGGCTATCGCCTGACCGGCAAAGGCCCCATTCATCAGGGCAATGGACAGGATCGCAACGGAAAGGGCCACAACTTGCGAATAGGAGAATAGGCTGTTCGCCATGGTTGCAACCAACACAAGGATGAGAATGGGCGGGCTGCTTTGGAAAACCGCCAGCAGGACCGCCAAAGGCCATTTCAACACTTTCTTATCCGATGTCAGGCAGACCGCAAAAAGAAGACTCATGGCAAGTGTGACGATCAGTGCACCGGCGACAGCGATCAATGAAACTTGGATACCATTGATGAATAGGTCCCAGGCAACTTCGCTGTAAAACACAGCAAGATACTCCTGAGCCCAGGCATAGGCCGATTCAACGAAGGCTTTGAAGGGGCTTGGTGTGATTTCAGCTTTGAGCGGCGCGGCATAGCATTTTGACGGCGTTTGCAGGCATTCGTCCCGTTGCCATAGTGTTTGCATGCGAACGAGAAACTCGGTCTCGATTAAATGCGGCTGGGCGAGGTCCAGAAGCAGCCCGTCCGCGTGCATGCCAATTGACAGTTGATCGAGCAGGACAGCCAGTCGATCGCTACCTTGAAGAGACACCGCCATGCCCCACGGGATCTCACCAAACCCGAGCTTGCGTTCGAACTCCGCTGCTGTCTCGGGATCAGCCATGGCATTGGCCAATACGCTATCGTCCTGCGCTATGAAGGTGCAGGTGCCTGACCGGAGATTTGAAACCAGGCGCGCAGGCGTATCGAACAGCATCACTCTGGCTACGCGCGGCACAAGCAGAGTGTTTGCGTAGTTGCCGACTGTTGTGCAGACGGTTTTGTCCGACATATCGTCCCATGAGCCGACCTCAATCCGCTTGGGTCCAATGACGACCGTTTGGCTTGAATAATAATGCGGCCTGATGAAACGGGCGTTGGCATCGCGGGTCGAATTGTGCCCCATGGTTGCGATGACCAAATCGATCTGATTGTCAGACAATGCGGAAATTCTGGTCACCGGAGTGACGTCGATAAATTCGACCTCAACGCCCATCAAGGCGCCGATCTGTTCTGCTACATCGATCTCGAAACCTTCGCGAATGCCTTGGCGGTTGGTAGCAAATCGGGAATACCCGCCACGAACACCAACGCGGATCACCCCAGTGCAGAGTATGTCATACAGACGGTCGCCGCGGTCAGCCTCAGTGCACAGAAGACGTGCTTTCGCCCTGGCCTGGTCAACCAATTCAGCTGAACTTTGTGCCGTGACCGAGGAAGGCAGCGCTAAAAGCATCAAAGCAAGCAACAGCAATGACAGCAAGGATCTTGGCATCTGTTATCCCGGTTTTACGCCCAACTCGCGACGGCAAGACAGACACGGGCAAAAACATGCTGTCCCAAGGTAAATACTTCGTTCCCGTACCCGTCCGCGCCGTGCGTCAATGCCTGGACCTTAAGCGGGGACAAGTGAACAATTGTTTCGCGGCAGATATCAAGTGACAATCCATGTCCTTGTAAGAATTTTCGGGTTTGCTCGATACCTACAAAACAGTTGTGGGTGAATACAGCAACTCCCTCTGGCGTCAGATGTTTCGGCAGCCCTTCAAGGAACGGGTCGAGCAGATTGCGTCCGTCATCTCCGCCCGAGGACCAGCTGGGCAAACGCCCGGGCAATGTCAGAGCGGGTGTCGGAAAGTGCGGAAGGTTTGCCAGAATCAAATCAAAGCGGCTTGTATCGTAAGGTTGCCAGAGGGGGCCATTCAGGCACCTCAGATCCGCTGTTCCCTGCGGCAGTTGGCTAAAAGAAGCTGACACAGCCTCAAGCGCACTGCATTCGATATCACTTACAGTTACGTTCCGCGCTCCGAGCAAGGCAGCCTGCATAGCGACCACACCATTGCCCGTGCCAATTTCGCAGACACTTCGACCCTCGACCTGATCTACATTTTCCTGCAGAAAGCCGAGCAACATGCTCGTGTATTCAGTCGGAGAAAAGACATTATATGACTTCTGAAAGTCCGAATTCTCAGAAGAAAATGCCATCTGATCAGCCATGGACAACACCGATAGCAGAAATCGCAGGCTGGCAATGGACTAACATCGAATTCTGTTCCCAGTTAAGTTGTTGAACCGTTTTATAATGACCGATTAGAATCACTTTATCCGTTATCTCCAAATGAACCGTTGTTTGACCGCACGATCACCTGATGACGCTAATCGATCAAGTGAATTCCGTCCGACCTGCCAATGTAATTGGGTTGTCGATCACTCGATCTATTGAAACATTGGAGATCTAATCGGTAGGAACAAAAAGCTGACGCTGAATTACTTCGTGAAATCTACCGTATTCGCAACCCACCAACAATCAGCTATTTGAAGCGGAGCCAATTCGTCCACTCGGCCTAGGGCCGACTGAATAAACAATATTCTTTCTTGAGCTGCTATTCCCGTTTCAGTAAAATTTAGCAGGTTTGTGATTTCAGTGTGTTGAACTGGATTTGTCGTACATGCTGCATTCTAAACAACGCATGAGCGGTATCCGATTGATCGCCTTGTTGGCGATCAGCGTGTTCCCAACGAGCGTTTCAGCCTTTACCCAAGATACTCCTGTTGCAAACCCGCCAACACCAACTTCACAAGTCACTTCTAAGTTGGAAACCACGTCCAGTGGCGCTCCTCAATTCATCTCTGACGTTTGCGTTCATATTGAAAAATCTGCAAAAAGAGCTGAATTGCCAGCTGGTTTTTTGGCAAAACTGATCTGGAAAGAAAGCCGGTTTGACCCAAATGCAATCAGTCCTGCAGGAGCTGAAGGCATCGCCCAATTTATGCCTTACACAGCCGACACCTGGGGGCTTGAAAACGCGTTTGAACCGCTCGAGGCGATTTCGGCCTCTTCAAGACTACTCGGCTATCTAGCCAAAGGTTATGGCAATCTCGGCCTCGCCGCAGCAGCTTACAATGCCGGGGAAAAACGTGTTGACGCTTGGCGCCGGGGACAATCTCGCCTGCCGGCCGAGACCAGAAATTACGTCTATTCGATCACGGGCCATCGGGCGAATGTTTGGAAAAAGGGTACCGGACCGGACGTGGACTACACGCTGGATGAAACAAAGGATTTTCAGTCCGCTTGTGAGGAATTCCGCCAGATAGAAGCCCCACTGCAACGCCGTTTTGCCAATACCTACTACAACCGGGCCTTAAAACTTTCCCAAAATGGTGATTACAAAGCAGCCTTGCTGCGTTATTCCACTGCCATCCGACTAAAACCCAACTTTCCTCACGCCTACAACAATCGCGGTCTCGTCTATCGGAAACTTGGCAGGTTCGAGGATGCCATTTTAAATTACAACGTGGCTATCGCTAAAGCGCCGAATTATGCAAACGCCTATAACAATCGCGGCTACGCAAACCGGAAGCTAAAACGATATAAAGCCGCGATCGCAGACTATGACCGAGCGATCGAGCTCAAACCGGGGCATGCAACCGCGTGGTTCAATCGCGGTTTCTCAAAAAACAAACTGGGTTTGTACGAGGAAGCCATCTCAGACTACACTCAATCCCTCAAATTGAGCCCTGGTCACCCCTTGTTTTTGTACAATCGTGCGCTGGCCTTTATCGCGCTAGAGCGGACGGAACAGGCCAAAAAAGACCTTGATGCAGCAATAAACGCGCATGGTTCCTTTGCGAAGGCCTACTATCAACGCGCTGCTCTGATGTTTGATATGGGTATGACGGATCTCGCGAAGTCAGACTATAAAAAGGCAATTGTCCTCAACGTGAAATACGGTCACGAAAAATACCGGCGCCGTTTTGAATAGCGGCTCCATTCAATGCTCTCCTACTCCGTAGGTAAGCTTGTTCTCGTCATTGGGTGCCCGATGTCAGTTGTATGATACTGATGACACAAAGTGCATTCTTCACCAGCTGCCCGTTCGGTGTGGCAAGAAGAGCAAGTTGCTTTTTCGATTGGCTTGAACGTTTTAACGAAGTCGCTCGTGTTGCCGGCATTGTATGTGTCCAAAAACCCCTGATGTCCCCCGGTCATTTGATGGCACATTGCACACCCTTCGGAATTTTCAGTCCCGATGTGCGGACCATGAGAGAATGTTGTGAAGCGATTTGCTTCGCGCTCGGAACTGAAGGCGTGCCATTGCACATGCTTATGGCCGCTTTCGTCATCGACACTATGGCACTTGGTACAACGTCCAACGGCGTCTGAAGGCGACAATTGCTCAAATACCGGCGCAAACTGGCTTTCCTTCGGAGACCCGTAGGAGTACCCGGAAAACGTCAACCACGCCCAAAGGAACTTGTCAGAATGACCCGATGGCCGGAAGTTGAGAGAATAGTCTCGTCTATACCACCCCCCAAGAGCTGCCCAGGCTTCCGGATCCAGGCTTTCCGATCCCAGAAGCGATACACTTCCTGCCATATCGTCCGCTTGTTCAGCAGCGTTCTCTTCCAAAGGGGTGTTGAGCGTGGAATCGTCGACCACCAAAACGTCATCACTCTCGTCAGAAGACAATAGAGGGTCGGAGTTCGGCGTTTCCAGACTGTCACCGAGAATGTCTCCATCATCCGTCTCTTCAAGTATAGCCGCGTCTTCTGCGCCCGCCTCTAGGTCAAGGCTCTCTAGGTCTTCGTCTTTCGCTATACCATTCAAGATTTCATCATCAGTCCCGGCTGCGTCCTCCAGAGACAGATCATCTACAAACAGTTCATCGGTCTCTGTTTCCAATTCATCGCCCAATACACCGTCGTCGCCCTCGTCAAGAATGTCACTGTCTGTTATTTCGAGATCGCTTTCTTCTGTTTCTTGTTCAGGGGCTTCAGTATTTTGCTCATTCTCTTCAATGAGAGCAGCGAAATGATGAGTTTTTTCTCCGGCGGCATGTTTTTGAAGTTCGTCAGTCAAACTGGGGAACCACTCACGATTGGCCGACGCGATGACATCCCGGGACATTACACCGCTCATGTTCCCCATCTGTTTGTGTTCCAGGTCATCGCCTTCTGAATTCAACGGCAAGCTCATAAAGGACTGAAGGCCGGAGTTTTCTGTTTGCCAGAAAAGCCTTTTGACAGCCCACGCAAGATCCTGAACTTTAGCCAAATCTTCGTCGCTGGCATCCGTGAGATCAAGGAGCTCAAGATCTGACACTTCGCTGACGATATCCCTGCCATCCAGAATAGAGGCCAGAAGGGAACGCATAAAGGGTGTCACCTCAGCTTCAGAGTCCTCTGGCCATGCGCCGATATCGACACCACGCTCTGAAATAACTGCAAGATCCAATCCTGGAACTGTCAGGAATTGTATTCCTTTGGGTCCGCTTGCCCGATTCACACCGCGAATATCGGCGGTATGACATTGGGAACACATGGCATTGAATGAACCGGTCTCCATGTATTTCTTGTCTTCACCTTGAACATGGCAGTCAGAGCAATAGCCCGGCGCGGAGATAGCTCTATCATTCGTTTCTTTTGTTTTCGGGAAATGCTTTGCAAAGTGTGACTTATGATCAAAAATCAAGCGCGTACGCCGGGTAAACGGATAATCCGTGAATTGCGGATGGGACTGAGCGAATTTGCCGAACTTCTTGACATGACAGGTCTGGCAGCGCGTATCGGGGACTTCCATCAGGTTGCCAGCGGAACCTTGGTGTTCTTCATGACATGTCGCGCAATAGATTTCGGATTTACCCGGTCTAGATTGCGGCGCAGGAATTGAATATCGGACCCAATCCCCGAATTTTTCTTCGGGAAAGGGTGTGTTCGGCTCAGAAGACACTCTCAGCTCAGTAAGACGCCTGAGGTCTGCAACAGGATGGGTGTGGGCTGCAAAAGCATCTTCTCCCACTTCATGACAACGTATGCAGAGTTTTGCGTTTTTTTGAGCGCTCGCACCTTCGACCAGATTGTGGACCCAATCCAGCTTACCTGTCCCGACAGCTGCATGGCACGTCTTGCAATCGCCTAAGTTCGCATGTGAGGAGTTCAATGGCCCCGGCATCAATAACTCATTGCCAATGCCCCCGGCCAAAATGACAGCAACCAAACCTACGGCCAATGCAATTGCCCATCTGGTAATGCTGCTTCGCCGCGTCCTTACACTTGCGACCGGTACGCAAGTCTCGATCTTCCGGCAACAGGTTCCGTCTGAAAGCGGGCCTTGTTCACAGGGACCACCCTGCAGATGAGACCTCCGACATTCCCATCTGTCATTTTTGAGCCATGGCTGACATTCGTATCCGCCTCGGCATCCACCCTTCTCGTCAGGTCCGCGGACGCAGGGTTTCCCCTCCGCAAGACGCCCGCAAATCCAAGGGTCTTGCGGGCGTGCATAGCCTTGTGTTTGCCGGGTAGGATCGAAACGATCTGACATATCACGCAATACCCGAAGAAAAGCCGTACGCAATTGCGACATGCACAAGGATGAACACAATCATTGCATAGGTTTGAGGAACATGGACGAACAGCCAGAACTTCAAAACACTCCCATGGGCGTAATGGAAATCGAGAGCGTTTTTAGCCTTCACCAACGATTTCATTTCATCTAGCCGAGCTTGGCCTGTGTCATCGAGGTATCTTTGAATGGAGTCCACTTCGCCCAATATTCGTGCAAGCGGCAAATCAGACAATCTGAGATGTGCCCAGATGTTTCGGGGCGCTGCAAAAAAGTGATGCAGCCGATCAACATAAAGCTCTGCCAGGCTTCGGGAATCCCCCCCTTGAAGTGAGCTCATTGCAAGGGCTTCTGCCTGCTCCGCCAGCTGTGCACGCAGGGATGGCAAATTCTCAAACGATATCTGATTGTCATGTTCTTCAAGACGTTTGGGCACGACTTTGCTGACAAGTCCGCCAAACAAGCCACTCACCGCAACAAGGCAAAACAAAAGCCACAAAACCCATTCAGCAGGCGCATTTGGCAAGCGTAAATCGGTATGGATCAAAAACGCCACAAGAGTTATCAGGCCGAGATAATAGTGCAACTGGAGCCAATGCTTGGTGCGGCCAAACGGCAATATAACGAGCTTTTTGCGGATAGTCAGAAACAGCATTGCCACGATGAGTGTGAGCAAAACCCACCCATTGAAATACTGAACATCACGCAGAGATATGCTGTAGGCGTTGTTCAAAATAAAGATCACAGCCGACAACAGGGCTGCTGCGGTCAAACTCGCAAGCATCTTTTTGTTCAAAAAGATACTCATCTGAGCCACTTCACGAGGTTGTCTGTGTCACGAATGTTGGTTCGCATCAGCGCATCATGCGGACAAGCCTGAACACAGGCTGGCCCCGTCAACTGGTCACTGCATAAATCACACTTTGTCGCCCGGGCAATCGTCTTGCCCTCAAGGTCCAGCAGAAAATCACCGCTTTCGCCGCGTATCTCAACCATCTGAATGTTGTTGTAGGGACATGAGTTTGCACAGGTTGCGCAGCCGATACAGGTGTTGTCGTTGATAACAACGGTACCTGTGTCCCAAGAGCGATGTATCGCCCCAGTCGGGCATCCAATTAGGCACACCGGATCTGTACAGTGCATACAGGCATTCGCCACAAGAGCATTTTCATATGCAGGCCCGGCACGAACGAACCTGGGATTATTGTCATGCGCAACCGCACAAGCGCGGACACAATCATCGCAACCAACGCAGCGATCCAGATTGATAACCATCGCCTGTTCACCGTTGATGAAGCGGTGATCGACAAGAAAATCCATCATGCCTTGCTTCAGTTCTTCACGTTCGACTGATCCCCCATCAACATCAGAAAGGCGCAAAAAGCCGGCATTCAATCCTGGGAGAATATGTTCGTGTACCAGGTAAGTCGGGATGCGTATGACATCGACATACCCAATTGCACGCAAGCTGCTACGAAGTGACGTTCCGCCTCCCTTGTTGGCTACAAAGATATCATCCAAGCCGAAGAAATCATTTTTTGAAAGGTGCCCAATTGTCCTTTCTCCATGATCCACTCGTTGACTGACCCGCGCAAAACCATTGTTGATCAGCAAAAGCCCATCAACATGATCCCCTTCTTCGCAAATGAGCGTTTCGAGGCCTATTATGGTATCTGCCTTGTCGCTTTTGCCAATTTCCCGTTTGAAGCGATGGGTCCAGTTAAAATTTCCGTAGGTCTCGAATAGGGCCTCTTTCGCGATCTTATCGAGTGTCTCATCATCGACATGATCGAAGACCGGACATTCCCTGAGGCGAATGACCAGACCGCGTTCATGATAGAGACTATCTATTTGCTGACGAAAACTCTCGGACCAATCACGGATTTCACGCAATCCTTGCCAGCTCATCTCAAACAAAAGCGTATCGTCTTCAGCAGCAAATATGGTTGCGCTTCTGGGGCTGCGTGTCAGAGCTGCCAGTTCACCAAACATTTGAGGGGCTTCAAAGGAGAAAGTCGTATAGCGCACCTGCAGTTCATCAACATCAACAGCAGTGATGCCTTCAAACTGGTAGGTGTTGCCCGCAGCCCCGCGTGACCTCCGGTCATTGGCACCAAGGCTTCTCGCACGGCGATACTCTGGAGGCCGGTAGGCCGCAAACAATTGTGCCAACGACCGCTTCCATGAAGCCGTTTTTTTTGAACGCCTTCCGGCCGTCTTCCCTGTTACGTCTGGATCATTCACGCCTATCACGGAACCTGACAGAATTATGAAAAGGGAATTTCCATAATCTCCTTGGCGCAGGATGACCTCTCCGCGCTTGCAGGTTCGAATACGGCCCTCGTTCGCAATTAGTGCTTCCAGACTAAGATGCGCGGGAAAACTGTCTGCTTGGACATCAGCAAATGCGGGAAGAGCCAGAACCCGCGCAACAGCTGCACTGTCCAACGGCTCTTCTCCAAACGTTGTATCCCAACGCCTGTTGCGCTCATCACGCTGTTCAAGAGACAAGTTCACGCCCTCCCAAGCCTTACTTTCTAGTTCGTAGGCTTCCCTTTGAATTTGTCTGACTTGGGAATGTATTTATCTATCGCACCGAAGGTCGAGCCATCGTAGGTCTGCGCAAATTTTAATCCCAACACGGAAATCTTCCCCGCAGTTTCCACCAGGGCATCTTCATTGTTGAGTTTCAGTTTTGCAGCCTTTGCGACATTTGCAATCTCCGCCAGCTCGGGTGCATCCGGCAATAGCTTTGCGAGACTTCCCATAGCCTTTCGAGCATTGCTGGCCCGTTTTGCCATCTTGAGAGCGTAGTCTTTTTTCACCGTCGCCTTGCTGACGCCGATCAAAGCGGTTTCCAGTTCCACAATCCGCCCGACCAAAAAGAGCATCCGCTTTCTTTCCAGAGATGCTTCGGGATTGCCTTTGCCTTTGTTGTACCAGGAATTGTGCCGTACTTCGCCTTGGGACCAGCTTACCAGTTCAAACGGGCTCCCTGCCGCATGTCCACCTTTGTTGACCAACTCCTCATTTGGCACGAGATGACAGCTGAAACAGTTTTTCGCCAGCGCATAAGTCATTGAAGGTCGGATCATGCCGGCGGCTTCCGACTTTTCCCATCTGGACGCGATTTCTTCTTTGCTCTCCTGGCCTTCTTTTTTCCCGCTAAAGCCGGAATGCAATTTGTACCAGTCCTTGCCTGGCGCGTGGCAAGATTCGCAGGAGATACCTGAAATCGCTTTCGGTTTGTCCTTCTCGGTTTTAACCGTGAAATGACATCCCAGGCAAAGACTGTCTGCTTTCAGGCGCTTAACGCCCATTTTTCCGGCGATTTCCTTGGCTTCCTTACTCTTTGGCAACTCTCTGAAAGTCGAGAAGTGATGCGTGTTTTGCCAAGCCGAAGTCTCCTTCTTGTGGCACTCCGCACATTCATTCGGTCCGACAATCATATCCGGATTGGCTATGGCCCCAGCTCCGCTCACGCCAACAAGAACTGCAGCCGCAAAGAACTTGAGCAACCAGAATTTGGTCGCCCGGACCAGAAGCGCCTCAAACATAATCTCTCCCCCAATAAATCAATTACAGCATGGCTAATCTGCAAGCATTCTAAGCATCCAACACCAGATCTCCCTCCGGCCGAGCAATACAAACGAGAGCGGTTCCTTGCGCAGGTGTGCTTGCAGATTTTGCAACATAAGACACATTTCCGCTCTTAACTGCCGTCGCGCATGTTCCACAATTTCCGGCTCTACATCCGCAGTTTATCGTAACGCCATTCTCTTCTGCGAGATCCAGAATTGTACCATTTGCTGCAGTCCAGGTGACTGATTTTCCTGATCTAGCGAATTCGACAGTAAGCTCTTTATCGCCGGTATCTTGTTCGGAACTGACATGTTGGGTTTTTTTGACCGATGCGGGTCCAAATGCTTCGAAATTGATATCTTCATCCGGCACGCCCCAGTCGCTTAGTTGCGCTGTCAGCATTTCCATCATCGGCGGCGGGCCGCAGATATAGAATTCGTAGTTGGATGAGTTCAGATATTGCTTAAGAAGGTCTGTCGTAACAAACCCGGCACAATCAAAATCTACACCTTCAACACACTCCTCAGTCGGCCGACTGTAGGCAAAAACAGCATGGAAGTTGTCGTGCTGAGTAATGATTTTCCGGATTTCATCCCGAAACGCAATGTCTTCACCATTGCGCACAGCATAGAATATCCAGGTTTCCCGATGGCTGTTCTTATCGGAGAGCCATTTTAACATGGACAGAATCGGCGTTAGACCAACACCACCTGCAATAAGGACAACTGGTCTTTCGGACCGAAGATTGAGAACGAACTGACCACTTGGCGCAAGGACATCGACGACATCGCCCTCATTCAGGCTTGAATGGAAAAACCCGGATGACAAGCCAGCAGGCAGGTTGATCGATGCATCCGGCGGTGGCGGAATTCGTTTGATTGACACCCGGTACGTTTTCAAATTCGCAGGACTGTTGGACAAGGAGTAACAACGAACAACAGGTTTTGCTTGCCCTGGAATTTGAAGCTCGAAAGTCAGAAACTGGCCAGGACTAAAGGGGGGCAAGCTGCCGCCGTCATGGGGCGCTAGATAAAACGAGCAGATATCGCCGCTTTTATTTTCTGGAATTTTTGAAACGATCCTGAATTTCCGCTTGCCCGACCAGGTGAGCTCGGACGTACTACGATCCAGTTCAGCTTGTTGAAATATGTTTTTCGCCTGGCTTTGAAACTGCTCCAGTCGTTTCGCCGCCATTCGCCTTTCCTGAACAATTCGGGAGAACTGTCCATAAACCGCCAGGCATCCTTGCACTAAGACCGTTAGGAGAACCAACCCGCCGCCGATCTGCAACACCTGAATCATGCAGGGCACTCTTTGCTGAAATGAGCCTGGTCTTGGTTTTTCATCAGAACCTTGTCCTCAGTTCCATACGAAATCCGGTTCCGGCGCGACGGTTCTCATTTGCCGAAACAAAGCCATCAACCTGAAGACTGGTTCGATTGTTCAGCGCATGAAGAAACTGGCCGCCGATCGCGGCAGCCCCTTGACCTGAACCGTCCGTGTCTTTTCTACCGCCAATCTCGAGGGTCAGCTGGGTTTTGTCTTCATTGAAAAACATCTGATGACCAAATGACCCACCAAACGCATGGTCCGCTCTATTGGAAAGCGCCGCGCCCCCAAGGCTTACTTGAGGGGCGGCGAACAACACGCCGACACGTCCGAGCGGGCCACCAGTTCCCTTGTCACGGGCAGCTGATGTGTAATTTCCCAAGCCCCAAAACAAGTTTCCATAATAAACGTTGTTAGACCCAGTGGCTGTTCTGGAAACTTCCGAAAACAGTAAAACGCCGTCATTTACTGCAGAACCACGATTGTCTAGAGCTGTTGATGTATTCACTCTGAAGGACGTGTTGAAATGCCCAATGCGCTGCGTTGCCGATGCTCCGAAATAGAGCCCATCTCCTCCGCTGGAATCGTTACTGAAGACATAGGCGGCATCGAGATTGACGGTGCTCTTTCTAAGGTCTGTTTCTGTGAAGAGACCGAACAACATGGCTCCATGATCCAGAACGTTGTTGTTGCGGCGAATGTTATGCAGACCGACCAGAGCTGTGGCGCGCATATCCGGCGTGAGACCTGGGATGACGATGGTGTCACGCGTAATCCCGATAGCATCGATCGAGTCATTGATCATAATGCCTTCCTGAAACAGGATTGGCTGCCGACCAATTGAAAATCCCCAATCGTAGCTCTTGGAGTCGTCCGGATCGAGATTTGGGAATATCTCCCCGAACTCACCTTCAAAAAACAAGGTTGTAATGTACGGGTTGAGCGCATTGTTGAACTCAAGCCCATCGGCATCGGTGTAAAGCAAGCCAGTATGGTTTCCACCATCAGACAGCGGCGAAAACCCAAGCAAAATACGCTCGGTGGGTGTGAGTTTTAGGTTTACGAAAATGTCCAGGCGGTTTGCCCAGTATTGCCTGCTATTGGTGTTGCCATTTGCAAAATGTCCGATGCTGGTCCGGTAGTCCCCGAACACCCAAAGAGACGGTTGCCAGATCGCCCCTGTCGGCAGCTCAATACCCGGGTTGAGGTTTCCCGCAGCAAGAAACTTCTCACCCCGCTCGAATATCGGTGGCGTCGGTTTTGGTTGTTTGGCTTCGGGAAGCAATGGAGCCGGCGCTTCGCTCAACTCACTGCTGTGGTGAGCGTCATTCCGTTTGCCCTTGCGAACTTCCTCTTCAGTCAAAAGCCTGATCGGCTTTTCACTTAGCGCACTGCCAGCTGCCACTGAAGGCTGACCGCTTGTGAGAATAGATAGCCCCGCAAGCGACAGCGCGGTCAGGAGACCCTTGGACCTTTGCCGGACTGCCCTGATCAAAACTCGGCTCATTTCAGTTTCACCGACGTTTTTCTGGACCACAAAACGGAACTGCCCTTCACAACTTCTCGAGCGATTTGAGCCGGGCTCATTCCGTAGTCGAAGCCGGCTCCCTGAATTGCTGCAATCAGGTTGACTGGCACCATCTGGGAGACCAGTTTGACCGATACTGTATAGCGCTCGCCCTTTTTGAGTTTATTGGAAGGCACCTTGTATTTTGCAGTCCGGCTGGCTCCGGGTTCTAGGTTTTGCTTATGTTTTCGAGCACCTCGTGGCCGACCATAAATTGTTGTCGCGCGGCGCTCCGGACGCACAAATGGCAGTACATCAGAGGATGTATTGACCGCCAGAACCTGTTCTCTTTCGCCGCCGCGCAACAATCTGACAACAAATTTCGATTGAAGGCTGAACAGGTTCTTGTCCAATTTCAGTTCGCCGTTGTGGACATAAAGAGAGTGCGCATCTCTCACATCGCCATTAGGGTCACGGTCCCCGGAGACAAATACAACATTACCGCGGCTGTCCTTTACCGTCACCTCAAGGAAAATGAGACGCTCGGCGTCAAATCCTGTCGGCACACCATGACCATCGGTGCCACTGCTAACATCGACGGAAAATGACAACTTGCCATTTGTATTGTTCAAAATGGTGATGTCACTGAGTTTGAAACCGTTGCGCAACACTTGCTCACGCAGCCTACGAGCTTTGGCCAAACGTTCAAATTGAACCTTGAGGATCTCCCGCGCATCATAACGGTCATCGATGGATTCCCAGGCTTTCGGAAACTTGTAACTGTCGGTTATCCGGTCTTCAAATTTGTCCGTTCCCCAACCCGCCTTATAGTTGAACTGGAGCCATTCCTTGAGTGTTTTGAATTCGGCCGCTTCAACATTGTGCGGAAAGATACCGGGATGGATCACCGAGTAATCCGGGCCAGCAAAGAAATGATTGGTCAATTTCCGATTGCGGGTCGGCACATCTCCGACGACGGCTGCAGGGCCATAATCATATCCCGAGGCAACGCCCTGGATTTTGCCCATGTGGCAATCCTGGCAAGTCTCACCACGCTTTGCGGCTGGTGACTGCTTGTATTCGGCAAAGGCTTCTTCCAGACGAAAGCCGTTAAACAGCGTCACATCATGGCAAGTGCCACAGAACCCAGGTTTCGTCAGTGCAAAAAATTGGTTTGCTTCGGTGTGAATGCTCCGCCCCGGATCATCCTGGGATTGGGACACCCGATATTCTTCAGGCTTGCTCAAAACCCGTGCCAGCTCCGCACCGCCTTTGGGGCCATAAACGGGCGAAAAAACATCGCCTTCTTCAAGCGCAAAGCGGCCACTAATCTTGCCATAATTTCTGTTCACCCGATGACAGGCAACACAGGTTATGCCCTCGCGGGATGTCGGTGTACGCTCCAAATTTGAAACATAGAGCGACTCTCCAATGTTCATCCCGACCGGATTGTGACAGCGGATGCAGAAGTCTCCGTTCGTAGCACTGGTCTTCATGTTGATGGTGGTCTGCATCGCCATGTAGATCGGGCTTAACTGCGCATAGGCATGCTGCGACACAGACCATTCTTCATATTGTTTCGGATGACAGGTCGCACAGGTATTGGCAGAGGGATATTTGCTCTCCAGGAACAGTTTTTCATGTTCCTCGTTTGCTGATCGGCGTTTTGCCGCCTGCTCTTCTTTCTTTTTGCCCTCGACTGACTCCGTGGCGCTTTCGCCGTCAACCGTCAGCAGATCGTCATCATCATCATCGGCGATCAGCAGTCCGTCATCCGATTCCAGAAGACTGTCGTCATCGTCGTCTGCCAGAAGTGAATCTTCGTCAGTCAACAATTCATCGTCATCCGAAACCAGGAGGCCGTCGTTTTCGGCTTCCGGTTCCAGAAGGAGATCATCCTCAGTGTCCTGGCTGTCGGAACTCTCCAGCCCCGCTTCGTCAGTTTCTAATAACAGCGGGTCGTTTTCACCTGCGGCCAGGATAAGGCTTGGATCACGGTTGGATTGCCGTTTTTCTCGCGCATCGACATCAGCGAGGTACTTCTTCAGCTGCGCAATCGCGCCAACATCAAAATTGTGATTCGAGAGGCCGTCAGAATATAAATTCCCGGCGGCAACTGACCCGGATAAAAAAAAGGGCAGAAGAGACAGAATTGTCAGATATTCCGGTATTTTACGGAATCTTTTCGGAAAATAGCGTTTCATTGCCAAACGGATCCGCCCAGTTCATCTGCGGTCGCAATATGATCGATCAAGCACGTAGTAAGGCATAAGATTCCCGACTTAACAACAATTCTAATGTAGCGGGAAACGAATGTTCGGGAGCCCAAGTTTTCTCGAAACTACAAACTGATAGTTCGGGTCAGAGATTGCTATTTATCTGAAGGTCCGGAACAGGGTTAGCCACTACAATGCTCAACTGCTTATGAGCTTCGAGCGGTATGGGGGAGCGCATTGCTGACCTTGGCGCCTTCAGCAGCGAACGACGGTTTCCCGCCTTGCGAGACCGTGACCAAGTTTTCCCTTCCCGCCATTTCCCGGCCCAAAGCAGACGCTTATTTGTTACCCTGCCACTGGCTGGTTTTAGTATCTAGCTCATCGCAGCAAGCGTGTGCTCTACGCCATTGTTAATATGACTTTCGAGCATCTTGCAGGCGGCTTTTGTGTCTCTTGCAAGGGCTGCTTCAAACATATCCTTGTGTTCTTTGGCCGCTATTTCACCGCGATAGGTTAACACGAGCATTTGGTAGCGCAGATACTTGTCATACATGATTGCATGCAGCGAAAGCAGGTTGGCGTTGTTGCAAGCCTGGATCATGGCAAGGTGAAATTCCCAGTCATAGCGTTTCCAGGTTTCCTTTTCGCTCTCATCACCAGCGAGCATTTTCTGCTCCATCAGATGCAATTTATGATGCGCGGCCACAAGATTGCCCTCCCAATCCGTGTCGCCGTTTTCGACGGACAGTTTCAAAGCGTGACATTCCAGGAGAACACGAAGCCCTCCGATTTCGACCAAGTCCTCCTTCGAAACGGGTGTCACCCGAAATCCGCGCTGCTCAGGAGCTTCAACAAAACCTTCGCTTGCCAGACGGCTTAAGGTTTCACGCAAAGTCGAGGGACTGGTTGAATAGCGTTGCTTGAGGGCTTCGAGTTTCAGTTTTGAACCGGGCTCGAGTTCGCCGAAGATAATGTCGTGTTTGATCTTCTGATAGGTGCTGGATCCGATTGTCGCGGGTGTCTGCTGTATCATTTTTTTGCCGATGAAATGAAAATCGTCCTGCATTTACCATATTCGATTCTGTAGGGCAAATTCCAGAAATGTAAGTAAAAAATAAAAATATCAGATATTATTGCAAATCATATTGTTTGTCCCTAACATCAGCGACATTGATCCGGCGACAGTCGAAAGCTGGCGACCGCACAAGATACAGGTGCATAGGAGCCTTAAGTGCAATCAACTTTACGACTCGCCATTGTCGGTCTCGGCTTGGTGGGCAAACGTCACGCAGATGCAGTAGCTCTTGTTCCGGATGTTGAACTGGTCGCAGTGGCCGATCCGAACGAAAGTGGCCAAGATGCCGCCGTGGGAATGGGAATCCCATGTTTTGAGACAATTCATGGCATGTTTAAGAGCGTCCAGTTGGACGGTGTTATTCTTGCAACACCGACGCTGTTACATGTCGAACAGGCGATCACATGTATCGAAAACAAATGTCCTGTTCTGGTTGAAAAGCCGATTGGTGCTTCCACAAAGGAAGCTTTAGCGCTTGTGCAGATGGCCAGAGCTCGGGACATACCGCTTCTTGTCGGTCATCACCGGCGGCACAATCCTCTCATTCAGAAGGCAAAGGAAGCTCTCGACGGCGGGTTGATTGGTACTATCCGCGCGGTTCAGGGTACTTGCTGGTTCTACAAACCTGATCACTATTTTGAGGCGGCCCCCTGGCGGAAACGTAATGGAGCCGGTCCGGTTTCTGTGAACTTGGTCCATGACATTGATCTGATCCGCTATCTTTGCGGTGAGGTGACTGCGGTGCATGCTGTTGCTGCCCCCTCTGTCCGAGGGTTCGAAAATGAAGATGTTGCAAGCGCAATCTTGGAGTTCAGCAATGGTGTGATTGGAACCATATCTGTTTCCGACAGTGTGGTGGCGCCGTGGAGCTGGGAGTTTACCTCTCGCGAGAACCCTCAATATCCGCCGATTCCAGAAAGTTGTTACCTCATAGGCGGTTCGGAAGGGTCTCTTTCGCTGCCCGATCTTCGGCTCTGGTCACACCTGGATAGGCGGCAAGATTGGTGGACACCACTTTCATCAACGACATTAACGCGCGCGGCATCTGATCCTCTCGTCAACCAGATCGCTCATTTCAAGGACGTGATTATGAAGAAAGCGATCCCGCTTGTTTCCGGGCAGGAAGGATTGCGAACACTACAGGTGATCGAAACCATTCAGCTCTCAGCCAAACACCGCACCCGGTTGGATATTCAAGATCTCACCGCTTCGGATGTGGAGGCGTATCGGACGGTAGTTTGATAAAATATCCGATATTTTTAAAAATATCTTGCAAAACAAAAATAGTCAGGCATGCTCAAAATTGAACAGTGAATATAGAAATCTCAAGGAGGAAGAGATGATCACGTATTTTACGCGCCGGGCCGCGCTTTCGGCTTTTGTTGCTGCTGGGGTACTCGCTGGTAGTTCCGCTGCTGGCTTAGCTGCTGACAAAGTACAGCTGCGCCTGGCTACATCCGGGTCGGAAACCGATCAACGTTCCGTCGCCATGCGCGATGTATTTGGACCCATGGTGGCCGAATTTGCTGACTACCAGCCGAGTTACAATGGCACCATTTTTGCCCAAGGCACTGAATTGGATGCTATCAGCCGTGGCAATTTGGAGATGTCGATCGCATCAGCCCAGGAGCTTGCGCAGTTTTTCCCTGAGTTTTCAATTTTTACCGCAGGTTATGTCCATCAGGACGCTGCCCACCAGGTTGCTGTCTTCAATGATGAACTGATGGATGCCTTCAAGCAGAAGGCTGAAGAAGAGCTTGGCGTGAAACTCCTGTCAGTGATGTATCTTGGGCGCCGTCAGGTGAACCTCCGGCAATCCAAAGACGAACTAACGGTGAAAACACCAGCAGACCTGGCAGGTGTGAATCTGCGCATGCCTGGCACGGACGCTTGGCAATTCCTAGGCAAGGCGCTGGGAGCATCCCCAACCCCGATGGCATTTGCTGAAGTCTATACAGCCCTTTCGGCAGGGGCGGTTGATGGCCAGGACAATCCACTTCCTACAGTGGTGGATGCAAAGTTTTACGAAGTGACAAATCAGATCATCCTGACGTCGCACCTCGTCGATTTGAACTACATTGCCATCAATGCAGAGGTTTTTAACAATCTGACACCTGACCAGCAGGCTACTGTCCAAAAGGCAGCTGACGCAGCCGCAGAGGCCGGGCGCAAAGCGCAATTGCAAAAAGAACAGGAACTTGTCGCCTTCCTGGAAGAGCAGGGCATGGCGATCTACGAGCCGGATCTTGATGCGTTCCGCAACCAGGTTCAGTCCATGTATCTTGAAAGTGAATTCGCGGCCACATGGCCGGAAGGAGTTCTGGAAAAGATCAACGCACTCGGCAAGTAATCAGGTACTCGTCCCCGCAGGAGAGCTGATATGAAACGCATTTCGACTTGGTTCACCTGTGGGGCTGAAGGGGTCGCCGCGGCCATGCTTGCGGCGATGTTCTTCACATTCTTGCTCCAGATTTTTTCAAGGTATGTACTTGTCACGCCTTTTGGTTGGACACTTGAGCTTTGCTTGATCCTGTGGGTTTGGATTGTGTTTTTCGGCAATGCCTTCATCGTGCACGAGAAAGACCACGTCACCTTCGACATACTCTATCTGGCGATGCCTCGCCGCGGCCAAAAAACCCTTGCCCTGATCGCTGCTGCATCCATTGTTGCCGGAATGGCTTGGTCCTTCCTGCCGACTTGGGACTACATCGACTGGATGAAAATCCGGAAGACCACAACAGTCGAAAACCCGCTTACTGGCAAGAAAATCCCCTTACGCACGATCTTCTCCATCTACCTCATATTCATGATTGCCATCATAATCCGCTATTCTTGGCGCTTTATCGACATTCTGCGCCACGGACCACCAAGCGGCGAGCACGACATTCCCGGGCATGACCATGAACCGCCCTCCATTCAGCACGGAGACGAAGCGGTATGAGTATGGAACTTGCCCTCTGTCTGGTCACCCTCTTCGGGTTGGCCGGGATCGGTACGCCGATTGGATATTCCATCATCCTGGCGTCTCTCGTTTACTTAGGGGCGGCGGATTTAGACCTTGCGTTGGCAGGAGAAAAAATTCTGCAAGGTCTCTACAAGAGTTTCGTTTTGCTGGCTGTGCCGCTTTTCATCGCGGCTGCCAATATCATGAATGCAGGTACGATTTCCGAACGTCTGCTCAGCTTTTGTGTTGCCGCCGTCGGGCGCTTCAAGGGCGGGCTAGGACATGTGAATGTGGTTGCCTCACTTATCTTCTCCGGCATGTCCGGGTCCGCGGTCGCCGATGCGGCCGGGATCGGCAAGATCATCATTGGAATGATGACAAAGGATGGCCGATATTCGAGAGGATATGCTGCGGCAATCACGGCGGCTTCAGCCACGATTGGCCCCATCATTCCGCCGTCAATCCCCATGGTTCTCTATGCACTTGTCTCCAATGCTTCGATCGGAGCGTTGTTCCTGGCCGGAATCCTGCCTGGCCTGGTGATGGGTGCAGTGTTGATGGCCATGAACTACTACCTGGCGAGCAAGCGCGGCTTTGCGCTTGAAGAACCTGTGCCCTTGAGGGAGCTACCCCGGTATACGGCCAACGCGTTTCCCGCGCTGTTGATGCCTGTCATCCTGCTTTTTGGCATCTATGGCGGTGTTACGACCCCGACAGAAGCTGCGGCTGTTGCAGCGCTTTATGCCCTGTTGCTTGCAGGGCTCTTCTACCGGGCTCTGTCGCTGCATGGCCTTTATCGGATCTTCGTCGAGAGCGCCCGCTCGTCAGCAGCAGTTGGTGTCGTCATAGGTGGCGCATTGATCCTTAACTTCGTGGTCATTTCGGAAAACATCCCGGGAATGATGTCTGAGTTCCTTCAGGGCATCGATGTTCATCCGCTGGTGTTCTTGATAGGCGTGAATATTCTCGTTCTCCTTTTGGGATGTATCCTGGACGCGACAACAATCATCCTGGTGATTGTCCCGTTGTTTATTCCAACCTGTAAGGATCTCGGCATCGATCTGGTTCACTTCGGTGTCCTGGTCGTTGTCAATTCGATGATCGGTCTGATCACTCCGCCGTACGGTATCCTGCTCTTTGTCATAAACGCTGTGACCGGCATTCCACTAAGGGAGATCATCTCGGAGGTCTGGGCTTTCCTGGTGGTGCTTATCGGGGCGCTAATCTTGATGATCCTATTCCCGGAAATCGTACTCTTTCTGCCCAGGCTTCTTGGATATGTAGGCTGATGTCCCTTTGCATCTCGACAACATCCATTCCCGGCGACTTGCCGACGAAACTGAGAGCTATTGCCTCGGCTGGCTTCGACAGTGTGGAACTTCACGATCCCGACTTCACCAGCTTTCACGGCACTGCCGGGGAAGTCCGGGAAATTGTTTCCGGGCTCGGCTTGAAGGTTGCGTTGCTGAAACCGTTCCATGACCTGGAGGGTCAGGCTGACCAGCAAGTCGCCTTCGACCGACTCGAAGCCAAGTTCGATCTCATGGAAGCCCTGGGAACGAAAATGCTGCTGGTCGGTTCCGCCAGAACCATGCAGACGGGGATCGAGCGGGACAGCATCGTTGAAGACCTCAGCAACGCGGCCGACCGGGCACAAAGGCGTGGATTGAAAATTGCCTATCTGGCGTTGCCCTGGGCGCAAGTTACAACAAATGACCTCCAGGCAAGTGAATTGGTCGAAGCCGTTGCGAGCGACAGTTTCGGCCTTGCACTGAACAGTTTTTTTTCGCTTGCCGGTGGGCGTCGCCCCGTCGACCTGCGCGATCTGGATCTGTCCGCGCTCTTCCATGCGCAGCTCTCTGATGCTCCTCGGCTCGACACCGATATCCGGATGTTGAAACGTCATTTCGGCCTCCTTCCTGGACTTGGCCGGTTGAATCTCTCCGGTTTTGTAAAAGTCTTGGCACGTAGCGGATACCGCGGCCCCTGGTCGATAGCGCGTTTGAATGAACAGGATCAGGAGGTCCGGGCCGAACAGATCACCCGAGACGGGTATCGTGCTCTTGCCACTTTGCTGGACGACGTTTCAGGCTCGGAACCCGGGCTTGGGCTAGGCGCACCTACACTGCCAGATCGCGGACATGTCCGAGGCGTCGAGTTCATCGAATTTGCCACGGACGACAAGAGCCATCGGCAACTGGCCGGCATTCTCCAATCTTTGTGCTTCAGGATGGAACGGCGACACGTTTCCAAATCCGTAGAACTCTGGCGCCAAGGCGCGATTAATATCGTCATCAATTCTGACCAGACCGGCTTTGCCCATTCCGCCTTTCTAAGTCATGGTCCGTGTGTTTGCGACGTGGGTATGCGTGTTGATGATGCCAGTCAGACTGTCGCAAGGGCGACTGAACTCGGAACAGAACCCTTCACGCAAGCAGTTGGGACCGGCGAACTTGAAATCCCCGCAATCCGCGGCGTGGGGGGATCCGTGGTTCACTTTATTGACGAGAAGTCGGATCTTCACCGGGTCTGGGACATCGAGTTCGAACCTGTGAAGAAAACAGCTGCGACCCGCCCGGCTGGTCTCCGGAGGGTCGACCATGTCGCCCAGACGATGGCTAGCAGTGAAATGCGTAGCTGGGCGATTTATTACATGACGACATTCGATATGCGTAAATGTGAGATCGTCGATGTTGCCGATCCAGCGGGCGTCGTTCGTTCGCAGGCGCTGGAAACGCCGGAAGGGGAAATGCGCCTGAATCTGAACGGGGCAGCAGGGCACCGAACATTTGCTGGCTCATTCCTGGCCGACCAATTCGGGGCTGGGGTTCAGCACATCGCGTTTCTCTCTGACGATATCTTCGAAACATCGAGCATCCTGGATGCTGCTGGTTTTCCGAGGTTGGAAATGCCTGCAAATTACTATGACGACCTCAGGGTTCGTTTTGGTCTGGATATGGAACTTGTCGAGACCATGCGTTCGGCCAACATCCTATATGACCGGGATGGGGGCATGGAGTACTTCCAGATCTACAGCCGCCCAATCTTTAACGGCTTCTTCTTTGAAATCGTCGAACGACGCTCTGGATATCAGGGATACGGTGCGTCGAATGCGCCGATCCGCCTGGCTGCCCAGATGCGTCTTCAGCGCGCAGAAGGAATGCCTTTGCGATGAGAGCAGCTCTTCTGGGGGACCATATCGGCCCCTCCTTGACCCCAGCACAACACGAACTCGAAGGAGCCGCGCTCGGGCTCGATTACCGATACTCGCGAATTGATACCGGAGGCAAGAAGCTGTCACCGGCAGATTTAGAACAGTTTCTCGTCGATGCTGAAACAGATGGTCTTGTGGGCTTGAATGTAACGCATCCTCACAAATCGGCTGTAGTCGAATTTCTCCACCGGCTTGAAGGGCCGGCTAAAGAGCTTGAGACAGCAAATACCGTTATTCTGCGGGCTGGAGAGCGAATTGGCTACAATACAGATTACGGTGGTTTTCGCAGAGCAATTCAAAGCGAAATTGCCTCCATCGCTGGAGACAGTGTCGTATTGTGCGGTGCAGGTGGAGCAGGTGCATCCGTTGCGCTCGCACTCGCCGACTTGGGCGTCGGATCATTGTTCATCATTGATCCAGTCGCAAAACGAGCAAGCGATTTGAAAGTGAGGTTAAAGAAGCTCCGTCCCCGGCTTCAAACCGTTGCGTCTGAAAACGTTGAGAGCGTCCCGTTCGATCAAATCTCCGGCGCAGTAAATTGTACGCCCCTAGGTATGGCTTCGCACCCAGGCATGGCGTTTGATCCGTGGCGGTTGAACCGTGCAGCCTGGGTCGCAGATATTGTCTATTTTCCTCGAAAAACAGCCTTTTTGAAGCTCGCGGATGCTCATGGGTGTCAGGTGATGGATGGCACGACAATGGCACTTTGGCAGGCAGTGGAAGCCTTTAGGCTCATTACGGGTCATGAGCCCGACGCGGAACGCATGAAGGCCACTCTTGAAGGCCTCTTGCAGCAAAACAATAACGAGAACAAGGAAACGGCTGCATGACCACGACGGATAGCGAAGCAATCCAGAACTGGTGGCGAACCTCCATCATCGACATGGAACCCGGGAAGATCGTTTTCCGCGGAACACCGATCGAGGAGCTGATCGGTACAGTCAACTTTCCGCAGATGATCTGGCTCATGGTTCGCGGAGGCACGCCCACCGAAGAGGAAGCAAGGCTCTTCGAAGCGGCCCTTGTGGCGGGCGTCGATCATGGACCCCAGGCCCCATCGATCGCGGCTAGCAGGATGGCTGCGACTTGTGGGCTTGGACTCAACAACGTCATGGCGACGGGCATCAATATGCTAGGCGACGTTCACGGGGGAGCCGGCGAACAATGCGCTGAGCTCTACTATGATATCGCAGATCGGATGGATGCGGAGGCGCGGCTGGAGACGGCGGTTGTTCAAGGTCTTGATCACTGGCGCTCTGAATACGGCAAGATCGTCTCCGGTTTCGGTCATCGGTTTCACAAGCCGACCGATCCACGTGCCCCTAGGTTGATGAAACTCGTCCGCGACGCGGCAGCAAAAGGAACCGTCTCTGGGCGCTTTGCGGACATAGGAGAAGCGGTACAGGCTGAACTGGGACGTTCGCGCGGCGTGCCGATTGCAATGAACATCGACGGGGCGACGGCTGTGATCTTTTGCGAGCTGGGATTCCCCGCACCTCTTTCTAGAGGATTGTTCTGCCTGTCGCGCTCTGTCGGAATTCTCGCCCATGCCTGGGAACAAATGGGCCAGGGCGGGCGCAACAAGGGGCCAATGCCACCTCGTTTTCTCCCTCAATACGAACCTGAAGACAATGCTGGATGAAAGAGCGAAATCCTTCCGGGTCGGCCTGATCGGATGTGGCCGAATAAGTGACATCTATCTGAAAACGCTTGCAAAGTTTCATGAGATTGACGTGGTCGCCTGTGCGAGCCTCGATATTGAGGAAAGCCAGGCGAAGGCGGTGAAATACGGGATACCGAAAGCGTGTCTGCCGGACGAAATCTTTGCAGACGCTGAGATTGACTGTGTTTTGAACCTGACGGTTCCCGCCGCACATGCCGATGTTTCCTTGCGGGCTTTGAAGGCGGGGAAGCATGTCTATTCCGAAAAGCCCTTTGTGACGGATTTCGCGGACGGAGCCCGAATTCTGGACGTGGCGGCTTCGAAAGGACTGCTTGTAGGGAACGCACCCGACACATTCCTCGGTGGCCGTTGGCAGACCGTCCGATCGCTCATTGATGAGGGTGTGATCGGAAAACCGACCGGTGTCTTTGCGCATGTCGGAACGCACGGCACCGAGCGTCATCATCCCAATCCTGACTTCTACTATGCAAGGGGCGGCGGCCCGCTTCTGGATCTGGGGCCTTATTATCTGACAGCCATGGTCTTCTGCCTTGGACCGATTTCGCGTGTCGCGGGGATGTCCCGCCGGACCTTTGATAGGCGCATGATTGAAAACGGACCGCGCAACGGGCAATGGATGCCGGTTGATGTAGATACCCATTCGTTGAGCCTGTTGGAGTTCGACAGTGGCGCTATCGGCGACATGACCATGAGCTTCGATGTCTGGGACAGTGAAGCACCGCGTTTCGAAATTTATGGCGAAGACGGGACTATTTGTATTCCAGACCCAGACCCGGTTCATGGAGCAAATGTCTTTCAAGGTGATGTTCTCTACAGAACCAGGGAGACAGCTCGTTGGACACATCAGCCAAGACCGGTCGGTCGCGACGCCTGGCAAGTTGCCAACAACCGCCACGGCTTTAACGAGGACAGCAGGGGGCTGGGCTTGCTTGATCTGGCTCTTGCCGTTTCCGAGGGGCGCGAGCCGCGAGCCAGTGGAGCGCTCGCCTATCACGTCTTCGAGGTGATGGCCGCAATCGAGAAGGCTCCGAGGGAAGGCATTTATCAATCGATTACAAGCCGTTGCGATCGCCCGGAACCCTTGCCCCTGAATTTCAAGAAAGATCTGACCGAGACTTCCCATGCCTGTTGAATACCTTGAAATTGGTGAACCGTTTTTTGGCCTGCGCCACGTGACCGGCGAGGCGGCCTTTCAGCTTGAAGGGCGGGCAATTGTTCTCAATCTCGGTACTGAATCCGTTTTTGTCGAGGGCCAGAAGCTTGCGCCCCTACAGTCGACCATTCTCGAGAGCTGCACGATTTCGGAGATCGAGAAGATCATCGTTATCGATCGGTTCGATGCTGAAGATGATGATGCGGAACTCATGACACGCATCCGGGACAAATGGCCCTCAGCCTTCGAAGTGCGCGGTGAAGAGCGATTGCGCGGTGTCGAACATTACATGTCGCCAAAGACCTGGGTGGATAGGATCGGCTTCACCATTTACCACTCTGCCTCCGTTCCACTCAATGTCGGCCTCCACAAAGAGCATCCGTTCTGTCCCGTTCCGGGCTTCCGGGAAGTGCACACACAGATCGTCGGTTTCGGCAAGATGCAGCAGTGCCGGGAGAAGAATCTCTCCACCCTATACCTGGAAGAAGTTATGGCCCCAGGCCACACACATCGGCCCATGTTTGATGCGGACGGCAACTATCCCTGGCACCAGTTTGAAACAATCACGCCGAGTGTGTTCATGGCAGTGGAAATGCTGCCTGAAGGCGCGCAGGTTCCAGTTTGAGGTGAGGCCATGAGTAGAATTTTGCCTGCGAGTTTGGACTTCGACGGACCGTTCCCCCGTCAGAGCCGCCGGCTGAGGCTGGGGGTTGTCGGGGGAGGGCGCATCTCTGTTACACAGGCAACCGCCGCCCGATTGACCGACCGCTGGGAGGTCGTCGCTGGGGCGCTGAGCTCGGACCCGGTAAAGGCACGTCAGCGAGCCGAAGAGTGGTTCATTCAGCCGGACCGAAGCTACGCAACATTCAATGAGATGGCATCTGTCGAAGCCGGTCGGCCGGATGGTGTCGACGCAGTCATGATCACGACGCCCAATCACGTTCATTTCGATGCTGCCAAGGCCTTTCTGGACAAGGGCATTGACGTTTTATGTGACAAGCCGCTGACCAATGATCCGGGTGAGGCGGATGAACTCGTCTCGATTGCCAGGGAAACGGGTCTCGTCTTCGCCGTCGGTTACACAATGTCCTGTTTTCCCATGATCCGTCAGGCTCGGGAAATTGTGAAACAGGGCGGCATTGGAAGGATCAATCAGATCCATGTCGAGTTTTTGCAGGACTGGATGACACCTGAGGCCGTTGCCGAAGCTGATCATGTCAAATGGCGTCTGGACCCGGCCAAGTCCGGAAGAACCAGCTGTACGGGTGATATCGGCACGCATGCGGCCCACCTCGCCAGTTTTGTTTCAGGGCTGGAGATGACACATCTGCGTGCGGAAATGCATGTTTGCGGTGCTCCAAAACCTCTTGAAGATACGGTCTTTATGTTTACCCGGTTTGAAAACGATGTGCCCGGGACATTGATGGCAACGCGGCTTGCTCCCGGAAATCGCGGTGGTTTGCGTCTGCGTGTTTTTGGCAGCGAAGGGGGGCTGGAGTGGGATCTGGAAAAGTCGGAACAGCTCAAGTTCAACCGTTTTGGCGAACCTGACCGGATCATCAGCCGGGGGCATGGCCACGGTGTCAGCGCTAAAACGGAACGTTTCGTGCGTGCGGCACGGGGTTTCCCGGAAGGGATCATCGAAGCCTGGGCGAACCTCTATACGGAATTTGCCATGGCGGTTGCGGCTCGCAGAGACGGCGTGACACCTCCCCAGCACTGGCTGAACTACCCGACTGTAACTCAAGGGGCCAAGGGCGTTCACTTCGTGGAGGCCTCCGCAAACTCTGCGGAAACAGAATCCAGCTGGCAAAAAATCTGACAAAAACTCGACCCCTCAGTTGGCAGATGCCGCTAGCTGAGGGGTAGTTGTATGAAAAGAATAGGTTTTCTTCGTTTTTAAAGTCTTCGAAAGCGCAGGCATAAAATATTTGATAAATACAAAAATATCAGATATTTTTAAAAACGCAGGATAAATTGTGTCACGCCTTACGGAGCCCGCGCATGCCCGCGAAACATCAGGCAGACCCGGAACAGCCACTCTATTCCCTCGCTCATCTGACGCTGATCAACGCGACGGTGCCGGAGTTGATCTACGTTGCCGCGCGCGCAGGTTATGATGCGGTGTCGCCGCGCTTTCTTCCCATGCATATTCCGGGCGAGTTCACCCAGTCACCGATCAGCAAGACCCAGGTCCAGGCGACGAAAACGGCGCTCGCCACGACAGGACTGAAAGTCCTCGATATCGAGCTTGCAAGGATCACGGAAGATTGCGATCCACGAGGTTTCGAACGGGCGTTGGAGCTTGGCGGCGAATTGGGTGCCAGGCGCATGATCATGAGTGCTTGGACGCAGACGCGCGACGACCGGAACTTCCTGATCGATGTCTATGGCGAAACCTGTGACCTTGCAGAGCCTTACGGATTAACCGTCGACCTCGAGTTTCCTTCCTTTTCCAGGTTGCGCACGTTGGACGAGGCCCTCGATATCGTTCGCGCCGCGGACAGGACAAATGGCGGCATCCTCGTCGATACCCTTTATTTGCACCTGAGCCGAGTGGACATAGGCGAGTTGCTCCACGTTCCGTCCGATCTTCTGCATTTCCTTCACATTTCAGACTGCCTGCCGGGGATCGCAGATACGCGCGAAGGCATGATCCAGCTGGCCCGCGATGCACGGCTTTATCCGGGCGAAGGCTGGATCGACTTTGCCGGCATTATCGAGCGCATGCCGCCGGTCGACTATTCCATTGAACTTCCCAACACCGCACGTATCGCTGAGCTTGGATATGAAGAACATGCTCGCCGCTGCCTGCACCACGCCAAACAGAAATTCGGGGCCACCCGGTCA
The DNA here is from genome assembly GCF_006517275.1 of Labrenzia sp. PHM005. Classification (NCBI taxonomy): domain Bacteria; kingdom Pseudomonadati; phylum Pseudomonadota; class Alphaproteobacteria; order Hyphomicrobiales; family Stappiaceae; genus Labrenzia; species Labrenzia sp. PHM005. The sequence continues at coordinate 5,059,728 of NZ_CP041191.1, read as the reverse complement.
CAGCGCCGCACGATAGACCTCGTTCCCCTTCAGACCAAAGAGGACAGTTATGGGCAAAGAGCTCACTGAAGAAGACCGCGCATTGGCAAATGAAATGCTGGCGCGTGCACGCGCAGCCATGGCCGAGATCGAGGACTGGAGCCAGGAAGACCTGGACCGTCTTGCGCAGGCCATCGGCTGGTATGCGGGCAATGAAAAAACCTTCACGCGGCTGGCGCAACAGGGCGTCGACGAAAGCGGTATTGGCGACAGGGAAGGGCGTCCCGGCAAGCGTTTCAAGATCTATGGTGTATTGCGGGACGCATTGCGCCAGAAATCGACCGGGATCGTGGAAGTGGACGAGGCCAGGGGCCTGGTCAAATACGCAAAGCCTGCCGGTGTGATCGCTTCGCTCATTCCGATGACCAACCCAGCGCTGACACCTCCGGTTACCGGCATCTACGCTGCCAAAGCTCGGAACGCGGTGATCTTTTCTCCGCATCCACGAACCCGACTAACAACCTCCCAGATGACCGATGTGCTGAGGCAGGCCTGTCGGGATGTCGGCGCGCCGGAAGACCTCTTCCAGTGCGTAACCCATCCTTCGATCCCGCTGACCCAGCATTTGATGGAAATTTGCGATCTCACGCTGGCGACAGGTGGCAAGCCAATGGTGAAGGCTGCTTATTCTAGCGGCAAACCGGCGTTCGGGGTGGGGGCGGGCAACTCCTCCATCGTGATCGACGAGACGGCCGATATCGAGATCGCTGCCAAAAACACCCGCATGTCCAAGACCAGCGATTTTGGGTCCGGGTGTTCGGCGGACGGCAACATCATCATTCAAAACTCGATCTACGAGAAGATGGTGAAGGCGCTCGAAGATGAAGGTGGATACCTTTGCAACGACGAAGAAAAGGCCCTGCTGGAAAAGGCAATGTGGGACGAAAAGGGCAACCGGACGTTCCCGACGATTGCCTGCAAGCCACAACAGACAGCGGAAGTCGCGGGTTTTGCCATTCCGGAAGATCGCAAGTTCTTGATGGTGGAAAACCAGGGGTGCATTGGACCAGAGCACAAATTTTCAAAGGAGAAGCTCACCACTTTGATGGCGCTTTATCACTTCGAAAACTTCGATGATGCGCTTAACACCGTGAGCAAAATCTACGAAGTCGGGGGCAAGGGGCATTCCTGCGGCATCTATAGTCATAACGATGACCATATTGATCGTCTTGCGCGCCTGGCGCCTGTCAGCCGCATGATGGTTCGACAGCCCCAGTCGAAAGCAAATGCAGGCAGCTTCACCAACGGCATGCCCATGACCAGTTCATTGGGATGCGGCATCTGGGGCGGCAACATTACGAATGAGAATGTCACGCTCAAACACATGATGAACTACACTTGGGTCAGCCGTCCTATTGCGGAAGACAAGCCATCTGATGAAGAGCTCTTCGGCGAGTTTTTCGGTCGGGAGGTTGCGTGATGGACGCCATCCTGAAGAAGCCCAAAACCGTTGCAGAGCACATCGTCGATTATCTGGAAAGGCGTCATGTAAAGCACATCTTCGGTCTTTGCGGTCACACCAACATTGCCGTGCTGGCAGCGCTGGCAGACAGTCCGATCGACTTCGTCACTGTGCGCCATGAGCAGATCGCCAGCCATGCGGCCGACGCCTATGCGCGGGTGACAGGAAAGGCATCCGTCGTCCTGTCGCACCTGTCTCCGGGGTTGACCAATTGCGCAACTGGCGTCGCCAACGCAGCGCTCGACTGTATTCCGATGGTTGTCATCGCCGGTGATATTCCAACTCATTATTACGGTAAACACCCGCATCAGGAAGTGAACCTTCACGCCGACGCTGCGCAGTGGGAGATCTATCGCCCGTTCGTCAAGAGAGCCTGGCGGGTGGATCGCGCAGACCTGATGGCCGAAATTCTGGAAAAAGCCTTTCATCTGGCTGAAAGTGGTCAGCCCGGCCCGGTGCTTGTCAATGTTCCTATGGACATCTTCAGCGAACGCATCAGCTCCGACAGTTTCGACCGGATCGCTTCGAACACCCGAGCTCTGGTCAAACCGTCCATAGATGATGAAACAGCGCGACAGATCGTGACCAGACTGGCCGAAGCGGACAAGCCGGTTGCCTATGTCGGAGGCGGTATCCTGCTTGCCAAGGCAAGCGAGGAGCTGCGTGAATTCGTTGAACACATGGGGATGCCGGTCGCGCATTCGCTCATGGGCAAGGGCGCTTTGCGTGACGATCATCCCCAAGTGCTTGGAATGACGGGTTTCTGGGGAACAAGCCTGGTCAACCAGACGTGTCTCGACGCAGACTATGTCTTTGCTGTGGGAACGAGGTTCAAAGAGGCCGACTGCTCCAGCTGGTATCCGGGCTACACATTCAACATTCCTGGGTCCAAGGTGATTCACATCGACATCGAACCCTCTGAAATCGGTCGCAACTATCCGACCGAAATCGGCGTCGTCGCTGATGCCAAGGCTGCTCTGCGGACCCTAACACGCGTTGCCCGAGAGCTTTATCCGGAGGGGTTCAAACGTTCGGACCTTTTTTCCAAGATTTCCGAATTCCGAAAAGACTTCAAAGCGTCCAACACGGAGATGGCAACTTCTCCAGCGTTTCCGATGATGCCGGAACGCATTCTCTCCGATACCCGCAAGGCGTTGCCGGACGATGCGATCATCACGACAGATGTGGGCTGGAACAAGAACGGGGTGGGACAGCAGTTCGACATCCTGACACCGGGCTCGATCCTCACGCCAGGCGGTTTCGCTACGATGGGCTTTGGCCCTCCGGGTGCTATTGGCGCCAAACTTGCTGTTCCGGAGCGTGTGGTCCTCAGCCTCGTCGGCGATGGTGGTTTCGGCCAGAACCCTGCCATGTTGGCGACCGCTGTTGAGCTCGACCTCGGCATCATCTGGCTGGTGATGAACAACAATGCATTTGGAACGATCGCTGGGCTTCAGAAAGCCCATTACGGACTAACTTACGGGACTACGTTCCCGGGCACCTCAGCGGAACCAGAACATGGCCCGGACTACGCTCAAATCGCACGAGCCTATGGCGCAGTCGGCATTAAGGTTGGCAATGCGGATGAGCTGCTTCCGACGCTCCAGGCTGCCGTTGAGAGCGGCAGGCCTACAGTGCTGGATGTGCCCATGATCAACAACCCGACCCCAACCACGGGTCATTGGAACATCCTCGATATTTACTCACCGGACCGGGAAGTCAGCCATGTTGCGACGTGATCCGTGTCCTGCCTGGAGAGAGACGAACTTGAAAACTGGTTCGGCTCTCTCTGGATCTGTCACACAATCCACGTCTAGCATTCTCACCCAATCACGCCCCGATCGGATTGAGCTCGTTCATGTATTCTGCGCTGATCAAAGTGGCGGCTGCACCAAGTGTTCGAGCACGGTGCCCCAGAGTGCCGGCTTCAATTTCCGGCCTGTGAACCCCTTGCAGATCCGTTTTTTCCAGCTGATCTCGCACCTCTGCCACCAGGCGGTCTTTCACTTGAACAGGCAGAGCGCCGTCGATGACAACGGATTCAAAATCCAGAACGGAAAGCGCTGAAACGGTCGCATGTGCCAGATTGCATCTGGCGTCCGAAATCCAGGATCTGACGAGGGTTTCATAGAGCTGCAAAATGGCACCGCTTTGCCGTGAGTTTGGGATTTCCCGGGTCACGGGACACAAGATTTTTGAGCGGTACAAGGACTGTGGTCTGAACGACTGGAGCCGCCATTCGTTTGTTACGCCGCGCAGGTCCAGTTACCGCCCATACCGTGAATTAGCTGCGCCTCGAATGAATGTCGGCTTCCAGAATAAACTTGCGACGCGCTGAATGTCCGACTAGGGGCCCGAAGCGGCCATTGATTGAGACCACTGCCTATGGCGGCTATGCGCCGGTTTTGCCTCTGAACGGCCCTTCTATTATAGTTTTGTTTGACCGGATCAAGTCCAGGATGACAGCGGGGCAGGGACACTTGCCTGAGCACGGCAAATGCCAAAAAACCTAAACTGGCACGCCGGCAATAAGCGCAATGAGTTCCAGGCTGTTGCGGGCGTTGAATTTTTTCATGAGCCGCGCGCGGTGGACTTCGACGGTGCGGTGGGAAATATCGAGCGCCCGGGCGATTTCCTTGGACGTCAGACCTTCCGCCAGCATGGTCGCGACTTGACGTTCCCTCAAGCTCATCTCGGCCAGCGGGCGGTCGTCCGAAATATCGGCAAAGCTCCAGACCGCGCGGGCAAACGGATGATCCTTGTCGAGCGACTGGCCCCGCACCCGGCACCAGAAGAGCACACCGGATTTGCGGCGCATGATGCGCTCGTCCCGATACGCGCCAGTGCCAAGCATCTTTTCCGCGCCGATCTGGCCGATACGCAGGAATTCTTCCGAGGACGGATAAAGCTGCGACAGCGAGACATCCGTCAGCTCGGCAACGGAGTATTGGAACATGGCCGCAAAACGCGGGTTGCAACGCCGGATCATCCGGTCCTCCGAATAGATCAGTCCGACGGGTGCGTGTTCAAAGGCAAAAGCCGCGATGTCCTCCAAGTGGGTCTCCGTTACGTGTTTTGACGGAATATCCAGATAAAGCCCTGAAAGAGTATCCGAAAGGTATCTAAGGGAGGCAAGCAATGAACCCGGCTGAATGGCTGTACCGCACCGCGACCAAGACGCCCGGCGCTCCGGCGCTTTTTTCCGGAACAAAGCAGATTGCAGACTATGCAAAATTTGCAAAAGCAGCCGCAGCCATTGCCGCCGCGCTGCAACAGCGCGGCATAGAGCGTGGCGACCGGGTGGCGGTGTTTATGTCGAACAGCCCCGCCTATCTTGAGGTGCTTTACGGCATCTGGTGGGCCGGGGCGGCGGCCGTGCCAATCAATGCGAAACTGCACGGCAAGGAAGCGGCCTGGATGGTTTCTGACGCCGGTGCGCGGCTGGTGTTTTGCGACGACAAATCCGCCGCAGCCCTTCCCAAATATGTGGCGGAGGATGTGACCGTCGTTTCTTGCCAGGGCCCAGACTATGCGGTCCTGCGTGGCACTCCAGCGATGAACCAGCCCGTGCCGATGGAAACGGACGAGCTTGCCTGGCTGTTCTATACGTCGGGCACCACCGGACGGCCGAAGGGTGTGATGATCACCTGCGGCAATATCACTTCCATGACGCTGAACTATTTCGTTGATGTCGACGAAGTAAAGACCGGCGATGCGATTCTTTATGCCGCGCCGATGAGCCACGGCGCCGGGCTTTATAATTTCATGCATGTCTTGCGCGGCGCACGCCATGTTGTTCCGGAAAGCGGCGGTTTCGATGCCGCGGAAATTCTGAACATCGCACCGGAGCTGACATCTGTCAGCATGTTTGCCGCGCCCACTATGGTGCGCCGGATGGTCGATGAGGCGAAGGTCTCAGGCGGGACGGGAGAGGGCATCCGTACCGTCGTTTATGCCGGCGGGCCAATGTATGAGGCCGACATTCTGGAGGCGGTCGAGGTGATGGGCGCGCGGTTTGTTCAGATCTACGGTCAGGGCGAATGCCCGATGGGGATCACTGCCCTTTCGCGCACAGAGGTTTCGGACCGCAGCCATGCGCGCTGGCGCACGCGGCTCAATTCCGTCGGTACGGCGCAGTCTTCGGTCCGGGTGAAGGTCGTGGACGGGGAGGGCGCCGAGCTTCCCGCCGGCGAAGTCGGCGAGATCACAGTGCGGGGCTCCACCGTGATGAAAGGCTATTGGCAGAACCCTGAAGCAACCGATGCCACGATCCGGGACGCTTGGCTCTGGACCGGCGACATGGGCCGGTTGGATGACGAGGGCTATCTGACCCTGCAAGACCGCTCAAAGGATGTGATCATTTCCGGCGGTACCAACATCTATCCGAGAGAAGTGGAAGAGGTACTCTTACGCCATCCAGCGGTCCATGAAGTGGCCGTCATCGGCATACCGGATCCGGAATGGGGCGAGATCGTTGTGGCCTTCGTCGTCTGTGCCGAAGGACTGTCAGTTGAGGCAGCGGCGCTCGATGCGCTGTGTCTCGATCAGATCGCCCGGTTCAAACGCCCCAAAATTTACCGGTTTGCCGAGGCGCTGCCGAAGAACAATTACGGCAAAGTCCTGAAAACCGACTTGCGCAATCTGCTGGCGGCAGAGGAGGAGGAAAAATGACTGAACTGACAGGAAAAACAGCGCTGGTCACTGGCTCGGTCCAGGGCATTGGGCTGTCGATTGCAACCTGCCTGGCCAAGGCCGGTGCCCGGGTGGCCTTGCATGGCCTGGCAACACCGGAACAGGCGGCGGAGGCGGTCGCTGCAGTCAAAGGTGCTGGGGCTCCGGAAGCGAAGTTCTTTGACGCCGATATACGCGATATCGCAGCCGTCGATGCAATGATGCAGGCCGTTGCGGAGTGGGGCGGCGCCGACATTCTGGTAAACAATGCCGGTATCCAAAAAACTGCCAGCTACGCAGAGCTGGATGCGGCGACTTGGGACGCCATTATCGGCGTCAACCTCTCCGGCGCCTTTCACACCATGCGTCATGCGCTGCCCGTGATGGCCGAGCGCGGTTATGGCCGGGTGATCAACATAGCGTCCGTGCATGGCTTGGTCGCGTCAGTCAACAAGGCGCCTTATGTTGCCTCCAAATTCGGCCTGGTCGGCATGAGCAAGGTGGCAGCATTGGAATATGCGGCGGCCGGAACCAAGGCCAAAGGCGGTGTCACCGTCAATTGCATAGCGCCAGGCTGGACCGAAACAGTGCTGATCGAGCCGCAAGTTGCCGCCCGCGCGGCCCTTCACGGTGGTGATAGAGACCTCGGAATTGCCGACCTTTTGGCCGAAAAACAGCCGACAAAACGGACATCGAACCCATCGGAAATCGGCGAGCTGGCACTGTGGCTGTGTAATCCGGTTGCGCATAATGTCACCGGAACAACCATCCCGGTCGATGGTGGCTGGACGGCGCAGTAACCACGGATCAGGAAAGGCGAACGAGGCTCATCATCTGCAGGATGAAGAAGACGCTTTGCAGTGTCTTCTTCGACGCAGCCGCAACCATCGCCTACCGGTGTGCCAGGCGATACGGTGGGCTCAGTGTGTGGTTCCGCTGGCCATTGCCGGCGCGCCCTTAACTTTCTTCAAGATCAGCTTGAATATATCGACGGGCGGATAGGGGTATTCGATAAAGTCATCGACGCCGCTGTCGGTTATGATGTTGCGTTGTTCGACGGTGATTTTCGGAGGGGCCAGAATGATGGTCTCGCCATCCCAGTCTTGGGGGCGTTCTTCCGTCACATATTTCAAGTAGTAGTGAACGACCTTGCTGTACATCATGAACAGGAGGTCGACATTCTGCAAATCAAAGGACCGTTTTGCCAGCTGGTCTTCGGAAATGAAGCTCACCTCGCACCCCAGTTCCCGCATCGCCGTTGTCAGCGGCTGAATGAGGTTCGGCTTTGCCGTAATGATCGAGATGGTTAAAGGCCGCGGTTTTTTTGTCGCTGGGCCTTTGTGCCGTTTGTCTTGCAGTGCTTTATACAGCATCCGCAGTTTTTTGTTGTTCTGTTCCTCAATGCGTTTGATTTGGCCAATCGAGGCATCGACGGTTGCCAGAAGAAGATCGTAATCGACGGGCTTGGTCAGATAGTCGTCCACGCCAAGCCGTTTTCCCATGATGATGTCATCTCTGGTGGCTTTGGCCGTTAGAAATATAAATGGAACATTGTCCAGTTTCTTATGATTATCCCGGATTTCCTTCAGCAAACTTGGGCCATCCATACGCGGCATCATCATATCGCAGAGAATTAAGTCCGGACGGTCTGTGCTCAATACTTCCAGCGCTGCCTTGCCGTCTCCAGCCGTCAACACCCGGTAACCTTCTTCTATCAATTCATCGCGTAGGTCTTCCAAGAGCAAGCTCTCGTCTTCGACACACAGAATAGTTGCCTTTTCAGTCATGGTAGCTCCAAAAAGCTGGCCCTGGTTTTAAGAGCGGTTTCCAATTGCCTCTTCATCGGTCAAGCTGCAGCCCTGACGGCTGTCGGCAAGGTCATAGTGACGGTCGTTCCTTCCCCGACCTGACTGTCCACATCGACTTTACCGTTGTGTTTTTGAATGATCATCTCGGTCATATTGAGCCCAATCCCGGTCCCGGCGATCCCGCTGGACGTCGAGGCCCTAAAGTACCGGTTGAAGATTTTCGGAATTTCGTCAGTGGGAATGCCAACCCCTTCATCCCGGACCGAAATCTGAAAGCTGCCGTCAATCTGGCTGCCAGTCACCCAGATGTTTTTTCTTTCAGGGGAGTATTTGATCGCATTCGAAATGATGTTGTTTAGGCAGTGTTCAAACAACTTGGGGTCGAGTGTCGCATTCTCGGGCAGGTCCGAAATATCAATATGAATATCGTGGTTTTTGTTGACGCTTTGTATTGATCTGCAGACCCGGTCGACGAGATCCCGGATTGCTGTGTCCTCGGTCTGTAGGTCGACTTCTCCCGACTGTGACTGCGAAAAATTCAAGAAACGCGTTATGAGATACTGCATCCGTTCAACGCTTTGACGGATGTTCGTAATCCGATCCATAACCATGGTCGGTTCGAGTTTGTCGATCTTTCGCGCCATGCGTTGCGCGTTGCTGTCGATAATCGCCAGTGGGGTTCGGAATTCATGCGATGCCATGGAGACGAATTCCCGCTGCATCTCGGTGAGCTTCTTTTCTTTTCGAAGATGCCGGATCAACTCGTCCGTGTGGCTCTGCAAAACGGCATGTTGTTCCTTATAGGATGTGACGTCTGAATAGACAGAGATCAGGCTGCCATCGCTGGCTCTGGTCCGGGTGACTTTGTACCAGCGGCCATCAGGAAAACGCCATTCGCCATCACCAAACGGGCCTTCGTCATCGTTTTCGAAATTGCGTCCGGTTTTTTCCGGGAAAACGGTTCGGATGACGTCAACGGCGCTGCCCTTGTTGTCAATAAACTCATCGATACGCGGATAGATTTTGCGCATCTTGTCGTTGGCGAGGATGACTTCACCTCTTGGATTGGCAATGCCAAGTCCGTCCGATATGGCGTTGATCGCGTTTAACAAGAGATCACGGTTGCGATCCAGTTCCCTTGAGCTCTCTGAAAGCCGTCCTTCGAGGCGTTCGCGAGCATCTTCCAGCTCAGTTTTCTGCCGGTACTCCTCGGTGACATCGGTATAGATGGTGACAAATCCGCCATTGGACATTGGGGTGCCCTGGATTCGTATACGGGTACCATCAGGGCGCTCGCGGACAAAATCATGAGGTTCAAATTTTTTGGCTATTGCGATCCGTTCGGCAACCTGTTCATCCGGATCGCCTGGGCCATAATCTCCGCGTTCGGCATTGTACCGAATTAAACCTTCAAAGGTCGGTGTCTGGGCAACAATCTCCGGGCTAAGATCAAGTAACCTAATAGCTTCGTTGTTAAACAAGTCGATGTTCAAGTCTTTGTCGACGACAGTAATACCCTGATGGACAGATGAGACGAGGCACTCGAGCAAGGCCCAAGCATCACAGTCGCGATTAATATAATGTGCCATCAGCCACCTAAATTGAGCAGTAACTGTTATTTTTGAAATCAAGAAAATTATGACAACTAAAAGGAAAGAAAAGTTAAATGGCGTATATTGTTCTTTTGCTCAATTGCAGCTGGCTTGAAATAGTGAGGTGTATTGTAATATTTGTCAATAATATGATAGATATTACTAAATATAGTAGTAATACTTATTTAGGTGTGGGTCGATTTTGTTATTCATATTTTCAGGAGTAACCGCAAAAGTTGTGCGGGGGGCGGGGCTTGGTCGCATAACCAAGGATGATTTTGTCGTCAAGATCGGGAGCAGCTTGCGATGACGTCGCTTTAGGCTGTTTCTGAGCTGGCCAAGGGTGCAGAAACTGCCCGCCGATACCCAGCCGACGGACACCGGACATAACTTGAGCATCTATTTCGAGTGCTGCGAATTGTCCAAAAACGTTCTATTTTGGAGACCGGTCCGCTACTGAAATTGAAGAAACCAAATCTCCCCACAATGTGATAACGGGGCCTGCTTGTATCCAAGCAGCAATGTCGTCCTTCCGGCGAAAGGGACTACTGTATGTCAGCTGATCTGGTATATTGCCGGAGGCGAAGGTATTTATCGACGTTTGCCGAAACCTGTTTTGCCGCTTCCTGCTGGACGAGTTCTGCGGACCGGCTGGTGAGCGCGTTTTTGATCATCGACCATGTGCTGCCGCGTAAAGAAATTGTCCGGGCTGTCATGCATGATGTCGATTTCGGACTTCAGCGCTTCTTCTGACGTTTTTAGGGTCTGTGCACGCTGAGCACTGACGGTCCGCTTTTCGGTGATAAATTGGACGCCAAGCTTTAGGCCATCTTCCCAGCGCTTCTCGCAGCTGACTTCAAAGTTCTCCAGATCGATATGCAAGTCGAATTGCGGCGGTGCCATGAAGGCGGTTTCAAACTGCAAGAGTGCGCCGCCATCGGACAGATTACGTACTATGCATGGAAACGAACGCAAGCCGCCTTGAAAAACGATCTTGCCTTTTTTCAGAACGCGGGTTCGCCGTGGACGGTTTTCAGGCGCCCCGGTATCCTGACCACTCATAAGTGCCTGTTCTTGCTTTTCATCGGACATAACTGTTTGATCCGGCATTTCGAAAGTCGCGCACACGGCTCAAATCGCATCCTATTCAGGAATGCTTTCCAATCCGTGAATCGAAATGAATACAACGCCAGAATGTCGTCAGCTCTTTTAATAATTTGGGAGTCGGACTCGATAAAAAGACTAACGCTTTTTATGATCTGAGCAGATCGTGGAATGTCATTCCTTGAATTGATTATGGATAGGTCTCTATCTCTACGGTCACACACCAGGGCCTGAAGCACAGAGTTTCCGCCTGTTTTTAACAAGAATGCTGCACGTTGCCTGCTCCGGAAAAGGTCAATTGATCTACAACTTGGAGACTTGGTGAGTACCAGACTAACCAGTACTACTTGGTGAAACCCCGGTTATTCGGGGTCGGGACTAGATACGAATATGGATATTGGGCCGATAGAAGTGACGTCAGAGCGCCTTAGTAACCTCCGCCGATTAGAGGCGGAGAGCATTCACATCATCCGCGAGGTGGCGGCTGAGTTCTCTAATCCGGTGATGTTATATTCCATCGGCAAGGACAGCGGTGTCATGCTGCACCTGGCGATGAAGGCGTTTTATCCGTCCAAACCGCCGTTTCCTTTGCTTCATGTTGATACCACTTGGAAGTTCAAGGACATGATCACCTTCCGGGACGAGACCGCCAAGCGCCTGGGCCTGGATCTCTTGGTGCACACCAATCCGGAAGGACTGGAAAAGGGCATCGGCCCGTTCTCCCACGGCTCATCCGTGCACACCCATGTGATGAAAACCGAGGCGCTGAAACAGGCACTCGACAAATACGGCTTTGATGCTGCTTTTGGCGGCGCGCGCCGGGATGAAGAAAAGAGCCGGGCCAAGGAACGGGTGTTTTCCTTCAGGAATGCCCATCACGGCTGGGATCCGAAAAACCAGCGTCCGGAGCTGTGGAACCTCTACAACGCCCGTGTCGCCAAAGGCGAGAGCATCCGCGCCTTTCCGCTGTCCAACTGGACCGAGCTGGATATCTGGCAATACATCCTGACGGAAAACATCCCGATGGTGCCGCTGTATTTTGCCAAAAAGCGTCCGGTAGTGGAGCGCGACGGCATGCTGATCATGGCCGACGATGACCGTTTGGTTCTGCAGCCGGGCGAAAAAATCGAAGAAAAGATGATCCGTTTCCGCACGCTCGGCTGTTACCCGCTGACCGGTGCGATTGAATCGGACGCGGCTACATTGCCGGAAATCGTCAAGGAAATGCTGATTGCCCGCACGTCCGAGCGTCAGGGCCGCCTGATCGACAAGGACGAAAGCGCCTCGATGGAAAAGAAAAAGCGTGAGGGGTATTTCTGATGAGCGTTCTGGAAGAGACCCTGACAAGTGCCGATGCGGTGACTGCTTATGTCGCCGCTCAAGAGCAAAAAGACCAGCTGCGGTTTTTAACCTGCGGTTCGGTGGATGACGGCAAGTCGACGCTGATCGGCCGCCTGCTTTATGACACCAAGCTGATTTTTGAAGATCAGCTGGCCGCCCTGGAACGCGACAGCAAAAAACATGGCACGGTCGGCGAGGACATCGATCTGGCGCTGCTGGTCGACGGCCTGGAAGCAGAGCGCGAGCAGGGCATCACAATCGACGTCGCCTACCGTTTCTTTGCCACCGAAAAGCGCAAGTTCATCGTCGCCGATACGCCCGGCCACGAGCAATACACCCGCAACATGGCAACCGGCGCCTCAACCGCCGATCTTGCCGTGCTTCTAGTCGATGCGCGCAATGGCCTGCAGGTGCAAACCCGCCGCCATGCCTTCATTGCCTCGCTGCTTGGCATTCGCCATGTGGTCCTGGCGGTCAACAAGATCGACCTTGTTGGGTACTCAGAAGACCGGTTCGACGAGATCCGCAAGGAGTTCGAGACCTTCGCCAATGGCTTTGACTTTGAAAGCCTGCAGGCGATCCCGATGTCGGCGCGCTACGGCGACAATGTCACCGCCAAAAGCGAACATCTTGCCTGGTACGCTGGACCAACCCTGTTGGAGCATCTGGAAACGATTGAGGTCGGCGAGCATGAGCTGGACGCCCCATTCCGCTTTCCCGTGCAATGGGTGAACCGGCCGAACCTGGATTTCCGTGGCTATTCCGGCACCATCGCCAGCGGCAAAGTGGCCGTTGGTGATGAGATCGTCGTGGCAGGTCCCGCGAAAACCAGCCGGATCAAACAGATCATTGCACCTGATGGGGATGTCAGCTCAGCGCGGGCAGGCGAAGCGGTGACGCTGACGCTCGAAGATGAGATCGATATCTCCCGCGGCGATCTGCTGGCAACGCCGTCCGCCCGTCCGGATGTCGCGGACCAGATGGCGGCGCACCTCATCTGGATGTCGGAAGACGCGCTTTTGCCAGGCCGCTCCTATCTCCTGAAGATCGGCGCAAAAACCGTCAATGCCCAGGTGACGGAGATCAAACACAAGATCAACGTCAATACCTTCGAACATATGGCTGGTAAGACGCTGGAATTGAATGAGATCGCCTTCTGCAACTTGAGCCTATCCTCCGATGTTGCCTTTGACCCGTACGAGGCCAACCGGACCACCGGGTCCTTCATCCTGATCGACCGGATGAGCAACCAAACGGTCGGGGCAGGCATGGTGTGGTTTGCCCTGCGCCGGGCAACCAACATCCATTGGCAGGCGCTGGAGGTCGATCAAAAGGCCCGCGCTGACAAGATGGGTCAGCAGCCGGCGGTGCTGTGGTTCACCGGGCTATCGGGGTCGGGCAAGTCGACCATTGCCTCGCTCGTTGAAAAGAAACTGCACGCGGAAGGCCGGCACACCTACACGCTTGATGGCGATAACGTCCGCCACGGGCTCAACCGGGATCTCGGCTTTACCGATGCAGACCGGGTGGAGAACATCCGCCGTGTGGGCGAGGTCGCCAAGCTGATGGCTGATGCAGGGCTGATCACGCTGGTCTCCTTCATCTCGCCGTTCCGCTCAGAGCGGCAGATGGCGCGCGATCTTCTGCCAGAAGGCAGCTTCATCGAAGTCTTTGTCGACACACCCATCGAGGAGTGCAAGAAGCGCGATCCGAAGGGGCTTTATGCCAAGGCTGAGCGGGGTGAGATCAAGAACTTCACCGGGATCGACAGCCCCTATGAAGCGCCGGAAAACCCGGAGATCCGCATCCAAAACGTCGGCCGCCCGCCTGAAGAAGTTGCGGACGAGATCGTCAACTTCTTAAGAGAACGCGGCTTCTTGAGTGTGTTCGGGATGTATGGTGACGGGATCTAAGTCCTAAGGTCCAATCAAACGCCCTTCCGGGCCCAGTTTTGCTGTGGCCCGGGGGGGCATGAATTTCAATTGAGGCATCCAGCCAGTTTTATCTGTGTTTGACGGCGTTTTGACCGGGGTCAAACATCTTTTCCCTAGACGGGGTATCTTGTCCTGGCATCACAGAACGGTTGCGAGGACAGGATTGTGGCCGATATTGCCGGACGCAAAGAACTTTCACCAAATGATCTCAACGCACTGGCGCCCGATCCGGGGGCGCTCCTAAAGGCAGTCGGAACTCCTGAGCTGCATACGCCGGAGATGGCTGAGCTCAAGAAACCATATCCTTTTGATCGGTTGTTGCATGCAACGATGGCCCGAGCGACCGCGGGCATCTCGCCCATCTCCGTATCCATGGCGTTTTTTGATTGGGCCGCGCATCTGGCCGTGTATCCATCTAGGCGGTCAGATCTAGCGCGTTGCGCAGCGGACAAGTGGTTGGCGTATTTGGCCTATCTCTGCCAAGCCGCTGCGGATCAGGATGTTGTGCCGGTCGCAGAGCCGGAACCGCGCGACCGGCGGTTCAAACATGAAGGCTGGTCGGTATGGCCGTTCAACGCCTATCAGCAGGCATTCCTGCTTGGTGAACAATGGTGGGACGAAGCGACAAAAGGCATTCACGGCGTATCCCGACATCATAGCGAAGTGGTGAATTTCGCGGTGCGCCAGCTGGTCGATACGCTGTCACCATCCAATGTCCCCTGGATGAACCCGGAGGTGATGGAGACTGCCCGCACGCACTGTGGCGCCAATTTTGTTAAGGGATTTGGTAACTTTCTGGAGGATATGAGCCTTTTGGCCGACGGCGGTTTGCCGCCCGGGAATGGAGAATTCCGGCCCGGCAAGGAAATCGCGATAACACCAGGTAAGGTGGTTTATCGAAATCACCTGATGGAGCTCATCCAATACAGCCCGGCGACGGATAAAGTTTACGCCGAACCGGTGTTCATCGTTCCGGCCTGGATCATGAAATATTATATTCTCGATCTATCGCCGCAGAATTCACTGGTGAAATACCTGGTCAACAAAGGCCATACGGTGTTCATGGTGTCGTGGCGGAACCCGGAGGCCGCCGACCGCGATCTCGGGTTCGAAGACTATATCCAAATGGGGGTGCTGGAGGGTTTGTCAGCCGTCAGTCACCTTGTCCCAAACCAGAAAATTCACGCGGTCGGTTATTGCCTAGGTGGCACGTTGCTGATGGCGGCAGCAGCTGCGCTGGCCAAACGTCCGGCCAATGACCTTAAATCCATCACGCTGTTCGCCGCGCAAGTGGACTTTGAGGAAGCTGGGGAATTGATGCTGTTCACCGATGACAGTCAGCTGGCTTACACAGAAGATCAAATGTGGGAACAAGGCTATCTGGACAAACATCAGATGGCCGGTGCGTTCAACATGCTGCGGTCGAACGATCTGATCTGGTCGCGTCTGATCCACAGCTATTTGATCGGTGAGCGAAGGCCTCCGAACGATTTGATGGCCTGGAATTCTGACGCCACACGGATGCCATACCGCATGCACTCCGAATATTTGCGCAAGCTCTATCTGAACAACGAATTGTCCGAAGGGCACTTCAAGGTCGAGGGCAAGGCAGTCGCGCTGCGGGATATCAAGGTGCCGATTTTTGCCGTCGGCACGATCTCAGACCATGTGGCCCCCTGGACATCGGTTTACATGCTCAATCTCTACACAGATACGGATGTGACCTTCGTGCTCACGAGCGGCGGGCACAACGCGGGGATCGTTAATCCACCCGGTAATCCCAAACGCCACTACCAGATCGCGTCGAAAGCCGAAAACGCCAAATACATCCATCCATCGAAATGGATCGAGACAGTACCCCGCCAGGAAGGATCCTGGTGGCCGGCATGGCAAACCTGGATCAGCAGGCTTTCAGGAGAACAGACACCTCCTCCTTCTATGGGCAGTGAGGCTGCGCCGTATCGTGTCTTGTGTGACGCACCAGGGACGTATGTCCATCAGACTTAGAGCGGCCAAAAGCTGATCGATTATTGGCAGCTAGATCATCCTGTTTTCAACTGAACGCAGGATGATCTAGCCGGATAGGCTAGCTACTCCTCAGGCTGCAACCACCGCCTGGCAAACATCCACCCATTCCGCGTTCGTGATCTCTGCCATGTGATCAGGCGCTATGCGTACCGCTGCATTGGTCGCACCGGCCGCAGGAATAACCACGTCAAAGTCCTTCAAGGAGATGTCGCAGTAAACCTTGAGCGGGGAGGGCAGGCCGAAGGGGCAGACGCCGCCGACCGGATGGCTGGTCAGATCGACAACGTCCTCGGCACTCAACATCTTGGCTTTGCCGCCAAAGGCTGCTTTTGCCTTTTTGTTGTCTAGACGGGCATCGCCGCGGGCAACCAGCAAAAACACGGTATCTTTCACGCGGAAAGAGAGCGTTTTGGCGATTTGCCCCGGCTCAACGCCATGGGCTGCGGCGGCCAGGTCCACCGTGGCGCTGCTGTCTTTTGTGACGAGAACTTCGAGATCGGGCGCAGCTTCCGCCAGATGAGAACGGACAGACTCAAGCGACATTCGAGAACCTTTTCGGGAGTAAATTGGGGTTCATACCTTAGGGGAAGATATGCGAGCTTTCCAAAATTCCTGGCAACCCTACATTGTTTGTGTGTAAGTTCACAGGCAGTGTGGTGATCGTCAAGAATTCGTTCACTATGATTTCATAACCTGAGCTGGTTTTATGGAGAACAGCGTATGGTGGCTGAAACCCGTCATCCAAGGCGGCAGACAGCACATACCAAGAGGTAAATAGGACACGCCAATGGCTAAAGCCATGCCAGCATTTGCACAAGATCGCCAGCGCCGCATTGAGGCGGATGCCGCGCGTCAGCGCAAAATGCCGGACGGAGATCCTGACAGCGTCGTCTTTCTTGTTGTCAAGAACAGCCTGTTTTGGGGCTCAATGGCCTTGTCGATGGCGGCGATCTACGCTGCAGTTTCACTTTTTCTCTAACGATTGGCTCCCGGCCCCTCCAAAACGCGACCAGCGTTTTAGACTCTAGTTATCCGTATCCAGCCTGTTGACGCCAAAATGATGATCGGGACGGAATGTTTCCGGCAGATCGGCGATCGCCTGCCTGCCAGCAATCTCTGAGACCAGCGCATCGGCCACCAAATGCGCTATGCCATAAGAAATCTTGAAGCCACCAGTTGCCGCATAGGTTTTTGTGTGGCCGGGAAGCAAGCCGATGAGCGGGTCGCGCTTGTTGCACCTTGGCCGGATCCCGGCCCAATCTGTCAAAACATTCCTTCCCTCCAGCGACGGGCAAAAGGCCGTTGCCCGGCGGATCAGATCCGCTGAGCGTTCCGGATCAACGTCTGTATCCTGGGACGTCCGGTCCGATGTGCTGCCGATTGCGACAGTGCCGTCGGCATGAGGAACCACATAAAGCCCATCGCAATAGATTGCCGGCCGGTCTTCCAGACCATGGCCGTCTAACAAAAGGGCTTGGCCTTTTTCGCCCCGGCCAATGTTCTCGCCGGTGAGTTTTTCAATCAAGGTGAACGCCGAATGGCCTCCAGCAACGACAAAATTGCTGGCTTGGACTGTCGCGCCATCGGCAAGAAGAACAGTTCCCGTTGTTTCCTCAAAATCTGTAACGCGTGTGCCTTCCACAAGCGAACCTCTGGCAGCGATATAGGCGGCAAGTGCTTTTAGATAAAGACGCGGCGCAGCCCGGGCCGCCAGAGTTTCAAAAACGATGCCAAAAGGAGCCGCGTCTGCGCTCAGCCAATCCGAGCGGCTGCCCTGAGGTTCCACAGTATAGGAAAATCCGGTTTCGTCCGGCTGCCAGCGCAATTTGCTTTCTTCTGCCCGCTCCAGATGATGGTCCAGCTTGTCCTGTGTGGTCAACGGTAAGATCCGGCCTAAACGTTTGTATCCGCAGTTGACACCCGTCGCGGCTTCAAGTTCCTTGATATGATCGGGCAGGGTTAAGAGCGCTTGAAACTGGAACTCCTTTTTTGGGTTCCAGCGGGCCGGCATATGCGGCATCAAGGCACCGAGCAGGCCGCCGCTTGCCCCTGCGCCAACATGTTTGCCGTCGAATACCACGACCTTGAGGCCTGCCTTGAGCGCCATATAAGCGACTGAAAGGCCAAAAATCCCGGCACCGGCAATCGCCACGTCATAAGTGTTGGAGGTCGGAGCCACGTTGGTCCTCACGCTTGATCGGGTCAGGGGGCTCCCTTATGAGGGGCCATTGAACAGAGGCTTGGTTTAGTGCTGTGACGGACGAAGAGCAAAGAAAAACAGATGCGGCCATTCGACCGCCGGAACTGGAATGGTTGGACGGGGATGTGCCGCGCGCCGAAGGGTTCGATGACACCTATTTTTCCAAAGCAGGTGGGCTGGCCGAAACGCGCCATGTTTTTCTGTCCGGTAATGGGCTTCCGCAGAGGTTTATCGGGCGCAAGAAATTCACAATCGCAGAATTTGGTTTTGGCACCGGCCTGAATTTCCTGGCAACGCTCTTGGCCTTGAAAGACGTCAATCCGGCGCCGGCCCTGACCTTTGTGTCGTTCGAACTTCGCCCAATGACAGCAGATCAGCTATTGAGGGCTTTGGCGGCTTTTCCCGAGCTCGGTGATCTGCCTGGTCAATTGGCGGCGGTTTGGGCACCAAATCCCGGCTGGAGCGTCATGACCGTCGGTGGCGCACAGCTGGTTCTTGGAACTGGCGATGCGCGCCATCTCATTGGCGAATTTCGAGATCAGGCCGTTGCCCCCTTACAGGACGGGCCGATGCCGCCGGTGGATGCCTGGTTTCTGGATGGGTTCAGTCCGGCGAAAAATCCGGAACTTTGGGACGCGGAGTTGTTGAAATCCGCGGCAGACTTAACCGCCGACGGTGGCACACTGGCAACTTATACAGCCGCCGGCTGGGTGCGCCGGAACCTTCAAGCCGCGGGGTTTGAAATCAAAAAGGTCAAGGGCTATGCGGGAAAGCGGGAAATGGTGATTGGCCGCAAGGCGGCTTAAACTTCAGCACTGGAGCAAGCGGCTTAGCTCGCTGACGAGTGTTTTTGCAGATCCGGGCCAGCAAATTGGTTGTTGATCTGTCTGGAATACCAATCTGGAAGTTCCTGTGCGGCCATCGGTTCGGCAATGGCATTCCCCTGACCGTACCGGCAGCCATGTTTGCGCAGCCAGCTGGTATGGCCATCGGTTTCGATGCCTTCTGCGAGAATGTCGAGATTGAATACCCGGCCCATTGAGATGATGGTTTTCAAGATCTCCTGGTCACGCAGGTTTTCTGGGCTGCCGCGTACCAAGTCTTGATGTATTTTCAAGGTGTTGAGCGGAAGGTGCTTAAGGCAGGTGAGAGATGAATAACCTGCGCCGAAATCATCAAGGGCGAAGCGTACGCCGAGGTCCTGACAGCTCTCGATAACGGACTTCATCGTGCTGATATCAAGCAAGACGTCGGATTCAACAAATTCGATTTCCAGGTGCTCCGGTGTGATGTCGGTATGCCGGTCAAGATGCCCGTGGAGAACCTCCTTGAAATCCGGCGCCATAACCTGAAGTCCGCTCAAATTGACACTGACATTCAGGTCCAGGCCCTGTTTTTGCCAGTTCTGCAGTTGCCGCAATGTCTGATCCAGGACCCAGTTGCCAATTGCGAGGGCCAGGGCGGGGTGCTTGCGGATGGGCGGAAGAAACTCTTGCGGGACGAGCAATCCGCGATCCGGATGCTGCCAGCGCAAGAGTGCTTCGCAGCCGATGATCAGGCCAGTCTCGAGATCTGCCTTTGGTTGATAAAACAGCCGGAATTCATTCTTCTCCAACGCGGTCTGTGCTTCGGCAACCTGTGTGTGGTAGGTCGCCAGCGCCTTGTCCTTGTCAGGATCAAAAAAGCGGTAACGGTTGCGGCCGGCCAATTTGGCTTCATACATTGCTTGATCCGCTTGCCGCTCCAACTGCTCCCCAGATATGGCATGGTCTTGGGGATAGAAGGCGACACCAATGCTGGCGGTGACGGAGGTGGTAATTGGGCCGAGAATAAATTGCTCGGAAGCAGCCCTCAAAATCCGCTCCAATGTACCAACGCAGTCGCGTTCGTGGTGCAGGTCCGTAATGATGGCGACAAATTCATCACCACCTATCCGCGCCAACGTGTCCTCTATCCGCAAAGCGGCCTTGAGCCGCCGGGCGATCGCCACCAAAAGTGCATCGCCGGTGGAATGTCCATAGGTGTCGTTGACGGCCTTAAAACCATCGAGGTCAATGAAAGCCACAGCGATGAAAAGATCGTGGCGGCGCGCCCGCGCCATCGCCTGGGTGAGCCGGTCCGCCAGCAGATCCCTATTTGGCAGCCCTGTGAGCTTGTCGTGCCTTGCGAGTTTTTCCAGCGCCTTCTCGTTGTTCTTGAGTTTTGTGATATCGGAAAACAGGCCAATATAGTTGTCAACCTGGCCGCTTTCGTCCTCTACAGCACTCAACGTGAGCAAGGCGGGAAAAGATTGGCCATCCTTTTTCCGGATGTTGACGTCTCCGCGCCAAACGCCATTGGCATTGACGGCATCCAAGCGGTCGCGATAGGCCGATGCGCTGTCGGTTTCCGGATGAAGCAGACCTGCATTCTTGTTGTGAAGATCCGACAGACCATACCCGGTAATGTCGGTAAAGGCACCGTTGACATCCAGGAAGCGGCCTGTCGCGTCAGCGATAAAGATCCCTTCATGGGCAAACGTGAAAACACTGGCGTTGAGCTTCAGCGCATTTTCCGCGGTTTTCTTCTCCGTCACATCCTGCGCGACAGCATAGATAAGCCGCCGGTCTGGGTCGGTTCGAGCGGACCAACGCAAATGCCTGTAGCCGCCATTTTCGCAAATCCAGCGGTTTTCAAAACCGTCTACATTTTCCCCGGCGATAAGCAGCTTGAATTGATTGGCCGTGTTTTGGCGGTCATCGGGATGGAGGAGATTGCTGGGGGCAACGTCAGTCCGGTTCCGAGGGTCGTATCCAAGCGTATCTTCCCAAGCGCTGTTCAATCGGAGGATTTTGCCGTCGAACTCGGCAATCATATTTAGTGACTGGGACTGTTTGAAAAAAGTTTCTGCAAATTGCTGACTATGCTTGTGTTCTTCAACTTCCCTGGACAACTCAAGCGCGCGTCTTTCGACCTGGGCTTCAAGCGTTTCATTCTTGTCTGCCAGCCGCTTGTGAGACTGGTGCAGTTGGCGGTTCACGGACAGTGCGCTCATGTAGCGCCATCCAGCAAAAGCGGCAATTATGGCCGAACCCAAGGTGATCAGGATTAAGCCAGTTGGTCCGGTGGTCCAACTCAGTGCTGAAAAGGCATCAACTTGGGCTGTGGTGATATTCGGTACGGCGTTGATATCTACTGCCGCGCTGCCGGCGATAGGAAGCGCCAGAAATATCAGCGCTGCCGCAGCCGAAATCAGGAAACGTATGCCAAACGCGTATCGTGCCATATCCTCGTCCGGTCTTTTGTGCCCCGGTTCGGATCTTTACTTGCCAGGTAGATCGGGTGGAGGCCTTTAAACAGACTAAAACATGCGCATGAATAGATGAACAATAAGATAAGTTCTGGTTTGTTTGATAGGATGTAATTTCATTTCAAACTCAATTGCGTAATCGCTGCGGTGAGTTCCTATCAGTAGTTGCATTTGTTGTGCGGGTTATATGTTTTGTTTCTAGTTTTACAGAAACAATCTCGCTCAACAACGCGAGCCTTGACGTTTGGGTGAGTGTCCTTTGCTATTGCTATGTCTGCATCAAGACACCGCAATAAAAGGGGATTTTCGAAATGGCTGTTTCTTTACAAGTGCTTTATCCCGTTGGTCCGGAAACGAGATTTGATTACGACTATTACGCGAAGACCCATATGGCGTTGGTCGCCGAGCACATGGGACCGCACGCTGTCAGCGTGCAAGCGGTCAAAGGCTTGGCTGGCGGTCCGGATACACCACCGGAGTTTTATGCCGTGGCGACCATGATTTTTGAAAATCAGGAAAAACTTCAGGCTGCATCAGCTGCGGCCGGTCCCGTGACCGCCGATATTCCGAACTACACCAACACCAAGCCGCAGTTGTTGATCGGGGAAGTGATCGGCTAGCGGCTAATGTAATTTAGGGCATGGGGCTTTTACGTCAGGTGCATCGGCCCAACGGAGTTGTCGGGCCGTCTATATTTCACTTTTTCATCTCTGGAACCGGCGTAATGGCTTTGCCGGTTTCAAACCAGCTTTTGATATTGTCTGCGACGAGCAAGGCCATGGCGTCGCGGGTCGCCTGACTGGCCGAGCCGACATGAGGCAGGACCGTCACCCTTGGCAGCTTCAGCAAGGCATCCGGAACATTGGGCTCGTCTTCAAAGACATCCAGCCCGGCGCCATAGATGGTGCCGTCTTCAAGGGCCGCAATCAGCGCGGTCTCATCTATGACCGAACCACGGCCGATGTTGATGACAACTCCGGTGGGGCCGAGCGCTTTCAGGACTTCGGCGTTGACCGCATGCTGTGTGGCCGGACCGCCGGGCGCCACAACCATGAGCGTATCGCAGGCTGCGGCCAGCTCTGTGAGGCTTGCGTGGTAGGTGTAGTCGACACCGTCTTGTTTTGAGCGGCCGTAATAGTGGATGTCCAAACCAAAGGCTTCCGCCCGTTTGGCGATCGCCTTTCCGATCCGGCCAAGCCCAAAAATCCCGAGGGTGCGGCCGCGCACCGTGGCTTGGGTCGTCGGATAGGGCTTGCGCTCAGCCCACTTGCCCTCTCGCACCCATTGTTCGGCCTGGCCGAGTTCGCGGATTGCCATGATCATCAGGCCGATGGCGGTATCGGCAACCTCCTCATTGAGGACATCCGGGGTGTGGGTCACCATGACGTTCTGGCCAAGGCAGGCCGGCACATCGATGTGGTCATACCCAACACCGAAGCCGGCAACGATTTCCACATTCGGCAATTTTTCCAGAAGGTCAGGTCCAAAGGGGCCAAACCCCAGCGCAACCCCGCGAATTTTTTCAGAGATCTTCGCCAGCTGCGTGTCCTTGTCGTCCGCCTCAAAGAGTTTGTGAACGGTAAAACGTTTTTCAAGCTCAGCTTCCGCGATCGGCAGCAGACGGTACGGCATCAGAATGTCGGGTTTGGCCATGGAGAAATCCGGAAATGGGTTATTGGACAGGAGCGCCCACTGGTAAATGGATTCAGACTTCGCGTCGAGGTGTCTTTGTTGGATCGCCCAAAGATGGACCCGGACATTGGAAGATACGTGCTGGTGGCGCCGGACCCAATAAGTCTGGAGACAGGGCCAAAAACCGGCCGCGAAACCAGACTGGACACCGGCCCAGAAAATTCTGCTTTCAACCGGCTGGCATTGCGGGCTATCTACGGCGCAACAAAGAGAGGCCGCTTATGTCGAAGACGGGCATTATGATTTGCGGGCACGGCAGCCGCGCCAAAATTGCCGAAGAAGAATTTGCATTGCTCGCCAAGGGCTTGCGGGACCGCTATCCGGAAATGCCGGTTGAGTACGGCTTTCTGGAATACTCTGCGCCGAACATTCATATGGGCCTTGATTCCCTGCGCGATCAGGGCGTCACCCACATTCTGGCGGTTCCGGGCATGCTGTTTGCTGCCACCCATGCCAAGAATGATATTCCCTCCGTTTTGACAACGTATCAGGAAAAGAACCCGGGACTGACCGTCAGCTATGGCCGGGAGCTCGGCCTGCATCCGCAGATGATTGCCGCCTTTGAATCGCGCATTCTGGAGGCGCTGGGCGTGGATCACGTGCACGACGGTGATCTTTACGACACCATGCTGATCGTTGTGGGGCGCGGCACGTCTGACACTCTCGCCAATGCAGAGGCTGCGCGCCTCACTCGCATTGTCACCGAAAACTTGGGTTTCGGCTGGTCGGAAACCGTTTATTCCGGCGTCACCTTCCCATCCGTCGGGCGCGGCCTGGAGATGGCCTTGAAGCTTGGCTACAAGAAGATCGTCGTTGCGCCGTACTTTCTGTTTTCGGGCAAGCTGATCGACCGGATTTACAATTATGTCGACACCGTTGCGGCAACCGCGCCGGATGTCACCTTCCTGAAAGCCCATTACCTGGCCGATCAGGCGCATGTGATCGACACGTTTGTCGAGCGGATCACGGAAGCGGCAGAGGGCTCTCTGGTGGAAACCACCGACCTGATGGCCTCCTTCAAGGAGCGCCTGGCGCGCGGCGAGGTAGATGTTCATCACCACCATGCCGAATACCGCGATCCGGACGATGATGAAGCGCCGAACGCTGGCCACGACCACGGTCATGACCACTCTCACGGGCATGGGCACGGCCATCACCATCACCATGGGCATGGCCACGATCACGGTCACAGCCACGGCGTCTACAAGCACATCGCCCACCCGAACGGCCCGCGCACCATGATCGATCAGGGCGTTTGCTGCTGCTTCATGGGTCAATTCCCGCAAGAGGTCATCGACGAGGAACGGGCATTGCGCAAAGAGGCGGGCGTTCAGGCAGAAGAACCTGAACAATTGCCGGCTTGCGCACCCGGACGCTGATCACGGCAGATTTTTTTGGCACAGACCCCTAGCCTATGCCAAGAGCGCTGCCCCGGACCTGATCCGGGGGCAAACAAAAAGGTTCTGATGTGTTAGCAGGTCCCGGCGCGAAGGCCGGGACGTCATCGGGATTGGGCAAAGCCACATGAAACCCGGTCATCCCCGCCCTGTGCGGGGATCTACTCATTTCCAGAGAACTGGCGGCAAAAATTACGGCCAAGCGCGCCATAGTGGCGTGTTGGAATGGATCCCCGCACGTTTCCACTTCGTGGGGCGGGGATGACCGCCTGAATTTGTGAAAGGTTACGCCACACCCTCAGACGTCATCCCGGTAAAGGTCCTGACTGTTGCGCCTATGCGGCTGCCGCATCTATCTCTCCCGCCAGCCTTTTTGCCAATTCACGCGCTTCACGATGGGCATTCTCTAGCGATCGCGCATGGCGCGCGTCCTTAAATTCCTGGTATTCGACCGCAATGTGATGCATCTCGCGCGCTCCCAAGTACCCGGTCAAGGTTTGAAGGTGCGCCACCAGATGATTGCGGCCGTCATTGAGCTCGCCAGGGCCAAAGCCGAACTCACCGGAGGCGCCCGCCAGAACGAGCGTCTTACCTGAGAAGATCGGTTCTAGCGGACGGTCGCCGCGCGCAAGATCAAAGGTAAATGTCTTGCCGATCCTGATCACCTGATCGACCCAGGCCTTGAGGCCTGCCGGCATGCCGTAGTTGTAAAGCGGCGAAGATATCAGAATGAGATCGGCAGCCTGAAGCTCTTCAATCAGCGTGTCGGAGAGCTTCAGAACTTCTTTTTGTGTGTCTGAGCGTGTGTTTTCCGGTTCGAACGCCGCGGTAATCCAATCTTCGTCGATGAGGAACGGCGGGTTTTTTCCGACATCGCGGCGGATGACTTTAAGGTCTTGCTGGCTCTTGGCGAGGTTTTCTTGAAATGTGTCGGCGAGCGCCCGGCTGAGCGAGCCGCTGACCCTTGTGGAAGCGTCAAGTCTGAGAATGGTGGTCATGATGAGCGTGTCCAATGATCTCGATAGATTAGGCCAATGTGTCTCTTGGCAAAAAATTGCATTGAAATTCTTTGAGAACAAACGCATCTTTCTGACGTATAAGTAAGAAAAATTAATCTATGAGGCTCATGGCTTTTCCATCCGCGACTGCTCTCAGGGTATTTGATGCGGCGGCCCGGCTGGGCAGCTTTAAGGCTGCCGCCAACGCATTGAATGTGACCCCCGCCGCCGTGTCTCATCAGATCCGCGGGTTGGAGGCGCATTTGGGCACCGGCCTGTTTGAGCGGGGCACCCGCAAGGTGGTGCTGACATCCGCCGGCCAGAGGTTGCTTGCCGCGACAGGACCGGCATTTCAGCAGCTTGAGGCGGCGGTCGAGGAGATTGCCTGTGAGGGGCAGAAGCTGTCTTTGACCACAACGCCGGCCTTTGCCGCGCTTTGGCTCATCCCGCGCCTTCGTACCTTTGAGGCCGCGCATCCGGGGATTGCCGTTCATGTCGATACGTCTGTTCGAGCGTCAGACATGCGCCGGGACCGGAGTTTCGATCTTGCGATCCGGTATGGGCAGCCGCCAGAAGATGGTGGGATCGCCTTTACCGAGGTGTTCGGGGCCTATGCCGCGCCCGCCTATCTGGAAGCCTCAAACGAGAGACTGTTTGACACCCTCATCGAAACGGAATGGCAATCGGAAAACCTGCCTGGAATAACCTGGCAGGCCTGGTTCGACGCGCACGGAAAAGAGTTGGGGGGGACGGCAGGGATCCGCCGGTTCCAGGACGAGCAGCATGTGATCAACGCTTGCCTCGCCGGGCAAGGGCTTGCGTTGGCCAGCTCTGTTCTGGCTGGCGACTACGTTCAGCGCGGCTGGCTTGTGGCTGTGCATCCCGAAACGGCGCTGGAAGGCCTGAGCTACCGCGTGATCATCGCGCCGGACCGTCAGGAGACGAAAAAAGTCCGCCAGTTCACAAAATGGTTCTGCGCCGAAATGGGGACGGAATGAAGTGCGGGGAGTTCAGCGGTTTTGTGCCCATGGAGAAGCAAACACACGGGCCGTAAACGGGTCCAAAGTTGTTCAGGCTTAATGCTCTGGTTGACTTTCTCACTAGTTTTAGATGCGAGCCTCGCGAAATAAACCATCGTCATCCCGCACTTGATGCGGGATCCATACCGCTTCCTTTCCACTCGATCAGCCGTGCTATGGGCTGAGATTACGGAATAGATTGCAGGATCAGGCCCTGCAGTGACGGAGCTGCGTGACGCTCGTTCCCCAGAGCGGCTGGCCTAAGGAACATTGCCAAAATCCCCCCATTGCCCCAAAGAGCCCTTTCGCGTAAAAGGGCGCCAGATTTTTTCGAAAGAATCCCGACATTCCAACTTGCGGAGACGACGAGCCCCATGGCGCGCCAGTTCATCTATCACATGCATGGCCTGTCCAAGGCCTATAACGACAAGAAAGTCCTCGACAACATCCATCTGTCATTCTACCCGGACGCCAAGATCGGTATTCTGGGCCCGAACGGCGCCGGTAAGTCGACACTTTTGAAGATC
This sequence comes from Labrenzia sp. PHM005, assembly GCF_006517275.1. Classification (NCBI taxonomy): domain Bacteria; kingdom Pseudomonadati; phylum Pseudomonadota; class Alphaproteobacteria; order Hyphomicrobiales; family Stappiaceae; genus Labrenzia; species Labrenzia sp. PHM005. The sequence continues at coordinate 5,032,627 of NZ_CP041191.1, read as the reverse complement.
ATGGCCGGTCTCGACACCGAGTATTCTGGTGAGGCTTGGGCCGCGGAAGGCGCGAAAGTCGGTTATCTACCGCAGGAGCCGAAGCTCGACGAGACCAAGACGGTCCTTGAGAACGTCATGGAAGGCGTTGCCCACAAGCAAGCCAAGATCGACCGCTACAACGAACTGATGATGAACTACTCCGAAGAGACCGCCGACGAAGGTGCTGCTCTTCAGGACGAGATCGACGCCCAGGACCTGTGGAACCTGGAAAGCCAGGTGGAAATGGCGATGGAAGCCTTGCGCTGCCCGCCGTCAGACAGCTCCGTTGAAAATCTTTCTGGTGGTGAGCGCCGCCGGGTGGCGCTCTGCCAGCTGCTGCTTTCCGAGCCGGACCTTCTGTTGCTTGACGAACCGACCAACCACCTGGACGCGGAAACCGTTCACTGGCTGGAACGCCACCTGCGTGAGTTCAAAGGCTCCGTCCTGATCATCACCCACGACCGCTACTTCCTGGACAACGTCACCGGCTGGATCCTGGAGCTCGACCGCGGTCAGGGCATTCCTTATGAAGGCAACTACTCGGTCTATCTGGAAAAGAAGACCAAGCGCATGCAGCAGGAGGGGCGTGAAAACATGGCCCGCTCCAAGGCTATCGACCGCGAGCGCGAGTGGATGGGCATGTCGCCCAAAGGCCGCCAGACAAAATCCAAGGCCCGTATCAAGGCCTACCAGGATCTGGTTGCCATGCAGGAAGAGCGTCTGCCGACCATTGAGCAGATCCTTATTCCGGTGGGCGAGCGCCTCGGCGCCAACGTCATCGAACTGGATGGCGTGTCCAAAGGTTTTGAAGACCGCCTGTTGATCGAAGATCTGTCCTTCAAGCTGCCGCGCGGCGGTATTGTCGGTGTCATCGGCCCGAACGGCGCCGGTAAATCGACGCTCTTTAAAATGCTGACCGGCCAGGAAAACCCGGACAAGGGCAACATCACCGTCGGTGACAGCGTGCATCTTGGTTATGTTGACCAGTCCCGCGACAAGTTGGACCCGAACAAGACTGTTTGGGAAGAGATTTCCGACGGCAACGAGATCATCTATCTCGACGGCAAGGAGATCAACTCGCGCGCTTATTGCTCGTCCTTCAACTTCAAGGGCCCGGCTCAGCAGGCGAAAGTTGGCGATCTCTCCGGTGGTCAGCGCAACCGCGTGCACCTGGCGAAGGTCTTGAAAAAAGGCGCCAACGTGCTGCTGCTCGATGAGCCGACCAACGACCTCGACACCGAGACCTTGGCCGCCCTCGAAGACGCGCTGGAAAACTACGCCGGCTGTGCCGTGGTGATCTCGCACGATCGTATGTTCCTCGACCGTCTGGCCACACACATGCTCGCCTTTGAAGGCGACAGCCATGTGGAGTGGTTTGAAGGCAACTTTGAGGACTACGAGAAAGACAAGGTCCGCCGCCTCGGCGCCCATGCCGCCGACCCGCGCCGCATCAAGTACAAGCCGCTGACGCGGTAAGTTCTGACCTCATTGAGCGATTTGAAAAGGCGGGGCTTTGCTCCGCCTCTTTTTTTGAGAGAGAGGCTTTTTGCGCACTCGGCTTTGCCTCTGCCCCGTCATCGTCGGGCGTGACCCGAGGATCCATGCCGTTTCGTTGCCCCATGCACCGTTGGGTAAAAAAGGGGGAACGGTCTGGATGACCCGGTCAAGCCGGGTAACGACGAATGAGTGGTAAATTGATTTCGATATGAACCTAAAAGGCGGTCCATTGGGTCGCCTTTTTTTGAGCTTAACCGCGTCCTGAACCGAAACATGTATATAGGTTTTCCGATGTCGCACTTGTGACAGGGGGTGACCCTCTTTGGCTTTTAGCTCGCAGCTGTATTTATTACTTTGCGTCAAGCAGGCCTGATGTTTGACGTCCAATTTTGCCGGAAGAGAGCTGCCGGCAACGATCTGCCGAAGGTCAAACAACATCCTATCAAGCGTGGGAGGAACACGTGAGCGCAGCCGCTGAATTCGGATTCGGAACGCAGATCAGAAAGTCGCCCTATTTCGAGGCGACGGTGCGTTGGGGCGCTAAGGCGTTCTCCGTCTACAATCACATGTATATTCCGCGCGACTTTGGCGACCCTGAACAAAACTTCTGGAATCTCGTCAAGGATGCCATCCTGTGTGATGTGGCTGTCGAACGGCAGGTGGAGATCACCGGTCCGGATGCGGCGGCTTTTGTCCAGAAACTGACACCGCGCAACCTGTCCAGCATGGCGGTTGGCCAGTGCAAATACATCCTGATCACCAATGCCGACGGCGGGATCATCAATGATCCCATCCTCCTTCGGCTTGGCGAGAACCACTTCTGGATCTCCATTTCCGACAGCGATGTCCTGTTGTGGGCGCAAGGCGTTGCGTTGAATTCGGGATTGGATGTCTCGATCTCCGAGCCGGACGTTGCGCCGCTGCAGCTTCAAGGCCCAAAATCCGGGACGATCATGCAGGCTCTGTTTGGTCAAGAGATCATGGACCTGCGCTACTATTGGCATCGCGAGGTCGAGTTGGACGGAATTCCGTTGATCGTGTCCCGCACGGGCTGGTCCAGCGAACTAGGTTATGAGCTATTTCTGCGCGATGGCAGCCGCGGCGGCGAGCTGTGGGAAAAAATCATGGCAGCGGGTGCGCCGCTGGGCCTCAAGCCGGGCCACACATCGTCGATCCGCCGCATCGAGGGCGCCATGCTGTCGTATCATGCCGATGCGGACCTTCAGACAAATCCGTTTGAATTAGGTCTGGATCGCCTGGTGGACCTGTCGATGGATGCTGATTTCATCGGCAAAGCCGCACTTCAGCGGATCCGCGATGCCGGTGTTGCCCGCAAACAGGTTGGCCTTGTCATTGGCGGCGCCCCGTTGCGTGGTCCGAACACCACCTTCTGGGCGGTTCGCAAAGATGGGGAGGCGATTGGAAAAGTAACATCGGCGGTGTATTCGCCGCGGTTGCAACAGAATATTGCTCTAGCGATGATTTCTGCCGATTGTGACCGTCTTGGAGCGGAGCTTCAGATCGACATTCCAGAGGGGCCGGAACGCGCCGTCATTGTCGAAAAGCCGTTTTATGATCCACGCAAGATGATCGCCGTGGCTTGACAGATATCTCAGACCCGGGAGGAGTTGGCGTCATGTGCCTCGGTCACATGAAACCATTGAATTGCAACGTGTTCTAACTGATCACTCCCATGCGCACTCCGCCGGGCTGGTGTCCATAGACCACTCAGAAACGGGCAGCGCTTCCAGGTTGCTCCGGATTGTTTTGCCGTTCAAGAAGCTTTTCCGGTCAAAAGGTTAGCGTCACATTCGGCGGTTGGGGCCTCGCCATAGGTGTCCACCGCCGCCGACCCGCGCCGCATCAAGTATAAGCCGCTGACGTGGTAATGCAGTGGCTGCATACACTCATAAAACCCGGAAACACATTCCGGGTTTTTGTTGCAAAAATATTCGTTTTTCGGTCAGTTGGCGGTGTGCCCGGCTATGATCTTTTCGATCGTGCCGTCTTGTTTCATCTCAACGATGGCAGCATCAAAGGCTTTTATGAAAGCCTTCGCGCCGGGGCCTTCCCAGGCTTTTGGATAGGCAACCATTGACCTTTCTTCGCTGGCGATGCTGATGAAGTCTACGTTGTCCAGTTGGCTGTCTCTAATGACCTTTTCGGCAACCAAACGTTCCTGCACGTAACAGTCAACGCGGCCAAGATCGACCTTCATCAAGTTTTGCTCGGTTGTCAGCGCCTCTTCCAGCGTAATGTCGCCAGCGTCCACCATTGTAAAAAACTGATGGCCCGGTGTTTCAAAGCTGGAATTGTTTCCGAAAATCAGTCCCTTGTAATCAGTTGGGTACGACCAGTCCGGGCTCGCAACACCTTTTCTGCAGTAGATGCCGACCTGCTCTATCAGCAAGGGTTCGGAGTAGGCTTGAATCCATGGGCGTGCTTCGGGCTGGTAATATGCTCCGACAAGACCCTGTGCCCTGCCGACTTCCGTCAGTTTAACCGCTCTTGGCCAGGGCAGCGCGTCAAGTCGCAGATGGTCGTTTGTATCCATGCGTGCCGCTGCTGCACGAACAATGTCTGTGAGTATGCCGGCAGGTTCGCCGTCCGATTTCGTCATGTAGGGTGGATAGGCCTCGTCCAGCACGAAGCGGACTTCAGCAAACACCGAAGATGAAGTGAGTAGAAGACTGGCTGCAAGCAATACTTGTCGCACGAGTTATCCTCGTCCATGTGCCGAGATCAAAAGATGGTCGTTTTAAAAACTTAAGGAACGATTGCAAGGGTACGAGAACAAGATGTTTAGCTAGCGGTGTATGAAAATCAGCAACGAAGAAATTATTGTTTTTGGGGGAACATTAAAGTCGATTCGGGAATTTTAGCCCCAAAATCGAGCCTCTTTCGGTCCACGAAATGAAAAAGGCTGCCTCGGGTCTCTAGACTAATGGAAAGTCCCCCAAGGCACGCTCAAGGGACTTACATCTATTGTCTGACCTAACTGCCGACGTGGCTGGCAATGATCTTGTCTATGGTCCCATCTTCCCTGAGGGACACAATGGCTGCATCCATCGCCTCAATAAAGGCGTCAGCCTCTGGTCCATTCCAGGACTTCCGGAAACCGATAAAGGATTTCTCTTCACTCGCATTCGCCACGAACTCAATGTTATCGAGTTTGTGTTTGTTAATCGCGATTTCCGTCGTCAACCGCTCTTGCACATAACAATCGATCCGACCGGACGATAGTTTCTTCAGGTTTTGCGCTGTGGTTTGGGCTTCTTCGAGTTTGATGTCTCCGGCGTCGACGAGGGCAAAAAACGCTGCGCCGGGCGATTGGAAACCTGTGTTGTTGCCGAATGTGAGGCCTTTATAGTCATCTGGATAGGCCCAGCTGGCGTTTGCGACCCCAGGCTTGCAATAGATGCCAACTTCTTCTGTCATCAATGGTTCTGAGTAGGTTCCGATCCAAGGACGCGCCTCGGGCTTGTAGTATGTTCCAACCAATCCATGGGCCCTGTCGCCCTCCACAAGCTTTACGGCGCGGGACCAGGGAACCGTATCCAGTTTGAAGGCGCCTTGATTTGCCATCCTGGTTGCTGCTGCCTGGATGATATCTGCCAGGATCCCGGCCGGTTTGCCATCCTGTTTATCCATGAACGGTGGGTAGGCCTCGTCCTGAACCAGCAGGACGTCTTGAGAAGAGGCAGAGGCAGGAACAAGAGAAAGAACAAGGCTTGCGAGAATAAGATGCTGTTTCATCCGATAGTCCTCCAAATATTGGGAGATATTTCAGATGGTCTATTCTGGTTCTTAAAAATGTATTGGATTGAAAGCTGAGCCTATGACTATTTGAAAGAATTAATAGAGATAGCCTGAAAATGTGATCCTGGTTCAGATTTTCATTGTGCATACTTTCAGCGTGATTTTTGGCGCCTGAGATAACTTTCAGTGTAAGAAGTCTCCCTTTTTTATTCCCAGGAGCATTCCGGCGGACTGGTGTCCATGGACCACTCAGAAACGGGCAGCGCTTTCAGGTTGGTGCGGATTGCCTTGCCGTCCAAGAAACCTTTTCCGGTCAGTAGGTTAACGTCGCATTCGCCGGTCAGGACCTCCCCATTGGCGTCCACCGCCAGCGTGTCATAGAAGGAATAAGTGTAGCCGGCGACCACAAACCGGCCATTGCGATGAAAGATCGTCAGTGTTTGCTGCCAGCGGTGCCGGCCGATGGCGATGTTTTCTGATTGGACCTTGAGGGCGCCTTTGTCCGTGGTGGTGAGCGCGGCATCTGATCCGCCAATCCCGGTGACGGCAATGCCGGGTGCTGTGGCCTCCAGGTGAATTTCATTGATGTCCCGGCTGAAAAGATAAAGATCCGCATCGCCGTCGTTGTTGACCAGCACAGCCCGGTAATAGTCGCCATTCTGATATCCACTGACCGCAGAAATCACGTCCCCTGCGTTGACGGTTAAATCACCGCTGTGCGCAGTGGCTGGCAGCAGAATCAGGGCTGTGATGCAAAGGCTGCGAAGGATCATGATCGCATTTCCGGTGGCTGTCGATAGGACCGTAGTCTTGCGTGTTCGCCGGAAATTGCCAAGTCTGTTTGCAGAACAGCCAGCTGATCTGCGGATGCTTACCTAACAAAAGCTTCATCCTGGTGCCGTCTTTCCGATGCATTTGCCTGAAAATGTGTTCCACGTCACAGGGCTTGCTGGTTGCACATGCCAATCTCGCACGACCGGCATCGGAGTCATTTTGAAACTGGGAGGAGGGGTTCATGAAAGTCTCGTCTGCACTACCGGCCGTCTTGGCCATCTGTTTTACCTGCGGGATTGCGTCGGCTCAGACGGCAACCGGAGGCGATCCGGCCCCGCCGCCGGCCTATGATTATGTCCAGCAGGCCGGATCGATGACGTTCGACGGGAAAACGCTCACCTTAAAGGACGCCAATACCGGTGTTTTGTTTTTCAGTGAACGGCCCTACCGGGTGGGCGGTCAAATCTCGAACGCCGACTTTTCGGTCTATTGGGAAGACGGCAACACGTTCAATCAAGTTCCGCCCAACGCGGTGGTGAGTGTCTTGAGCGGAACTGATAAACCACCGGCAATGGTCGAACTGACATCAGCAACAACCGAAGGCTCGACGGTCGTTTACGGCGTAAAAGTACTGCGCGGTGAGTTGCCGGAAAGCGCAACTGGAGTTGCCTTGTTCATTGACCACGGCCCAAAGCCGCGGCATCGGCATATGGCTGCAGCACCTCAGCAGGGCGCGGTCGGGTTCGAGCCTTACGGACCTTATTGTTACCACGCACCACAAGATCCGAAGTGCCGGGCCTGGCATCATCCTTATCACCCATACTACCCGCCATATCCGCCCTATGGTCCCTATTATCACCCGGGTGCCGCCTATGCAGCTGGTGTGGCAACAGGCGCGGCGATCGCCAATGCCAACAAGCAGCCGGTGTACTACTACTATCCGATCCCATCTGGACCGCTTCCGCCGAACTGCTGGATTAATTCGCAGCACACTCAGATGGTTTGCCCGGTTCCAATCCAGTAATGATTTGGATCGTCTAGCTCCCCTCGCAAACCGTGCCGGTGAGGGGAGAGGGGCATTTCTATTGCGTCGCGATAGGAAATTGTGCGTTGCCGTTGCGTGAAGTTGGTGGCCTTGATAAATTCAATCATTGATTGTTTTTGTGAGGTGGTTGCAATGCGCTTTTCAAGATGGGTTTCTGCAAATTCAGCCGGTTGTTTGATGCTCGGATTGGCTATGTGCACGTCTGTGGCGGCCGAGCCATTGCCCAAGTTGACCCTGGATGTCACCGAGACGACCGTTTCGGGGCTCTCCAGCGGGGCCTTCATGGCAGTGCAGCTGCAAACAGCCTTTTCCAGAAACATTGCCGGGGCCGGGGTTGTGGCCGGCGGTCCCTATGGCTGTGCTGTGGTGCAGTCCTGGTGGAATATGATCCGCCACTATCGTGTGGTGAAAGCGGTCGGCGTGTGCATGGACAACACTCCGAGCCCGCCGGAGCCGGCGCAGTCGCTGGCGGTGATGCAGCAATACGAAGAAGAAATTGATCCGATCGCACATATTGCCGATGACCGGATTTATCTGTTTCACGGGTCAGCGGATGAAACGGTGCGCCGGCCAACCATGGCAGCGCTCGCTGACGTCTATGCCGCGCTAAATGTCCCGCCGGAAAACATTCGGTTTGTGCGGGATGTCGACGCCGGTCACGGGTTTCTGACCGCGTCTGAGGCAACCAATGCCTGCCCGGCCAACCGGCAAGACGCCAAAATGGATCTCTCTTGTGGGGTGGTCGATTGCGCGATCACAGCTCCGGACTATTTGAACAGCTGCCCCGCGCCGCACGGGGCGTCGGGGAAGATCGAGCAGGCGCGCGATATCCTCTCCTGGCTATACGGTTCGCTTGAACCTGAGGCGGAACCCGTCGAAACCAACTTGAAGTCCTTTGATCAGACACTTTATGCAGACGGTGTGCCGGGAATGGGGGATACTGGGTATGCCTATATTCCGACAGCTTGCGCAGATGTGGAAACCTGCCGCCTTCATATCGCGCTTCACGGCTGCCAGCAGTTCAGTGGGCTGATCGGCGAAAAATATGCGCGCCTGACTCAGTACAATCGCTGGGCGGAAAGCAACCGGATTGTCGTTTTGTACCCGCAAGCGGCTGTCATTCCCGGTGATATTTTCAATTGGTTTGGCGCGATTGGCGGCAATCCGAAAGGCTGCTGGGATTGGTGGGGCTATGCCGCTTCAGATTTCCTAAGCAAAGACGCTCCCCAAATCGCAGCGATCGGCCGTATGGCTGCAGCCCTCGGTGCTCCGATCGCAGATTGGGATCCGGCCGACTAAAGCTTCAGTCCGGTCTGGGCGTGGAGCCGGGATCAAAACAATTGCCTAGGCGAACCCCCACTATCTAACTGCCGCACTCGGAGCAAAGGATGCTTGAGTGGTGCCGAGCCAGGGACCAATGGACAGTTTGATGGTACCTGAGGAGACATTAAAGGGCGTCTTGGAGGGGACATTCGGGCCGGAATAGGGGCCAAGTGGATCTTCATCCATGGAGAACCCATAGGCCGCGCCGCCATAGTAGATCGGCGATTTTCCGCTGATCCGGCAGTCGTTGCCATCGATATCGCTGCAATGCAGGAACTTTGCGTAATAGTGGCAGGTGCTGCCTGCCCGGTACCAGCTCGCTGCATTGTTCCAGGCCAGCGTTGAAAAGCCAGGCTCCAGCTCCAGCGGTGTTGTCGGAAGAAGTACGCCCGACATGGCGACGCCCCTGCAAAGAGCTTCCCAAATGGCGTCCTGCAACAAGCCTGCGTCACCCGCGCTACCAGCTGGGGTCAGGTTTCCGAAGGCTTGCTGGAAAACATACTGCGCACTTTGAAGTCCAGGTTTCGGTTTGTAGATGTCGTAGGAGTTGGTGCCGTTACTCAGGCAGTAAGCCTGTGTGGCGTAGCCAGTTTCGGGGTTGGTTTTTGGTCCGCAAATTCCAGAATAAATTTCTGGAGCCGCTGGATTTGCGCTTAAGTTGAGGCTGATCCGGTTGCCTTCGGCAAAGAACTGGGCCAGCACCGTGTCCCAATAGCTTGCAAGTGGATCGGATGTGCTGCCGGTGTAGTTGCCGCTTTTGGCCGCGAGCATGTCATTGGGGTCGCAAAGCGCAAAAAACTCATTGCCGATCATCGGCGGCATATAAGTGGTACCTGGAAGCGGCGCGGAATACAAAAGCTCTGCAAAATCGGCAGCAGGTGCATAGGTTTTGGCCTCATTGGCAACAAATGCGGTAAAGGCTGCACCAATTTGTTCCCGGCTGACACTAGCGTCGATGCCATAGTACTGCAGGTGGCCGGTTGCTGGATTGGTGGCTGAAAACCGCAAATTCAGGCCGAATCCGCTGACTGCGGTTACATTGAATTGTGCGTCCATTCCGAATTCAAACACGTCGTACGGCCCGGCCGGCTGCACTCCGTCCCCCGGTTCTGCCGCATAGGGGTACTGCGCATATTGAGTTGGGGCGTTGTTACTGATGGCAAGGGCCGCAGGCTGGTTTTGGGCAACCACGAACAACAAGCGGTCATTGCCGTTGGTGCTCTCGTCGAGCGTAACCGTAGCGACATCCGGCAAACTGTGAAATGGCAGTTCGGACGGGTTTGCCGGGGCAGCAAAACTGCCACCTTTTTGCAAGATTTTGAAACTGCTGCTGTCACTGGCATTGATCCAGCCGGCCACCCAAACAGTCCCATTGCCCGTGCTCATACCCGTATCATTGGTAAGTTTTATCGTAATCGCCATGACCGTCTCCCAAACAACAATATGCAATTAATGATTGTATTTACATGCAATTCAATCCGTAAAAATCGAGATGTCTGTATTATTGGGCGGGATAGACGCGAGATCGGACTCACAAATGAGGTTGCGGCAACCAGCTTGAGCTGGCTGGGGTGCATTGTTCGGGCGCAATAACTTTTAGAATTTTGCGGTGTCAGGCAAAGGCAAGAAAGCGGATGATATCATCAGAGCTTTCCGTAATATCGTCTGAAATCTGTTTGATTTCATCGGTCAATGCCCGGAATTCGCTACCATGTTGGCCGGCCCTGTTGGCCGAAATCTTGGCGTTCAGGGCAATTAGGCGCGAGAATTTCGAAGCGCGCTGGATTTCTTCGACCGCAGCCCGGACCCTGTCGATTTCCTGGTCACGTTGTTTCTGCCGCTTTGCCGTTTCTGTTTGAAAGTCGTGTTCAAGGGCGGTGACAATTTGCTGCAAAACGCCAAGTACATCGGTCAAAACGAATGTGGAGAATGCCTCAAGCTCCTGGTCTGGCCGGGTTTTGCCACTTTCCAAAACGCTGATTGTATGCCGGGTTTCAGTCATAAAGTGACTGATTGTTCGCAGGCCCTTTTGACTGCCGGTCCCCGCTAATATGGCGCGGATACCCTCTGAATCCCAAAATGGCAGATCCTGAGACGGGTCCCCTTGTCGAAGTACTGTAAAACCGCGCTCAAAATCGGCAGCGGCCATCTTTAGCATTTCAAGACGGCTGTCGGATTGCTGCAGTTCTTGATCTTCTGTTTGCGATTGAACGGAATTGAGAACCGCCGATAGAAAGCCGACACGCTGGGACAACATGCGTTGCCGGCCAGCGATGTTGATCAATCTGGCAAATGTACTTTCGTTCAACTCCGGCTGCGTCATCGGACAGGCTCACCTTTGCTTTCTCAAGGTAAGTTTACAATCCTGTATTGTGCAGTGCGAAGGGGAAATCTTGTGCAGATTGCATAAATATTGGTATGCACTCAGTTTGGGGCACAACAGTTGATGGCAGAAAACCTGTCCGGCGACGGGAGAACTACGGCGCTAGATCGTGCCGTCGGTCCACTTCATGATGATGTCGCTGATTGTTCCGTCTTGGGCCATCTCTTCCAGAACTTGGTCCATCTCTTGGATAAATGCATCCCCGTCCGACGCGCTCCAATGCTCGCTATAGCCAATATGCGCCGGTTCTTTCAGCACTTTGCGGATCGGTTTGATGTTGTGAAACTTATTCAAGCGTAAGGAGATCTCAACAGCAACTTGTTCCTGCACATAGCAATCGGCACGCCCGATATGCAGTAAGCGCAGGTTCTCATCGGTTGTCTGTTCTTCAATGACTTCGATCTTGCCTTGCTCGACCAACTCGAAGAACTTAGTGCCTGGAGTTGCAAATCCGGCATTGTTGGTAAACAGAAGGCCCGCATAATCTTGCGGGTAGTTCCAGGTCTCCTTGGCGACTCCATCCCGGCAATAGACATAAATCGTTTCGGTTGCCAGTGGAGTTGAGAAGTGCCGGATCCAGGGCCGGCGTATCGGTTTATGGTAAGTTCCCACAAGACCATTGGCCCGGCCGGTTTCGACCAGGAATTTGGCCCGCGGCCAGGGAGAGGCAGTCAGCAGAATGTTGTAGCCTGGCAAACGTTCGTCGGCTGCGCGAACAATGTCTGCATAAATTCCGGCCGGACCAGCATGCTCAGCAATCATAAATGGGGGATAGTCGGAATCCTGAACCAATGTAATTGTTTTGATGTCTCCGCTGGCGCTCAACTGGTAGCTACCAAGCCAGATGATGGAGACGGCCGAAGCCAGAACAGTGAGAGTTTTCTTTATCGTCATGCGCTTTGCTTGGATACCGCGTCTCCTTCCACGCGGCAAAAAAGGTTTTGCCACGGTGAGGTAAAATGCCACGAAATTCGAGCCCGCAATCTGACGGTCCTTTCCACTGATGTCGATTAGGTAAGCTACTTAAGGAAACTTAATCAAAGACAAATCCATGAGCGCCAAATATGCCCGAAAACAGGGAAAAAGGGGGGGTGTCCTTACGTCATGACCGAAGAGGATTTTGAAGAGTTATTGTCAACTTTCCGGATAACGGGAGACGATCCTGTCAATCGTCCCATCTTTTTTCATGGTTTTTATTACAGCGTCCATCGCCTCGATAAACGCGTCCGCTTCCGGGCCGGTCCACTTATCGGAATAGCCGATGTAAGCCGCTTCCATGGAGGCGGTGCCGACGTTGTCGACATTGGTGATGTTCTTTTCGCGGATTAGAATTTCCGTTGCGACACGCTCCACCACGTAACAATCGATCCGTTCGAGGGAAAGTTTGCTCAAGTTTTGTTCCGTGGTCTGGGCTTCTTCCAATTTGATCTGGCCTTGCGCGACCAACTCGAAAAATCGGTCGCCCGGGGCTCTATATCCGGCGACATTGCCAAACAGGAGGCCTTTGTAGTCATCAGGATAGATCCAGCCAGGTTGCGCAATACCTGACCGGCAGAAAATGCTGACTTCTTCATGGAAAATCGGCTCGGACCAATGCCGGATCCAGGGGCGGTCCTGCGGTTTGTAGTAGCTTCCAACCAATCCTTGCGCACTGCCGTTCTTGACGAGAACCGTTGCCCTTGTCCAAGGAACCGCTAGAATTTCCAACTCACTCGACCCGAGGCGTTCTTTGGCCTCATTTAAGATTGCCGCGTAAAGACCACCGGCCGCACCGTCTTTTACAGTCATATAAGGTGGATAGGCGTTGTCTTGCACAAACAATACCCGGTCCGCCAATGCGTCAGAATTGGCAAAACACACTTGAGCCAGACCCGCCAAAATGCCGAACACCTTGGGAACAGATGACTTTGGATGTTTATCCAACGCTGATCCTTTCAAGTCACTCAGAAACCACTCTCATCATTTTGACGCTGTAACCTTACCAAATGTATCAAGAAATCAAATGTTTCCATCAACGGGATTTGCTGGTTGTCGGAGGCTGTTTCGCCTAAACAGATCATCACGACCGATTAAATAGGATACATTCATGGCCGACCATCTTGTCAGTCTTCCTGATGATCTGCAGGTAACCCGCAAATTCAAACTCTCCGGACAGGTGGAAGGCGTGTTTGGCACACCGGCCATCGATGATTTTCAAACCCTGCCAGTAGACCGCCTTGAACTGACTTTTGAAGGTATTCCGGGCGACCGGCATGCAGGGTTTACACGCAAGTCCGGTGGACGGGAGCCTTGGTATCCGCGCGGCACCGAGATGTGCAACGAGCGCCAGATTTCGATCCTGTCTGTTGAGGAGCTCGGCATCATTGCTGAACGGATGGAGATCCCTGACCTGAAATCGGAATGGATCGGCGGTAACATTACCCTGTCCGGCGTTCCCAATCTGTCGCTGGTGCCGCCACGAACACGGCTCGTGTTTGAAGGTGGATTGGTGATCCGGGTCGATGGCGATAACGCACCGTGCCGCTTCGCCGGGGCGGCCATTGCGAAAAACTATCCTGACCGCGACGGGTTGGATCTTCTGTTTGCGCAAAAGGCGCGCCGTCTGCGTGGACTCGTTGGATTCATTGAAAAACCTGGTGAGGTTCTTGTCGGCGAGGCTGTGACCGCTCACATTCCGGAGCAATGGATCTATCAGCCTGTTAGTTGATTAAGGAGACCCCTATGCTGCCAATCCATCACATGATCGATCGAGGTCCACGACCAGTTGCTCCATTTTCTCACGCGGTGGAAGTTGACGGCTGGGTATTTGTCACCGGACAAATGCCGACAGATCCAGATGCTCCTGATGCGCCCTTGCCGGATGGGGTGGCCGCCCAGACCGAACGGGTTATGGAGAACCTCAAGATCGTATTGGGTGGGCTGGAACTGGGGCTGGAGAATGTGACCTTCGCTCGAGTGTATCTGACACAATTCGAACGGGACTATGAAGAGATGAACGAGACCTATCGCTCGTTCTTCGAAGACGGCAAGTTGCCGGGCCGCACTTGTATTGGGGTGACCGGTCTTGCCGTTGGTGCCTTGGTCGAGATCGATCTGATCGCCCGCCGGCCATAAGAACATGAAACACGATCTGGTCATTTGCTGGCAAAGCCGCAGACGTGCCTCTTTTCTCCGATCGGGTTATGCGAAAAAGTATTGGGATAGAAATGAATGGGTTACAGGCTTTGTTACATTGGTTTGAAGTGTTCGATTGAAGAGGTTGGTGAATATTTTCAGTTCGAGCTGGGTCGCAAGGTTTGCGACCATGGTCCGGTTACTGCGTCTTGGATAGGGCGAGGCCGCAATACGAACTGGACAATTGTTTGGCTTGAAGATGACAGTTTCATTAGAAAAAATGCTTCTTTGATCGAAACAATTTCTCAAAAAACAGATATCATCGCTTGTGAAGTCAACGAGATTATCATGTGGTGTTCAGCGCAATTCTTATCGAATGGCCGAACAAAATGGAAAGTTACGCACGATGGAAACAATGATGATCCGCTGCATTTACAGGAGGAAGGGCAATTCCCTGAGGCGTATCATTCGATAAGGGGTGAACATATTACCAACCAGCGTGTTCAGGACGACGGAGACGAGTACCCTTGCGATCATGTTTTCGAAATACCGCTTGATCTTGCTGATAGTTACTTGAACTTCCGGCACGATGGGTACATTGACCTTGCCGAGTTTGTGGGAATCCTTCCTCCCCCCAAAAAAAGTCTCGCGATCAAGCTTCTTTCCTTCTTCGGGCGCAAAAACAATTGAATTGGTGTCTGCAGTTTAAGTTCAAACCCGAATGCACAGAACAATAGTGTTCAGCACGTATTTTTAAAAACTCAGTTTCTCGTTGGTGTCTACTTGCCCGCGGCAGCCGGGGACGGCCTTGTTAAAGGCCACCAGAAATCCTGGATTTGGCTTCAGAAAAGTCTTCGAAAAAATGGACGCTGATCGGTTTGTCTTTTTCGAGCTCGGATCGGACCTGATCTTCAACACGCCATGCCTTGAGCAGGTGACCCATAACCATGTCATTGGCAAGGATCGCGTCCTACCGTCGGGCCAGCAGAATTGCGCTATTTGCCTTTGCCTAGCGTTTCGAATTTCAGCCCCTTGGCTGTCCGATCCGCAAAACCGTGCCAATAGGTGTGATCCGGAGACAGCGTCCCATCGTCGTTCTTGGCCATGACACCATCTTCTGCGGTCGGCACAAGGTCGAGATAAGCGGCTTTGTCGGTGTCGTGTTTCAGATGCAGGTCGACAAAGGCGGTCGTGAAGTGCTGCAAGATGTTGTTCATACGCACCGTATCCCAAACCGCATCGGCGTAATGATCAAATGGGGCCCAGCCAAGCTCCTCACTAAAAGCATAGGATTCTGCCGGTGCCGGCATCGGCGCAGCTGCGTTGTGATTGGCGCTGACAAACGTCAATAAATGCCGGATAGTACCTGTGCTTTCCTCCCAGATCTTGCGGATGCCGGTTTCGTATTCAGAAACATCATCCACGCTGCCGGCAACGTAGAGCGCTGGGATGCGGACACCCGAAAGCCCCTTAGCATCCCAGAAATCCCGGTTCCGGCCCCAGGGACCAATTGCAACAATGGCTTTTAGCCGTGGATCCAAAAGCGCTTCATGGCTGCTGCTGCCGGCTTTATGTATGCCAAGCAAGCCATCGGGAGCTCCCCAATCATAGTCGATCGCCTTGTCGGTCACCCCGCCGCCGGCGGAAATAATGGCGCCATAACCGCCCATGGAATAGCCGATTAAGGCTGTCCGCTCCGTGTTGATGAGACCCGCGAGAGGTGTCTCCTTGGCCTTTGACAGCCTGTCCATTTCATTCAGGACAAACATCTGATCCAACGGCCGGTTGACCAGCGTTGAACCAAAAGCCGCCTTATCGTGATAGAGGCTGTCGGTGTGATCGATCGAAGCGACCACATAGCCCTTTGTCGCGAGGTTTTCTGCCAAATGGCTCATCAAAAACCGGTTGCCCGGATAGCCATGAGAAATCAAAACAAGCGGGTAGGGGGCAGTGTTCCGGTCAGCGGTGGCGTTTTGCTTGGAAAGCCCGAGTATATCGGCTTGCCGTTGGCCATCGCGCAAAATCACGCGCATCGCTTCCGAGGCGTCATGAGGCTCAGCCGGATAAAACACTTCTAGTGTTAACGGGCGGTCGTATCGTTCCGGTGTTTCGTCCGCTGCGATCCGGACAATGTCGTATTGATCGGGGTTCGTTAGCTCCAGCGTCAGCCGGCCAACACTGTGTGGTCCGTGGGCGGCGAGCTCCGGGGCATCCGGGCGGATGAGGTCAATCCGGTTTTCAGACATGGCTTCTACTGGCACCAAAATTGAGGAGAAAGCTGTAAAAACAAGCGCTTTTAGCAATGAATGGGACACGATTGGCGACCTCCCTGGCCCGATCTTTGATAAGTATCCTTTCACCTAGGATAATTGGCAAATATGACAAGGTATAGGGTGGAGAGGAAAGGATGACGCCATGGTTAGTCAAGACTGTTGTCGTCTGCCGAAAGCCGTTTCTGGCAGCCCCAGTTTTCCAAAACCAAATTCATGGCATCGATGACAAAAAAACGCGCAGCATCCCGATCAT
The DNA here is from genome assembly GCF_006517275.1 of Labrenzia sp. PHM005. NCBI lineage: Bacteria > Pseudomonadati > Pseudomonadota > Alphaproteobacteria > Hyphomicrobiales > Stappiaceae > Labrenzia > Labrenzia sp. PHM005. The sequence goes on along the minus strand of NZ_CP041191.1, from coordinate 5,016,185 downwards.
AGCCTTCGTCCAATAAAGCATCATAGTCCGTGTGATTGTGGCGGATGTGGCTGGTTGTTGCCTGCCAAACGGCAATGTAGGGCGGCAGATGACGCAAGTGACCGGCCAGCGCCAAGGCCAAAATCGCTTCTGCATCGGCCATCGGTACCCGTGGCACCAAAATGCGGAGCGCCTTGCGCATGTCTTTCTGCCGTTTGGTGCCACCAGTCATATGGGTCGGGTACCACAAAGCACAGTTCAAGAAAATGAACGCAATTGGTCCAAAGATTAGATAAGCGATCCTTTTCTTTATCGTAAGCGTGGTTATATTCATAAGTTATGTCAGACCGCACACGTACCCGATTGCTCAATGCCCTGAAGGTGTCCGGCCCGCAGACCGCAGCCGAACTTGCCAAGACGCTGGAGGTCACTTCCGTTGCCGTCCGCCAACAGCTCGATGGGCTGCTGGAGGACAAGCTGGTCGTTTTTGAAGACCTTAAAGGGACCGTTGGCCGGCCAAAACGGAACTGGTCGTTGAGCGAGCAAGGCCATGGCCAGTTTCCAGACAATCATGCGGCGCTGATTTTGGGGTTGTTGAACGGCGTTACAGATCTCTATGGCAAGGACGGTCTCGACAAATTGATTGCGCGGCGCGAAGAGCAAAGCCGACAGCTATATTCAGAGGCTGTTAGCGCGAACGATGATCTGGGTGGCAAGGTTGCGGCACTGGCGGCCCTTCGCAGCCGGGAAGGCTATATGGCCGAAGTGGAAGCGGACGATGACGGGTTCTTGTTGATTGAGAACCATTGTTCGATCTGCGCGGCTGCCACAGCTTGTCAGGGCTTCTGCCGGTCCGAACTTAGTCTGTTTAAGGCTGTGTTGGGCGGCGGAGTCGCGGTGGAGCGCCAAGAGCACCTCTTGTCGGGGGACCGCCGCTGCGTTTACCGGATTGCGAACACCAGCTGAGTTGTTAAATCCATCCCCTAAATTGCGGCCTGATGATGGTGTTTTGTTTCGTTCTTTGGCGCAAGCGGCAAACCGGCAATAGCCTCGGAGCTCGCCAGACTTTCCGAAATTTCGTCAAACGGCATTGGCGGGCAAAACAGATAGCCTTGAACGAATGGGCAATGCAGTTCTTCCAAAGCGTCCAGCTGACTGAGATTTTCAACACCTTCTACGACACAAGCAATTTGCATAGTGCGGCAAAGGTTCAAAACCGATGTCACAACACCGCCTGAAATCGGATCATCGAGATTGGCTATGAAACTCCGGTCGATTTTCACACAATCGATCGGAAGCTTATGGAGATAGCCAAGGCTGGAGTATCCGGTGCCGAAATCGTCCAGCGCCAATCTACACCCTGCGTCCCGCAGTTTGTTCAAGCAGGTTTCGGCCGCCTCATAACTGTCAATGACCGATGTCTCGGTGATTTCAAAAGTAATCCGAGCCGGATCGATGTGGTGGTTTTTAATAATCTTCAGCAATCGGCCAACGGTTTCAGGGGACGAGATATCGTGGGCCGAAAGATTGAAAGACAGCCTCAAGTTGTCCGGCAGAGCGCTGATTTGGTCTACGGCCATAGCAAACAGCTGAACTGTGAGCCGTTGAATTTGTCCGGTACGCTCCGCGACTTGAATGAAAACATCCGGTGAGATTTGGCCGAGTTCTGGACTGGTCCAGCGTGCGAGCGCTTCAAAACCAGTGATCGTCCGGTCCGGAAGGGCAACAATAGGCTGAAGATGTACCTGGAATTGCACGTAAACATCAGCCCGTTGCAAAGCGCTTTCGATAGCTCTGTCAGAGCGGATCTTGGCTTCGTGGTCGGCAGAATAAACCGTGACGCTGCCGCGGACCGTGGTTTTGGAATTGTAGAGCGCATAATCTGAGCGGTCGAACAATTCGTGTGTGGTCTCGCCCGCTTCCGGGAATTTGGCCAGCCCGCAAGAGGCGCCGATGGTGATGCTCATTTCGCCGATTTGATAGGGGCGCTGAAGGCGGTCGCAGATTGTTTGCGCGACCGAGGCTGCGGTGTTTGGCGCGCCTAAAAACAACAGTCCAAATTCATCACCGCCGAGCCGGCAGATTTCGAGGTCCGGCAGGTCAAGGTTTTGAATACGGGACGCCACCGCCACCAAAAGCTGATCGCCAGTTTTGTGGCCATAGGTATCGTTGACTTGCTTGAAGTGGTCTAAGTCAATCACACCGACCGTAAAAGGCTCTCTGCTGTCTTTGACGGCTTCCAAGTGCTTGTCTATTTTCTTGAAGAAGTACCGGCGGTTGGGCAGATCTGTAAGAAAGTCGGTGTGGGACAGCCGCTCGTTTTCGCTATTCAGCCGTTCTGTTTCTTGGTGTTTGGTTGCCAGCTCAGTCCGGGATTTTATCAAGTTTACAAAAGCGTTGTAGCTGTTGAACAGGACTTTCAGGATAACAAGGGACACTAGGAAAAGGTTCAAGGCGATTGCCGCATAAACTTCCTGATTTTTGCTGAGAAAAAAAACAAGATATGGCGCAGTTACAATCAGCATGACCAAGATGGCAGCTTGCGGCAAATGCATGAGGCAGAAGACACAGCCAAAGACCGTCGTTGTGATGACGATTGCGACATGACTTTGTTCTGTGATGCCGCCATAGCTTTTCAGAGCGAAAGACCATGAAACGTACAGAGCCGCTACCACACCGGCCAACACAGCTGTCTGGCGCAATTTGCGGATTGCTTGTTGGGGAGTGAGCTCAATATGGCGGGAGCGGACCCAAGAAGTAAGCCGTAACGCTGTAAAGGCAAGGATTGGCGTGAGGGTGCCGATTGTCAGGTAAGCCGGTGCCAAATCGCGGTATGTATAAGCAGCTGCAACTGCGTTCAAAATGATAAGCAGATAAAGCGGCGGGATCTGAGAATTCAGTTCTTTGCACTTTGCGAGTGCGATTTCTGGCTCAAGTGTATCAATCAAAAACCAACGAATAAAATACCGCGACTTTTCGACAATGGTTTGCATCTTAAAGTATGGGTGAAAATTCATAGTAAATCTCAGGTAGATTATTGTAAAAATCTGATAGGCTCACACTGAGAGGGAAATTGTTTAAATTACGTAACGGTGACGTAAGTTTATTTGGAATTTGCCAAAAGAATTGTTTCTCAATTGTTTCTTTTGATTTTGGGATTGTAATAAATGCCTATGCAAAGAGATTTTACAGGCTGTAGTTATGCGTTCTGATAAACGTCCGTGAGATCAAAACTGTACATCATGAGCTGTTTTTATACGCTGAACGTAATGTAAAGGCGGGCGTTATATTTCAGTTTGACATATGGTTGTTGTGCTTGAAATCCAGTTTTAGCGGGGGCTTACACTGGTGCTGGTGAGTAAACCGCTTCTACATTGCTGAGCGGCGCAGGAGGTCTTCTGGGATTTCTGATGTAAGCGGCAATCCTGCAACTGTTCCGGAGTTCCCGATACTGGTTTCAATTTCTGAAAATGGCCGTGGGCGGCTGAACAGAAAACCCTGAACAAGCTGGCAATTCATGTCTTTCAGCGCTTCTGCCTGACTTTCTTGTTCGACCCCTTCCACCACACAGACTAGCTGCATCGATTGGCACAGGTTTACAACCGACGTGATAACGCCATTGGCCACGGGATCGCTCAGATTTGCAACAAAGCTGCGGTCGACCTTGACGCAATCGATTGGCAATCGGTGCAAGTAACTGAGGCTTGAATAACCGGTGCCAAAGTCATCCAGAGCCAGCCGGCAGCCCGCATTCCGCAATGCATGAAGGCACGAAACAGCGGCATCATAATTGCCGATGACAGATGTTTCCGTAAGTTCGAATGTGACCCGTTTGGGATTGATTTTGTTGGTTTTGATGATGTCCAGTAGCCTGGCAACCGTTTCGGGCGAGGTGATGTCATGCGCCGACAGGTTGAACCCGAGCTTGATGTGATCTGGCAGATTATTGATCTGTTCGATAGCCATGGTGAAAAACTGGATAGTCAAACGCTGGATCTGACCCGTGCGTTCCGCCACTTGAATGAAAACATCAGGTGGAATCGAGCCCAGTTTGGGGCTGGTCCAGCGCGCAAGCGCCTCAAACCCAACTACTTTTTGGTCCGGCAAGGCCACAATCGGCTGAAAATGAACTTCGAACTCTTCCCTTATGTTTGCACTCTGTAACGCGCTCTCAATAGCTTTTGTGGAGCGCATTTTGGCTTCGTGGTCTGCCGAGTAGATTGTCAGGCTGCCGCGCGATGACGCCTTGGAATTGTAAAGCGCATAGTCAGAGCGGTCGAACAGGGCATGCGCTGTTTCACCAGCCTCTGGATAAAAGGCCAAGCCGCAAGAAGCGCCAATAGAAATCGAGAGATCGCCGATCTGGAACGGTTGTTGGAGGCCATCGCAAACGGTTCTGGCAGCAAGCGGTGCTGTATCCGGCCCGCCCGGAAACAGCAAGCCGAATTCATCGCCGCCCAGACGGCTAATTTCCAGCCCAGGGAGGCTAAGCTCTTCAAGCCGGGCGCCGACTGCGGTCAGAAGCTGATCACCTATTTGATGGCCATAGGTGTCATTGACCGGTTTGAACTGATCGAGATCGATGACGCCAACCGCAAAAACGCTATCTGAACTGGCGGCCTCTTTTATGTGTTGATCCAGCCTTTTGAAAAAATGCCTGCGGTTCGGCAGATCGGTTAGATAGTCGGTTTGTGACAAACGCTCATTTTCTGCATTCAGAAGTTCGGTTTCCCGCTGTTTGGCAGAGAGCTCGGATCTGGATTTTATCAGGTCAGAAAACGCAAAATAGCCATTGAACAGCACTTTCAAAATAACAAGACAGACGAGAAAGATATTCAGCGCAATCGCCGTATAAACATCTTCATTCTGGCCGAGATAGTGAACAAGATAGGGCACCGTCACTATCAGCATGACCATGATGGCCGCCTGGGGCAGGTGCATCAGACAAAAGATACAGCCAATCACCGTGATCGCGATAAAAAGGGCGACATGGCCTCGTTCTGTCGGGCCTCCATAGCTGTCGAGACTGAGTGACCAAGTGATATAAATAACCGAGATAACGCTCGCCATAATCACAGTTCTGCGCAGTTTATTGATTGCCTGGTCCGGTGTGAGTTGATCATGGCGCGAGCGGACCCATACCAGTAGGCGGAAGATCGTTAACAAGAGGATTGGTACAAGGATGCCGATCGTTAAAAAAGTCGGCGCGACGTCGCGATGGGTAAATGACACTGCAATCGCATTCAGCATCAAAAGCACATAGAGCAGCGGAATTTGGAAATTCAGCTCCTTGCACTGGGCTAATGCCAGTTCCGGATCGCAGTCCCGGACGAGTGTCCACCGGGCAAAATCTTTGGCCTTATCAATGAATATCCGCAAAACTCAAAACACCCCACCAAACGTGTCCAGCCTCAACTGCAATTATTGAAATTGAATAGATGCACCTTGGAGCTAGACTATATTGAATTAACGCAACGGGACAGATCTAATGATTTATGTTTTGAGCGAGGCATTCACTTTTAAAGTTCCTGTTTTCCCCACTTTATCGCTAATTATACTTAGACGCTCTTTTCGTTGAGATCTGCATGCACATCGCCGGGAGCAGGCAAGGTCACTTCGGAGTAGACTACTTTGATGAAAAAATAGCCCATTGATTGATTTTCCAAAACTTCAGTGACAATACTCGCAAATGGATAAGCGAGACAGAGCAGAATTGTTCCGCGAGCGTTTGAGCACCGCCTTGCGGGAGCGGGAAATGAACCGCTCCGATTTGGCCCGTGGTGCCGATTTAGACCGGTCGACCGTCTCCCAGCTGCTGTCTGAAGACAGCCCGCGGTTGCCGAATGGGCAGGCTTTGGCGGCGATTGCCACAGCCCTTGGCGTTTCGGCCGATTGGCTGCTGGGACTATCGGCGCACAAGGGCGCAGCTGCGGAAATCCTGGATCAGGCAGTGCAGGTGGCCGAAACCGACCGGCATCCGGTCGATGAACACCTACTGGCCTGGTACCGCGATGCCGTGGGCGCGAAAATTCGGCATGTTCCAGCGAACTTGCCCGATGTTTTGAAAACCGAAGCGGTTTTAGCGCATGAGTACTCCGGCGAGACCTTACGGACCGCGGGGCAGGCAATCACGGGAACACGCGACCAGCGGGCGTTGTTGAGCCGTGCTGAAACAGACATGGAAATCTGCCTATCCAAGGAGGCTCTGGAGGCCTTTGCGCGGGGCGAGGGCATGTGGTCTGGCCTCTCCACAGACTGCCGGAAGGAGCAGCTGAATGTGATGGGGCAGACGTTGGCCGAGCACTATCCGTCCTTGCGCCTGCATTTGTTTGGTGCAAATGACCGGTATTCCGCGCCTTTCACCGTGTTTGGCCAGAAATGGGCAGCGCTTTATCTCGGTCAGCGCTACCTCGCCTTTTCCAACACCCGTCATGTGCAGCTGTTTTCCAAACACTTTGACGATCTCGTCCGCCACGCACTGGTGCGGTCTCATGAAGCCGGGGAATTTGCAGAAAACCTGGCGGACAGCATCTGACACGGGCCCTTCCCGTGTATCCTTGTGCAATACCCTTCCAAGTCCCGAACCCTCAATTGAACCGGTCACCACATGCCAACCATCGAATATGTTTATTCCGCTCATTCTGCATTTGCTTACCTCGGATCAGCGGAAATTCTGAGAATTTGCAAGGCGTACAATGCCACGCTGGTTCACAGGCCGGTGCTGTTGTCTCCGGTCGTTGAGGCCCAGAGAAGCGCGGGGTTTCGTGGCCGGACACAAGCCCATGTGGACTACTTTTTCGGACGTGAAATCGAACGGTGGGCGGAATACAGATCTGTTCCGATCATTTCGAACCGGCCGACCTTCCACGATGCCGACTATAGCGTCGCGTCAGGAATGATTATTGCGCTTGGCGAAAATGGCCTTGAACCCGATCGAATGGCGCACGCCTTGTTTGAAGCCCATTGGAACGAGGACTGTGACCTTTCCGATATTCCTGCGCTCAAAGCCATCGGAACGAAACTGGGTTTTGATGCAGATATCCTGCTGGAGAAGGCAGCGTCTGAAGAAGTTCAAGCAAAACTTCAGGAAAACACGGAATGGGCCAAACAGCAGAATGTGTTCGGGTCACCCACTTATATCGTCGATGGCGATCCATTCTACGGTCAGGATCATCTGATGCTGGTGGAGCGGGCGCTTCAACACCCATTTGGTCCAGCGCGTTGGACTAATCCCTCCGTGGATTAGGGAACGGGGCCTAAGCCTGTTTGGGGAGCCTTAAGTGTTTTGCAATATCGTGGACCGCTCGTAGAATAAGTAGGCGCACCCACACCTTTACGGCGCGGTCTCGGAGGAAAGCATGTTGGCATTCCGGCTCGGGCTGATTTTCCTGTTAGGAAGTATCAGCGGGGCTTACGCAGCCGGTTCGGCTTGCGACCGGGTAATTGCGTCCGCACACCCCGACTATCCGCCCTACCACTGGCGGGAAGGCGGGCGGATTGTTGGTGCGAGCGTAGATCTGAACAAATTGATCTTCAGCGAAATCGACATCCCGTTTGAAGCGGTCTACACCGGCCCTTGGAAGCGGGTCTTGAAAACTGCCGAAAATGGCGATGTAGATTTTTTGATGTCGCTGAAAAAGACACCGCAGCGGTCCAAGTTTCTTCTTTATACAGAGGCACCCGCCTTCGAAAATCCTTTTACGGTATTCACCTTGAAAACAAGACAATTTCCATTGCTGACGTGGATCGATCTAAAGGGAAAATTCGGCGCAAAAAACGCCGGTGACCGATATGGCGAACCGTTTGACACCTATGTCTTGAATGTCCTTGAGCTGTCCGACAATTTTTCCTTTCTTGAGAATGTAAACCGGCTTTTGATTGAACGCGTGGATTACATCATTCACGGCCGGTACGTCGGCCAGGCCCAGTTTGGGGCCATTGATGGCGGCGAAAACATTGTGCCGCTCGACTGGAACGTCATGAATGGCTTCATTCACAGCGGATTCGTGCGGACATCGCCTTGCGTCCACCTCAATCCATACGTCAGTCAACGCTATAGTGAATTGTTGTCCGATGGCACAGCAGCCCGCCTGCTGGCGGACAATGTCGGCAGGTGGATTTTGAACAGCCGGAACTACGAGCTGAACAAAAAAGTGGTCGATTCCAAATAGCCAAGACAACTGCATAGCAATGTGAGCCGAGTTTCAGGTCCAGCCAAATCGGTTCAGGGTCTCCGGTCAGTTTGACATCAGATGCCAGCGGACCATTCCATCCAAACAACCTGATGTGCCAGAGCGGCGGGGGCGAGACAGGTCAGAGCCTGTCAGGCATTCGTATTCTTGTTACAAGATTTTGTTTCTCTTAGCTGATTTAGGTCTGCGTCTTCCTTATTTTGTCGCGATATTTAAAGATGTTTAACTATGAAAATGCAATTATAAAGTGAAATATGTTGACATTTCAATACAAACGTATACATATGTAAACGGTATCGAAATTTGAAAACGAGTGGCGTGAAGGAAATGCCCAAAAGCATCCCGATCAGTGTGCGGCTCAGTGACGATGACGTCGCTTTTTTGGCCGAATATGAAGCCCAAGGCGCAAGAACACCCAGTGAAAAACTGCGTGACATATTGCGGGAAGCTCGGGCACGGCAGGAAGGCGGACAGGACGCTACGGCTTGTGAAGAACTCTTGCGGCAAATGGCGCGCCCCTCGGAACGAAGGATCCGCCAGCTTCAACGAGAAACCGGTCAGCGGTCGGACTTGGTGATCAAGCTTTACGAGCGGCTTCCGGAAATGATGGCAGAGCTGGTCGCTGCCGCGCCTGAAGCCGGTGGAGGCGAGGCGGAACTGAAACGGTTCGAAGCTGCTCTCGCCGCCGAGTTGTTTGCGCTGATTGAAGAAGTGTTTGATTTGGGTCTGACATCCCAGAGCCGGACATATGAACCAAGGTTGATGGAAGGCAGGCTGGAACCTGTGCTTGAAATTGCGCGTCTTCTTGAACGCAAGCGCCAGGAAACGGCAGGCGAATAGATTTTAAACAAAAAGGAAAGGTTGGAGAATATGGCAGAAGGTCTTGTTGGACGAGTCAAGCGCCTGGTCTCTGGCGGAGTTAATCAAATTGTTGATTCAATTGAGAATGCGACGCCGGAAACCGTGATGGCCGAAGCGATCCGGGAAGTGGACCGGGCGACGGATCAAGTGCGTGACGAACTGGCCGGCGTCCTTGCAAACAAGCATTTGGCAAATACACGGTTAAGCGAGACTTCTTCGCGCCATGAAGAGCTGCAAGGGCAGATTGCGCTCGCGGTCCGGGAGGGGCGTGACGATCTCGCAGAGGCGGCCATTGCGCAACAGCTGGATCTGGAAGTTCAAATCCCGGTCTTGGAGACCGCCGTGGCTGATGCCGTGCGCGAAGAAAAGGAACTGGAAGGCTACATCAACGCGCTGAAGGCGCGCAAACGGGAACTCGAAAGCGAGCTTGCCGCGTTCCGCAAGGCGCAGCAACAAAATGCGGCAGACAGTGCTGTTGCTGGCGAAGCTGCGGGTGCTGACAGTGTCGAAGGACGGATGCGCAAGGCCGAAGAAGCGTTTGACCGGGTCATGTCCCGGTCGACCGGACTTCCCGGCAGTGGTCCGGCCAACAGGGAAAATGCAGCCAAACTTGCCGAGCTTGAAGATCTGGCACGCAAAAACAGGGTTTCAGAGCGTTTGGCTGCTCTGAAAGCAGCTGCGAAAGACGCTTGAACATGGTCGGGTTTATACTCGCAGATCAAAACACACCCTTTGCCGTTGCTCTTGGCCTGATGATGGCCATCGCATTGGCGGAAGGGGTTGGAACTTTGATGGGGCTTGGGCTGTCGAGCATGATCGACAGCCTGCTGCCGGAGTTCGATCTGCCGGATGCTGATATCCCGGACTTTGACGGGCCGGAGTTTGATATGGAGACACCCAGTGGGGTGTTGACCGGGGACCTGGAAGTTGTCGGCGCCAATGCACCGGATGCGTCGGGCGCGGGGCAGGGCCTGTTCAGCCAATTTCTTGGCTGGCTGTGCTTCGGGCGGGTTCCTGCGCTAATCATCCTGGTGCTTTTCCTGACTGGCTTTGGCGTCGCAGGCTATGTGCTGCAGGGCGTCATTCACTCGGTCACGGGCTGGCTGCTTCCCGGGGCGCTAGCTTCGGCAGGAGCATTTGCCGGGGCTCTGCCGTTTACCAGGGTTACTGCACTTGGCCTGGCGAAAATCATGCCGACGGAAGAGACAGACGCCGTCTCGCGCAAAACATTTGTCGGAAAGCCGGCAATTATCGTTCAAGGGAATGCGGAAAAGGGTCTGCCTGCCCAGGCGCGGTTGAAGGATCATACCGGCCAAAGTCACTATGTTCTGGTCGAGCCGGATGAGGACGGTGTCATTTTGGAGCAGGGGTCTGAAATCATCATAGTCCGGCAGGTTGGCGCCAGATTCGCCGCCATCCGGAACACAAATGAGTCATTGTCCGGTTCCGCCGGTTAGGAAGCTCGGAATCTACCGAATTTTTATCAAAATATCTAAAGGAGTGAGTGGATTATGGATCAACTCGTTGGCATTGGTATTCTCGTTGGCATCGCATTTGTTGCGCTTCTCACAATCGGTCTGATTGTCTCCCGGTTGTACAGGCGTTCCACCAAGGAAGTGTCGTTTGTTCGGACAGGCTTTGGTGGTCAGCGGGTCGTCATGAACGGCGGAACACTGGTGTTGCCTGTTCTTCATGACATCATTCCCGTCAACATGAATACACTGCGGCTAGAGGTTCGCCGGTCGAATGATCAGGCCCTGATCACCAAGGACCGGATGCGGGTCGATGTATTGGCTGAGTTTTATGTCCGTGTTCAGCCGACCGTCGAATCCATCGCCAATGCCGCGCAGACACTCGGCCAACGCACCATGAGGCCGGAGGCTTTGCGGGAGCTGGTTGAAGGCAAGTTCGTAGATGCACTTCGTGCAGTTGCGGCCGAAATGGCCATGGAAGAACTGCACGAGCAACGGGTCAACTTTGTTCAGAAGGTGCAAGCTGCTGTTTCTGAAGATATTTTGAAAAACGGCCTTGAATTGGAGTCGGTCTCGCTGACGGGTTTGGACCAAACCAACCGGGAATACTTCAATCCGGAAAACGCATTTGATGCGGAAGGTTTGACCAAACTCACCCAGGCGATTGAGGAGCGCCGCAAAAAGCGCAACGACATCGAACAGGAGACTGAAGTTCTCATTCAGCGCAAGAACTTGGAAGCCGAGCAGGAAAGGCTGCAGATCAGCCGGGATGAAGAGTTCGCAAAGCTGGAACAGCAGCGCGAGGTCGAAATCCGCAGAGCCGAACAAGTGTCTCTGATTGCCAAACAGCAAGCTGAGCGTGAACGCGAAGCAGAGGAAGCGAAAATTCAAGCTGCGCAAAAGGTCAAAGAAAAGGACATTGAATCCAACCAGGTGGTTACGGAACGCCAGATTGCCATGGATCAGCAGGTGCGCGAACGGGAGATTTCCAAAGAACGCACCGTTGAGGCGGCAAATGTCGAAAAACAAAAACTGATCGAACTTGCGGAACAAGATCGCGACATTGCGGTTGCGGCCAAATCCCGTGAGAAATCCGAGGCGGAAGCCGAGGCCGATGAGGCCCGGGCGGTGGCAGCCAAAGCGGCCGAGCAGGTTGCAACCGCACGCGATACAGAAATCGCGGAACGCGATAAGCAGATCGAACTGATCGAAGCCCGCAAGGCGGCCGAGATGGACGCAGTCGCGATCACCGTCGGTGCGGAAGCGCAAAAGCAGGCGGCTGCCGACCAAGCCGAGGCTGTCCGGATTACGGCGGAAGCTGAGGCCTCAAAGCTCCGAATTGAGGCGGAAGGTTCGGCAGAAGCCGACAAACTGCGTGCCGAAGCTGAAAGAGCGCTCTATGAGGTGGAAGCCAATGGTCAACGGGCGATCAACGAAGCGGCCAACTTGCTGTCACCAGACCAGATCGCCATGCAGGTCCGCATCAAGCTCTTGGAGCAACTGCCGGACATCATTGCCGAAAGCGTGAAGCCGCTTGAGCAGATTGATGGCATCAAGATCATCCAAGTCGATGGCATGACTGGTGGAACATCTGGGTCTGGAAATGGCGCTGCTCCAAACGGCGGAGGAAGCGGGAATCTGGCCGACCAGATGGTGTCTTCTGCCCTAAAATACCGGTCCCAAGCCCCGCTGCTGGATGCGATGATGAAGGAAGTTGGCCTGGATGGCTCCGGTCTGTCTGGCCTGACCAACGGTCTTATGGAGACAAAAAGTCCGGCGGTGATCGATGAAAGCGCTCTGAAGTCGGCTTTGCAGAGTGCAGTTGAGGAAAACGAACCATCAAGCGCAATCGATGGTGATGCTTTGGCAGAACTCCCCGTTGAACCGGCTCAGCAAAACATGCGGCAATCTGAAGAATCCCAGGCGGTCGCCGAATAAAGCAACTGATCGTTAGGAAAGCCCGGCATGTGCCGGGCTTTTTTTGTGATGGCTTAACGTATTGCCGACGACCGGAAGTCCAGGCCAAACAGGATGGGGTGAGCCTTCCTGCGGGTTGGACCCTTTTGCAAAACCAGTTGCCCTCGTCAGGTGAGACGATTTTGACGAATGTTCTGGCCGGCAGCTCGACTATTTAGTTCCGTTCCTTCTGCTCAATGATGGCTCAGATGATGACGGAACTCCGCCTTTGCGACGGCGAGTGGTTTGGCCGGTGCAAAGCTGTCCGCTTCGGCCATCGCCCAATAGGTGGAATAGCCGGCAATGTCGTGGCTGGGGTCTAACAAGGCGCCGGTCTTGACCCAGGTGAGCGCTGCGCTGGCCGGCATTATTTCGCGTTGGCCGGCCCGCAAATAAAAATGTTCCGGCCGGAATTCCTTTGGGTGATCAAGACCAGCTGCTGCTGTGAATTCGATCAGGGATTTCATGGTATTGCGGTGAAAGTTGGCAACGCGCTGGGCTTTATCGGGCACATTCAAGGCCTTTTGCCGTTTTGGATCCTGTGTCGCAACTCCTGTCGGGCATTTGTTGGTGTGGCAGCTTTGCGACTGGATGCAGCCGACCGCGAACATGAAGCCGCGCGCGGAGTTCACCCAGTCCGCCCCCAGAGCCATCGTGCCGGCGATATCAAACGCGCTGATCAGCTTGCCGCTGGCGCCGATCTTGATGTCTTCACGTATGCCCGCACCAACGAGGCAATTGTGCACGAACAAAAGACCCTGGCGCAGCGGGGTTCCGAGCCGGTTGGCAAATTCAACGGGCGCCGCGCCCGTGCCGCCTTCCGCACCATCCACGACAATGAAATCCGGTTTGATACCGGTTTTTAACATCGCCTTGACGATCGCCATGAACTCCCAGCGGTGGCCGATGCACAGTTTAAAGCCAACTGGCTTGCCACCGGACAGTTCGCGCAGCCTTTGGATGAAGTCCAGCAGCTCCAGAGGAGATGAAAAGGCGGAATGGCTGGCAGGAGAAATACACTCCTTGCCAAGGGGAATGCCGCGAGCTTCCGCGATTTCTTCGGTCACCTTCGCCCCCGGGAGCACGCCGCCGTGGCCGGGTTTGGCGCCCTGGCTCATCTTGATTTCAATCATCTTGATCTGCGGATCGGCAGCCTGTTTTTCGAATTTGTCCGCATCAAATCCGCCATCATCTGCGCGGCAGCCAAAATAGCCGCTGCCGAGCTCCCAAACGAGGTCGCCGCCGCCTTGCCGGTGATACCTCGAGACACTGCCTTCGCCCGTGTCGTGATAGAAGTTGCCGGCCTTTGCGCCTGTGTTCAGCGCGAGTATGGCATTGCCGGATAAGGAGCCGAAGCTCATCGCCGAAATGTTGAACAGCGAGGCGGAATAGGGCTGTGTGCAGTCCGGTCCGCCGATGGTGACCCGAAGGTCCTCCCGATGGTGCGGCTGCGGGCAAACGGAATGATTGACCCAGCCATAAGAGCGGTCATAAACATCCAGTTCTGTGCCGAAGGGAAGAACACTTTCGCTGTTCTTCGCCCGGTCATAGACCATTGACCGGCGCTCGCGCGAAAACGGTCTCCCATCCTGATTGCTTTCAAAAAAGTACTGGCGCAGTTCGGGGCGGATGGCCTCAAACAAAAACCGGAAATGGCCAGCAACCGGATAATTGCGCAAGACCGCATGTCTGGTTTGCAGAAGGTCCGTCACCCCGACACCGACTAGCGCAGCGGAGACGGCCGCCGCCCAGAGGAAATGCCCATTGACCGTGATCGCCAGAAGAAGACTGAAAAGCAGGACAATGATGCAAATAACAAAAACACTATAGTGGGCTGGAAACACGTTTGGACCTCTCCCTTAAACCTCTTCTTAGTCTTGTCAGGCTCAAAGCCAAAAAGAAAGTGCCCTCCGGACTGGTGTGACAGGGGATGCCCCGGCGATTAGGATACACTTGATGAAGACGTTGGTGATTGTAATAAATCCGAGTGTTAAATCTATTATGTCTAGTTAGTAGTGCGAATAATTCAAAATAACCAGCAGTTAAATCAATTATTATATTGTTGTGTTGGGGCGGGTGAGAAAGAATTGGATTGCATGTCAATTCGGCGAAAGGGCGGAGTGTTATGTGTTTGATGCGAAGCCTCGCTTTCCTTTTGTTTTTTCTTGTGCTGCCATATTCAGCGCGCGCTGCCGAACTGACAATCGCACTTGAAGATGCTGAGTACTTTCCATGGCAGCTGGAAAGCGGCATTGGTGCAGATACCTATTTGATCGAAACTGCGGCTCGGAACTTGGGACACCGGCTAATTTTCAAACGCGTTCCCTGGACCCGCTGCCTCAATCAAATCGGCAACAACAAATTTGACGGCTGTTATTCTGCCAGTTTCGAACCGGAGAGGATGAAGCATGGCGTTTTTCCGATGGCCGGAGACCGGCCAGACCCTGCCAAACGACTTCATTCGGAGAGCTATTCACTTTACGTGCAGGACCAATCCAGTGTGAACTGGACCGGGGCCGGGTTTGAAAACCTGAATGGAGATATTGGCGCCATTTTCGGTTACTCGATCATCGAACATCTAAAAAACAACAATGCAAATGTTTATGAGGCGCATAGCCTGGAGCGATTGTTCAAAATGCTGGATGCTGGCCGGCTCGACGCTGTCGCTTCACTTACCTTGCAGGCAGATTATATCATCCAGCGAACGCCCGGCTACGGTGAACGCATCCTGAAAGCTGAAATACCGTTGGCAGAAAAACATTATTATCTGATGTTTTCACACAAAATGGCGAACACCCATCCGGCGCTGGTTGCGGATTTCTATGAAGAAATTGAAAGGATCCGCCAGTCAGCCGGTTATCGGGATCATTATTCCAATTTGGTAAGGTAAAATGGTTTTCTGCAATGACATCAAACTGAAAACCGTTCGCGCTCGACTCCGTATGGAGGATAGATGATACCCATTCGGACCTTTGCTGCAACTGCTGCACTGTTGATGCAACCAATCGCTGTCTCAGCGGGTGAGCTGATTGTTGCCCGTGAGAATACAGTGAACTTTCCGTGGCAGCTGATGGATGGCATGGGGGCTGATACCTATTTGATCGAAACCGCTGCGCGCAATTTGGGCTATGCGATTGAGTTCAAAAAAGTCCCCTGGAACAGATGCCTGAACCAAATTGCCAACAACAATTTTGACGGATGCTACTCGGCAAGTTTCAAGCCAGAGCGGATGGGATTTGGGGTGTATCCCATGGCGGATGGCAAGCCCGATCCGGCGAAACGCACCCATACAGAAAGCTATTCCTTATATACGCTTAAGTCTTCACCTGCCGATTGGACAGGGCAGACCTTCAAGAACCTGGGTGGCGATGTTGGGGCGATATACGGCTATTCTGTCATTGATGTTTTGAAAGAAAACAACGCGTCAGTTTTTGAAGGGGATGACTTGGACCAGCTCTTCAAGATGTTGATTGCTGGCAACCTGTCCGGCGTTGCATCCTTGACCTCTAAGGCCGACTACTACATCCAGAGCAATCCCGATCTTCAACACGTGGTGCGCAAAGTCGAAGTTCCCCTGGTCAAAAAGCATTATTATCTGATGCTGTCGCACAAATTGGCGCAAGACAAACCCGAGCTGGCGGCCGCATTATATGATGAGATTGAAAAAGTCCGGCAGTCCGAAGACTATCAGAAGTACTTTTCCAGCTTGTTCAAGTAAGGAATTTTTTCGGTTTTCAGAGTGAACCGGACACAGCGCGCCTATTGAGCGGCTATCGGCCTTTCGGCAGTCACGCGATTTGCTGTTTCAAGATGCTTCATGATTTGTTTTGCCGCTCCCTCGGCGCCGGGCTCGTTCTGCATGACCTCCGCCGCCTTTTGCGCATTGTCTGCATAGGCGGGCACATCAAGGGCGTAGAGAGCTTTTATCAGCTGCCCGGTGGTTAGTTTGTGCTGCGGAATAGGCGCTGGACCTGCACCGGACTTATGGACTCGGCTTCCCCAAAAGGGCTGGTCAGCAAAAACCGGGCAAACCAGTGAGGGTTTGCCCCAGCGCAGCGCTTCGTGGGTTGTCCCTGCTCCGCCGTGATGAATTATGCCGCTGCAACGGGGAAACAGCCAGCTGTGTGGGGCTTTGTCGATCAGGTAGACTTTGTCTTTGAGGACGTCTGGCAATTCACCAGCATTGAGACCGCCCCAGCCGCGCGCAAGGACCGCCCGTTGTCCCGTTTGGCTCAGAGCGCTCAAGATCAGGCCGGTCAAATCATCCGGTTTGCGGCTCGGCATTGAGCCGAAGCCGACGTAAACAGGCGCCGGGCCGCTATCCAGAAATTGGAGCAGATCGAGTTTTGGCTGATATTTTCTGTCTGGTTTGGAAAACCAATAGCCGGTGAGCCAAGCATGGTCCGGCCAGTCTTCCGGCCGCGGGATGAGGGCACTTGAAAATCCCTGCAGACTGAGCGCCTGTGAGCCATCCGGCATATGTCCGTCAAGTGGATCTTCCGGTCCTAGAATATCATCAGAAATCTCAGATTTGAGCGGCTTGAGAAGCGGCGCCAGGCCAAGGCGCATAAGCTTGCGGGCCGCCAAATAACCCGCCCGGTTGAGTGTCCGGCCAAGGTCCGGCAGGCCAAACAGTGGGACCGGGAAGTCACCGGTTGCGGCAGATACTGGCTGGAGAACGGTCGGTAGAGCCGGAACGTTCAGCCGCCGGGCGGCGAGGGTTACGACTGTCGCTTTGAGATTAAACAGGATGAGATCCGGTTTTTCTTCAAGCGCAGCCGTCCACAACGCCCGGGTGACCTCTTGTTGTTCGGAAACACTTTTGCGCGCCACCCGGATTTTGCCCCGGACGGTGAAAAGCGCTTCGCGGACTTCCGGCGCACGTAAGAGCGCTTCGTAATCAACTGGAACAGAGCGGGGCCGGGCGCCGGCTTTCCCGATCATGCTGTCAAATCCGTGTCCGGTGACAACGACCACCTGTGCACCAAGTCGGACCAGCTCACCGGCAAGCGCAGCATAGGGCTGGACATCACCACGGGTGCCCAGTGTCGCGATCAGGATTTTTGGTTTTGTTGATGCCATAGGCGGTTTTCTGGACAAGAAGATCCTTCTTGTGGCTGTTTTGGCCGGAGAATGCAATCTGTGAGTGGTGGGGGAGTAGCGAATAATTTGCGAGTCTTCTTTTGCGCAGGGGAATTGGTGTTTTTAGGGCATGCTGACCGTGCAAATTGCGACTTTGTTAGGGGGGCATGAGATAAAAAGCTTAGTGAAATCTGGAATGCAATAGGTTGACGATGGTCAAGGGGCAGAGTTTTCAGCTGATCGTCCTTCTGGCGGGATTTGTCTGGGTGTTGGTTGCACCAGGACAGGCTGCATCGCGCATTGATATCGTCACAGAAGATTATCCGCCCTATGAAATGGCGGAGCCTGGCGGTGGGTTGCGCGGGTTCGATTATGAAGTGGCTGTCGAAGCGTTCCGGCGAATGGGATTTCATGCAGATATCCGGTTCCTGCCGTGGAAACGGGCCTTGAGCGAAGCGGAAAACGGCACGACCTCTGGCATTTTGACCTGCGCCCATCATCCTGACCGGGAGCGTTTCATTCTTTTCTCGGACCCGATCAGTGTCTTCACCAATGGCTTTTTCATCAGAAAAGCGCACGATGGACCGGTCATCCAGAAGGTTGAAGATGTTGTCGGCCAGCCAGTTGCCTCTATGGCCGGTTATGAAAGCTTGAAGGTTCTGCAGAACCTGGGCGCCAAACCTATAGAAGCGCAAACGACCGAGATCGGTTTGCGGATGCTCGCTGCCGGCCGGTTCGATTACCTGCTCGGTGCCCGTGAGCAGATTGAATACACCATCCGCCAGGAGGGGTTATCCGGTCAGTTCAAATTTATTTCGCTGACCACAAAGGATTTCCATTTCTGCTTTTCGCGGAATTTTCCGGGCGTTGAGGACCTTGTTGAACACTTCAATGCCGCCTTGGCAGAGATGCGTGAAGATGGCACCTATGATGCCATTCATGGGAAGTACCGGTAGTCCTCGCCACCTGTCGGACAATTCATCCGTTTTCCCGCAGTCAGGTGTTATTTCGTATGCAAACGCTGTTTTCGCTCACAACCAACGGTCAGGGGCTTTATGAGTTCACCCGGAACGTCAGCACATGGCTGGCGGAAGAGGGCGCCGGCGACGGACTGCTGACCCTATTGGTGCGTCACACGTCCTGTTCGTTGCTCATTCAGGAAAATGCCGATCCGGATGTTCAGGTTGATCTCAAGGCCTTTTTCAGCCGGCTGGTGCCGCCCACGACTAACCCGTCGATGGGGTATCTGATCCACACCTATGAAGGGCCGGACGATATGCCAGCGCACATCAAGGCGTCTGTTTTGCCGGTGTCTCTATCGATCCCGGTTGCAAACGGCGAGATGCTCTTGGGCACCTGGCAGGGGATTTATCTGTTTGAACACCGCGACCGGCCGCACCAGCGCCAGGTCGCTGCACATTTTTTACCCGACCGGTGAACCGAAAAAACTATTGCCTGAGGGCAGGCAGGCCGACGCCGGTACTCTCAAAGCCGCCATCAGAGGCAATCACTTGGCCGGTGACATAGCTCGCCTCTTCTGAGCACAGGAAGGCGATGACTGAGGCGATTTCCGCTTCTGAGCCATAGCGGTTGAGCGGAATGGCGTCGTGATAAGCATCGATGATTTCCTGAGAATGCACCGCCATCGCCAGTTTGGTCCGCACCGGTCCCGGGCAGACACAATTGGCGCGGATGCCATATTCGCCGAGTTCTGCAGCCTGCTGTTTGGTCAGATGAATGACGGCCGCTTTCGACGTGCCATAGGCAACTCTAAGCGTTGATGCTCTGAGGCCTGAAATCGAGCCGATGTTGACGATCGCGCCCTTGGTTTTTTTAAGATGCGGTACCGCGGCCTGAGACACTATGAATACCCCGTCCAGATTGGTCGCCATCACTGTGCGCCACAGGCTCAAATCGGCGTCTTCGATCGGCCCGAAATTCGCCACCCCCGCATTGTTGACCACCGCATCCAGCCGGCCGAAGTGTTCGATGATTTTGGTCATCATTTCATCGACTTGGGTCTCGATCGAGACGTCATAGATGTAGGCCGACCCGGCGTTGATTCCGGCAGCGGCTTTTGTCAGCTCCGCGCCGTCCCGGTCGACCATCGCAACCTTCCAGCCTTTTTCAATGAGCAGCTTGGTGGTCGCCAAACCAATCCCGCGCGCCGCGCCGGTCACTAGAGCAATTTTTTCGGTCATATTTTTGGAACTTGGGTTTTGAAAGCGGGCTGTTGGGGTGGACGTGAACGCTAGCGGTCGGGACGGGCAAGGTCAATTCACTCGGGTGAAACTTGCTGGATCAGGGAAAAAAGTAATCACTTCAATGAGTAAACGCCTGGCTCTGACTGCGATTCGGACCGGCGAGATAAAAATAGGAAAAAATTCCTTGACACCGTAACGGTGATGTGGCATGGTTTTGTCATGATCCGATAGTTGCGGATCGGGAAAGGCTTCCGGCGATGGCGCGGAGGCCTTTTTTGTTGCCCTCTGGTGAGGAGCTTGCCGATGAGATCCCGTGTTGCACCTGAGTTTAGACCGTTGAGCAGAGGGCTTGTTGGCTGCTTTGCCAGGACCGCAGTATCGCATGCGGCGGCGGGGGCGTGGATAAGGTTTTTGACAATTTGATCGCGGCTGACTGGCAAGTGGTTGCCCGGCGAATGACCGTTGGGTCTTAAGAGGCCGGGAGCTCAGCGCATGGAGATACAGACCCGGATGGTGCCCTTGTTATCCCAAAGCGCGATGTTCTTGTCGTTGATCCGGAACGCGTAGGTGCCGGCGGGGTCGCGGGCGTTGACCGCCAAGGCGGCGAACTCGGCGAAGGGAACGATCCGGCCAGCTTGATCGCGCACCAGCATCTCGCCAAAGGCATAGGATTGATCAAACTTATAGCCATAAAGCGGGCCAAGCGCCTTGGCGTCCTTGCCGGAGTATCCGCGCGGGCCGACGGGTTTGTAGAGCCCGTTGATTACGGACCATTTGCCGGAATATCCGACTTTCCGGATTTTGCCGTTGGGCAGGCTGAGCGTCTGCCAGCCTTTTTGCGAATTGACCGCTGCACAGTGATCAGCCGCCCAGGCACCCTGAACCGTGAAAAGAAGGGCAGTCAGCACAAGCAGGGGAATGCGGAAGGTCAGCATGATGAATTCCGATGAATGACGCACCGGAAGAATGGCGGAGCTGAGGCCGGACCGTCAAGAGAAATGGGGTGGTTCTTATCTGCCGCGTCTCTCCGTCATTGGGGGACTTGATCCGGCAATCCAATTCGTAACCTTGCATCAAGCACCGCCCATCGTGAGGCACGGGAACGGCATGGATCCCACGGTCAAGCCATGGGATGACGTCGTTGGGAGTATCGAGGTGTCAGAACACATTTCGTCGTCTCGGAAGCTGGAAATCAGAGATCCGAGGCTTCCTCGCTTGAAGAGCATAAAGTGAAATTGGCCGACGCTTCGGAAGGTGGAACAGCGCGTGGAACCCCGGTCGGGCCGGGGAGGACAGCAGGAGCGGTTTTGACCGCCCTGGCTCATTCTTCAGTCTGGAGGTCCCATTGACGGCAGAACGCGAGCATCTATCGGTCAAGCAGCGGTTGTCCGGGCAGGGGTTGGTGGACACGCTCAAGCGGGAAAGGGCGCTGGTGCGCAAAGAGAAAAAGCGACGGGAACCAGCGCCACCCGCCGAACCGCCGTCTGCCGATCCGTTACCAGCTGCTAGTCCGCCAAACGAGGCGCTGCATGAGGCGCGGAGCCCGCGCGATATGGCCATTAGGCTCTACCGGGCCTTCGCCGGGCAGATGGACCAGCTTGAGGCCCACCTGAAGGATCTCTTTGCTGAGGCAGGCCGGGAGGGGGCGGCCGGTCTCCAGGAGATCGACAAGACCGTCAAAACGCTCGCAAGCCTTGCCAAAACGCTTGGAGCCTTGATGGATTTGAAATCGGACACCGAACCGGACGGGGAGGGCAAAAACCTTGACGACCGGGAGGAGCTGCGCGCGGCGCTTGCGCAGCGTCTTGAGCGCTTGTGCGAACGATCAAAAGGTTGAAGCAGTCCTATCTGCACTGTCGGATGAAGAACTGAAATTTCTGGCGTTCGACTGGCCGGTGTTTGCCCATACCCATCAGCTGCCACCCCAAACCAACTGGTCGCTGTGGCTTTTGATGGGCGGGCGCGGCGCTGGCAAAACCCGGGCCGGTGCGGAATGGATCCGGGCGCGGGCGCTCGGCCATGGCTGGTGCGAACCGGGATTTGCCGGACGGATCGCCTTGATCGGCGAAACCTTTGCCGATGTGCGCGAGGTGATGGTGGAAGGCGTGTCCGGGCTTTTGGCGGTGCATCCGAAGGACGAGCGGCCGCAGTGGACCCCGACCCGGCGGCGGCTTGAATGGCCGAACGGCGCGGTGGCGCAGGCCTTCTCCGCCGAAGATCCGGAGGCTTTGAGGGGGCCGCAATTCGACATCGCCTGGTGTGATGAACTCGCGAAATGGACCTATGCCGAGGAGACGTTCGACATGTTGCAGTTCGGCCTGAGGCTGGGCCAGAAACCCCGCCAATTGGTAACGACGACACCGAAACCGGTGCCGCTCCTCAAACGCCTGATGAAACAGGCAGGCACCGCGATCACCCATGCGCCGACCAAGGCAAATGCCTTGTTTCTGGCGCCGGGGTTTCTGGAGACGGTGGTCGGCCGCTATGGCGGCACACGCCTTGGCCGCCAGGAGCTTGATGGCGAATTGATTGAGGACCGGCCCGATGCGTTGTGGTCGCGGGAGGGTCTGGAAGCGGTTCGGGTGGACGCAGCGCCGGACAGCTTGACCCGGATCGTCATCGCGATTGATCCACCGGTGACGGCACACAAGACCTCTGATGCCTGCGGTATTGTCGCCGCCGGGCTGGGAGAAGATGGCAAGGCCTATGTTCTGGCCGATCGCAGCCGCCGTCCCGCCAAACCGTCCGACTGGGCGGAGGCGGCGATTGGCCTGTGGCATGGACTGAAGGCCGATTGCCTGATCGCTGAGGTCAATCAGGGCGGTGACATGGTGTCAGAAGTTATCGCCAGTGCCGATCCGTCTGTTCCTGTCAAACAGGTGCGGGCAACACGTGGCAAATTCTCAAGGGCCGAGCCGATCGCCATGCTTTATGACCAGGGCAAGGTGTTTCATGCCGGTGCCTTTCCCGAACTCGAAGATGAGATGGCCGACTTCGGCCCTGGCGGGCTGTCCTCCCGCCGCTCCCCTGATAGGCTCGACGCGCTTGTTTGGGCGGTCTCGGAGCTGATGCTAGGTCCGAAGGCACAGCCGAAAGTGCGGGGGCTGTGAGGTTCTTTTTGAATCACTTTGCCAAGAAATTGAATCCGTTTCTGAAAGTCTTGAAGGAGCGCTTTAACGGGCGCTGAAAGGGCCGATAAAACATGCGCTTAAGACAATCAATTGAATCAATTTTCCGGACAGCTCCCGTTGCGGCACTGGAACAAAAGGCATCGCGCACCGGGCCGCTTCTGGCGATCCAGGGCACGTCCCAACCGGTCTGGAGCCCACGCGACTATGCAGCCCTTGCGCGCGAAGGCTTTGCCAAAAACCCGGTGGTCCACCGGGCGGTCCGGCTGCTTTCGGAAACGGCAGCCGCCGTGCCGCTGCTGCTGTTCGAAGACGATGAAGAACTGACCAGGCACCCGCTGCTGTTGCTGCTGGCCCGGCCCAATGCCCATGAGACCGGGGCGGATTTTCTGGAAGCGCTTTATGGTTATCTCCTGGTTTCCGGCAACGCTTATCTGGAACAAGTCCCGGTCGATGGCGTGCCCAGAGAGCTTTATGCGCTTCGGCCCGACCGGGTGAAGGTGGTGCCGGGCACCGAAGGCTGGCCAGAGGCCTTTGAGTACACCGTGAGCGGGCGCACGGTGCGCCTTCCAGCAGACGGCGATGGCGGCGTTTCTGCCGTGCGGCATCTCAAACTGTTCCACCCTCTAAACGATCACTATGGCTTTGCCCCGGTGGAAGCTGCGCAGATGGCGCTCGACATTCACAACGCGGCGGCCAGCTGGAACAAGGCGCTTTTGGACAATGCGGCCCGCCCATCCGGTGCGCTGATCTATGGGGCGGGAGATGCGCTCAACCTGACGAGCGATCAGTTCGATCGCCTAAAGGCGGAATTGGAAGACGGCTATCAGGGCGCGCGCAACGCCGGGCGACCGCTGCTCCTGGAAGGCGGGCTCGATTGGAAACCGATGGGCCTGACACCCAAGGACATGGATTTCATCGAAGCGAAGAACCAGGCTGCCCGGGAGATTGCGCTGGCCTTTGGCGTGCCGCCGATGTTGCTCGGCATTCCGGGTGACAACACCTATGCCAATTATCAGGAAGCCGGGCGGGCGCTGTGGCGTGGCGCCGTTCTGCCGTTGGTGCGGCGGACGGCATCCCACCTTGCGGTCTGGTTGGGGCCAGCCTTTGGCAGTGACCTTCGGTTGGAACCGGATCTGGATGCCATTGAGGCGCTGTCGTCCGAACGCGAAGCCTTATGGCGCCGGGTTGGGGAAGCTGGCTTCCTCTCAGAGGATGAAAAACGCATCGCCGTCGGATATAGCGCGCGGGACCCAGACGGAGGGGAAGCCGGAAATGCTTGACGACCTTGTGGCCAGCGTCCTCACCCGCGGGGATTTGGCGCATTTGGCTCTGTTTCTATGGGCCGTGACCGCAACGCTGATCGGTCTCGTACTGGTGCGCGAACTGAGCCTCTCCAATCGGCGCTTTTCTGACTTCGTCAGCGAAGTCGCCCGGCTGAACCGCTATCTGGCCGAGTTGAGCAGTCTTTAGATCCAAGACTGCCGAAAACACTGACATTTGAGAAGGAGGGCCGAATGAGCCTTCAACGCAGGTCCATAGGGAGCGTGCGGACGGGTAACTGCGTGCACCGTTTACGCGCAAGGGATGTTTCGCAGCGGTCAATTACCGGGCGGCAAAACCCCAGAATGGAAAACCGCAGAACGGCACACGTGCCAGTGTTCCGCGATTTTTCAGGCCGTCTTTATCAGCTCGCCGTTTCTGTCCAGGCAGATGGTTCAAGCCGAGCCAAGGAAGGAAAATCGTGACCGCCGTACGGTCATCACCGGTGCGGATTGCGGGTTATGCCAGCGTTTTTGGCAAACCGGATGGCGCGGGCGACACAGTTGTTTCTGGCGCATTCCGCAGATCCCTGGCGCTCCGTCCGCCCGCGCGCATTGCTTTGTTGTGGCAGCACGATCCCACCCGCCCCATCGGTCGCTGGACAAAACTCCTGGAAACCCGCCACGGGCTCTGGGCAGAAGGTGAATTGGCCAACGGTGTCAAGGCGGCGCAAGAGGCTGCCAGTCTGATTGCCTCTGGTGCCTTGAGCGGGCTGTCCATCGGCTTCAAAGCGCGCAAGGCCCGCTACCTGGGGCGGGGCTCAGGATGGGGCACTGCGCGCGGTACGGGCCGGATCCTTCAGGACATCGATCTTTGGGAAATTTCATTGGTGACCTTTCCGCAAGCCGATGAGGCGCGCGTGCGTCTTTTATCCCCATCGCCACCCGCACCGGCCCATTGGCCACAATCAGTTCAAACCAGATCTACGGAGTATGCATGATGTCCGGACCTGCTGAGTTGAAAGCACAAGCGCAGTCCTTTGAAATCAAGGCGGATGTGCCAGGTAGCCTGCCACCGGCAACACCGATACCACCCGCGATGCCGGATGGTGTTGACGGCGGCGAGGTTGCGCGCACGTTTGATGAATTCTTCCGCACGTTCGAGAGCTACCGCGCGGTGAATGACGCGCGGCTTGCCGACATCGAAAGCCGGGGCAGCGCGGATGTGATCTCGCTGGAAAAGCTTAACCGGCTGGATGCGGCACTTGATGCCACCCAGCGGCGGCTTGATGATCTCACATTAAAAAGCCGACGTCCGCAGATCAGAGCCCGTGAGCCGCGTCAGCTCACCTCTGCGGCATTGGAGCATAAAGCTGCATTTGAAGCCTACGTCCGCTCCGGACAGGAGCAGATCCTGCGCCCCTTGGAAACAAAAGCCCTGTCGGCCGGATCTGACCCGGACGGTGGGTATTTGGTTCCAGAAGAAACCGAAGCTGGGATCATGCGGCGCTTGTCCCAGGTTTCGCCGATCCGGGCGATTGCCGGAAACCGCCAAGTGTCGTCATCGACTTATAAAAAACCCTTTGCCGTCTCCGGTCCGCAATCCGGCTGGGTTGGGGAAACCGATGCCCGGCCTCAGACCACCAGCCCGCAATTGGCTGAACTGACTTTCCCGGCGATGGAGCTTTACGCCATGCCGGCCGCGACATCTTCGCTGCTGGATGATGCGGCAGTCGATATGGACCAGTGGATTGCCGAGGAAGTGGAAACCGCCTTTGCCGAACAGGAGGGCTCGGCTTTCATCAACGGGGATGGCACCAACAAGCCGGTCGGATTTTTGCAGGTGCCGCGTGTAGCCGAGGCAAGCTGGGCATGGGGATCCCTTGGAACGGTGTCGACGGGCGCAGCGGGGGCCTTTCCTGCCTCCAACCCGGCAGACACGCTGATTGACCTGATTTATTCGGCCAAAAGCGGCTACCGGCAAAACGGCCGGTTTGTCATGAACCGCAAGACTCAGAGCGAAATCCGTAAACTCAAAGATGGTGACGGCAATTATCTCTGGCAGCCACCAGCCGGGACTGAGGGCGCAGCAACCTTGCTCAATTTCCCGATTACCGAAGCTGAAGACATGCCGGACATAGCGGCGGATGCCCCGGCCATTGCCTTTGGTGATTTCCGGCGCGGATATCTGGTGGTTGACCGCATGGGCGTGCGCCTTTTGCGGGATCCTTATTCGGCCAAACCCTACGTCTTATTCTACACCACCAAGCGTGTCGGCGGTGGTGTTCAGGACTTCGATGCGATCAAATTGTTGATGTTCTCTGCATGATTGTCTCACGCTGGGCTCACAAAATGGTGCCTTGTAAGTCTTAACTCGCAGACCCACATGTTCTTATGAACGATGAGGGTCGTTCCTCCCCAGACTGGCGCCGCGCTCAATCTTGAGTATGCGGCGCCTTCTTTTTTGGGAGCCTCCCATGACATCGATCCGTTTGACGGACCCGGCCACCGAGCCGGTGACCGTGGAAGAAATGCGCGCCCATTTGCGGCTGAACGGCTCGGACGAAGACAGCAGTCTTGCCGGGTTCTTGAAAGCGGCGCGCAGCCACATTGAGCAATCCACCCGCCGTGCACTGATCTCGCAAACGTGGCGGCTCTACCTGGATGGCTGGCCGGTCGGCCGGATTGTCCGCCTGCCGGTGTCCCCGGTGCTGTCGGTTGACCAAATTACGGTCTACGACACGGACGGCAATGCGACCCAGCTGGCAACGGACGATTGGCAACTCGACCGGTCCGCACAGCCGGAACGGGTGAAGGTTAAGCTCGGTGCCGGACTGCCGGCGAACCAGTTGATGGCCGCAGAAATCGACTTTACGGCGGGATATGGCGCCACCGCCACAGATATCCCGGAAGAATTCCGTCAGGCCGTTCGCCTGCTTGCCGGACATTGGTTCGAACACCGGGAAGCGGGAAGCGATCTGGCGGTTGCCAGCTTGCCTCAAGGGCTCGACCGGCTTTTGTCGACAGCCCGGGTGCCGCTCCTATGAGGGCGGGCGATTACCGGCTGCCCATCGTCTTGCAAAGGCCCGTGGAGGTGCGCGCGACGTCCGGCGAAGTCACGCTCACGTTTGAGACCGCCGGGACTGGCTTTGCAGCTCTTCGGCTCAAAAGTCAGGCCGAGCGGTTTGACGGTGAGCGCCTATTGTCTCGGAAACTTTGGGAAATCCGGCTGCGGCCCTTTTCCAGCCTGACCGGTGGCTGGCGGATCGTGTCCGGCGTTCGGGTGTTCCGCGTGCTTTCCGTTGCTGACCCAGATGGCCGCGTCCGCGGGCTTGTGTGTGATGCCGAGGAGGAGAGCACATGAGCCTTGCCGATGTACAAACGGCGGTCCGGGCTGGGTTCTTCAGCCTTTTGGCAGCCGACGGAGTGCTTCAAAACCTTTTGGGCAGTGACCGGATTTTTGAAACCCCGCCACGGGCGGAAGCCTTTCCTTATTTGGTTTTAGAAGCACTGGAGACCCGTCCGCTGCTGGCCGAAATCGGCGAAGGGGCTGTGCATGCTCTAAGCTTGAGCGTTTTTTCCCGTGAGCGCAGCCGAGATGAGGCCGCGTCAGCCGCGGGCCGTGCCGCAGAGGTTCTGATGAACGGGCCAATCGCGCTCGCCGGTCATCGACTGGTCAACCTAACCATGACCACGATTTCAAGTCGCCGGCTGCGCGATGGCCGTGGCTATAGAGCGACCAGTTCCCTGCGCGCGGTCACCGAACCGCTGACCTGATTTGTGCTGGCTTCCTGGCGGTCGTCGTTCCTGCCTGGGTGCTCGAATGAGGGCCTTTGGGATGCAGATCCCGGCTAGAGGCCGGGGCTGCCTGGCAAAGTTCGCAAAGCCCGGCACCGGCAATTTGAGAGCCGCGGAGCGCAGGGGACGGCAAGCTGGAACCTGAATTTGAAATAATAGGAGGCAGCCGAAATGGGTGCACAGCGCGGACGCGATCTATTGTTGAAATTGGATCAGGAACCGAATGGGTCCTTTGTCACAGTTGCAGGTTTGCGGGCGCGCCAGATTGCCCTCAACGCCACTAGCGTCGACATCACTACGTCCGAAAGCGCTGGGCGTTGGCGGGAATTGCTGGAAGGTGCCGGAACCCGGGCAGCAAGCCTGTCCGGATCCGGTCTCTTCCGCGATGGCGCCAGCGATGCCGCCGTGCGCCAATTGTTCTTCGACGGCGCCATTCGCCCCTGGCAGGTGGTCATTCCCGATTTCGGGACCCTGGAAGGCCTGTTTCAGATCACAGCCTTGGAATATGCCGGGCGCCACGACAGCGAGGTGACTTTTGAGATCGCCCTGTCGTCGGCCGGGGAGCTGAGCTTCACGGCCGAGTGAACGATAGCATTGTGGGAGGACTAGCAATGGTGAACCGGTTGAGGGGGGAGATTTCGGCCGCATTGGATGGCCGCAAATGGACCCTGGTGCTGACATTGGGCGCATTGGCGGAATTGGAAGAGGCGTTTTCCTGTAAGAGCCTCACTGACCTGCTCTCCCGGTTTTCCGCTGAAACCTTGTCGGCGAAGGACATCATCACCCTTTTGGGGGCGGGGTTGCGGGGCGCGGGCAATGATGTCTCTGATGATCAGGTCGCCATGATGCAAACGGCGGGTGGAGCGGCCGGATTTGCCGCAATTGCTGCGGATTTGCTGCGTGCGACCTTCGGCGATCAGGACGTGTCAGATGAGAGCGAAGAGGGCGCCGGCTGCTGATGTTTCCCTGGGCACTTCTTTTTCAGCTGGCAGCTCAGAAACTCTTGTGGCCTCCCAAAGCATTCTGGAGCGCAACGCCCAAGGAATTGGACCTGGCGCTCGGCCTGTGCGGCCGGATATCGCTTTTGGACCGGAGTGATTTGACAACCATGATGAAACAGCACCCGGATGATATCGAGACAGCCGGACAGGCTGGGGAGTAGGATATGACCGACCGGTCTTTAGAGTTCGATATTCCCTTGCAGGAGATCGCAGACTTCCGGCTTCAGATGGAAGACATAGACCGGAGCGCGCAGAACATTTCCCGCAGCCTGGTCAGCGGGCTCAGATCTGCCTTGGTCGATGGAAAGTCGCTTGAAAGCGTTTTTAAAAAGATCGCTCTGTCGGCCTCGTCCCGGCTTTTGTATTCGGCGTTGCAGCCGTTGGAAAAAGCCGCCGGGAACCTTTTTGACACCATATTGCCGTTTGCCAAGGGTGGGGTCGTCACGGCGCCAACGATTTTCGGTCTGGGAAATGGGGTTTCCGGTCTCATGGGAGAAGCCGGAGCAGAAGCGATCTTGCCGCTCGCGCGCGGCGCCGATGGGCGCCTGGGGGTGAGGTCCGCGGGACGCGGGCAGCCCCCCATGCCAGCTGTGCAAATCACAGTGAATACACAGGACGCGGAGAGCTTCCGGAGATCTGAAGCACAGGTCTCGGCGATGGTGGCCCGCGCCGTCGGACGGGGACGACGCGGGCTCTAACACCGGCCTGAAAAGGAGGGGCTCAGGACGCGGTGTTTGCCGCAGCCGCAATCATGGCGGCGATTTGATCCTTCAAGTGAAGACGTTTCTTCTTCAGATCTTCCAGAACTTCATCGGAAGCTGGCGCGACGTCGGTTTCAATGCGGTGCACTTCGCGGTTGACCGTGTGGTATTCGTCAGCAAGGCGGCTGAAGTGCGCATCGCTGGTTTTCAGGGTGTGAAGCACTTCCGTAGCTTCCGGGAATTCTTCATGCAGTTCGTGAGGAACGTGACTCATTCTTATTTGCCTCCTTTAGAGGCTCACAAAGTGCCGCCCCGCGATTTTAAACTCCTTGAGCAAGATCAATCTCGGTCTGATTTGCGCCGGAGAATTCAATGGAAGCCTTCTTGAACGAGAATTTTCCCGGTGCGATCGCCTTTGGCGTGTTGGGAGGGCCTGAGCGGCGGACGGAAATTGTCCAGCTGGCCACCGGTTATGAGACCCGCAATGCGCGCTGGGCCGGCAGCCGGCGGCGGTATGATGCGGCAACCGGGATCAGATCGCTGGACGATCTGAAAGCGGTCGTCGCGCTTTTTGAAAAGGCGCGTGGCCGTTTATATGGCTTCCGTTTACGGGATCCCTTTGATCACAGCACGGCCCCGGGAACTGTGGCGCCCGGCGCATTCGACCAATCGCTGGGAACCGGCGACGGATCTGCAGTCCGGTTTCCTCTCTCCAAGACATATGGATCGGGCGTTCTGGCCTATTCCCGCGACATCCGCTTGCCGGTTACAGGAACCGTCCGGGTGGCGCTTGATGGCATTGAGCAGTCAGAAGGGACCGATTTTCAGGTGGAGGAAGCCACTGGTGACATCGTCTTTAACCTGGCGCCTGCCACTGACAGCGTCTTGACCGGGGGTTTCCTTTTCGATGTGCCGGTCCGGTTCGACACCGACCGATTGGACCTCAGTCTGACCCACTTTGAAGCCGGCGATATTCCGTCCATTCCGTTGATCGAAATCCGGCTATAGGCCGGACTGTCTGCTGAGCTCTTTATCTAGAGAACCCACATGAAAGTTCTACCTGAAAGCCTGGCTGCGCATGTCGCTGGCCGGATTACCACGCTTGCCTCCTGCTGGATCATAGTGCGTCAGGATACCGTCAAACTCGGCTTTACCGATCACGACCGGCCGCTCACAGTCTCAGGCGTTATATGTGAACCACAAAACGGTTTGACCGCATCGGCGATCACCGATGGCCCGGATCTGGCAACCGGTGGCGGTGACGTTTCTGGCACATTGGCGAGCTCGTCCCTTTCAGAGATTGATCTGGAGGCTGGGCTTTGGGACAACGCCGAAGTTCAAGTTTATCTGGTCAACTGGCAATTTCCCGCAGACCATCTCTTGTTGCGGCGCGCCCGGATCGGCGAAGTCAGCCGGGCAGGGCATGTGTTCCGCTCAGAACTGCGCGGACTTTCTCATCTTTTGGAAGCCCGGCAGGGTCGGGTGTTTGCCCGGGGCTGCGATGCAGATCTTGGCGACAGCCGCTGTAAAGTCAATTTGGAGACTGCCGCCTATCAGGGCACAGGAACCGTGCTGACAGCTGCCCGCGAATGGTTTCGCGTCAGCGGCTTGGAAAGTTTTTCAGAGGGCTGGTTCAGCCGGGGCCGCATCGCGGTTCTAAGTGGACCATTGGCAGGGTTTGCCTCGGAAGTTGCCAATCACCGGCAGGAAGATGGTGCATCGGTGCTGTCCCTGTTTCAGCCAGCACCAACGTCTTTGGAACCCGGCACACAGGTTCAAGTCCGGGCCGGCTGCGCGAAAGACTTGGAAACGTGTCGAGCCAAGTTTGCCAATCATCTGAATTACCAAGGTTTTCCGCACATGCCGGGCAGTGACTTTGCCTTGTCTTATCCGGGCAGCAACACAGGGGAAAATGATGGCAGTGCCCTTGTTCCCTAGACCAAGCAGCGTTGCTGTGGAGACCGTTCGTGCTGCAGTTCTGACTGAGGCCCGGACCTGGATTGGGTCCCCATACCGGCACCAAGCAAGCTGCAAAGGAGGAGGCTGCGATTGCCTCGGATTGCTGCGCGGCATTTGGCGGGCGCTTTACGGTCTCGAACCGCAGGATATCCCGAGCTATACGGCGGATTGGGCGGAAACCGGTGGCGCGGAGACGCTGATAGAAGCCGGGCGGACCTGGCTGCAGGAAATCACGCTTGAAGTTGCTCAGCCCGGAGATGTCCTGGTGTTCCGCTGGCGCGATGGCGTTCCGGCAAAACATGTTGGCATTTTGAGTGGCCCGCTCACCGAAAGCCCAATGCTCATCCACGCCTATGAGCGCGTCGGCGTCCTCGAAAGCCCGCTGGTGCCGGCCTGGCACAGGCGCATCGCGGCAGTGTTTTCTTTCCCAAAGGAGGGCATCTAATGGCAACACTCGTGCTTGCCGCGGCCGGAAAGGCCGTCGGCGGTGTCCTTGGTTTAGGCGGCATTGGCGGTGTCATCGGTAAGGCCGCAGGGTCGCTTGCCGGCAATCTCATTGACCAATCCTTGTTTGGCGGCGGGGCATCCAGAAATGTTGAAGGCGCGCGGCTGGCTGATTTCTCTGTTCAGTCGTCGAGTGAAGGCGCGTCCTTGCCGAGAGTCTATGGCCGGGTCCGGTTGGCGGGTCAGCTGATCTGGGCGACCAGTTTTGAGGAAGTCATCACGACGGAAGAACAGGGCGGCAAGGCCGGCGGCAACCGTAGAACGTCCACGGTCACCACCTACAGCTACTTTGCCAATTTCGCTGTCGGCCTGTGCTCCGGAAAGATCGCCCGTATTGGCCGCATCTGGGCCGATGGAAAAGTGCTCGACACCCGGCAGATTGTGATGCGGGTTTACAATGGATCGGAGGATCAAATGCCCGATCCGCTGATCTCGGCGCATCAAACGGCCGCTCCAGCCTATCGGGGGACTGCCTATGTGGTGTTTGAGCGGCTGGCGCTGGAGCAATTTGGCAACCGCCTGCCGCAACTGAGTTTTGAGGTGATCCGGCCCGTGGAGCCGCTGGAAACGCAGGTTCGGGCGATAACCATCATTCCGGGCGCAGGAGAGTTTGCCTATTCGCCGACCGTCGTCTCTGAAGTTCTAGGGCCCGGAGAGCAGCGCTCGATCAACCGCCATGTGGTGGCTGCAGAATCTGACTGGCGTGAAAGCATAGATGAGCTGCAAGCGCTCTGTCCGAACTTGAAACGGGTGGCTCTGGTTGTCTCCTGGTTCGGCGATGATTTGCGTGCGGGCCAGTGCACCGTCCGCCCTAAGGTGGAAGCCAACGGCACGGTCACGGAGGGCGCCACCTGGAGCGTTGCCGGGCTCAACCGGGCAGATGCAGACGAAGTTTCAAGAATTGACGGGCGGCCCGCTTATGGCGGAACGCCCTCTGACGACACGGTGATTGCCGCAATTCAGGACCTGAAAAGCCGCGGACTGGAGGTGCTGCTTTATCCGTTCATCATGATGGATGTTCCGGCCGGCAACGGCTTGCCGGATCCCCATGGCGGGGCGGAACAAGCGCCGTATCCCTGGCGCGGGCGGATCGTGACCAGCGGAACAGTCGGGGCCGATGTTGCAAGCTTTGTTGGCACGGCAACGGCGGCTCATTTCTCTGTTTCCGGCGGCAGCATTTCTTATACAGGTCCGGCTGAGTGGTCCTTCCGCCGCCATATTCTCCATTGTGCCGCGCTCTCCAAGGCGGCGGGCGGAGTGGAGAGCATTTTGGTCGGATCGGAATTGCGCGGGCTGACACGATCTCATGCGGGCGGCGGCAGTTACCCGTTTGCCGACGCTTTGCGGGCGCTCGCAGCAGATGTCCGGGCGCTCGTAGGCAGTGACACGAAAATTTCCTATGCCGCCGATTGGTCCGAGTATGGGGCTCATCAGGTCTCGGGAACCGAATTGCGGTTTCCACTGGATACCGTCTGGTCCTCACCGGACGTCGATTTCATCGGCATCGACAACTACCTGCCGCTCACTGATGTGCGCGACGGCGGCGATCCGGACGGCGGCGTCAATCCTTATGATCTCAAAGACTCGCGCGCAGGTGTTCAAGGCGGTGAGTATTATGACTGGTACTACGCCTCTGAGGCTGACCGCACCTCTGGACACCGCACCGCCATTACAGATGGCGCGCATAACAAACCTTGGGTCTACCGGACCAAGGATCTTTGGGGCTTTTGGCAAAACCTCCATTATGAGCGTGTCGGCGGCACCGAAGTAGCGTCGCCGACAGCTTGGGTGCCTCAATCCAAGCCGATCCGTATGACCGAACTGGGGTTTCCGGCGGTGGACCGGGGCGCCAATCAACCGAATGTCTTTGTGGATCCGAAATCCTCGGAAAGTGCCGTGCCGCATTTTTCCAGGGGCTTTCGGGATGACGTCAGCCAGCGCCGGGCGCTGGAAGCCTCTTTGAGCTGGTGGTCGGACAGCCATCCGGAGGTGGCTGCTGGTGACAATCCGGTGTCCGCCGTTTATGGCGGGCCAATGGTGGATCCGGACGGGATTTACCTTTGGACCTGGGACGCGCGGCCGTTTCCTGCGTTTCCGATGTTTTCAGATGTCTGGGCGGACGGCGGCAATTGGCGGCTTGGCCATTGGCTCTCCGGGCGTCTCGGAGGGATCAGTATTCAAGGGCTCTGCAAAGCAGTGCTGGCCGACTACGGTATTTCTGATGCAGACGTGAAAGTGACCGGGCTTGGGGGAAGTCTCGACGGATACCTCTTGAGCGGTCCGGTAAGCGCTCGCGACGTTCTGGAGCCGGTTCTGACAGCCTTTTCCGGATTGGCGTCCGACCGGCGCACTCATGTGGAGCTCTCGTCCATACCGCCGGAAGCTGTGGTTTCTTTAAACGCCGCGGATCTGGCCGAGCCGGGCGAAGAGGAACCGCTTTTGTCGCGGACACGGGCGCAGGCCAATGAATTGTCTGCCGAAATCCGGCTCGGAGCGGACGATCCGGTGAGTGATTTTCGGCGCCGGATTGCCGCCTCCCGGCGTCTGGAGGGCGGCAGCCAGCAAGTTGAAACGCAGACCCTGCCAGCCAGTTCCATGACCGAGCCTTTGCACATTGCTGCTGACAGACGGCTTTACCGAATCTGGTCGGAGCGCGAGCGGGTGACCTTTGCCGTCGGACCGGACCGGATTGGCCTGGAACCAGGTGATGTTGTTGCGATCAACGGCACGCCTACGACCACATTCGATCCGCCGTTGATGGTGCGGGTGACCGCGATCGAAGACGCCGGGCTGCGCCGGATTGAGGCGGTTCGGGTCGCGGCGGATTTATCGCCTGCAGCAAATGCCAGTGACAAGCCTGGAACAGTTTTTCAAAACAGCGATCTCAGTCCAGCTCATGCTGTCTTTCTGGATTTGCCGAAGCTCATTGAGAGCGACCCGGACGACGCGGTGCGCCTGGCCGCGCGCGCAAAGCCCTGGCCTGGAGTTCTGAGCGTGATGCGCAGTGCCTCTGGCAGCGGATTTGCTCCGGTCATGACACTCGACGCGCCCGCCGTGATGGGCAAATTGACCGCGCCTTTGAGCGCTGGTCCGCTTTGGGTATTCGACCGTGCCAACACAATGACCGTCGAACTTTACGAGGGGCAACTGCAGAGCCGATCAGAAACCGATGTTTTGGCAGGTGCCAATGCACTGGCCGTGCGCTGTCAGAACGGCGGCTGGGAAGTCCTGCAGTTCCAAACCGCTGAACTTACCGGAACAAACACGTACCGTCTGAGCACATTGCTGCGGGCGCAACGCGGTACGGAACCGGAGATGCTGTCGGGCGCAGCCTCCGGCGCGGATGTGGTTTTCTTGTCGGAGGACCGCGTTCCGTTGGTGCCACTGTCAGCGGAGCAGTCGGGGCTTGGCTTAAACTACCGGCTGGTGCCCCAAGGCCGTGCGCTGGATGACCCAGCGGTGGTTGCGCTCTTGCACACCAGCACGCAGCGGGCCGCCAAGCCTCTTGCGCCGGTGCATCTGAAGGCCAGGCGGACCGTAGGTGGTGTTTTGGTCTCCTGGATCCGCCAAACGCGGGAAGGTGGCGTCAGCTGGGAGCAAAGCGAGGTGCCGCTCGGCGAAGATCTGGAAGCTTATGAGGTCGACATTCTGTCACCGGGAGATGCCGTTTTGCGGACAGTGACCAGCGGGACGTCCGAGGTTCTTTATTCCTCGGCAGATGAACTCCTGGATTTCGGCAGTCCGGTGACCAGTTTGAATGTCGCCGTTGCCCAGCTGTCCCGCCGCGTCGGGCGCGGCTTTGAACGAAAGGCCACCTGTCATGTCTGAGACATCCCGTCTGGCGCTGCCGCTGCTGGCTGCTGCCCAAGCCCAGAAGCACGTCACCCACAATGAATCCCTCTTGCGAATGGATGCGCTCAGCCATCCGGCCGTGAAATCGCGCACGCTGACAGCACCGCCGGCGGCAACTGAAGGCGATCTTTATTTGGTCGCCGCTTCTGCAACAGCCGAATGGGCAGGGCGGGATGGCCAAATCGCGGAATGGCGCAATGGCGTTTGGGAGTTTTATGCCCCCTTCGAGGGGCTGTCTGTCCATGTAACCATGGAAGGCATTGGCCTGAAGTATCTATCCGGTGCCTGGCAGGAAATGGATGGAGTCTTTTCTGACACACGCCTTTTGGCGCGCGGCAGTTTTGGTGCCCTGAGCGAACACCGAGTGATTGAAGCAGAACTCACAGCGCTGTCAGGTGCTTATGTGGAAACGGCTGCAATCATCCCGGACCGGGCCATTGTCTATTGT
Source organism: Labrenzia sp. PHM005 (assembly GCF_006517275.1). NCBI lineage: Bacteria > Pseudomonadati > Pseudomonadota > Alphaproteobacteria > Hyphomicrobiales > Stappiaceae > Labrenzia > Labrenzia sp. PHM005. The sequence goes on along the minus strand of NZ_CP041191.1, from coordinate 4,979,786 downwards.
GTGTCGTCCCGGACAACCGTCACCGTGACCGGAGCCACGTCCTACGACTGTGGCTTGGCTGGTGAACAATCCAAATTCGGCGGCTCTCTGGGTGTTTCTGCTGGGAGCAGCAATCTTGGTGTGATCGGCCCGACGGCTTTTTATTCCGATACTGCCGTGCGCCTCACCGCCAATGGCGGCAGTTTTTCAGGCGGCACCGTGCGATTGGCTGTCCATTGTTTTGTGCCGGTTGCGCCCTCGGCTTAGGCCGCGGCGTGCACAATCACAGTTGCAGCTTCATCGCGTCTTTATGTCCAACCGCACAGTCCGGGAGGGGGCTTTTATGAAGGTCAGTGATCAGGGGCTTGCCTTTTTAGCAGCGCACGAGGGGTTTGTGTCCCGCGGATATCTCGATCCCGCCGGGATCGTCACGATCGGATATGGGTTTACCATGCGCAGCCGGATTTTCTCCGGCTGGTGGCGCAAACGCCACGGCAAACGTCTGGCTGTAGGGGACCGCCTGTCCCGCGAACATGCCAACAAACTGCTTCTGACCCTGCTGGATCAGGAATACGCACCGCCTGTGCGCAAAACCCTGCCGAAGCTGACCCAGGAGCAATTCGATGCCTGTGTGTCGGTGGTTTATAATCTCGGGTCCCGGGCGCTGTCCTGGCGCTGGGCCCTTAAACTAAAAGACGGCCGCACCGGTGAGGCAGCCCGCCTCTTGAGCCAGACGGGAACCACTGCAGGCGGGCGCCGGTTAAAAGGTCTCGTCAAACGCCGGGCCGCTGAAGCCAGATTGTTGGAGCACGGCGATTATGGCCTGGCAGCAGTTGCGTCTGCGCCCGCTCCTGGCAGTGATATCATAGACCTGCAACGCGCCTTGAAAGCCCTCGGCTGCGATCCCGGCCCGATCGACGGCTATTTTGGCCCATTGACCAAGGCGGCAGTGCGCGCCTTTCAAAAGGCCAATCCTCCCCTGGTGGTGGACGGTATTCCCGGCCCGGCAACCCGCGCCGCGTTAGAGCGGACCAGCGCGCTGCGCAACGGCACCGGCCTTGTTGGCGTGTTGACCCTCCTGACCGGCGGCGGCCTGTTGCTGGAGAAGGTGCCGGGCCCGCTCACACTGCTGCTTCTCGCCGGTGTGGCGGCAACCGGTGCCGGAGCCCTTTGGCTTTGGACCCAACGCGGGGCACTCCTTCTGGAATTAAAACACCGGCTCGGCCGGTTTTGAACTTCGTTTCTTTGATCAAATTTCCCACCTTCTACAGCGGTCATCCCCGGCGCAGCGCAGCGTAGACCGGGGATCCACTCGTTTGCAGAGCCTACCTTCAAACGCGCATAACCTGCGGCAAGTGGGATCGCGAGTAGATCCCCACACACTTCAGCTTCCTGGGGCGGGGATGACCGTGTGGAAGAGATCCAACCAACAAAATCTTACTAAGAACTCACTGGCTGGGTGCCGCGACATCTCCGCCTCGGGAGATGTGAAAGCTGGGGCGCACCTTTTCGTGCCGCAGCTATACCGTCAAGAAATCCCATCTCTTCCCCAATAGACCCTGGAGGTCCCTATGCGTGGCTGGAAAACGCTTGTCCTGAATGGCGCTGTTGGTGCGGCTGTCGTGCTTCTTGAGATGCTGACATTTTTGGGGGCGGCCGATTGGAATGCAATCATGCCGCCGGAACGGGCGGCGCTGGTGATGCTGGGGATTGGACTGGCCAATATTGTGCTGCGCCACATCACGTCCGGCCCGGCCGGCTGGCGTAAGGGTAGCGGCAGGTGATCGGCTGGCTTCTGCAAATTCTCAGTTCCGGAATTTTGGGCCGTTTGCTGCAGCATCTGGAAAACGGACGGCTGCGCAAATTGAAAACCGCCGGATCGAGGCAGATCTTGCGGCGGAGGAAATCCGGGCCGAAATCACCGCGCGCCAGCAGGCCCGCACGGTGTTGATCGCAGAAACCGGCCATTTCTTGTCCGCTGGCCGGTTGGGGCGGCTGGTTTTTGTTCTGCCGCTTGGCCTTTGGTGGGCGGCGGTTTGCTTTGATAGCGTGTTTCACTTTGGCTGGCAGATTGCCGAAGTTCCAGTGTTGCGCGACTGGGGCGGGGCGATTGTGACCAGCCTCTTCCTGGTCGATGGCGCAAAGAGCCTTGCGCGCGGATTGTCGGCACGAAAATGATCAAGGGTTGGAAATCGAAAGCCTTGATCGAAACAAAACAGAATATTCCTGAAACCTCCTGACAGGAAGCTGTCAGGAGGGGGCTGCTAGTGTCCCTCCTGTTAACGCAATTCAGGAGTTACCCATGACCTTCAAGCCCGACAATTTCAATGTCTGGATGGAAATCCCCGTTTCTGATCTGGACAAGGCGATCGAGTTCTACAACAACGTTTTTAAGACCGAACTCAATCTCATCACCGATATGGGCCCCAACCACATTGCCATGTTCCCATGCAACTGTGAAAACGGAATTGCCGGACATCTCTATCCCGGCAAACCTGCGCCAAAGGGCACTGGCCCAACCATCCATCTTGCCTGCCCGGATACTTTGGAAGAAACCATGGAGCGCTTTGCCAAGGCCGGCGGTGAGGTTTTGTCCGATCCGATCCCGATTCCAGCCGGCCGCTTTGCTTATGGCGAAGATTTGGACGGCAATTCCATCGGCATGTTTGCCGTCAACGCGTAAGGTGCTTTTGCCATGAGGCGCGCCGACCGCTTGTTTCAGATTGTTCAGTATCTGCGTGGCGGCCGCCTCGTCAGGGCCCGCCAGCTGTCTGAATGGCTGGAAGTCTCTGAACGGACCATCTACCGGGATATCGCCGATCTGCAGGCCTCTGGTGTGCCCATCGAGGGCGCGGCCGGGGTCGGTTATATTCTGCGCGATGGCTATGATCTGCCGCCGCTCATGTTCACCCGGGACGAAATCGTTGCCCTTCTTGCCGGCGCCCGGCTCATCCGGGCGTGGGGCGGGGCGGCGATGGCCCGGGCTGCAGAAGAGGCGATGATCAAGATCGATGCCGTGATCCCGGAAAAAATGCGGGTGCGGCAGAACGAGGTGGAGATCCACGCCTTTGCCCCGGAAATGACCGAAGAGGTCCGGGCGCTGATCGATTTTCTGGAAGTGGCCTCCGACAAGCGCAAATGCCTGTCGGTCACTTACATCGATGCCAAGGAGCGGTCATCAGAACGCGTGCTTCGGCCGCTCGGCTTGTGGTTCTGGGGCAAGGTGTGGACCCTGGTCGCCTGGTGCGAACTTCGGAAGGATTTCCGCATGTTCCGGCTCGACCGGATGACGGATGTGAAGGAAACCGGCGACAAGTTCCGCCCGGAACCGGGCACCACGCTCAAGGATTTTTACCGGCAAATGGAAGAGGAACACGGCAAGCCGGAGTATTGAGGCCTGTACACGGCCCGGTGGTTAGAAACTGCCGGCAGGAATGTTCATCGGCGTGACAATTTGGATATCGCTCTCCATTTGTGTCGGTGCTTCTACGATCCCATGATGGGCAAGGCACACCCGAAAGGCCGCCCGCATGTCGTTTTTGAGATCATGGTAGAGCACAGCCGACAACTTCCCTTGCTTCAACAGGTCGAGATTGTCTTCGTCGAGATCGTGGGCAATGAACACTGCCGGTGAGATACCTGCATCGTCCAGCGCGGTGAGGATCGCGCGGTTGCCACCCCCCATGGAATAGACACCATCAACTGGTTGGCCGGGCCGGATCTTGCCGGCGACCTCCCGGCCGGTGGCCGGATTATGGCCCCCGCCGCCGCTCGCGTCGATAAGAGAGAGGCCGGGGCGTAAGGCAAGCAAACTGGAGCGGTATCCGGAGTACCGGTCTTCTTCGCCTTGAAAACTGTGCTGGCTCAAGGTGGTAAGGACGGTGCGGGCCTCAAGTGGAAGCCATTGATGCATCAAATAGGCCGCTGTTTCTCCAGCCCTTTTGTTGTTGAGCCCAGCATAAGCAAACCGCTTGGATCCCGGATTGTCGGTGAAGATGGTTACGACAGGAATGCCCTTGTCTGCCAATTTGGAGATTGCTGACCGGGTCAATTCTGTGTCGCGGGCCTTGAGGCAAACACCTTGGCTGCCCCGTTTGCTGATCCTGTCCAGTTCCAGAGCGCAGTCTTCTGGTGTCATCGTCTCAAACAGCCTGAACCGTGGCCGGATTGCGAGTGGCCTGAATTCACCCAGGATGGCCTCGCAAGCACGTAGAACTTCGCGATTAAATCGGTTGGGTGCCTCTACCAAAACATCGATAAACACCCGCCGTCCCCGGGCTGCCAGCTGACTTTCCTGCCGGCCAAGCTCCTCAATCGCATCCTGTACCCGGCGGCGGGTCTGTGGACTGACATGGGTACGATTGTTCAGGACACGGTCCACGGTTGCCGTACTGAGGCCGGATTGAAGAGCGATTTCTTTGACTGGGAAGCGATGTGTCATTTGATGGATTCTTGATGGTTTTTGAGCCCGCTTGCAAGAGCTGTCTCTGGTACGGTCGATGAAAGATCAGATCAGGGAGGGCATCATGGATCTTCAAGCCGGGCCAAGTGATTATTTTGATGATACCAGCTGTGACTTGGACGCGTTTAAGGCGCTGACACAGCGCAGACTTGCAGCGGCAGACGTTTTGTATGCGGACCGCATTGTGGCGAATATCCCGATCTACAGGGTGGCCAATTTGCAATCTATGCTCTCCGATCCCAACAAACGCCGGAGTTTGATGGCCGAATGGGCCCGCGTTTTCAAAGACCTGTCTGGCGTTCTGGTTCTCGAAGGTACGTTTGCCGATACCTCACCGGTCGACCGGGCAACAGATGTCTACAATCAGATTATTGCCGAAGAAAAAGCACGCGGCGGCGGTGCGGATCACTTTGCAGCTGCTGGCTCAAATGACCGGATTTGGAACTCGCTACAAAAACTGTGTCTGGCGGCTCCGGATGTCTTTGCAGATTATTTTGCAAACCCGGCGCTTGATACGGTTTGTGAAGCCTGGCTTGGCCCGAATTATCAAATGACCGCCCAGGTCAATCTGGTCCGGCCGGGCGGGGCTGCGCAGCAAGCCCACCGGGATTATCACCTTGGGTTTCAGACAGCGGAGGATTGCGCGCGCTATCCGGCGCATGTCCACGACCTTTCGCCGGTCATGACGCTGCAGGGAGCGGTGGCGCACACCGACATGCCGGTCGAGAGTGGGCCGACGAAACTTCTGCCGTTTTCGCAGCTTTACAGGCCTGGATACGCCGCCTACAGGCTGCAGGCCTTTGCAGACTATTTTGAAGATACTTGTGTTCAACTGCCTTTGTCCAAAGGCGATGCGTTGTTCTTCAATCCGGCTCTGTTTCACGCTGCCGGGGCAAACTCCAGTCAGAACATTCAGCGGATGGCGAACCTCTTGCAGGTTTCGTCCGCTTTCGGCCGCGCCATGGAGTCCTTGGATCGCTTGGCAATGTGCCGGGCGCTTTATCCTGTATTGCTTGAAAGAATGATGGCAGGCGGCATGGATAGGAAGTTGCTGGAAGCAGCCGTGTCCGCCTGCGCGGAAGGCTACTCCTTCCCCACTAATTTGGATCGCGATCCGCCGGTAGGAGGTCTGGCCCCGGAAACACAGAAGCAGTTGATGCAGCGCGCTTTGAGGGAAAAATGGACCAGTGAAGCATTTGGAACCGCGCTCTTGGAACAAGCGGACCGCCGTCAACCGTGAGTGGCTCAACGCTAATTCTTAATCGGCAGCGGCAAGTCCGTTGCCGATGATTTCCCGGATCAGCTTGCGTTTCATCGCGTCCGCGTAGTCATCGAAAGTGCTGGCAATCTCAACAAAGGCTCCGGGGCCCTTGATGACTTCACGATAATAATAGTCCACGGGGATCGTATCCGGGCTGCCAATTACCAGGCCATTGACGGTCACATTTTCAAAGTCGAAAGCTTTGTAAGCACTATCCGGGCCAAAACCGTCGTTGTTGATACCGTCGCCTGCAACATCGATGACTTTCCGATGGCAATGGGTTGGCGCCCGCTGCATGAGAACTGCTGCATGTCCCAGTGCGTAACCAAGCGCTGTCGGAAACTCCGTATACCCGCGTGGGGCCTGGCGGATGATGGATGCCGCGGTGCGGGCGCTGTCCGTATTATCCAGTAAACGCCAGCCCAATTGCTCCACCTGTTGATACCGCCCGCTCCATTCAAAGCTTGTCAGATAGATCCCGCCAACGGCTTCGATTGCGTTGATTACATCCGGATCTTGAACCGCATCCGCCAAGCCGTTGATCTGCAAGTGATATTCTCGTGCATCGACACTAGCAGAGCTGTCCATCGCCAGAACCAGAGCCAGAGAACAGGCATGGCCGGTGGTAGACGAGCCTAGGATGGCCAATCCGCCGATCATCGTTTTCCAGCCGGATGCGAGACCTTTCCGGTGCCCGGATCGGAGATACTTCGAAAGAAACCTCTGGAGTTTTGCCTCTGCCATTTTTGCAGCCTAGCAACAAATGAGCGGAGGTGAAGACATTTTTCCGTTCGCTTGTGCTTCCCAAATGAGGGCTGGTCAGTTCAGTTTGCGTCTTTGGCACCGCTTTTCAGATCGCCGGACTTTCCCGTGACATAATCCAACCAGCTGGTGATCCGGTTGAGAGCCAGTGGATCAATGGTGGTTTTGATCGTCAAATACTCAGAAACCTTGCCGGTCTTTGTCGGCTGAAAGAGGTGGTTGAGACCCGATAAAATGTCGACTTCGGAAACCGGGTGAGTCAAGAAACTTCGCATCTTATCTGCGTTGGCGTTCGCGGCCACCTGAAGGTCTTTTCCGCCAAAGAGCGCCAGAACCGGAACTTCCAGTTCCTTGAAGGTTTCGGCTGGTTGATAATGCGCATATTCCAGCGCCCAGGGCGTGGCCCAAACTGAAAGATTTTCCTGAATATCTTTCTTCTTGGCGCCATATTGCTTCAAGCTCTCCGTCAGTTTGACCCGTACCTCCTTCGGGCTGGTTGCCGTTTTCAGGAGTTCGGTCAACGCTCTCACCAGGCGTTCTTCCCGGTCCGCATCCGCCTGTGTGCCGCCTTCGGCCAGCGTGATATCGACCGTCTGGGCCAGCATCACATCCGGTACAAGTGGAAGCGCCGGGCCGGCGAGGTATATCTGGAAGGCTGATCGGCTCACTTCATGGGCTCTCGGCGCGAGATATCCGCCTTCTGAATGCCCGAGATATCCGGTGGTTGTGGGTAAGATCCTAGGATGGGACTTCAGGTAAGTCATGGCAGCAGCGGCGTCAGCCGCCAGATCGGTCGGTGTCGCTGCTGAATGATCTCCGGTGCTCTTTCCAACACCGCGATCGTCGTACCGCAGAACACCATAACCCGCGTTCGTCAGATGATCGGACAGCACCAGAAAGGGTTTGTGGCCGACAATTTCTTCGTTTTTGTTTTGCGGACCAGAACCGGTGATCAGAACGAGCCCCGGAACTTTTCCATCCCCCTTGGGAAGTGTCAGTTCTCCGTCAAGCACCACGCCTTTCTCGCCGCCCGGAATGCGGACATGTTCAACCACGTAATCTCGTGTTTGAGGTGTTTGTGGCCGGTCCAAAACACCAAACACTGCCAGATATCCTGACAGGGTGGCAAAGAGCGCATCAAGTCTCATGTGACCTCTATGGTTTTGAGGGGAATGAAGGATTGAGTATCAGTACCGCCAAATGCGCCTCAACATCCGCGTACATCGATATTCAACCTTATATGAATGAACGTTCGTTCGTCATATGTGAATTGAGTTGATGATTGCAAGTGAGAGCGGAACCTGAAAAGACAATGAAAGGGCTGGCTGGGGATCTTGCCGCTTGGATTAAAGCGTGTCGTGTCTAATTGGCAACAGAAAGCACTGTTCTTGACGTTGAAATCGGTGATTTCAAGAAGGGAACGGCGTTTCTGTCCAAGGACGATTTGCGCAAGTGTACTGAAGGTGGATGCGTGGCTGATAAACGGGAAAAACCGGTCAAACGGTCCGAGCAACTAAAAGAACGCCGGTTGAAGATTGTTGAAGCGGCCGCGAAGCTCTTTATTGAGAAAGGGTTCCATCAGGCCGGCATGCGCGACATTGCCGGCGAGGCGGGAATTAGTCTCGGCAACCTCTATAATCATTTCAAAGGAAAATATGAGATTATTGCGGCCATAAGCGAGCTGGAGGCCGATGGTTTGACACCTCTTCTCGAAAAGCTATTGCAAGCAGAGCCAGGAGACTTTGGGGCCCTCAAGGAGTTTGCAAAAGCGTATTATGAATTGAACGCTGAACCGGCTTACGCTGCCTTGGCTGCCGAAATCACAGCAGAAGTGTTCCGAAACCCGTCAATCGCGAATGATTTTCTGGGAACCAGACACCGTGTGATTTCTGCGGTTGAACGGCATTTGCCGGCAGACTTGCCCCATCCATCAGTGACCGCAGGATTGATCGTGGATCTGATTGAAGGTGCAGGTGTGAATGCAATTGGCCAAAAAAAGGCCCAGCAAACTCTGTTGTATTCAACAATGCTGGAGTTCTTGGGCCGGGCAGTCGGGCCGGATCGGAACCGCTAAATAGCGAATTGGAATAGAATTCCTGGTGGCCGTCTGGCATGTGGTTCAGCTTGCGTTCAGGAACAATTGATTACACCTTTCCAAATCAAATGCCGCCGTCTGAAGGATTCGTTCTGTGAAAGTGTTGATTGCCGCCATTGTCCTGTTTCTGGCCGCCATAGGCGCTGCGAGCGCCAATTGCCTGTCGCAGGCCGAGGCGCGTGCTGTGGTGGCCAGCGGTCAGGCGAAATCGCTTGGCTCGGTTGCCGGGCAGGCAGGTGGTGAGATCATCAAAGCCCAATTGTGCCGCCAGGGTGGAGGGTATGTCTATGTTTTGTCGGTCCTGAAGAACGGGAAGGTGACCAACGTCACAGTCAATGCCAGCCGCTAACGGCAAACAGAAAATCGTTTTCCATCCCGCCCTCATGTCAGTTGAAATCATAGAAAAATGCGCCTGCTTATTGTTGAAGACGACAAGGACCTGAACCGCCAGCTTGTCACCGCATTGGAAGAAGCCGGATATGTGGTCGATAGCGCCTTTGATGGCGAAGAGGGGCATTTCCTTGGCGATACCGAGCCCTATGACGCCGTCGTGCTCGATCTGGGTTTGCCGACCCTTGATGGCTTGTCGGTCCTGGAGAAATGGCGCCGCGACGGACGCACAATGCCGGTTTTGATCCTGACCGCGCGCGACCGCTGGTCTGACAAGGTGGCCGGCATCGACGCAGGAGCAGATGATTATGTCGCCAAACCCTTTCACATGGAGGAGGTTCTAGCCCGGGTGAGGGCGCTTGTCCGCCGGGCGGCCGGTCATGCTTCCAATGAATTGACGTGTGGCAGTGTGCGGCTGGACTTGCGTGCCGGGCGGGTTACGGTCGATGGCGCACCGATCAAATTGACATCTCATGAATACCGGCTCTTGTCGTATTTGCTGCACCACCAGGGCAAAGTAATCTCGCGCACCGAACTGACCGAACATCTTTATGATCAGGACTTTGATCGCGATTCCAACACGGTCGAAGTGTTCGTCGGCCGGCTGCGCAAGAAAATCGGCGCAGACATGATCGAGACCATCCGCGGCCTTGGGTATCGCCTGGGGGATGCAAGTGACGACTGACCCGTCTGAACGGGAGAAGCGAAGCCAGCCCAAACCGCAGCGGTCGCTGGCCGGGCGTTTGGTTTTGGTCGCGGCCGTGTGGTCAACCGTGGCTTTGGCTGTTGCCGGTGTATTTCTTGTCAGCCTCTACCAGCGCGCTAGCGAACGCGCCTTTGATGCCCAGCTTGAAATCCACATCAAAGCCTTGATTTCTGAAATGCTGGAAAGCGGCGAAGACGTGACGGTGCGGTCCGTGCCCTCTGTCCGTCAGCCAAGTTACCAAGGAGATCCGCGATTTTCCTTGCCTCTATCTGGCTGGTACTGGACGGTCCGGCGTGCGGACAGCCCGGACATCCTCTATGCTTCGGAATCCCTTGTTGGCGATCCCTTGCCAGTGCCGGAGATCGGGGCGGGCGAGAAGATTGCCGGCTTTGTTGCTGGGCCGACCGGTGACGAGATCCGGGTCATGCAGCAGCGGATTTCCGTTGGCGATACGCCCTATGTCATTGCAGTTGGAGCTGCCACCGCAGGATTTTGGGCAGACATCAACGAATTTGCCAGGCTTGTTGCTCTGACGCTGTGCATCGTCGGGCTTGGATTGATCCTGGCGATATTTCTGCAGGTCCGTGTTGGATTGAAACCTTTGGTTCGGTTGCGGGCCTCCTTGAGCGCTGTCCGCCAGGGTGAGGCAGACCGGATTGACGAGGAACTGCCGCGTGAGATTGCCCCGCTTGCTGTGGAATTGAATTCACTGATCGGCTCCAACCGCGAGATCGTTGAACGTGCCCGCACACATGTCGGCAATCTGGCCCACGGACTGAAAACCCCATTGTCAGTGATTTCCAATGAAGCTCGGGCGACTGACGGGCCTTTGGCAGACAAGGTTACCGAACAAGCCGGGATCATGTCGGACCAGATTCAGCATCACCTGGAGCGGGCCCGCATGGCGGCACAGCGCCGGGTCATTGGCGTATCTTGTGATGCACGGCCGGTTCTGGAGCGATTGGTGCGCGCCATGACCAAGATCTACCGCGAACGTGACATCCGTATGGAGTGTCCTCAGGATGTGGATTTGCGATTTCGGGGGGAAAGCCAGGACCTTGAGGAAATGAGCGGAAACCTGATCGACAATGCCTGCAAATGGGCGCAATCATCGGTTCAGGTCACCGCAGGGCCAATTCCTGGTGCGGTAAGCGGCCGGGAGATGTTTGAAGTCCTGGTGGAAGATGATGGTCCTGGCTTGACCAAGGAAGGGCGGGCCGAAGCGGTCAAACGCGGCCGCCGCTTGGACGAAACCGTGCCGGGGACTGGCTTGGGGCTGTCGATTGTGGCTGATCTTGCCGCCCTTTACGGCGGTCGCCTGGAGCTCGACAGGTCAGACCTTGGCGGCCTGAAAGCGCGGCTGGTTTTGCCCTTGCTGGGGGACAGTTAGGTGGTTGAAAACAAGGCCCCTGTGGATGGGGAGGATGATTTTAATCAGTCCATGATTATATGTGATGCAAATCACAGGCTGTGATTCTCATTTGTGGCCAAGTTCGGCCACAAAGTCACGTTACGACTGATTCACCTGCCGGGGTCCTCGGACCGCAAAGCCGTTCTGGAGTGCAGCCGCATGAAGTTGCGCAATACCATTTGTCTGATGACCGCCGTCCTTTTGGGTGGATGTTCCATTGCTTCCGGGGCAAATGGCGTCGGAGGCTGGGGATCGTCGTTTGGCGATCCTCGAGCGAGCGTTGCTGGGTCGGAAGCTAACAAAGCAATTTCTGTTTTTGTAAATAATGAACTTGGAGAAGCGCTGGAACCGTCCGATAAAAAGGCAGCGGAAAAAGCGCAGGACCGGGCTTTGAAGGCACGGGGCGTTGGGGTTTCTGTCGCCTGGCAAAACGAACGGACTGGCCGGAGCGGCAAAGTCCGGCCAGGGCCGGTTTATTCTGTTAACGAAACCCGGTGCCGGGAATTCACGCATGAAATGGTTTTGCAAGGCCGGGTCCTGCAAGCGCGCGGTACGGCGTGTGAAGTCAAACAAGGCAGTTGGAAGGTCATCGGCTAATAACCGCGAATTTCGAAGCGTCTAATCTGTATTATGCCGTCCAGATGCAAAAGAGCAGTGCTCTCGAGCAGTCAGATGATGGATATCAATCCGTTAATTCCACCGTTTTTCTACATACTTGTTTAAGGATCGGCATTTACCATGCCGCAAGAAACCTTGCGCGCAGAATGACGTGAATGACTCAACCGGACCAGATTGAAACCAAAATCAGGACCTATCTGAGCAGCCTCAGCCCGAGAGCGATTGAGGCGCTGGTGCGTAATCTTGAGCGCGCCAAGATTCAGAACAACAGTGATCCGCACATCGAATTGGTTCTGGCGTCTGCGTTGGAAATCCTGCGCAAGCCGCTTCCAAAAGGTTTGGACATCGAAGCCGGAGAAATCCGGCGCGGTCAGATTCAGCGCATGTTCTTTTCGCCCTTGGATGCGTTTCTGATCGACGAGTTTTTGCCGATCCGCCAGGAAGGCCGGATCAACCGGGACATGCTCGACAAGGTCTGGAAATGGCTCGGCCGTGATGTCATGTCGATGGACGTTCAGCTGGTGCTGGAACAAGCCAGCAATGCAGCGGTGAGCGGTGAACGTGTCGACACCTTGGTTCAGGCTTTGCGCACCCGGTCTGTGGATGCGATCGGCGAAGCCTTGCGGCGCGGCGAGATCGAGGAAAAGGAACATCGCCGCATGGGCATTGAGCTTGGCGGCGAACGCGGTATTTCCGAATTGCGCGACATTCAAAAGGTTTTCTCTTCAGAACGTTGGCTTATGCCGTTCCTGCAGGCCATTCCAGAACGGATCAATGAGCGGCGGCTGAAACAAGATCACGACGTCCTGCGCATGGTGGACAAATGTACGGCCCGTTTCCCGGATCATGTTCCGGTTCTGGCGGCTGCCTTGGTCGACCGGGCGGATACACCGTCGGCGCTGTGTTCTTTTGCTGGCCGTTTGGCAGGTGATGATGATCCGAAGGCAATTGCCAGTTCTCAATTCGCTCCGTTTGTCGACGTGGTCATGAGTGAAGCGGAGCGTCTGAACATCCTGGCGATCGACCATCGCAACAACAATCCGGATCCAGTTGCTTTCTCCAACGCTCTGTCGGATTACAACACGCTCGTCAAAGGCATTGAGCGGGATATGGACCTATCGGTCACCGGGAAATGGCACCGGCGCTTGGCAGATACCAAGCGGAGCATCTCAGATGTGGTCACGCGGGAGTTGAACAATGCGCACAGCGCTGTTCGCCGGGCCTTGCAGGTGCCGAAGGTCGGCCAGGACGGAAAGCTGAACGTCAATCAATCAGCGATAGATGATGCAGTCCGGGCGTTGCGTGTGGTGACCATGGTGCGCAGCGGATCAGAGACGTTTGCCGTCAACGATGTCAGCAAGCGCACGCGTCAGGCGGTCGAACAGACCCTGGAGATTGTTACTCGGTCTCTGATTACCGACCTTGGAAAGTCGAACAGTCAGCAATTGGAGGCCCATCAAGCCGCCGCCGATGTGGCAATCATGTTGTCGGAGATTTACTTCGGCGCGGATTACGCCGCTCAATTACGCCGCAGCCGTCATGCCGCCCTCGCCAAAGCCAAGACCCGGGCGAGCGATGAGTTGGCCAAGTCAACTCCAGAACGGCGGTTGATCAACAAAGCGCTCAGGCGGGCTTAGGCCGTTCGGACGGCCAGGACCCAATTCGTGAACCAGCGAGCGGCATGAGGGAGCTCATTTTCGCGTTTTGAGGCTTGGACCTGTATCGCTACATCCCAGTACATATCCACTTGGATGATGCACCAGCATCACCAATACTGGTCGTCCTTGACCTTGAACAATGCGGTGCCGGAGAAATATATCTCTAATGCGTCCACACGGCCTGAGAAACGGGCCTTAAGAAAGCAACAGAGCAGCAAGCGTGAAAAGAAATAAACAAGGGATTATCCCGCGACCGCCGGTCACAGAGTGGGCTGCTTGCATTTCGACACATTCAGTTGTCTATATGCGCCCATGATTTTTTGGATCCTCATATCTGTCCTGACAGCGCTGGCCGCATTGTCTGTTCTTGTTCCGCTGACCAGATCGCGGGCCACAGCCACTGAAGCCAACGCCAATGCGGACGAAGCTGTTTACCGGGAGCAGCTTGCTGCGATTGACCGGGAACTTGCACAAGGCTTGATAGACCCGGAAGCGGCTGAAGCAGCGCGCACAGAAACAGCCCGGCGGCTCCTATCTGTCCACGACCGGTCGGAAGCGGGCTCGCATCAAACGGTTTCCAAACTGCGAACCCGGTCCGTCCAGCTTGCTGCATTGATCGCATTGCCGGCCGCAGCGCTTGGTCTCTATCTCGCCATCGGCTCGCCGGAACTTGAAGACCAGCCTTTGGCTGCCCGTTTCGATCAGCCGGCAGAAGAACAGCCGGTTGAGGTGCTGGTTGCCAGGGTGGAACGGCACCTGGCAGACGATCCAGAAGACGGTCAAGGCTGGGCTGTGATCGCGCCGGTTTATATGAGGCTTGGCCAACCGCAACGATCAGCGCAGGCCTACGCCAATGCGATTCGTCTGCTTGGTCCACGTGCCGACTGGCTGACAGATTTGGGTGAAGCTCTGACCGTTGCGAATGAGGGCGTGGTTACCGACCGGGCAAGATCAGCCTTCGAACACGCAGTTGAATTGGAGCCGCGCGCTGTCAAACCGCATTTCTTTCTTGCAATAGCGCTCGGTCAGGAAGGCCGCAATGATGCGGCAATTTCAGCTTGGGAAACACTTCTGGAGGGCGCCGATCCTCAAGCAGCCTGGGTGGCTGTTGCCCGGCGGGAGCTTGCCAATTTGACAGGTAAAACTCCGGCATTGATGCCAGCGCTGCGCGGGCCGAGCGAGGAAGAAGTGGCCGCAGCCAGCGAAATGAGCGCCGGCGATCGCCAAATCATGATCAAGAGTATGGTTCACGGTCTTGCCGCCCGCATTGATGCCAATGGCGGAACGGTTGCCGAATGGGAACAGCTCATGAGGTCCTATGTGGTCCTCGACGATCGGGTCAAAGCAAATGAAACTCTCCAGCGTGCGGAAAAAGTTTTTGCTGAAAAGCCCGCCGACTTGGCACGGATCAAGGACGCGGCCATAGACCTAGGACTAACTGGCTCCTAATCCGAGCTTTCCCGTCCTGAGGGGGAGGACGGAAAACGCAAGACGTTAATATAGGACGGAACACAAAATGACACGCAAGCAACGGCGGTTGACCTTGATTGGATCCGCAGGCGCGGTTTTGGCCGTGGCGCTTGGCTTGATCCTATTTGCCCTCAACGATCAGATCGTCTTTTTCCAAAGCCCGACAGACATCGCTAGCAAGGACATTCCTTCTGGCCAGCGCATCCGCTTGGGCGGATTGGTCGAGGAAGGGTCTGTTGAGCGGTCCGACAATGCGGAAGTGAAGTTCCGGGTCACCGACACTGCCAATGCAGTCTCAGTGACCTATAAAGGTATTCTGCCAGACCTGTTCCGCGAGGGACAAGGTGTGGTTACGGAAGGTGTTTTGGGCGCTGATGGCACGTTTGTGGCCGATAGTGTTTTGGCAAAACACGATGAAAACTATATGCCGAAAGAAGTGGCAGAGGCCTTGAAAGATCAAGGCCATTGGCAAGGCGAAGAGGGCGCTGCCAATTAAAGCTGAATAGGTCTGGCGCAGTAGGAGCTTGCGGCAGTTGAACCGAGGGACGGGACGCGAGACACCATGATTGTCGAAATCGGACATTACGCGCTTGTATTGTCATTTGCGCTAACGCTCATTCTGTCGGTTGTGCCCTTGTGGGGCGCGCTGACAGGCGACGACCGGCTGATGGCGGTTGCAGCACCAACTTCGATCGCGATTTTCGGATTTGTGCTTCTGTCCTTCATAGCTCTGACAGCGGCCTATTTGGTATCAGATTTTTCGGTCGCCAATGTTTGGGAAAACTCCCACTCCGCCAAACCACTCCTTTATAAATTCACGGGTGTTTGGGGCAACCACGAAGGTTCCATGCTTCTGTGGGTGTTGATCCTGGTGTTTTTTGGTGCCTTGGTTGGTGTTTTCGGAGCGAACCTGCCGAAGGATCTAAAGGCGACAGCACTCGCGGTCCAAGGTTGGATCAGCGCTGGTTTCCTGTTGTTTCTTCTCGCGACCTCGAACCCGTTTGCCCGTATTCCCAATCCGCCGATTGAGGGCAATGACCTCAATCCGATCCTTCAGGACATCGGCTTGGCGATACATCCGCCGCTGCTTTATGTCGGTTATGTCGGCTTCTCCATTACCTTTTCTTTTGCGGTCGCGGCGCTCATTCTGGGGCGGACGGATGCAGCTTGGGCCCGCTGGGTGCGGCCCTGGGCTTTGATCGCCTGGAGTTTCCTGACCCTTGGTATCGCCATGGGCTCTTACTGGGCTTACTACGAGCTCGGCTGGGGTGGCTGGTGGTTCTGGGATCCGGTGGAAAACGCCTCCTTCATGCCGTGGCTGGCTGGTACTGCCTTGCTGCATTCGGCGATCGTTATGGAAAAGCGCGAGGCGTTGAAGGTCTGGACCGTTCTTCTGGCGATTTTCACCTTCTCCCTATCGCTGCTTGGCACCTTCCTGGTTCGCTCCGGTGTTTTGACCTCCGTTCATGCCTTTGCCACTGATCCGGCTCGTGGCGTCTTCATCCTGGCCTTGTTGATGCTCTTTATCGGCGGATCGCTGACATTGTTCGCCTGGCGGGCCCCAATGCTGAAACAAGGCGGCCTGTTCGCGCCGATCAGCCGGGAAGGCGGGCTTGTGCTCAACAACCTATTCCTGACGGCAGCAACGGCGGCGGTTCTGGTCGGCACGCTTTATCCGCTGGTGTTGGATGCGATCACCGGTGAAATGATTTCCGTCGGTGCGCCATTCTTCAACCTGACTTTCGGTCCGTTGATGATCCCACTGCTGATCGCTGTGCCCTTTGGGCCGGTGCTTTCCTGGAAACGCGGTGATTTGCTTGCTGCTTGCCAACGGCTCTATGCGGCCATGGGCCTGGCTTTGCTGATGACGCTGTTCACTTTCTGGCTCTGGGGCATGGAAAAGGTTCTGGCACCGCTCGGTGTGGGACTGGCTGTTTGGGTCATGACCGGGGCGATTGCCGAAATTCTCACAAGAGTGAAATTCTTTGAAATCGGCCCGAAACGCGGATTTTCCCGGCTGGTTGGCTTGCCCGGTTCCGCTTGGGGAACGGCGACTGCCCACTTCGGCATCGGGGTAACAGTGCTCGGCATTGTGACAGCCTCAGCCTTTCAGGAAGAGCGTATCGAAACCATGCGCCCTGGCGATCAGGTCGACCTTGCCGGGTATGAAGTGACCTTTGATGGCGCGGCGCCGCGCCAAGGGCCAAACTTTACCGAGGAAGTTGGCCACTTCACCATCCGTCAGGGTGGAGCTCTGGTCACCGATCTCGAACCGTCGAAACGGGTTTATACCGCGCGTCAGATGCCGACCACAGAAGCGGCAATTCATACTGTTGGATTTTCCCAGCTCTATCTGTCGCTTGGCGAAAGCCGCGGCGATGGCGCCGTGGACGTTCGGGTTTATTTCAAACCTCTGATTACGTTGATCTGGATCGGCAGTGTGATCATGGCGATTGGCGCAGTGTTCTCCGTAGCCGACCGGCGTTTGCGGGTCGGGGCGCCAAAACCTGCGGCCAAAAAGAAGATCCCCTCCGGCGTTCCGGCAGAGTAAGGCGGGTACATGACACGTTTTCTTGCAATCCTGTCATTGTTGGTTTCGCTCTTCGCAGCGCCGGTTCTGGCTGTGACACCCGATGAGGTGCTCAAAGATCCGGCGCTTGAAGCCCGGGCGAGGGCCCTGTCGGCCGAATTGCGCTGCATGGTCTGTCAGAACCAATCGATCGACGACAGCGACGCCCCGCTGGCCAAGGATCTGCGGGTCTTGGTGCGCGAACGGTTGGTGGCCGGTGACAGTGACAGCCAGGTGATCAACTATCTCGTCGACCGCTATGGCGAATTTGTGCTTCTAAAGCCGCGCTTTGCCTGGCACACGCTGGTGCTATGGGCGGCAGGCCCGCTGGCGCTGATTGCCGGGCTGGCGGCCGTTGTGATTGCGCTGCGCAGGCGATCTGGAACACGGCTTGATGCGGCCGCACCAACCGGCGGGAAATTGTCGGCAGAGGAAGAAAAACGCCTAAGCGAATTGCTCAAGTCCGACGAGCAAAACTAACAGGCATTTTGATCAAACAAGTCACGCCGCAGACACCAAGGCGTGACTTGCACTCAGAACTTCCATCCTTACCTCTGGCGGGAACCAAGCTGGAGGGTTTTCAGATGACGCAGCAGCCGCAAAAACTCGAATTTGATGGATCGCTCGGAGCAAAACTTGCAGCGCGGCTAGATCTGCCCGCTGGTCCCATTCGAGCCTTTGCGCTCTTTGCTCATTGTTTTACATGCTCTAAGGACATTGCGGCCGCCCGCCACATTGCCAGCGCCTTGAGTGCGGAAGGTATTGCGGTTCTGCGCTTTGATTTCACCGGACTTGGCGGCAGTGGCGGTGACTTTTCTTCGACCGGCTTTTCCTCAAATCTAGAAGATTTAAAGCTGGCAGCGGATTTCCTGCGTCAAAACTATGAAGCGCCTCAGCTACTCATCGGCCATTCGTTGGGTGGGGCGGCTGTATTGTCTGTTGCCGGTGCTATCCCAGAGGCTCGCGCAGTGGTCACCATTGGAGCACCGTCCGACGCTGTCCATGTCACCCATAACTTCGGATCTGCAGTCGAGGACATTCGAGAAAGTGGCGCTGTTGAAGTCAGTCTTGCCGGACGGCCATTCACCATCCGCCGGGAGTTCCTGGAGGATCTGGAGCAGCAATCAGTCCTTGATCACGCGTCAAAACTTGGAAAAGCGCTTCTGGTGATGCATGCACCGCTGGATGAAACGGTGGGGGTCGGCAATGCCACCGATATTTTCGTAGCGGCCAAACACCCAAAGAGTTTTGTTTCGCTCGACAAGGCCGATCACCTGCTGTCGCGGGCCAGCGACGCGGCCTATGCGGCTAAGGTGATTGCAGGCTGGGCAAGCGGCTATCTGGATCCGATGGCGGAGCCGGAAGCGAGTGCAGATGGGGATGGCGTCGAAGTAATCGAGACAGGGCAGGGGAAATTCCAGACGATGGTTGCCAGCGGTCCGCATCGGCTGCTGGCGGATGAGCCGGTTGGTGTCGGCGGGTTGGACAGCGGGCCGTCCCCTTACGGGTATTTGTCAGCCGCACTAGGCGCCTGTACCGTGATGACCCTGCGCATGTACGCCGACCGGAAGGGCTTGGATGTTGACCGGATCGGCACCAAGGTGCTGCACGGCAAGGTGCATGCGGCGGACTGTGAAGATTGTTCCGATGAGGTGAAAGCCAAAGGTGGGCGGATCGACCGATTTGAACGCCTGATCACACTTGAGGGCGACTTGGACGCGGCAACAAGGGTCAGAATGCTTGAAATTGCGGACAAATGCCCGGTCCACCGGACATTGGAAGCCGGCGCAGCTGTTGTCACCCGGGAAGTGGAGACCTGATGAATTCCGGTATCGTCAGGCTGCTTGTTCCTCAAGGGTGCTGAGACGGATCTTCATGAAGGACAACAGTCTGCGAGCGTCGCGGTCGGACAAGGTTTGGTAATCGGCAATCCAATTATTGACCGTAGTTGCAGGCTGCTTGTTGTGTGTCGCTTTCGCCTTGCAAACAGCAGAGTATTCGTTGTCTGTAATCCCAAGAGATTTGCACAAGACGGCAATGCCCGTTGCATCGTAACGCACCATGACATTGGTGACGTACTTCTGCTCCAGCCCGGACAGCTCGGATAACAGAAAGCAGATATCAAACAGGTTGTTGGACAAGGCCAATTGGGTGATCGCCTGGCCAAGCTGCATCTCTTCTGCCCGGATATCCTTGAGCATCACTTTGGCATCAATCCGCGTCGCTTTGCGTTCCAGTTTGGTCGCCGCCACCGCGCGGCTGGCTTTCTGGAAAAGTTCGTTGACCAGGTCTTCGTTCTGTTTGCGCAAGGCCCGGACAGCGTCTTGTTGTTTGCCGGGCATCTGATTGATGAGTTTTTCGAGTTCTGCTTCAGTTATGTCTGAGCGTTCCATCATGGAATTGCGGATCTGATCGTCACTTTCCGCAAGTTTCACCAGAAGTCGAGAACCCCAGTTTGAAATCTCCGCGCCGGTGTTGGCTGCGACTGAACGCTTAACCGGCTGTTCGCCGCGTTCCAAGAGAACATCGGTCACGTTGGATTCCAGATGCTTGCGCTGAGAGATTGCAAGCAGGTGACTTTGGCCCATAGTTTTGGCCAGTTTGAGAATATCTTCGTTCTGCAGAACTTCCGACTGCGTCAGCATCGGCCGGGCAATCTCGATCTGTTCTCCGGCGAGCGAAACTGCCAAATCGTGGGAGGTTGACGGGATTGGTGCAAGTTGTTCAGAGACTTTTTGCTTTTGCTCTGCTTCCATGGTCGGAAGCATGTTTTCCAAAAGCGTATTGAAGAGCGTGATTTCCTCAGTCTGGTAACTGTCAGCACCATTAATGAATAGGTCAGTGACATGCTCGACAAGCTGATGCCGTTTTTCCGGCGTGCTGCCATTGGCCAGTTCGATAAGTTCTTTAAGCATTGTCGGACCGTTCTCTTGAGGGCTTACAATAGCTACCGCGGGGACAGTTTACACTTGTCTAAAAAACCAAAGAAAAGCGTAATAAATTTTGATGATTGATAATAGTGTCAGTGGTATTTACTACGTCGTTGTTCTTTTCAAGTGAGGTCCGCGCAAAGGACATTGATCATGCAGCTTCGGCGCGTGCGGTTGCCTTCAGTTTAATCTTCATCAGTGCCAGCAGCCGCTTAGCGTCTGTCTCATCCAACATGTGATAGTTGGTCAGCCATTTGCTACCAGTGGTCTCGGGAAACTTCAGATGTTTGCAGCGCTCTTTGCAGATCGCCTGAAATTCCATGGCGCCAATACCGGTTGCCCGGCAAATGGTGGCAATTCCGGTGGAATCGAATCGGACCATCAAGTTGTGGACGTATTTGGTTTGCATTCCAGAGAAGAAAGCGAGCAGAGCAACGGCATCAAGCAGATTGTGTTCCTGAGCACATTGGTAGACCGCTTTATTGAGCGTGGTCTTGCCCATCTTGATGCCCACCAGCCAGCCTTTGGGGCTCATTTTTGCTTGTTTCGGTTCGAGTTCTGTCCCGGCAGCAATTTCGCCGTCGTCCTTGAACAAGTCCTCAATCAGCTCTTCATTGGATTTGCGCAAATGACGGATCCGATCGCCTAATTGCTTAGGCATGTCTTTGACCAGGGTCTCGAACTCCGGCATCTCGATTTCAGCGCCGAGGTTGGCGGCAACGGTATGTTTAACTTCCTTTCCGCCACGGTTGATCAGGATCTTGGTAACATCCTTACTGACATGGTCCCGCTTGGCGAGGGCCAGCAGAAAGTCTTGCCCCTTCGTTTCCGCGAGTTTGAGGATGTCTTTTTCGGTGAGCGACCCCGAGCGTTCCAGAACAGCTTTGGCGATTGGCAACTCTTCATTGGCAAGAGCCGCAGCAAGTCCCGCGGACATGGCGGTTGCGTCTGCCAGGGTATCTGACATTTGCTGTTTGGCTTCATCAGAAAGAGATGTGTAGACGCCTTCCAGCATCGAGTTCATCAGCTGAGATTCTTCGGAGTCGGCAGCATCACCGTCACGGGCTGCAAGAAGCCCTGTCATATGGGCTGCGAGCTCGTGTTTCTTTTCAGAAGAACTTGCTTTTGCGCGTTTGAGAAGTGATTCGTCCATTACAATACCTGTTGCCCAGATTATTTCCTGAAGTTGTAAAAAAATGTCTAAGCGAGAGCTCCCTTAAGGTAAGATTCGGAGCTTTGGTTGACCCCGGCGAGCGGATGCGCCAAGGGATCAATATGACCGATAGACCGACCCTATATTCGTTCCGCCGCTGTCCTTATGCCATGCGGGCGCGCCTTGCGCTTTTATCGAGCGGCCAAGAAGTGGAACTGCGCGAGATTGTTCTGCGGGACAAAGCGCCGGAGTTTTTGGAAACCTCGCCCTCTACCACCGTTCCATGCCTGAAATCCGGCGATCTGGTGATCGACGAAAGCCTCGACATCATGCTGTGGGCTTTGGAGAGGTCCGATCCGGAACTCTGGTTGAAGCCGGAATCGGGTGGTTTGGAAGACATGTTTGCGCTGATCAAAGCGTGTGATGGCCCCTTTAAAACCCATTTGGACCGCTACAAGTATGACACTCGCTACGCCGATGCTGACAAAACCTCTGAGCGGACGGCTGCATCGGAGTTTCTCGCCGGTCTCAATGTGCGTTTAGAGAGGTCTGATTGGCTGTTTGGGTCACGTCCGTGTCTCGCGGATTTCGCAATCCTGCCCTTTGTCCGACAGTTTGCGAACGCAGGCCGTGAGTGGTTCGATACACAAGACTGGCGGGCGTTAAGAGACTGGTTGGTTCGATTTGAACAGTCACCGGATTTTGCTGCCATCATGCCGAAATTTGCAAAGTGGCAGGCAGGGGATGAGCCAATTGTGTTCCCCTAAATTCGGTATGCAATCAGCTCAATCGGGATAAAAAATAGCCAGATTACAAAACCGTAATCTCACCGTCAGGCGCCTGTAAGGCAGGCTTTCCTATCTTCCTATTCGACAAGGGAACATGTCCCCGCGTGTTCCTGACAGAGATGACCTCCAGTCAAGACGTCGAAAAAGGAAGATAATATGGAAAACCGTCCGTCTCGCTCTCCGCTGCGCTCCCGCCGCGCCAAACTGTTGGCCGGTGCGGTTGTGCTCGGCACAGCTGGCTTGATGACCCTGCAAACCGTTGTTCCGGCGCAGTTGGCGCAGGCAACCCCGGTCCGGGTCGATGCAGCCGCCCCGGTCGATTTCTCTGACGTCGTTGGTGCGGTCAGCCCGGCGGTGGTCAGCGTCCGGGTGAAGCAGGCTGCCGAACCGCGCATGATGAACTTCGAAGGCCGCAATAACTTCCGCGACTTTTTTGAAGATCTGCCGAATGGCCACCCCTTTGAAAAGTTCTTCCGTGATTTCGGCGGCCGCGGCGGCGATGACGCCCGTCCAAACAAACGCTCTCCGCGTTCTTATGGCATGTCGCAAGGGTCCGGCTTCTTCATCACAGGCGATGGGTATGTTGTCACAAACCAGCATGTGATCGAAAAGGGAACTGAGTTCACAGTTATTGATCATGAGGGTGAAGAGTATGATGCCGTCTTGATCGGTGCAGACAAGCGCACAGATCTGGCGCTGTTGAAAATCGAAGGCGGCAAGGATTTCACCTATGTCGACTTCGCCGATGAGGCACCGGACGTTGGTGAATGGACGGTGGCGATCGGAAATCCCTTCGGTCTTGGCGGCTCTGTGACAGCTGGCATCGTCTCTGCCCGCGGCCGTGACATCGGCGCTGGACCGTACGACGATTTCATTCAGATCGACGCGCCGGTAAACCGCGGCAACTCCGGTGGCCCTGCGTTCAACATGAACGGTGAAGTCATTGGTGTGAATGCCGCGATCTTCTCACCATCCGGCGGCAATGTCGGTATTGCCTTTGCGATCCCGGCGTCCACCGCTCAAGACGTCATCATGGAACTCAAAGACGGCGGGACTGTTGTCCGTGGCTGGCTTGGGGTTCAGATCCAGAACGTCACTGACGACATTGCCGAGAGCCTCGGCCTTGGCGAGACCCGCGGCGCTATTGTCGCGGAGGCGCAGGATAACAGCCCGGCTCAGAAGGCTGGCCTGCGCTCAGGAGATACAATCCTGGCCGTTGAAGGTACAAAAGTCGAAGGCCCGCGGGACCTGTCCAAGATCATCGCTGCTTTCAGCCCGGACACCAAGGTCGACCTCACCATCTGGCGCGATGGGAAGGAACAGGACATTGCCGTAACTCTTGGCCGCCTACAGGATCAGCAGCAAGCTGCCGCCGTATCTGAGGCTGTTGAGGAGGAAACGACCAGTCTTGATGACATGGGCCTTGTCCTGACCACCAAAGCCGAAGCCGGTCTTGATGGTAACGGTGTGGTGATCGCTGAGATCGATCCAGATGGCCCGGCAGCAGAAAAGCGCCTGCGTGAAGGGGATGTGATCCTGGAAGTTGCGGGCATGAAGGTGAACTCACCGGAAGACGTTCTGAAAGCGGTCAAGAAAGCGGAAGAGGACGGCCGTAAAGCGGTGCTGTTCCGGGTCGAGACCAACGACACAACAAGGTTCGTCGCCCTGCCTATGAAGCTGGCGTAAACCAACACTGATCAGGAGCGGGTCCTGTTCCCGCTCTTGAGAGCAAGGCCGGTCTGCCCTCTGCCCCCAACCCCGACGGGCCGGTCTTGCGCATGACGGCTGGCAGCAGCGTTTCACATCCACGTTGTTGCCAGCCCATTTTCTTCTCAACGCTCACACGGTACAACAAAGCCATGTTGCGGATTCTTGTAATTGAAGATGACCCCGAAGCTGCGAACTATCTCGTCAAGGGATTGAGCGAGCTGGGGCATACGGCCGACAAAGCCGGAGACGGCGAAACAGGCCTGCAAATGGCGCTTGAGAGCGAATATGACATCCTGATTGTTGATCGCATGCTGCCCAAGCGCGACGGACTGTCGGTCATTGAGGAGCTGCGCAAGAGCGGCAATCACACACCCGTTTTGATCCTGTCTGCGCTGGGGCAAGTCGATGACCGGGTGACAGGTCTGAAAGCCGGCGGAGACGACTATCTGCCGAAGCCCTATGCGTTTACCGAACTTCAGGCGCGGGTCGAAGCGCTGGCACGGCGCCCGAAAACAGCCAGTCAGATAGAAACGACCTATACGGTTGGTGACTTGACGCTGGACCGCATGGCCCACTCCTGCCGGCGCGGCGAAACTGAAATTCCATTGCAGCCACGCGAATTCCGTCTGCTGGAGTATCTGATGCAGAACGCCGGTCAGGTGGTCACCCGGACCATGCTGTTGGAGAACGTCTGGGAGTATCATTTCGATCCGCAGACCAATGTGATCGACGTGCATATCTCAAGGCTGCGCGGCAAGATCGACAAAGGGTTCGGAGCGCCGTTGCTACACACGATCCGCGGTGCTGGATATACGATCCGTGACGCGGCTCAGTAGGGTAACCCGCACCACAGCTTTTAAGCTGTCACTGCTCTATATCGCGGTGTTCACGCTGCTGTCCGGGTTCCTGCTGGTCTATATTTCCCAGAACACCGACAATCTGATGTCGGAACAGGTGGTGCAAACCATCGATGCCGAACTCAACGGCCTGTCGGATATCTATGTCCGCGGCGGTGTCCGGGATCTGGTGCAAACCATCGACCGGCGCTCCCGCCACCCCGATGCCAGCCTCTACCTTCTTGTCGACTTTGCTGGAAATGCCCTCGCCGGAAACATCGCCCGCCTGCCAACGCTTGTTTTGGAAGAAGCTGATGGTGGTTTGCGCCGGGTGCATTACACACGGCAAGGTCAGGATATCTCAGATGTTGAACGCCAGGCCATGGTTCGCACCTTTGAACTGCGGGGTGGTTTCCGCCTGTTGGTCGGGCGCGATTTGGGCGAGCAACTCAGATTCTCAAACCTGTTGGCAAATGCCCTGCGATTGTGGCTCATCGTGGTTGTTGTCATGGCCGCAATCACCTGGATTTTTGTCAGCCGGCGGGTGATGAAACGGATCGATGAAATCACCGATACCAGCCGCACCATCATGACCGGGGATTTGACCGAACGGCTTCCGGTCGCCGGAAATGATGATGAATTTGACCGGCTTGCTGTCAGTTTGAACACGATGCTGGACCGGATCGAACTCCTGATGCGATCCATGAAAGACGTGACCGACAACATCGCGCACGACTTGAAGACGCCGCTCACTCGGCTGCAAATCAGGGTGGAAAGTGCCTTGCGCGATGCGGAAAGCGGTGAGGGATATCGAACGGCTTTGGAAGATACGCTCTCAGAAACCGATCAATTGCTCAGGGTTTTCAATGCCCTTCTGCGTATCGCTCGCATCGAAGCCATGGCACCGGGCGACGGTCTGGAGCGTGTTGACGTCAAGAGTTTGGTCAGCGAAATCGCTGAGCTTTATGAACCGCTGATTGAAGACGAGGGCGGTGTTCTGGAGATCAATGTCACAGATGGAGTGTTTGCCAGCTGTCAGAAAGAGCTGGTTGTTCAAGGTCTGGTGAACCTGATCGAAAATGCTTTGAAATATGGTCGGCCGTCAGAAGGCGATCTCAAGATCCGTCTGTCCGCAAAAGAAAAAGACGCCCGGATCGTGTTGAGTGTTGAAGACAATGGTTCCGGTATTCCCGATGAGCAACAGGAAAGAGTGCAGGACCGGTTCGTGCGCCTGGACGAAAGCCGGTCAGAACCTGGAACTGGCTTGGGATTGAGCCTAGTCAAAGCCGTTGCCCGCTTGCATGGTGGAAACTTGCGTTTCACAAATGGAAACCCGGGTCTGATAGCCCGGATTGATCTTTCCCCGGCTGAGCCGGGAAGCGGCGGAAACAGTAATGGACAAGACGGGCATGGCAGTGGACGGGACACATCAACAGACGGATGACGGACAGGCCGGTTCGCTTGCCGACCGGATCGCGATCATTCCGTTGGTGACGGATCTTGACCGGGCCAGTCTTTTCATAGCCGATCTTTTGGCGCATCCCGAAGCCGGTGAGCCCCTAAAAACCCTTTTGAACAAAACGCCGGAGCTGGAAGAGCTGCTGGCCGGGATCATCTGCAACTCCTCCTATCTGCGCGATTTGATCATGACGGATCCAGTTCGGCTGCTGGAGATCGTTTCAGATGCGCCGGAACGCCGCCTGGCGTCTATTTTGGAAAATGCCCGCAATGCCCAGGCCGATGATGAAGCCGGAATCACCCGGGATCTTCGGTTGTTGAAACAGGATTTGGCGTTGACGCTTGGCCTTGCCGACATCTGCGGCGCGATTGGCCTTAACCGAGTCACAAAAGCCCTTGCGGGATTTGCAGATGCGGCACTGACCGCCGCAATCCGGTTCTGCCTCAGCGATCTGACGCGGCGGGGAAAATTCGAACCGAAAGATCCGGAGAAGCCGGAACTCGACTCCGGTTTGATCGTGCTGGCCATGGGCAAACACGGCGCCAATGAGCTGAATTACTCTTCCGATATCGATTTGATCGTGCTCTACGATCCGGACAAGGCGCCGATGGCCGGATCTGCCGAAGCGCCGGTGGAATTCGTGCGCATGACCCGGCGGCTGGTCAAGATCATGCAGGACCGGACCGCGGACGGTTATGTCTTCCGCACGGATTTGCGGCTGCGACCGGACCCCGGTGCGACCCCGCTGGCCATGTCGATGCCGGCGGCGCTGGTTTATTACGAGTCTCTCGGCCAGAACTGGGAGCGGGCAGCCTTGATCAAGGCGCGGCCCTGTGCAGGCGATATCCCGGCCGGGGAGGCCTTTTTAAAGGAAATCACGCCGTTCATCTGGCGCAAATATCTCGACTTTGCCGCCATCGCCGATGTGCAATCGATCAAGCGGCAGATCCATATGCATAAAGGCCATGGTGCCATTGCGGTCGCGGGCCACAACGTCAAACTTGGCCGCGGCGGTATTCGCGAAGTGGAGTTTTTCGTCCAAACCCAGCAGTTGATTGCCGGCGGGCGCAATCCCGCCCTGCGCGGACGGCGCACGCTCGACATGCTGGACGCACTGACCGAGACAGATTGGATCCGGCCGCAGGCTCGGGATGAAATGGGTGCCGCCTATACATTTTTGCGCACCGTCGAACACCGCATTCAGATGCTGAACGATGAACAGACCCAGCTTCTGCCCAAGGATGAGGAGGGCCTGAATCGGATATCCGCTCTGATGGGGTTCGATACGCTGGACGCCTTTGAAACGGAACTTCTCGGCCATTTCCGCAAGGTTCAGCATCATTATTCAGAATTGTTTGAAGACGAACCAGCGCTTGCATCCGAAACCGGCAATCTGGTCTTCACCGGCGATGATCATGATCCGGACACACTGGAAACCTTGTCGAAACTTGGATTTCAGCAGCCAGCCGAAGCGGCGGGGATCGTCAAATCCTGGCACTTTGGCCGCTATCCCTGCACCCGGTCGACAAAGGCACGTGAACGTCTGACCGAAATGCACCCGGTCCTGCTTAACGCGCTCGCTGCAACGGACAACGCGGATGCAGCCTTGCGGGCGTTTGATAGCTTCATGGCCAAACTGCCGGCGGGCGTGCAACTGTTCTCGTTGCTCAGATCAAACCCGCAACTGCTCACGCTTTTGGCGACAACCATGGGCGCTGCACCGCGCATGGCCGATACTGTGTCCAAGCGTGTTCATGTGCTTGATACCGTTCTGGATCCGGCGTTTTTTGGCGCCATGCCAAGTGTTGAAGAGTTCCGGATTGGTCTCGACCGCACGCTCTCCCAATCCCAATTTTATGAAGAAGCGCTCGACCGGGCGCGGATCTTTGCCCAGGAGCAGCAGTTCCTGATTGGCCTCCGTCTGATCTCTGACACCCTGTCCGCAGACCGGGTCGGCTTTGCACTTGCCCGGCTTGCGGAAGTTGTCGTCGACCGGTTGATGACCCAGGTGGTTGATCATGTGGGCGAAAGCCACGGCACTGTGCCGGGGGGAGAGGTCGCGGTTCTGGCCATGGGCAAACTCGGCGGCCGCGAAATGACGGCGGCGTCTGACCTTGATCTGATCTTGCTCTATGAAGCGCCGGAAGATGTCAAACAATCGGATGGAAAACGCCCGCTCGCCATCAGCCAGTTTTACACCCGGCTGACCCAGCGGCTTGTAACGGCCTTATCGGCACCAACCGCAGAAGGCGCGCTGTACGAAGTTGACTTCCGGCTGCGCCCGTCCGGCAATGCGGGACCTCTGGCGACCAACCTTGACGGCTTCATTTCCTATCAGAAGAACGAGGCCTGGACCTGGGAACATATGGCGCTGACCCGAGGGCGGGTGATCGCCTCCACCTCTGAGGCCTATTCAAACAAGATCCACGACAGCATTTGCAGCACTTTGGTTCAGCCGCGGGACATTCAAAAGCTCGCCGATGATGTTCGGACCATGCGGGCCAAGATCGAGAAGGAAAAAGGCACCAAGGACATCTGGGATTTGAAGCAGGTGGCCGGAGGCCTGGTCGATATCGAGTTCATAGCTCAGTACCTGCAACTGGCCCATGCCCATGATCATCCTGAGATTCTGGCGCAGGGCACGGAACAGGCTCTGGAAAACCTTCGCGATGCCGGGTGTCTGGAGAGCGGTGATTCCGGCCTGCTTCTGGAGGCCTTGCGCCTCTATCACCGCTTGACCCAGGTTCTCCGGCTGGCACTGTCTGGCAAATTCGTTCCGGCAGAAGCGCCGCGCGGCGTTCTGGATCTGTTGCTCCAGGCCTCGGGCAGTCCGGCGTTTGAACGGCTGGAAGCCGAATTGGGCGAGTTGCAGCAGCAGGTTCGAGCAGTCTTCGAACGGCTTGTTGGGCCTGTTGAGGCGGCGGAGGCCTCGTAAAAAATAACTATTCCAGGTGAAGTGAATCGAAAAGTGGTGTAGAAGCACACCGCGCCGGCGGCCTGAATATTGATTTTGATCACTCCTAGCGAGTGAACCTTTTCCGTTGCCCGGAGATTTACAATGAATTCCCTCTCTCTCGAAGCCGTCCGCCAGCCGGACCGCATAGCTGAAATGACTCTTCAAGATAGCCGCACTCTGGCTTGGTCCGAATGGGGCCCGGAGGCCGGACAACCGGTTCTCTATATATCTGGCGCCGGGACGTCGGGTGAATTTGCCTTTGGCTTGGATGCATTAGAGAAATTGAACATCCGTCTGATCGCACCGGACCGGCCCGGTCTTGGACGTTCTGACTTCGATCCGGACAAGACCTTGCTGTCCGTTGCCGGCGATTTTTCTGAACTGATCACCCGGTTGAGCCCGGCAAAGATCCCGGTTGCGGCGGTGTCCCAAGGTGTGCCCTTTGCCCTGGCGCTTGCCGCGATGGGTCCGGTGAGCAAACTGGCAATTGTCTCCGGGCAGGATGAACTCTGCCAGCCGGAATTCTTGTCCGGACTGCCTGACCAGCTCCGCCAGATGGTCGAGCAAGCCGAAGCCGATCCGACCGGATTGATCGCGATGCTGGAAAGTTTCGCCGAACCTGAGAGCTTTCTGGAGTTCATCGTATCGACAAGTTCGGATCTGGATAAGGCGTTCTATAGCGCCGAACCGTTCCTGTCGGCTTTCAGGCGGGGCCTCAAAGCCGGTTTTCAGCAAGGCCCGAAAGGTTATGCGCTGGACACCGTAGCCGCCATGGCACCCTGGACGTTTGAATGGGGGGGTATCTCATGCCCGGTCAGCCTCTGGTATGGCGGCCAGGATGTCAGCCCGGTGCACTCGCCGGACGGTGGTGCCTTCTTGGAAACCCGGCTTCAAAACGCCACCCGGTACTTCTTTGAAGACGAGGGCGGTTCCCTACTCTGGACCCGTGCCCGGGAAATTCTTGTAGACTTGGTTGCCTAAAATCACGCGTAAATCGCACATAGTGGTACACAGCAAAAGAACAGGGCATCCGCTATGAAGCGGATGCCCTTTTAGTGCGCAGTGCAATGCCGTGTTATGCCGCAGCAACATCTTCCAGGAAACGGTCGACGGCTGTCTGAAGAGCGTCAGTTTTGGCATTGAGATCATTAGATGCGGTAACAACCCGGTCGGCTGAGGAGTTGGTCTGCGTGACTGCGTCGTTCAGCTCCGTAACATTGCTGGTCACCACATGGGTTCCCTCCGACGTTTGTTGAATGTTCCGGGAGATTTCTGAAGTCGCCGCACCCTGTTGTTCGACTGCGATTGCGATGGCGTTGGTGTAGCTGTTCACCTCATCCATGGTTTCAGTGATGGCGCCGATCGCCTCCGCTGATTCCTGCGTCGCCACCTGGATCGCTGCGATTTGGGAAGAAATCTCTTCGGTCGCCTTTGAGGTCTGTGTCGCCAGTTCCTTGACTTCGGCAGCGACCACCGCGAACCCCTTGCCAGCTTCACCCGCCCGTGCGGCTTCGATGGTTGCATTGAGGGCGAGCAGATTGGTTTGCTCGGCAATTGCCTGGATGAGGGTGACCACTTCGCCGATCTTGGAGGCGGAGGCAGACAGGCCTTCAACCTTCTGGTTCGTGGTTCGGGTGCCGTCCGTGGCGCGGCCAACCACTTCGGTTGTGCGGGCGACCTGGGAACTGATTTCGCCGATGGAGGCGGCCAATTCTTCCGCAGCCGAGGCGACGGTTTGTACGTTTTGGGCAGCGTCCCCCGAGGCGGCCAATGTGGCCTCGGCCCTCGCTGCGCTGTTCCGGGCAATTCCGGTCAAGTCCCGAGCCGTGGCATCCAGCGTTTCGGCTGTTGAGCCAACCGATCCCAAAAGGTCTTTTGCAGTTGCCCTAAAGCCATTGATGAGACTGTCGATTTGGCGTTGGCGGGCTTGTCGGGCTTCTGCCTCGGTTTCTTGCTGCTCACGAAGGCGGGCCCGTTCTCGTGCGTTTGTTTTGAAGACTTCCACCGTGCGGCTCATGGCGCCGATTTCATCCTGTCTGTCCGTGTTCGGGATATCCATGTCACGTTCGCCACCGGCAAGGCGAGACATGACCAGGGTCAAGGACCGGATCGGCCGTGTGGTAGCCAAGCTGAGGAAATAGGCCAGGACAATGCCGGCACCAATTGCGATGGCAAGCGTGACGCCAATCTGGAATAAAGCATTCTGGCTGGCAGATCGGGTCAGGTCTGATTGGCTCGCAGCAACTGCTGTGATGTCCTTGGCAACTTCACCCGACAACTCTTGCATCTGCGCCAGCAAGGCATCCCGTTCCGTCTTTGCAGTAACGATTTTTTCGAAAGCCTTCGAAAAATCCGCTGTTGCCGATTGGATGGATGCAAGACTGTCAGCGACTTCTGGAATGGTAAGGTGAGCTTTTCCCAAATCGGCAGAAATCAGCTGAAGTTTATTAGATATGGCCCGAATTGCATCCGCATTTGCCGTGCCAAGGCCGGTTGCATATTCAACGGTGCCGGCGCGGGTTAATGTGGCAGATTGGGCCAAGCCAATCGCGTTCCGGCTGATGCCTGCCAGAGCCGCCAAACGAGTCTGGTTCTGTGTTGCTTTTTCCAGTTCTTCGCCAAAGGTTTCATAAATGGCAATTCGGGCACTCAAGCTGTTGGTTTTCAAGTGCTCGATCAGATCGGCTACGGTCTTCTTTTTGTTGGCCTTATTGAAAAGGTTGGTCTCTCCAAGAAGGTCCGGAAGAGCCGCGGTCAGAGCCTTCGCATGGTCCGCCAGAAGTTTTGTGTCTTCTGGCTTCAGCGTCGACAAGTTTGCAGTTTGAAGTTCATTGGATGCTGCAACCAGCTTGGTTAGGCTCTCGTTGATTTCGGCCATGACTGCATCGGTCAGCTCCTTCTTTTTGTATTTGCCTCCAATGCCAAATCGAGGAGCAAGCCGGAGCGCTTCTGCTTGCATGGCAGCTGCGGCGCTTCCGTAGACCCGGGCGGCGTCCTGGGTTGTTTTGGCAGCCTCCGCCGCCGACTCGGCAGATTGCTGTTCCTTGGCGACGCGGTCGCTGATCACTTGGGTCAGATTGGCCAGCTGTCCACTGGAGACCATGACGGTTTCAAGAGCGGATCGTTGCGCACTCATCGCGGCGGTCAACTTCTGTAATGTAATTTTGAAAACACCGACCTTCTGGATCGCTGTATTGAGCTTGTTTGCCTCATCTGATCCTGGAGTGACGGCACCGCGCAGCGGTTTCAGCAGGGCTTGCAGGCTCTGCAAACTGTCCTTGGCAAGTGATGCGCTTTGCTCGGTCGGAGCGTTGAGGTAGGTTTCCCGGGTGCTGGAGACTCTGCTTAACCCGGCCATGGCAGCTGAGGCTTGATCCGACACTTGTGTTCGTTCGGATAACCCAAGAATAGCCAAGGTTGCCATCCCGCCAACAACAGCAGTTAACAGAAGGATCGCAGCAAAGCCTCCGCAAACTTTATAAGTGAAGTTTAGATTTTTGAAGAATTTCATAACAAGCATTGCAATGCTTACCTAGAGTAATTATCGGAAAAGGCGAATATGGAAAAGAATAGTCTGGGGAATCAGTGAATGATGGGTAAATAAAAATTTTGAAATTGTTGTATGTGTAGCGTAGGAAATTTGTTTTGCGTGTTTTGTTTGGAGTAAAAACTTATTTTATCTTAGTTCGTTGTTGATCTCATTGGTAAAACAATTTAGCTGCGAAAAGAAAACGCCTTACGAAATATTTTTTGTATGGCAGGATTGCGGACGGCAAAAGCACACCCAATTGCGCATGGAGCCTGAGCGTCATAGACAATTTGCAAATTTATGGGGTCAGGCGGATTGGGCAGTTGCTTCGCAGCTGTCCTCGTCCACCAGGGGCAGGGAGAAGCTGACGACGGTGCCTTTTTTGACCTCGGACTGAATGTTCAGTTTGCCGCCGTGCATTTCCACCAGTGAGCGGGCAATGGCGAGGCCAAGTCCGGAGCCCTGGTGGGTTTTCGTAAACTGGTTTTCCACCTGCACAAACGGCTGTGCCAGCCGTTCGATATCGCGCTCGGAAATGCCAATGCCGGTATCGGTGACTTCGAAGCGCAGCTTATCGCCACGTGGCCGGACTTTCAGGCTGACGGTGCCATTGTCCGGCGTGAATTTCACGGCATTGGCCAGGAGGTTCAACAGCACCTGTTTCAGGGCGCGCTTGTCTGCATCGACATGAAGGTCTTCGGCGACATCGGTGATGACAGTGATGTTCTTTTCGGTCGCGGCCCCGGTGACGATCCGGGCCGCATCCAGGGTCGCTTCGAAGGCGTTCACGACCTCCGTTTCGATTTGCATGCGGCCGGCTTCGATTTTCGACATGTCAAGAATGTCGTTGATCACATTGAGCAAATAGGTGCCGGAGGAATAGATATCCTTGCAGTAATCGGCGTAACGATCGGTTCCAACCGGTCCAAACATCTCCTGCGTCATGATGTCGGAGAAGCCAATGATGGCATTGAGCGGTGTGCGCAGCTCGTGGGAGATATTGGCGAGGAACTCAGATTTTGCCTGGTTGGCGGCTTCCGCGCGGGTCTTTTCTTCCTGGTATTTCTCCGCCATTTCTGACAGCTGCTGTGTCTGCGTTTCCAGCGTTTTCCGGGAGCGCTGCAAATCGGCAACGGAGGCTTTCAGGCGTTTTTCGGAATCTGTCAGCCGCTCCTCGTGTTTTTTGAGTGCGGTAATGTCCGTGCCGACCGAGACGAAACCGCCGTCTTTGGTCCGGCGTTCCGAGATCTGCAGCCAGCGGCCATCTTCCAATTGGGCTTCATAAGCGCCTTCCGGGCCGCCTGGGCGCTGGCTGGTTTGAACCGGCTGCGGAGAAACTGCGCCGTTTTCGGCCGATGCCATGACGGTCTTATAGGGCGTGCCCGGCTTGACTGCATGGGCGGGTAGATTGTGCAAGGCCTGATAGTTGGAGTTGCAAATCACCAGCTCGTTGCTGGCGTTCCAAAGCACGAAAGCCTCGGAGATCGTTTCGATCGCATCGCGCAGGCGCAGGTCCGCCATCTGGCTTTGTTCGGCCAGTTGATGCTGTTCCGTGATGTCGATGCAGATGCCGATCAGATGAGGTTCGGCGCGGCCGGGTTCCGGCTGGATTTCGCCGCGGGCGCGCAGCCAGATCCAGCTGCCGTCGGCATGGCGCATGCGGAAAGTTTCATCGACCAGGGTTTCGCCGCTTTCCAGAAGATGTTCGGCAAGGCCCAAGAGGTCGATGTCGTCCGGGTGGGTGATGTCTGCGACATCCGCAAAGCTGAGGATATCGTCTTTGGGTTCGCGGCCAAGCAACTCATACAGCGAAGACGACCAGAAGATCCGGCCGCGGGACAGATCCCAGTCAAATAGGCCGCAGCGGCCATGGGTCAGTGCGGTGTCAATACGGGCGCGCGTTGCGGCGTAATGCTCATCCGCTTGTTCGGCTCGGGTTGCCTGGCTGAAGAAGCCGTAGATGACCGCGAGAAGCACCAGCGATGTGCCAACGAACATGGTCACATTGGCAGAGAGCGCGCTGCGCCATTTGGCAAACACGGCAGCTTCCGGCTGAAGCGCGGCGATCATGCCCAACTGGCCATCCAGGTGGCGCACGGTTGCTAAAACTTGTTCCGCGTCGTCCCGGCCATCCAGATCGATCGGAATGGACAAAACTCCCGCGCGGGCGCCAAAGACGGTCAGCGGTTGGGATGGGCCTAGCAGGTCCGTAAGAGGGCGGCCTTCCAGTGATGGTTGTAAGGGGGCAGATGCCGCGATTTTGCCGTCAGCGCCCGAAATAAGAAATGTCCGGCCACTGCTGGTCGCGCCTGCCGGTAAGCTGTCAGCCAGTACGCGCTTTAAGGTGGTTTGATAACCCGCCTCCGGCATCTCCGTGCTGGCTGCATTGAGAGGTGCTGCGGTTACCGACGCCATCAGTTCGAGCGTTGTTTCGGCTTCTATGCGGGTGTCGGTGTAATCAGCCGCCAATTCGGCGATGCGGTAAGCGGCTAGAATTAGGAGAAAGAAGATTGCCAGAGCAGGGATGAGGCGGCGCATCAAGCCGTCGGAGCGTTCGAGCTGGAAGCGGGCCGCACTCAACAGGTCCGGCCAAGCCGCTTTTTGTGCGCCTGCCTCTGTTTTGCTTCCTGAATCCTTAGTGCCGCTCCGCTCTGAAGTGGAGCCAGCCAGTGCTCTTGACATTGGAAGTGTGCCTCAATACCGCCGGTCCGGAGCAAGGCCCCGAATCACTTCCATTTGAATCAATACGCCAGTATTTGTCTAGAGTCGGCCAAGAAGAAAATGGTTAACAAAGCCGTCTTATACGAGCGGCTACATTAACACTTTTCAGTATTGAAGTTTATTGCAGGGTCCTGTCGACAATGTCGCGGCAGTCTCTCGACAGTTCTTCGCTTGATGAAATCCTCAGGAGCGCAGATTCTGCAAGGGCAGACCGGTGTTTCTCCAAAGCCCTCCAAGAGCGGAAACTTGTCAAAAGTCGGGAGGCGACCTGCGGGTTTCGCTTGTCGATTTCAAGAACTGATTCGGCAATGAGCTCAAAACCTTTGCCATCAGGGCGGGCAAATTGGGTCGGGTTTCCGGTGGCAAATGAATGTAAGACAGCGCGCACCCGGTTGGGGTTGGTCGCGTCATAAAGCGGATTAGCCATCAACTCGGAAATCGCATCCAGCGTTTCGTCTTGCGGCGCCGTGGCCTGGGTCATGAACCACTTGTCCATCGCCAATGCACTGGATTGGTGCCTGTCGCGAAAGGCCGCCAAAGCCTCGGCAGAGCCATTCATCGCCTCATGCACCAGGATGGTGAGAGCGGCCAGCCGGTCGGTCATGTTATTGGCGGCCGCAAACCGGTCTGAGACCAATGCGCTGGCGGATGGATCACCAGACAGCGCATAATAATGCAATGCCCGGTTAGAGAGGGCGCGTTTTCCGGCAGATTCGGCGTCCGGGGTGAACTTACCCATTGCAGAAAATTCTTCCGCGATCATTCGGAAATGTTGGCTCAAGCCGCTCCCAATATCGGAGCGCAAGTTGTTGCGCGCCTTATGAATGGCGTCCGGGTCAACGTTTTTACCAATCTCCTGAGCAATGTCGGCTTCCGTCGGCAGGGTTAGAGCCTGGGCTTTCAGCGCAGGATCCAGTTGCTGGTCGTCCACAATGCTCCGCAAAACATCGATCAAGCTGTCTGTGTCTGTATGGCTGGTGCCCTGCTGCACGGCTTCTGTGCGGGCAATCAGAGTTTGTGTCGCGAGGGTCTGGACTGCCTGCCAGCGATTGTAGGGATCGGTGTCATGACGGGCGAGGAACACCAGATCCTCTGAGGGTAGGGTCTGGGTCAGGCGGACAGGCGCTGAAAAGTCTCTGAGGAGCGACAGAACCGGGGCGTCCGGGATCTGCTTGAAAGTGACTTTCTGGCGCGCCTTGTTGAGCACCAACACACCGCCAGATACGTCGGCGCCGTCGCACTCGGAAATCTCAAGATCCTGGCCATTGGCGCCGATCAGTCCAAAGCGCAGCGGAACGACAGATGGCCTTGCTGTCTTCTGGCCGGGAAGAGGCGGGATTTCCTGAGAGAGCGACACGGTGAGGGTTTGCTGGTCCGGATCGTATTTGGTGTCAGCCGTGACCAAAGGTGTGCCGGCCTGTTCGTACCAGAGAGAGAACTGGTCGAGATCGGTCCCTGTGGCGTCTTCAAAGCAGGTGAGAAACGCTTCTATTGTTGTCGCTTCGCCATCATGGCGGTCAAAATAAAGATCAAGACCGGACCGGAAATCTTCTGCTCCAAGATAGGTCTTCAGCATGCGGATGATTTCCGCGCCTTTTTCATAGACGGTTGCCGTGTAGAAGTTGTTGATCTCCTGATAGGCGCGCGGCCTCACAGGGTGGGCGAGCGGCCCGGCGTCTTCCGGAAACTGGTGCATTTTCAAAAGTTTGACATCGGAAATGCGCTTTACAGGTCGCGAGCGCATGTCCGCTGAAAACTCCTGGTCCCGAAAGACGGTCAGGCCTTCCTTCAGGCACAGCTGGAACCAGTCCCGGCAGGTGATGCGGTTGCCCGTCCAATTGTGGAAATATTCGTGGGCGATCACCGCTTCGATGTTGGCATAGTCCTGATCTGTTGCCGTTTCCGGGTCCGCCAGCACATATTTGTCGTTGAAGATGTTAAGGCCCTTGTTCTCCATCGCGCCCATGTTGAAGTCCGAGACGGCAACGATGTTGAAGACATCAAGGTCATATTCGCGCCCGAAGGCGTCTTCATCCCAGCGCATGGACCGTTTGAGAGAATCCATCGCCCAATCGCAGAGATCTTCCTTGCCGTGTTCGACATAAATGTTCAGTTCAACGGCGTTTCCTGAGGCCGTTATAAAGCTGTCGGGAACTTTAGCGAGATCCCCAGCGACCAGCGCAAACAAGTAAGCCGGTTTGGGGTGCGGATCGTGCCAAATGGCAAAATGGTTGCCGGTCCCGGCGATTTCACCGGTTTCTTTCAAATTGCCGTTGGCGAGCAGAACCGGGCAGCTGGTCTTAGGCGCTTCCAGGCGCACGGTGTAGACCGACAGAACATCCGGGCGGTCCGGAAAGTAAGTGATCCGGCGGAACCCATCAGCTTCGCATTGGGTGCAATAGGTTCCAGACGAACGGTAAAGCCCCATCAGCTGGGTGTTGGCGTCCGGGTTGACTTCTGTGGTGATCGTCAGTGTGAAACGATCTTCCTCCGGCGCGGCCAGTTCCAAAGCCGTTTTTGATGTTTTGTAGTGGTCTTCCGGAACGGTTTTGCCGTTCTGCTCAAGCGACAGCAATTTCAAATTGTCGCCATCCAGCACCAGCGGCACATGGCCGGCTGTGTCCGGCTGCCGGACGACCGACAGCTCTGCGGCGACGATCGTGGCCTTGGGATCAAGACGGATATCGAGATCAACGGTTTCGATGCGGTAGGCCGGCGGCTGATAGTCTTCCAGGCGGATGGCGGGCGCCGTTTTGGATTGCATCGATGTCTCCCCGAAGTGCTCCGCGTGCGTGCGGTTTTTGTTAGCTGTCCCGTTTGCAGACATTGTGGCGGTTCGTCAACGGGGCAAGGCCGCCTTTACCCTGCAGTTGAAGTGTTTGCGGAGCAATACTTCGAAAACTGCACCTTATCGGCTTTGACCTGATGCAGGACACGGTCTATGCAGTGCAACCGTGTTGCACAGTCAGGACTTTTTAAATGAGCCGTTTGGACAGCTTCATCCGCCGTATGACTTCCCAGAAAATCATCCTTGAGTACCTTGTCGACAAGGTGAACGAGGTCGAAGGCCCAATCCTTGAATTGGGACTAGGCAACGGCCGGACCTATGATCACCTGCGCGAGATTTATCCGAATAAGGAAATCTTCGTTTTTGATCATGCGCTCACCTGCCATCCGAGCTGCGCGCCGGACGCCCACCATATGATCCAGGGCGATATTCGCGACACATTGGGCTTCTGCGAGCCGCGTGTCGGCGGCAAAGCGTCCTTTGCCCATGTTGATCTGGGCTCCGGCGATCCGACAACGGATCTTGCAACGGTTCACTGGCTTGCCCCCTTGATCAACGACCGCATGGCGGTCGGCGGTTATGTTCTGACCGGCCTGGAATTGAAACTGGCCAACTTCGAACTTCTGGAAAACCCGGAAGGGATTAAGGCAGACCGCAACTTCATCTATCGCAAGACATCCGAAGCCTGATACCGGAACTTCAAGGACAAAACGAATGACTGCGCCGCTCAAAGGCATCAAGGTCGTAGAATTGGCCCGTATTCTCGCGGGGCCCTGGATTGGTCAGACGCTTGCTGATCTCGGCGCCGAAGTAATCAAGGTCGAAAGTCCGCAGGGCGATGACACGCGCGGCTGGGGGCCGCCTTTCTTGACCACGTCCGAGGGCGAAGCAGGCGATGCAGCTTACTTTCACTCGTGCAATCGCGGCAAACGCTCGATTACGGTCGACTTCCGCACCGAGGAGGGGCAAGAAATTGTTCGCAAACTCGTCGCGGATGCTGATGTTCTGGTTGAGAATTTTAAGGTCGGCGGCCTTGCCAAATACGGGCTCGACTACGAGCACCTTTCTGCTGTCAACCCGAAGCTGGTCTATTGCTCGGTCACCGGATTTGGCCAAGAGGGGCCGTATGCGCATCGGGCCGGCTATGACTTTATGATCCAGGGCATGGGGGGGATCATGGATCTCACCGGTGACCCGGACGGTGATCCGCAAAAAATCGGCGTTGCCTTTGCCGACATTTTTACCGGCCTATATGGCGTGATCGGGGTTCTGGCTGCGCTCCGCCGCCGGGATGAAACCGGTGACGGTGAATGGGTCGACATGGCGCTCTTGGATGCGCAGGTGAGCGTGCTGGCGAACCAGGCCCTTAATTATTTTGTCTCCGGCAAAACACCAAAGCGCCTCGGCAATGCCCATCCCAACATCGTGCCTTATCAAGTGTTTCCGGCAAAAGACGGCCATCTGATCATTGCAGTTGGCAATGATAGCCAATACCGGCGTTTGTGCGGTGTGCTCGGGCGGCCGGAGCTGGCTGAAGATCCAAGGTATGCAACAAACGCGGCACGTGTCGCCTCCCGGACTGAGCTGGTTGAGATTCTGGTTGCCGAGACTGCGGCAAGGACCCGCGACGACCTCCTGGCAGCGTTGGAACTGGAAGGCGTGCCGGCCGGGCCGATCAACTCCGTCGAAGACGTTTTCGAAGACAAGCAGATCCAGCACCGCGCCATGAAAGTGGAACTGCCTGCCACGGATGTTGAGGGCGGTTCTGTAGCTTCGGTCCGCTCGCCGATCCGTTTCAAAAACGGCAATCTCGTTCTGGAAAGGGCAGCACCAGCGCTTGGGGAACACACGGCAGAGATTCTCAAGGAATTGGGATTGGCGGAAAAAGACTGATTTTTGGAGTTTTCATGAGCAATGAAGAAAAACTGAAAATCCTTCAATCCGAGGTTCTATCGCAAAACTGGGGCAAACTGACCAAATACACGCTGAATTACCGGCGGCGGGACGGCGCGTGGCAGCAGCAAACCCGCGAAGTTTACGACCGAGGCCACGGCGCGGTCTGCTTGCTCCATAATCCAGAAACAGAATGTGTTCTTCTAACAAGCCAGTTCCGTCTGCCGGTCTGGCTGGTCGACGGGACGGAAAGCTTCATCGAAGCGCCCGCTGGGCTCCTGGAAGGAGCTCATCCGGAAGAGCGCATGCGGTCGGAACTGATGGAAGAGACCGGCTTTGAGGTGTCGGAGTTGGAACATCTCTATGACCTGCAAATGAGCCCCGGGTCGGTCACCGAATTTCTATCCTTCTTCCGCGGCCACTACCTCGATGGCCACAAAAAGGGTGAGGGCGGCGGTGCAGAACATGAAGGCGAAGATATTGAAGTGCTTCATATTCCACTGACGGAGGCCCTCGAAATGATAGGCGACGGCCGGATCCGGGATGCAAAAACCGTGATTCTCCTGCAAGATCTTGCACTGAGCAAAACACTCGCTACCTCAGATACGAAATGAAATTGGAAAGGCTTTGTTGTGTTGATTGCCATAATTTGACGGCAACTGTCAGGCAATGAAACACTGAAGTTATGAAAGGACAAAGCCCGATGGTGCGCATTTTCCGCAAACCCAGCCGGTTT
The DNA here is from genome assembly GCF_006517275.1 of Labrenzia sp. PHM005. NCBI lineage: Bacteria > Pseudomonadati > Pseudomonadota > Alphaproteobacteria > Hyphomicrobiales > Stappiaceae > Labrenzia > Labrenzia sp. PHM005. The sequence goes on along the minus strand of NZ_CP041191.1, from coordinate 4,938,906 downwards.
CGGCTGAAGCTCGCGACGATCGTCGGGCTGGGCTTTGGCGGTTTTGTTGCTATCGCTATCGGGCTCGTGCTGGCCTTGTCAGTGTCAGCGAATATCAAGAATACGTTCTCTTTGTTGAACGACAAGACGATCTTGAGCACCCAAGCGCTGGAAAGCCAAATTCAGACCCATTTTCAGTCCGTTGAAAATGCTGTGGTTGGGCTCAAGCCGTTTTTTGAAGACGGCACTCTATCCCTTGAAGATCGCAAGCGCATTTTTGAGGACTTTTCCATTGCCCTCAAAACCAACACGGATTTGACTACTCTTGCCGTTACAGACAGCGAAGGGCGGCGAATTGGTGTTTATCGTGCTCCAAGCGGAAAACTGTGGCGGATCAACTCCGATGTGCCTGCACCGGGAATGAAACCGGAGAATTTTCCGGAGATCACTGCTGAGAGCGGTCCGGTTTGGGGTCCGATTATGCGTCACGAGGTGGGCTTGTTCGCCAATGTGACGGTGCCTTTGGTCTATGAAGGTGAAATGTTTGCCGCCTTAACCGCTGCAAGCTCCATGGAGAACCTGGCGCAGATTGTTGCCGGGCAGGATGAGGGTGTCGACAACACGGTTTTCATTCTGGGTGGTGATGGCGAGGTGCTGATGCACTCTGACGCCGACTGGATACAGACCGGCGGAAGCATATCTCAAAACTTGCCTGGATCCTGGGAAACCGTCGGAGATCCGGTTTTAGCAGCCATCGGCCAAGAAGATCCGCTGGATGAATTTGGGCGCGCGTCGAAACTTGGTATCGAAGTTTCAGTTATCGAGACGGAAGCTGATGTTTATCTGATGATGCGGAGTACAGTATCAGGTTTCAGTGCCGAACCGTTGACCGTCGGACAGTATTATTTGGGCGCGACCGTCTCTCGGGAAGTCGAGCGTTTGGCCGGGTCCGGATTTGTTGGCCTTGGAGCACTTGTTGTTTCCGTTCTGATCGCCATTTGGCTCGGCCGCCGGTTCTCACGACCTTTGCGGAACCTGTCGCGGCAATCCGAAAAGGTAGCAACTTTATCGCTGCATGATGTTGAGCCATTGCCGAGAAGCCGGATCGCCGAAATGGATCAGGTGGCGTCGGCTTTCAACGCGATGGTTGAAGGCCTAAAAGCCATGAACACCTATGTGCCCCGGTCTTTGTTCATCAAGTTGATGCGGCTTGGGGGAGAGAAGGCTGCGGAAGCCCGCAAAGCGGAGCTGACGATTCTGTTCAGCGATATTGTCGGCTTCACCGCGCTTTCTGAGAATATGAGCGCTGAACAGGCAGCTGCTTTGCTCAACCAGCATTTTGCGATTCTGGTGGAAGCCGTTGAGAGTGAAGGTGGGACTGTCGACAAATTCTTGGGCGACGGCATGCTTGCCTTCTGGGGTGCGCCGGATGACCAGCCGGATCATGCGGAAGCGGCTGTGCGGACGGCCCGCAAGATAGCGGCTGCCTTAAAAGAGGCCAATGAAGCCGCACAAGCGGAGGGCCTGCCGCAGATTCGCATGCGTATCGGCATTCACACCGGTCCAGCCTTGGTCGGCAATGTCGGCGCCCTTGATCGCTGGAACTACACGGTTGTGGGCGACACGGTGAACGCCGCCGAACGGCTGCAGCATTTGGGCCGCGAGGTGGCAGGGGATCCAGAGGTGACGATTCTTGCCAGCGCTGAAACCGTGCGCCGCCTTCCCAATGAGCGAAGCCAGAAAGAAGTGGGTGCGCACCACTTGCGCGGCCGTAGCGGCCGAATGGATGTCTATTGGCTCGACCCAGTGGGAGCGGTGTCAGCGCAGGAAGAAGAGCCCGGCATTGCCCCGGTTTCCGCCGCAGAGTAAGGGCGGTTTTGTCCTTACCTGTGGGCATAATACGCCTTTCAAAAGTTTATTCTGAACATGTGATTTAGATCACAGCGCCCGATACTAGATTATTGCGTTGCTAATGCAGCACGAATTTGATTGTCTTTGTTTTGCAACATGGGCTTAGTAGGTCTCGCGGACAATCCGGGCGCTGGGAGGTAAATGACGGTGAATGTTCTCTCCATCGAGGGGCTGACAGTAGAGTTTAATACTGCCGAAGGCCGGACGCAGGCCGTCGACGATGTGTCTTTCGTTGTGCCGGAGAACAAGACCGTGGCTCTCGTGGGAGAGTCTGGTTCCGGAAAAACGGTCATTTCCCAGACAATCATGGGTTTGCTGCCGCAGGCGGCGTCGGTAACCGCCGGCAAAGTTATCCTATCTGATCCTACCGGCACCGAGCAGCCAGTCGACATTGCCGCGTTGGACCGTAAGGGCCCGCAAATGCGCCATCTGCGCGGCAATCGGGTCGCGATCATTTTCCAAGAGCCGATGACGTCTTTGTCGCCACTGCATACGATCGGCGATCAGATCGGCGAAGCGGCCATGCTCCACCGCAACGTTTCTGGAGCGGAAGCCCGTGAACTGACACAAGAAATGCTGCGTTTGGTTCAGTTTCCGGACCCCGCGCGCGCTTTGGACACGTATCCGTTCGAATTGTCCGGCGGATTACGCCAGCGTGCGATGATTTCGATGGCCATGATTTGCCGGCCAGCGCTGCTGATCGCCGACGAGCCGACGACTGCGCTCGATGTAACCATTCAGGCGGAGATCTTAAAACTCATTCGCGATGTGCAATCAGAACTCAGAATGTCAGTTCTGATGATCACCCATGATTTTGGTGTGGTCGCCAATATGGCAGACGAGATTGCGGTGATTTATCATGGCCGGATCATGGAAAAAGGCACCGCAGAGCAGCTCTTTTCCAACCCGCAGCATGATTACCTGAAGGCGCTTTTGAATGCGGTTCCAGGCTTTCATATGGACAAAAACGAGCGGCTGGTGCCGATCCGTCCAATCGAAGTAAAGTCGGATGACCTAACGAAGAACCGGCCGAAGTGTGATGTGTTGCCAGGTGAGACGCTGGTCGAAATGCGCAATGCGACCAAGGAATTCACCCTTCGCAAGGGATCTTTTTTCGGATCGAAACCCAAAACCCTGACAGCGCTGGATTGCATCAATTTGACCATCAAACGCGGCGAATGCCTTGGTTTGGTTGGTGAATCGGGATCGGGTAAAACGACGGCTGCTAAGGCGATCCTGAGGGCGATTGGCCTGGAACACGGCGAAGTCGTCTACAATCGCGGCCACGGGCTTGAAAACATAGCCGATCTGTCTGGCGCTGATTTGATGGACTACCGCCGCCGGGTTCAGCTGATTTTCCAGGATCCGTTTTCCTCGCTAAACCCGCGAATGACTGTCAACGACATCCTGTCCGAACCGTTCGAGGTGCATAACATTGGCACTGCGGAAGAACGGGCCGAGCGGGTCCGCGGTCTTATGACACTCGTAGGGCTCGACCCAAGGTTCCTGCGCCGGTATCCGCATTCCTTCTCCGGCGGTCAGCGTCAGCGGATCGGAATCGCCCGAGCGCTTGCTCTCAATCCAGAATTTATTTTGTGCGATGAGCCGACGTCCGCGCTGGACGTGTCGGTACAGGCGCAGATTTTGAACCTGCTTCAAGATCTGAAGCGGGACCTCAATCTCACGTATCTGTTCGTCAGTCATAATTTGGCGGTTGTCGACTACATCGCAGACCGGATCGCCGTGATGTGCCGCGGCCGGCTGGTCGAGCTTGGAGAAACCCGGGAAGTCGTCTCCAATCCGCTTCATCCTTACACAAAGGCGCTGTTGTCGGCTGTTCCGGAGCCAGATCTGTCGGCGCCTCTAGATTTTGCGGCTCTCGATGCCAATCGTGCATCGGAACCGCACCTTTGGCCGGAACCCTTTCGGCTGACCGGTGGTGACCGTCCATCGCTCTTTGAAATAGAACCAGAACATTATGTCTGCGCACCTGGCCTTAAGAATGCCGGGGCGCTTGAGGGGACTGCAGCATGAACTTTAAAAAAGCCTTGGCGTCAGGTGTCTTCCTGTCCGCCTTTGCGCTCGCCGGGCCTGTGGCCGCCCTGGAATTGAAAGAAATTCCGGGGCTCGATCCGAATTTGCCACCTGTTGCTGAGCGCGTGCCGTCTGAACCACTTGTCGTGGATTTGGAAGCCAAAGGGCGGACCATAGGCAAGCATGGTGGTTCTCTGAATACTTTGATTGGGCGAGCAAAAGACGTTCGGTTGATCAATGTTTGGGGCTATGCGCGCCTGATGGGCTACAACGACAAGCTCGAACTGGTTCCAGATCTGCTGGAGAGTGTTGAAGTCGAGGACGGGCGTATCTTTACGCTGCATACCCGGGAAGGTCACAAATGGTCTGACGGGCATCCTTTTGGGGCTGAAGACTTCCGCTACTATTTTGAAGATGTCGTCACCAACGAGAAGCTGACCCCATCCGGCCTGCCGCCGTTTCTTCTGGCGGATGGCAAAGGTCCGAAATTCGAAGTGATTGACGAGACTTCTGTCCGCTTTACTTGGGATGCTCCCAATCCCTTGTTCTTGCCACATCTTGCCAAGGCGCGCCCGCCGTTCATCTACCGTCCGGCGCATTATTTGAAGCAATACCATGAGAAATACGGCGATCCGGATTTCATTGCCTCCGAGGCTGCCAAGGTAAAAGCCCGCAGCTGGGCGCCTCTGCACGGCAAGAAAGACGAAATGTACAGCGCCCGCAATGTGGACCTGCCGACGCTTCAGCCTTGGGTGCGCAGCAATGACAACAGTGACCTGCGGTTCATCTTAGAACGGAATCCGTACTACCACCGCATCGACAGCACGGGCCAGCAACTGCCGTATATCGACGAAGTCATCATGACTGTTGCCGATGGCAAGCTGATCCCGGCAAAGACCCAAGCCGGAGAAAGCAATCTTCAGGCGCGTAATTTGAGCTTTTCTGACATCACCGTGCTGAAAAAGGGCGAGAAGCTGAACGATTATGTGACCGCGCTTTGGTCCAATGCCAAGGGGTCGGAAATGTCGATCCTGCCAAACTTGACCGTCAAGGACCCTGTCTGGCGGAAACTGATGCGTGACACCCGTTTCCGTCATGCTTTGTCGATCGGGATCGACCGGAACCTCTTGAACCGGGTTCTGTTTTTCGGCCTCGGAACACCGGGCAACGACACCGTGTTGAGCATGAGCCCGCTTTATTTGCCGGAATACACCAGGAAGTGGGCCGAATACGATCCAGAAAAAGCGAATGCGCTGCTGGACGAAATTGGCCTCACGGAGCGGAACGGCAAGGGGATCCGCCTGATGCCTGACGGACGGCCACTGGAGATCATTGTTGAGACGTCCGGCGAGAGCGAAACCCAATCCGATGCTCTTGAACTGATTGCTGAGAACTGGAAAGACATCGGCGTCAAGCTGTTTGCCAAGCCGAGCCAGCGCGACAACCTGCGTGAACGCGCGATCACCGGTGATCTGGTGATGTCGGTTTGGTGGGGCATGGATAATGGTATTCCGACCGCTGATATGGACCCAGAGGAGCTTGCACCGGTGCAATCGGAGAGCCTGACCTGGCACGCCTGGGGCGATCACTATGAAACCAAGGGATCTGGCGGTGAACCAATGGATTGGGCGCCTGCCAAGCGGTTGATGGAGCTTTATGAAGCCTGGCTGGTTTCCAAGACACCGGACGAGCGCACGGCGATTTGGCAAGAAATGCTCCAGATCCATGCGGACGAAACCATCCGCATTGGCTTGGTTTCAGGCGTCCGCCAGCCTGTCGTGGTCAAGGGGGTCAAAAACGTTCCGCTCGAAGGCATCTATGGCTGGGATCCGGGTGCGCATTATGGAATTCATCGCATGGATGAGTTTTATATGGCTAAGTAAGGTCTGAACGAGACCTGGATCCACCCCTACGCGACTTCAAAGGGCGAACTATGGCTGACCGGCTGGAAATGACGTCAGAGCTGATTGACTATGTGTGTGAGGTTGGCACACGGGAAACGCCGGCCTTGGCCAAACTGCGGCAGCGCACGCAAAGCCTCCAAGAGGCAGATATGCGTGTGCCGCAGGAGCAGGGGCAGCTGCTGCATTTCCTGATCCGCACTTTGAACGCAAAGAAGGTCATGGAACTCGGTGTTTTCACCGGATACAGCAGCTTGTGGATGGCGTCTGCGCTACCGGACGACGGCAAGCTGATTGCGATCGACAAACGCCCGGATTGGCAGGCGATTGCTGAAAGCCATTGGCAGGAAGCGGGGGTCCGGAACAAGGTCGACTTTCGCGTCGGGCGGGCAGAAAAGGTAATCGAATCGCTGCTCGATGCTGGAGAAGGCAGCACTTTCGATCTGATCTTTATCGACGCCGATAAGAAGAGTTACACACGCTATTACGAGTTGGCGCTGAAACTGCTGCGCACCGGCGGGATCCTGGTTTTCGACAATATGTTGCGCCTTGGCGATGTCATCAATTCATCGGTGAGTGATCCGGCCGTTGACGACATCCGCGAGCTAAACCAGAAACTCAATCAGGACGAACGGGTCGTAATATCTATGCTGCCGTTTTCCGATGGGCTGACGCTCGCTCTAAAGACGTCGTAGTAATAAGGCTGTAAGGTGCTGTGCGCGGGTTGGGGAAACCCGTGCAGGGATTGGGCTGAGGGGAATTGTAGGTGCTGTACTATATTTCGCGCCGGATATTGATGATGGTCCCGACCTTGTTCGTGATCAGCTTTCTGGTGTTCTTCATTATTGAATTGCCGACCGGCGATTACATTTCCAACCAGATTGCCGCGCTGAAGACCTCCGGTGAACAATCCTCTATTGCCAAGCTGGAATTCTTGCGTAAGGAGTTTTCCCTCGATCGTCCGTTTTTTGAGCGGTACCTGATCTGGATCGGCATGTGGCCGGGTCCGCACGGCTTCGACGGCCTTTTGCAAGGCAATTGGGGCTGGTCATTTGAATTCGACAAACCCGTTGCTGACGTGATCGGGCCGACATTGCCGCTGACCGTTGTTCTCAATTTCGCGACGATCCTGTTCGTTTATGTGGTGTCTTTCCCTATCGGCATCTATTCAGCTACCCGCCAGTACTCCTGGGGTGATTATGGGTTTACGTTCATTGGATACGTGGGGTTGGCAACGCCAAACTTCTTGCTTGCGCTGATCCTCCTTTATTTCTTCAATCGTTGGTTCGGCCTGTCCGTCGGAGGGCTGATGTCTCCCGAATACATCGATCAACCTTGGAGTTTCGACAAGGCGATGTCGGTTTTGGCCCATCTGATCGTGCCCACTGTCGTGATCGGAACGTCTGGTACGGCCGGCATGATCCGGCGTCTGCGCGCAAATCTTCTGGATGAACTTCACAAGCAATATGTCACTACTGGCCGGGCCAAAGGCTTGAAGGAAGGCCAGCTGTTGGTGAAATATCCGCTGCGCATGGCGATCAACCCGTTTATTGCCGATATCGGGAACTTGATCCCGTCTCTGGTCTCCGGTTCGGTCATTGTTTCGGTTGTCATGAGCTTACCGACTGTAGGCCCGGTTCTTTTGTCGGCCTTGCAATCGCAAGATCAGTTTTTGGCCGGATTTGTGCTGCTGTTCGTTGCCATACTCACTCTGATCGGCATGTTGATTTCCGATCTCCTCCTGGCAGTGCTGGATCCAAGGATCCGTCTTGGCGGGGGGGCTGCATCATGACGAAGGATGTCAAAACCAAGGACGGCACGCGCGACGCCGGTCATTATGTCGATCCGGCGCCGTTCAATCCGGCCGTTGTCGAAGAACTGAGCCCGGAGCAGGAGCGGTTTTATCAGGCCTCCCAGTGGCAGATCATGTGGTGGAAGTTCAAACGCCACAAACTGGCCGTCTGGTCTGGAGTGGTCTTACTGCTGTTCTACCTCTGCGTTCCGTTTGCCGAAGTGATTGCGCCCTACACGCCGAACAGCCGGGACAGCTATCACCTTTATGCGCCGCCGCAGCCGCTACACCTGTTCCATGAGGGCCAATTCGTCGGCCCGTTCGTTTACGGCCTGAAGTCCGAAATCAATATGGAAACCCTGCAGTGGGAGTATTCTCCCGATCCGGAAAAGGTTCAAAAACTGCGGTTTTTCTGTAGTGGAGACACCTACCAATTCTGGGGGCTCTTTCCGGCCAAGTTCCGCCTGTTCTGCGCAGCTGAAGGGGGGACAGCTTTTCTCCTTGGCACAGACCGGCTTGGGCGTGATCAATTCTCCGGCCTTGTCTATGGCGCAAGGCTTTCACTGACAATCGGTCTTGTCGGGGTGACCATCTCGATTGTCCTGGGCCTGTTTTTTGGCGGCATTGCCGGGTATTTCGGTGGCATCGCCGACACTCTGATCCAACGGCTGATCGAGATTATGCGGTCCCTGCCTGAATTGCCCTTGTGGATGGCACTGTCGGCGGCACTGCCTGTCACCTGGAGTCCGGTCTGGGTCTATTTCGGCCTGACCATCATTCTGGGACTGCTTGATTGGCCGGGACTTGCTAGGGCGGTGCGTTCCAAGCTGTTGTCTTTGCGCGAGGAAGAATACGCCAAGGCCGCCGTCATGATGGGCGCCAAGCCGAAGCGGGTCATAACACGCCATCTGCTGCCAGGCTTCACCAGCCACATCATCGCGTCGGCAACCCTGTCGATCCCGGCGATGATCTTGGGTGAAACCGCGCTGTCCTACCTCAATCTGGGGCTTCGCCGTCCTGCGATCTCCTGGGGGGTTCTGTTGAACGAAGCGCAGAACATTTCTGTTGTGACGGTCTATCCTTGGCTGATGGCGCCGGTCATCCCGATCATCATTGTGGTTTTGGCGTTTAATTTCCTCGGGGATGGTTTGCGCGACGCCGCCGATCCCTATAAGTGATCCCTTGAGAAATGATTTGTACTGGCGGGCCGGTTTGGCCCGCTCTGTCCATTGGAGTAGATATGTCGAAAAACGCGAGCACTGCCGAAGGCTGGGATGAAGAATACGAAGCCGGGCGCTGGGCCTTTTTGCGCTCGCTGCCGGAAAGCGGCCGTTATGGCATCATCGGCATGTGGTTGACGCTGACCAACTCCATGGATGAAGTGTTGGATATCGGCTGTGGCGAAGGTTTGCTTTATGAGCGGCTTCAGCCGATGGGTGTCAAACGGTATGTCGGTATGGATTTGTCACCGGCCTCTTTGGAAATCGCGGACGTAGATCCGGAAATTGCCTCCTTGCGCGCGGGCGATATGCATACCTTTGAACCAAACGAAGGCGAGCAGTTCTCGGCGATTGTTTTCAACGAAGTTCTGCATTTCGCTGAAGATCCTGCTGCAGTTGTTGCCCGTTATGTGCCGTTCCTGAAAGAGGACGGTGTCATTGCACTGTCCATGTATGCACCGAACAAGCCGGAGTCCGGTGCCAACAAGCTGATCGCCAAGCTTTGGGACGCCACAAGCGACGACAGCAAATGGGACGTTCTGGACGATTATAGGCTTCAGTCTGACAAGAAGAATGTCACCTGGCGCATGCGGCTGGTGAAACCGGTTGTTTGAGGCGCAGTGAGGCTTTGACGTTCTTCCCAAGAGGGAGGGCGGCACGCATTATTGAGACGTTGGCGATGGAGTATTTTGCCAGCCAGCGTCTTTCAAACGCCAAATGATCTCATTTGGGTGTTCCGGATATCTGAACAACCGCAACAGCAGTTTGTCGATTGGAACTGATGGCCAAGTGTCCTGGAGCTTGGCCGCATAACGACGGGCTTGTTTCATGTTGCCCGAGGCATGGCTTGCTGCAGTCTGTATTGCCACAACTGCAGGACTAACTGGCCCACCGGCCTCTGTCGAAGTTCTTATTGATTTTAAAGCGCCCTTATAGTCTTCAAGAAAGAACGCTGCGGCGGCATAAACGTTTCCTGCGCCGGACCGGCTTCCCATCACAGGATTCATCGCCGCTGTCTCCAGAAGCTCCAGCACCAGGGGGAACTCTCCGTTCCAAAGAGCGACCGCACCGTAAATCTCGAGAATCTGATGGTTGTCGGGCGCCATTGAAAAAGCCAGCGCGGACAGGCGTACAGCTTCGTCATACTCCTTAATCGCATATTTGGACCAGGAGGCCGCTGACTGTGACCAAGGATCTGTTGGATTAAGTTCAATCGCCTTGTCGGCCATCTGGCGGGACTGGGCTGTGAACTCTGTCTTTTGAGGTCCGGGAGGGGAAAGAACGGCAAGAGTACCCAGGATTTGTGCGGCACCAGCATATCCACCCGAATATCCCGGATCCAGATTAATGGCCTGTTGAAAGAAACCGAGCGACAGCTTTTGCCGCGTCAAGTCAAACAATGGCAGCATCATATCGCGCGCTTGTTCGGCCATCGTCACCGCCTGAAGCGCTGTAGGAGATTTTTCTAAAAGCGCCTGGCGTTGCGATGCCCTGTTTTCTCCGGCTTCACCGCTATCTTGTGTTACCTGGAAATTGCCAAGATAAACGAAGACAAGAAGGACTGTAACTGCCAGGGAAAGCCCGCCTGCAATCAGGTGTCGCGGTTTCAGACCGAGAACAAATTTCTGTGTTTCCGGACTGGCCTGCTTGTTCTCAGCTGTTTCCGGCTGAAGGTCATCTGTCTTCTGTCCGGAATACTCGAACCGGGGTACATAGCCGCCGCTGTCGATGTGAATGCGAATCCGGGAATTCCGGCCTTCATCGGCGTAGTAGTCCGCCAGGCGGCGGCGCAAGCGTCTGGCATCCACACGAACGACATTTTCCGGGTCACCATCGGTCGCAGCTGTTCTGCCATATACATCCTGGGCAATCGTTTTGCCTCTGATTGCATCAGAGCGCCCACAGAGTGTTTCGGTGACCACATACTCAAGAAAACTCTTGAGCCGGTCGGCATTTGAAAAGCTCGGACTGGCTAAAACGTCATGGAGCGCAGATAGGATATCCGGCGAGTCACGGTGAAATTCACGTGTAATATTAGTGGTTACCTGATCCGGCATAACATGCCCAGTATTCTATAAAACCGCTTAATTTTCAACGCTTGGTGGCTTAGCGTCACCGTGAGTATCACTATATTTCACTTACATTCCTCTGCGAGATAAGGAATGTTAGACTGGAATAGGTGGAAGTACTTACGGCGCTCGATGTGGAACGAATAAAAAGGGTGTTTCCGAACGAATGGCAGTCGATCTTGAAAAGATGTGCCACAGATCCAGATCTTTTTGAGATTTGTGAGGACATTGATCGCTTGGCTGCTGACGTGGAGAAAGCGGAAGCCAATTTCGAATTTATGTCAGACTGCTTGAAGTCTGACGTTCTTGGCAGCATCGATGCTCTGGTTCAGGAAATCAGAGAAAAAATAGACCTGACCTGAACCAAAAATAGCGCGTGGCCCCATCTAATTACCGCGCTCATTCCCCCTAAAACTGCCGGCCATCTGGTGACTACCTGATGGCCGTTTTTCTTTTCTAATGCAGCAATCCCATATGTCCATTTGCTCAGTTCGGGATGACAACAATCGTGGATTTGCCGCCCTTGTTGCGCAAGGCATGAACGTCGGCAAGATCCGGATCGTTGATCCATGCCTGAGCAGCTTCTGCACTTGGGAAGGACAACAGCGCGGCGATGTTCGGCCGATCGCCGGCTGTTTCCAGAACGACGGGCTCTGGATCTGCGCGCACGACTGAGCCGCCGTGCCGGGCAAGGGCATCTGGGGCTTTCTCGCGATAAGCGCCGAGGGCGTCTTTGTCAGTAACCGTGATCAGGGCAAGTGCTTGAGTGGTCATGCGGAACTCTCCTTTTTTGTGACAAGGTCAAGATAGGCAGTTGGTGGCATGATAAAAATTCTTCAATATCGAACAACTTCTGTGCAAAAATGCACGGCATGGAAAAGTGGGATGATCTGAAATTTGTGCTCGCCATTGCAAAGGCGGGCAGCATCACCAAAGCGGCGGGTCTTTTGAAGGTGACACATTCGACCGTGTCGCGGCGCCTTGCCAGTCTGGAAGAAGAACTCGGGACCCGCCTGTTTGAGCGGATCCCGGACGGGTTTGTGCCTACGGCTGCCGGACAAGAAGCCCTGGAGACCGGTGCGCGGGTGGAAAAAGAACTGCTGGCGCTCGACACAAGCATCACCGCCCAAGATGCCGGGCTGGAAGGACCACTCCGGATCACCGCGCCCCAGTTGATGTTTCAGGTGCAGCTGTCGGAGATCATGAAGGCCTTTGCCGAACGGCACCCGCGGATCCAGATGGAGATGATCGCGGCCAACGAGGTCTTGAGTCTTCATAGGCGCGAGGCGGACGTTGCGGTGCGTGTCACAAACAAGCCGGATGAGACGCTGTTTGGCAGAATGGCGACACGCCAAAAACGCACTTACTACATCTCCAAAGATTACGCCCGCCGGTTCGGCGATGCGCTGACAGCCAGTCCCTCAGACATTTCGATCGGTTGCCTTGTGTTCAAATGGGCTTCACAGCGTGTGCCCAAGCGGATCAAGGCCCGGTATCCGAACGCCCATGTCAGTGTGCTGGCCGATGACATGATTGCGGCCCATGCCGCAGCCAAAGCGGGGCTCGGAATTGTGAATATGCCGTGTTTCATGGGCGATCCGGATCCGGAACTGATGCGGTTGCCTGGGCTAGAGCCGGAGTTTTATCTCGACATTTGGCTGCTGACCCATCCCGACTTGAAAAATGTTGCTCGCATCCGGACCTTCATGCGCTTTGCCGCAGAGGCTTTTGCGCACAAAGGCAGCCTTTACACTGGGGGATAGTCTGCTCGCTTAGTGTACGCGCGCCAGAAACCAGTTTCGGGTGGCATCGTCTGCCGGCAGCAGGGTTTCAATCCGGATGTCGTCCAATGCCGCATCGGCGCTCATGCCGATGGTCGCAATCATCGAAAATAAATTGAGGTCTGCATCGCCAACCGTGAAGTTCATGGTCAGGACCGGCACAGGCGCAGATGTTGGTGCGCTCTCGAGCGCTTCCCGTACACCGGGTAGTTCCACAAGCTCCTTCAAAAGAGCCTGAGCGTCGAGGTCATTTGGCCGGCGCGCAACTTCCATCTCTAAAAGCCGCATGAGCGCCCGGGTGTTCGGCTGCCAATTAACGAGGCTGTCGCGCACCGGGCCCGGCATCATGATCGCCCTCAAGATATTGAGCTCTGTGACATTGCCGATTTCGCCGAAGAACGATTGCGCGGCCGCATTGGCTTTTTGAATGCTCCAGATCCGGTCGACGCTGAAGGCAGGGAACGGCTCATGGCCTGCCAGAACATGATCAATGGAAGCCTGCACGGCGGTTCTGGTGTCCGCGCTCCAGCGGGTGTCCATGGAGGGGGCCGCAAACCCGGCGGAAATCAACAAGGTATCGATTTCGGCCGCCGGCATTTGCAGCGCAAAGCCCAGCTGAGCAATGGCCGCACGGCTCGGCTGTGACCGGCCGGTCTCCAAAAAACTGATGTGCCGCTGGGAAAGACCTGCCTCAAGCGCAAGGTCAAGCTGGCTGAGCCGGCGCCGGGAACGCCAGGTTTTCAAAAGGCTGGGAAAAGCTGTGTGGTTTTCAGACATGCCACACTATTCAGCGGAACATTGGCGTTTGTCCATTACCTCTCACGTAATTGAGATCATTCAGCGATCAGGCATGCTTCGTGGCATTCACAATCTTTGAGAGGTGTTCGTTATGTCTACACGCCGGTTTGCCCAAGCTTTATTGACTGCCAACGCAGCGACGTCCGCAATCTCCGGTCTCGCCTTGCTTTTACTCCCTGGTGTCTTCGCCGACCTTCTGTTTGCCGCCCCAACAAGCGCCCATGTTCTGGGAACAGCACTGGTTGGGGGCGGTCTTTTGATCTTCGCCTTCGATGTCGCTCTGATCGCCAGGGACAAGTTTTTAACGACCAAAGATCTTTATCTTGTGTCCGTTGCGGATGATGCATGGGTATTGGCGAGTATCGCCGCTCTTGTGTTTTTTTCCGCGCATTTGACCAGTTTTGGTTGGTATGCGGTGGCGGCTGTCGCAGCCGGGGTCGCCGGATTTGCAGTCTCGCAGTCTTTGATAGCGCTGCGGCTTTCACCGCCTCGCAGCCGGTTTTCAATGGCCAAAGCTGGTAAGGGATTTGAGATATCAGTGACCCGCGAGACGCGCGCCTCCGCAGAAACGGTTTGGCAGGTTATGACCGATCATCCGGGGTATGCCGATGTCGCGGACAATCTCTCCAAAGTCGATGTTCTTAGCGGAGAGGGCCCCAACACCCGCCGCAAATGTTATGGCCCGAAAGGCGAGAGCTGGACGGAAACCTGCGATCTTTATCAAGACGGCAAAGTCTTCGGCTTCAAGGTCCACACGGACGCGGTCGATTATCCTTATCCGTTTAAACGGGTACAGGGCCGTTGGTCTGTGACATCGAAGGGATCCGCAGCCGAGTTTTCAGTGGTCATCAAGGTTGAACCAAAGAACGGGATAACGGCGTTGATGATGCAGATGGTCGGCTTCCGCACCATTCGGGCGCTGATGATCAATCTTGCTGACAGATGGGCGGACCGCATGGAGCGGGAAGAGCGCGGACCGGCCCTTCAAGTTGCCGCAGAATAGGTTTCACCACTTACTAAAAAGCCGGGCCGCATAAGCATGCGGCCTGTCATCAAATCCAGCGGCGGACCTTCTCAAGATACGCCAGATAGTCTTCGCCAAAGACCTCTTTCAGACGTTCTTCCTCGGGTTTTATCTGGAATTCAGTCATGTACCAGATGAACAGCGGGCCGATGATAACAAGCGTCAGCGTTCCCCAGTGGATCCCAGCGGCGAGCAGAAGGCACAGGAGCCCGAAATACATCGGATTGCGGCTCACCTTGAAAAAGCCCGTAGTGACCAGCGTGCTTGCTTCTTCGGGCTTCATTGGATGTACGGTGGTTTTGGCCTTGATGAAGGCAACCACCGCTTGACCGCCAAAGGCACAGCCGATCAACGCGACGACAAAGGCTACAGTTCCCTGAAAAGCAGGTGAAATGCTGGCAAAGGGAAGGGCGACATGACCGGCGTAGAGGAGCGCCAAGGCGATCAGAAAAACCACAACGGGCGGGACTTTTAGTTCCAAAGACACGTCTTTAACCCAAAACAATCGGCTGGCCGTGGGGCGTGGATTTGGCCGCCTTGTCCCAGGCATCCCGCAGCCCCTGTAATTGGCTGGCTTCCGCTACTTCCTTGCGAGTGAGCAGGGTTTCAAACGCATTCAGCCAATGATCGTAGTAGCCGAGTGTGTCGCCACTGCCATCGCCATCCTTGGCGAGTTCCGCACCCAGAGTCTCGGCCCATTCCTGCCAGGTGAACACACCGCTCTCATAAGCTTGCAGCGTCATGGCAAACACCCTGGCTTCCCAAGGTGCGGTAAAAACCGGACCGCCGTCCTGATCGAGCGGCAGGTTCGGGGTGCTAAGAACGGGATCAGGCAGGGTCAAGATAAGGCTCCCAAAGATCGATCCGAAGAGTGAGTTTGGGGTCGCTGTCCGGCCCCCAGATATCTGTACCCTTGAAAGCAACGCTGTAGAGCCAGGTGGGCTGTTCGCCGCGCCCATGAGCATTGGCATCCGGGAAGACATGCACGCCATGAACAGCATCGATGGTGCCGATCGTATCACGGGCATAGCGGGGCAGGCGGGTATGGCCTTCCGGGTGCATGCGTTTGGTGCGGATCCTGTCTCCCGTCTTGAAGCGGGCAGGGGCGTTTTCCGGCCGGTCGGCCGGTCCGCCCTTGGCCAAAACGGCGGCGACATTGTCTGCCTTGAGGATCTGTTTGACTGGTTTCGCCGGGTCTTGAGCTGTGCCGCTGGCAAGTTCTTCCTTTGTGATCAGATCCTTGTCGAGACAGAGCTTTTCCAGGCCGAGAGTCCAGATCTTGTAGTAGCTGGAGCTCAGATAGATCGGCGGCGGCAGCGTTTCTCGGGCATGGCGCGAGGTATCGATGTTCCAGCTGCCGGTGGCGCCCATGGCAAGCGTGATGGCAAAGGCCCGTTCTTCCCACTTGGCGTGAAAATTCGGCTCGTTTTCTTCCAGCTCGATCGGGCCGAATCCCATCTGGCCGCCGAGATCCTGCGCGCCATTCATGAGGACACCTCCAAAGTGGCAGGGTTAAGAGCGAGGCCAGTGCCGATCATGCTGTCCCGGGTGACGAGCTCAGCGAGTTTTTCCTCCGGCCAGTCCTCAGTGCCTGTAGGCCGTTCGGGGATCACCAGATAGCGGACTTCTGCGGTCGAATCCCACACCCGGATTTCTTTGTCCTCCGGCAAGGTGACACCAAATTCGGCCAGAACCCCGCGCGGGTCGCGCACCGCACGGGAGCGGTAGGGTGCGGATTTGTACCAGACCGGCGGCAGGCCCAGAACGGTCCACGGGTAACAGGAACACAAGGTGCAGACGACCATGTTGTGGGTGTCTTCGGTATTTTCGGCAATCACCATGTGTTCGCCCTGACGGCCGGTGAAACCGAATTCGGCAATCGCTGCGGTCGCATCACGTCTCAGCCGGTCCAGATAATCCGGATCAGACCAGGCTTTTGCCACCACCCGGGCACCGTTTTTCGGGCCAATCTTGGTTTCATAGGTCTCGATCAGCTCATCGAGCGCGGGCGGATCGATGTATCCCTTGTCGGTCAAAAGCGTTTCCAGCGCCCGCACGCGCAATTCGATTTCGGAGAGTTCCGAATGATCGTGATCATGGCTGTGATCGTGAGACATGGTGGCTCCGGGTGTGATCAGAATACCTAATGGATATTAGGCACTTCTTGGAAAATTCCAAGGGAGCAAACCTGTTCTGCGCTCTAACTGGATGACGCTTTGCGCAGCCGTGCCATGGCATAGGCGTCCACATATTCGCCGTCCCTGTAGACATAGGCCTTCAAGGTGCCTTCGATCATGAAACCGGCTTTTTCATAAAGACGGACTGCGGCGGCATTGTCAGCGATGACAGTTAGTTCCATGCGCCGAACGTCCATCCAGTCATCTGCAATGGCTAAAAGTTCGGCTAGCAGGGCCTGGCCGATACCGCGCCCCGTGTAGGCATCATGGACACCGATCCCCAGTCCTGCGGTATGGCTGCGGCGGCCCGAATAACGGCTGAAACCTGCGTGGGCTACCAGCACGCCATCTAGGAAACCAACCAGCAAAACCTGACCGGGAGTGCTGCCGTCCAACTCCTTTTCAACATCAGCCAGTCGCGGATAGGGCATTTGCAAGGTGCCATAGCGGTAGCCCGGTAGACTTTGTAATGCTGCAATCTCGGGGGCATCGGATCGTTTTTGTGCGCGTATGGTCAAGCCGTTGACCCACGGCACATTGCGGGCGATTGGCTGAAAATGTGCAGGAGAGGGCGTGTCAATATCCATGGCAGGTCTCTTCATTTTGCCGGGAAGCAGGTCTTGCCAGAAACCCTGTTCGTCGAGACAGGGTTGCAAGATGATGAAGCGGCCGAAGACCCAACCCGATCGTATTCCCTGGACGAGGCAACACCGGAGGAAGGGGCAACTTGAAGGGTAGCCATTTGATCATTCAAGCAGCGTCCTCTAGTTATAGTTGTGTGTCAACTCGGTCAGAACTCATTGCTTTGGGGGAAACTTTGCCAGGGCGTTTTGAGAATCTTTTGAGGACCGGCAGAATGATCGTTCTCTTTAGGACATTGGAGACTGAGGTGAAGATCGGGCTTGGCGGCGGCTGCCATTGGTGCACCGAAGCCGTCTTTCAGACACTTGCTGGCATTTCTCAGGTGGAACAGGGCTTTATTCGTTCTGATCCGCCCAATGCGTCGTGGTCGGAAGCAGTCTTGATCACTTTCGATCCTGCAGAACTCCCTCTTGAGGTCTTGATCGAAGTCCACTTGCGCACCCACGCAGCGACCTCCCACCACAAAATGCGCGGCAAATACCGCAGTGCGATCTACGTCTATGACGCCGGGACCGGCGTCCGTGTCGGGCGTATTCTGCACAAACTCCAAAAGGGTTTTGATGAACCGCTTGTCACCAAAGCCTTGTTCCTGGCGGACTTTAAGGCGTCTGACGACCAGTTCCAGAACTACTATCTAAAAGGCCCGGACCGGCCCTTCTGCAAGAGTTACATCGATCCGAAACTGGCCCTCCTCCGGCGGGACTATGCGGCTGTCCTGCGGCAAGATGTCGAGGCGGCGGAGTAGGGCCTTGCAGCAAGTTACCGGCTGTCCGGCTTAATCAGGTCGGCGCATTTGAAGTGACTGAAATCACATTAGAGTTTCATCTTGTGAGAGTTCTAAACGAAAATTGAACTCTCTCAATTGTCGTCCCAGCGAAGGCTGGGAGCCAGTACTCCGTGTCGTTAGCGATCAGAGACAGCTTCAATTCATGTGATTACTAGACCCCAGCCTTCTCTGGGGCGTCAAAACAAAGAGCAGAATTCTGCGGCTTCCGTTTTACAATTTCTTATTCCCATACCAGTGGGCTTGACCGGGTAACCCATGCTGCTCTCTTTCAACGGGTACAGAGTTTGTGGTGTGTGCTTCCTTATCTATCTTGTGTGGATCGTGTAATCGCCAAAAAGGGTTCTGCAAAGGAATTCGCATGCAACGGAAAGTCATTAAAAATGCGTCTGAGTTCTTCGACTTGAGATGCCCGGCGGATGTTTTGGTCCGGCGCTCCGCAGTTCTCGAGATCCTGAAACAACTCGATGATCGTGGCCTTCAAGTCTATGGCATGGAGGGCGGACCATTGTTTTCAGACGGCTCATACATGCTGAAAATGGCCTCTTGTTTCGATAAAAAGATCATGACCGGTGATCCCGGTTCTGCGGGTGTGATCAACAATTTGGCAATCGAATCTTTGAAGGAAGATCCACCTGAATGGGATGTCTATGAGTTGAGGGTGACGGAGGTATGAGTGATCAAGACTGTGACACCACGATGCAGACAAACAACTTAGACGGTATTCTCGATGAGAAAGTGACGAAGGTTTTAGTAGTACATGATAATTTGCAATTGTAATTTTCGTGTGGTTTTATTGTAAGTATCTATAATAAATACGAATTATCTTCCTGAAATATCAATGATTTGGTCGGTTTAATGGTTAGCCATGTAGAAGCAGGTGACCCAAAAGCATTTGTTTTTATTTTGCTGGATTCCGGCAGCTAACAGTCAGCTAGGAAGACGATTCGTTTAATGGTCCAGAGGCATTGATAATTGTAAGCGACGGCATGCCACTTGTTATTGTCCGTTAATGCAGTTTGGGTTTGTAAGATCGAGTTGATTGAAGCCCTAAATCCTGGGTGGTTCGATCTGGGAACACGCTGAAATGCTTAAGTGTTGCGAATGCAACAACCGTAACGGCATGGATTGCCGGATCAAGTCCGGCAATGACGAACGCGGGGTGAGGCTGGGTATCTGGAAACATTTTTCTTTGAACGGCGGGGCTGAGGATACACTCGCATTGATCCTCACACTTCGTCATTACCCGGCTTGACCGGGTAATCCATGCCGATACATCTCGATAGGGACAGCAATTGAGACGTGGGGAAACCGTTACGGATGTGGCTCCGGAAATCCGTGACGTTCTGTGAGCGCTTCCAGAATGGAATCCTTGTCATCAATGAAACCGCCGTCGTCCAGGATCAGCACCGGCAGGCTCTGGTTTTCTTCACCTAAAAGCTCAACGATTTCGGTTCGCGGACGCGGCCAGGCGATACGCTTGACGTCCAGGTCCGCACCAAGTTCCGGGAAGGACGCCAGCACGCCTTCCATGAGGGCGCAGTGCCAGCAATAGAAGGTTGTGTCCGGATAGGCAGGATCTTCAAATCCGGGTTTCAGCAGATAAAGCGTGTCGGTCATAACGGCAGGCCTTCAACGGTTTATAAGGTCGGCGGACAGGCAAAAAGATCTTTGATGTGTGGCCACTCAGCCCCCGGGTGGTGGGCGGCAATGGCGAGAAACTCGTCCAGAAATTCCCAGCAACCGTCGTCATGGACCAAATGATGGGTCAGAATGCCGAGCGGCTCCTGTGGGTTGGTCCGGCGTCGGCAAAGCTGCAGGTCAAACCGCTGTGCGGCGCTTTTCCAGCCGATGTAGCGGACTTCGCGTTTCCACTTGATGATGTCGACGTGGCTCTGGACCTGATGGGCGCGCGGCGCGTTGAGCCAGGTAAAGGTTGAGAGACCCGGCAGGCCGATCTCCGGCAGCATATCGGCAACCGGCCGGGCAATCCGGTTCCACGGTGGCACCATGGCCGGAATGAATTTGGTTCCAAAGAGCCGCTCAAGGTTGGCCTTGCCGTCTGTGAGCTGGGCGCGCAGTTCGTCCATGTCCCGGCGGCTGCCGAGTTCGGCCGCGCGCTCGCCAAGATCCTTGCGCTGATAGTTTTTGTGGTGCCAGCCGTGTTGCAGCACTTGCGCAAGCGGTTCGGTCTCCAGGCGGGCGCTCAAGGCCTCGCCAGCGTTCTTCGGAATAACGGCGAGAGCGATTTCAACATTATGTTTGTTGGCAAGCCCAAGCATCCGGTCGAGCGGTGGCGTCGGCTCAAACGCGTCATCGTCACGCCACCAAAAACGGACCTTGCGGCCGTGCTCGGCGAACCAGTCCAGATGGGCCGTCAGCTCTGAGCGGAAGCGGTCGAGATCCGCGTTCATGCGCTGCAGCCTTTAAGTTTTTCCATCAAGATGTCTGCACTGCGATCCGCGCCGCCCAAAAGAACCTTGTGATGACTGCGGGGCAGTGCCAGCGCATCGTCGGCGGCCTGTGCAAGACGCTCCGGTGTCAGCATGTCCTCGCTGGCGACCACCACCCGGCCATGGTTTGCCAGGGCCTTGGCTCGCTGCTCCTGCTCGGTCTCCGTTGCCAGCGCGAAGGGCACGATCACGGAGGGAACCCCGGCTTCTAAAACGTCAAGAACCGTGTTGTAGCCGCCCTGGCTGATGGAAAGGCGTGCGCGCTTCAAAAGGCCCGGAAAATCGGGCCGGGCCCGTTCGACGATGACACCATCACCAGCGCGGGCCTTGTAGTCCTGATATTCGTCTTCCGGCACATTGTGGCCGGCCAGAACCCGCCAGGTGCAGTCTCCGCCCCGCCGCGAGAGGGGCCTGGCATCGATAGCCGCGCTGAGCAGGCTTTCCGACATGGCACCGCCGCCGCAGGAGACGACCACTTCGTCTTCGCCATCGCCGTCCGGCGGCTCCGGCCGGTCGCCCTCACGCACCACGTAACCGGTATAGGCCAGAAGGTCTTCCACCTTGTGGGCAAAGGGAAAACTGTCGGCCAGCGTGATGAAATCCGGGTCGGCGTGGATCAGCACCGTGTCGAAATAATCACGGGCCTTATCAGCCATCCACTCTTCTTTCCAAAGCTGTTGCTTGGGCACCAGAATGTCGCGGATGGAACTGGCGATCACCGGCGGATTGTCCCGGTTTTTCGCCGTATCCATCAAAACAGAAAGCTCAAACTCGAACTGCCGGCGGCCAAAAGGGTAGGTCTCGGTCAAAAGAAGGTCGTAGGGCTTGGCGGCGAAGGCCTTGAGGGTTGCGGCAGTTCGCATTGCCCGCCAGTCATCGTCCAGGTCCTTGCCGTCGAGTGTGATCAGCCGGGAGAATTCGGCATTGGCCGTCTTGGCGCCTGGGAGCTCAAGTACTTCGAGACCTTCGACATCGAGGGTTGGCGGGATCTGGTTGCCGGAGGCCAGGGTAACGTCGACACCGCGTTCGGCAAGCTTCTTGCCGATTGCCGTTGCCCGTACCACATGGCCGGTGCCCAAAAGATGTTGAACGTAGATAAAGGCGGAAAGGGGCATGGTGTTCAGCGATCCTTGGCTTGGTCAAGCTGGCGGTGTTGGTAGTGGTCTAGTGCGGCTTTGAGAAAGGCGTCAAGCCGTTCCGCACCTGCCTGAAGCGAATGCACCTCGATCATGCGGATTTTGGCCGCCTCCCCGAACTGTCCGGCAAGCGCCGGAGTGTCCAGAACCTGCCGCAACTTGGCGGCAAACGCTGAGGAAGCGCCTTCCGGCGCTAGCAGTCCGGAGGTGCCATCGGCCATGATTTCCGGGACACCGAGCGCATCCCCGGCAATCACGCCGAGGCCGGAGGCCTGGGCTTCGAGCAGCACAAACCCAAAGCTTTCCCGGATCGCCGGCCAGACAAACAGATCATGCTTCGGATATTCGACAATCACATTTTCCGGCGAAAGCGCACCGAGCCAGGTGATCCTGTCTTGCGGGAACTTGCTGAGAATTTTCTCGCGGTTCGGCCCATCGCCAACAACCGTCAGTTGCCAGGGACGGTCTACGAGTTCTGAAAGCGCTGCTGCCAGCACCTCATAGGAGGCCGTCTTGTCCCCTTCGCGCATCATGCCAACGGTCAGCAATTTTAAAGGCTCTGCAGGCTCTGTGCTGGGTGAAGCGTTGCCGACTGATCCAAAAGCGCTCAGATCGAGAAACGGCAAAACCGTTCGCAGCCGCTTAGCCGGATCTGTTTCCGTTTCTTCAAAAAACGGCAAGAGACGGTCCCGGTCCCAATTATGCAGCGCGGCTATCCCATCGGCGCGTTTCAGCGCATCATCAGCTCCTTGAAAGCCAACAGCCCAAGGGCCTGTGCGGCGTTTGCGGGCGCGGCTTGCCTCAATCACGGCATATGGCACGTCAAAGCGGTCGGCGAGTGCCGGGCCGATCCAGTCCGGAGCCTTGTGATAAAGGTGATAGGTCAGGAAAAGGTCCGGCCGGTAGCCTTCACGTGTCCAGGCATCGCCAATCCGTTCAGCTTCTTCCAGTGCAGCTTTCTTGACCGCCAGGAGAGCATTGTCGCCGCCTTCCTTACGCCAAGACCGGAAGCGGGTCGCGATGCGGACCTCATGACCGCCAATTTCCAGCGCCCTTAGGATCAGCCGGCCCATGGTGCGGTCGCCCGATGGCTGTGGATCGTCCAGCGGTTTCATCGGGGCTGTGAAGGCAATCTTCACGGAGGATGACTCTTTTCGTTTTGGGTCCTAAATCACCTTTCGGAATTTCTCCGCCAAATGGTCCAGTCCCGGATGGGTCGCAAAATTTGTGCGCACGTTGTTGGCCGATGCGTGGCCAAGCCGGTCGCGTTCCTTCGGATCTTTAATCAGCTCTTCCAGGGCCTTGGCAAGAGTTGCCGGTTCGGCTGGCGGGACAAGTCGGCCCGTTTCCCCATCTGTGATCAGTTCAGGTATGGCCGAGACATTGGTCGACAGGCAGCAAATGCCCATGGATTGGGCTTCCATCAAAACGTTCGGGATGCCATCGCGGTCGCCGGATTTGGTGAGTTTGGACGGCAGGACGAAGAGATCCGCTTCCTGGCACGACTTGATCACCTCTTCGCGTGGCTGTGCCCCGCGCCAGGTAATCTTGTCCGACAATCCAAGTTTTTCTGACCGGGCTTTCAGTTTTTCCGAAAGCGCGCCGCCGCCGATATGCGTGAAGTGCCAGTTGAGGTCATCCGGCAGCTTGTTAAGCGCGGTCAAAAGGTCGTTGTAGCCTTTCTTTTCCACCGCACGGCCAACGGAAAGAAGTTGTACCGGCGCGCCGCTGCCGTCCCGTGCTGACGGTGTTTCCGAGGGCATTGGGAAGCCGCAGAAGTCCAGGCCGTGATAGACAAGTTCTACCTTGTCCGGATCCTGGCTGAGGCTCTTGAGATATTCCGCGTTTACACCGGTACAGGTAACGCCCCAGGCGGAATCATCCAGTTTTGTCCGAAGATCCCATTCCGGGCTGGTCCAGATATCTTTGGCATGAGCGGAAAATGACCATTGCCGGCCTGCCAAATGGGCCGCGTACCTGGATGCCGAACACGGGGTATGCAGATAGTGCGTGTGGATCCAGGTCACATCCTCAGGCAGTTCATGGGCAAAGACACAGCCTTGTGCCCACCGCCGCTGGCGGTTGGCATTGCTTTCCTGAGCAAAGTCCTTGTCAAACAGCGCTTTGGCTGCTTCGTAGGTCGGTTGCGTCTGGGCCCAACGCTTGGCCCGGGCAACCCGGGCCGGATCGTCCTTGACGTATTCCGGCAGATACATCACTTCGGCTGAAATCTGCCGGTGAAGATCATGAATGTACGGGTCATACGGCTGGCGCAGGGCGACGATCAGAATTTCAATTCCCCGCCGTTCCAGTCCCAGAATTTCCTGGGCAATAAAAGTTTCAGACAGGCGTGGATAGCCTTTGACCACTACGGCAATACGGGACATTTACAAGACTTCAGATCTTTGGAATTGGCAGGAACGGGACGTTAGAAATTGACCAGTTTTGGTGCAAGGGTTTCTTGCTTTGCTGCAAAAATCTCTCCAACCCGCTGGCCGACAACCTCAAGGCCGCCCAGAAGATTGTCGACACCCGCAGTGCTCGGCGGCGGCGATTGCGGCAGTTCTGAAAGAGCCAGGGCCATCAGGTCCGCATCCGGGTAATGATCGATCGGCAGAACCTTCAAAAGGTTACTTTTTTCAGCCCGCTCAGCCCGGATTGCCTGTTCTTTGCGCGGAACCACTCGGGGCACCATCAAGGTCGGTTTGTCGAACGACAGGATCTCGCAGAAGGTGTTGTAGCCGCCCATGCCGACAATTGCAGTCGCGCTGTTCAAATAAGGCTCAATCTGTGGCGTGAAGCGCAGAACCTCCACGTCACGCAGGTGTTCGGCCCGTTCGGTGAAGTCGGCTGCCGCGGCGGCCGGCATAAATGGGCCAAGAATAATCAGGGCGGGAAAGAGCGGGCGCTGACGGGCTTCATAGGCCTTCATGACCCAGTCGACCATTTCAACGCCATCGCCGCCGCCGCCGGGCGTGACCAAAATGTACGGCTCTTCGCCAAATGGGGCAGGCGCAGGCTGGTCTTCTGCAGACTTCGGGAGGTTCCGGCGCAGGTATCCTGTGTAGCGAAGCTTGTCCGTTATCGTGGCGGGGAGATCCAAGCCGTCGAGTGGATCGCAAATTCCCTCAGGGCCATAAACCCAAATCTCATCGTAAAGGTTTTCCAAGGCCGGGTAGACATTTTTCCGGTCCCATTCCTCTGCGAGCGTTTCCGGATCGTCCATCACATCGCGCAAACCCAAGACAAGACGGGTGTCCGTGCCTTTGAGTGCTTCCAAAGTGCCAAGCACTTCCCCGCGAAAACCCGTCGGTTCCTTGTCGACAATAAAGATATCTGGTTCAAAAACCTTGGCCGTATGCTCGATGATGGAGGACCGGATGGCCAGGGTTTGATCGATGTTGATGTGTAGCGACAGCGGTGTGTATTCGCCGTTTCGTAACTTGATCACGCCCGGAATGCGGACAAAATCAACCCGCGCACGGAACTCAAAACTGCCAATGATCGGTGAGCCTGACAGAATCAGGACAGACAGCGTACTGAAGTCGCCGACCAAAGACTGGGCAATCGCCCGGCACCGGCGCAAGTGGCCAAGCCCGAAAGAGTCATGGCTGTAGATCAGGATCTTCGGTGTGGTGGAACTCATACTGCCCCTGGAATTGTAATGCGGCCCCGTAGGCTTTATGTCTCATAAGGATAGCCGTTGTCACGTCCAGATATCAGATACTCTGGTGACTATCGACAAGAAGCAGCGGCGCGAATTTATTATTGTGTGGCAAGTTTCGATCTTGGCAGGCACGTTCGATTGCTGGACCTAGTATCCCAAATTCGGACAATGTGCATTAGGATTGATCCAGACCTGTACGGAAAAGCTGATGGAAAAAAGCCTTTTTAGCTTCATTTGGAAGTACAGCGCACGCCAGCAAATCTACATTCTTCTGATCACGGTTCTGACCTATCCGGTCATCTATATCCTGCTTGAGCTGCCGAAATTGATCGTCAATGACGCAGTCCAGGGAGACAATTTTCCGCGCACTATTTTGGGCTTCGACCTCGATCAAATCCCGTATTTGCTTTTTCTGTGCTGCTGCTTTCTTACCCTCGTGGTGGTCTCCAACGGGCTGAAATTTTATTTGAATGTTTATAAAGGCCGCCTCGGCGAGCGCATGCTTCGCCGGTTGCGGTTCGAACTTTTCCAACGTGTTCTAAGGTTCCGGCTGCCGCATTTCCGCAAAGTCAGCTCCGGTGAAATCATTCCGATGATCACATCGGAAGTGGAGGATGTTGGCGGTTTCGTCGGGGAGGCTTTCTCTCTGCCTGCTTACCAAGGCGGTATGCTGGTTGTTCAGCTCGGCTTTATTTTCATGCAAGACCCGCTTCTGGGCCTCGCCGCAATCTCGTCCTACCCTGTCCAGGGCTATGTTATCCCGATGTTGCAAAAGAAAGTGGCGTTGCTGTCACGCAAGCGGGTCAAAAACATACGTCTTATCTCCGATAAGGTAGGCGAGAGTATTACGGGTGTTGCCGAGATTCACGCCAATGATGCTTCCGCCTGGCATTCGGCCGACATTTCCGACCGCCTCTTTGAAAACTTCAAGATCCGCTACGAAATCTACAACAGAAAGTTTTTCATCAAGTTTCTCAACAACTTCATGAATCAGTTGACGCCGTTCTTCTTCTACCTGATCGGCGGTTACCTGGTGATTGAGGGGAACTTGAGTATCGGCGCTCTGCTGGCTGTCATCGCCGCCTATAAGGACCTTGCCGGTCCCTGGAAAGAATTGCTGGCCTATTACCAGATGACAGTTGATGTCGGCATTAAATACCAAACGGTTGTCGAAAACTTTGATCCGCAAGACATCTATGACACAGAGCGGCTGACCGCTGATGAAACTGTAAAACTGCGTGGTGATCTGAAGTTTGAACATGTGGCGTTTTCTGGTGGTGCCGCGGGTCAGGAAGTGACCGATGTGTCCCTTACGATCAAGAGCGGGACCTCCAGCGCAATTGTCGGTGCGGATGGTTCGGGCCGAGCGGAAGTCCTCCAATTGGCCGCTGGCCTGGTGTCACCGGCGAGCGGAAAGGTCTGTATCGGTGATCACGATCTCGACAAATTGACCGATTCAACCCTTGGCCGTGAAATCGCTTATGTCGGTGGCGCCGTCCATGTCTGGACCGGGACGATTCGGGAAAACCTCTATTACGGTCTCCGGCATAGGCCGATGACTGAGGTTCAGCGTGAAGGCGACGCACTCAAAAACTACAAACGAAGCCTCAGCGAAGCTAAAGAGACAAAAAATCCGTCCTATGATCTCGAGGCGGAATGGCATGATCTGGCGATCGCCGGCGTCGACAATGCCGACGACTTGGATCTGAAAGCACTGGAGCTATTGGCTGCGGTGAAATTGGATGCCGATATTTACCGGCTTGGGCTCCAATCCCGGTTTGATCCGTCGATGAATGACACGTTTGCCGAACGGATCTTGAATGTGCGCAAGGAATTGGCGGACAGGATTGCAGCAGATCCGACGCTTGCCGGGCTCGTGGAGCTGTGGGATCCCAGCACGTTCAATGCCAGCGCCAGCCTTGCCGACAACCTGTTTTTTGCCGTTCCCTCTGATCCGGAAATCACAATGGATCAGGTGCCAGATTTGCCGGTGGTCAAGGAGTTCTTATCCAGCAACGGATTTGACAAAAAACTTCAAGACATTGGTCTGCAGATCGCCGAAACCATGCTGGAACTCTTCTCCAACGTCTCTGGCAGCAGCGGGCTTTTGGGATCATATTCGTTCATTACCCAGGATGATCTGCCGGAATTCGAGCGGATCGTGCGGATCGCGCGGTCGGGACAAACCCGCCCAGGCTTGACCGACAATGACCGTTCTCGCTTGACTGGGCTTGCCTTCAAGCTGGTTCCGGCCCGCCATCGCTTGGGTGTGATGACCGACGAACTGAAGGCGGAAATCATCGCGGCGCGGACCAAGTTCCTCGACAAAGTCGTTGCTGCAAACCAAGAGTTTGTCGCGTTCGATCCTAAGGTTTATCTGCCGCCGTTGACGATCGAAGACAACCTGCTGTTCGGCCGCGCCCGTGTCGACCGCCGGGACGCCCGTCGGCGGATCGACGAAGTGATCCGCACCATTGTTGAAGAAACCGGACTACGCCAGCCGATCATTTTTGCCGGGTTCGGTTATCATGTCGGCGTGGCCGGGTCGCGCCTGTCTGCAGGACAGCGGCGCAAGATCGCGCTGGTCCGCGGGCTTCTGAAAAACGCACAAACAACCATCTTGGACGATATAGCGACTGGACTGACGGAAGACGACAAAGTCTTGCGCGAAAACCTCAGAAGCATATTGTCCGGAAAGACATTTCTGTTCGGAACATCCAATGCCGAAATTGCCGCTGAGTTTGAACATGGGTTTACCTTGGATCAGGGGCGTGTATTGGACGCAAAAAAATAACACGGTACCGGACAGAAAAGTGGCCGGCTGTTTAGGCCGGGTTTGAGGGGAATAACACGAAGGGGCCGAATGAATGGCTCTATGGAGAAGATTGTGACGCTTGAAGCCGAAGTTGAAGCACTGCGTAAAGTGCCCTTGTTCCGCGGCATTGACGAAACAAAGCTCCGGTTGCTGGCTTTTATCAGCGACAGGACTGAGTTTCAGGCGGGGGAACGCCTGTGTACGCAAGGGGAGGAAGGCGACAGCGCGTTTATCATTCTGGCTGGTGATGCTGATGTTCTGGTGCAAACCCCAGCGGGTGAAAAGAAGGTCGCCCAGGTTTCGGAGAACTCCATCGTCGGCGAAATCGCAATTCTTTGCGACGTTCCAAGAACGGCCACTCTGGTTGCCGCCAACAGCATGGATGTGCTGATGGTCTCAAAAGACGATTTCTTAAAGCTTTTGAATGAGTTTCCGGATATCTCGCTGGAAGTGATGCGGACGTTGGCCTTACGTTTGGAACGCACGACCCGGGATCTAGCTGAAGCCCGTCAGGGCAACAGCGGCGGGTAAGGAGTTGTAAGTGGCAGAGAATTTCTCACTTCGGTGCTGGGGCGTGCGCGGGTCGACACCAACGCCTGGTCAAAAAACTCTGCGGTATGGCGGCGAAACAGCCTGTTTTGAGCTGCGGGCCGGTGATGCGCTCGTGCAGATCGATTGTGGATCAGGTGCCCGCAATCTGGGACTGGAATTGTGCTGCGCCGGGTCTCGCTCCTTTGATCTTCTGTTCACGCACACGCACCTCGATCACATTTGTGGCCTGCCGTTCTTTAAGCCCGCATACGATCCCAATTTCTCCGTAACAGCCTGGGCCGGGCATTTCCAAGATGGCACCAGTTTGGTGGACATTGTCAGCCGGATCATGTCGCCGCCGATTTTTCCAGTCGCGGCCAAAACACTGAAGGCTGTGGACTTCAAAACTTTTACGGCAGGAGATGCCCTGCCAAGGACCGATGATTTGGTGATCAAAACGGTCCGCCTCAACCACCCGGGCGGTGCGTGCGGATACCGGTTCGACTATCAAGGCAAGTCCATTTGCATCATTACTGATCATGAACATGGAGACCCCGAAATCGATGCCGCGTTGCCAAAGTTTGTTCAAGGCGCGGATATCATGATCTACGACGCCATGTTCACCGATGCCGAATATGAAAGGTTCAAGGGGTGGGGGCATTCAACCTGGCAAAAAGCTGTCGAACTGGCCCAAACCGCCAAAGTCAAAACTCCCGTATTGTTTCATCATGATCCATGCCGGTCTGATGATGAACTCGATGAGATTGGCCAAGCGGCGCAAAAAATCCATCCCGGAACAGTCGTTGCCCGCGAAGGCATGCTTTTGACACCGTGACGGCGTGCCACGCTTCGAGCGATGTTCCTCAAAAAAGAGGCGGCCAAAACGGCCGCCAAACTTGAGTATGGATTTTCAATAATCGATCCGTTTTTTGAATTGCGTGCTTGTGGGAGCACATGAGTGCAATTCAGGCTCGCGATGCTTTGGGAGGAAAACTCCGTATCGGCAAAGCGATCAACGCAATCAAAAATCTTGTATACAAATTTCTTGCAGCAGGCATGACCCATTTGGGCTATGCCATAGTAAATTGTTTCAGGTCTGGACATGATCGACGGACCAAAAGGGAATTGGAGGGCGTGTGCCAGTTACAGTTGAACAATTTGCGGATGTTTCTAATGACATCCTTGCAGCGGCCATGGAACCTGATCGCTGGCAGCAAGTTGTTGATTCCCTTGGCAGGGTCCTTGGGCCTCAGGTCTGCACCCAGATCATGGGATACGATCTTGAAACTAGCGCCGCCCCGCTTGCATATGCATCTGGCTATGACCCCGAAATCTTGGAGCTCTACCAAGAGCACTATCTCGATGAAAATCCTTACGCGCTAAACTTTGAGGCCATGAAGGTGGGCCAAGTTGCCTCTTCCACTGAATTGTGTCCTGCTGAGGTTATGAAAAAGACCGGCTTTTATGCCGATTTGCTGCGTCCGTCAGAGGACATTTATTACGGCGGCGGGACGTTGCTTCTTCGCGATGAAAACCGGATGTTCCTGTTCGGCGGCAACATGCGCGCCAAAGATCAAGAAGGCCACGAGCAACGCTGGTTGTCCTTGTGCGCACGCATCGCCCCGATCATGCGCCAGTCTTTGGAAATCAACCGGATGATCTCGGGCCTGTCCTTTGAAAAATGGGCTGCTGATCAGCACAAATTGGGATCGCAAACAGCTGTCGTTCTGGTCGATCCCGAGATGCGGATTCATTATGCCAGCTCGGAAGCTGAACGGTTGATTGAGCGCGGTGAGCCAATCCAGACCAGCTTAGGCGGGAAATTGCGGCTTACCTCATCTTCCGTCCAGACATGCATTGCTCAGCTGGCGCGCCTTCAATCCAAAGGCAAACAATCGGTCTTCCGAAGCTGGCACATTGACGGTGAAAGGGGACAAAGCTGGACCTGCCGGGCGATCGGATTGTGCCTTGGCGACATGGACCGCTCGCCCTTTGGCGCTTTTTTTGACAGATCAACTGCCGCGCTCTTGTTGGCACTAAAGGCGGAAGCGCCGGTTCTGGAAATTGGTGGTGTGGTCCAGAGTACGCTTGGTTTGAGTCAGGTGGAAGCTGAGATCGCATTACTTCTGGCGGATGGCATGACGGCAGCCGAAGTTGCCAGCCACCGGTCTGTGAGCATCCATACGGTGCGCAATCAGATCAAATCGGCGCTATCAAAAAGCGGCTGCCGACGCCAGGCGGATCTCGTTATGGCTGTTGAGAAGTTGCGTATGTCCGGTTCAGATGCTCCAAATGCCGGGGCAATCACATAAGCTCACATTCCGGCGCGGTCGGCTTGTCAAACTGGGCGTCAGCAGCGACATTCAGCCCAACAGTCAACGGGTGTGCCATGGCGAGATTGAGCGAAACCATCCGATATATTTTGCGTGGCGGACCGCCGGACACCGGCCTGCCCGATCGAGTTCGGGCGGAAATCGCAGCGCGTGAGGCCGCGTCTGAGCGGCTGATCGGTTGGGTCCAACTGGCGCTCGTCCTGTTTTTTTCAACGCTCTATATCATTGCGCCCCGGGCGGAAGGATCTGCCGGGTTCAATTTTGTGCCGATTGCACTTGGGACTTATTTCCTTTTCACCGTCACCCGGCTGGCGCTGTCCTACCGCTTTGAATTGCCGCAATGGTTTCTGCTGATATCCATTTGCGTGGATATGGCACTTCTCGTCGGGCTGATTTTTTCCTTCCATATTCAATATGACCAGCATCCGACCTTTTATTTGAAGACACCGACCTTGATGTATGTCTTCATTTTCATTGGGTTGCGGGCGCTGCGGTTCGATCCAAGATTTGTTCTAACCACGGGAATGGTTGCAATCGCTGGCTGGATCGGGTTGGTGTTTTACGCGGTTTTTTCAGACATGGGCGGCATGCGGGTGACCCGCAACTATGTTGAATATCTCACCGGCAACAGCATCCTGATCGGTGCGGAACTCGACAAGACCATGGTCATATTAGCCGTCACGGTGCTGTTGTCCGTCGCCCTGTTCCGCGGGCGATCAATGCTGTTTGAAGCAACGCGGGAACATAGCGCAGCTGAGGATCTGAAACGGTTCTTTGCGCCGGAAGTGGCGTCTTCCATTACCGACGCCCATCAAGCCTTGGAGGCCGGGGAGGGCAGTCTTCGGGAAGCTGCGATCCTCTATGCCGACATCCGATCGTTTACATCGACATCGGCACTGCTGCCGCCGGAAAAGGTTCTAGCGGTGCTCGCAGAATATCAGAATCTGGCCGTTGAGGTGATCAATCGGGAAGGCGGACAGGTCGATAAGTTCTTGGGGGACGGTATCCTGGCCACTTTTGGCGCAGTGGCGCCATCGCAGACCTATGCCGCCGATGCCTTGCGTGCAGCACAAGGGTTGGCGGAAGCGGTCAAGTCGGCGCAGGACCGGTTCAAGGATGCCGGCTGGCCGTACGAATTGCGGATCGGCACGGCGGTCGCTGCCGGTCCGGTCACGGTCGGGGTGATCGGATCCAAGGACCGGCTTGAATTTACAGTGATCGGCGATGCGGTTAACCGGGCGGCCAAGCTGGAAGATGCCAATAAAGCGCAGAAAAGTACCGCTTTGACCGATTGTGCATCGCTGGAACTTGCAAAAGCGCAAGGTTATTCCGGACCTGCTGTGGACATCCGCCGTGCAAGCTCGGTTGGCGGCATTCCGGACCCGGTCGATCTCGCAGTGCTGTCTAACTGACACAACTTCTCAGTCTCCGCATTTCCAGCAAATCAGCGCAATCAAGCTTGACGAATGGCGGAAACTCAGACACTTTGCCTCTCAAATTGACGTTTTCGTCAATCAACTAATAATTATCTGTTGAATATCAATAGATTAAATTCTGAGGAGGCTTTGATGAAGCTGGATCAATCTTTGGCAGCTGTTGTCACTGGTGGAGCGTCAGGTCTGGGCGCGGCGACCGCGCGGATGCTGGCAGCGGAAGGTGTCAAGGTGACGCTGTTCGATCGAAACGCGGAACAAGGCGCCGCCGTTGCGCAGGAAATCGGCGGCGTGTTTGCCGACGTTGATGTCACCGATCAGGCCAGCGTTGAAGCCGGGTTTGAAACAGCCCGCGCGGCCCACGGCCAGGAACGCATTCTGGTCAATTGCGCCGGCATTGCGCCAGTGGGTAAAACCACGTCGCGCGGTGAGCCACATCCGATGGATATGTTCGAGAAGGTCATTTCGGTCAACTTGATCGGATCTTTCCGCTGCATCTCTTTGGCTGCCACTGGCATGACCACTCTTGATCCGGTGACTGCCGATGGCGGCCGTGGTGTCATTGTCTCCACAGCTTCGGTTGCGGCGTTCGATGGCCAGATCGGTCAAGTCGCTTATGCTGCATCCAAGGCGGGTGTTGCCGGAATGACGCTGCCGGTTGCCCGGGATCTCTCGAAAACCGGCATCCGGGTTATGACCATCGCGCCCGGTATTTTCGAGACCCCAATGCTGCTGGGCCTTTCTCAAGAGGTTCAGGATTCCCTTGGTCAGCAAGTGCCGTTCCCGTCCCGCCTCGGCCGGGCGACGGAATATGCTCAGCTGGTTAAAGCCATCTGCGAAAACGACATGCTCAACGGCGAAACCATTCGTCTCGACGGCGCGATCCGGATGGCGCCGCGGTAAGTGTTCGCCCTTGGGTTTCGGGATAGGAAACGGGTGGTCTTCCGCCCGATTTTCTATTGTTACCAGCCGCCGAAACGTCGCCATGTTTTGAGGTCAGCGCCGGGGGCAGCTGGGACAACATGGTAGGCGCCATATTGTGCGGCAGTCGCACAGGCGTGATTGGGAAGAATGCGAAGCCGGGTTCCAAGTGGCAGATCGGGCAGGGGAGTTGTGCTTCCAGGCCGAAGGGCAATGATCCCGTGTTCCTGATTGGCCTTGATCACGATTAGGTCTGGTAGAACCTTGCCAGTTTCATCGCAGACAAGACCATAGCCCTGATCGGCCTCTTGTGCCGCCGTGCCGCGATCCCGGGACATGGCCATCCAACCGGCATCAGTGATGATCCAGCCCTTGTCGCGCTGATGCCCCAGCACGGTTGTCAGAACGGACAGGGCGATGTCATCAACGTCACAGACACCGATCCCGGCCTGCACCAGGTCAAAGAAGACATAAACACCGGCGCGGACTTCCGTTACGCCCTCGAGATTTTGAACGGCATGCGCTGTTGGGGTGGAACCAATGCTGACGACCGGGCAGGGCAGTTCGGCGGCACGCAGCCGATCGGCTGCCCGCGTTGCGCCCCTGCGTTCCATTTCGGCGAAGTCCGCATGAGCTTTTTTGCCCGATACCTCATAGCTTTCCCCGGCATGGGTCAACACACCGCGCAACTCCGCGCTATCCGCCAGGATCTTGCCGATTTCGAGCAAAACAGGATCTTCGGGGGCAACACCACTGCGATGGCCATCACAATCAATTTCGATCAGGGCAGGAATTTTTTGGCCAAGCCGTTCGGAGGCATCCGCCACGGCTTGTGCCTGGGCCACACTGTCGAGGATGACGGAAAGATCGCAGCCGCGGGTCTGGATTGCTGCCACCCGGTCTAGCTTTTGCGGCGTGATACCAACCGCATAGGTGATGTCGCGCACGCCCATTTCGGCAAACACTTCAGCTTCTGCGAGGGTCGAGACCGTTGCTGGACCTGTTCCATCCGTCAAAAGCCGCTTGGCAATCTCCTTCGACTTGACCGTCTTCAAATGCGGCCGGAGCGTGCCGCCTTTGATTTTGATGTGATCTGCTAAGCGACGGATGTTTCGTGTCATTCGCTGTTCATCAACTATCAGCGATGGGGTTTCGAGTGCATCAAATCGAGAGTCTGAAATTGTCATTCCGGGTCCGTCCTTCGTGATTCCGGACACACCGTAAACGCCAGCAGATCATTTTCCTATTGCCAAATCGAGGGTTCGCCAGACCGCCCCCGCCTCTCA
This sequence comes from Labrenzia sp. PHM005, assembly GCF_006517275.1. Classification (NCBI taxonomy): domain Bacteria; kingdom Pseudomonadati; phylum Pseudomonadota; class Alphaproteobacteria; order Hyphomicrobiales; family Stappiaceae; genus Labrenzia; species Labrenzia sp. PHM005. The sequence goes on along the minus strand of NZ_CP041191.1, from coordinate 4,904,219 downwards.
AAACTCTTGGGAGACGGGGCAGTTTTTCTGGCATCTGATACCGGTTCGGCTCGGAGCGTTCGTTAGTCCGAATAACTGACCACTTCGAACTCGATGCCGTCGTCATCGTCGAAGTAAAACCGGCGGCCAGGCTCGTAGTCGGCGTGGTTCTTGGTCTGATAGCCACCGGCATTTATTAGCTCTTCCGTCGCGTCCAGATCGTCGACAACGACCGCAATGTGATTGAGACCACCGCGGATACCGTAGCTCTCACCTTGCAGAGCTTCGGTCTTCTTTGGCGGCGTATAGGCGGCGATATAACTGGTATCATTGCCGATATGGTAGGTGGTGCCGCCGCCCAAGCTATCACCCTTCCAGCGGATCTCCCAGCCGAACCAGTCATTCAGCCGTTTTGCTGTGGCCTCTGGATCACTCACGGTGACGTTCACATGTTCCAAAAATGCGCCTGACATTGTGTGTCCTTTCAAGATTTGACTTGTGTTGGACACCAGAGATAATTCCTCAAGTTAAGTTGAGGTCAAGGGCTGAAACATCATTTTTTGGAGGTGCTTGTGAAAGGCACGGATTTATTGTCAATCGGGGAGCTGGCCGAGCGGACGGGGGTGTCGGTGTCGGCGATCCGCTTTTACGAGACAAAAGGCTTGGTCACCTCCGTGCGCAACAAAGGCGGCCAGAGGCGCTTTTTGCGTGCAGATTTAAGGCGCCTCTCCTTTGTGTTGGTGGCGCAGGAATTCGGATTTTCCATCACCGAGATTGCCGAACAACTTCAGAAATTACCAGACGGCCGAGCGCCGACAAAGTCGGACTGGACCAAAATCAGTAGGGGCTTTAGGGCGCATCTTGATCGAAAGATCGAGGGATTGATGGCTCTTCGGGAAAAACTGGATGGCTGTATTGGCTGCGGTTGCCTGTCGATGCAGAAATGCAAGCTCTACAACGCCGGCGATGCGGCCAGCCGCCACGGGCGGGGCCCGCGCTATCTTTTGGGAGATGTTCCCGATCTGCCGGACGAGGGCTGACCTTTCTGAAAATTAATTTGAAAACCCGGTCTGCCGCCCAAAAGTAAGGAGACAGCGGTGTATTAAGGGGAGCGGCCAAACTCGTTCGTTCGGCGACGATCAAAAGCAAGTTTATCCCGTGGCTGAACAGGGCAACTTTGACGTTGTTGTCATGCTAGCGTCACGCTGTTTTCGGTATCGCTGTTTACCTCACATATGAGCGTATCTAAGTAGCCATCCTTCTGGAGAGCAATTATGACCGATATCAACAAAGACGAATTGTCCTGGGACGAGTGGGACGAGCTGGTTCGTCCGGCCGAAGAAATCACCGAATTTGACCGTGTTGTTGAAGCGGGCCTGTCGCGCCGCGGTTTCCTTGGCGGTCTGGTTGCCTTTGGTTCCGGTGCGGCTGTTATGGGCCTTGGCACCGGTGCCAGCTTGATGACGTCCACATCTGTACAAGCTCAGGCGGCATCCGGCCGGTTTGCCTTCTCTCCGGTTGGCATTGCCACCGATGCGACCGTGCATGTTCCGGAAGGGTATACCTGGGACATCTTGGTGAAATGGGGCGATAAGCTGTTCTCAGACGCCGCTGATTTTGACAGCGAGACGGGTGTTCCGGTCGCCTCTTCTGATCGTGTCTTCGGCGAAAACACTGACGGCATGGAGCTGTTTGTTGTTGGCGACAAGCAAGTGATTGCCGTCAACAGCGAATATGTGAACCCGAAGATCAACCTGCCGCACACCGGAGACGGCAAACCGCGGTCGGCTGACGACGTTAAGATGCTGCAGAACTTCCAGGGCGTGACCGTGATGGAAGTTGAAGAAGGGGCGGCCGGCTGGAAAGTGGTCGTCGACAGCCCGTTCAACCGCCGCATCACCCATAACACGGAAATGCGGATTTCCGGTCCTGCGGCCGGTCATGACCTTCTGAAGACCGACGCCGACCCAACCGGCACCAAATCTCTCGGCACCTTCAACAACTGTGGTGCCGGCAAGACCCCGTGGGGCACATATCTGACCTGCGAAGAAAACTTTAACGGCTATTTCGGGTCCACCGATGATACCTTCGAGCGCCCGCACGATTACAAGCGCTACGGGATCTCCAACGAGAGCCGCTACAGCTATGAAAAATTCGACGCGCGGTTCGACATTTCCAAAAACGTCAACGAGCCGCGCCGCGCGGGCTACATCGTTGAGATTGATCCGACCAACCCGAGTTCAACGCCGGTCAAACGCACAGCTCTCGGCCGTTTCAAGCACGAAAACGCCGCTTGTACGCTCGCGCCGAGCGGCCAGGTTGTTGTTTACATGGGTGACGATGAGCGCGGCGAATTCCTGTATAAATTCGTCTCCAATGGCACCTATACGCCAGGTGCCCCAACCGACGGTCTTCTGGACGACGGTCAGCTTTATGTTGCCAAGTTCGCTGACGACGGCAACGGTGAATGGGTGGCTCTCACTCCGGAAGCAACTGGCATGAGCAAGGAAGAGATCTGCATCTTCTCCCGCATGGCAGCGTCCAAAGTTGGCGCAACCACCATGGACCGTCCGGAATGGGTAGCTGTGAACCCGGTGTCTGTTGAAGCCTACTGCGCGCTGACCAACAACAAGAACCGCGGCGTCAAACCGAACGCCGGTGGCGACGACACCGCCGTCAACGGCCCGAACCCGCGCGAGAAGAACAACTACGGCCAAATCGTCCGCTGGTACCCGGCCAATGACGACCATGCGGCAAGTGCCTTCAAGTGGGATCTCTATGTTATGGCCGGCAACCCGGAGGTTCACGGTGACAGTGCCTATGCAGGCTCGTCCAACGTCAACGCCGGCAACATGTTCAACTCGCCGGACGGCATGATGTTCGATACGTCGGGCCTTTTGTGGATCCAGACGGACGGCAACTACAAAAACGAAGGCGATTTCGCCGGTATGGGCAACAACCAGATGCTGGTTGGCGACCCGGTCACCGGTCAGATCGAGCGTTTCATGACCGTGCCCTATGGCGCCGAAGTGACGGGTGTCACCTGGTCCGCTGACCGCCGCACGCTTTTTGTCGGCATCCAGCACCCGAAGGCGCCGTTCCCGGACGGCGACGGCAAACTGGCCCGCTCAGCCGTCATCGCCGTCAAGCGCGCGGACAACGCTCTGATCGGCTAACCTTCACAGCTTTGGTCAAATCTAGAAGCGCGCCGGATTTCCGGCGCGCTTTTTCTTTTGTGCCGTCCCGACCTTGAGCCGGGACCTGATCTGATGTGTAAAAATTGGCCCCGGATCAAGTCCGGGGCAGCATTGGTGAGGAGGAGCCGTTACCGGTTGTCCAGCTGAGAGCGGACGCGCCGCAAGCCCAGATTGGTGATCCGGTAAGGCCCGCTTTTCTTTGAGGCGATCAGCCTGCGGTACTTCAGTTTGTGAAAAAGCTGCGGCGAGCAGCCTGCCCAAAACCAGCCATCGCGGGTGATTGTCTCGTATTTCAAGATACGGCCGTCCTCGTCCTTTTCGGTAAGGATATAGCCGCCCTGAGCCAGCAGGTGCAGAACCCGCTGTTCGGCTTTCGATATGTCCATTGTTCTGTGATTTTCAGTCTTTGAGCAAAAGAAACCCGTCACCGCAGCTAACGCATGCGGCGTGGGACTTTTGATGACCCGGCTAATTTGGTCCCTTCGATCTTGGCTGAAGGGCCCTGAAACGAACCGGGTTTTACCGGGACTCGCTGTATCCGCGCATAAAACCTCTCAAAGAATGCGGTATAGGCGGTATCACAACGGAAAAATCACCACAAGGGGCCTAACCGGTTTGGCCGGTCAAGACGGGACAGGTGTTGCAATCCTGCAAGATTTGGAGTGGGCGTCAGCTGCGCTCTGCTGGCCAATACCCGTTGTGGGGATCGCGGCTGATGGCAATGGCCTGAACATCGTCTGATCCGCACCTTGAGCAGGTCAAAGAGGCCCCGAGAGCCGAAAGCGTGAGATCAGCAGCATAGCGCGCGGACCTTAAATACCGGAACCGGCTGCAGTGACCGCAGATAATTCCCAGTCTCCGGTCACTTTCCTCAAGTGTTCCGATTGTCGGGTCTTGTTCAGCGTCCGATGTCTGTGCGGTCATTTTAATATTTTTCGAACAGATTTGAGTTCGAAACTTCCGATTTCAGAGAAGAATATTTTTACAGGTCATTCATCCTCTGGGAAGGCGTGAATGTAAAGCAACAATTTCTGCGCAATTGGAGTATTGCGGCGTTGATTGACCGCGCACGAAAGCAGAGGCGGAATTGCACTCGCTTTTTGGTTATAGCGGCGCTAAGACAGCGCTATGGTATCGCTCTCTGACACATGGGTTGACCTTTTCACCCTGTCCGGTTTTTTGAACCCCTTCGCTCTGTTGATCGGGATTTATCTCGGCTGGCGCGCGGATCAGACCGGCAAACTCTGGATTGCCGGTTTTGCCGCAGCTGCGCTCTCGTTGATTCTGGAAGCTGCCGTCGGACTGATTCAACTGCCGCTGCCGATATCCCAGGATGCCGGTGCACTGGCTATGTTCCCGTTCCGCTTTGTTGGCGGGGCCGCCGCAGGGGGCGTTGCTTATTGGCTCAGCCGCCGCCGGGGCGCTGCCGACTAGGCAGAACGACGGCCAGAACTTCCGAAGACCTGCAAAATCTCATTTCCTGGCAGCGACCTCAGGGATTGTTGCTTGCGTGACCGATATTGCTTCGAGCGCGTACCGGGCCGTTGCCAAATGCGTTTTACCGCGCTCGACCGTAAGCCTGCCCGTCACCCAGACCGGATCGGCGTTCACATTAAGGCCATCTGGAAAGCTCACCGAAATCACTTGGTCCGGTAGAGGCGGTGGCGGGTGGCTGCAATCCTGGCGTAAGGGCGGTATCAGCAAAAAAGTTTTTACATCCCGGAACTCGAATTCAAGCGGGTGAGCGTATCCGGCAATCTGGACAATCCGGCCGTTGAGGTCGCTCCTTCCCGGTGTGCATTTCTCGTACTGACGGGAAAGCAGCCGGGCCGAGGCCGCCTGCTGGCTGCACTTTGCCGGAGACTGGTAACCTTCAATCAAAGTTTCGCAAGACGGCGGCCGATCTGCGCGCAGATCGGCCCAGGTCACCGCCACAGGGTCTGCTTGTGCCGATCCGCCCCAAACCCAAAAAAGTGCAAAAACGCTCAGGAATAGGCGGTTAGTTTCCGCTTTGGCCATGCGTGACCGTCAAAGGACTGAGGTAGTGCGGGTCGGTCAGGCCTTGCTTGCGCATGGCGATGCCAGTCAGACATTCCCGGATCACCCTGTTGGCGTTCAGTGCTGACACATAGGTAGGGTCCATCAAAGGCGCGAGCTCCACGAGCTCGAAGCCAATCACATTCGATTCTGCGCACAACCGCCGAATGATCGGGAACACCTCGCGCGGCATCAGACCGCCGGGCTCAGGTGTGCCGGTTCCAGGCACGAACGCCGGGTCGAGCGTGTCAATATCGAATGAGACGAAGATGTATTCCGGGCCGTCATTTGCCTCTTTGATCACGTCTTCCATCACAGCGTCGAACCCGCGCCGTTCGATCTCGGCCATGGTGTGATAGCGGAAACCGTTGTTGCGCATCCATTCGAAAGCCTTTTCGTCGGGATAATAACCGCGCAAGGCGACCTGAATGAAATTCTTGCCCTCAACGAGCCCTTCTTCAATCAATCTATAGACGGGCATACCGTGATTGATCAGGTGTCCCATGCCGTATTTTCCGGCATCGTAATGAGCATCGAAATGCACCACACCCACATTGCCTTTGCCGTAAACATCGGTGAGAGCAGCCACATCCGGATACATCAGAGAATGATCGCCGCCAATGATGAAGGGGATGACACGGCTGCCGTCTTCATGCTGGACTTCTGCCGCCTGGCGCACAAAAGACCGGACGGCGTGGATCGTGCGCTCCGTGCTCATCATGTCATTTGGGGCATTGCCGTAGTCGACGACCGTCATGTCTTGCAAGGGATCGACCATGACATGCATATGCGGCTGCCGGCCGCCGTACCCAAGATAAATCGACGAATTGCGCACCGCGTTCGGCCCGCGAGAGGCGCCTCGGGCACCACTTCCCATGTCGGTGAAGGCGCCCATAATGGCCACATCAACTTTACCGGCCGCCAGATCCTCTGGCGTAAAAGCCAGCGGCTGGTGCAGGAATGTCGGCAGCTGCATGTAGCCCTGTCCAAAAAACCGCTGCGGATCCACAAGGCCAGGTGTTCGGCCTTCTTTCGATCCCTCGAAACTGGGAAGCGGTGTGCGCCAGGCGTTGTAGCTCGGATCTTCAGTGTCGAGAGGAACGACCGGCTGTTCTCCTGGACGGATAGGAGTTTGGGTTCCCTCATACTCGTGGCCAAAGAGCTGCGCCGATGCCGGTATAGACAGGCAGCAGAGCACCAGCAGATTCAATAGTAAGGTCGCAACACAGCGCATGTGACATCCCTCCCTGTTTGTCCAGCCAGACTAGCATGAGAGGACTGCTGCGCTAGATGCCAGGGTGTAAAAGCTGGCAGGCGACTTGCAATGCGGGAGGTTATGCAAATCAGCCAAGGACGACCCGAGACGAGACAAAAATCGCCCGGCGCAGCCATTTTGGTGTTGAACAATCACAGATCGCGACACGCGCATCGCAATGAGATGTATTTGAGGAAACAGCAAAAAATTTGGCTCCCGCAGCCAACAAGGGACGCGGGAGCCCGCTTATTCAGACTTTCAGCCAGCTTTGGAACAGGGCTGCGTTCGGACATGCCTTTAAGGGCGCGTCTGCCCCATCAGAATGGCTGTCGAGCCAATGCCGGCATTCTTCTGTTCCCTCGCAGCTGATGCAGCGCCTTGCTGCGACTTCCAGGTCGATGTCGGCATGGTCCTCCCCAGGCAGGCCTTTCATCGCCCCTATGGTCTCAAGCATGCGCCCCATAAGCTCAGCGCGTTCGTTCAATCGGTCCATCCAGTTCACAGGTATCTCCTCTCTCCTGCGTGTCTGGTTGCGGCTATTAAATCGGTTCAGCCGATGCCCGGATTCCTCCGGAATTCCGCACAACTGGACATAAGATGACGGTTTTGGGCCGTCGGTGCCTTGATCCGTGTCAACGCTCGCCAAGCTTTAAGAAAGCCGCCATACTCGAAGCGCTAATGTAGTCGAGGAAACAGCGCCCTTGGAGATGGTGGCATGGTGGAAACGGTCAGCGCACAGCCGCTGCCAGCGACAGCACAAAGTGGAACGGCGGCCCAAGACCTGGAGCCGGGCACGGAACTGCGCGCAAAAGTCGATGCCAATCTGCCGGGGGGCGTCGTTCGTCTGACGTCGGAGGCGAAAACGGTGGAACTCCGGGTGCCGGCGCCGTTGCCGGTCGGCTCCGATGTCACTGTAACTGTATCCGGGACGAAGCAGCAGCCGTCTATTGTCCTGACCCCGCAAACGGGAACTGGGAATGCGCCCGCTTCCGGTCAACCTCCAGCACAACAGGTGCCAAGCAGCGGGACACCGCCGCCTGCAGCGCAACCATCTGCACCAGCAAGCTCTCCGCAGCCGGCGCCGCCAGCAAATGGTTTGCTGCAGCCGGCCCCGGTCGTGACACAGTTTTTGCAGGCCACGGGCGTTTTGCCGCAAACGGGGCAAACAGGTTTTCCCGTGCAAACGCCAGCTCTGTCAACACCCCTTCACCAAGTGCTGCCAACAGCTTCGGCGCCAGTGCCCGGGGGGGCTACGAATGCTGGGCCTGGACAACCGGCGGCAGGCCAGGCAGGCACCAATTCAATTTCGACCCAAGGCACCATACCGGTATCAAACCCGTCGCCAGCGGCGGGGACGGGCGCCACTTCGACTGGAGCCACGCCGACGACAAATATCCAATCCGGGCAGGGGGGCGTTACAACGACCTCCGGCAGTCCGGTGGTTTTGGGGCAATCCCAGGCCGGAGCACCTCAAGCCGGGCAGGGGGCGGCACTCGGCGCTGGTGCCCCGATTGGAGGCGGATCCACTGGGGGCACGAGCCCGGTCTTGGGAAACACGTCGCTCGGTGTGGCTGGGCCAGGGGCAGCTGGGGCAAGTTTGACAACCAGCACCCAATCAGCGGCTGAGCCGGGTCCGGCGAGCACAGGCGCCAGCGCTGCATCGTCTGTACCGCAGTCAAACAATCCGGCCGCTCCACAAACTGGTGCTCTCTCCGGTGCACAAACGGTGGTTCAGCCGTCCGCAGGAAGTCTGCCCGGCCTTCCGTCTGCAGCTACGGTCCCGGTGGGTGGACAGGGTGGACCAAACATTCCGCCAACAGCAACGGGACCCGTGGCCCCAGGACCATCTGCCAGTGCGCAAACGGGCGGACCACCGGCCCCCGCAAATCTGGCCCAACCAACCGCTGGAGCTGCTTCTCCTACCGGTGCAGTCCCGGCCCCAGGTGCTCAACAATTACCGGGCGGGCAAGCGCCGCAGGCTTCACCGTTGCCGGCCAATGCGGCTGGCCATGGTGGGCAGGCAGCTGTTTCAGGGAGCGGGCAACAGGCAGCGCCAGCTGCACCGCCAGCGGCGCCAACGGGACCAGCTGGGCCTGCGCCTGGATTATCTGCAGGGCTTGTCTCTCAGACGATGCACCAGCAAAGCGGACTTCCCGCCGCAAACCCGTCAGGGGCATCGGCAGCGCACGCGCCTGCTCAAGCCTATTCGGCGGCCAAAACTGCAATGCCTACAGGTCTGACGGCTGGCGGGGGAGCATCGACAGCCGCGTCCGTGGCAACAGCGCCCGCAACCCCGGTGCAGCAGGCCGCGTCCGTTCTGCGCCAGCCGCTTTCAGAGCAACAGGCCAGCCTTGGGGCGTTGTTTGCCCAGATCGGTTCTTTGATGTCTGCCCAGTCGGCGGGGAAGGTGTCCATGCCGGATGCGGTTCAAAAGGCCATGCAGCAGATCCTGGGGTTGCGGTTGAATCCCAGTCAACCGGTGACAGGAACGTCCCTGCAGCAAGCTGTGCGCCAGTCCGGACAATTCAAGGAAGGCCAGGTGCCGCTGCAAACGGGCGGGCAGCAAACACCTCTGCCGGATCTAAAGAGTGCACTGCTATCCTTCAAATCCTTGCTGCAGCAGCTTGGCGCGGAGCCTGCCGTCCGGTTTCCGGCGCGCCAGCCCGCACCAACGTCGCGGCATGGCAGCCCGCAGGGCCAAGCGCCGCAGACTTCAAGCGGCTATTGGGCCGGATCCGCGCCACAGAACCTTCAATCCTTGCTGCAGGAAACCGACGCGGCACTGGCCCGGATGCGGTTGACCCAGCTGGTCAATGGCGGTCTTGCCGGTGATGACGGCGCGCAGGCAGCAACCGGCAAGCCAATGGACGCGGTCGTGGAACTGCCGATTGCCTTTGGTCAGGAAACAGCTGTCATGCAAATGCAGATCGGCCGGGACGGTGGCGGTCAAAACGGCGAAGAGGAAGACGAACCGGCCTGGCGGTTGCGCTTTGCTCTGGACCTGACGGCGACGGGTCCATTGGAGGCGGCCGTCAGTTTGCGGGGCGGTGGCACCTTTGTCTCGCTCTGGGTCGACCGCAAGGAAACGCTGGATCTTTTGACCGGACAGAAAGAAACCATGGAGGCGGCCTTTGCAGATGCTGGCCTTGATCTTCAAGAACTGCGCTTCATTCGCGGACTTCCGCCGAAAACCGCCGCCAAATATGGCGCCTTGATCAACCGGCAATCGTGAGGCGGTGATGAGCAGTTCCAAAACTCCAGACAAGATCGCCGTTGCCCTTGAGTACCGCCAAGAAGAGGGGGCGCCGGTCGTTAGCGCCAAGGGAACAGGCACGGCGGCCGAGCGGATCGAAGAGATTGCCCGTGAAGCTGGTGTTCCGATCGAGCAGAACCCGATGATGGCCGAAGCCCTGTCGCAAATCGAAGTGGACCACGAAATCCCGATAGAGCTCTATCAGGCGGTCGCGGTCCTCATTGGCTTCATCATGCGCACGGGCCAGGCGCAGAATGCGCCTGATTAGCTCCACGATGAGGGGGCAAACCTGGATCTCATGTAGAGTTCTACCGGGCAGAAGCTCCTTTATCCCCGAAACGTACCGGCAAGGAAATTCGCTCTGAGATTCCGACGGATTTTGTCAACGGTGTTGACTGGCCGCCAGAAGGGAGGTGGTTCAATCGCAACAGAGTCCGCTCATTGCTTCGGCACTAACCGAGTGACACGTGGCGATATCGAGACAGCCGACAACACTATAAAAACCCGAGAGCCGCTGAGCTGCTGTCAATAACATCCTCTCAATATCGGCATCTACAGTGTAGCGTGGCGTACAAAAAACGCTGGCTGGTACATTAAGTCTGAAAAAAACACGAAAAAAAATTCACAGGCTTCAAACTTTGTCAGGTGACCGTTGTGGTGATCGGATTGTCTCGGAGAGCAACTTGATCTTGAAAAATACGTATTGGCAAAACTAGGTAGATTATTGGATGGATGACGCAGCGTTCTTCTATTTGAAGATTAAGTCGACTTTGAGTTGATGTTTGAATATATAAAATTTATTCTGGATTTTGTTAAAATTATAATTTGGTCAATATATTTTAGAATTATCTGTCGAAAATTTTATTATTTAAAAAGTGCTGTATTGGTGAAATGAATTCTTTTTTTGGCCCTACGTAAATACGAACGGTTCAAACAACCAGGTGTACTTGCGATCATGGCCTTGCGCTCACTGATGGAAACATGTCCGGACTACAAGAAGGAGCAGGTCGCCGCTCTTGTGGCTCAGCATTTGGGTTCCGGTGCGGGCGGTTTGGCACAAAGTGACGTCAACGAACTGAACTCTGCAATTGAAGGGGCCTACGACAGTCTTGGCAATGAGGCCAAACGCCAAATTTCGGAGAGCCTGGCGTCCTCATCGGCGACGTCCAATTCATTGGCCATGCGTCTGGCACAGGAAACATTGACCATTGCCGCGCCAATTCTGACCAATTCGCCGGTGCTGACGACGAAGGATCTGAAAAAGCTGGTCCGTGAGCAAAGCAACGGCCACCGGCTTGCCATCTCCAACAGGGATGTTCTTGACCGCGAGGTCACCGATCTCTTGATCGCGCTCGGCGACAATGAAATCAAATTGTCGGTGTCGGCCAATCTGGGCGCAGACATCGCTCCGGAAGATTTTGACCGCCTTTTGAAGGCAATGCCGGAAAAAATGGGAAGCCGCATCGGCCACTTGCGTAAATCCAACGATCTGGTCATTCAGGACCTGATGCGGGACAAGGACGATCTGGTTCTTGGACCTGATTTGGAGGAGCGCGTTGCTGCCATTCCGTTTGACCAATGGCTTTCGGCTGTGGAGCTCGGTCAGGTCAACTTGGATGCCGCTGTTTCGCGCATGTGTACTGAAAAGAACCTATACGATGTCGTCAGGCTCTTGTCGGAATTCTCCGGCATGAGCCAGGATAATGTGACTTGCTTGATGCTGCGCACCGATGCCATGGGCATCGCCATTCTTTGTAAGATCCTTGGTGTCGGCGCCATGGAATATGCCATCCTCAGCCGGGTGCGGTGTATTCACCTGCGCATGCCGCAGTTCATGGGCGAGTTGTGGGCCCGGAATTTCAACATTCTCGACGCTGAAGATGCAAAACGCCTCTATGGCCTGTTGATGATGAAACTGCAAAAGGCCGGAAAACCCGAAAAATCTGCTCCTCCAAAGAAGGCCGCCAAACCGGCCGCCGCCGACAAGGTTCACTGGCTGGCGCAATAACGGGCGCACGGGTTGTGCATTCAGCCCAGGAACATTTGACGGAGCCGAACCGCCTGATCAGCGCTCCTTGTGCGAAAGCACCCGCTTTAGCTCAGGAAACGCTTGCAGCAACCGCAATTCCCCAGTAGGTCATCAATCCGGTGATTATCAGCGCTCCGGCTGTCCGGCCGTGACCTTCCAAGCGAGCGCTTTTGACGAAAACAGGATTGAACGCTCCATGACACTTGTCGACGTACGCACTCCCGACCCGAAGAAGTTCATCAAGGGCGCGACCGGCGACTGGGAAATCGTGATCGGTATGGAAGTCCATGCCCAGGTCACCTCCGAAGCCAAGCTCTTTTCCGGTGCCTCGACCGAATTCGGCCAAGATCCGAACAACAACGTTTCGCTGGTTGATGCGGCGATGCCTGGCATGCTGCCCGTGATCAACGAAGAGTGCGTCCGCCAAGCGATCCGCACCGGTCTCGGCATGAAAGCGGAAATCAATCTGAAGTCAGTTTTTGACCGCAAGAACTACTTCTATCCGGATCTGCCGCAAGGCTACCAGATCTCCCAGTTCAAGCAGCCGATCGTGGGCGAAGGAAAAATCCTTCTCGACATGCCGGACGAGCAGGTGGAAATCGGTGTCGAACGCCTGCACCTGGAGCAGGACGCCGGCAAGTCCCTGCACGACCAGCATCCGTCCATGTCGTTTGTCGATCTAAACCGCTCCGGCGTTGCGCTGATGGAAATCGTTTCCAAGCCGGATCTGCGCTCGGCAGATGAAGCAAAAGCCTATCTCACCAAACTGCGCACCATCCTGCGCTATCTCGGCACCTGTGACGGCAACATGGACCAGGGCTCCATGCGGGCCGACGTCAATGTGTCCGTGCGCCGTCCGGGCGGTGAGTTCGGCACACGCTGCGAAATCAAGAACGTCAACTCCATCCGCTTTGTCGGTCAGGCGATTGAATATGAAGCCCGCCGCCAGATGGCGATCCTGGAAGACGGTGGTGAGATCGATCAGGAAACCCGCCTGTTTGACAGCGTGAAAGGCGAGACCCGCTCCATGCGCTCCAAGGAAGAGGCGCACGATTACCGCTATTTCCCGGACCCGGATCTGCTGCCGCTGGAATTCACACAAGGCTTTGTTGATGAACTGGCAGCCGACCTACCGGAACTGCCGGACGACAAGAAGGCACGTTTCGTCAAGGATTTTGGTCTGACCGCCTATGATGCCGATGTTCTGGTCGCCGAAAAGACCTCTGCCGATTTCTTCGAAGAGCTCGCCAAAGGCCGGGACGCCAAACTGGCTGCGAACTGGCTGATCAACGAACTCTTCGGCCGTCTGAACAAGGAAGGCAAGGATCTGGAGACCTCTCCGGTGTCTGCCGCCCAGCTCGGCGGCATCATCGATCTGATCAAGGCTGGGACAATCTCAGGCAAGATCGCTAAGGACGTCTTTGAAATCGTCTGGACTGAGGGCGGTGACCCGGCGCAGATCGTAGAAGACCGCGGCATGAAGCAGGTGACCGATCTCGGCGCGATTGAAGCCATCGTCGACGAAATCATCGCTGCCAACCCGGACAAGGTTCAGCAGGCCAAGGACAAACCAAACCTGGTGGGCTGGTTCGTCGGCCAGGTCATGAAAGCCTCCAAGGGCAAGGCCAACCCGCAAGCCGTCAACGATCTTCTGAAATCGAAGATCGGCGTGGAGTAAGCCAGGCCGCTGGCTAAGTTCGAATATACCGTTGAAATGAAGCCCGCCGTTTCCCACTAAATTGGGACGGCGGGTGTTTTTTTGCCTATCGAGCCTTCTTACAAAAATGGCGGTTTTCATCGTGGATACTGAAAGAATTGAAGCAAGCTTTGTTTATGGTCCATCAGATGTCAGGGCCTATTTGCGAGCAAATGCGCACTGGTTAAAAACGCTCAAACGCGCAAGTAAATCGAACTCCAAACATCGACAGGGTTTCTCCTTTATTTCCAAGACCGGACTTGTCATTCGGGTGTCTGTGATGGCCGCGTTCCTGGCGGCGATTTTCATGCTTGGAAAAGATCTTGCTGAGAGTGCCCCGGGACTGCATCCCACGGATCTGCTGATGCTTAGCGGCTTCATTCTTTGGGCTGGCATCGTTATTGGGTTGCTGGCCTACAAATATTGGACGTTTGCGCAGGCAAAACGCATCTATCAGCGGTTTTTCGGGGAAGAGCAGACTGTTGTCCTGGACAAGCAAAATCTCGGGACCTGTCTGGATCTAGACGGAGTGAAACTCGAGACACGCAGGGAGTGGCCGAAGAGTGCGCCTGATCTGGTCCTTTGGAAGGAACACCTTTTGATTATCCATCCTTCCGGTCCGGTTATCCTGCCGGCCCGGGCAGCCGATAGATCACTTCAAGAGGTGCAAGCGACTGTCGCCAGCTGGTTTGAATAGGTCCTATGTCCGATCTCCGTTCTGGAAAAGCACCCACGATGGAAGCCAAGTTTACCCGGTAAAAATGCGATCTTGAGGCCTGAGTTTTCGAAATGAATTCGGCCATATATTCACAAACGACAGTATGACCGGAACTGCAAAGCCTTTAAATATTGCCGCCACAGGAGAGCGTTTTCCATGCCGCAAGACACTGCAAGTCTTGATATTTCCCTTCCTGTCAAAGGGGCCTGCCACTGCGGCACGGTGTCTTATGAAATGACCTCTCCGCCAAAACACGCGGTGAAATGCAACTGTTCGATCTGCCGGTCGCTCGGAACTGTCTGGGGGCATGGTTCTACCAAAAACATAAAGATCACCGCAAAACCGGATGCGACGATAAAATATGTCTGGGGGGACAAGCAGCTGGCGTTTCACTCCTGTAAAACATGCGGGGCGACCACCCATTGGGAAGGCATTGCCGGAGATGCGATTGGCCGGATGGCGGTGAATTTGTGTTTGGCGGATCCCGGAACTATCGAGGCGATCGGTTTGCGAAGCTTTGATGGCGCGGAGACATGGAAGTTTCTCGACTGAGGTGTCTCCGGTGTCCGGTGCTCTGCGCGCGCAGTTGCCAGCCTAACTTACCCCTGTTCGGGATGGTTGTATCTCCCGAGTTGCTGCTGTGTTAGCGTTCTGCCTGACTTAGCGGCACGTCGATGTCAGGGAGGGGCGCAATGACCAGCAGCGACAAGGAATTCACCGGCTCGATCCCCGAGTTTTACGATACCTATCTGGTGCCGCTGATTTTCAGTTCATATGCGGAAGATCTGGTTTCCAGGGTCGTGGATCTGGACCCGGCTTCGGTTCTGGAAATTGCGGCTGGTAGCGGGGTTGTGCCGAGGGCATTGGCGCCGAAACTGGCAAACTCGGTCCAGTATGTCGCCACAGATTTGAATCAGCCGATGCTGGACCACGCCGAACGCAACCATCCGGCTGCGTATCCAATTGAGTGGCGGCAGGCCGACGCGCTCAAACTGCCGTTTGAAGACAATTCATTTGATGCTGCGATTTGCCAATTTGGTGTCATGTTTTTTCCAGATCACGTTGCGGGATACCGCGAGGCCTACCGGGTTCTAAAACCGGGTGGAACCTTCATATTCAGTGTGTGGGACCACATCCGCGAGAATGAGTTTGCCGCGCTTGCCACAGAAGCTGCCGGGCGGATCTTCACTGAGGATCCGCCGCTGTTTCTTGCCCGGACACCACACGGTAATCACGATGCGGAAAAAATCCGGGCCGAACTGCTGCAAAGCGGTTTCAACGATGTCTCAGTCGATATTCGTGCCGATGTCAGCAGGGCCCCGTCGGCCCGCCATCCGGCCATCGCCTATTGTCAGGGAACGCCATTGAGAAATGAAATAGAAACACGCAACGCAGAGCAATTGCAGGCGGTTACCGACCAAGCCGAAGATTTGATCGCCGAAAAATGCGGGGGCGGGGAGGTGGAAGGCAAGATCCAGGCCCTCGTTTTCGAAGCTACAAAGGCGTGACCGTTGCAGTGGGCGCCCGGTGCGGGCTCACTCCTCCAGGATCGCCACGGCCCTGGTGAAGCCCGCCGACGCCCCTTTGATCTTCACGGGGAAACAGCTGACATGAAAACCGGACAGGGGCAGGGCCTCCAGGTTGGAGAGTTTTTCGATGTGGCAATAGCCGATGTCCATAGAGGCACGGTGGCCTTCCCAGATGATCGACGGATCTTTTGTTTCCATCCAGCGCTGGGCGGTGTGGGAAAATGGCGCATCCCAGGACCAGGCGTCGGTCCCGGTGAGCCGAACACCGAGATCGAGAAGATACATCGTTGCCTCGCGCCCCATGCCGCAGCCGGAGGTCAGATAGTCTGGCTGGCCGTATTTTTTGCCTGCAGACGTGTTGACCAGAACGATATCGAGTGGGGCCAGGTCATGACCGATCCGGTCGAGTTCGGCCTCGACCTCCGCTGCGCTGACAACATGGCCGTCCGGCAAATGCCGGAAATCCAGTTTCACGCCCGGATTGAAGCACCAGTCCAGCGGCACTTCGTCGATGGTGATCGCCCGCTCGCCGCCGTTCATGGTTGAATGGTGATGATAAGGCGCATCGAGATGTGTGCCGTTGTGGGTGGAGAGTTTCATCACCTCCACGGCCCAGCCTTCCCCGCCTGGAAGCTGATCTTTGGTGAGGCCCGGAAAGAAGCCGGTCATCTGCTCCACCGTTGCCTGGTGATCGAGATACTCGATCTCCGGCAGCATAATCGGCGGATCTGAGGGAATATCAGCTTCAATCGCAACGGAAATGTCGATCAGGGTGCGTTTGCCGTTCATGCCGAAGCTCCCGAATATGCGGATCCATAAAACCTATCCGCAAAAGTGGCAGGGTTCTGATGGTGGGGCAAGCTGGAATGGTTTTGGGAGACGGTTGGCACGACCGGAACGGTCTTGCCGGTCAAAGGCCGCTAGTCTTTAGAAGGTTGTTAAATCGCCGGCAAGGCGACCGGGCCAAGACCGGCCGTTTTAAGTTTAGCGGCGGCAGTTTCCAGTCTGTCGCGGGCAAGTGCCGGGAGTTTGGCCGCTTCGGGCCGGACGCCATGCGTGCGAAAACCGTTGAGCCGGAGGCGGATAGGCTGAGGGAGCGAGCGCACAAAGTCAGCGAGGGCGTCCAGCTCAGCATCTGTGTCCGTCCGGCCGGGGATCATCAGATAGCGCAGCTCATAGAGCTTGCCCGCGTCTGCCAATTGCCGGGCGGAGGCGAGGCTCCGGCTGTTGGTGCGTTTTGTTAAAGACTTATGCAGTTGAACGCCAAACGCCTTGATGTCGAGCATCACCCCATCGGTGACCGGCAGGAGGTCGGTCCAGCCATCCGCGCCCAGGTGGCCATTGCTGTCGATGAACCGGGTCAGATGTTTCAGATCTTCAGCCTCGCCCATGGCGGCAAACAGGGCCTTGATGAAGGAGTGATGCAGCGTCGCTTCACCGCCGGAAATGGTGATGCCGGACAGGAAATCCGCGTTTTCCCGCAGCAACGCCAGGATGTCTTCGACGGTGTAGGTCTGAACCATCGGATTGGCATCAATGGGACAAGCCTTCAGGCAGGCGTCGCAATTTGTGCAGGCGTTCGCATCAAAGCGGATCTTGCCATCCACCAATGAAAGCGCGGACGTGGGGCACGCGGGAATGCAATCGCCACAATCATTGCATTGGCCGATCGTGTGCGGGTTGTGGCAGGTGATGCAATTGTAGTTGCAGCCCTGCAGAAACAGAACCAGCCGGTTGCCTGGCCCGTCGACACAGGACCAGGTCAGGATCTTACTGACCGGCGCCTGCAAAGAGCTCATGGGCAACCACCCGGGGTTTGCGGTCGAGGATTGAAGTGACGTCTGCTGCTTCCGCGCCAAGGGCTGTGGTGTTGGTGCGCGAACCCGCTTCGGCGTTGAACTTTTCAACATCCGACAAGCGGATCATATAGCCGGTCACCCGCACCAGATCGTTGCTCGCGACATTAGCGGTGAACTCGCGGAAACCCAAAGCAAAGGCGCCTTTGCACAGATCGCGAATGGCGGCCGGATTTGCCTTGACCGTTTCGTCTAGCGTCAGAATTTCGCTGATCCCGGACGAATAGAACTCATGGTGCGCGGCGAGCGCGCGAATGTGGCTGACCGGATCAGGTTCCGTGCCATAGGGGATCCGAACGCCGGGTGTAAACCCTTCGTCGGTGGAAAGACCTGCCTGGGAATGCAGCATGGCGCGGCCCTGCCAGACGTTTTTCATCGGCCGGGATGCCACCAACTGCGCAAGCCTTGCGGAAATCTTGTGGCCGAGCGCGTTGGCGCCCGCATCGTGGCCATAACGCCCGGCCGCGCCCGCCTTGTCCTGAAGCGTGTTGACGGCCTCGGCCATGGCAAAGATGCCGAACATGGCAGCAAAGCGGGTTTCATCCAGCCAGCCTTCGGTCACCAGAAAACTGTCCATGAAGCCGGACTGATTGAAGAGGTAATCGATGCGCGCTTCGGTCAGCCGGAAATTCAGATCCACATACTGCGGCAGTTTGTTATCCAGAAAATCGGTCACATCTTCTGACCGCTCGGCCACCTTCGCAAGGTTAACCCGGGTGAGGGTGGACGCGCCGCCGCAGACGGGCAGGGCATTATAGCAGCTGACGATGCCGTAGCCCCGCTCGCCGAAGACAGCGTCATGCAGCGGATGATTGGCGATATGCGGCTTGGAGCATTCGGCAATATTGGCGGCGGCGATTTGGAGGATGTCGTCGCTGCTCACTTCAGGGTCATAAAAGAACGTCAGGTTCGGTGCGATCTGTTTCAGTTCCGCATCTACCCGCAGGATGGCACGGGCTACCCTGTTGTCGCTCGGCCCGATGTTGGCGTGCATGAAGGCATCCGGCAGAACCCGGTCCAGATACCGCCAGAATAGCTTGATTTGCTGATAGAGCCGCTCGTCCGAAACGCCATCGCAAAACGGCAGCAGCAGATCATCCAGCTGGCCGATATAGACCGGCATGCCGGTCACCGATGGCACATGGTGATAGGCAACCATCAAGGTGTGAATGGCCTCTTCCAGGCTCTGAGGAGTTGGCAGTTCCAGCCAGTCGCTGCCTCTGGTCAACACCACGTTGTAATCCGGCAGGACATAGCGCGGCTTATAGGGCGCATGGCCTTCATACATGTCGCAGATAACCCGGTCATCGAGCGCGGCCCGTGTGTGGCTGTCCAACTCCGGATAAGCAAGCGCGTTTTCTGCTTCCAACGACAAATACCGGGCTTTTTGGGAGGCAGTTAAGGCCGGGTCGTTGACGATCCGGCGGGCGGCGGGGTTTTCAACGGACATCAGAACCATCCTTGAATTGGCGACAAGCAACTGCGCTTGAAGCGTTAATTGATGATACCGGCATCAAGTGCAGAAAAAATGGTGTATTGTGCAGAAAACATGGATAATACTCGCACAATGCGTGTTTTTGACCGATCCGAAGTGTTCTTTCACGCCACCGATCCTTTGGCCTCTCCCTGGCCGTACACGGTTCCTGTGGGTGGGCAGACGATTGTCACCCATCAAGACGGCATGGTGCGGCGGAGCTATCATGAACATGTGCTCATCCTCACGTTATCGGGCGCGGGACGGGTTGAAGTTGGCGGGCAGGTTTTTAAGGCGGGTCCAGACAGCCTTGTGTGGTTGGATACCAGCCAGAAATATGGTCATGGCGCCGATCGCGGGGCGCCTTGGACGTACCTGTGGTTCGCTATGGCGGGCCCCGGGCTGGATCGTCTGCATGAACAATTAGCCTTGCTGGATAACCCGGTGATTGAGGATTTGGGGAATCTTTGCGATTGCTTCGAGGCTGTCATTGCGGCGCTGCGCGCTCAGCTGCCGGATTGTGACGCGCATTTGAATGCTCAGGTGGCTGCGGCGGTGGCTGCCTTGTTCAGAAAAAGGGCAGCCACCTGGGCAGCAGTTGGGAACGATCCGATCAATGAAGTCATGCGCCAACTGCGCCGCAGGATCGACGGGCATTGGGAAATTGAAGCGATGGCAAACATTGCCGGACTGAGTCCCTCGCAACTCTTCCGCCGGTTCAAGGCTGCAACCGGCACCACTCCGATTTTCTGGCTCCGGCAGGAACGCATGATGCTGGCTGAGCATTTGCTCACCGCGACAACCAGCCAGATCGTCGGTGTGGCGGCGCGGTGCGGCTACAGCGACCCCTATCATTTCAGCCGCGATTTCAAACGACACAGCGGTGTCTCACCGCGGCGTTTCCGGCAGATCTCACGGAACGAGCCAACTGGAAGCAGTTAGCTTTCGTCAAATCCCAGACTGAAATTGGTGTGAAATCCCCACTGAAACATTACCTGATTTGGTCGGTAACGCCTGGGCTAAGAACTCGTAATGGCCGCCAATTTGCCCTTTTCAGGTTTGCCTGTGGGGGTGCGCGGCATCTCGTCTAGAAATGCGATGTGTTTGGGCACCATGAATTTGGCCATGCGGCAGGCGCAGTGGCTTTTTATCGTATCTGCATCGACAGACCGGCCGTTTTTGACCGTGACAAAGGCTTTAATGTCTTCTTCGCCAAATTCGCCCGGCACAGCGATGACGGCGCAGTCCTCGATGGCGTCGTGGCTTAAAATGCCTTCTTCAACCTCGTATCCAGACACCATCTCCCCCTTCACCCGGATGCGTTCACTTACCCGGTGCAGGAAATAAAGAAGACCATCATCATCCATGCGGCAGATGTCGCCGGTTTGGAACCAGAGGTTTCGGCGGCTTTCCAGCGTGCGCTCCGGCATGCCGAAATAACCGTCGGACATGACGCCGGGTTCTTTCGGCCGTACGACCATATGACCGGCCATGCCGGCGGGCAGTTCTTCACCATTGTCATCATGAATCTCGACATCGAAATGCGGCAGCACGATCCCGCCATAGTGATCCCACTGCGGAACGGCAACCCAACCGGCATCGGTGGAGCCGTAGCCGCCACCGGGGATCATGTGCAGGTTGAAGCGGGCGTCGAAGTCGTCTTTCGGAACGGGGGCGGGCGTTCCCCAGCAACGAGTGACCTTGTGGGTATTTTCTTCCTCACAGGGCGGGCGCGCCCACAAGAGCTGTTGCACCGAGCCGAGCATCATGAACCAGGTAACGCCAAATTTTTTCACTTCCGGCCAGAAGTTTGACACGCTGAAGCGTTCACGCAGGATGACACGGCCGCCCGTCATCATGGTCGGCAGTATATCGTAGTAGGCGGCGCCGATATGCGACAGCGGGTAGGGGGAGTAGATGCAGTCTTCGCTGGTGACCCGGAAGGGGCCGATCATGTTCTCGGCTGTGCGAATTGCGTAGCGGTGCGATAACAAGCAGCCCTTGGAGACCCCAGTGGTGCCGGAGGTAAACAAGATGGTCGCTGTATCGGTGTCTTTAGCCGGAGAGACAATATGGTCGGTGCGATCCGACAAAAGGGTCTCAAAAGCAATCACATTAAGGTCTGGGAACAATGCCCTTGCCTTTGCAGCCCCGCTCAGAAGCACCAAGGTGTGCAGGTCTGTAAGTTCGGACCGGATTTCGAACAGGGCGCCCAGATGAATTTCGGAGGTGAAGAGGACCGGTGTTTTGGTTTGATCAATCATCCGGGCCAGGGCTGCCCCGCGCATCGCGCGGTTGATCGAAACTTCCACCGTGTTGATCTTCTTCAGCGCATAGGTGAGCGCCAGATATTCAACGCAGTTTTCTAACACAATGGCCGCATGCGAAAGATTGGCCGGGAGATTCTCCTTCATGCCGTGGGCGAGCCGGTTGGTCAGCGTTTCCACATCTGTATAGGAGAAAGTCTCGCCGGTTTCCGCGTTGGTGACAAAGGGCCTGTCTGCATACTGTTTTGCGCACTCGTGCAGCATGTCTCCCAAAGTCACCTTTTGCATCACCTTCTCCTCCAGCTAATGATGTCATGCTGGCGGTTTGATACTGTCGCTTCGGTCAGCGAAAAAGAGAGTGAATTTTCATCATAAAATAAGTTATAGCTAATGGTATGTGGAATCAGATCCCGTCCCTGCAAAGCCTGAAGCTGTTTGATGCGGTTGTCCGTCATCACTCCATGACCCGCGCGGCCAAGGAGATGGCGATCTCGCAATCCGCTGTCAGTCAGATGATCCGGCAGCTGGAAGATTTTGTCGGCACATCGCTCCTGGACCGTTCGACCCGGCCGATGGGGTTGACGGACGCTGGTCATGAGTTTCACCGGACCATCATTGAAACCCTCGGGCGGCTGGCTTCAACAGTCGAAGATATGCGGAAAGCGGGCAATGGTCAGGACAATGTGGTTACCGTCTCCTGCAATCTTGGCTGTGCCACTTATTGGCTGATGCCTCGGCTGAACTACTTTAGCGCCGCTCATCCGGAGATTTCAGTGCATGTAATGGCGGCCTATCAGGGCGCAGCCGGATTGCATGACGGCTCGGATATTGCGCTTCGTTATGGCGACGGCAAATGGCCGGATGGGCCCTGGGAGCTTCTGCTCAAAGAAACGATTGTGCCCATATGTTCTCCTGATTATTTGGAGCGGCACGGGTTGGCAAACAATCTGGAAGACCTGTCATCCCGCCGCCTTATCCATGTGGCGGTTCAGGACCCGGAATGGCTCGGCTGGGAAAGTTACTTCAAGGCTTTGGGCCGCCGCAGATCAAGGGAAGCCTGTGATCTGCGCTTTGGCAATTATGTCCAGGCGGTTCAGTCTGCATTGACCGGCGATGGCATCATGCTTGGCTGGCGCTCCGTTGTTGCAGATCACATTGCGGCGGGGCAGCTGACACCGGCTTGTCGGATGCCGGTTCATTTGGAGAGCGGCTACTATGTAAACGTCCACCATGCTTTGGACGATGACGGCGGCAAGGCGCAGTTCTTGGCGTGGTTGAAGGCTGAAGCCAGCAAAACACCGTATTTTTGAAGAAAGTCAGTTCTGCCGATTCTGCAGAGATGTCCCGTTTCCAGTTCATTATTCCAAAAAACCGTGTTGAATTCCGGAAGCGCTTTGCCTGTTGGAGCGACCCGAATGTCAATCGCATCGATGATACTGCCTTATCCGAAGTGCTGTTTCCTGCCGCTGATCTGGTCTTTGATGCCGGTAATAGGCAGGAGGGAGCGCCAGCGAGAATGAACCTGTGGGGGGAGCGGGGCTCGTATGTCCTGGCTGTCGGGCACTGGTACCGCACCACTATCCGTAGTATTGCCAGTCTGCTATTTCTCCGTTTTCAGAGAGACCCATGACCAAAAGAATTTGGCAGGCAATGGCTGTTTTGCTCATTGTGCTCAGTGCGTATCTTTTGTTCTGGCCGGTGCCGATAGATCCGGTCGCCTGGAACGCGCCAAAGAACCCTGGATATACCGGTTCTTATGCCCCCAATGAGGGCTTGGCTGGAATTGAACGGCTGAAACTCGGGGCACATAGCGGCCCTGAAGACGCAGCTCTCGGTCCGGATGGAGCGCTCTATATTGCGACCCATGAAGGTGGCATTCTCAAGTATGATCCGGCGTCCGGGAAGGTTTCGCTGTTTGCCGAAACCGGTGGACGCCCGCTTGGTGTCGAGTTTGACCGCGCTGGAGAACTCTACGTTGCGGATGCTTTTCGCGGACTTTTGAGAATTTCCGGAGACGGAGAAGTCGTTACTCTGGCCAACAAGACAGCAAGCGGCTCGCCGATCCTCTATGCGGATGATCTGGATATTGCTACGGACGGGACGGTCTATTTCACGGACGCCTCGACAAAATTCGGTGCAAGGGAAAATGGAGGGACGCTGCCGGCCTCGCTGCTGGATCTGATGGAGCACGGTCCCAATGGCCGGGTGTTGCGCTACACTCCTGCAACGGGTGAAACAACAACGTTTCTCGATGGTCTCAGCTTTGCAAACGGCCTGGCGGTAACCGAAAGCGGTTCGCATTTTCTGGTCGTTGAAACCGGCACTTATTCCATTTTGAAGGTGCCTGTGGATGGCGCTGTGGCGCCTGAAGTCATTGTCGAAAACCTTCCCGGATTTCCAGACAACATCAATAGGAACCCCGAAGGGACATTCTGGGTGGGGATTGTCAGTCCGCGGTCTCCGGTCGCAGATGCGATTGCGGACAAGCCATTTTTGAAGAAAGTGGTCATGCGCCTTCCGGCCGTCCTGCGCCCGGCAGCACAACGTTATGGGTTTGTTATAAAGATAAATGAGGACGGGGACATTCTGGAGACCCTGCAGGACCCATCGGGCGGCTATGCTCTGACGACTGGATTGATCGAAGGTGCAGAGGGCGCGCGGTATGTGACCAGCTTGACCGAGCCGGATTTGGGTATCCTGAAGCCTTAGATTGGACGGCCATCATCTGATAGGCGCGTCTTCAGCCCATATTTTTCAGACGTTGCATTGAACTTCCGCGCCACCGCTTCTCCCAAATCAATGCCCATCAGGTCTGCGAGTAGATCGAGCGCGATGATGCTGTCGGCCATTTCAGATGCAACATCTTCCAGTGTAGCAGTTGAGCCTTTGATGCCGCGCTGCCCGCGGAGATATTTTTTCAAGGATTCCGCAACTTCACCGAATTCACCGGCAACTTCCAGTCCACGAAAGGCAATGTCAGCCTGGTCATTTCCCGGCCATTCCTTTTGCCGGGTGATGTTGGCCTGACGAAGGTCAGAAAATTTCATCGATTTGTTCCCTGCAACATGAATGCCGCAGTCTTTTCGCACGGGTTAAAATCCAGTGCAAAGGCCTGTTTTGAAAAGCCACTTGCGCCAACCGTCCGCAGCATTGCTCACATGCGTATTGGAGACGGTCAACAATTTCACGATTAGGAAGTGGCGGAGAGGAAGTCCGCCTTATATTTGATGCTCGATAATGTCACTTGATAAAAAATCGCATTATTCCCAGCTGTTTGTCACTTGCCACTTCATCTCCCATCATGTCAAATTATACCCAATCACATGCAGATTTTAGGGTTAGTATTAGGGTCAATCCCTAAATCAGAAAGTGGCGATAGATGGCAAGAACGACAAATAAGCTGTCAGCGAGACAGGTCCAGTCACTTCGGGAGCCCGGTCGATTTGGCGATGGCGGCGGGTTGTATCTGGTTATCAGCAAGTCCGGTTCGAAAACCTGGTCGCTCATTTTTCAGTTCGGCGGTAAACGCAAAGAAATGGGCCTAGGCCCATTTCCGGTTGTATCTCTGGCAGATGCTCGATTGGCGGCGGCGAGTGCCAGAACGCTGATCAAAGATGGCGTCAATCCGATTGAGCACCGGAAAGCCAATGGCAGTAGCAAGCAGCTGACTTTTGGAGCGTTTGCGGACAGTCTTCTCGATGACATTCTCGTCGAGTTCAGAAATCCAAAACATAAAAGTCAGTGGCGTATGACAATCCGCGAGTATGCTGCTCCAATTCGCGACAAGCCCGTTGCCGACATCGACACCGCCGACGTTTTGGAAGTCCTAAAACCCCATTGGCTGGAGCGCCCAGAAACAGCCTCCCGGTTACGTGGACGGCTAGAGCGCGTCTTTGCTGCTGCCATCGCCAAGGGCCTTCGGGAAAAGGCCAATCCGGCAATTTGGAAAGGACACCTCGACGCACTTTTACCCCGTCCAAAGAAGCTGACGCGCGGCCATCACAAGGCGCTGGACTACGAAAGACTTCCGGAATTCATGAAAGACCTGCGCAAACACGAGGGTATATCCGCATTGGCTCTGGAATTGCTCATACTGTCTGTGACCCGCACCAGCGAAGTCTTAAACGCCAAATGGGCCGAAATCGATCTGCACAAAAAGATCTGGACCATCCCCAGCAGCAGGATGAAAGCAGGTAAAGAGCATCGTATTCCACTTTCGCCGCGCTCACTGGCGATACTGGAAAAATTGAAACCTTTTCGTCGTCCGTGTGATTTTTTGTTCCCGGGGCAGCGAGAGGGGCGGCCTCTTAGCTACATGAGTTTGACTATGCAACTTCGCCGGATGAAGTTTGGCGATGCTACAATTCATGGCTTTCGATCATCATTCCGAGACTGGTGTGGTGAAGAAACTCACTACCCACGGGAGATTGCCGAGCAGGCATTGGCTCACAGTGTTGGCAGCGCGGTTGAACGAGCCTATAGGCGCGGCGATGCGCTGGAGAAGCGGAGAGAACTCATGCTTGCCTGGCAGACCTACTGCGATGGCAATGATGCGGTTGAACTGGAAGGTGCATCGGCAGGTTGACCAAACCGGAACCGAAAATGCAAATTCAGCAGTTCGCTGGCTTTCAACGTGTCCAGATTTGGACCATTCGGAGAAGACGTTATCGATTTGGATAATCTTATCCTTGGTCATTTAAAGGCTCTCTTACGTGCGCCAATATTGGGCGGCAGATGGAGGCGCCGCTGTGTTTGCTCAGCCACACGTATTCGTTCTGCCTGCTCGGCAGCGAGGCGTTTTTCTTCAGCTTCGTGGACTATGGCACGGGTTAGATTGTCTCTTTCCTCGCCGGACAATTCATCAGTAATATCCGGGTCATCATCGTACAGGCGAAGTAACTCGGCATCTGATCTGGTGGCCTCTGGTTCGTTTTTAACGTTTGCGCATGCATCAGCTGCCGCAAATTCTGTCAAGTCTGGAGCTTTCACTGCAGTGGACGGAACATCTATCATGCAAGGGGCCCGGCGCGTTTCGCCCTCAAGTCGAGACGGATGGTCAGGCGGAAAGTCCTTTGCGACCAGCTCGATGTGGGTGACACGTGCGATAGGGCCACCGTCTGGGCCACTGATTTCTGCGCGTTCAGTGTAATCGGCACGAAATCGAGCTTGCATCAACTTCACGTATGACGCACCTTGGAAGTCTTTACGGTGAAGACTTTCGAAGCCGATTTTTTCCCAAGCAGCTTGAGCATGAGTTAAGGCCAACTCCACGGCAGCGTCGAAGTCTTCATGCTGGGCGCGCCATCCAATCAAAGTTGAGCGCGCAACCCCAAAAGCAGAGGCCATTTGAACAACGCTATAACCCCTCAGGCCCATTGTGATAACTTCTTTGCAGTATCCAGGAAAATACTTCGTTGGTTTGCCCGGGCCGCGTTTTTCATTGTCAATTCCGCCCATTTTTCCCCCAGCAAGTGCCTGAATATCTGACAGCACTATAACATTAACCAAAAATAAGTTAAACACTTTGTGTGTTGGCATATTGGAGACTGCCTGAAATCCCGAGAAACCTGAATTCTCGGAAAACGCAAAACTGACCTGCCGGATTTCCTGCATTCGAAGCGCGGAAAGAGTTCTGCTGACACCGTTGTCAGATGTTTTCGAGTGATCAATGCCATTGGGAAGTTTCAGGAGTGTTGTCAGCGACGGTGGGGCTGGTTCCAGCCTGGATTAGCCAAACGTGGGGATTGTTTCTGTGCAACCAGCCTTGCTTTCAACGCGAACGGTTTTGGCTGCTTTAAATCTCCGATGCGGATGAAATTGCAAGCTTCCCAATCGATCAATCAGCCACAGGATGAGTAATATATTCAGAATAAACTTTAAGTAATAACCGGTATTTAAAAATACCGGGTATTCCTAAATATCGGGTATTTTAAAGTATCCGATTTATCGAAGTGCCCGTTATAATTTTGGAGAGAGTGTAGTTATTGAAAAATATTAGAATGAGAAAAATATATATTGACTCTATTCGTCGAATAAATAATAACCCTCATAAGTCGATCAGATAATACTGTTTATCTCTCGCATTTGGTACGGCGCGGTACGGGCAACACTAATTGTCCGGGTACTTACAAAAATGAACACACATGAAACTTCTGCTTCAAGTGCAGCCGCATATTCGGATAGCGCAAATGGGCTTTCGAATACCAAGTTCGTCATGGATCATCAGCTTCTGAAAAAATCGGAAGTTTGCTCGATCTTAAGGTGCAATCCGACCACTTTGCGGACTATGGAGCGTAAAGGGCTCTTCCCGAAGGGGTTTCGTTACGGTGCGGGAGCAAAAGCTCGCGTTTACTGGAGACTCAGCGACGTAAAAGCGTTTCTGGCCGATCCGGAAGCGTGGCGAGCCAGACAGCCTGACTTATAGTCCTAGAAAATGGATCAAGCTAACTAAGTTGGACGTGAAGGGCTGTGTGGCTTCAGTGGGAAACAGAATGATGCCACATGGTTTGATTAGTGAGCACGAAGTAAAAGTATTTCTGGCTCTGAAAGGCTGCGGTAGATGGATAACGGCAAAAGACCTTGCGGAAAAAACTAATGTTGCCAATAGAACTGTTCGGGGTCACCTCACAAAGTTTGTGAAATGTGGCATGGCAGACGTGATAAAGCAGTATCCGGGATACCGCTACAAGCTTAAGCTTGAGCCTTGTGCTGAAGCAAAAGCATATATAGCCGAAATCGAAGCGGTCAGAGACACAAAGACAAATCCTCGTGTTGGAGCAGAGGCATACATTGCCGAAATCGAAGCGACTAGAAACACAAAGACAAATCCAATTTGCAAAAAAAGACAAGCGGAATTCTGTAGGCTTTTTGAAGATATCCGCATGGCAAATAATGAAACCCGACATATTGAAATGCTAACTCTGCTTGTGCCTTTCCTTGCCGCGGCAGGCCTGATTATTGCCACCATTGCTTTAGTGAAAATATTCCTCAACTAACCCGTCGCCAGCATCACCTCTTCATTCTCAGCCAGCATCGCAGGTAGATACATCTCGCCCTGATACGCTATGAACATGTCTCGGGTGACGATCTTCTGAGCTGAAAACACCTCAAAGTGATACGGACAAGGCCGTGTTTGTCGGCGCTCGTCTTCGCGCACGGCATTCCCTTTAGCTCTCTGGCTTAATACGGTATTTCCTCACCATCTGAAGATAGGGTGCCTGAGACCGGCTGAAGGGGCGGGTGCGCATTCGGCACCTGACTCCTTGGCCTTTGTCGCCAATCAATTCATATACCGCCAACCATTCATCATCCGCCTCTGGGCTCGATTGCAGCATACATGCTGTCCTCAGCTTAACGGGCTGGCTTCAAAACTTAGTGGCCATATCCTTCACGGCGAACATCGGCATCCAGCAGTACCCATTTCGCCTCCATGGATTGGACCAGTTCATCCAGCCGAATAAACGCGAAGGTCGCTTTTTGGTCCATTGGGCAACAGACGCAGCCTAACTCGATATTGTCAAAACCCCTTATTTTCACGATACCGTTCAATTCGTCTATAGCATTTCGGAATGTGTCCCGCCGCGCCAATGACCCTGTTGCCATTGCCATCAAATGGGCTCCGCCCATACCACCTTCCACGATTTCGGATATCCACAGTGGGTTCGTTTACAAACAGCCCGTTTCTTTTACAAACAGGCAGGGGAGGTGTACGCTGACGCCGCTTTCGCTTCGCATAAGCGAAACGGTCGCAGCGTATCCCTTACCCTGTCAGTAACTTTTGTGAAGATCTAGAGCGGTCTGGAACGGTCATTTTTCGGAGCCCGTTTCAGGGAACCAAAGCTAGTTCCACATATTTGAAGTGCCGAGTGAACTGTACTCGAGCACCACAGCGCTGGAGACAGCCAATATTATCTGTCGATTGCTTTTAAGTGCTGTTTTTTCGGACATGATAGTCCGTTTCTTGACAGGCTGATCATGGTCTAAGCTGCCAGTCTACAGCGGGCCGCTACATCGGTCTTTCACCGCATTGAAGACTGCGTCCGAAAGTAGACATTCTTTTGAGGCGCAGCTAGTTCTTAAGATGGGCGGAAACCCGACCTTCGCCGCAGGCGACACAAATGTCTGTTGTGAGGAACAGTCCGGCCTTCAAGTTTAACACTATGCGCCGCTCAAGGCAGACGCTGATGTTATCCCCGGGCAGTGGTCCCCCCTCACCTTGAAGACGAGCGCTAAACGACTCCAGGGCGTGGTCCAGGTCTCCGTGGCCAATGGCACGGCAGCTGAAACCAAAAGTGCTCTGCTCGGCTGGATTTTGTTTGCGGCCGCCATAGCTTGATGGAGGCGCGCCAAAATGGCGAAAAATTGCAACAGAATGGGCCTTATGCTAGGCACAAACTCCATAATCGTTCTAGGGTGGGTCGATTGTTCCGAACAGTGTTTACAGTATCGTTTTTGCTTGCGATTCTGACCGCCTGTGCTGGTCCTACGGACGCCATCATTGGTCAAGTGGATCCGCGAGTAGATCTTGAGGCGGTCGAGGGGCTGACGAAACAGGTCGTTTATGTTGCAACGAGCCGACAAGCCACAGATGAAGCCGGTCTGCTTTTCTCAGGAGAGCGCGGGGCGGAACTCGGTTTCGCCCGGTTCACGGTGACAATCCCGCCGGATCACAAGACGGGGGCCATAGAGCGCCCGGAACGCGCGCCGGCAGACCCGCGCTCCGAGTTTGCGATCGTCGATCCGACGGTATTTTCTGGGTCGAAACCCTTTGTGAACAGATTGAGCCGCGAACTCAGGAGCAGGCCGCCCGCAAACCGGGATGTCCTTCTGTTTGTTCATGGGTTCAACACCACCCTCACCGAAGCGGTGCTCCGGGCGGCGCAATTTGCCCATGACAGCGGGTTTACCGGTGTCCCGGTCGTCTTCAGCTGGGCATCACGCGGGAGCAACTTCGACTATGTTTATGACCTCAACAGCGTCCTGATAGCCCGGGACAAGCTGATTGAGGCAGGCCTGCTCATCCTGGAAGCCTCCCCTTCCGGGGTGGACTTTGTTGCGCATTCAATGGGCAATTTCCTGACCATGGAGGTCATGCGTCAGGCCTCGCTTCAGGGCAGGTTCAACGCCAGCCGAAAGTTCCGCGACATTATCCTGGCCTCCCCAGATATTGACGTGAATCTGTTCGAGACCCAGCTGAAGGGAATTCCCCGGTCCCAGCGCAATTTCTATGTCCTGATTTCGGCGAATGACAAGGCACTGGGCATCTCGAAATTCCTGGCAGGCGATGTGCCCCGTGTGGGGGACGCCGATCCGGAAAGACTTGCAGACCTTGGGGTCACCGTTGTTGACCTGAGTGAGGTCAAGGACACGTCGAGCATACACCACTCCAAGTTTGCAGACGTTCCGGAGGTGGTCCAGCTGATCGGCAGGCATCTTGAAAGCGGCAGCCATTTTGAAACAAGCACGACCGCATCAAACGTGCCCGCCAATGTTGTTCAAAGCATTGCAAATGTGCCCATCACCATTTTTGGCGGCCAGCCGCGGAGTGTTGGCCTTCAGTAGACGGGGCAAGGGTTCAACCTTGGGATTCAAATTGGAATGAATCGGGCTGCGGCCAAGGTTCGGGAGCTGAACACCTGTGGGGCGGCCATCGGCGCCAGTGTCCACGGGAGTGGGACAATCAGGCCTTGCGAGGCTGGTGCTGTTCGCACTCCTTGGATCGCCTCCTTCTATGGCCGCCGCGCATTGACCCGGGCCCGTCGGCGATCCCGCCGCTCCTTCACCCCCTTGACCGCGCCGACCGTCGCACCGACGCGCGCTCCACTTGCTGAATCGCCGACAATGGCACCAACCACGCCGCCCGCAATCGCACCCTTTGCGGTGTTCCGCATAACCGGCCCCGCAGAGGCCGGTTGAAACTGGAGCAGTATCAATGCGCTGCCCATGATAAAGACAGCCGCCTTGAGTGTGTTCTGGAAAACAGGATCTTTGGTCATTGCATCTTCCTCCCTTGCACCCAGGTTTCAACTGTCTGCTGTCCGTCTGCGGTGGTCACAAGCACTTGCCCGTCGAGTGTGCCATCGATGAAATGACCTTGATAAGAAGTTCGCTCGGTGTCGATGGCCGTGCCCATGCCGTTTGGTTTGCCGTTTTCGTATTGCCCGACATAGAGATACCCGTTGGCGCCCTCAAAAATGCCATTTCCATGCGGGGCCCCCTGATGAAACTCCCCGATATAAGCGTCATCCGACTGCATCAGAAGAATGCCGATCCCTTGTCTCTGCGAGTTTTCTATATCCCCGAAATAGAGGTCGCTGTTTTCATCCTGATAATATGCCAGTCCCTCTCCAATGACTTTCCCGTCTTTGATTTCTCCGCGCACCATCCAGCCCTCGGGCGTGGTGAGCTTGCCGCGGCCATGATGGACCCCGTCAATCAGTTCGCCGTCAAAACGATACCCAGAAGCCGACACCAGAACCCCTTCACCGACCGGTCGGCCACCCTCAAAGGCTCCCGTGTAGTTGTCATAGCCGTCGCCGCCTTCAGCGCGCATTTCAACCGTTCCCTGGCCATGGATCTTGCCATCACGCATTTCGCCCGTGTAGCGCGCGGAAACGCCGTTTTTATCCCAGAACAGCAGTGTGCCCGATCCTTGGGCCTTGCCATCCAGGCAGGCGCCCGTCCAGGAGGCCATTTCACCGTCTTCCGGCTGATCAGCGCTCCAAATCTCGCAATCCGTGATCTGATCCGACAGCCAATAGTCCTGCGCATGCACTGGTAAACTGAAGGCCGCAGCGAGCACCGCCAGTCCGGTTGAGATCATAAGTGATTTCATTACTTTCCCCCTTGATCGCGGAGCAGCCTGTTCCCGATAAAGCCGCCTTGGGTATGGGCCGAAATAGCAGAGCGGCCATGCAGATCTCTTCATCAAGCGCAGACTGCGAATACTTCAGAGAGCCACGCGCCCTCTCAGACCAAAGAGCGCCAGACCATCTTGATCCGGATTGAGCGCAGGGTTTGCGATGAACTGGACACTTGGCGTGATTGCGAAGTTGGGTGACACCGTAAAGCGGTAAAAGATCTCCGCTGTGTACTGGTCCTTGTCAAAAGCATCGCCCGGGTCCGACCAGTTCAAACCAACGCCGAAGAGATCCGTTTCCCGTGTGTACAGCCCCAACCCGGCCGAAACGGTTTTCTTGTAAAGCGCGGCCTTTCCTTGAGAAAAACCGGCCCGCAGAAACGGCATCCAGCGATTGTCGAAAAACCAGCTTGCAGACCCGGCGACACCCCAGTCGTCTTTGCGTGACCCGTCGTCGGCCCCGTCACTCTGCCAGACGGTCAGGTGGATGTTGTCAAAATAGATCCGATCCTGACTGCTCATGTAGCCGATTTCAAAGCTCTTGAACGTTTCACCGTCTTTGAAAACATCGAAATTCGGTTGGGTCGGGTCCCCGTTTGCATCTGCGATGCTGGCGATCGCATAGAGGTTCTGATGCAGGCGGACACCGCCGGCAATCCCGAGGCCCTGGTTCGGTGCATTGATCGTCGGGTTGGTGTTGAAAGCCAGGTTCTGAAAGGCTGTGTAGGGGCTGACGAGACCGTAAACATCAACAAAATCGGTCACATCGATTTGGCCGACCTGCACGGTCCAGGCACCGCTTTCAGCCCGCTGCGTCCAGAACAGGTTTGTCAGCGCCAACTGGATGTCGTTGAACGCCGTTCCGGTAATGGATTGCGCCCCACTGTCGAACCCGAAAAACTGCGGCGCCACAGAAGTATAGGCCGTGCGGTGTTCCAGCTTGGCTGTCAGTCCGCCGTGTTCGAAGGCCTGCCAGGTCCCATAAATCCGGGCCATGCCGCCTGCGGCGTGACCCTGTCCAACATCCGTGTTCGACCATTGCCCGAGGCTGAGATAGTCGATCTTGAAGTCGATGTTCGCAGACGCCTTCAAGCTGTCTTTCAGCGCGAACCATTGCGGAACCAGGTTCTGCGGAAAACGGGATCGGAATTGCGGGTCGGTAAGGCCGTCACCGTCCGACAAATTCGCACCAACAGAACTCGGCCCTCCAAGACTCGCGCCACTCTGCTCCTGCGCCTGAGCCGAACCCAACGCGAGCAGAAAAAGAAACGCCGTGCAGCCCCATAATCTCGCGGCCAGTCGCACATTCGTCCTCAAGGGCGGCCTGTTCCAGCCTGACCACCCTGCCAATGCGGCCTCAGCGGCCAGGGTTGACGTTCGGTCGCGGTGCCGGATTGCGCTCGCAGAGAATCAAGACTTGCAACCTCGAGACTGAACGTCGAGGCCATAACGACGGGACCGTCAACAACGCGGATAGATCTTTGCGTCGGCGCGATTCCCAGAAGGCCGCTGACCTTGATCGGCTCGTAGATGAACCGCGGGTACCAGGCCTCGTCAAAAACCAGCCGCAGAAGCTGGTTCGGCGGTGGCGGGGGCATGTGGCTGCACATGCCGCGTTCCGGGACCAGATAGGCGGTGAATTGACCGTCGGCATCGGGTGGGGCCGGGATCACAAATCCGGAAAGCGTTGCCTCTGTGCCATCCAGCGCCGGGTTCCCCGCTGTTGCAGCCTGCTTGCGCCGTTCGGCCACCACCCACCGCTGGTCAATCAGCCAATCAGGGTCAATGCCGGCCGTTTTCCATTCCTGGAGCGCCTTGGTGAGCTGGTTTGTCAGGTCACCATTTGCAAGGCCCGGTGATGCCGGTCCATTTAGTCGTTCGCGCAATTGCGCGATCGTGCGCAAACTGTCGATTTGATCGTATGTGAGGTCCCGATAGGGATCGTCATACTCCTGTACGGACGCGTCGGGTAAATCCTCCCACGAGACTTCGGTCGCCCAGGTCAAGCCTGTCGCAAGCCACAGTCCAGCCGCTGCTATGAGCAGTTTTTTTACACCATTTATGGGTATCAACCTGATCATGATGGCAGTCCTTGTCGTGACGCGGTTAATTCAGGGTGTTCTTGATGATCTCGCCGTCCATCATGATCACCTTGATGGTTTCCACCCCATCCGGGCGATACTCGGCTTCAAACCACACGGAGTTGGCGCCGATAACGGACAGGTCTTCCAGCGGGTTGCCATCAACCACCAA
The DNA here is from genome assembly GCF_006517275.1 of Labrenzia sp. PHM005. Lineage (NCBI taxonomy): Bacteria > Pseudomonadati > Pseudomonadota > Alphaproteobacteria > Hyphomicrobiales > Stappiaceae > Labrenzia > Labrenzia sp. PHM005. Next base: position 4,869,818 of record NZ_CP041191.1, on the reverse strand, counting down.
TATATCGGCGTAGGCGCCTTCTTCGATCACGCCCAGTTTGCCCTCCGGATAGGGATTGATGAAATCGCCGCTCAGCGCCATGATTTCACCATTGGTGGAAGTCAGTGACTTCAGCGTTTCAAAGTTGCCAAAGAACTCTCCGCCGAGGAACTTTTCGTAGGCAACCTGTTGCTGGCATACAGGCGCTGGTCCGCCGCAATCCGTAATGAAACCGCGCTTGGGCTTATACTTGTTGACCATGTCGAAGTACCCTGTCGCCGCCTTGCTGAACGAAGCGAATTTGCGCTGATTTCTTGGATCAGCCAACATTGAGGTTTGTGCAAGAAGAGGAGAGAACGCCGTGAGGTTTGTCGTCATATAGGCGCCCTTTTCCTCCATCAACGCGGCGACCTCACCATCGAACATGAAACAATGCTCACAGGTTTTTACGCCTGCTCTGATCCCGCGCATGATGGCTTCCTTCTCATACATGTGGGCACCTGCGTAGCTCCCGTAGGCCTCGGCAACTTCAACCGCGGCTTCGATTTCTCCCACGGTCATGCCCATGAGTTGCCAGGGATCGTACAAGCTGGCGACACCGCCGGTCAGCATCAGCTTGATATGCGTTGCGCCCATTCTGAAGTTCATGCGCGCCGCAGTGAGCATTTGCGCATCACCGGCCACGATTGCCATCATGTTCAAGCGTGTGAAGTTTGACGGGTCCCCAGGGAGCGAGCTGTAGAAGGCAAAATCCCCGTGACCGCCAACCGTGCCGATGAAAGCGCCGGCGGGATAAAACCGCGGGCCGACGAACTGCCCGGCGTCCCTGGCGCGGCGCAACCCGCCACCGGCGCCGCCCATGTCGCGCACGGTGGTGAAGCCTTCTTTCAGGTACATTTCCAGCACGCCGACCGAGCCGATAGCCAACTCCTCCCAGGTCATATCCGCCGTCATGACCTTGATATCCGGACCGTTCAGAGCAACGTGCGCGTGTCCTTCAATCATGCCGGGCATCAGCGTGCCGCCGCCGCCGTCGATTACGGTGGCGCCCGGCGCGTCGATGGCCTCAGTCGAGACGGTCTTGATCAGGTTGCCCTCGACCAGAACGTGAGCGTTTTCGATCCGCGCCTCGTTCACACCGTCAAAGATATGGACGTTGGTAAACAGCGTCTGGGCGGGCGCGTCCTGCGCCTGTGCGGACACAGCGCTCAGCCAAAGGGCCGCGACAGCCAGCGCCGGTTTCGCCCATTGCATGATGCTCATTCTGCTTCTCCCTTGCATGTGAAATCAGGCGACCACCGGTGGGCGGCGGCTGCCACTCTTTAGTTCAGCGTGTTCTTGTAGATATCGCCGTCCTTCATGATCACCTTGATGGTCTCCACACCATCCGGGCGATACTCGGCACCAAACCAGTCGGGATGTGCCCCAATTAGGGCGAGGTCCTCGAGCGGATTGCCTTCAATGACGAGGATGTCAGCGTAGGCGCCTTCTTCGATCACACCCAGCTGGCCTTCGAGATAAGGATTGAGAACCTCACCGCTCAGCGCGACCAGTTCGCCAGCGACAGAGGTCATCGACTTCAACGTCTCATAGGTGCCGAAGAACTCACCGCCGAGATATTTCTCGTAGGCATTTTGAGCCTGGCATCCACGCATTTCTCCAACGCAGTCTGTCTGGAAGGCACGCTTAGGCTTGTACTTCTTCACGTTGTCAATGAATCCTGCAGACGTCTTGCCCCACGATGCGAATTTGGCCTTGGTTATTGGATCAGCCAAGGCCGTGGAGTCTGCCAGCAGCGGTGAGAACGCTGTCATGTTGGTCGTCATGTAGGCGCCTTTTTCCTTCATCAACTTGGCGATATCTTCATCGAACGCGAAGCAGTGCTCACATGACTTAACACCCATTTCCAACGCGAGCATGATGGCCTCTTTCGTATAAGAGTGGGCCATCACGTAGCTTCCATAGGCGTCGGCAACTTCAACCGCTGCGGCAAGTTCTGCCTCGGTCATTCCCATCAATTGCCAAGGATCAAACAACGTGGCCACACCGCCGGTCTGAATCACCTTGATCTGCGTTGCACCCATTCTGAAGTTGTTGCGCGCGCGCATCAGCACGTCGTCCGCACCGGCTACGATGGCCGTCATGTTCAACAAGTCCGCGTTTGTTGCGGCATATGGCGTGGAGTTGTACGGCATAATGTCTCCATGGCCGCCGCGCGCGCTGATGAATGCTCCAGAACTGTAGAACCGCGGGCCGGGCAAAAACCCTCCGTCGATCGAGCGGCGCAGTCCCGCGTTTGCGGCGCCTGCGTCGCGCACGGTGGTGAAACCTTCGTTGAGGTACATGTTCGCCATTGCAGCCTGGCCAAGGGCAATATCCTCCCACGTCATGCCGCTTGCGACGGTCGAGACATCCTTGCCGGTCAAAGCAAAGTGAACATGCGTATCGATGAAACCGGGCATCAGCGTGCCGCCTTTGCCGTCGATCACGGTCGCGCCCGGCGCGTCGATCGCCTCGGTCGAGACGGTCTTGATCAGGTTGCCCTCGACCAGAACGTTGGCGTTTTCGATCCGCGCTTCGTTCACACCGTCAAAGATGTGGACGTTGGTGAAGAGCGTCTGTGCGGGATCGTCCTGGGCCACCACACCGGTTGCCGTGAATGTCATCGCCAAGGCTGCAAGAAGTCGTTTCATTATGTAAGCGCTCCCAAATGACTTACGACGCTAACATGCGACCGGCTCGGAAAATTATCCGTTTGAAGTGATTTGAGCAGGCCGAAGTACAAAAAATGATCATTTTGAAGCGGCGAAGACGTATAGTCTCAACCCATGAACGAAGAAGTGCGCACAGCCGGACCGGCAGCCTCGCCAACGGAACCTTTGGTGAGACTCATGACCGTCGAACCTTTTTTGAAGCTCGCAAAACAACGCGGTGCCGATTCAGAAAAGGTTTTCAGAAACATTGGCTTGCGAGAACAGGACGTGAGGGATGCAAAACGGCTTGTGCATGCCGAGGTGGTCTATGGTCTGATCCACAAATTGGCCATTGAAGCCGGCGATCCTTATCTCGGCGTTCACGTTGGCGAGCAGTTCAACGTCCTGAGCTGGCCGCATTGGGCGGAGGCCAGCCGCAACGCAAATGTCCTGTCAGAAGTCCTGATCCAGCTGATCGAGTCGATTAAGAAGATGGGATCGTCCACAACCCATGTTCTTGAGGTCGGGTCAAGTGCGTCGGCGTATCGCGCCGTGCGTAAAACCGTGAGCGGCAACCCTCCTGATCAAGTCGACGGGTTCGGTTTGGCAACGCTCATCAGACTGTTTCGCCAGATCGATGCCGAAGTTTGGGATCCAAAGTTGCTGCACTACAAGACCGCGTACCTGGATGCCATACCGTCCGGATATATGGGCGTTTCGATTAGCCGGTGCCCGCCCGGTGAAACGAGCCTTATTTTCCCGACCGAATGGCTCCATGCAAGCTTCCACGAATTCGGATTGCCGCCTAAGAAAGGTCCGGTTGTCTTGGACACACCGTCAACTGTGTTGGCAATCCAGAACGTTTCCTCAGATATTTTCGAACTTGAAAAACGCGATGCAAGACTGGTTGTGGCGGAGCGGCTGGGCATTTCAACGACAGATCTGGATGCCGCCCTTAAAAGCGAAGACACCACTTTTCAGAAGGTGATACAATCACTTCGTATTCAAATGGCGAAGGAGCTGCTGTTGAACACCGACGATAGTGTTTCCCGAATCGGCACACGGCTTGGCTTTGCCGAAGCCGGTAATTTCACGAGATTCTTCAAGTCGAAGGTGGGGGTGACGCCCCGCGCCTTCCGGAGATCGTGTTGATGCGCAAGGCATCATGACACGCCACTTGTGGCTAGATAGCTTGAGCAAAAGACATTTAGATTATCCCGATGTCTGTTACATCACTTACGCGCACTTGCGACTGCGGTTGGGGACTGCATGACTGCAAAGATAACCTTTCATTTGCTTCGGACCGCATTGCAACGAACCATGCTGTTTGCCCTGATGGCCGCGCCGGTCCTGCCCTCGGCGACGGCGCAGGAAATAACCGGTGTTGCGGGTGCAGAAGCAACCTCCACCGTGGATGCCGGGCAAGAGAGACAGCCGGTGCGCACGGACAGCCCGCGCGATACCCTGGAAACCTTCATCCGCCTCCGGGATGACGGTGAACAAGCGTTGCTGGACTATCGCGCAAACCAGTCTTTCCAAAACGCCGCCCGGTTTCCTCTCATTGGGGATCAGCTCAGGGCGCTCATCGATCTGAGTTCAGTGCCCCGAACCTCTCGTGAGGAAACGGGAAGCGAAACGGTGGGGTATCTTCTTGATATTTTCGGCCGCGTGGCGTTGCCGGACCTTGAAGACATACCGGATGAAGATGCCTTTAGGGATGAGGGTTTTGCCCAATATCGCATTCCTGGGACGCCGATACGGATTACCAGGATTGGAGAAGGCGATCGGGAGGGTGAGTTCCTGTTCAACGCCCGCACGGTTCGCGTCGCGCCCCGGTTCTATCAAAGCATCAGGGACATGCCGCTGCGGTCTGCCCTCGGGATCGGGAGCTGGAGCGCATCGCTGCCACAGATGACCGGCCCCTTGATACCGGTGTCGGTGATCCAGGCGATGCCGCGGAGTTTGCGGACCTTGTGGCTTGATACACCCGTCTGGAAGGTTGTCGCCACCACCGCGGTAACACTTGTATTGGCCCTTCTGCTTGCGGCGCTTCACCGCCAGCTGTCCTTCATGGAGCCCAAATCCCGGACAGGCGCCGTCTTCTTGAGGCTGATCCGTCCGGTTTCGATCCTGTTTGCGGTCGCCTTGCTGATTCCGTTTGTCGATCGTCAGATCAATACCTCCGGCCGTTTCTCCGCGGTGATCGATACGGGCGCGACACTGCTGATCTTTTTGGCGTTCGCCTGGCTGTTTTGGCTCGCAGTTCAGTTCGTGTTCGAATGGATCATCCGATCACCACGCATTTCGGAGGAGAGCCTTGACGCCAACCTCCTGCGTCTCGTTGCGCGCCTGATCGGCATCGTCGGTGTCACCATCGTCATGGCCTATGGCGGACAGGCAATCGGTTTACCGATTGTGAGCGTGCTTGCCGGTCTGGGCATTGGTGGCATTGCCGTTGCCCTTGCCATCCGGCCAACACTGGAGAACCTGATTGGCGGCATGATCCTCTACATCGACAAACCCGTTCGTGTCGGCGATTTTTGCAGTTTTGGCGAAAGAATGGGCACGGTCGAAGCCATCGGCGTCCGCTCAACCCAGCTGCGCAGCCTCGATCGAACACTCATCTCGGTACCAAATGCCCAGTTTGCTGACATGCAGATTGTCAATTGGGCGCGCTGCGACGAGATGCTGATCGACGAAACCATTGGGGTGCGCTACGAGACAACGCCCGATCAGCTGAGGTATTTGCTGGCAAAGATGCGCGAGATGCTGCATGGCCATCCACGCATCAACAACGAGACCGTTCGTGTTCGGTTTTCCGGGTACGGCGACAGTGCGCTCAACATCACCATCCGGATTTACGCCAAGACCCGGGAATGGAATGACTACTTTGCGATTCGTGAGGATGTTTTCCTTCGCATTTATGACCTGGTCACCGAGGCCGGGACGGGCTTCGCCTTTCCCTCGCAGACGATCTACATGGGCAAGGACGATGGTCTCGACACTGAGACGGGTCAAAAGGCCGAACAGCGCGTAAAAGCCTGGCGCCGGTCCAGGAAACTGCCTTTCCCGAGATTTGCGCCCGAAAGGCTCGACCAGTTGAACGACACGCTGGACTATCCACCGAGGGGCTCGCCCGAAGCTGGCCATGAGGATCTGGAAAGCGTGCCAGGCGCTGAAAGACTGTCGGCTGATCCGGTCCCGGGCGAAGATCTTGATGAGAACCCCAGCGAGGAAGAAGACAACAAAACACCTGCCCGGGATTGATTTAGTGCGTCGGAGGCGGGCGATGTTGCCGCATCGCTTTTTGCACCGGCCGTGTGACGTTGGCCAGGGGCTCGCCCCCTCTCCCGAATTGGGGCGTTTAACCAATTGCCCTATCGCGCCGCAAGGCAGGGCGAGACGGGCAGGAAAACCGGCGATCTGGATACCACACAGCACTATCTTTGTTGGAACCGGAACGGACCCTCGCCAAGTTATTATTAATGGTCTGCAATGGGCCGATAGTGGCGAAAGACTTGTCCCGCGTTCCCAGATGCTCGCAGGAACTGTGGTCGAATTCAGGCTTCGGGAGAGCGGGGTGGCGAAAGCTCCACACGGCCAACCATCGGAAGCTTTATAGAAAGGTCTTTTGTGTCAACACCATAAGTAAGACCGAGTAGATTAATCTCAATCCCTTCTTCCCAGGCAACCAACACCCCCAGAAGGCCCAAAAGAGAGAGCTGATATCCTGTGCCGCTCGGCGCTTTGGCCCACAGGCCTGTCTTCAGAAAGTCTTTACCAACCGCCGTCGGCGGCAAGTCCAGTCTCAGCTCGGGCGCGACCCGGCCAAGGTGAGCGATGAATGTGTTAGAGTTGGGACCCGGCCATACAGTATACTCATCATCGTGGCGGTAGTGGCGGATGGCCTCCAGCAGCTTTGGAATCGCGGCTTCGGCTTCCTGACCGCGAAACTCGGCAATCAATCGAGGCTCTGCGCCGAACCAACGACTGTCCGGAGCGCGGCGAGAAGAGGATACGGCTTTCCCGCCATGGCGCACCCGCCAACCTGTGACTTCGTATGTGGTGAAGTGCGCAGCCTCTGGCTCCTTTATGGATATCCAGCTGTGGATCCCGAAATAGCCCCGCCAGCTAAAGGCCCTTGCAGCATAGACCTGGATGATGGCTTGCCGTTCGTTTCGCGGATCAGGCGCAATGCCGAGCGGCGCCCGACTGGCGGTGCTCCAATGTGCGGATGTCGTTTGCACGCCCGACAAGAGCGCAATGAGGCCGAGGCCAAGATTGAGGAGCACGAATCCCGCACTCCAGATCAAGATCCAACGCATTGGTTGTCCAGTGTTCCGTTCTATCGGTTGGTGGCACCATCTTCCCAACCAGTTATTTCGAAAGCTAATCAAATTCCTGCGAAAGTGGTTGTTTCAGCTGATTTAGAGATCGGCCGTAGACACATTGGATTTCGGCAAAAATCCCAATCGCCAAAGGAAACCGGTTCCGAAGAGGGTTGGCACTTCGATGCGAAGCGGATTGCTCAATCCAAGGAGTTCGTTGCTATTAATCGGCGTAAAAGCGGACATAGGTTTCCATCGACCGCAATGCCGGTTCTGGGCCGATTTCGACAATTCGGGAAAGGGCGGGAAGCGGATCTTTGCTGCTGTAAAGTCAAATGACGGGACTGGGTCCGGAAGCAGACTGTTTGCTTAAGAGCCAAAGAACGGCGATAGCAGACATTCCCTAGATTGTATGTTCGGCTAGCCGACTTTTGCTAGCCGAAGCTGAAGCCAACCCAAACCTATGAACATCAGGATAAAGAATTCGTAGTAGAGAATACTCGGATCCGGGTTCTGGATCGGCCACCAAAGCCCAACTGCACAGGAGGCCACCGTTCATGTAATGATCGATCCGATGACTTACCATCTTCTTGTCTTCGATGGCCTTGGCCAGAAACGGGTTTGTCTCTGCTTACGGTTGTTGGACCTCGCGCAAGCTTCGCATCCAATTTGGAAAATTGATCAATGAGCGAGTGGTTTGCTGCAGCATGACCGAAGTATCCTGATGACATTTGAAAACGTCTCAGCACGCCCCGAACATCTCTTCAATGGATTTACAAAGCGCTCGTGCGGAGCGGTCCTGTTTTTCTAGGTTTTCAGACGCTCAAAATCCTCGCGCAAGGGCGCTGTGTCATAGATGATCGTCAGTTTTTGGAACTTCGTTCGATCCTTGGTGAGTTCGAAAACATCGACGCATTCGAAATCAACCAGCTTTCCGTTCGCTAATGTCCAGTCGTACTTGAAGTGCAGTGCGACGGAATTGCTGTCTTCTGATTTGGCAAAAACATTCAGCAACGTTGTTTTTGAATTGCTCGTGTCGGAAAAGAGCCGTGCATAGAATTCGTGTGCGTTTTGCTCCCCGTAAAGCGGCGAGACCACCGTTCCGTCAGTAGGGAACATGGCTTGAACAGCGTCCAGATCGGATCTGTTCAGAGCTTCGAGATAAGCATTACAAAGATCAGATGCGCTCATGAGGTTGTTTTAGCTCCTGTGTAATAGCCGCGATGAACGCTGCAATTCAAAGATAACTTCCGGCAATAACGGCTGGAAAAGCGCAAAGAATTCATCTTGCCGTTTCATTTTGGAGTGTGAATGTCTGACTTTGGATCAGCCAGATATTTTTCTTGCTAGCTTCAACTCCAAAGTGCTCTGCTGGGCTCTTGGTTCGATCGCCCCATCCAACAAAAATCGAGCACCAAGCTGTTCAAGCTTACCAGCATAGGCCGCATCAATTGCCGGAAGTATGCTGGCCAAGTCGTTTGGTACATGCGCATTTATGGTTACGACGGTTTTGTCGAGTTTTACCTGTCCAGCCGGATCGTTGAGGAAAACACCATGCCATGATGGTTCGGTATATTGATAACGTCGACAAAACACACGCTCATCCACTGTCACGAACAATAAAGTTATGAAGCGGTGTGTGAACCCGGCACGAATTTCATGGGCAAGTGCATGATCAACCAACTTTGCCAAATCAGCCTGCGTTTCAGGCTGCGTCAAGGGTTTTCGGAAGGACAGGCGCAATGGTTGAATTGTCTGCCTTACAAACAGCTTGGGCAAATCAACCATCAATTCCAAGGGGTTTAGACGTTTCATAGCTGACGATCGCATTTAATTTTCATAGGGTTTCAGGCTGGAGGCCACCGGATGGCCTCCAGCTGATCGGCTTATCGGTTGAAGAACTCGGCTGCAGCGTCGGTGGATGCTTTTACGGCTTCTGGTTTGTAGTAGAAGTCCACGTGCCCGAATTCGTCAAAGGCCAGTTCCTCATGCTCGTTGGTTAGCTTTGCGACAAAGGCTGTCGAGCAGATCGCCGTTGAGGCGCTTGTACCGTAGATGGTCAATGTGGGCTGCACGATCTTGTCGGCATAGGCTTCGCCGATTGAGAACAACGACTGCATGGGCTGATCGCCGATATGCATGTTGGTATAATTGGGAACCGCAACCGGCCCTTTGACGCCGTCGCGACCGTAGTAGTCATAGGTCTCGCCGGCCATCGCTGGGTAAGCAGCCGCGCTGACGAACTCTTCGCGGGACATTTCGTCATTCAGGCCGAAGGGCGCGACGTAATCCGGCTCTCCGGTTTCACACATCTTCTGCATCGACGCATTCGAAGCCGTGATAACCTGATTGGCCATATCGCGGTCGGTCCATTGGAATGCATCCGCTGCCATCATGCCCGAAACCAGGGCGATCTTTTTGATGCGGTGATCGGTCACGGCCGCCGAAGCAATGGTCGCGCCACCCTGGCAGACCCCCAGCCCGTAGATCTCTTCAACGAAAGGCAGCGTGCCCAGATAGGAGACCGCGTCCCAGGTGTTTTCTATCAGCCTGAAGTTGTAACGTGACTGTTTAAACTCTCCTGGCAACGCCGGGGAGTCGCCCATGCCCAGGTAGTCAAAGCCCAGGTAGATGAATCCGCGCGCGGCCATTTCCGGGCCGTAGGTTGCCGGGATCTGCTCCTTGACCTGCGGGAACGGGCTGGCGCCCACGATGGCCTTGTAGGTTTTGGACGGATCGAACCCTTCGGGCAAATAGAGGTCGCCGGCCAGGTCGACGCCAAAGGATTTGAAAGTGACAGCGTTCTTGCCGACAGTGAGAGTTTGGTTTGTCATTTTTCGGTTCTTTCCGATCGAGTAGCGTTTTAGCTTGCAATGTAAAATCTGCGTTTTACATTTATGCACAACTCATAAAAAGTAAAGAGAAGTTTTTACTTTTTTCGATCGTTTAAGGGCTGAATCAGTGAAACTAACTGAAATCAAAAGAAAAAATATTATCGAGGCGGCCGTTGAAGAGTTCCGGGAGCAGGGGTTTCTCGGCGCCAACATCATGCGAATTGCCAAACGCGCCGATGTTTCCAGCCGCACGCTCTACAAGCATTTCGAAAACAAGGAGGCGCTCTTCCAGGAAATCTCCAAAATCATGATTGAGCGCAATTCGGCCATGGCGCCGGTTGGGTATGATCCTGATCTGCCATTGGACCGACAGCTGGTGACAGCGCTTGAGCGTTATGTGGGCGTTATCACAGAGCCGGAGGCGATCGGGCTCAATCGCATGGTGATCGCGGAATTGCTTCGCGATCTGGATCGCTCACGGGCCTTTTTTGCCGAGTTTGCGACCCATGACTATCCCATCACCAATCTGATTGCAGAGGCTATGGAAGCGGGTGTCTTGCGAAAGGCAGACTCGGTCTATGCAGCGAACCAGCTGCTGGGCCTGGTGAAGACCTTCTTCTTCTGGCCAGAGTTTCTGCTTGGCGATAACCCCGCCGCAGATGGTGTGATGGAAGATTGCGTATCGATGTTCTTGAGTTATTACAAAACGGACGTTTGATACGTGAAAGCGGTTGGTGACCTCGCTCCACCGAACGGCGATCTGTGCAATCCGCTACGAATACAGGACCTTCGCCTTCACGGGCCTCCGTTTCCAGTTGGACAGAAGGCCTCGCTAAATCACCACCTCAATCAAGAAAGGCCCGTCCATGTCCTTGGCTTTTTTGAAAGCGGCCAGAGGAAATCCAGATCGACGACTACACCACCGTCCTCGTTTGGTGCGAAGCTTTTGGTGAGTTCATCACGGCTGCGAAGTACAGGTGATGTGTGGCGGTGTTCGGGCCAGGAGTTAAATCCGTTTTCGGGCCAAGTCAGTCATTGGTGCCGTTTGCGAAATTGGTTCGCTGCGAGCCGATAGGGGCCATTTGTGCTGGGCCACTCAAAAGTTTCTCGCTTATGCTGACGTCATAGGAGTTCTGGGAGAATCGTCATGACGTCGATTAGGGCATTTTTGGCTGCAACCTTGGCAGTGTTCTCGATGGCAATCGCCAGCCATGCGCAGGAAAAGCCAAACATCGTTTTGATCAACCTCGATAACTTCGGGTGGGGGGAACCCGGCTTTAACGGCGGCGGTATCATCCGAGGATCGGCTACACCAGCGATGGATGCTCTTGCCGAAGAGGGGATGCGCCTGACAAACTTCAATGTTGAGGCCCAGTGTACGCCCTCGCGCGCTGCGTTGATGACCGGACGTTATGGGATACGTTCCGGCAATCACACCATACCAGTCGCAGGTGGCGTCTATGGTATGACGCAGTGGGAAATCACCATGGCGGAAATGCTCAAGGAAGCGGGCTACAATACGGCCATGTATGGCAAGTGGCACCTGGGTTGGAGTGAGGGCCGCTATCCGAAGGATCAGGGGTTCGACGAGTTCTACGGCGTCGAAAGCACCGATCAGACCGTTTGGACCTCACAAGGCAGGTGGCAGGCGCTCGGCTTAGAGCCGCCCCACGTCGTGGAAGGTGTGGCCGGACAAGAAGCCACTATCGCCCGTGAGTACGACTTGGAATATCGGGCGCAGATCGATGGCGACCTGACGGACAAGGCTATTGACTTCATCCAGCGTAAGAGCCGCGAAGATGCACCGTTCTTTGTCTATTTCGCGCTGACGGCGACCCATACTCCGGTGATCCCGCATCCCGATTTCGACGGTTCAACCGGCAAGGGAGTATGGGCAGACCTCCTACACCAGACCGACAGTTACGTCGGCCGGCTGACAGCCGCCCTCGATGATACTGGAATCGCAGAAAATACTATCGTCATCTTCACCGCGGATAACGGCCCCGAAGCTATGAGCGTCGGAAGCAATGACATTGCACCGATGGCGCATGCTCAAGGGACACCGGGCCCGTGGCGGGGCACTTTGTTCACACCGTTTGAAGGCAGCCTCCGCGTACCTTTCGCGATCCGTTGGCCGGGAAAGGTTCCAGCAGGAGAGGTCAGCAACGAGATTGTCCACCAGATGGACCTCTATCCAACACTTGCTGCGATTGCCGGTGGCAAAGTGCCAGACGACCGTGCCTTTGACGGCGTGGATCAGTCGGCGTTCTTACTGGGCGAGCAGGAAAAATCCAACCGCGATCATGTCATCGTTTACATGGGGGAGGAAATCTACGGCGTGAAGTGGACCGATTGGAAGATCTTGTTCAAAGAGAACGAGACCGTCTATGCCGACACCAAGTCGTATTCGACGCCGCGCCTTTACGATCTTATCAACGATCCCGGGGAACGAAAGGACGTCTTGCTGGTTTACACGTGGGCTGCGGAGCAGGCAATGCCGCTTCTGGGTGAGCATCTTGCAACGTTCCAAGATTATCCTGCGATCCCTCCCGGGCAGCCCGATCCTTATGAGCCTCCAGCACAGTAGGACGAAGTTGGTAAAATTTGAGCGGCAGCGACTTTCTGCATTGGGGGGAGGGCAAGATAAGCCTTTCACCAATGCAAATCGTGCATGAGGGCAGTCTTGCACCGAGCCTAAAGTACTAATGCTGCGCCGTGTCTGAACCACCGCTCGGGTCGTTACCGCGAGATGCACTGGTTGGCGCGTTATGCGATTGATTTGGCGGGTGCGGCCATAAACTTCTGCGATGTCAGAGGCTATGTTTTGTTCCGACACCGAGGACACAGCAGATGCCAACTCCCGACCGAATAAAGACGCCAGACACCTTTTGGAACGCTCTTGAGAGCCTGTCGATCAACCGCGCTGCGCTTTTGCGAGACGCAAAGCTACCGCCGAGCGTATTCTCACCAGAAGGGCGAATGAATACGAAGCAACTGTTTGCATTGTGGGAGGCACTCCAAACCCTCGGCGGTGATGACATTGGCCTCGCTCTCACGGAAACGATGCACGGAGCGAGTCTACCGCCATCTTTCCTTGTCGCATTTCATGCCAAGAATGTTGGAGAGGCTTTGCACCGTATCGCACGGTTCAAAGCGCTCTGCGCTCCTGAAGAGTTTCGGGTGACTGTCGAGGACGACGGGTGCACCGTGACTTCAACTTGGACCTATGCAGAGCAGGTAGAACCCGACGCGCTCACAGATGCGACCTTTACATTTCTTGTGAACATGGTCCGTGCAGGAACTGAACAAACAATATCTCCGAGAGAAATCGCGTTACGTCGGAGCCGAAGCGAACGGCTGGAGGCCTGGTTCGATTGCCCGATTGCGTGGAATGCTCCGCACACCCGAATTACCTTCAAAAAAGCTGATCTGGAGATACCCTTCACCAGCTACAACAGAGAGCTTCTAGCGATGCTGGACGCTGCTCTCGACGCAGACTTGAACAAGGCCGAGAACACCACTTCGCTTACGGATCAAGTCCGCTGGCATCTCCGTCGGGCGCTAACTGCCGGGCGTCCGGAACTACGCAGTATCGCGCGTGATATGGCAATCAGTGAACGCTCCTTGCAGCGCCACCTGAGGCACGAAGGTCACAGCTTTAAGTCGCTGCTATCAGACACGCGACACCAACTGGCGCGCGAATACCTGGACGAGCCCGGATTTGACATCAGCGAGATCGCTTATCTTCTTGGATACGAGGACCAGGGGTCTTTCTACCGAGCTTTCCAGAAATGGGAGAGCCAGACACCGGCAGAATGGCGTAGCCGACTAACGGACAACCCAGACAAGGTGCCGATCCGGAACTAGCGTCCGCATTTCTCAAACGACTTTCATAAAGAACCGCTTCCACGGGCCCGCACCACCGGCCCCGAACAATCAAACACGTCAATTCAAGGAGACCTGATATGACCGTTCAACCAACCGAAGAGCAATTGGCAACCCTCAAAGCAGTTGCGCGTATGTATGTGTCCATTGACGGAGAGCGCGCACCGATTTTGGAGACACCGAATGACTATGGGATGGAGTACGAAGATATCACTTTCACTGCCGAGGATGGCACTAAGCTAGCCGCCTGGTTCATTCCGGCTGCCGGATCTGACAAGCTGATCATATGCAACCATCCGGCCACCCTCAATCGCTATGGTTTTCCGGGTCATATGAAGCCGTGGAGCGATTTTCAGGATGTTGAAGTGAAGTTTGGCAAGGTTCACAAAGCTTTGCATGACGCCGGATACAACGTTCTTGCCTACGATCTGCGGAACCACGGTGAAAGCGAGTCCGCACCGGACAACGCCTGGGGACAAGGCTTCTCTGACGAGTATAAAGATGTTCTTGCGGCTTTTGATTACGCCAAATCTCAAGACACGCTTAAAGACATGAAAATCGGCCTGTTCAATCCGTGCGCAGGTGGCGGCGCCGCAATCCACGCAATGAGTGAGGCCCCCCAATACTTCGAAGATGTGAAGGCTTTTGTCTGCGCCCAGCCCGCGTCGATCAACATCATGTCCAAAGTGGCATTGGATGGCTTGGGTTTGGGTGAGTTCTTTGACATTTTTGCGCAAGAAGTTGAAGCACTCCGCGGCATTCCCCTAAAGGAAATGTCTCCTCATAAGTTCGCCCAAAATATCACCATGCCAACCTACATCGTTCAGAACAAGGACGATGTATGGACCATTCCAGATGATGTTCAAACGACCTTCGATCTGATCCCAGGCGAAGACAAGAAACTGCACTGGATCGAAGACGGGGATACCCGTCGCTTCATCGGCTACAACTTCTTCGGCGATCATCCTGAAACCATGATCGAGTTCTTCGACAAATACGTGAAGTAGGGCTCAGACACATGTCAAAGACCGTATTTATCACGGGAGCAAGCTCCGGTTTCGGGAGACTGACAGCGAAGACGTTTCATCAAAAAGGGTGGAACGTTGTCGCTACTATGCGTGCCCCGGACGCGGAAACCGTACTTACCCAGCTGGACAATGTTCTGGTCAGCAAACTTGACGTAACCGACAAAGCCTCAATTGAGACGGCTGTGTCTGCAGGGCTCGCGCGTTTCGGTGCAATCGATGTGCTGGTCAACAACGCCGGTCATTCTTTGCAAGGTGTTGTTCAAACGACGACTGACTCACAGATGCGCCGTCAGTTTGACGTCAATTTTTTTGGGATCGTCGACGTGATCAATGCTGTTGTGCCGCATTTTCTGGAGAAGAAAGCTGGGGTCATCGTCAACGTATCTTCGATCGCAGGGCGGGTCGCATTCCCCTTCACAGCATTCTATCATGCGTCCAAGTTCGCGGTGGAAGGGTTTACTGAGTCTCTCCAATACGAACTCAATCCAATGGGCATTCGATTGAAGCTGATTGAGCCTGGGGCCTTCCCAACGCGCATCATGGAGTCGGGAGAGTGGTCGGAGACCGGTGATGACAGCATCTATAGTTCATCTCTTGAGGCTGCAAAGGCGTCAATGAACGCAATGGCAAGCGAAGAGGAGCAAGATCCGCAACAAGTCGCCGACCAAATATACCTTGCAGCCACGGATGATGCAGAAACGCTGCGCTATCCCGTCGGTGCCGATGCCGAACAAATCCTGAGTGCGAGGGCCGAAATGAATGATGTTGAATTCAAGAACATGATCCGCGAGTCAACTGGAGTGTGAGCCTTCTATCCTGCGGCCATTCCGTTTTCTCATCGCAATGGCCGCAGGAGATCACGAACATGGTGTTTGGAGCGACGTCCCTCAATACGTAGACTTTACGCTAATCTTACGGTGATAAACGTCCACATTCGGGATGCGGTCTCAGTTCGTCAAACGTCCGGGATGGGGCGCGAAGCTGCCATTGATTGAGACCACTGCCTACGGCAGCTATGGGCCGTTAATGCCCGCACCCGGGTGCATCTGCCATGTCCGCTTTACTGTTTTGCGACAAACACCCGCCAGCCCGCTATCTGCTCTATACCAGACTCTTTTAAAAGAGACCGACGAATGGCTGCTCTCCGATTTTTGTGCTGGTTCTGCGCATTGCTGTGTCTGTCTAAGTAGCTGTCGGGGCTGAGATCTTGGTCCCGCTGCATATCGTTCCACCAGTAAACACTTCAGTGTCTCAATGCTGTTGCCTGCGAAGCAGCACTCATTCTGACTGGTTTTGGGGATGGGTAAGCCGCAATCAACATCAAATGACACTACCCCAATTCGAGTTCAATCAAATGCCACTTTTAGGGTAATCTTTAGGGTGGATATTCAAGAGAGGGCGAAAAAATAAATACAAACAATAATTTGTAAAGCCAAAGTGGCGGAGAGGAAGGGATTCGAACCCTCGAGACGGTTGCCCGCCTACTCCCTTAGCAGGGGAGCGCCTTCGACCACTCGGCCACCTCTCCGGTACCGTCCGTGTACGAACAAACGCTTCAGAGTTCAAGGGGATTTTTGCTCCCTTGTCTTTTTTCCACCGCTGCCCAAATCAGGAGCCAGAAGGTGTGCTGAAATTTACACATTCTGCGCAGGGCGTTTCTCAAAACCGACGCAGAAAACCCTCAAAAGGACCCGGGCGGGCGAGCGGCTGTCACTGGTCTGCGCCAAAGCGGCCGGTCAAATCAACCGAACCAATCGGAAGCAATTGCGCTTGCCTTCGAAGGACATGACAGAATTCGCAGCTTGCCGGGTGTCCGTTTCCTTGGCCTAATAGGGTATGTTCTTTGGTCGACATCTTGGCGTGACGCGCCGCTTCCTGCCGCTTTTGCTGCTGTGCTTGTTCGCCCGTCCGGTTTGGGCTCAGGACCTGACGATCGTCACCGAAGAGTTCCCACCCTACAACTATTCGGAAAATGGCGAGATCAAGGGACTATCCAGCGACGTTGTGAAGGCGGTTCTTGAACAGGCTGGCCTCAACGCCCGCTTCCAGTTCTTGCCTTGGGCGCGGGCCTATCTGACAGCCCAAAACCGCAAGAACACGCTGATCTTCTCGATTGGGCGGATCCCGGAACGCGAAGAGCTGTTTGAATGGATCGGTGTCATCGCCCCCTACAACACGTCGCTATATAAACTTGCCAACCGGCCAGATATCACAGTCAAGGGGCTGGATGATGCCAAAGGTTACACCATAGGCGTGTCTGTGGAAGACGTTATATATCAATATCTTAAAAGTAAAAAGTTTACCAATCTCGAAGTAGTTGGTCAGGATGTTTTGAACATCCGCAAGCTTTCGCTCGGCCGTTTGGATCTGATCGCCTTCGACGAAGCGTCCTTTCAACACCGATTGGTTTTGGAAGAAATGGATCCGGCGCAATTTGAGCAAGTCTACCGGTTGGAGGACATCAGTGGCAGCCTTTATATGGCGCTTAATAAAGACAGCGACCCTGAGCTGATCAAGGCCCTGAAACAGGGGCTTGAAGCGATCAAGGAAACCGGCATTTATGGGCAAATTCTCGCCACCTACCGGCTTCTTTATTGAGACAACTCCGTTGCGCGGAGCCAGTTCGCAGCTGTTCTAGCAGGGCACACATAAACATCGGACGACGAAGCAGACACTCAGCCTTTGGGACCAACTGGCAAGCGGTAGGTGTTAGTTATGACCCATTGTTGCCGCAGTTTCCTGTTTTCTAACACCTGCAACCAAAGCGTGAGGATCGGCTTATCGAGGCAGCGCAGCCCCAAGTCTTCGAGCGGCTAATAATCGACCATTTCCCGGCTGTTTGCGCCGTGTGGCTGCATGCCGCGTTGTTTATTATCCTTGCAAGCCTGCCACCCGCCGTGATCCACCTAAACGGCACTTCGGCTCCGGTCGAGGTCGAAATTGTCCGAGAAACGGACCGGCTGGTGTTTTCTGAACCGCTGATTGGCAGCAGACAGGTCCAATTCGTGGAAAGCAAAGCCCCAGATCCGCTGTCGTTGCAGCCGGTACCAAGAGGTGAGGGGATACGCCGTGACAATGCTGAGCCTCTGCAAGATACGCGCCTGCTTCAAGGCCAGAATTTTGACCAAAACCACTCAGCGCCAGACTGGCGATCACCGCACAACTGGGTGGTGGCCGGAACCCTGCGGGCCGCAGAGGTCTTGAAAGACCCGCGCTCAGCACAAGCGCGCCGGGTGCTGACGATGGTCACCAGTCAGGATCGGCGGGAGCAAATCTGTGCGTTGGAGGCGATGGAGCAGGTGCGGGCAGACGCCACCGGTTTTCAGCCGGACAGATTGATGCCCTATGCGCTGAAGAATACCGTTCAAAACGCCCAGTTGATCTTTGCGCCAGCAGCTGCACTGCGCAGCCGGAGAAACTGGTATGAAATCACCTACCGCTGCCGGCTAAATGCGGCCGGGACCGTAGTCGAAGAGTTTGAATATGCGCTGGGTCCGCCGATCCCTCAAAATCTCTGGGATGACCTTGGCCTGGCAGCTGTTTATTGAGTGATTTTGAAAATGGTGACGCGGCGGCTCGTACGCACCGCGTCATGTGATGTTAAAGCGTTCAGGTGCCATTCGGCTGGCAGCCCTCACCGGTCTCAATGCATCGACAACCATTCACGCGCAGAGCGCTGTGCTTCGGCGATTTCACTGGTGCTCATTTCACCGGAGATTTCCTTGCGGTAACGCACGGCTTCTTGATTGCCTTTCAGCGCGGCGATGTTGAACCACTTATGGGCGGTCACAAGATCGGTGGCGCCGTGACGGCCACAGGCGCTGTCCAGGCCCATCTGGAACAGAATGTCGGCGGTTACAGGCTTTTCGCCCATGATGGCCATGTCGGCCGAATACATTTCAAAACGAGCCATTACGCTCTCCCCTGTTTGTCTCAAAGACTTTCTTAGAAACGCAAGCTTATCTGAAGCTTTCCCCGTCGTTTCTCGAGGGTTACTTCATCAGGTGCAGTTGAAGAGCTAGTTAAGAATTAGATTTAATGAAATCCGAACAAAAATTTAAGTAAGTCTGAAATTTACCGGTTGGAAACCTTATGGTTGCGAATTCCTGTTTGATTTCAATAACATTCTCAGAAAATTCGACAGAGCGGATTAATCTTGGATTCACCAAGCCGACGCTTTGGGCTTTTTTGCGGTTGTTGGCGATACCGACAAATCGAGGGTCAGCCTGTTCTGGAGCGTTTACTGATGGTGATTGCTTGGTGACAGGGCAAATGCAGCCATTTGGAGGGTTTGGGTAGGATCTTTAGATCAGCGGCTGTTCAGGCGGACAAGCTTGAACAGCCAAGATGCTCTCGACCGATCAGGACGGGGAATCGTAGTACCGCTTGGCCAGCTCATCGATAGTGCCCTCATCGACAAGGGACTTTATAATGGAATTGAATTCATCGAGCCGTTTCGCCCAAGGTGATTGCCGTGATACGCCCAGAAAAAGGTCGACCGAATTTCCAGGGCGGTAATCTGTCTTGGTGATCTTGTCACTCAGGCCGCTGGCCTTGATAAAATAATCCACCTGGCAATCTGTTCCGATCATCACATCCAGCCGGCCACGCTTCGTCATATCAATCAGGGTCTGTTCTTTCGATACGCCGAGTTTTTGAAGGTCTTGATCCGTGTCGAACCGTTCGAAATAGGCGGAATGCAAGACGAAACCAACCACATAGTCCTGCAAGTCTTCGTAGCGATTGATAATCGCAGGTCGGGACGCTGGCGTATAAAAAGCCGTTTCACAGGAAAAGTACGGGATATCGGTATAGGCGATATAGACTGCCCGTTCCTTCCGGTAAGCCAGTCCGGTCATAATGTCGACGCCGCCACTTTCCATGGAAGCAAGGGCCCGCCCCCAGGGCATTCTGATCACTTCTATTTGTGTCTGAATGCGGCGGCTAATTTCGTTGATCAAATCGAGGTCGAGCCCGACGAAACCTGTGTCTGTCGAAATTCGAAACGGCGGCCATTCATCGGTTGCAGCCCGGATGTTGTCAGCGCGCGGTGATCCGGTGCCGCCGAAGACAGCGACTGTGGTGAGGATTGCAACACAGATCAATACGCTTCTTAACACCGCACATCCTTGGCCAGGTGACAGACACGGTTCGGCATTACAATGGCCAAGATACCGATTATCAATATTGCCAAAACTGGCAGTCGTAATTCCTGGAACTCACTGGTGCGGTGTTTTGCAGAACCGGAATGCTTGAATATCCCATTGATGGTGATTGGGATTGGTGCGCGATTAGAGCCGAAGCTCACATTACTTTTAGAAAATTGCCTTTGTTCCGTTACGTGATGGCTAGGCAGAGACACCTAAGTAAGCTACCTTCCGTTTTCGTAAACGGAAGCTTTTCCGCTTTGGGAGGAGAAACATGATGAATATATTTGCCGTCGCCGGGTTTCTAGCTGCTGGGCTGCTGGCAGCCACAGCGGCTCCATCTCTGGCTGCCGATGCCAAAGGCGATTGGGCGCGTCCGAATGGGGCTTCGAAAATCCGGATCAGCTCTTGCGGCAGCGCCCTTTGCGGTAAACTGATTTGGTTGCGCGAGCCGCGCAAAGACACAGAAAACCCGGATGCGTCTAAACGCAGCCGGCCGCTGCTGGGTGTGCGGATCGTCCAATCGATGAAGCCGACCGGCAAGGACGGCCAATGGAAGGGCAAAGTCTATAACGCTGAAGACGGCAAGACCTACACCGGTTTCATTAAACTGAACGGCAATAACAAGCTGAAGCTTGAAGGCTGTGTCATGGGCGGTCTGATCTGCAAAGGCGAAACCTGGTCCCGGGTGAAATAAGCTTCAAAAACTGCTCCGCCAGACCGGTTGGTTTGGTTCCGGCCCGCTTGCTCTGTCTGCTGAAAGAATGTGTGGCGCATTTTCAGGCAGAGCGGCGGGTTCTTTTCTGCGTAAGCGATGGATTAGGCGAACATCTTTTTGTAGCCAAGGTGGCTCTGGTCGTAGCCGAGCCGCTTATAAAAATGATGAGAGCCTTCGCGCTCCTTGTTGGACGTCAGCTGAACCATGCAGGCATTGGCGTCTTTCGCCAGTTGTTCGGCATGCTCCATCATCAGACGGCCAATTCCGGTGCCGCGCTGATCGGCACGAACATGCACGCTTTCCAGCTCTACCCGGGGGCGGCCGCGAAACGCCAGTCCTTTCAGAAAATGGATTTGATACGTGCCGACAACCTCACCGGATTCATCAAGCGCGACATAGATGTCCATTTCCGGCGCGGCCAGCATGGCCTCAAACGTTGGCAGGTATTCTTGCCAATCGGCGAATTCCTTGTTCTTGCGGACACTGGTCGCCCCGGCATTGATGATCGCGATGATGGCGGGTAGATGTTCGGCGGCAGCTTTTTCAATTCTGGACATATTTGTACACGAGCTTTTTGAAATTATTGCGCTTTTATAGCGGGGCTTAATAGAGCCGGTCCAACAAGACTTTGTGACAGGGTGGCCGATCGGCTGGTTGAGAACTTTATGACGGGCTTGGCACATGTCTCTGTTTGCCAATTGGTGCTGCGCCCCATGCACAGAAAACCCGTTGTCCAACTGAGGCGGTGTTACTCAAGGATTGTCTTGGAAGTAAGGGCAATGTCTTCTGTCTAATTGGCCAGGAAGTCACCCAACGCTTTGTAGCAATAGGGGAACGCGTTTTCCTTGCAGCATCATGTGGTCCCGCATGAGCTGCGCTGCGTCTGCACCTTTGCCGGTGGATATGGCGTCCAAGATTGCCGCATGCTCTTCCACCGATTGCCGCAGCCGGCCATGCATCTTGTAAGGGATGGAGCGGTAAGGATTGATCCGGGTTTCGATTTGAGCCAGCTGCTCAATCAGCCACTCATTGCCGGTCGCCATATGGATCGCCCGGTGAAACTGAAGGTTGGCGGCTGAATAGGCCGTAGCATCGTCGTTGTTGGCGGCGGTCGCGCAAGCCTCAAGACCCTGCTGGATGCCGATAAGCCCTTCATCGGTTAAGCGTTCGGAAGCCAGGCGGCTGGCCAAGGCTTCCAGCTCGGCTGCGACCTCAAAAAGGTCAATCAGCTCCTTGGCCGACAACACCCGGACAAAGGCGCCTTTTCGGGAGCGTGTTTCGAGCAGTCCGCTTTCCACCAGGGAGCGCACGGCCTCGCGCACCGGTGTGCGCGACACCTCGAAGCGGTCGGCGAGGGCCGCCTCTTCCAACTGGTCACCGGGTTTCAAAATCCCGGCATGCATTTCCTGTTTGAGCGTTTCGATGAGCTGGTCTGCGACACGTTTCATGATCAAGCCTCTGATGTCCTCCTGCCGTTAGCATTCTTCACCTGCCATGTCGATGCAGAAATTTTCTGTTTGCATTTTTATAATCATTATCTGTATACATAAAAATATCATATTAACGCATATGGGAGGATATCATGCGCATCTTGAAGACAACCCTCTGCGCCGCGGCCTGCGCGGCGGCCCTTACAACAGCCGTACAAAGCGCGGAACTGCGCCTGTCGCACCAGTGGTCGACGAAGGACGTCCGCCATGCGGTCGCGGAAATTGTCGCGAAAGAAGTTGCTGCTGCGGACGTGGATCTTGAGATCAAGATTTTCCCGTCAAAGTCGCTTTTCAAACCGCGCGAGCAATACCGGCCGCTCAGTCGCGGCATTCTCGACATGACGGTGTTTCCGCTGAGTTATGCCGGAGGCCAACGGCCGGAATTCAATCTCACTTTGATGCCCGGCCTGGTGAAGAACCACGATCATGCGGCCCGCCTCGCAAACTCGCCCTTCATGGACGCGCTCGAAGCAAAGATGGCCGAAGATGACGTGATGGTGCTGGTGCACGGGTATCTGGCCGGCGGTTTTGTTGGAAAAGACAAATGCATCGTAAAACCTGCAGATGCCGAAGGTCAGCAGATGCGGGCCGCCGGCAAATCCTTTGAGCAGATGCTGGTCGGTGCAGGCGCATCGATTACGTCCATGGCGTCCTCTGAAATCTACAGTGCCATGCAGACAGGGGTGCTGGATGGGGCAAACACGTCGTCGTCGTCCTTTGTTTCCTACCGGATCTTCGAACAGGTTGCCTGCTACACACCAGCTTCAGATGTTGCGCTCTGGTTCCTCTATCAGCCGCTCTTGATGAACAAATCGACTTTTGAAGCGCTGACAACTGACCAGCAGACTGCGCTTCTGGCCGCGGCTGAAAAAGCGGAAGCCTATTACCTGCAAGAAGCCAAGAAACAGGACGCGGCCTCAGTCGAGGTCTTCAAAGAGGCCGGTGTGGAAATTGCCGAGATGTCTCAAGAGGATTTTGCCGCCTGGCAGGCCCTGGCTCAGAAGACCTCCTACAAGGCCTTCACCGAAAGTGTTGCTGACGGCCAGAGGCTGCTCGACCTGGCGCTCTCCGTCGACTGACCGCACCCGGGTGTGGCCTTAAGGCTGCACCCGTTTTTCCCCTTAATCAGGTAAAAAATTATGGAAACCATTCTGTCCGCCAGGCCGATTGCCGCCCGCGGATTTCAGCGGGCCGTTGGCTGGATCTCGGAAGTGTCTGGCTGGTGCGCCGCTGCAATGATCGTCAGCGCTGTCCTGCTCACGTGTCAGATGATCTTCGTCCGCTTTGTTCTCAATGCATCCACTGTGTGGCAAACCGAAATCGTCATCTATCTGATGGTCGGGGCGACCCTGATTGGCCTTGCCTTTGTGCAGAAACACAAAGGCCATGTGAATGTCGATCTGTTGCCGTTGTGGCTGAGCCCGGCTGCCGCGCGGGCCTTGTCGATCCTCACACAGACGGCGGCAGTCGCAGTGATCGCGGTTTGTCTCTTTTACGGGTTTGAGTTCTGGCACTTCGCACAAGCGCGGGGCTGGACTTCTGACACGGTTACAGCAGTGCCTTTGTGGATCCCGTATCTGGCGCTTCCGGTTGGTCTCAGCTTGATGCTGCTCCAATTGATCGCCGATCTTCTGGACACGCTCCAGGGCCACTCAGAACAGGAGGCAAGCTGATGGATCCGCTTCTTCTTGGTTCGGTTGTCGGCACCGTTACGATCTTTGTTCTGTTTTCCGGGATATCCGTCGCGATTGGGCTTTTGCTGGTGTCGGCCAGTTTCCTTCTTGCGTTTGACGGATTGCGGTCTTTGGAACTGATCCCGGAGGTGCTCTTTGGAAAACTCGACAGTTTTGCGCTGCTCTCCATTCCGATGTTCATCATCATGGGTGCATCCATCGCCTCGACCCGTGCGGGCGCAGATCTTTATGAAGCGCTGGAGCGATGGCTGACCAGAATTCCGGGCGGTCTGGTGATTTCCAATCTTGGGGCGTGTGCGCTCTTTGCCGCTATGTCCGGATCCAGCCCCGCCACCTGCGCGGCCATCGGCAAAATGGGCATTCCGGAAATGCGCAAGCGCGGTTACCCGGAGGAAATCGCAACCGGATCGATTGCAGCTGGTGGAACACTTGGGATCCTGATCCCGCCATCAATCACAATGATCGTCTATGGCATTGCGACGGAAACCTCGATTGGCCGCCTTTTCCTGGCCGGTGTTGTCCCGGGCCTCCTGCTGGTTGGTTTGTTCATGGCCTGGTCAATCTATGCGACCTGGGCGTCGGGCGGCAGAACCGGCACTGCGCGGTTGACCTACAGCTGGCGGGAACGGTTTGAAATCATGCCGCGCGTCCTGCCTTTTGTCGCAATCATTCTGGGTGTGCTTTACGCCATGTATGGCGGGGTTGCTACACCGTCCGAAACGGCGGCTGTAGGCGCGCTTCTTTGCCTGGTCATGGCAATGATTATCTACAAGCTGACCCGGCCGTCGGCGATCTGGGCCGTCTTGCGTGACAGCACCAAGGAAAGCGTGATGATCTTGTTCATCATCGCCGCTGCCGGTGTCTTTTCCTACATGCTGTCCAGTCTCTTCATTACCCAATCAATCGCAGCCTGGATCAGCGATCTGGAGGTGAACCGATGGGTGCTGATGGGCGCGATCAACCTCTTTCTGATCGTCGCCGGGTTCTTTTTGCCGCCGGTTGCCGTGATCTTGATGACGGCCCCGATCCTGTTGCCGGTGATCACGGGCGCTGGCTTTGATCCGATCTGGTTTGCCGTGGTGCTGACGATCAATATGGAGATCGGCCTGATTTCACCGCCAGTCGGGCTCAACCTTTATGTGATCAACGGCATCGCGCCGGATATTTCATTGCGCACGATCCTGCTCGGCTCGCTGCCCTTTGTCGCCTGCATGCTGCTGGCCATCGGCCTTCTGTGCCTCTTCCCCGGTCTGGCCACCTGGTTGCCCAACCTCGTCATGGGCCCGGCGCTTTGAGCGCTGCCCTGAAAGGAGATTTCATATGTCCAATACACTGAACTACCGCCGTGTCGGCCTGATTGTACCGAGTTCCAACGTGACGATGGAAACGGAAATTCCGGCTCTTCTCAAAGCCCGGGAAAGCATCCTGCCGGACCGCTTTACCTTTCATTCCTCCCGCATGCGTATGAAGTCTGTGGTCAAAGAAGAGCTGGAAGCGATGGATACCGACAGCCTGCGCTGTGCGACCGAACTTTCGGACGCTGCCGTTGAGGTGCAGGCCTATGCGTGCTTGGTGGCGATCATGTCCATGGGGCTTGGCTATCACCGGGCATCTTCTAAAAAACTGCAAAAGGCTACGGCCGAGAACGGCTGCCCAACGCCGGTCTTGAACTCGGCCGGCGCGCTGGTGGACAGCTTGAAGGACATGGGCGCCAAGAAGGTGTCTATTATTTGTCCATACATGCGGCCGTTGACGAAGCTTGTAGTCGACTATATCGAAAATGAAGGCATCGAGGTTCAGGACTTCCTGGCGCTTGAAATCCCGGACAATTTGGAAGTCGCTGCACAAGATCCATCGGCACCGGCTGAGCTTTGGCGCAAGCTCGACACGCGCGGCGTCGACGCGATTGTTGCATCGGCCTGTGTCCAGATGCCGTCTTTGCCGGCAATTGAAATGATCGAGCGCGCATCCGGGGTGCCTACGGTGTCTGCGGCTGTGGCGACCACCCGCAAGATCCTGCAAAGCCTGAACCTGACGGCAGTCGCTCCTGGTGGCGGGGCGTTTTTGTCAGGTGGCCAACTTGCCCAACTGCCAAAGGTCGCCTGATCACACAGCGTTGGGGTATTGCCAAATAAGAAGTCGCGGAATTGCGGGATTTCAGAACCACTACCGCGGCTCCGCTTTGGTCGGGGCATATTCCGCGCGCAGATCCCGCTTCAGGATCTTGCCGATGGCGTTGCGTGGCAGATGCTGGCGGAACTCGACCGCGGACAATCTCTGCGTTTTGCCGAGCTGGGCATTGGTCACTGCAAGGAGCGTATCTGCACCGATTTCTGCGCCTTTGCGCAGGACCACCAGGCCAAGCGGCGTTTCGCCCCATTTGTCGCTCGGGATGCCAATCACCGCAGCTTCCGCCACATCCGGGTGGGTCAGCAGGGCCTGTTCCAGGTCGGCGGCATAGATGTTGAAACCGCCGGAAATGATCATGTCCTTGACCCGATCGAGCAGGACAAGAAATCCGTCCTCATCAAGCCGGCCCATGTCACCAGTGCGCATGAAGTACGCACCGTCCGGGCATTGCCACAGGGCTTCGCGGGTCTTTTCTGGAGCATCCCTGTAGCCGGTCATAATGGTGTTCGAGCGTCCAACGATTTCGCCGATTTGGCCGCCCGAAGCTTCCCGGCCATCCTTGCTGATGATCCGCAAATCCGTGCCTTCCGATGGACTGCCGACCGTGTGCAATTTGTCCGGATGGGCTCTGCAGTCGAGAACGGTGGCCAATCCGCCTTCGGTCATGCCGTAAAGATTGATCAGCTTGCCGGGCCAGCGCTCCAACAGGCCACGGACGAGCGGGACGGGCAGGGGGGCGCTGGTCGACAGTTTCACCTTGAAGGACGAGAGATCAAACTGGCCAAAGTCAGGATCGGCCAGAAGGCGCTGATATTGCACCGGCACCAGCATGATGTGGGAGGCGCGGTGGTCTTCGGCAAGTTCCAGAAAATGTCGTTCGTTGAATTTACGCATCAAGATGACAGTGCCGCCATAGGCCAGCACCGGCAGCAGGCCCGCGAGCGTCGTATTGGAATAAAGCGGTGTCGAAACGATCGAAACGGCGTTGTCGCCGAACCCCATTTTCAGCATCCTGCTCATCTGCCGGTCGCGGAAGCGGGCATCATGCTGAATGCCTTTGGGCGTGCCGGTGGTCCCGGAACTGTAAATGATGTCGAACAAATCGGTTGGCGCAATTTCGACCGGTTGGATTGGCTGAAATTTTTGCGCTTTGGGCCGGAGGCCTTCCAGCCGGTGAACTTGGGCCGAGCCGAGTTTATGAGCGACATCCAGATTTGCGTCATCGGCGAACAGCAGCTTCGGCGCGCAGTTGCGGACCATCTCGGTAAGCGCGGACGGATGGGCTGTTACCGGCAGTGGCACCATACAGGCACCGACCGCCAAGACACCAAGATATAGGACAACATGGTCTGCGCTGTTTCCAGCAAGACTTGCGACCCGATCACCGGGCTCTAAGCCCTCCGCGATCAAATAGGCGGCAGCTCTGTCCATGAGACTGCAAAGGCTTGCCCGGTCGATGGTCTCAGTGCCGTCAATCAGGACAGTTCTGCTGTCTTGGAGTTTGGCTGCGGCCCGGACACGGGCGGGCATATCCAGAAACTGCTCACCGGGTACTGGGATCGGCTCGATCTTCGGCATTGATGCGGCAGCTGTGTCCTGTGACGTGTCTTGATAAGCCAATGCAGTCCTCCCCGTAGCTTAATATTAATTCGCATGCGAATAATATGTATGCAAGATGAAATTGTTGGCAGCTGCCAGGGGATGACGTTGTTTCCGGAACCCGAGGTAAATTGGCCCCAGTGCGCAGTCCCGGCCTTGAGCCGGGACCCGAACGGTAAAGACCCCGGCACTGGGGCCGGGGAAGCTGCTAGGGTAGTTAGAGCGTTGCGCCAGTATGTATTGTTTGATCCTGCTTACGCAGGATCTGAACAAATCCGCTGTTTGGCGTTCCGGTATTCCTGTTCGATCCGGTCGACGACCTGGCCGGCTGGAACGACGGATTTGAGTGCGCCGATGCCTTGACCCGAGCCCCAGATTTCCTTCCAGGCCTTGGCTTTGGAGGAGCCGGAGCCGAAGTTCATCGAAGACGCATCGGCCGTTGCCAGATTGGCCGGGTCAAGGCCGGCGCGCTCGATGGATGGCGCCAGATAGTTGCCCGAAACGCCGGTGAAGAGGGACGAGGTGACAATGTCTTCTGCGCCGCTGTCGACCAGCATTTGTTTGTATTCCGGCTGCGCATTGGCTTCATCGGTCGCGATAAAAGCGGAGCCGATATACCCAAGATCTGCGCCCAGTGTCCGGGCCGCCAGCAGGGATTCGCCGGTGGAGATGGCGCCGGACAACAGGAGAGGGCCGTCGAACCATTCCCGGATTTCCCGGATAAGGGCAAACGGCGATTGCGGGCCGGCATGGCCTCCAGCGCCCGCAGCAACGGCGATCAGCCCATCGGCGCCTTTTTGAATCGCTTTCTTGGCAAAGGTGTTGTTGATGATGTCGTGCAAGGTGATGCCGCCGCAGGAATGCGCGGCTTCGTTGACTTCTACCCGCGCGCCGAGGGAGGTGATCCAGATCGGCACTTTCCAGCGGGCGCAGATTTCAAGGTCCCGTTCCAGGCGTGCGTTCGACCGGTGGACGATTTGATTGACGGCAAAAGGGGCTGCCGGAGCGTCCGGATTGGCCTGATTGTACCGGTCAAGTTCCTCGGTGATTTGCTTCAGCCAGGCTTCCAGCATGATCGGCTCGCCGTCTTTTTCACGCGCGTTGAGTGCCGGAAAACTGCCGACAATCCCGGCTTTACACTGGGCGATCACCAGCTCCGGCCCGGAGACGATGAAAAGCGGTGCGGCAACGGCCGGAAGCCGCAAGCCCTGCAGGGCCTTGGGGAGTGCTCTGGATTTCAACATTCTTGGGGTCACCTCCTGACCGGCGGGTTGAGGCCGGTTCTTTCAATTATGGCACATCGGCGCCGTGCGGCGCGAATGGCAGTGTGTCTATTTGTAAGCTTCCTTTTTCGTAAGCGTCAACTTTCCAGATGGCGGAATTGAATTCCGTAAAAATCTTGACAAGCCGGATTGATTCAATTTGCAATGGCCTTCTGGAAGGGTCTCATCCAGCGCGTGCGGTGCAACATGAGGCCTTGCTGCCAATAAAGAAAACTCAGATGGCAGCAACTCAGGGAGGAAAACGTGCAATATCTCAAGACACTTGTGGCCGCCACCGCGCTTGCCGTCTGTTCAGCAGGCGTTTCATCCGCCGAGACCTTGAAAATTGGCTATATTGATCCGCTGTCGGGCCCCTTTGCGCTTACCGGTGATACCGGGCTGAAGCACTTCCGATATGCTGCGGACAAAATCAACGACACCGGCGGAGCCGCCGGAATGACGGTGGAAATCGTCCCCTTCGACAACAAGATCAATCCGAAAGAAAGCCTGGTTCAGCTGCAAAAAGCCATTGACCAGGGCATCCGCTACATCGTTCAGGGCAATGGATCGTCTGTCGCGTCCGCACTGATTGACGCCATCAACAAACACAACAAGCGCAATCCGGGCGATGAAGTGTTGTTTTTGAATTATGCCGCTGTCGATCCGGCCTTCACCAATGACCGCTGCAGTTTCTGGCATTTCCGCTTTGATGCGGATGCGGATATGAAAATGGAGGCCATGACCGATTGGCTGGCCGAACAACAGGACATCAAGAAAGTCTATATTCTTGGCCAGGATTATTCCTTCGGCAAAGCGGTTGCCGGCGCAGCTGTGAAGATGATTTCTGAAAAACGGCCGGACATCGAGATCGTCGGCAATGAGCTGCATCCCCTTGGCAAGGTCAAGGATTTCACG
Organism: Labrenzia sp. PHM005; assembly: GCF_006517275.1. Lineage (NCBI taxonomy): Bacteria > Pseudomonadati > Pseudomonadota > Alphaproteobacteria > Hyphomicrobiales > Stappiaceae > Labrenzia > Labrenzia sp. PHM005. Next base: position 4,840,116 of record NZ_CP041191.1, on the reverse strand, counting down.
CCTTACATTCAGAAAATGATTTCTGCAGAAGCTGATGCCGTGATCACCGGCAACTGGGGCCAGGACATGACGCTCCTCGTCAAGGCGGCCTCCGCCTCGGGCCACAAGGTGCCTTATCTGACCTACTACGGCGGCGGGCTTGGCGCCGTTGCCACCATGGGTGAAAGCGCGATTGGACTGGTCAAGCAGATTACGGAGTTCCATCAGAACATCGAGACCAGCGAAGACCAGATCGCAAACATGGACCGGTTCCAGGAGCGCTACGGCACCGATTATTATTATCAGCGTGTTTTCACACTAATGGAGATGTTTGACCGCGCGCTTGATGACGTCGGCGAGAATGACCCGGTTAAGGTCGCGTTTGCACTGGAAGGGATGGGCCACGAAACGCCCTATGGGTCTGTATCCATGCGCAAGGACAATCATCAACTGATCCAGCCGATGTTCATCTCGACCTTCTCTGATGATATCACCCGCAAGTTGGAAGGCACGGACTTCGGCTTCAAGACCGATCCGGACGGCGTCATCAAGGGCGAGGCCACGCGCACCGAAACCACCTGCCAGATGAAACGGCCCAGCTGATCAGCCGTACATCACAATCATCAATGGATTGAAGCCGCGCGTTATAAGACGCGCGGCCGACAGGCAGGATCTAAATGGAAACATTTGTCTTTTCCCTGCTGAACGGGGTCATCTACGGGCTGTTGCTGTTTATGCTGTCCAGCGGTCTGACCCTGATTTTCAGCATGATGGGCGTGCTCAACTTCGCCCACGCCAGCTTCTATATGCTGGGCGCCTATTTCGCTTACACCATCGGCTCCGTCACCGGATTTTGGATTGCTTTGTTCCTGGCTCCAATCATGGTTGGTCTTGCCGGGGCTGCTGTCGAACGCTGGGGCCTGCGCAAAGTCCATGTCAACGGCCACCTGGCCGAGCTCTTGTTTACGTTCGGCCTTGCTTATTTGATCGATGAGCTGGTCAAGATCATCTGGGGCAAGATCCCCGTCGCCTATGAAATCCCGGCGGCCCTCGACTTTCCGCTGTTCACGCTCTTTGGTGCCCAATACCCGGCCTACCGGATTTTCATGCTGGTGGTGTCCGTTGCGATGCTCGGCGGTCTCTGGTTCTTGCTCAAGCGCACCCGCGCCGGGTTGATCATCCAGGCCGCTTTGACCCATCCGCATATGGTCGGCCATCTGGGCCACAATGTTCCGCGCGTGTTCATGATGGTGTTCGGCTTTGGCTGCGCGCTCGCCGGGCTCGCAGGTGTTATTGGCGGTAATTACCTGGTCACAGAACCCGCGATGGCCTTGTCCATCGGCCCGATTGTTTTTGTGGTTGTCGTGGTCGGCGGCATGGGCAGTTTGGAAGGCGCCTTCATAGCCTCGCTCCTAATCGGCCTTCTTCAGACCTTCGCCATTTCCATAGACACGACCTTTGCGGAGATCTTTGCTTTTACCGGGCTCAGTCCGCTGAGTGACCTCGGCCGCATCTCGATTGCCTCCTTGGCGCCGATGCTGCCGTTTCTGCTTCTGGTCCTGATTCTGATGATCCGCCCGCGTGGCTTGATGGGGGAGCGGGAAATTTGACCGACACAATCGCTATCTCAATTGCTCCTTCGGGCACGGAGAAATTTCGCACACGCGTGCTGCCGTTTTTGATCATGGCTGCCGTGTTGGTCGTGATCCCGATGACAGGGCCGTCGCGAACGGCCTACACGTTGTTGAATGCCATCGGCATCAACATGGTTTTCGCGCTGTCCTACAATATGCTCCTCGGCCGGGCCGGTCTTTTGTCCTTCGGCCATGCGGTCTATTTTGGCCTCGGCGGCTACACGGCAATGCATGCCATGCAGGCGATCGAAGCAGGAACAGGCATCTGGGGTTTTGTCCCCGTTTTTGCCTTGCCGCTGGTCGGTTTTGCCGGAGGCGCATTGGCCGGTGCTGTCATTGGCTGGCCCTCCTGCCGCCGTGCCGGCATTCCCTTTGCCATGATCTCATTGGGGATCGCAGAACTGGTGGCGGCTGCCGGGTTCATGTTCACCAGCCTCTTTGGTGGGGAAGAGGGTGTATCCGGTGACCGTATGAACGGCACAGAACTCTTTGGATTGAGCTTGGGCCCGATCAACGAGGTCTATTGGTTCATCGCTGCTTGGACCTTGATCGGCACAGTTGCCATGTTCGCGTTCACCCGAACGCCGCTTGGCAAAATGGGGGAGGCGGTGCGCGACAATCCGGAACGGGTGGAGTTTGTCGGCTACGATCCGCAGCGGGTGCGGTATCTGATTTTCATCTTCTCCGGCGGTTTTGCCGGGCTCGCTGGCGGCATGGCGGCCGTCAATTATGAGATCTTTACGCCCGAATCCCTGTCGCTGCTGCCGTCCGGCTTTGTGCTGCTGATGGCTTATGTTGGTGGGATCCGCTATTTCGCCGGGCCGATGCTGGGCGCGGCACTGCTCACTTACATGCAGTCGAACCTGTCAGACTTCACTGAGGCCTGGCTGTTGTATCTGGGTCTGCTGTTTATCCTGATCGTCATGTTCGCGCCGGCAGGCCTTGCCGGGATTGCCGTTGGGGCTGGCAACGTGTTGCAGAACCCGAACCGGGGAACAATTCTGATGCGCTGGGCGCGCTTTGGTGCAGGGGCCCTATCCGCCTTCCTTGGCTCAGTGGTTGTGATTGAAGTTGTCGTGCGTCACTCCAACGGTTTTGGTGAGATTTTTGAGCCTTTTGGGTTGGCTCTGGAAGCAAACAGCCCACTGACCTGGGGGCTGGCAGCGGTCTTTCTTGGCGTCGGTGGCTGGGTGATGCGCTCTGCGGCATCGGCGAATGAGGAGGCAGGCTCATGAGCACTCCGGCGCTTTCCATCCGCAGCCTGACCAAAAACTTCGGCCCGGCCGAGATCATCCGGGGTGTCGATCTCGACATTCAACCGGGAGAACGTCACGCGATCATCGGGCCGAACGGGGCGGGTAAATCGACCCTGTTCAATCTTGTTTCAGGTTTGCACCGGCCAACTTCGGGCAGTGTACATCTGAGCGGCAAGAAAATCTCAGGGCGTAAACCGCACGAGATCACCCGCATGGGGCTTTCGCGCTCGTTTCAAGTGTCCAACATCTTTGCCAATATGACAGTGCGCGAAAATGTGCGCTGTGCGGTGCTTTGGTCACTGGGCACTGGTTACAGCTTCTGGCGCAACATCGGCAACCTGAAACATGTGCAGGAACGCACGGCTGAAGTCTTGGAAACGGTCGGCATGATCGACAAGGCAGGACTGCCAGCCGCAAGCCTGCCTTATGCCGATCAACGGACTCTGGAAATCGCGATCACCATCGCCGGCGGCGCCGATGTGATCCTTCTGGACGAACCGACTGCCGGTATGAGCCACTCGGAAACCGAACGCGCGGTCGCCCTGATTGAGCGGGCGACGGCCGGCAAGACCCTGATAATTGTTGAACACGATATGAGCGTGGTCTTTGGATTGTCCGACCGGATATCCGTGCTGGTCTACGGCCAGATCATTGCCTCCGGGCCTCCGGATCAGATCCGCGGTGATGCCAAGGTCCGGGAAGCCTATCTTGGTGATGAAGCCGAGGATCTTCCGCAAATCGAAGGAGCCGCGTGATGAACACCATGCTGTCTGTACGCGGGCTCAACGCGTTTTACGGGAAAAGCCATGTGCTGCGCGGGGTCAATCTCGAAGTCGAGGAGGGGGAGGTGGTGGCCCTTCTCGGGCGCAATGGGGTTGGCCGCTCTACCACGGTCAAGGCGATCATGGGGGAGGTCGCGCCGAAAGGCGATATCTGGTTCAAGGGTGAAAACATATCAGGCCTTGCCAATCACGAGATTGCCTTGAGGGGCCTTGGTTATGTCCCGGAGAATCGGGATATCTTTCCAGGCCTGACAGTCCGGCAGAACCTTGTGCTCGGCATCAAGGACATGAAACGGCCAGGGCGCTGGGCTATTGAGGACATGCTGAAGATGTTCCCGAATTTGGCAGAGCGCGCCGATACGCCGGCGGGCGTCCTTTCTGGCGGTGAAAAGCAGATGTTGACCATTTGCCGGACACTGATGGGCGATCCACAGCTGATCATGATCGATGAGCCGACCGAAGGCCTCGCGCCGCGTATTGTTGCCCAGGTCGGGGAGCTTCTGGCGGAAATTGCCCGGGCAGGTGTCTCGATCCTCCTGGTGGAGCAAAAACTCTCCATCGCGCTGAAGATTGCGTCCCGGGTCTATGTCATGGGGCACGGCGAGATCGTTTATTCCGGCACCCCGCAGGACTTCATCACCCGGGATGACATCCGTGGTGAGTGGCTGGAGGTTTGAAGTTTGTACAATCTCGCTCCCTTGCCGTCCCGGTCCTGAACCGGGACCATTTAACCGCTGAGGCTGCTGGTCGCCGATCTCCGCTGCGCTGCGTCCGGAGCGGTGGAACGCGGTTAATTTGGGGGGGGGCGCGGGCGACATTTTTATCCGGGGCCAATTGACCCTGAGAGAACCTTTATACTTGAAATATAATTTCATTATAAAATATTGAATTCCACATATTGAAATTTCTTCAGGATGTGATTAGAACAGTTTCCACGATCTGATCACTAGGACTGGGAGGCCTTGTGGTGACACAAAGCGTCAATCTGACTTTCGAAAATAGTATTGCCGTCATTGAGATCTCGAATCCGCCGGTCAATGCGCTGTCGCATGCGGTCCGCTCGGGGCTTCAAGGCAGTTTTAGGGGCATTTCCAGCAACGACGATGTCAAAGCCGTTGTGATTTACGGCGCTGGGCGCACCTTTGTTGCGGGCGCCGATATCCGCGAATTCGGTCAGCCACCAAAAGAGCCGTTCCTACCCGAATTAATCAACGAGATCGAAGCCTGCTCGAAGCCGATTGTGGCGGCCCTTCATGGCACCGTGCTGGGTGGCGGGCTGGAGCTGGCGCTTGGCGCGCATTACCGCATTGCAGCGCCAAAAACCAAACTTGGTTTGCCGGAAGTGTCTCTTGGCCTTCTGCCGGGTGCCGGCGGCACGCAGCGCCTGCCGCGTCTGGTGCCGGTGGCGAAAGCCATCGACATGATCACATCAGGCAAACCGATTTCCGCAAACGAAGCGCTTGAGCTTGGTCTGATCGACCGGGTGAGCGGTGAAGAGGACATGCGGTCTGCTGGGATTGCCTATGCAAACGCGCTCATAACTGAAAGTGCTGCGCCCCGTCCTGTAAGTGGTCTGCCCTGCAACACACCGGAAGATGGGTTGTTTGATAAGGCGCGGGCAACGCTCGCCAAAAAAGCACGTGGTCAGCTCGCACCGCAAAAATGCATCGATGCCATTGAAGGTGCGGTCACGCTGCCATTTGCCGAAGGCTTGGCGCAGGAACGCGCGTTGTTCCGCGAGCTTATGGATTCGGATCAGCGTGCCGCTTTGATCCATGCCTTCTTCTCCGAGCGCCAGGTCGGCAAATTGCCTGAGATTCAGGATGTTGAGCCACGCACACTTGAAAAGGTAGGCATTATCGGCGGCGGAACCATGGGCTCTGGCATCGCGACCTCCGCTCTGCTCGCCGGACTAACGGTCACACTGATCGAGCGGGATGCGGACGCGGTTGCCAAGGCGGAAGCCACGGTTTCCAAGAATCTCGCCGGTGCGGTGAAACGCGGCAAGCTTGCCCAAGAAAAATTCGACGCCATCATGACCGGTAATTTTAGTGCCGGATCCGATTATGAAGCCTTGGCTGAGGCTGATCTGGTGATTGAGGCAGTCTTTGAGAGCATGGACGTCAAGAAGGATGTCTTTGGAAAGCTCGACAAAATTTGCAAGCCGGGTGCGGTCCTGGCATCCAACACGTCTTATCTTGATGTGGACGAGATTGCCGAGATCACCAGCCGTCCGGCAGATGTCATCGGCCTGCATTTCTTCTCGCCGGCCCACGTGATGCGGCTTCTGGAAATCGTTGTCGGCGCCAAGACGTCACCGGATGTCGTCGCAACCGGATTTGCGCTGGCCAAGCGCCTCGGCAAGATAGGTGTGCGCGCCGGTGTCTGCGACGGCTTTATCGGAAACCGCATTCTGGCGACCTATCGCAAGGCCATCGATGGCGCGGTTCTGGCCGGAGCCAGCCCTTTCGATGTCGATCGGGCGCTGGTTGATTTCGGTCTCGCCATGGGACCGTTCGCGGTCAGCGATCTGGCCGGTCTCGACATTGGATATATGACGCGCCAGCGTCTCGCCGAAACACGGGATCCGCGCGAAGTCTATGCTGAGTTTTCCGACCGCTTGTGCGAAGCCGGACATCACGGCCGCAAGACGGGACGTGGGTTCTATGACTACAGCGGCGACAAGCCGATGCCGAACGGCGATATCCTGGGATATATTTCAGATGAACAGGATGCCAAAGGCATTAAGACCCGCGAGTTGAGTGACCAGGAAATCGTCGATCGGTATATGGCGGCGATGGTCAATGAAGCGGCTCTTGTGGTTGAGGAAGGGATTGCGCAACGTCCTCTCGACGTCGATGTGACCCTGCTCAACGGCTACGGTTTCCCGCGCTGGCGTGGTGGTCCGATGCAATATGCGGACACGGTTGGTGTCGGCAAGATCTTGAATGATATCAAACGGTTTGCCGAAGAAGATGACTTCCTGTGGCAACCGGCTCCCCTGTTGGAAAAATTGGCAGCAGAAGGCAAGACCTTCGCCAGCCTGAACGCGTGAGGCCTTTATTCATGAAACAAGCAGTTATTGTCTCGACCGCCCGGACCGGGCTGGCGAAGTCTTACCGGGGTGCGTTCAACGAAACACATGGTGCAACCATGGCCGGTCATGCGATCCAGCATGCCGTCGAGCGGTCCAAAGTGGATCCGGCAATCATTGAGGATGCTTTCATCGGCTGCGGTTATCCGGAAGGTTGGACAGGCAGCAACATTGCACGCCAATCCGTTCTGCGCGCCGGTCTGCCGGTGACGACAGCAGCTGTGACCATCAACCGCTTTTGCTCCTCAGGTCTTCAGGCGGTGGCTATGGCAGCCCATGCAATTTCTGTCGAAGGCGCTTCAGCTGCGATCGCTGGCGGTGTGGAAAGCATCAGCCAGATGCCGCCGTCCCGTCCGCCTGCAGCGCGCGAGAAATGGCTCGATGAACACAAGCCGGAGGTCTATCTCTCGATGATCGAGACCTCGGACATTGTGGCCAAGCGCTACAACATCAGCCGCGATGCGCAAGATGAGCTCTCTTTGGTCAGCCAGCAGCGCACCGCTGCAGCTCAAGCGGCTGGCAAACTGGACGATGAGATCGTGCCGATCACCGTCACCCAGGCCTTCAAGGACAAGGAAACCGGCGAATTGACCCGCAAGGACGTCACGTTCTCCATGGATGATTGCAACCGCCCGAACACAACGCTGGAAGGCCTGGCAAAACTGGAGCCAGTCCGCGGGGAGGGCAACTTCACGACTGCCGGTAATGCGTCGCAGCTCTCCGATGGTGCCGCCGCGCTCGTTCTAATGGATGCCGATCTGGCCGAAAAACAAGGTCTTGAGCCGCTTGGTGCGCTGAAAGGGTTTGTCACGGCAGGCTGTGAACCGGATGAAATGGGCATCGGGCCGGTTTATGCCGTGCCGCGGCTCCTGAAACGCCACGGTCTTTCCGTCGATGACATCGATCTTTGGGAACTGAACGAAGCGTTTGCCTCCCAGGCGCTGTATTGCCGCGAGCAGCTCGGCATCGATCCGGAGAAGTGCAACGTCAATGGCGGCTCGATCTCCATCGGTCACCCGTTTGGTATGACCGGGGCCCGCATGACTGGCCACCTTCTTTTGGAAGGCCGACGCCGTGGTTCCAAGCTTGGTGTCGTGACCATGTGCATTGGTGGTGGCCAGGGTGCCGCTGGCCTCTTCGAAATCTTCTAAAGGGGGCGGCAATGGATCTCAGTTACACGCCCGAAGAAGAAGCTTTCCGCGCTGAGGTGCGGTCCTTTCTCGATGAAAAGCTGCCGCGTCAGCTAAAGGAGAAGGTCCGGCTTGGAAAGCGTTTGACCAAGTCGGATATGGAAAGCTGGCATGCAATCTTGAACGCGCGCGGCTGGCTTGCTCCGAACTGGCCCAAAGAGTACGGCGGCGCCGAGTGGGATGCTGTTCAGCGCATGATCTTCGAGGAAGAAGCCTGTCTGGCCCATGCGCCGCGCATCGTTCCTTTCGGTCTTTCGATGCTGGCGCCCGTGTTGTTGGCGTTTGGATCTGAGGAACAGCGCCAGCACTATCTGCCGCGCATTCTGAATGGAGAAGACTGGTGGTGCCAGGGTTATTCTGAACCGGGGGCTGGATCGGATCTTGCTGCGCTCAAGACCAAAGCTGTGCGCGATGGCGATCATTATGTCGTTAACGGCCAGAAAACCTGGACGACGCTTGGTCAGCATGCCAACTGGATCTTCTGCCTGGTGCGCACGGATCCAGATGCTAAGAAACAGGAAGGTATCTCCTTCCTCTTGATCGACATGAACACGCCCGGTGTGACCGTGCGCCCGATCGTGCTGATCGACGGTGAAGCCGAGGTCAACGAGGTCTTCTTTGACGACGTCCGCGTACCGGCCAGCAACCTCGTTGGCGAAGAAAACAAGGGCTGGACCTACGCCAAGTATCTGCTCACCCACGAGCGAACCAATATTGCAGGTGTTGGCTTTTCCAATGCCGCATTGGCTACCCTGAAGCACGTTGCAGCGAGCACCCAGTCCGGCGGCAAGTCACTGGATCAAAACCCGTATTTCGCCGCTCGGATGGCGCAAGTTGAAATCGACTTGATGGCGATGGCGACCACCAACCTCCGGGTTGTTTCAGCAGCGGCAAAGGGGCAGGCGCCGGGTGCGGAAAGCTCCATGCTGAAGATCAAGGGCACGGTGATCCGCCAGGAGTTGTCATCGCTCCTGCGCCGGGCAGCTGGACCGGATGCCATGCCGTTCCTGCCGGACTACCTGGATGGGGGTGACAATGTGCCGGCAGAAGGCCCGGAACATGCACCTGCATCTGCGCCCAACTATTTCAACATGCGCAAACTATCGATTTTCGGTGGCTCAAACGAGATCCAGCGCACGATCATCACAAAAGCGATTTTGGAACTTTGAGGCGTTAAGCAGATGGACTTTAATCTGACAGAAGAGCGCGCGTTGCTGCGCGACATGTTGCAACGCTTCTTGAGCGAAAACTACAGCCACGAAGAGCGGCGCAAGCTGCTGGCTTCCGGCAAAGCGTATGACACCTCAATTTTCAAGGAACTGGCGGACCTGGGCATCTTTGGTGCTCTGTTTAGAGAAGCTGAGGGCGGGCTTGGCGGTGCTGGGTTCGATATTGCCGTTGTTTTTGAAGAGCTTGGCCGCGCTGGTGTGATCGAACCGATCCTGGGGAATGCGGTTCTCGCTGGGGGCTTGATCTCCGAGTTGGGCACGGGCGAACAAAAAACACTGATCGGCGACGTTATTGCAGGACAAAAGATCCTGGCGTTCGCCCACACAGAACCGGCCTCACGGTATGACCTCAATCATGTCACTGCTACGGCGAAAGCTGGTGGCGGCCAAATCACGCTGAGTGGCACGAAGGCGCATGTGCCGAACGGCGCGCAGGCTGACATGATTGTTGTGTCCGCCCGTGAGGCCGGAACGGACTGGGACGAGAAGGGAATATCCTTGTTTCTGGTTCCTACTGATGCCAAAGGGGTGACCATCGTCGATCATCCGAATGTGGACGGTACGTCTGCCGCGACCATTCGCTTTGAAAATGTCGTCGTGGACGAAGGCGCAAGGCTGGGTGCATCCGGCGTGGCTTTCGCGGCGATTGAAACGGCAGTGGCCCGCGCCACATTGGCTGTTTGCGCAGAAGCAGTCGGTGCGATGGAAGCCGCTAAGGCGTTGACCATTGAGTATCTGAAGGAGCGCAAACAGTTCGGCATTGCCATCGGCAAGTTTCAGGCGCTGCAGCACCGTATGGCGGATCTTCTGATTGAGGTCGAACAGGCGCGTTCTGCAGTCATCAATCTGGCGGGCCACCTCGAAGCCCCGCGCGCGCTGCGGGAACGCCATGTCAGCGCGACGAAAAACCTGATCGGCCGGGCAGGAGCGCTGGTCGCGGAAGAAACCGTTCAGCTCCATGGCGGCATCGGTATGACGGACGAATACGCGCTGTCGCATTTTGCCCGGCGTATCGTGATGATCGATCATCTGTTCGGCGATGTGGATCATCATCTGGAACGCTTCATCTCCTTGAATGCGGCCTAACCCATGAGCGCGCTTTTCCGAAAAGAGGTTCGGCCGGATCACCTGATCTTGTGGAACACCAACACCGCCCGGCGCAACGCTTTGTCGCCTGAGTATTATGACGGACTGCTGGAAGGCCTTGCAGAAGCCGCTGAAACACCGTCGATCACGGCTGTCATTCTGGCGGGAGAAGGGGACTATTTCTGCTCAGGCGGGGATCTCAATCTCCTAAAAGAGCGCCGTAATATGACGCTCGACGAGCGCAAGGCGGCAATTGCCAAGCTCCATACCCTGATCCAGGCAATCCGCACTTGTCCAAAACCCGTGATTTGTGCGGTCGAGGGCGGGGCTGCTGGCGCCGGTCTCAGCATCGCTCTGGCCTGCGATATGGTTGTCAGCGCCAAGGGAGCGGGTTTCACGCTTGCCTATGTCAAAGCCGGTTTGGTTCCGGACGGTGGCGTTACCCATGCTCTGATGAACGCGCTGCCGCGCGGCACTGTTTCGAAGATGGCCTTGTTGGGTGCGCCACTGACGGCTGAACGGTTGTATGACCTGGGCGTTCTGACCGATCTCTGTGGCGAAGGTGAAGCTCTGGCGACTGCACAGGCCTTGGCCAGAAAGATCGCCGCCGGTCCCGAAAAAGCCATCGCGGCCATCAAATCCCTTTTGACGTCCGCTGAGACAGCAACACTGGAAGAGCAACTTGATGCGGAGCGGGACGCTATGGCCGAGGCTCTTGGGGGCGAAGAGGCCCGCAGAGGTATCGCCGCCGTTCTCAGCAAATCCCGCCCTGTATTCCGCGATTGAGGAGTTTGAAATGACGTCGGCATACTTTGAACATCCGATTTTCGATACGCCGGTGACCCGGACCTATGGCACTAAGGTGCCGATCGTCGCCGGTGGCCTGCAATGGCTGGCCAATGCCGACTATGTGTCGGCGGCGGCCCGGGCCGGAATCATGGGCTTCATTACGGCAGCTAGTTTTCCGGAAGCAGAGGACCTGAAGGCTGAAATCGAGCGCTGCCGGGAGCTGTCGGATGGCAATCCGTTTGGTGTCAACGTTTCTATGCTGCCCAAACTGGTTCCGGGTGAGAAAACCGCGGACGTTTTCCGTACGATAGCCGATTGCGGCGTCAAATTCGTGGAAACGTCCGGGCGCAGTCCTGAGGCTTACTTGCCGATCCTGAAGGATGCCGGGATCACGGTTCTGCATAAGGTTCCCAGCCTGAGATATGCGGTCAAAGCGCAAAGCGTCGGCGTGGATATGGTATCGATTGTTGGCGCCGAATGCGGCGGGCATCCGGGCATGGATATGATCGGTTCCATGGTCAATGCCGGTCTTGCCGACGAACGGCTCACCATTCCCTGGCTGATTGGTGGTGGTATCGGCCGTGGATCGCAATTGGCCGCGGCTCTTGTGATGGGGGCGTCCGGTGTTGTTATTGGTACCCGGTTCCTGGTGGCTGAGGAGCTTCAGGCTCATCCGGGCTACAAACAGGCGCTGATAGATGCGAGCGAGCTGGATACCGCGCTCAGCATGACATCGGTCCGCAATACCGTGCGCAGCCTGCGCAATGAGACGACAGAGACCGTCATCCAACTGGAGCGCGACAATCCGGAAATTGGCATACAAGGACTGCTGAAACACGTCTCCGGCGCAATTGGCCGGCAGGCCTATGCCACCGGCGATGTCTCACGCGGCATCTTGTCGGCGGGTCATGCCCTTGGATTTGTTGATAAAGTCGAACCCTTGGCCGAGATAGTCAACCGTTTGGAAGCTGATGCCCTTGGTGCCTTGAAGCGGTTAAACACCGCTGCTTAAAGAGCGGCGATTTGGGAGGAACTGGAATGCAGAACCGCATTCATGATTTTCTGGATGAAGCGGCCGCCGCGCGCGGAGATACTGTTGCCATTCACGATTATGCAGACCGGGACATCTCCTGGAGCGGGTTGAAGCAAGCCGTGGGAGAGGCGGAAGAGGCGCTGAAGTCTTTCGGCCTTAAGGCCGGTGACCGGATCGTCATGGTCTTTGAGAATTGTATCTCAGTTCCGGCGTTCTTTTTTGCCGCCAGCCGGTTGGACGCTATCATTGTTCCAATCAATGCGCGGCTGACCGATGCGGAATTGTCGCGGATCTTCGCCCACAGCGATCCCAGCGTTGTGATGTTCAGCACGGATGTCTCTGAAGCCGCGAAAGCCCATGCCGATCACTTTGGCGCCGAGGCTGTCGAAGGAACCTTTGGACAAGCGGCGTTGATGCGCCGGGAAGGTGCGGAAGCGGAACCTGTCTTTAAAGACGGCCGGGAGCAGGTTGGCTTGATGCTCTACACATCAGGAACGACCGGAAATCCCAAAGCGGCAATGTTGACACATGGCAATCTGAACAGCGCTGCGCTGGCGTCTGTGAAATTGCGTGGCCGGGAGGACAATGATGTCACTTATCTGGCGCTGCCGTTGTCGCATATTTATGGTTTTATCGCGCTTTTGTCGGCAGCCGTTGCGCAAACCTCGTTGCGCTTAGAACCCCGTTTTGATGTCGAGCGGCTGTATCAGGCGCTGCAAAAGGACGTTACTCTTCTGCCCGGTGTGCCCCAGATGCATGCGCATCTCTTTCACTATACGCGCGCGCATAACAAGTCCAAATACGATGCAGGACATCTGCGTTTCGTCTCATCCGGTGGTGCTCCGCTCGATCCTGCCTGGAAACGGGAAGCTGAGGCCTTTTATGGTCTGCCGCTTCAAAACGGCTACGGTTTGACGGAAGGCGCTGCAGGCGTTTGTGCAACCTTGAATGAAATTGGCGATCCGGACATCAGTGTTGGCCGTCCAATGGGCGACTGTGTCTTGCGGTTGGATCTGGAAGCTGTGGGCGCTGAACCGGACAAGGGGATTGGCGAGATCCTTTTGGGCGGTCCGCAGGTGATGAAAGGCTATTTCAGGGATCCTGAACGCACCGCCGAGGTGATCACGGATACCGGCTTTTTCCGCACCGGAGATCTTGGCCGGTTTGATGAAGAAGGCCGCCTGCACATTGCGGGGCGCTCCAAGGAGTTGATCATACGCTCCGGCTTTAATGTCTATCCGGTTGAAGTCGAGGGAGTTTTGACTGACCATCCGGAGGTGATTGTTGCCGGGGTCGTGGGCCGGCAAGTTGAAGGCAATGAGGAAGTTCTCGCCTTTGTTAAAGTGGCCAAGGACAGCAAGGTTTCGGAAGACGATCTGAAAGGCTTCCTGCATGACCGTTTAGCGCCTTATAAACGTCCGTCAAAAATTGTTGTTGCAACAGATTTGCCTGCAGCGCCAACGGGCAAAATTCTGAAATCAAAACTGATCGATACCTTCTCCGCACAACTCAGCGAACCCGCTTGAGGCGTTAGGGAAGGGATTTTCCTAGATCTAGCAGGGCTCAGCTTGGCCGGTTTCCAAGGCCAAGCCAGAGAAATGCCGAGGAACTCAATTTATTTCTTTTAATCGGAACAAAATTCCATATAGTGGAATAATCAAATGGTCGATGGAGGATATGGCCTAATGAAACTGTTGAAGTCACTGATCGCTGGCGCATTGGTTGCCACGGGTCTCAGCACATCCGCCGCAGTCGCGGAAACCACCATTTTCTACGGCCACGGTGGCCCGGCCCGCGGCACCGTTCCGGTGGCGTTGAAGTGGTTCGATGAACGCATTGGCGAATTGTCTAGCGGCGACCTGAAGCTTGATATCCAGTGGGGTGGTGCGCTGTTTAAGGCCAACGCGGCAGCCGGTGCCATTGGTTATGGAGTTGCCGATGCGGGGTCGATCATCTCCGCCTACTTCCAGAAAGAAATGGCTGCCTATTCCATCGCCGATCTGCCGCTCAGCGGTCCGAATGTATGGGTAGGTCTGCGTGCCACCGACAAGCTGATGCGCACAACACCGGAGATCACCCAGAACCTCGCCGATCAGGATCTGGTTTACATCGGCACGTTTACCGCATCTGATGTCAACGTGGCCTGCGCAGGCACGGAAATTACATCGGTGAAGGACATTGAAGGCAAACGGATCCGCGGCGCGGGCGTTTATGGCAAAGTGTTTGGTGAACTCGGTGCGACTATGGTCAATCTGAGCGTTTACGAAGCTTACCAGGCCCTTGATGCCGGTTTGATCGACTGCAGCCAAGGCTATTCCTACATCATTCCAGCACTAAAGTGGCATGAGGTCATCGACAGCTACACCTTGCTGAGCTGGGGACAGATTGGTGGCTATGGCATGTTCATGAACAAGCAGTCGTTCGATGCTCTGTCCGACAGCCAGAAAGCTGTGCTGATGCAGGCTGGAGAAGAGCTTGCCGATAAGTTTGCTCAGATCGTCATGGGGGCAAATACCCGGGCGCTTGATAAGATCTCGGCCGGAGAGTTTGAACGGGATATCAAACTGCTCGAACTCAGCGTTGATGACCGGGCGGCTATGAATGCAGCCACCGAGCCGTTCATCGAGAGCTGGAAGGAAAACGCCCAGAGCGTTGGTCTGGATGCCGATATGTTGATCGCCAAATACACCGAGGCTGTCGCCGAGTTCACCAAGGAATTTGAAGAACAAGGCTATCCGTGGGAACGCGACTGAGTGCGTGACTAAAAGGCTGGGGCAGAAAATGCCCCGGCCCAACCTGCGGGGAGGGACCTATGCTTGATCGCTTAGAGCAGATTTTTGTCGACGTGGCAGTGGTGGCCACCATGGCGCTGGCCTTGCTGATTTTCACCGATGTTTTTGCACTGAACGTTTTTAACAAGTCGGTGCCCGACACGGTGATTATCGTGCGCGAACTGATGGTGCTGGCCATCATCATGCCACTGGCAGCAGCCACAACCCGGCGGTCTCATATCGCTGTCGAGTTTGTGACCAACTTTCTGCCCACGCGTCTGGTCAATTGGTTTGTCGTTTTCGGCAGCCTGTTTGGCGTTGTGGCTTTGATGCCGCTGATCTGGTCTGCGGGAAAGGAATTCGTCTACCAGTGGAACACTGGCAGCGAGTTTTACGGTGATCTCGGCCTTCAGCAGTGGCCAGGGCGCTTGGCCTTTGTTCTGGGGCTGTGTTTGTGCTGGATCCGGTTGGTGCTGATGGTTCTTGGCGACATCGTCTCGGCTCTACGTGGAAGAACAATCCTTACCGGAACGCATTAGGCGGCTAGCCGCGAACGGTCTGACGAATAAGATTTTCAGGGAATTCTCTATATGGATCCGGCAACCATTGGCTTGATCGCCTTTGCTCTCATGCTCATTCTTCTGGCGATGCGGGTGCCGATCGCCTTCGCTCTCATTGGCGTTGCGACAGCCGCGGCCTTTATGATCTTTGCGTTGCGCACTGGAACCTTCATGCCCGAACGAGCCTTCCGGGCGACGTCGGCGATGGTGTTTTCCAACTCCTTCGACCTGATCCATTCCTTTGACTTGTCGATGATCCCCTTGTTCGTTGCGCTCGGCAACATCGCCTATAAGGCCGGGATCACGACGGCAGTCTATAATTCGGCTCGGGTGTGGCTGGTGCAGCTGCGCGGCGGTGTCGCCGTGGCCTCCGTGATTGGTTGCGGCGGGTTTTCTGCGATCAGCGGATCCTCTGTTGCCTGTGCATCCACCATGGGCAAGATCTGTACACCCGAAATGCTCCGGCTTGGTTACGATCCGCGCTTGGCTACAGCCAGTGTTGCTGCTGGAGGCACGCTCGGCTCGTTGATCCCGCCAAGCGTGTTGTTCATCATCTATGCGATCTTCACGGAGACCTCTGTCAGCAAACTGTTTCTGGCCGGCGTTCTCCCTGGCCTTTTGACCTTGATCGGCTTTGTCATCGTCATTGGCTTCTGGATTACAGCGGACCCAAAGGTGGCGCCGCCGCGTGAAAAACCGGCAAGTACGGCGGAAAAAATCCGGGCCGCGAAAGATGCCTGGCCGGCCGCCTTGATTTTCCTGATCATCGTTATTGGCATCTATGGCGGCTTTTTCACTGCGACCGCTGCTGCTGCTGTCAGTGTTGTTGTCACAACGGCAATCGGCTTCCTGCAACGCCGTTTGAGCCTCAGTGACTTGTGGCATGCGGTCCGTGATACGGTAATCCAGACGTCATCGCTGTTCATCGTTGCCGCAGGCGCAAAAATCTTTGTGGCCGCCATTGCACTCACCGGCATGGCTCCGGCGCTGGTCCAAGCCGTTGCAGATGCGCAGTTGAGCCCAGCCATGCTGCTTTTCTGTATCTGTTTGGTTTATCTGGTTCTTGGCATGTTTCTCGATCCGATCGGGATCATGGTTCTGACACTACCGCTAATGATCCCACTGGTTGAAGCCAATGGCATGGACCTAATCTGGTTTGGTGTTGTTGTCGTCAAACTGTTGGAGATCGGACTGATCACCCCGCCGGTTGGTCTCAATGTGTTTGTTCTGGCCAATGTGGTTGGCCGGGACGCACCAGTTGGAACGATTTTCGCTGGGATTTGGCGCTTCCTGTGTGCGGACGTGATTGTCCTGGCGCTCATTGTTGCCTTTCCGGCAATCTCGTTGTTCCTGTCGCAGGCTGTGAAATAACGCAAAGTAACAAAGACAAGGGTATCCAAAAATCTTGGATTATCAGATAAGTAGATGCATAGACATGATGTGAAGTGACTCGAAAAATGCCGGACCTTAAGGACGATAAACGCTACGCGAATACTCTGGCTCGCGGCCTGAGTGTGCTCAGAGCTTTCCGGCCCACTGATAATGGGCTCGGGAACTTGGAAATCTCTGAGCGGACCGGACTGCCGCGGTCTACGGTGTCCCGGCTAACTTTCACTCTCTGCGCGCTTGGGTATCTGACGCATGGCCGTCACCATGACAAATACCGGTTGGGACCGTCTGCGCTTGCGCTTGGCAACATTGCCGCTGCTGCCTTTGGTTTCATCGAAACCGCGACACCCATCATGCAGAAGCTTGCCAATGACACCAAAACCTTGATTGGCGTCGCCATTCAGGACGATGGCGAGATGCTGATGGTCAAGACCTGGCGGCCGGAAAACTCCGCAACCATTTGGCTGAATGTCGGTTACCGGATGCCTGTGCTGAAATCGTCAACAGGCGCGGCTTACATCGGCGCGATGAATGAAGCCGAACGCAACAAGATCATGTCGATACTGCCGGAAGATCAAACTGACGAATGCATGGAACTCTGGGCGCGCTCCCAGGATCACCTTCTTGCAAATGGGTACATGTATCTGACTGGCGGCGACCGGTTTTCAGCCTCTATCAATGCGCTTGCCACGCCTTACCGGCCGTCAGAGTTCAGCGAGCCGGTTGCCTTTTTAAGTGGTGCGGCCGCAGATGTTCTGACCGAGGCGCGGATGAATGACAGCGTCGGGCCGGAACTTGCCGCGGCGGTTGAACAATTGCGCCATGTGACGGGCCAGCATTATTCGGTGCTTCTGCCGGTTTAATTTTCTGTGCTTGGCAGCAGACCTGCGCCCTTCCAGGATCTCATTGCCGTCCCGGACCTGATCCGGGACCAAATCAATTTGGGCGGAGCCTCTTGGACCCCGGCTCAAGGCCGGGGACGCCTCGAAACACGGGGTTTTGGGCAACGTTGGGCTCCGGTTTACTGTGCAGCCGGGGCAAAAAGGTCCGCGTAGGTTTCCCTCAAGACGTTCTTTTGCACCTTGCCCATGGTGTTGCGCGGCAGGCTGTCGACGAGGATCAGCTTGCGCGGGTGTTTGAAGCGGGCGAGGGCGCCTGCTACGGTGTTCTGGATCGCGTCCAGATCGGGATTATCGCCTGAATTTGGAACGATCAGTCCCAGCACTGTTTCGCCGAAGTCGGCATGCGGCACGCCGATGACCGCACTTTCCAAGACACCCGGCTGCTCATCCAGTACCAGTTCGATTTCTTTCGGATAAATGTTGTAACCGCCGGAAATGATCAGGTCTTTGTTGCGGCCGACGATGTGGACATACCCGTCTTCATCGATCTTCCCGAGATCTCCGGTGATAAAGAAACCGTCCTCACGGAGTTCTGCGGCGGTTTTTTCCGGCATTTGCCAATAGCCTTTAAAGACATTGGGACCGCGCACCTCGATTTGCCCGACCTCGCCGTTGGCAAGGGTTTCTCCAGTTTCCGGATTGGTGATTTTTAGGTCTACACCTGGCAGCGGGAACCCAACAGTTCCGGCGCGCCGCTCACCGTCATAAGGATTGGATGTGTTCATGTTGGTTTCGGTCATGCCGTAACGCTCGAGGATCCGATGACCCGTGACCTCCTCAAACCGGACATGGGTTTCGGCCAGAAGCGGCGCGCTGCCGGAAATAAACAGGCGCATGTGGGACGTCAGCTCTTTCGTGAAACGGGCATCGTCCAACAGCCGGGTGTAGAAGGTTGGGACCCCCATCATCGATGTCGCCTTCGGCAGATTGGCTATCATCGCATCCAGATCAAACTTCGGCAGGAAGATCATCGATCCCCCAACAGACAACATCACGTTTGTCGCCACAAAAAGCCCATGTGTATGGAAGATCGGCAGGGCGTGCAGCAGGACATCTTTGTCTGAAAAGCGCCAGTACTGCGCCAAATCCGTGGCATTTGATAGGAGGTTGGCCTGGGTCAGCATGGCTCCTTTGGAACGCCCGGTCGTTCCGGATGTATAAAGAAAAGCAGCCAGATCGTCAGCTGAACGGGAGACTGTTTCGAAGGTTGCAGGCATATCTTTAGCAGCTGCGGTCAGGGAGCCGGAGCCATCCGCATTCAGCGTTTCGGTTTTCGCGCCAAGCCCTTCGGCGACCGGTTTCAGAGCTGCTTCGCTGGCCGTATCGCAGACAACCAATGACGCGCCGCTGTTCTCGATAAAATAAGTCAGCTCGTCGACGGTATAGGCGGTGTTCAGTGGCAGAAAGATCACCCCAGCTTGGGCGCAGGCGGCGTAGAGCGCCAAGGCTTCCGGCGACTTCTGGATCTGAGCGGCCAGGCGATCGCCGGGTTTCAAGCCACGGTTCGTCAGAACATGTGCGAATTGCGCACCGGTCGCCAGAAAATCCGCATGGGTGAGGGTAGATCCGTCGGCGAGATGGAGGAACGGAGTGGCCTTTCCTGCATGTTTGCCGAAAAGCTGATCATAGAGCGGGTTGGCCATCGGTGGGGCTCCTATCGAGTTGTTTTTCTGCGGCCGCGCTCAGCGACTTGATATCCGAAGAGGCCGCAATTTCATGAGAGGAAGCGAAACGTTCGTGGTTCTGCGAAACCTTCGCCAGATTGTAAAGGTAATTGACCATCACGCCGGCTGATTGCTGTTGACCTTTTTCGGAAAGATCGGCGTCGGCATGGACCTGGTACACCTGCGCGCCATTTCCCAGATGGAACCGGGCAACCGGATCGAGCGGCATGCCGTTGGGGCGCTTGGCCGCAATCAGGTAATGGGCCGCAAGGGCTTTAAGTTGTTTCGGATCGTCCGGAAGCGGCTCTAACTCCGCCTTCTCAGCCCAACTCCTGAAACCTGGGATCGGAGACAGGGTGACAAAAGTTTTGAGCCCCTGCAGTTCCAAAGAGAGATCAGCCGCCACCTGTTTGATCAGGGAATTGCCAAAAGAAATGCCTGCAAGGCCCTTTTGGCAATTGGAAATGGAGTAAAACACCGCGGTGTTCGCATCCTCCGCTTCGATATGCTCTCGCTCCTCACTTAGAAGGTCCTGAACGGACGAGGGGATGCCTTTGGTCAGTGCAACCTCAACAAAGATCAGCGGTTCGTCCGGCATGGTCGGGTGAAAGAAGGCAAAACACCGCCGGTCGGCCGGCTGCAGCCGCCTCCGGAGGTCATCCCAGCTGTGGATCGCATGAACGGCTTCATAGGCAATGATCTTTTCCAGGATGTTTGCCGGGCTTTCCCAATTGATCGGTCTGAGCACGAGAAATCCCCTGTTGAACCAGCTGGCGAAAAGATGCCCGAAGTCCACATCCAGCGCCTGGAGCGCATCGTCCGACTTGCTGAACCGCAGCAGGTCTTCGCGCATGGCCACCAATGAACGGGTGGCATCCGGCACCTGATTGAGGCGGCGGATCAGTTCCTGCCGTTTGGGTTCCGCGGTATGTACAAGGGCGCGGTAACTAGCCTTGGATTGACCCTTTTCATAGGTCTCCAAGGCTTCCCGAAGATCCGCGACAGACACGGCCATATCTTCGGCAAGATGACGGAAAAAGGCCTGTTTTTCGCTTTCGTCAGCGCGTTCGTAACGGTCAAGGATATGCCGGGCAATCGTGCTGCCCGAAACCTCACCGGCCGCACCGATCAGTGCGGCGGTAAGTTCTTCCATGGACCGGTTATCATCGCCGCCCGGCAAGAAGGTCCGGTACCGGCGGTCAAACAGTGAAGAAAGCAGATCGGCCAATAATGTCATCGCGTGGCTCCCATGACGGCGTCGGGCAACCAGGTTGCCAGACCGGGAAACAGGCATAGCAAGATGATCGCCACTACCATACATGCCACAAAGGGTAAGGACCCTTGGAGGATGGTCTTCAGCGAGATGTCCGGCGCAATGCCGTTGATGACATATAAGTTGAGTCCGACCGGCGGCGAGATCAAGCCAATTTCCATGTTGATGGTCAGGACAACCGCAAACCAGATGGGATCAAATCCAGCCGTCGTAATGATCGGCAAGAGGATCGGAGCAGCCATCAGGATGACGGCAACCGGGGGTAAGAAAAATCCGGCGATCAGCAGGAAGATGTTGACCGCGCCCATCAGAACCCAGCGGTTGACGTCCAAGGTGCCAATCCACTCGGCAATCGCCTGCGTGATGAACAGCGACGACAGCATGTAGGAAAAGACACCGGCAGCGGCGATGATGAACAGGATCATCACGCTTTCCTTGGTGCTGTCACGCAGGACCACCCAAAGATCACCCGGGTTCCAAAGCTTGTAAATCACCATGGCGATGATCAGGCAGAGGAGGGCGCCGACGGCTGCTGTTTCCGAGGGCGTCGCGATGCCGCCGTACATGGCATAAAGAACGCCGACGATGATCGCCAGGAAAGGCACCACCCGCGGCAGGATTTCAAACCTTTGCCGCCAGGTGTAACTGCCAGAACTTAAGACCGACGCGTTGCCAGACCGCCAGGTGGAATAGAGCGACCAGGCCATGAACAAGCCGACCAGCAACAAGCCTGGAAACACGCCTGCCAGAAACAGCCGACCGATCGAGGTTTCCGTGGCAATGCCGTAGACGATCATGGTGACGGACGGCGGGATCAGGATGCCGAGCGTGCCACCTGCAGCGATCGACCCGGCTGCAACTCCATCTGGATAGCCGCGTTTGCGCATTTCCGGAATGCCCATCTTGCCGATGGCCGCGCAAGTTGCCGGGCTGGAGCCGGACATCGCGGCAAACAGCGCGCAGGCGCCAAGGTTAGAGACGACAAGGCCGCCAGGAACCCGGGTGAGCCAGCGCTCCAGCGCCTCATAAAGATCAGCACCAGCGCGGGTTGAGGCAATCGATGCGCCCATGATGATGAACATCGGGATCGACAAAAGCGCGAAGTTGTCGAGTTTGCCGAACAGAATTTCCGGCATCAGTTCGAGTGACCGCATGCCGTCGAAAATGATCAGGAAACCACCTGAAACAATCAGAAGACCAAGGGCGACCGAAACACCGGAGAAGAGCACAAGGATCGTTGCGATCGCAACGATCGCGCCAAGAAGAAGCGGGTCCATCAGGCGTCCTCCAGACCAAAAGGCCGGTCAATGCCGGTCAAAACGGCGACCAGGTCGGCAATCAATTGCAAGAGTAGAAGACCGAAGCCGATGGGAAGTGAGAGGTAAGGGATCCAAAGCCGCACGCCCCATACGGTGTCGGAACGCCATCCGCGTTCCCAGGCAAAATGCCAGTAGTCAAAGCCGTAGTAGAACATGACACCAACGATGGTGATCGACAGCGTAGACGTGAGGATGGCTAGAAAAAAACGCGGACGCGGTTTTAGCGCCAAAGGCACCAGGTCGACGTTGACATGTCCGCGCAAGCGCTGAACGTAGGGTAGGCCAATCAAGGTTGCTGCGATCACCAGATAGATGACCGCCTCGGTCTGCCAAACGGTTGACCCGTTGAGGACAAACCGCACGAAGATCATCTGGCATGTGATCGCGACTGCGGCCACGATCATGGCCGCAGAGCACCAGCCGGCCAATGTCGAAATTGCGGCGACAAGACGCAAAAAGGGATTGTTACCGGCGTGCGCTGCGACAGCCGAACTGTGACCCGCCATCGGGTTCTCCTATCAAGAACTTCGAATTTGAAGGGGCGGTGGGAGCCGCCCCTCTTTGGTCCTCAGTCTACCGACAGGGCCATGTCGAGCAACTCTTGGCCGCCCGGTGTTTGTTCGATGAAGGCCTTGTAGGACGTTTCCTGAGCGAGCGCGCGCCAGGCATCAAACTCTTCTTGGCTCATTTGAGCAATCTCGACACCGTTTTCGGCAAAGACGTCTGCAGAAGCTGCATCCTGTTTTTTCGCTTCTTCCAGATAGAAAGCTTCGGCCTTGGCAGCGCCTGCTTCAAGAGCTGCCTTCTGGGCATCGGTCAAGCCCTCATAGGTGGACTTGTTCATCAACAGTGGCTGGTACATGAACCAGAGCGCAAAGTCGCTGGCTGGTGTGTAGCATTTGACCTGCTCGTAGATCCGGTAGCTGACGAATGACGAGGACGAGGTGTTGGCGGCAGTCAAAACGCCGGTCTGCATCGCATTGTAGATTTCAGACGAAGCCATGGATGCAATCGACGCACCAGCGCCTGCGAGCATCTGTTCAAAGGCCTTTCCAGCCGCACGGGTCTGCTGGCCTTTCACGTCTTCCGGTGCGGTAATGCATTTGTCCTTGCCGA
This sequence comes from Labrenzia sp. PHM005, assembly GCF_006517275.1. Lineage (NCBI taxonomy): Bacteria > Pseudomonadati > Pseudomonadota > Alphaproteobacteria > Hyphomicrobiales > Stappiaceae > Labrenzia > Labrenzia sp. PHM005. The sequence continues at coordinate 4,817,050 of NZ_CP041191.1, read as the reverse complement.
CAAAACCGCCTGCCAGATAGCCGTGCACCAGAACCATGACATCATCGCCGGCCATGATTTCTTCGATTTTGCCCATAAACGGGCTCTCATTGAGGCGGGCAGCGTGATCGTGGTTCTTCACCAGACCCGGCATCAAGGTGAGGTTATAGGCCGGTTGCTGACCACCAGCATAGCTCAGCGGAAACACGGTCATATCCAGCTGGCCACGGCTCAAAGGTTTGTACTGTTCCCGTGGTTTAAACAGCGATTTTGACGGGAAAATCTTGATTTCCAGATCCACGTCTGCCGCGGCCACCTCATTGGCGACGATTTCAGCCACCTTGTGGCGGACATCGCTGGTGGACCATTGGTGAGACAGGCGGAGTTCAGTTGCATTGGCGGTAAAGGCGCTGCCGAGCAAAGCGGCTGCAGCAGCCGTGGTCGTCAGTTTGATGTTCATTGTTTTCCTCCCAAGGAGCGCTGAGTGAGGTGCGCTCGGCAGACATGTTTGCATCGAATGTATTTTTCGTCAAACTTTTTGTATACAAGAATGAAATAATTGTGTTTCTGTTAGATGTGTGATACCTGCAAAGAATGGAACGAAAACGCGCCGAACTGATTGCCGACGAACTGGAAAGCCTAATTTTTCAAGGGCATTACAAAGACGGTGCGCGGTTGGATGAAGTTCAACTGGCTGAAAAATTCGAAGTATCTAGGACCCCAATCCGGGAAGCCCTTCAGCGGCTGTCCTTGTCAGGCTTGGTCGAGCAGATCCCGCGCCGCGGGGTTTTTGTCCGCCAGCCGGGGCCGGTAGAACTCCTTGAAATGTTCGAAGTGATGGCTGAGCTGGAAGCGGCCAGCGCGCGCCTTGCTGCCACTCGGATCACCGATGAAGCACTCGCCGAACTCCATGCGGCAAACGCCCGCTGTGAAGAGGCCGTCGCAGCGCAGGACTATGATGGCTACTACCAGGAAAATGCGGGGTTCCATGCGATGCTCTATCGCCAATCCGGAAATAGTTTTTTAGAACAAGAGTGTCTCCGGCTTTACCGGAGGCTGCAGCCATTCCGAAGGGTTCAGCTGCGCTTGCGAGGGCGTTTGAAGCAGTCAATGTCGGAACACAAAATGGTTGTTGCCGCGCTGGAAGAGGGTGATGGCGCCAAGGCCGCCGACGTGATCCGGGCCCATGTGGCGGTTCAGGGCGAAAAATTCCATCACCTGATGGCCAGCCTCAAACAGGTTGCCGAATAGCGGAAACTTCTTGGTGTTCGGAATTGATTTGAGCTAGACCGGTTTAATTCCTGGCAATGAGGGATCCAGGTTTTTGAAAAAGACCGGCGGGCGACAAGCGTAATTTCCATGAATGATCAAGCCGAAGTTCCGTCGAAACACGCAGACAACGAGGACACCAAGACATTCGTCTTTGAGATTTTTGTTCAACCTGGGTTTTTGGATCTTGAACTTTCAGCTGTCATAACAGTTTTGCGCACGGCCAACGACGTACTGAACTCTGACCGGTTTTCCTGGCAAATCACGTCTGATGAGCCGGGGCTGGTGAGCAGCAGTTCCGGACTGATGGCCCGGGCAGACCCGGCGATCAGCGACCAGTATTTGCGCGATTGTCTGATTGTTGTTGCTGGCCGGTCAAGTTCGCCCCAGGCTTGGATTGCCCGTTTGCGCGCAATGCAAAAGCTGCAGCGGCGCGTTGTTCTGCTCTCAGATGCGTCTCGAGAATACGTCAGAGCAGTCAAGAATCTCAGCGACCCCACAACAGCGCATTGGCGTGACGTGTCGTTGCTGCGCGAAATCGGCTCTTATCCGATGCTGACCGATCAGCTTGCGGAATTGAATGGCAGCGTGCTCACCTGTGCCGGCCATGGTCATACACTCGAAGCCATGATCGGGGTCTTGGCAGACCAGCTTGGCCGAAGAGAGTGCGCTGAAATCGCCAGCCTGCTGGTCCTTGATGAGGTCCGGGGGTTTTCAAAAGACCAGCCAAAGGGGAGCAGTTACAACCCCAACTATTTCGAGAAACGGCTGCAAAACTCGCTCCGGCTGATGGAAACCAACATCGAGCAGCCGTTGCGCTTAGGAAATCTGGCCAAGGAAGTGGGCCTCTCAACACGGCATTTGGAACGGCTGTTCACGGTCTACTTCAACACGACCCCGGCAAAGCTTTACAAAAAGATCCGCTTGAAGAAAGCGCACACGCTGGTCGTTGACACACGCATGCCGCAAATCGAGATCGCACTTTCCTGCGGATTTTCGACCGCGGCTTCTTTTTCTCAAGCCTACAAAGCCCAATACGGCGAAACCCCAACCCAGCGCCGCAAGCGGAGCGGTTGAGGGGAAGTTGAAAAAAAACCGGCACGAGGCCGGTGAGTTTCAGTCAGTGCACGTGGCCCCATCAGCCACAGGTCAACTATGATAGTATCAGATGAAACTATTGTGACGCCTTGTTTAATTGATTTGGAGCCAAGCAAATGACCGCATTTATTGTTGGCAGGATGGCCATTCACAATCGTGACTGGATGGAGGAGTATTTCGCTAAAGTTCCGGCATTGATCGAAGCCAATGGCGGCGAGTTCCTTGTAAAAGGCGGCGAACCAGAAGTGCTTGAAGGCGATGAAACCACACCTGATGCAGCATTTGTTATTCGGTTTCCAAGCCGGGACGCTGCCTTGGCTTTTTGGAATTCCGACGAGTTTGCACCGCTTGTTAAGCTGCGTCAGACCGGCTCGACCTTACAAGCTCACCTATATGCAGGATTGGAAGAAGTTTTGTGAAGTAGAGGAGGCTGAGGAATCGCGTCGTAACCTCCCGACCCCGAAAGCAAAAAGGCGGCTTGTTGGGCCGCCTTTCCAGTTCTTGAACCATTCAACAAATGCCGGTTATTCGGCAGCGTCTTTCAACGCCAACTTGGCGTCGATGTCGGCAGCATCATGGCGTTCATCCAGTTGCTCATAGTCTTCGCCCCAGGTCTTGTTGACCATGCGGCCGCGGACGGCCGCCGGGCGGGCGTCAATTTTCTCGGCCCAGGCAACGAGGTTCTTGTACTCATGCACCGATAGGAATTCGGCTGCGTTGTAGAGCCGCCCAAGGACCAAGCCGCCGTACCACGGCCAGATCGCCATATCGGCGATGGAGTAGTTTTCACCGGCGATAAATGGACGCTCGGCAAGCGCTTTGTCGAGCACATCCAGCTGGCGTTTGGTTTCCATAGAAAAACGGTCGATCGGGTATTGGAATTTCTCCGGCGCGTAGGCGTAAAAATGGCCGAAGCCGCCGCCGAGATAGGGCGCAGAGCCCATCTGCCAGAATAGCCAGTTCAAGGTCTCCGTGCGTTCCGGGCCCTCGGCGGGCAGGAACTCGCCGAATTTTTCGGCCAGATACATCAGGATCGACGCCGATTCGAAAACGCGGGTCGGGGTCGCTGTGCTGTGATCGACCAGAGCCGGGATCTTTGAATTCGGGTTGGCGCCGACAAAACCGCTACCAAACTGATCGCCATCACCGATCTTGATCAGCCAGGCGTCATAGTCCGCCCCTTTGTGGCCCAAGGCCAGCAATTCTTCCAGCATCAAGGTGACCTTGACGCCGTTCGGCGTAGCCAGGGAATAGAGCTGCAATGGGTGTTTGCCGACCGGAAGGTCCTTTTCGTGGGTCGCACCAGAAATCGGCCGGTTGATGCTGGCAAACTGACCGCCGCTTGGCTGTTCCCAGGTCCAGACTTTTGGCGGGGTGTAGGAGGGGGTATCGTTCATTTGTCAGCAACTCCGGATCTGTTTTGCCCTACGCATGACGGGACATTCGCCGCCGTCATGAATTATTCATCGCATTATTGCGATCAGATAGGTCGGTTTTGGCATATTGCAACGCCATTTCCTAGAATCTGCATGGAAATCGTACCTTGGGCAAAGCCGATCGTACGCTGGGCGAAGTCCTGACCGGACTGGAAAACTGTGTTTGGCAGAGCAAGAAGGATATCAAGGAGCTGCAGGCGGGACTGCAAAAACGGCTTCAGAACCTGAACGTTAGCTGAACAACTTCTCCGTACTGGTGCCCAATTTGCTTGGCATGGTCTGCTTCAGATTTGAGAGAGCGCCAGACAAAAGGGGGAGCCCGATGCGCCTGAAAACAATTGCAGCCGCTGTGTGTTTGCTGACGATGCCTGCACAAGCCAGCAGTCTTTATGTGAAATACGATATTTCTCTGACGGGCCTAAAGATCGGAGAGGGGGCCTTGTCGGTCGATTTGAATGACAAGACGTATCGCCTTCATGGCCAAGGCAACATGGCAGCCTTCGGCAATTTCGTCTCCGATGGCTCAGGCAGCGTGCACGCCACCGGTTCCGTTTCTCCGGCTGGCCTCTTGCCTGCCTCCTTCACTATGCAGGCGGAAGAAGAGGGCAAGCCGAACACAGTCACCATGACCATGGCCAAGGGCTCCGTAACCGGGCGGCAAATTCATCCGGCGCAGGACCGAATGAATGAACGGGTCAAGGTGACCGAAGCGCATAAGCGCGGCGTTATCGACCCTTTAAGCGCAGTCCTGTTTCCAGCTCCCAGAGGTCTTCACCGGGATAGCTGCAACCGCACCGTTGCGATTTACGATGGACGGGACCGGTATGATGTCGTTCTATCTTACAAGGCAAAATACCAGATGACGGGTCGCGGCAAACGGTATTCCGGGGGCGTGCTTGCGTGCAAAGCCCGCTACAGGCCAATTTCAGGTCACCGGCCAAACCGTAAGACGATCCAGCAACTTGCCGCCAACAAAACAATGGAAGTCCACCTGGCCGAAGTTCCCGGAAAACCGTATCTTTTGCTCTACAAAGCCAGCCTGATGACCCCGGTCGGTCCGCTGAACGTTCAAAATGTGAAGTTTAAGAAGATGAATTGATAGGAAAGCTGTTTATCCTCTGTGCCTATGGTGAATGCTGGCAATCTTGAAAACATTAGCGACAAGTGTCATATTTTTAGTGACATGTGACGCACGGAGGTTTCATCATGACTGCAGTCGCCGAGAAAAGAGATATGACCGCTCAAGAGGCGCCGGTGTTGCTGGAAAATGACGCAACCCGCGCCTACCGGTTGTTGGGCGGGCGCAAGATTATGAAACGTCCGGTCAACGATTCGCTGGATGCGCATGACATCATCGTTCAAGGCCTCCCCGCTAAATCACTGTTGCACCTGGTCGAAGGGGTGCATGTTTTGTCGACTGGCGATGTGCTCAACAAGGCGATCGGTATCAGTATCCGCACCTTGCAACGCCGGAAGTCGGATACAAAACAAAAGCTGCTGTCGACGGAACAGAGCAGCCGGGCCTGGCGCTTTGCCGGGATTATAGCGCAGGCAACAGACATCATGGGAAGCCAGGAAGCCGCTGAGGCGTGGATCTTGGAGCCCGCGATCGGGCTCAACAACCGCAGGCCGATTGATCTTCTTGAAACGGCCGCAGGCGCCGAAGCTGTCGGGAACTATCTGACGCGTATGGAATATGGGGTCTATACGTGACGCCACTTCCAGCGCCGCTTGGATCCGGCGAACTCCGGTTCTGGCGGTTGGACCAGGAACGGCATTCGCGCAGCTGGAACAAAGGTGAGGGCGCCTACCGGGTCGGCGGGCGCTGGAACTCGAAAGGAATTCGGGCTGTCTACGCGTCGGTGGATCCGTCAACGGCGATCATGGAAGTTGCTGTCCATAAGGGCTTCAAGGTCTTGGACACGGCCCCCCATGTCATGACGTCGGCACGGGTGATCGACCTTACCAAGGTTCATGTCGTCTATCCGGGAGATATACCGAACCCCAATTGGCTGGTCCCGGGAAGTCATGGTCCGGGTCAGAAGGCTTTTGGGGATCAGCTTCTGAGGGAGCACGTGTTTACTCTGGTTCCCTCAACCGTGTCGCGGCATAGCTGGAACTTGATGTTCGATGCCGACCGGGCAACCGGCCACTTTGAGGATGTTCGCCAAGAGCGCTTTGCCCTCGACCCGCGCCTGCATACGTAAGCCCGCGCAGAATATTTTCCGTTGCTAAACAAGTACTTAGCAAAAGGGCCGGAAGATCCGGCCCTTGGTGTTTTTATTGATCAAACCCGGACCACGTAGACCGAGCATTTCGAGTGGCGCACCACCCGGGCAGCGTTGGGTCCGAGCAGGAACTCGCGCAGCTGCGGTTTGTGGGCGCCGATGACGATCAGATCCGCTTTTGTTTGGTCTGCCACCGTCAGGATCTCCTCATAGATGGATCCGGTGGTGACCACATGGCGGATTTTTTCGTTCCGGCCTTCGCCCACCACACTGCCAACCATTTCCTTGAGCGAGTTTTGTGTGTCGGTCACCAGCTGGTTCTGAAAGTTTTCGTCGAAGTAGGAACCCACCAGCGTCAGGCCGACATTCGGCACAACGGTGATGACGTCCAGTTGCGCATCGTCCAGCTCAGCGAGCCGGGCAGCTGTCTGTAAGACTTCCCGGTCTTCTGGATGGGTGATGTCAACAGCACAGAGGACGGTCTTGATCATGCCAGCGCTCCTTCTTGTTCTTCTTTGCGGCTTGCCCGTGCTCTTGGGAGCTGCAGCAGATAGATCAGTCCGAGAAGCAACAGGCCGGGAATGTAGATGAGTTCCTTCGGCATCTGAGGCATTTCGATCTGGGCAGACTTAATGACAACGGGATCATCGCCATAGAAGTCGAAGTTGCCGAGTTTTTCAAAATACGGCGTGCCAGGGAAAGGCTCATCCAGTTTCACAACGCCGTCTTCGACGAGAACCGTGAGACCGGCTGCCGACAAGCGAGCATCACCATCGGCTTCGCTGCCGACGGTCAGCTCAAAAGTCGTTTCGGCCTTGGACCCTGTGTCAAAGTCCGGTCCGGAAACGGTGACCCGCACTTGATCTCCCGAAGGTGCTTCGCCAACTGTCTGGACGAAATTCGCCGGTTCGATCATTTCATACGGAGGCTGGATCCGGTTCATGAAGAAGTCCGGACGGAACAGGATGAAGGCGACCAATACCAGAGCAATGCTCTCGTAGATGCGGGACCGGGTCATGAAATAACCCATGGTTCCGGCGGTGAACGCCAATATGGCTATCGTTGCCATGATGAACACCAAGATGCCCTGGCCCCATCCCACATCGATCAACAGAAGGTCTGTGTTGAAGATGAAGACAAACGGTAGCGCAACGGTTCTCAGCGAATAGAAGAACGCTGTGAAGCCGGTCTTGATGGCATCACCGCCCGACACCGCTGCCGCGGCGAAGGAGGCAAGACCCACAGGCGGTGTCACGTCCGCCATGATGCCGAAGTAGAAGACGAACAGGTGAACGGCAATCAGCGGCACGATCAGGCCGGATTGCGCGCCGAGTTCAACAACCACACCGGCCATCAGCGAGGACACAACGATGTAGTTCGCTGTTGTCGGCAGGCCCATGCCCAGGACGAGGGACAGAAGACCGACAAATGCCAACATCAGGACCAGATTGCCGCCGGAGACCAGTTCAACGAGGTCCGCCATAACCTGGCCGATACCGGTCAGGGTCACGGTGCCTACAATGATGCCGGCGGTGGCGGTTGCCAGACCGATGCCGATCATGTTGCGGGCGCCGTCGATCATGCCTTTGGCAAGGTCGTTGATGCCTTCTTTGAACTCCTCGACCATCTCGTTTTCACCGCGGAAGATCGCCTTGATCGGCCGCTGGGTGAGCAGGATGACAAAGAGCAGCATGGTCGCCCAGAAGGCGGACAGGCCCGGAGATTTCTGTTCGATCATCAGGAAGTAAACCAGAACGATGATCGGCAGCAGGTAATAAAGGCCGCATTTGTAAATGTCAGCGATTTCCGGAAGCACAATGTCTTTGGCATTCGGATCGTCCGGGTGCAGGTCTTCGACGCTAGCAGCCATTTTCAGAAGTGCCACGTAAGCGACAAAAACCAGGACTGCGAGGATCCAGCTGGCACCATCCGGCACAAGGGCTGTAATCCAACCAATCGGGAATTTGATGCCGTAACACAGCGCTGCAAATCCGGCGAAGAAGAAGAACATGCCTAGGATTGTGCGCAGCGTAGAAACGGTCTTATGGCCGATGGTCGGCATGTTCCGCTTCACCGCTTCCAAGTGCACGATGTAGACCAGCGCGATGTAGGAGATGACCGCCGGCAGGAAGGCATGGGTGATCACTTCGACATAGGAGATGCCGACGTATTCTACCATCAGGAAGGCGGCGGCGCCCATAACCGGTGGCATGATCTGGCCATTCACCGATGAGGCAACTTCAACAGATCCCGCTTGTTCTGAGCTGAAACCGACCCGTTTCATCAGCGGAATGGTGAAAGTGCCTGTGGTGACCACGTTGGCGATGGAGGAGCCGGAGATGAGGCCGGTTGCTGCAGAACCGACAACAGCAGCCTTCGCCGGTCCGCCCTTCAAGTGGCCAAGTGCGGCAAATGCCATCTTGATGAAGTAGTTGCCTGCGCCGGCCTTATCGAGCAGAGCGCCAAAGAGAACAAACAGGAAGACGAATTTGGTCGAGACGCCAAGGGCGATGCCGAAGACCCCTTCGGATGTAATCCACATGTGGCTCATCGCCTTTTGCAGCGATGCGCCTTTCCAGCGCATGACTTCAGGCACCCATTGGGACGAGCCGAAGAAGACATAAAGCAGGAAGATCGTTGCAACCACGGCCATTGCCGGACCGAGTGTCCGGCGCGCAGCTTCAAACAGGATGATGATGCCTGCGAGCGCGAACCATTTGTCCGTGTGATCTGCCAAACCGCCGTTGTTGACGATCTTGTCGTAGAAGAACAGACCATAAAGCGCCATGAAAGTCCCAGCGAGGGCCAGCGCCCAGTCTTGCAACGGAATGTGATGGCGCGGGCTGCTTTTCAGCGCGGGGTAAGCCATGAACGCCAGGAAGATGGCGAAGGCGAGGTGAACCTGACGGCTGTTGTTGATGAGGTCGCTGGGTAGAACATAGTTCGAGAGTGGAGATGCCAGAAGGACCTGAAATGCGGACCAGATGAGTGCGATAGATGCGAGAAAAAGGCCTATGGCACCGGCCGGATTACGTGACCCTGAATCGGACGCGGCGACCAATTCCTGAAGTTCTTCTTCAGACAGGCCGCTTGATCCGGCTTTCCTGTCCGATTGATAGTCTTCAGACATCGAATGTTCCCCCGTTTGCCGGCTCCCCGTTTCGCCGGTGCGATGGTTTTCTTGCGGTCCCGCACGCCAAAGCGCATTGGACTAGGAAGGTGTTTTGTTAGCAGCCCGGTCAAATATTGTTTGTATCGCGACCGGCAGAGAAAAAGCCCGGGGGAATGCCCCCGGGCCCGTATTCAAAGCGTGGATTAGTTCACCCAGCCTTTTTCTTTGTAGTACTTGGCAGCGCCCGGATGCAGCGGAGCAGACAGACCGTCCTGAGCCATTTCTTCCGGCTTCAGGTTGGCGAATGCAGGATGCAGCTTCTTGAAGGCGTCAAAGTTTTCAAAGACGGACTTTACAAGAGTGTAAACAGTGTCTTCAGAAACTTTTGCAGACGTCACGAAGGTTGCGCCCACACCAAAGGTGCCGGTGTCGCTGTCGTTGCCGCGGTACATTCCGCCCGGAATGGTCGCGGTGCGGTAGTAGCTGTTGTCTGCAACCAGCTTATCGACGGCTGCGCCATCAACAGTGACCAGAACAGAGTCACAAGCTGTGGTGGCTTCCTGGATGGAACCAGACGGGTGGCCAACGGTGTAAACCATGGCATCGATCTGGTTGTCACACAGAGCAGCAGACTGTTCAGCAGCTTTCAACTCGGTTGCGAGTTCAAAGTCGTCGGTGGTCCAGCCCATGCCTTCCATGAGAACTTCCATGGTGCCGCGCTGACCGGAACCCGGGTTGCCGATGTTGACGCGCTTGCCTTTCAGATCGGCAAAGTTCTTCACGCCGGAATCGGCGCGAGCCACAACTGTGAACGGCTCCGGGTGTACGGAGAACACAGCGCGCAGGTCTTCAAACGCACCTTTGTCTTCGAACTTGGAGGTGCCTTTGTAAGCGTGGTACTGCCAGTCAGACTGAGCCACGCCGAATTCCAGCTCACCTTCACGGATGGTGTTGATGTTGTAGACAGAGCCGCCGGTGGATTCCACCGAGCAGCGGATGCCGTGTTCTTTGCGGCCTTTGTTGACCAAACGGCAGATCGCACCACCGGTCGGGTAATAAACACCGGTGACACCGCCGGTGCCGATGGTGATGAATTCTTCCGCGGAGGCGGCGCCGGTAAAGGCGATGCTGGTCGCAAGAACAGCACCGGCAAGGTTCAGTTTCATCATCATTTGACTAGGCTTCCCTCTATTTTCAATTATCGATCCAGAGCGGCACAACCACCCTAGACATTTTCAAGTTCATCGAGCAAGCGATTGTGCTTGTCGACATTCTGGATCCGGGCTTCCGCCTCGGAACCGGCTCGCGCGACCAGCATGCCCGTGATGGTTTCAATGAGCACGAGCGTGGCCGCGTAAGATGAGAAAAAGTGTGGACTTTCAGTGCGTTGAATGAAGTGAAAGTCGGCGAATTGCAATCCCGGAAACGCATGGCTGTCGGTCAGGACGATGACTTTCGCACCGTTTTCTGCTGCCAGCTCGGCCGCCCTGACTGAGCGGTGCGCATAGGGGTGTTTTGAAACGATCACGATGCAATCGTCTGATGTGAGGCTGGCGAGCGAGCCTCCGAGAGACGCGCCGTTGCGTCCGGCGACGATCCACCGGTCATCGAACCAGTTTGCCAGATAGGCGAAATAATCGGCAAATCCGGCCGAAGCGAGTGAGCCGACAACAACCTTCTTGCGGGCCTTGGATAGACATTCGACCACCCGTTCCAGAGTGTCCTGATCGATGTCGTCTGCCAGAGCCTTGATATTGTCGGCACAGGCGGCCGCCTGGCGTGGCAGAAGAGGTAGGTCAGCTTCGTTTTGAAGCTGGCGGGCCTTATCCTGAAAACTGCTGCCCCTCTGGCTCAGCTCCAGCCGCGCTTGTTCGCGTAAAGTTTCGTAGTCGGAAAAGCCCAATGCCCGGGCGAGGCGCGTGTAGCTGGCCGGTGATACACCGCTGGCCGCAGCGATGGCGCGGAGGCTGCGCGTCGCAATTTCCAGTTGATTATCAGCGAGATAGTCCGCAGCCGTGCGCAGTGTATCACTGAGATCAGCGTAATTCGCCGAGATGGCGGCTCGGATCTGTGGCGGCGGTGTGGATGTCATCGCCGTACTGTTTCATTTGTTTTTTACAATGTCAATTTCTGAAACAATTGTTTCGATACATCGAAAATTTGCCAAGGATATTGCTGTTGCCAGTTATTCCCGGAAACCGCCCCTTGACCGGTCGCAAAGAACCGGAGATGGAGGAGACATAAGATCGGAGGCGGGCATGATTCCCATAGATGTTCTAGGTGTGTTTTTTGTAGCTGCCATAGCGCTTGGGCTGGCGCCTGGGCCGGACAATATCTTTGTGCTCACCCAATCTGCGCTTTATGGGCGTCTTGCAGGTCTCATTGTGACTTTGGGGCTTTGCACAGGTTTGATCGTGCACACTGTCGCCGTTGCGTTGGGTGTCGCTGCAATTTTTCAAACGTCGGCTTTGGCGTTTACTGCGCTCAAATTCGCTGGGGCGGCCTATTTGATCTATCTGGCTGTTCAGGCGTTCCGCGCCGGAAGCAGCAAAATAAACGGCAATGACAGTCCGGAGCTTTCCCTGACCGCGCTTTACCGGCGCGGCATTATCATGAATGTCACCAACCCGAAGGTTGCCATCTTCTTTCTGGCTTTCCTGCCGCAGTTTGCTGATCCGGCACGCGGCTCAGTTCCGGGTCAGATCCTGATATTTGGCGGCCTTTTCATCGTTGCAACGATCCTGGTATTTGGCGGGGTCGCATTAGGCGGCGGATTGCTGGGCGCCTTTCTGAAGCGCTCGCCAAAAGCACAAGTATGGCTCAACCGGATGGCCGGGATTGTCTTTGTCGGGTTGGCCGCGCGGTTGGCGGTTGCTGAAAGGTGAGCCCTCGCCAATGACGGCAAGGGCTCTTTCTTCCATAGGGCTGTTACTCAGCCGTTAGGGTGTAGACCGAAAAGTGTCTTTTCGGATCTGTGTCGATGTCTTGAACCTGCCAGCCGCCGTCTTCGGCAATCGCTGTGAAGGCGTCTTCTGAATACTTGTGGGAGTTTTCCGTGTGGATGGTCTCACCTTCTTCTAAGGTCAAGGTTTGCTCGGCCACGGTAACTTTTTGATCCGACAGGCTTTCCAGATGCATCTCGATCCGGCTTTTTGACCTGTTCCAGACCGCTTTATGGCGGAAGGCGCTGAGGTTGAAGTTGGCGCCGATCTCGCGGTTGATCCGCTGCAGAAGGTTCTGGTTGAACGCTGCCGTGACACCGGTCTTATCGTCATAGGCTTCAATCAGGGTGTCTTCGTCCTTCGGCCGGTCAACACCGACCAGCATGGTCGCGCCGGGCATGGCCTTTTTGATGTTCGCCAGCAGGTTTGACGCTTCCTCTTTTTCAAAGTTGCCAATGGTTGAGCCTGGAAAGAACACCAGAACCGGGAGTTCCGGCAGAAGCGGCAACTGGCCAAGTGGTTCGGTGAAGTCGGCTGTCACCGGGATGACCGCAAGCGACGGATAGGCCCTGCGCACCCGGTCAGCAGCTTCTTTTAAGTGGTTGGCGGAAATATCGACCGGCATATAGACCGAGAGGTCATGGAAAGTGCCAAGAAGCAGATTGGTCTTGCGGCTGGAGCCGCTGCCGAGCTCCACCATGGCGCCGCGCGCACCTTGGATTCGGGCGTATTTCTGCTTGTTTTTCTCCAAAATACTCAGTTCGGTGCGGGTCGGGTAATAGACGTCCAGCTCGGTGATCGCCTCAAAGAGATGCGAGCCGACATCGTCATAAAGCCATTTGCTGCTGATGGTTTTGCGGGCGGCGGTCAGACCCGCCAGGATCTCAGTCTTGAATGCTGGAGATGTGATTTCAGGTTTTACGTGTTTGGTCATCGGTCGCCCGCCAGTCTGAGGCCCAGCATTTGCCAGCGCTGGTGCGGATAAAAGAAGGTTCGGTAAGAGGCGCGCATCTGCGCTTTGGGCGTGGCACAGGAGCCCCCGCGCAAGACCATCTGGTTCACCATGAATTTGCCGTTGTATTCGCCAATGGCGCCGTCTGGCGGCCGGAAACCCGGGTAGGGGGAAAAGGCGCTGGAGGTCCATTGCCAGACGTCGCCCCACAGGCTGTTCGTCCGCCCAACCGGCGCAAAAGTGTTATTTTCCAAAAAGTTGCCGGTAATGGCTGTCCGGGATGCGGCATGCTCCCATTCCGCTTCGGTCGGCAGCCGGTGACCGGCCCAGCGTGCATAGGCATCGGCCTCATAATAGCTGACATGGACGGCGGGTGCGGACAGATCGACCGGGCGCGGGCCTTGAAGCGAAAAACTCCACCACTCACCGTCCTGTTGCCACCAATAGAGGGGGCAATCCCAGTCGTTTTTCTCCCGGACAGCCCAGCCCTCCATCAGCCACAGGGCCTGGTTTTCATAACCGCCGTCTTCCATGAAAGCGAGCCAGTCGCCGTTGGTGACCAGCCTGTCGGCGAGCTTGTAGGGATTGAGCCAGACCTTGTGGCGCGGGCCTTCGCAGTCATAGGCAAATCCTTGCCCGCTGTGGCCGATTTCGATGAGGCCGCCGTCATGGCAGGTCCAACCGTGCTCCGCGACGGCGGCAACCGGCGCCAGTTTGGCCGGGGCATAGGCGGGCAGCAGCGGATTGAAGGAAAGGGCATGCAGGAAATCGGTGACCAGCAGCTCCTGATGCTGCATCTCGTGATGGCAGCCAAGGGTGATCAGGTCTTCAATTTCCAGCACGGATTTGGAAAAGGCCTGACGGGCGAGGCCGTCCTGAAGCGCTTCTTCCACATGCGCCCGATAGCTTAAGACTTCCGGTACAGACGGGCGGGACAGAAGTCCGCGTTTGGAGCGGGTGTGCCGCGGGCCGGCCTGGACATAATAGGAGTTAAAGAGAACGGCGAAGCGGTCATCGGCCGACTGATAGCCAGGCAAATAGGGTTTCAGAATAAATTCTTCAAAAAACCATGTCGTATGAGCCAGATGCCACTTCGGCGGGCTGGCATCTTCCATCGACTGAAGGCCCATGTCTTCCGGGGTGAGCGGGTCGGTCAAGGCCAACGTCCGGGCCCGCACCTGATCAAAAAAATCAGAGGCCGGAAGACCCGGATCATCGGTCACGAGCGGGGTGTCTAAGAGTGTCATTTTCTCCCTCCACAAGAGAACCAGCCGGAGCGCTCCCGGCTGGCCGGTTGTGCCGCCAAGCGGGTTGAACGTAAGTGGAGAGATGGCATTTCCAAGTCGGAGGAATGCACCAGCACCGTGCAAAAATGCACTGGATCAGCTTCGGTAACGTCAAGTGTTACCAAATTCTGGTTTGTGGAGAAAAGTCACCATTTGTCGAATTTGAAGAGTAAAAACACCAAGTAATTGACTTTATGAGGGAAATAGTGGTGCCTTGCCGTCTTTCGCCGAGACGATATCGCGAATTCTGTCAGGGAATTGTCGCCCTGACAGGAGGTGACAGGAGACAGACAACTTCGGTTCACAGACGCGTGAGGCGAGGATTGTCGTCGTAGCTGCCCCCAAAATCCTGGTCAGTACCTTCCCATTGCTGCCCCCAAAACCAACTCTTGAAATATTAGGTCGTTTGTCCTAATTTCAAAAAATAGGTCAAGCGTCCTAATGGGTGTTGGGCCATGCAGCGGCCCGGATCTTGATGCCGGACCAGGGCTGGATCTGTCGGTTCGGACATGAAGGGAAACTGATAAATGGCGGGCAAACAGACGCGCCGGCAAATCATCGAGGCGGCCGATCAGCTGTTTTACGAGGGTGGCTTCGGTGACACGTCTTTCGCCGACATTGCGGCGGCCGTGAAAATCTCGCGCGGCAATTTCTATTATCACTTCAAGACCAAGGACGAGATCCTGGACGCGGTGATTGAAAAACGCCTGGCGGACCGTGAGGTCTTGCTGGCCAAGTGGGACGAAACGGCGGCCGATCCGAAAGACCGCATCGCTTGTTTCATCAAAATCGTCATCACCAATCAAACGAAAATCATGGCCTACGGCTGTCCGGTCGGTACGCTGACCGCGGAACTTGCAAAACTAGATCATCCGGCAAAGCAGAAAGCCAACGGGATCCTGGCGCTGTTCCGGGACTGGCTGACCCGTCAGTTCGAAGCCTTGGGCAGTAAGGACAAGGCACAAGATCATGCGCTGCATGTCCTGAGCTGGAGCCAGGGCGTCGCAACGCTGGCGCAAGCCTTTCAGGACGAAGCGTTTGTCAAACGGGAAGTCGAAAAGATTCTGGCTTGGCTGGATCTAAATGTTCAACCCGCTGCCCAACCACACTGAATTTAATGAGATAAACGAAAGGAGAGATAATGTTTGTCGTCACATTGAAATTTGCAGACAACAAGGCCCGGGCAGGGGAATTGATAGACGGGCACAAGGCTTGGATCCAGCAAGGCTTCGACAACGGCCTGTTTCTCATGGTTGGCAGCCTGCCGCCCAATCAGGGCGGCGGTATTTTGGCGCACAACGCAACGCGTGCCGATCTGGAAGCCTTTGTTCAAAAGGATCCGTTTGTTGCCGAACAGGTTGTCACGGCCGAAATACTGGAAATCACACCTGCGCGCCTCGATGACCGGCTGGAATTCTTGGCAGCTTAAGCCGGGCAAACTAGATCAAAAAAACGCCGGCAAACTAGCCGGCGTTTTTGGTTTTTGAAAAAGTCCGAAAACTTACTGAACCCGTGGGAACAGGGCGTCGATCTCGCCGAGTTCGGTGCCGCCTGCCAGCTTGTCGAGTTCCGGCTTCCAGGGGCTTGCTGCCTCCGGAGCGTTGAGCATACCGAGAGCCCGGTTGGCGGAGCCTGGGATCACCTGCAAAAGCGCCTCAAACAGGATCCGCTGACAGTCCAGCGTGACATAAAGCACGGTCGCGCAGCGCTCGCGGGTGTCTTCATTCTTGAAGAGCGACCACGGCGCCTGCTGGTCGATGTATTCGTTCATGGCCACCGCGCCATCGACGATCGACTGCGTAGCAGCTGGAATGTCCTGCAGGTTTATCCAGCCGGAGAAGGCCGTTGCGGCCTCAACAACAGTTTTGCGCAGCGCCTCGTCTTCCGCAGTTAGCGCACCCGGCACAGGCACCTTGCCGTCAAAGTTCTTGTTGGAGAACTTGGCGACGCGGGACAGCAGATTGCCGATCTTGTTGCCGAGTTCGGAATTGTAGGTCTGCGTGATCAGGTCGACCGAAATCTGGCTGTCGCTGTCGGCGCGCATGTGACGGGCCAGATACCAGCGCAGGGCATCGAAGCCGAGCTTGTCCATCACTTCGATCGGATCGACCACATTGCCGATGGATTTCGACATTTTCACGCCGCCGGCACCCACCCAGTGGCTATGTACGGTCAGTTTTTTTGGCAGCGGCAGGTCTGCGGCCATCAGCATCAACGGCCAATAGACGCCATGCGGCTTCAAAATGTCCTTGCCGATCATGTGTTCACACTCGGCCCACCAGTCCTGGTAGCCATCTTCCGGCCAGCCGATGTTGGTCAGGTAGTTGGCCAGCGCGTCGAACCAGACATAGGTCACGAAGTCCGGATCAAACGGCAAATCAACGCCGAGGGTCACGCGGGTCTTCGGCCGGGAGATACACAGATCCTCCAGCGGCTCGGCCAGCATCTGCTTCAGCTCGTTCTTGAACGGCTCGGGCTGCACAAAGTCCGGATTTTCGTCGATGTGCTTCAGAAGCTTCTCGCGGAACGGTTCCATCTTCAGGAAATAGTTGGTCTCGTCCGTCTGCTCGACCTTCATGGTCGGGTGCAGCGGGCACTGGCCGTCTTCGGTGAGGTCGCTCTCTTTTTTGAACTCCTCGCAGCCCTTGCAGTAGGTGCCGGTGTACTGTTTCTTGACGATCAGGCCCTTGTCGAAGATGCGTTGTTCCATGTCTGCAACAGCCGTCTTGTGGCCGTCGCGGCTGGTGCGCACGAAATAATCGAATTCCACGCCGAGCTGCTCAAAAACATCCCGGAATTCCTTGCAACGCATGTCGAGATAGTCGGTGACCGGCATGCCGAGAGCTTCTGCCGCTTCCTGGTTCTTCTGGCCGTGTTCGTCGACACCGGTGGACAGCATCATCTCAACCCCCAGCGCCTGCCGGTTCCGCTTCAGGATGTCGGCCATGATCGAGGTGAAGGCGTGGCCGATATGCGGGGAACCGTTGACGTAATAGATCGGAGTGGTGATGTAGCTTTTCATCAACATGCTTTCGAAATTTCTGGGCAGGGGCCGGGACGCCTGTGTTCTCAGGATCAGCCAGAAAATCTGCCGTGAAGAGGTGAAAGCTATATTTCACACTCAACGTCCCAAGAAAAGCCCTTGTGGCGCGAAAGCATGGGCGCAGGTGTAAACAACAAGGAAACGTTGGACGATCACTTATGGTAGCACGTAACACAGTCGTCATCCCCGGCTTGATCGGGGATCCATGCCGCTTCCTTTCCAATCAGACAGCAGTGGGTGTTGCCTGAAAATGGAATGGATTACCCGGACAGGCCGGGTAATGACGGAGTTTGGGGAGCGCCCCCAATCAACCAAATCCCACCCAGGACAAAGAGCGCCAGGAAGATCGTTTGGGTGACCACCATCCAGATGGCAGGGCCGCCGACTTCCAGGAGTTTGGGGATCGAGGTTTTCATGCCGACGGCTGCGATCGCCGCCAATAGCGCCCAGCGGGAGACCTGACTGGCGGCATCTTTGGCCATCTCCGGGATCAGGCCAAAGGAATTGAACGTTGCCAGGATCAGAAAGGCAATAACAAACGCCGGCATCAGCGGCGGGCGGGCTGCATCAGGTGCCGACCCTTTCCGCAGGATAAGCGCCGCCACCAGAACGATCGGAGCCAAAAGCGTGACGCGGATCAGCTTGACCAAGGTTGAGAGGTCGCCGGTTTCTTCGGAAATCGAAAAACCTGCGCCAACCACTTGAGCAACATCATGAATTGTGCCGCCCAAAAAGACGCCGGTTTCATCGGTGGTCAATCCTAGGGAACCGGTCAGGATCGGGTAGAAGATCATGGCAAGCGTGGAGAGCACCGTTACCGTGATCACGGTAAAGGCAAGGTCGCGCTCAGCATGCTCGCGTTTGGGCAGAATGGAACCGATCGCCATGGCCGCCGAAGCCCCGCAGATTGCGACGGCCCCGCCGGACAGGAAAGAAAACAACCGGTCCTTGCCAAAGAGGTTGCCGATCAAAAGCGAAAAGCCAATCGTTGCCAGGACACCAGCAATCACAAGGGCCAGAAACGGCAAGCCAAGCGCTTCCACCATATCCACGCTGATCCGCACACCCAGAAGCGCGACGCCGATCCGCAGCAAGGTTCTGGCTGAAAAGGCAATGCCTTCGGCCGTCTTTTGTTCCTCGGACAGGAAGTTCAGCGGCATGCCCAAGAGGATGGCCATCAGCATGGCCGGGGCGCCGTAATGTTCGTTGAGGAACTGCGCGGAAATTGCCACCAGGCCGGCAATCGCTATGCCCGGGAACAACTGATTGGCCCGGTCCTTCAATGGTTCCACCATTTTGTTCTTGTCCTTATTGTGGAGTGTCGACCGGCAGGCCGCTGGGAACCTTATCTGGAACGCCAAAGGGCGGTGTTGTCACAGAGGCTGTGCCGGTGAGGGCCCTGAGGAAGGCCACGAGATCAGAAATTTCGGGATCGGTCAGAGACATCGGGTCGACATCGCGGAACCGGGCCTGGCGGGCCATTTCCCGTTTATCACGCCAGACGACAAAATCAATCGGCGCGAGCCAGGGCGCATCTGGAAGCGCCGCCACGTCCGGTTGCCAGTTAGCCAGCATGCCATCGGGGTCAAGGTGATGGCGGATAATGCCGTCCAGCGTCGGATAGGCGCCGTTGTGACCATAAGGGGCGGTCAGCTCGACATTGCGCAGCATTGGCGTACGAAAACGGTAGGCATCGTCCAGTGCATCACTTTCTCCCATGCGTCCGACATCGCGAACCATCGGATCAAAACGCCGCGTCCGTCCGGGGCCGAAGGGCGGGAGGCCGAGGGCATGAAATTTCTGGTCACTCATCAGCGGGCCGGAATGGCAGGCAGCGCATCCGGCCTTGCCATAAAAGAGATCCAGACCTCGTTTTTGCGGTGAGGTGAGGGCGGCTTTATTCCCCGAAAGATAGTGATCGAAGGGGCTGTCAAAACTCTGCCATTCAATTGCCTGGAACGCCGCGAGTGCGTTGGCGATCTCGACGATTGTCACCTCTTCAGCGGATTCAATATGCGCGAAAGCGTCGATAAACATTTGACCGTATTCAGGAATTATCCGAACCCGTTTGGCAAGGATCGGCCAGGCCGCATCAATCCGGTCATGGACCGCCCCGGCAATTTCGTTTTCTTTCGGATTGCCGGACATCTCGAATTGGGCCACCAGCGGGAATACCGCCTGCGCGGCAAGCAGAGAATTGAAGCCGGTCGGCAACCATTCTTCCGCAGGTGAATTAAAACCGTTTTCGTAAGTCTCGGCGATGGAAAGCCGGCCATCATGAAACAGGGTATGAAGATCTTTTGCGCCCAAATTCCAAAGCGCTGGCGCGTTTCTCGGAATCCGTTTCTTAATCCGGCTGGCGCCGTCTCCGGCTGTTCTTTTGGGCCCCAAACCAACCCCGCCTTCCCCAATGCCGAGGGACAGGCCGTCGCCTGTGCCAAACTTTGGATGATGGCAGGTCGCACACGCAATATTCCTGTTCCCGGACAGGATCTTGTCGTAAAATAACAGCTGACCGAGCGCCGCTTGTTTGTGGTCAAAAACCAGAAAATCGTCTTGGGTCAGCGGAGCAGGTAAACTTGCAGAAAGTGCTGGCGAAACCGCAAGGCACACCAGAGGGATGGACCAGACCTTATGAAGCAAACCGCCAAAGCCGCGATTGTCGCTCTTTCGCTTGCCGTGAGCCCGTTGTGTCTTCCGGCTCAAGCTGAAATCGAAGCTGCGCGCGACCTGATGGAAGCCGGGAAATTTGAAGAGGCGATGAAGGAACTGTGGCCGGCCGCCCGGTCCGGCAATGCGGACGCCGAGGAGCTGATCGGCGTCATGTACGCCATGGGCCTTGGAGTTGAGCGCGACGACCAACGGGCGTTTGAGTGGTACTTGAGAAGTTCCCTGAAGGGGCATCCGGGTGCGCAGTCCGGCATCGGCTGGTATTACGAGATTGGTCGCGGCATGCCGGCGCCCGATCTGGTCCGGGCATATATGTGGTACACGCTGTCGGCCATTGGCGGTGATCCGGACGCTGCGATTTCCCTGGAGGAAGTCGTTAAGAAGATGACCAAGGAAGAGATTGAAAAAGCGCATGTTCTTGTCGCCGATTACAAGGTCTGGATGTACCCGTTCCGTTGATTTTTGATTAGGGGAGGGCCGTTGTGATCGGGCCTTCTCCAAATCAAAAAAGTGGTTAGGCCGTGTGGACGAATTGGAGATGTATTTCGCCGAGATCTGCTGCGTTCAAGAGCAAGAAAATCTGGCGCAGGTGATGCTGGTACATCATCAAGGCGGATTTTCGCAGAGGATTGGGCGCTGCAGGACCGTCCCTTCGGGTGAGGCAAAGGCCAGCAATCTGACGCGGACGGCCCCTTGACCGTATCATCGATACGCTCTGCAGGTCTTTCCACGCCATTTTTTGCCCTTTGCCTCACGAAATGCGTCTCCAATTCGTCCACACGGCCTAGGGAGCCCGGCAACCTGCCGGGCTCTTTGTCTTTCTAGTTCAGGTCAGCATTTCTGGCTGCATTGATGTCGGTTTCTGCGGCTTTGACGGCCTCTTCGAGGGCGCCGAAGATTTCGCCGCCGCGGCCGACGTTTTCCTTAAACCAGGCATAGACCGGGGTTGCCGCTTCCTTGAAGGCCGCTTTTTCGGCCGGGGTCGGCACATAAAGATCGCCGCCTCCGGCGACAAAGTCTTCATAGGCCTTGATCGACTTGCGCTTCGGTGAGGCGAAGGTTGCCTGCTGCAGGGCATAAAAGCCGTCAACCACCACCCGGCGCATGTCTTCCGGCAAGGACAGGAACTTTTCGTTGCTCATCCACCACAGCGCGCCCATGTAGGCATGACCGTCGAGGGTGACATACTGCAGGCCGGCATCCGGGAACTTCATGCCCATGATGTCGGTGATGCCGTTCTTGGAGCCCTCCACAACGCCGGTCTGGAAGGAGGTGAACAGCTCCGGCCACGGGATCGGGGTGGGCGACGCACCCAGGGCTTTCACCAGCTCCTGCGGCAGGTCGGCGACAACCGTGCGGATCTTGAGGCCTTCCATGTCGGCCGGGGCGGCCACGCGGCGTTTGGTGTTGGCAAAGTTGCGCCAGCCACCGGTGTTGCCGATGGTCATCAAGCGGATGGTGTTGTCTGAATCTTCCAGCGCCATGGTGCGCATGGTGCGGGTGAAGTCCCCGCTCAGAACATGCTCGGCAATGCGGTCATCGCTCATCATGTAGGGCAGGTCGAGCACCTGGACATACGGGAAGATGCCGGACGCCCCGCCGGAGGTGGAGATGTAGATGTCGATCGCGCCGCCCGCGACCCCTTGCAGGCACTCCGCACCGTTCGAGCACAGCTGCGTGCCGATGTAGAGCTCCACTTCGATGGCGCCGTTGGAGGCTGCTTCCACGAAGTTCTTGAACACCACAAGACCGTCGTAGTCTTCATCGTTTTCATTGGAGTTGGCGGTGGCGCGCAGCGTGTAGTCGGCAGCCGCCGCACTCAAGGCGGAGCCGGCGAGCATCGCCGCGACCGTTAGGGATTTCAGGGCAGATTTGAGCATGAGGTTCCTCCCTTTTGAGCTCAGATCAGTTGGCAAATCCGGTCAGACGCGGGATCGTCATGGACAGTGCCGGAATGTAGGTGATCAAAAAGATCACCGCGATCTCCACCGCCAGAAACGGCAGAATGGCCTTGGCAATCGTCTCCACCCGCTCTTTGGAGACAGAGGCCGCAACAAACAGAACCAGCCCCATCGGCGGCGTCGCCAGACCGATGGTCAGGTTGACGCTCATGATGATGGCAAAGTGGATGGAATCGACCCCCATTGAGGTGAAGATCGGCCCCAGGATCGGCCCCAGGATGATGATCGCCGGTCCGGCGTCCAAAAACATACCGACCACAAACAAAAGCAGGTTGATTAAGAACAACAAGATCAGCGGGTTGTCGGTCAGGCTGAGCACAAAGTCCGCCATGATCTCCGGCGCATGGCTCAAGCTGACCACGGTCTTGAAGGCCATCGCCGCGCCAACCAAAAGCAGAACCACGGCCGAGGTGATGCCGGCCCGGTTCAAGACACCCGGGATCTCATGAGGCTTCAAGGTTCGAAGCACAAACAGACCAATCACCAGCGCATAGGCCACGGCGACGGCCGCGGCTTCTGTCGGCGTGAAGACGCCGGCCAGAATGCCGCCCAGAATGATCACCGGGGTCATCAGCGGAAAGAAGGCTTTTAGGGACGCCTGGCCGCGCTCGCGCCAGGTCGACTTTCTGGAGGCAACCGGAAAGTCGTATTTGTCGGCCATGACCTTGACCATCAGCATCAGGCCAACACCGACCATGACGCCGGGCACAATGCCGGCCAGGAACAGCGCGGCAACACTCTCGCCCATGACATAGGCATAGATGATCATGATGCCGGACGGCGGAATGATCGGGCCAATGACGGAGGAGGCCGCGGTGATGGCGGCGGCAAAGCGGCGGGTGTACCCCTGTTTTTCCATCGCCGGGATCAGCATGGAGCCGAGCGCAGACGTGTCGGCGACCGCCGAACCGGAGAGACCGGCAAACAGCATCGACGACAGGATGTTGACATGGGCAAGGCCGCCGCGCAGATGCCCCATCAAGGCCTGAGAGAACTCCACCAGGCGCATCGTAATGCCGCCCTTGTTCATCAATTCTCCGGCCAGCATGAAGAACGGGATCGCCATCAGCGGGAAGCTATCCATGCCGTTATAGACATTGCGGTACAAAAGCGTGATGTCGCGCTCCTGACCGTTCAGCCACAACAACAGCCCCGGAGCGGCCAGAAGGCCGAAGAACACCGGCAGGCCGATCATCAGGAACACAAGAAAGACAGGCAGGAACCAGATCAGCATCAGTCTGCCCCCGCCATATCTGCATCGGGAATGCGGGGCAGCTGATCTTCACCGCCGAACAAGCCGATCAGGGAACGCAGGATCAGTTCCACATTCACCAGGATAAGCAGCACCACGCCAACCAGCAGCGACAGCATCATCCAGCTGCGCGGCACCCGCATCCACTCACTCAAGCTCAAATTGCTGGGCACATAGAGCGAGGCGGTGGCAAATTTGCCGCCAAAACCGGTGACTTCCGCATAGCCGATCTGAACGGCAACAACGAGAACGGCAAGCGAGACAAACAACAGCACCAGGGACAAGGCGCTTGCCAGCTGCCTGGGCAGCATGATCACCAGGGTATCGATGGCGACAAATCCGCCCCGCCGCAGCGCCGTCGGCGCCATCAGGCCGGTCATCCACAACATGCAGAACCGCGCCGCCTCATCGGGCCAGGGCAGCGCATTGTTGAACCCATAGCGGAACACAACCTGGATCAGGATCGCAACCACCATCAAAGCAACCGCAACAACCCCAACACCACGACCAACCCGCAACAAATGCGAATTGAAAAAGGAAAGCAGACGTAAGACCGCAAGCAATGCCCCCATGGGTTCCTCCCTGGTATTCCCAATGATGACAGGGCGGGTGCCGCCCCGTCTTGCGCTCCTACTTTGGAACGAATTGTCCGAGTTTTCCGGAAAAAAACGTCAAGGCATCGCCGGATCGCATTTCTGCCTGTGTGACCTGGCCCAAAACGATCAAATGATCGCCCCCCTCATAGGCCGCAAACCGTTTGCACTCGAACCGTGCCAGGCAATTCTCGATCAGGGGAACCCCCTCATCGCAAAGCCGGTAGGTGAGTTGATCGAACGCATGTGCGTTTCTGGCAAAGCCATTACAAATTTCCGCCTGCTCATGGCTCAAAACGTGGATGGCATAATGTTCAGCCGTCTCGAAATAGCGGAAGCGGCGCGAGCCTTTATCCGGCATCCACAGAACCAGCGGCGGGTTCATGGAGACAGATGAAAAGCTGTTGGCCGTAATGCCAACCGGGCCGTCATCGGAATTGGTGGTCACAACCGTGACCCCAGTGGCGAACCGTCCAAAAGCATCCCGCAGCAGCCGGGTGTTTTCCGAATGGGGCGCAAAGGTCACAGTGTGATCGGCAGTGTGCATGGTCATTAGGGAACCTCGTTTCCAAGGGCCGCCTCGTAAAGACGGTACCAGGTTTCGCGATCAAGAGTGACCTTGAGCGCGTCCGAGATCTTCCCGATCCGGTCGAGATTGTTGGTGCCAAGGACCGGCATGAGTTGTGCCGGATGCGCCAAAAGAAACGCAACAGCCACTGCAGAGCGGTCGACACCGAAGGATCCGGCGATATCGTCTAGGACGGACCCGAGGTTACCGCCTTCCGAAATTAACGATCCGCCGCCGAGCGGAGACCAAGCCATCAGCTTTGTTCCAAGCCGCTGATGGAAGGCAAGATCACCGTTGGTGAACGGCGTGATCTCCTTCAAGGAGATTTCGATCTGGTTGGTGACGAGCTGGTTTTTCATCGCGGACTGCAACAGCTCCCAGTCCCACGGGCGGAAGTTGGAGACGCCAACATTTTTGACTTTGCCGGATGACACCAGACCGTCCAGAACCGCGCCAGTCTCGTGATGGTCCATGAAAGGATCCGGGCGGTGGATCAAAAGAAGGTCGATGGTGTCGATGCCCATTTCGGACAAGGAGATCTCGACCGACTTTTCGATATGGGCCCGGGATGTGTCGTAATGTTTTGCCTTGGCACCCGCGTAGCGTCCGGCCGGTGCGATGATGCCGCATTTGGTGACGATTTCCATTTTGGCGCGCAAGGACGGATTGGCCTTCAGCGCACCGCCCAGCACAGCTTCAGCCGCATAACCGCCGTAGATATCCGCCTGATCGAAGGTGGTGATGCCTTGATCGAGGCAAGTCTGGATCTTGCGCTCCACATGAGCCGGGGAGGTGTCTGTGTCGTCGCCAAGCCGCCACATGCCGTAGATGAGACGGGAAAAATCAAGCGTGTCAGATAGGTTGACGCGATCCATTAGCGGCGGACTCCCTTGCCGAGCGGGGTTGCTGGTGTTTCGGCCGGAACACGGCCATAGGCTTCTGGAAGCGAACAGGTCTTCAGGTTGGGCAGAACCCGTTCGCCAAAATGAATGGCTTCTTCTTCATGCGGATAGCCGGAGAAGATGAAGGCCCGGATGCCCATCTTCTGATAGGCTTCGATCTTGCTCATGACTTGATCGGTGGAACCAACAAGAGCAGCGCCGCAGCCGGAGCGGGCCCGGCCGACACCGGTCCAAAGGTTCGGTTCGATGTAGCCGAACTCATCGGCAATCTCGCGGTTCTTCGACTGATGGCTGACACCGAGCGACTTGGCGTCCAGCGCCCGTTCCCGGATCGCAGTTCCCTGATCGTCGTCCAATTTGGAAACGATGTAGTCGGCGTATTCCTGGGCTTCTTTTTCGGTGTCCCGCACGATCATATGGACGCGGAGGCCATAGTCGAGCGTACGGCCGTAGGTGTCCGCGACCGCATGGACGGCCTTCATCCGGCCTTCCAGCTCCTCGATCTTTTCCGGCCACATCAGATAGACGTCGCAATGTTCCCCGCACAGGTCGAGGGCATCCGGGGAATAACCGCCGAAATACAGCAACGGGCCGCCGGTTTGATAAGGACGGACCGGATCGGTGGTCAGGCCTTTGAAATTGTAAATCTCACCTTCGTAATCGATTTCGCCGCGGGACCAGGCCTGTTTCAAAACTTCGACCACTTCACGCGAGCGCTGATAGCGGTACTTGCTGTCGGCCTCTTCACCCGGAAAGTTGGACGAGATGATGTTGACCGTCAGGCGGCCTTTCAGCATGTGGTCGAGCGTTGCGATGGTGCGCGCCAGCATGATCGGCTGCATCTCACCGCAGCGCACCGCTGCCAGCAGGTTGATTTTATCCGTGATCGGCGCGCAGCCGGCCACAAAACTCAAGGTGTCTTGTCCAACTTGATAGGATGAAGGGCACAGGATGTTGCGGAACCCTTGGGCCTCGGCGGTTTTCACGATGGAAGAGCAGTGGTCCCA
The DNA here is from genome assembly GCF_006517275.1 of Labrenzia sp. PHM005. NCBI lineage: Bacteria > Pseudomonadati > Pseudomonadota > Alphaproteobacteria > Hyphomicrobiales > Stappiaceae > Labrenzia > Labrenzia sp. PHM005. The sequence goes on along the minus strand of NZ_CP041191.1, from coordinate 4,790,752 downwards.
GGACGAGCGCAACTGGCCCTCCGGAACACCGAGGAATTGATAGTCATCCGAGCACAGCGCTGCAAACCAGGACACTTCTGCAGCATCGAGGTCCGGCGAGGTTACGGGAACCACAGTCATTCAGGATCTCCTAAGAGGAACTTTTTGTTTTCGAAGGCTTTCATTTTGCCTTCAGTTTTTCCTTGCTTATCATTCGCCTTGATGTAAATCAATGGTGTATCAATTCTTCGCAGACAGATCGCCGCACAGTCATGACGACCGCCCCGCAGACCTCAAATTCTTTGCCGCTTTATGTGCAAATTAGTGAGCTTTTGATTAGGGATATTGCAGCTGGCCGGCTTCTGGATGGAGAACGTTTGCCGCCGGAACGGGACATGGCGGAAGAGCTGGGAATTTCCATCGGCACCTTGCGGAAGGCGCTGGCCGATCTCACGGAGAAGGGCTTGCTGGAACGCATTCAGGGTTCGGGAAACTACATACGCCAAGGCGGCACGACTGAAAGTGTCTACGCTATGTTCCGCCTGGAGCTTTTGTCCGGGGGCGGGCTGCCGAGAGCCGATGTTCTGGACATCGAGCGGGGAGCCAAGCCGGTGGAGCTGCCGGAGTTTGGCACCAGTACAGAAGGTACACGCATTCGACGGTTGCGATATCTCAACGATACCATCATTGCGGTCGAGGAAATCTGGTTGGATGGGGATAGCGGCGCCATCCGGCGCGACCAGCTTTCAGATTCGCTTTACCGTTATTACCAAAAGCACCTTGGCTTTTGGATCGTCCGCGCCGAAGACAGGGTGACGATCAAAGCCGTGCCGGAGTGGGCGCCGGCGGAATTCTCCAAGGCCCCCGGGACTCTCATAGGTTACATCGAACGGTTCAGTTGGGCGGATAAGCCCGAGCCGGTCGAATACTCGCGCACTTGGTTCGATACCGACAGGGCGCATTACGTTCAGCGACTGAAATAGGCGGACATGAAACGATCCGCTGCGAATAGGAGTACCAGATGCCTGCGAAGGTAAGATACGGCGTCATCGGCTGTGGCATGATGGGCCAAGAGCATTTGCGCAACATCGCGTTGCTGCCGGACACGGACGTTGTGGCCATTTTTGAACCTGACGTGGGCATGGCGCAGGAAGCGTTGAAATTCGCTTCTTCAGCCAAGCTGGTCGATTCCGTCGATGCGCTTTTGGATGTGGAAGAGCTGGACTGCATTCTGATCGTCAGTCCCAACCACTGCCATGTGCCGCAGATGGAAGAAATCCGCCGCAAACGCCCTCTGCCGCTGCTCGTTGAAAAACCGCTTTTCACCGATCCAAAGGACATTGCCGCACTGGACGCGTTCAAGGCGTCTTATCCGGCGCCGGTCTGGGTTGCGATGGAATACCGCTATATGCCGCCGATCGCCGCCCTGATCGAGCAGGCCGAACAGGCCACCGGCGGTATCAAGATGCTGACAATCCGCGAGCACCGCTTTCCGTTTCTCGACAAGGTCGGGGCGTGGAACCGGTTCAACCGGTATTCCGGCGGCACTTTTGTCGAAAAATGCTGCCATTTCTTCGATCTAATGCGCCTGATCATGAAGAGCGAGCCAGTCCGCGTCATGGCGTCGGCCGGTCAGGACGCCAATCATATGGACGAGAGCTACGACGGCCAGACACCGGATATTCTCGACAATGGGTATGTAATCGTCGATTTCGAGAACGGCGCCCGCGCCATGCTGGAACTTTGCATGTTCGCCGAAGGCTCCCGCTATCAGGAAGAGGTCTCGGCCGTTGGGCCGGACGGCAAGATCGAAGCTTATGTACCGGGTCCAGGCCGGTTCTGGCCAGAAGACCTTGGTGAGCCCCCGGTGCCGCAACTGGTTGTCTCGCCGCGCCATCCGAAAGGGCCGCGCCAGCTGGATATTCCGGTTGACCCGACAATTCTGGATGCCGGGGATCACAATGGTTCGACCTTCTATCAGCATGAAGGCTTTGTTGCTGTGGTGCGCGGCGAAAAGGCTAAAGTTGACGTCTCCCTGGAAGACGGCCGCCGGGCCGTTGAAATGGGTCTGGCCGCTCAGCAATCTGCGCGTACCGGACAGGCTGTCGCATTAACCGGCAAGGCGGTGTCGTCGGTCGCTTGCTGAGTCTGGCATCGAGGAAAAGAGAGCTTCCGGGTCGCGCGCAGGGCGAGCCGGGACTGAGTGCTGATTGCATTCACCGGGCTCTCAGATATCGATAATACCTGATCCGGGATTGCTGTTTTCCTGCACTCGGGAACACACCAGACATATTTGTCACTTTGTAAACGGCACGGTCTTCGGAGCGTGCCGTTTTGATTTGTAATGAAGAATTTCAATTCCGGTGGCTGACCTCGCCGAAAAAATCCCCTAACGTCATTCCATATTGAAAAAAAACCCGCCGGAAGAAGCTGGGCCATCCGATTTTTCTTGGAGGTTTTCTCGTGCGCAAGCTGGTCTCTGTTGTGTTGTCGTCTGCTCTGGTACTGCAGACCGTGTTTGTGAATGGTGCTTGGGCAGCTCCGGCTGTGACAACCGCCAACGTGAATTTTCGGTCTGGACCGGGCACCGGGTTTGGCTCTTTGGGCACCGTTCCCAATGGAACGCCAGTTGAGCTTTTGGACTGCAATGATACCGGGTCCTGGTGTTCAGTCACTTACAACGGCCAGAACGGCTTTGTCAGTGGCAACTACCTGCAATTGACGGAAGCTGAAGACAAGACCGGTTGGCCACGCGCTTTTGAAACTGATGCCGGAGCGACCCTGATCCTGTATCAACCGCAATTCACGGAATGGACCGACTTCAAGACCTTGAATGCCCTGGTTGCAGCGGAATACGTCAAGGATAAGGATGCAGCGCCGGTCTTCGGCGTGATCGGTATCAGCGGCGAGACAACCAACGATCCTGCCAAAGGGGAGGTGGATGTCAGTCAGATCAAGGTGACTCGGCTTGATTTCTCGGCGCTTGACCGCACGGCCATGTCGGACCTCTCGATCCAGGTGGGCAAGATTATGCCAACCGGCACGGTGACCGTGAAAGAGGATCGGATCACGGCCGGTCTCGCCGAATACCAGCGCATGGATGATGTAAAGGGCTTGAGCTCGGAAGCGCCGCCAATCTTCATTTCTTATGAACCTGCCATCCTGGTGCAAACCGAAGGCGAGCCTATACTAGCTCCAGTCAAAGGCGATCAAGGCCTCAGTTTTGTCGTCAACACCAACTGGGACATTTTGAAAGTTGACGAGAGCGGCGCATTTTATCTGCGCGATGAAAAGTCCTGGCTGACATCAAAGGATATTGCAGGAACTTGGGAGGTTGTGACCGAGTTGCCGGACCTCATCGGCAAACTTCCGGAAGATGACAACTGGAAAGAAACGCGAGAAGCGATCCCGGCTGAGGCCTTTCCTGAAAATAAGGCCCCAAAAGTCATCTACTCCGACAAACCTGCCGAGATGATTGTTTTTGATGGTGAACCGAAATTGGAACCGGTCACGGGTGGTGATCTGGAATGGGCGTCAAATACGGATCACGACGTCTTTTTCTTAAAAACCACATCGACCTGGTACATCCTGATGTCCGGACGCTGGTTCAAATCAGCTTCGCTCGATGGGCCTTGGGAGTTCACCACCCCCGACATGCCATCGGATTTCCTGAACATTCCGGAAGACGCTCCCTACTACTCCGTTCGCTCTTCCATTCCCGGCACATCCGAAGCCTCCCAGGCGCGGCTTAAGGCAAGCATTCCAACCACCGCCCGGGTAGAACTGGGCTCGATCAAGGCCGATGTCGCTTATGCGGGCGATCCGGAGTTTTCAAAGATCGAGGGCACATCAATGTCCTATGCGGTCAACACCAACGACCAAGTGATCCAGGTCGGTGCGAAATACTATGTGCTGCAGGATGGGGTCTGGTTTGTCGGCGATAGCCCGGAAGGTCCGTTTGAGGTGGCAAAGGCCGTTCCGGAAGAGATCTACACAATCCCGCCGTCGTCGCCGGTCTACAATGTCACCTATGTCCGGGTTTATGAAACCGAACCGAATGCGGTCTGGTACGGCTACACCATGGGGTATCTGACCGGGTTCCTGGCCTGGGGTGTCTTTGTCTACGGCACCGGCTGGTACTACCGGCCGTGGTACCGGCCCGGTTTCCGGCCGATCTACTTCCCAAGGCCCGTCACTTACGGAATTGGAGCGTTTTACAATCCGATCCGCGGCGTTTATGGCCGCTATGGATATGCCTATGGTCCGCGCCGCGGTATCGCAGGAGGCGGGATCTACAACCCGCGCACTGGTGGATATATCCGGGGCGGCGCTATCAGCGGACCAAGGGGCAGTGCCGGATTTATCTCCGCCTACAATCCACGCACCGGCAATCGGGTCGTGGTTGGCGGTGCCCGCGGCATCTATGGCTCCTGGACAGGCGGCGGCGTTGTTGGCGGCCCGCAATGGGCGCGGACGGGACAGGTGCGCACGAATGTTGCCAATCGCTGGCAGCAGCAAGGCGGTCCAGGCCGTGCGGCGACACTCGGGCGGCGCGGGGACGTGTTTGCTGGCCGGGACGGCGGTGTCTATCGCCGCGACGGCCAGAACTGGCAGCGGTTTGAAGGTGGACGCTGGAACGGCGTGGATGCGCCTTCGCGCGATGCCCTTCAGGACCGTATGCGGGATATCGGGGCAGGGGCCGCGATTGGCGGCGCCGGGGCGGCGATTGCCAACCGTCCTGCGCGGGACCGGATCCAAAACCGACCGAATGCGGGACAAAGACCAAATGCTGGCCAACGGCCCGCGAACCGCCCGAATGCCGGTCAGCGCCCCAATGTCAATCGGCCTGCAAACCGGCCGAACGCGGGACAACGGCCCAATGTCAACCGCCCGGCCAATCGGCCTGCGACCCGGCCTGCGCAACGTCCCGCGAACCGGCCAGCAACACGGCCCGCACAACGGCCGCAAGCACCCGCGCATCTCAACCGGGATCAAAGGGCCCGCAATACCGGCAATCGGCAAGTCAATCGTCAGCGCAATGTCCAGCGCTCCCGGCCGCAGCAAGCGCGTCCGCAGCGCGGAGGCGGTGGCCGTGCCGCACGTGGCGGTGGCGGCCGCGGCGGTGGCCGCCGGCGGTAAGAGGCTGCGTACTCTTGTTACGGAAGGTGGAGCGCCCATCATTGGTGCCGTCCCGGACATGATCCGGGACCTTTTGGCAACCTTTTGAGGGTAGGTCCCGGCGCTGTGGCCGGGACTGCACAGGGAAGTGCATCTGTTTCCTCAATACAAGTTCAATTGCCTCACAGCGTCAAATCGGCAAATTCCGGGCGTCGGCGATGGCTTCCATGGTCATGTAGGAGGTGACCGTGTCGAGATCGACCTTGTCGATCAGGCGCTGATAGATCTGATCGAAAGCATTCATATCTTCAGCCACGACCTTCAGCATGTAGTCGTAATCCCCAGCCAGCCGGTAAAAGTCGATCACATTCAGGATTTTGGTAACCTCACCTCGGAAGGTCTCCAGCCACTCCTTTGAATGGTGGCGGGTTCGGATCATGACAAAGACCGTCAGGTTCAGACCGATCTTGGCTGGATCAAGGCGGATCGTGTGACTTTCTATCAGCCCGCTTTCATAGAGCGTCTTCAATCGCCGCCAGCACGCATTTTGCGACAGGCCGACCTGATCCGCCAGGTCCCGCTGCGACATTCTGGCGTCACGTTGCAGCGCCCTGAGAAGCGCGCGGTCAATATGATCGAATTTCTTGTCCATATTGGATCATTTGACACAATATTGAGTATCAAACAATCAAAATATGTGAGGAAATCCAAGTGTTGTTGGTCGTATGATCCAAATATCAGGATTTGGAGCGGATTATGACCCACACAAACGTAACCCAATTGACCGGAACTGCGCTTGATCAGTTCAAAGCCATGCTTTCCGCCCCCGGGCTGCTGGAACGCTTGCGCAGTGGCGTGATTGGGGACGGGATCACAATTGAGGGGCCATTTGGGCCTAAAGCTCTGATCTATGCTGATTATGTTGCCTCCGGCCGGGCGCTGCGCCAGATCGAAGAGTTTGTCATGGAAGAGGTGTTGCCGGTCTACGCCAACAGCCATACCGAAGCCTCTTACTGCGGCATGACCATGACCCGGATGCGCGAGGCGGCCCGTTCCGAGATTTCCCGGGTTTGCAATGCGGGCGACAAGTTCTCGACCGTCTTTTGCGGGTCTGGCGCGACCGCCGGTCTCAACCGGTTGGTCCATCTTCTGGGTGTTTCCGGTGCCGCAGAGCGCGGCGAGAACCCGCTTGTCATCCTGGGTCCCTATGAGCATCACTCCGACATTCTGCCATGGCGGGAAAGCGGCGCGGAGGTCATAGAGATCAATGAGGCCGCAGACGGTGGACCGGATCTTGACGAGCTGGAGCAGGTTCTTTCAGAAAAATCCGCTGGACGGCTGACCGTTGGCGCCTTTTCGTTGATGTCGAACGTCACAGGCATCGTCACGGATGATGTTGCGGTTACCCGCATCCTGAAGCGTCATGGTGCGCTCAATGTTTGGGATTGCGCTGGCTCAGGCCCGTATCTTCCGGTCGATATGATGGCGAGAACAGAGACGGAGAAAGATGCTGTTGTTGTTTCTCCTCACAAGTTTATCGGCGGGCCGGCAGCGTCAGGTGTCATGATCGTCCGCGATGCTGCGGTTTGCAGAAAAACGCCGGTGTTCCCTGGCGGTGGAACGGTCCGTTTTGTCTCGCCTTGGGGGCACGATTATTCGGAAAAGGTTGCAACGCGGGAAGAGGCCGGCACGCCGAATGTCATTGGCGATATCCGGGCAGCGCTCAGCTTTCTTGTTAAGGAAGCCATCGGCCAGCATCAGATGGACATGCTGAATGCTGCTTGGCGGGAGCGCGCGCTGGCAACCTGGAAAGACAATCCGGCCATTGAAATCCTTGGGAACGCAAACGCGGCGAAAACGCTGCCGGTGTTTTCGTTCCGGGTCAAGGATCTGGAAAACGGCGGTTATATCCACCAGCAACTGGTGACCCGGATGCTGTCGGATGTTTACGGTGTTCAGGCGCGCGGCGGTTGCGCTTGTGCAGGTCCTTATGCGCACCGTTTGCTGGAGATCGGCAAAGAAGAATCTGAAAGCTTGCGTGCTGGCATTCTTTCTGGTGAGGAGCTGAAAAAGCCTGGCTGGACGCGTCTCAATTTCTCGGTTCTTTTGACCGAAGAAAAGGCGGATAAGATCATTGCGGCGGTCGATGAATTGGCCCGCAACCCGTATCCTGTCGCGAACGGCTACACCTGCGACGAGACCACCGCACGGTTCAAAGCGACCGAACAGGCAGCCTGACAGGAGAAACGAAAAACATGTGCCGATGGGCTGCCTGGAGCGGCGCTCCAAAATATCTGGAAGAAGTGATCTGCGATCCCGAGCATTCTCTGATCGATCAGAGCCGGAACGCCGTTTCTTGCAAGACCGCAGTCAACGCCGACGGCTTCGGGGTCGCCTGGTATGGGGAGAAAGAGACACCCTGCCTCTATAAGGATGTCCGCCCAGCCTGGTCGGATCCGAACCTTCTGCAGATTGCCCAGCACATCCGCTCTGGACATTTCCTGGCCCATGTGCGGGCTTCAACCGGCACCGCCACCACGCGCGACAACTGCCATCCCTTCACCTATGACCGTTGGACCTTCATGCACAACGGTCAGGTGGGCGGCTACGACAAGGTGCGCCGGCGGCTCGACAATATGATCCCGGATGATCTCTACCGCGACCGCATGGGCGGCACGGACAGTGAAAGCCTGTTTTTGGTCGCACTCGCCTATGGGCTCAAACACCATCCGCGCGCGGCCATGGCCCGTGCCGTTCAGGAGGCCGAGGCGCTCTCCAAATACTCCGGCACCACCCCGCATATGCGCTTTGCCTCTGCCTGGTCGGACGGCGAAACGCTCTATGCCGCCCGCTATGCCTCCGACCGCTTTCCGCCGACGCTTTATTACCGGCAGTTCGACGATGGCGTCATGGTAGTGTCCGAACCCTTGGACGAAGCCCGGAACTGCTGGATGGAAGTGCCGCACGGCCACATGATTGCCGTCACGGATGGCAAAGTCGAGCAATGCGCTTTCTTGAGCGATGAAGAACTGCTTACGGCGTCGGCATAGTCTCTTCGATCCACTCCCAGGCTTGATCAAGTTCGTCACTGTCGAAGTGTTTTTCGCTGATACCGGCCAGTTTGGCGAAGGTCGCATCAATGTCGACCAACGCTGCCAGGAGTTTGCTGTCTGTGACGATAGCGAGCCGGGCGATCTTGTTCATGTGCGTCACGATCCACTTGATGTCGGCCGCAGCAGCCTCAAATGAAACGCCGACGTGATCGCCAAGAACGACCAGAAAACTGGCCTTGCCGTATTTGGATACCAGTTCATTGGCCTTGTCGATCAGTTCCTTCTCTTCTTCGATCGTGACTGTTCCGGAAACCTCGACACCCAAAACGGCGCCGTCACTGCGCGGAAGGATCTTGTACATCTGCTCGTCCACCTGTGGTTCTTGTTAGGCGCTTTAAAATGTGGCGGCTGTCAGGGGAAGGTTCAAGAAATTGCTTACCAAATGCGGGTTTGTGCGTAGGCGATACGCCTCGTCTCTCAATCAGCCTTTACCTGCGTAAGCCGGTTGATGATCTGGCGGGTTTGCTGGTCCACCACATCACGGATCTGCCCGGTGAGCGGGAGGGCGTTAGTCCGCTCCAAACCGTAGCCGAGATTAAAGGTGTGAAATTCCGCGTCGGCACTAGGCATCAGATGATGCTGCAGAATGGTCTCCAGCTTGTCGAAACCTTTGGCGAGCTTTGCCTCTGCTGTTTCTGCCGCAGAATACTCATCAAAGAGACCCAGCAACTCAGCCTTCAAGTCATCCGGTAGAGGTCTGCACAGATCCACGAAATCCCGGCGCTCGACCGCTTCGCGGTCATCGTCGGGAGTTTGAAAGGGAGCCGGCACATCACCGGAAATCGCCTCACCCAGATCGTGGATCACACACAGCTTTAGAAGCCTCAGCATATCGATGTCCGCAAGCTCGCGTTCAAACAGCAGAACCATCAAGCAGAGGCGCCAACTGTGCTCGGCAGTGCTTTCTGGCCGGTTCTGCCGGGTGGTTCCGGATCGAAGCGTATCCTTCAGCCGCTCGGCTTCTTGCAAAAAGGCAAGCAGACCAGCCAGCCGGGTAGCGTCCATCGCTGGAGCAGGGGATTTTTTTGGCTCAGATGTCATGCGGCGAGATTATCGCACACAGATGTTTCCGGCGAGGGCTTGAATAATTTATGCAGCAACTGTCACGTCATCGCGCACTAGGCGCACAAACCGGCCGTCTGACAGCGGCAAACGGGTAATCCGGATCCGGCTTTTCGGAATGGTCATTTCGGCAAAATCAGCCCGTTCGGTGTCAAAGACAATGTCCGGCCCGAGCGGCTCGTACCAGCCGTTGTCGCCGAGAGTGTCTTCCGCGTCCCGGATGCCGCCAGAGGCAAAACGCCAGAGGGGCTTATGCATCAAGTCAGACAGCGGTATGTGCCAGTCGCGTGTTCTTTTTGGGGACGCTGCCAGCAGCCGGTGGGTCAGATCACAAACCAGATGCACCGGGTGAGACGACTGCATGACCAGAGCCTGCAGCGCCCGGTCTGCAGCCGTCTCCGGCCGGGCTTCGAGCAAGTTTAAAAGTCTCCGCAACTCCGGACTTTCCGGCTCTGAAGTGCCGTTTTCCCATCTGGAAATCTTCGATTGTGAAACCTTCAGTTCCTCTGCCAGTGCCTGCTGTTTGACACGATTGATCACCCGCCAGCGGCGCAAGGAGGGCCCAAGGTTTTTGGCAAGGGGGATGATTGCAACGGACATGCGCCAACTATATCAAACGTCCGGCGGTGTGACAGCCTGTGAAGTGGCTTCAGGACGCCTGAAAAATCCGGTTGGAAATTGATATTGCATTACCTGCCGGATCCTTGGCATTGGCGAATTGATAGCCGTTGCCCTGATGAATTGGCCCAAAATCGAGCCCGTGTACCGCAAAACCGGACTTTGCAGTTTCAACATCCTCCACTTGGAATACCAGTTTGACCAGCGTCTGTCCGGCTTTCCGGCCCTTGGCCAACGGGTGCAGCAGAAGATCGCATCCCGCATCAGGTGCCTTTAATTCGATGAGGCCACCGGCGGCCGGAAGAGCGGTATAGCCGAAGTGGCGGCAATAGAAATCCGCTACATCTTTCACGCTGCGGACATAGAGTGTCAGGCGATTGAGGAGGTGTGGCGCGTGCAACTCCAAGGTGTGTCTGCGCAAGGCATCAGGGAGTGCAAGCGCCTTTGAAAGTTCGCGGAAAACAAAAACAGAAAGGGTGTTAGTTTCCACTAACACCCCCCTGTTCAGGTCAAGTTTTCCGAACTTATGGAGCTGCCGGAGCCGCACCAAAGGTTCATCTTGATCTCAACGCGACGATGGTAATCGGATGAAAACCTCCGCCTGCAAACCATCAAAACCCCGGAAGGTCCGAAAGCCTGCGCCAACAAAACAGATAACCCGCTGCTCGTCAGAGTGCCGGGGCGCTGTCTGCGGAGCGCTCCGCATCTAGCGCATTCTGGGTGCCTCACAGCCGGTCCGCGAAAGCCGATAAATCGACCCCTTGGGACTGTGCCCAGACAGCGATGGCAACGACCGAAGGTTCTGGTTGGCGGTCCGGAACCGGCTGGTGCCGTGCTGTTGAAAGTGAGTTCAACACAGGTTTTTGCCGCTGTCGAATCGACCCTGTTAACCAATGTGACTTCCGGGGAAAGTTCAAAAGTGTGTCCAAAACACGCGGAAAACGGCGCTTTCTAGGTGACTGTTTTCCCTTAGGGAATTGCAATGCAAGTTAAGATTTCATTTGCCTGCAAAATAATAGGTCAGCGATACTTCTCTATAAAACCATCAATCGGCAGGTTGCGGAAATCGGGAAGCCGCTCTTTGAGCTGGTCGTGGCTCCAGTCCCACCAGGCGATTTCTAAAAGCGCTTCTTCCTGTTTTTCGGTGAACCGGCGCTTGATCGGTTTGGCCGGAACACCGCCAACGATTGTGTAGGGCGGGACATCCTTGGCCACCACAGCCCCGGCAGCGACGATCGCACCCGTGCCGATGGTGACGCCCGCCAGCACCGTCACATTGTGGCCGATCCAGACATCGTGGCCAATGGTGACCCAATCGTCCTTGCGCCACTGGAAGAAGTCCTGGTCGTCGTCACCGAGCCCGTAAGCGGCGGCACGGTAGGTGAAATGATGCTGGGAGGCGCGCCAGGTGGCGTGGTTGCCAGGATTGAGGCGCACCCGCCGCGCAATCGAACAGAACTTGCCGATGGTTGACCAGACCACATCCCCTTCCTGAACGATGTAGGAATAGTCGTCCATCTGGCTTTCGCGCATTTCGGTCAGCCCACCGACTTCCGTCCATTTTCCGAGCTCACAGTTTTGGACAATTGCATCCGGATGAATATTGGGTGCTTCAGTAAGGTCGGGTTTTTGGTGTGGTGCGGACATGGTTTGTTCCATTTATTTATGACAGGCGCAGATGGATAGCCTTGGTCACATCACGAAGCGTGACGCTTTGATGACGTATCCATGAATTCTTGGACTTTTCCTCAGTTTCAGATAGCGCCAGGCGCCCTGACTAGTATTTCAGCGCAGAAACACGCTTCTCGGGCTTTGTTCTTCTGTTGCAACCAAGATTTACCAAGCTTTGCAGAACCCACTGAGGAAGCAGGATAATCAGGCGCGTTCCGAGCGCTCGGCATGTTCCGGAAGGCTTTTGTCATTGAAATGTCACTGTTTCTTCAAGGGACTGACAAGGAGCTGTCATCTCGCTGTAATGGCGTGATGGCTCTTGTCCGGCAGCAATACGAACAAACACGGACAGGGCTGCTGCGTGATTCACTTTCAGAACGTCACCAAGACTTTCGGGTCCCGGACTGCGGTCAATAAGGTCTCTTTCAACATCGACAAACCGCAGATGGTTGGCATCATCGGCCGGTCAGGTGCGGGCAAATCGACCCTTCTCAGAATGATCAACCGGCTGACCCCGGCAACGTCGGGACAGATCCTGTTCAACGACCGGGATATTCTGAGCCTGAAGGGCGGTATGATGCGCCGCTGGCAGCGCGACTGCGCCATGGTGTTTCAGCAGTTCAATTTGGTTCCGCGCCTTGATGTCGTGACCAATGTCATGCTCGGCCGCCTAAATGGCCATGGCACGTTGAAAAGCCTCTTCAACATCTTCGGTCAGGACGATGTCAACAGCGCGCTTTCCGCGCTCGACCGTCTTGGCATTGCCCAGGAAGCGACCAAACGGGCCGAGGAACTCTCCGGTGGCCAGCAGCAACGCGTTGCGATTGCGCGAGCGCTGATGCAGGACCCGCACATGATCCTGGCGGACGAACCAATTGCCTCGCTCGATCCGATGAACGCCAAGATCGTCATGGATGCCCTGCGCGAAATCCACGAACGCGACAACAAGATCGTCATCTGCAACCTCCATACGCTCGACACGGCCCGCAGCTATTGCGACCGCGTGATCGGCATGCGCGATGGCTTCATTGTTTTTGATGGGGCGCCAGAAGCCCTGACCACAGATGTCGCCCGCGAGATTTATGGCGCGGATGAAAGTTTCAACGAGGCGGCAACATCAACCGCCATCGATGCCGGTCAAACCGGCGCAACAGAACCCGCCGGTGTGATGGCTCCGGCGGCAGCTGCGGTTTAACCGCCAGCTTCCAAGTCAATCGTCATCGACAGTGAACTCTTAGGGGAATGTCCCAAATGAAACTGGTTTCCAAAGTTGCTGCGCTTGCTGCAGTCAGCATGATCGCTCTGAACGCAACAGCTGCTGTTGCTGAAGAAATCTCCGAATTCCGTATCGGCATCCTCGGCGGTGAAAACGCGTCCGACCGTCTGCGCGCTTACTCTTGCCTTGAAGAAAAGACCGCTGACCTGCTCGGCGTTCCGGTCAAGCTCTTCGCACCGGCTGACTACAACGGTGTGATCGAAGGCCTGCTCGGCGGTAACCTCGACATGGCTTGGCTCGGTGCGTCCGGCTACGCAAAAGTCTACATCACCGATCCGGAAGCCGTTGATCCGGTTCTGGTTAAAGTCAACGTTGACGGCGGCTACGGCTATTACTCCATCGGCTTTGCCCGCAACGACGCTGAAATCAACTCCCTTGCCGACATGAAGGGCAAGGTCTTCGGTTTCGGTGATCCGAACTCCACATCCGGTTACCTGATCCCGTCCATCGCCATTCCGCAGGAAGGCTACTCCATGGAGCCAGGCGACTACTTCGGCGACGTCAAGTTCACCGGTGGTCACGAGCAGACCATCGTTGCTGTGTCCAACGGCGACATCGACGCTGGTGTGACCTGGGCTGACGGCCTTGGTGAGTGGGAAGATGGCTACAACTCCGGCGCTCTGCGCAAGGCGTCCGACGCTGGTCTGGTTGACATGACCGAGTTGCGTGAAATCTGGCGCTCGCCGGTGATCCCGGAAGGTCCGATCGTTCTGTCCAAGAAGCTGCCGGAAGACGTCAAGATCAAGATGACCGCTCTGATGGCGTCTCTGAACTCCATGGACCCTGAGTGCGCCTATGGCGTTGCTGCCGGTGAAACCAAAGGCTTCATGCCGATCACCCACGAAGCTTACGTCAACATCGTTGAAGCGCGTAAGGCAAAGAACAAGAACTAAGCGTTCTTTTCGTGAGACGCGGGCCGGTTTCCGGCCCGCGTTTTTGCGATGACCGCACTTCATTGTTATCCCGGGCAAAGCGCAGCGCAGACCCGGGATCGGTGAGCCCCAGCGGATCAGCCGAGTGCTTCATCAGCGATGCCAGTGATGCCCTGATCCCGGATAAAACGGGTGCTTTTCCGGGATGACGCAGGTGAGTTGGAGAGCGCGGGATGAGATCGCGGAAAAGGGCATAATTTAAGGTATAAAAAACATGGCCGTCGCCGCCCTGGAAGCAGAGATCCTCTCGCTTCGAAAACGCCGCCAGCTTTATTCCCTGATCGGGTTGTTGCTGGTTGTTGCCGTTCTGGTTTCCGGATATTCGAAGTCCAATTCGATGAATTCCGGTGGATTCTTGCAAGGGCTGGAGAAGTTCTTCGATTATCCGGGCGAAATTGTCATGGAAGCCTGGGATGCGGGCCCGGCGTTTTTCGGCCTGATCATCAGATACATTCCGGCCATGCTGGAAACCCTCAATATCGCTGGAGTGGCGACGCTGTTAGGTGGCGCCATGGCGGTGGTCTTGGCAATGGCGTCGACCCGCAACGTTGACAGTTATGGTCCGCTCATTCCGGTCGTGCGCCGCATGATGGACATCATGCGCGCCTTTCCGGAACTGATCATCGCCCTGTTTTTGATCTTTGTCCTCGGTTCCAGCCCGGTACCGGCCATGATCGCAGTGGCCTTTCATACCGCAGGCGCGCTGGGCAAACTCTTCTCAGAGGTGAATGAGAACATCGACCGCAAGCCGATTGAAGGCTTGTCTGCCTGTGGGGCCAGCTGGCTGCAGCGCATCCGCTTCGCGGTCATGCCGCAGGTCGCCCCGAATTACTTGAGCTACTTCCTGCTGCGCCTGGAAATCAACGTTCGGGCTTCTGCGATCCTCGGCTTTGTTGGAGCAGGGGGCATTGGCCAGGAATTGCGCAGGACAATCGGCTGGGGCAAGGGCGCGGGCGATGAGACTGCCGCGATCTTCGTCCTGCTCTTCATCACCATCATGATCATCGATCAGACTTCGTCCTACCTGAGGGGCAAGCTGGTCGGATCCGGCCGCGCGCATTAGGGGGACGGGACATGTCTGTCGATACATTTGAACCGGTGGTTACCCCAAACGAGGTTTGGCAAAAGGTCAAAAAGCGCGCCTGGATAACCATCGCTGTGCCGCTCGCGATCATCACTTATCTGGCTTACACATGGTTCGCCTTTGGTGTGCCGGAGCTGCTTTCCAAAGCTCAGCCGGAACGTGCGGTCATTCTCGCAACCGACTCTGTTGCCTATAAAATCCACGTCACCAAGTTGCTGCGCCGGGACATCCTGGAAGTCGCCATTGAGGGCGAACGCCGGGCGACTTACAGCGAAGAAGACCTTCCCGAGTGGGTGAGCGTCGACGGGACGAACTCTGTCGTCGATCTCGGCCAAGGATATCTTGTCGAAATCACCGGCAAGCGCATGGAGTTTACGGTCCCAGGTTACGGTCTCATCACTGCGACGGCCACCAACTCTGGTGTTGATTATGTGCTGCCCGAAGGCAATCAACCGGATTGGCTGAAGGTTGGCCCCAAGAAACTGGATGCGCGTCCGACACTCGATCGCCGTGTTCAGGTCACCAAGACAAAGATCGAGGTGCACAATTATTTCGGCGGCTGGGAAAACTTCTGGTTCCCGTTTCATTCAGAGCTTTACGGCATGTCCTTCAGCCAGCTCTGGGCCCTGGCTCTGAGCGCCGACCGGCTGGACCCGAACACCGCCAACATCTGGTTCATCGTGAATGAGTTCCTTGAGAATCCGGATTGGCAGCATGGCGAGATCTTCGTTGCGCTTTTTGAGACGATCATGATGGCCGTTCTCGGCACTTTGACAGCTGCGTTCTTTGGTCTTCCGCTGGCCTTCCTGGCCGCCCGGAACTTCACACCTTCCATGATCCTGCGCTTCGGCACGCGCCGCCTGTTCGACTTCCTGCGCGGCATCGACATGCTGATCTGGTCGCTGATCTTTATCCGGGCTTTCGGTCTTGGGCCGCTCACCGGTGCCTTGGCCATTGCCTTCACTGATACCGGCTCGCTCGGCAAGCTGTTTTCCGAAGCACTTGAGAACATCGACAACAAGCAGGTGGAAGGTGTGCGGGCGACCGGTGCCAGCCAGATCCAGCGATACCGCTTTGGTGTGATCCCGCAGATCTTGCCAGTTTTTGTCTCCCAAGTGCTCTACTATCTGGAATCCAACACCCGCTCGGCGACGGTCATCGGTGCGCTCGGGGCTGGCGGGATCGGCTTGATGCTGGTCGAAACCATGAAGACCTCCCGCGACTGGGAAAACACCAGCTATATCATCGTGATGACCATCGTCGTAGTCATTATTATGGACCAGACCTCCAGCTGGCTCCGCCGCAAGCTGATCGAAGGCAAGTAACCATCTGCGCCGTCCCGGCCCAGAGCCGGGACCGGCCGCGTGTGTGGTACCATGGTCCATCGCTGTTTGCCTCAGCAGGCTGGGCAATCCCAATTCGAATTAGCTGGATCCAGACCGAGAGATTTCAGCCGGGACGTCGGCGGCCAAAACTTCCGAAACGGTCATCCCCGCTTCATGCGGGGATCCACTCGCAATCCCGCTTGCCGCAGAGTGTGAGGGTTCCCGCAAAGGCTCCGCAAACGAGTGGATCCCCGATCTCCGCTGTGCTGCGTCGGGGATGACTGCCTTAGGTGCGGTTAGAGCTTCCTCTCTTCCAGCGTCCGCATTTATCTCCGAATGCGATTGCATACCTCAAGGCCGGGCCGGTAGAGCACAAGTTCGTTTTCAATCTTTCCTGAAAGAGAAAATCCCGAAGCGGTTGCCATCCGGATCTTGCAGCGCGAAGCCTTTCGGAGCCCAGTCATATTTAGGTTCTTCGAGGTCCGGCACCTTTATGCCCTTATCTTTCAACGCGGCATAAAACCCGTCCAGGTCATCGACTTCCATGTCTGCGAAACTGTGATCAACGTCCGTTGAGGAGTTCTTGAAGCCAAGGGATTGCCCAGATTCAGTTTGAACAAGCAAAAATTTGACGCCGGGACCGTCGTTTTCTTCCGCCGCCATCTGACAGTGGTTTTCGTCGGACGAGCTGGTCCGGACACCAAAAACGGTTTGGTACCAATTCCGGGAGGTTTGAAGGTCGCTGACCGGAATTTCAAGCGTGTCCAGCCGCAATCGGATGGCTGAGGTCATGGGTGAAAGGCTCCAAATTGATAGAAGGGGTGCGGGAAGGTGTGGTGCGCAAAGCCACAACTATATCGCGGCGGGAAGACGTGTCACATGATTCCCGAGTGCTGAGTTTCAGCTCCTTGGGGTGCGCTGCCGGCTCAGCTTTCCGCTTGATATCTTCCAACATCCATTTTCTGCCCCATTTCCGTCGCGGTAACGTGCCAGCGTTCGCTCAAGGTGATTCAGCAGCTGGCGGGACGGGTTATGCGGCAGAGTTTTTACAAGACGATTTCATCAACGGCGATTGCCGCAGGATTGGCTGTTTCAGGTTTTGCGACGTCGGCGCAAGCCATTGAAAGCTGTGTTGCGTCCTTGAAAAAGCAGGCGATTTCAGCAGGAGTTAAGCCGGCGGTTGCCGATAAGATGCTGTCCGGTGCCAAGTACGACGAAAAAGTTATCCGGTTTTCGACGTCCCAGCCGGAATACAAGACCCAGATCTGGGACTATATGGCGTTTTTGGTTGACGCCGAACGGATCGAGGACGGCAAAGCAAATCTCAAGAAACACGCCCGCACACTGAATGCAGTGGAACAACGCTATGGGGTCGACAAACATATCGTCCTTGCAGTGTGGGGCATTGAGAGCGATTTTGGCCAGTTCCGCGGCGATTTCTATACCCCGCATGCGCTGGCCAACCTGGTCTGTGCGGGAAAACGGCGGCAGAAGTATTTCCGAGGTGAGCTGATCAAAACCTTAAAGATCGCGTCACGCGGTGATGTGCCGATGAGCGATTTTTATGGGTCTTGGGCCGGGGCCTTCGGTCAGACTCAGTTCATGCCGTCGACCTACAACAGCTTGGCGGTCGATTTTGACGGGGATGGCCGCAAGGATTTGGTCAATTCTGTGCCCGACGCTTTGGCGTCCACTGCGAATTTCTTGAAAAACGCAGGCTGGCGCAACAGCCGCCTCTGGGGCTTTGAGGTCAAGGTGCCAAAGGGGTATTCCGGCCCGTCCGGTCGCAAGAAATACGCCTCCATGGCGACCTGGACCAAGCGCGGCTTGAGGAACATGGACGGCAGCAAGTTCAAAAGCAAAGCCGACACGGCTTTGATCCGGCCGGCGGGGGCAAATGGTCCAGCTTTTCTGGTGACCCGCAATTTCAAGGCGCTCCGGTCTTACAACGCCTCAACGTCCTACGGTCTGGCGATTGCTGTCCTGTCAGAACTTGTTTCTGACGGTGACCCGATCATGACGCCCTGGCCGACCAACAATCCTGGCCTTTCGCGGGCCCAGCGTCTCGAGCTGCAGAAACTCTTGAACAAAAATGGCTTCAATGTTGGAGCCCCGGACGGCAAAGTTGGCCCGGCCACTCGCAAAGGGATTCGTGCTGCCGAAGCCAAGTATGGAATGGAAGTCACCGGCCGTCCGTCCTGGAATGTTTACTACGCGCTTGGTGGGCGGTAGGACGCAGATGGTGGCCGATGAGGACAGCTAGGGCGCAAAATCAGAGACCGGTTGTATGGACGTTTGGTTCCTACCGGCGTGCTTGGCCCGATACATTGCAGCGTCCGCAGTTGTAAGCAGCTTCCGTTCCAGGTCTGCCGCGACTGGACAAACGGAAATACCGATACTTGCGCCCACTGACACGACGATCTCCCCGGTCCGAATAGGCCTGTTGACATCCCGGATTACAGTTTCGGCCAACTCTTGAAGCTTTGACGGCGTTGTCCGTTGTAGTGAAGCGATCAGAAATTCATCGCCGCCCATCCGGGCCAAGAGTTCTCCCTCACGGACCAAGTTCTGCAATCGGGTGCTGATTGCGACGATCACCTCATCTCCGATGTCATGACCAAAGTCGTCATTGACCTTTTTGAAGCCGTCCAGATCGATCAGGAGCGCGCCAACCGCTGTTGCAGGTGTATCTGAATAGACTGTCTCGCGGAAAAAACGTTGCATCATACGGCGGTTGCCAACACCTGTTAGCGCGTCATGCAAAGAATTGAATTGCATTTGTTCGTTAAGATCCCGAAGGGCGGAATTGGCATGCACAAGTTCTTTGTTCAGGGTTTCGCTCTGATCCCGTAATTGGCGTTCGTAGGTTGCGCTCCGGCGGGCAAGTTGCAGCTCAAGCTGGCTGCGCAATTCATTGCTTTGTCTCTGGGCTTCCCGGTTAAACTGCTCGGCTTGCATATCGGTATAAATCTTGAGGTGATCCAAAGCTTCTTTGTAGGCACCGTTGAGTTCATAAGTCCGTGAAAGCTGCAAGTGAAAGTTCCGGATCCATAGAAGGTAGTCAACCGCTCTGGCCTGTGAGAGGCCGGTATTGAAAGCTGCGATCGCCAGATCTGGTTTGTGTTCTTTCAGGTAGCTTTTGCCGATTTCATAATGCAGCTGGCATGTAACGCGGGTGTCTTCAGTAAAGACAGCCGCTGCTATTCCTTTTTCCGCATTGAAACGGGCTTCTTCAAATTCGCCGCTTGCCACAAGGGCTGCGCAAAAAACTTCATAGGCGTAGGGGAGCACCAGCCGATTACGGTGTTCTATGCATTGAATAATGCACTCTTGGGCCGATGTTAGAGCCGCCGAAATATCACCAGAATCAAGATCCGCGCGAGATTTTACTTGCAGGATGCGGGCCGGTTCAAAATGGAACCGCGGATCTTCGGCGATCCGCATGGCTTGATCCAAATATTCATATGCTTTGTCATATGTCTCAGAGTATCTCGCCAAAATTGCCAGAATGGACAAGACTTCAATGCCTGCACCGGAGTAGGAGGCCGGTCCTAAAATGTTATAAGCTTCGTTGAGTGTCTCATCAGCCTGGGTATGGTTTCCCAGACTGTAGGAACAGACCGCTTTGACGGTCATCATTTCAACCCAACCCTCTGGATCGGTTTTTTGGTCCATCAACTTTAATGCTGCATCGGCATAAGCATTGGCGGGATCAAAGTTTCCGCTCCATCGTTCCAGCCAGGCAAGATTGAACTCTACCGACCGCGCACCCACATTTTGGGGGGAGTGCCCGTCAAGCCGACGGCGCAGAACCCTCTTGCAAAAAGCCGGGTTGCGCCAGCGAAGACGCCACGTTCTGGTCAGTAAAGGTTCCAGGCTCGGTCCCCCGTGTTGCTTGGCTGATACTATCCCACGGAAGGTATGGTGCCGGGAAGGTGTAAGAGGGACGTTAATTCAATCAAACACACGGCTCTTTGTTGCATTGCGAAACGTTGCGTCGCAATATGCGGCTAAGAAAATAGGAGAGTAGTGATGTCGGGACGCATACTTACAGTTGCGCAGCAAAAGGGCGGTTCGGGAAAAACCACCATCGCCGCTCATCTGGCTGTGGCGCTGGCGGAACGTTCTGGTGAACCGGTCGCAATTCTCGACGTCGATCCGCAAGGGTCTCTTGGGACTTGGTACGAGGCCCGCGAAGACAACCTCGGCGAAGACCAGACTGGCTTGGAGTTCCGTACTGCTTCCGGTTGGGGGGCACGCCGCGAAGCACGCTCCCTGGCACGTTCTCATGGGTATGTGATCGTCGATACACCGCCAAAGACCGATACCGATGCCAAACCAGCCATTGATGCGGCAGACTTTGTGATTGTTCCGATCCAGCCCACCCCGGTGGACCTTTGGGCGACCTCTCAGACGATTGATTTGGCTGCCAGAGAAAGCACACCGGCGCTTCTTGTCATGAACCGGGTGCCGCCGCGGGCTTCCCTCACTGGAGAGATGGCCGAAGCGATCGCGTCTTCCGGCTACGATGCTTTGAGCGCGCGCCTTGGCAACCGGACTGTCTTTGCCTCTGCCATGGGCAAGGGGATTGCGGTGACTGAAAATGCCCCCTCCAGCAAAGCCTCTCAGGAAGTTGGCCAGTTGATCGATGAATTGATTGCCCGGGTGGGCTAGAGCACCAGTCGTAAACGTGGAACCGTTTGATGGCTTTGGCCGGTCTATCCGGGTAGGCGCGGCACGCAGCGCGATGCGGGGCATCGGGCAAGATATGCAACGCAGCCGGTGGGCTGGCCAAAGTCACCCAAAGGGCCTCGTCTCATGAGCCTGCTGGCCTGCGTTGGCCCGCCCTTATGGTGCCTGCACCACTGCGGCCGGCCCGCCTTGCCAGCAGACAAATGAGACGGGTCAAGCGCTTCCACGTTTTTGCCCGGTGCTCTGACCCCCGGCCGGGCGGCATTTGGCCACCAAAAATAAAATTGCCTTGTCCTCGTCATGATCCGGTGCCTTGATGGAAAAAGTTATTCGGCCCGGGAGGACTGGCCATGTGGCATTTTTCGAAGTTTTTGTCTTTAAAACAATCAGATAGATCCGCTTTTAGATTCACTTGCTTAATAGCTGGCGTTTTTCTGGCCAGTAGTGCGGCGCTTTTGGGGGCAACTGTTTCAGCGCCTGCCCAAGACCGGCGGATCGTCACCATCGACGATGCCGATTTCTTTGGTAGTGACTATCGAACCGTCAAGGATGTGGACCTGGAGGGGTGCAAGGCGGCGTGTATCGGCGATAACCAGTGCCGGGCCTTTACCTTCAACACCAGCGCCGGTTGGTGTTTTTTGAAATCCGGTGCCGGTCAATTGCAGAGTTTCGCCGGAGCCGTGGCTGGCCGAATTGTCGAAGTTCAGCCGGTCCGCGCCGATGCAACAATCGAGCGGAAGGGCGAGCTGACCTTCCTCAGCCAGAAAACACTTGAAGCGGCAGAGACCTATGTTCAGAGGATCGAGAACACCACGCGTCCAAATGGACTCGATCCGCAAACAAATCGTCGTAACGGATTGAATGCGCTGGCAAACCGCGATGGCGCCTTGGCCGAAGCTGATTTTCTCCAGTTGATCGTGTTTGATTCTGCGCAGTTCGATCCTTGGGTCCAGTTGAGTTCGGCACTGATCGTACAGGATCCAAAGGATTGGCAGGAAAAGGAGACGAAACGCAAAAACCTGATCTCGGCTACCGCAAACGCCTATTTGCGTGCGGTGACAAAACCCGAGCGCGCGCTCGCCCTCGATCTGCTCGGGCGCGGCCTCGTTCTGCGCGACAATTACAAGGGCGCCATCAAGGCGCTGCGGGCTTCGCTTGTCCTGGAAGAAAGTGCCCCAGTCCGGCGCCGGTATGACAAGCTGATGGCACAGCATGGCTTCCGGATCGTCGACCATCAGGTGGATTCTGACAGTTCTACGCCGCGGGTCTGTCTGGTCTTTTCGCAGAAACTACCGGTCGGTGAAGATCTCAGTCCCTATGTGTCGGTGCGTGGTGATGGGACTGTCTCCATTGAAGCCGACGGTGCCCAAATCTGCGCCGAAGGTGTGCGTCACGGTGCACGGTATCAGTTGACCGCGCGCAGCGGGCTGCCGGCCGCCGACGGTGAAAAACTGGAAAAATCCGCAGAGGTGTCGGTCTATGTTCGGGACCGCAGTCCATCGGTGAATTTCCTCGGCCGCTCCTATGTCCTTCCAGCGGGCGGCGAACCGACCATTCCAATCGTCTCGGTCAACACAAACGAAGTTGAGGCCACCATTTATCGGGTCGGCGACAGGGGTGTGGCGGACGTCTTGCGGGACAACAGGTTCCTGCGCCAGTTGGGCAGCTATCAGGCCGAAAAGATTGAACAGGATCTCGGCGAAAAGGTTTGGTCAGGTGTGATCGAGACCGGCAATGAGCTCAATCAAGACATCACGACTGCCATTCCACTGTCGGAGACGGGGCTCCAGATGGAACCCGGCATCTATGCCATGACTGCCAGGTCCAAACTGGATTTGAAAAACCAATGGGGACCGTTGGCAACACAGTGGTTCCTGGTGTCCGATCTCGGCCTGACAGCTATGACCGGCGCTAGCGGGATTTCGGCCAATGTCCGCTCGTTGTCGCGCGCCAAAGCAATTTCCGGGGTGAATGTCCGGCTGATTGCGGTCAACAATGAGGTCTTGGGAACCGGAGAAACGGATAAAGACGGGTTTGCAAAGTTTGCCGCTGGTCTGACCCGGGGGCACGGCGGCAGCGCACCCGGTGTGTTGGTCGCAGAAACAGCCGAGGGTGACTACGGTTTCCTGGACTTGCGCAAACCGGCCTTCGATCTGTCCGACCGCGGCGTAGAAGGACGTCCGGCACCAGGGCCGCTCGATGTTTTCGCTTGGTCGGATCGGGGCGTTTATAAAGCCGGAGAGACAGTGCATGCTC
Organism: Labrenzia sp. PHM005; assembly: GCF_006517275.1. Classification (NCBI taxonomy): domain Bacteria; kingdom Pseudomonadati; phylum Pseudomonadota; class Alphaproteobacteria; order Hyphomicrobiales; family Stappiaceae; genus Labrenzia; species Labrenzia sp. PHM005. The sequence continues at coordinate 4,767,626 of NZ_CP041191.1, read as the reverse complement.
AAGCCTTGCTCAGAACGGCAAAGGCTGAGGCTCAATCCGGCCTGCCGATGACTTTCATCATCCGCCGTCCCGATGGCGTGGAACATGCCCGCTACACCGTTCAAGATGGTGGTCTTGGCGGTTATGTGAAAGACGTGACCCTTAGCCCGACGGCGCAACAGGGGATTTGGTCCTGGCAGGTGTTCCTGGATCCGGATGGAGAAGCGCTTGCCGACAAGACGTTTCTGGTTGAGGACTACCAGCCCGAGCGCGTCGATTTTGCCCTGGAAACGGATGCAAATACCTTCAGCCGCACCGCGCCTTTGAAAGTCGCTTTATCCGCGAAGTTTCTCTATGGCTCGCCGGCGAGCGGCCAGTCTCTGGAAGGGGATGTGATTGCCCGGCCAGTCCGCACGCTTGCCACCTATCCAGGTTACAAATTCGGCATTGAAGACCCGAACGCCTATTCAGAGCGTTCACCGCTTCCTTCAGGTCTCAAGACCGATGACCAAGGCCAGCTGTCTTTTGGGGCTGTATTGCCCGGATTGCCGGAGACAACCGGTCTTTACGATGCCGAGCTTGTTGCGCGCCTTGTTGAAACAGGTGGACGGTATGTCGAGCGCACGTTGGATTTGCCCGTTGTTCTTGACGGACCGCGCATTGGCATCAAAGCCGCTTTTGACGGCGGGGTCGATGAAGGTGGCCCAGCCGACTTTTCGGTCATTGTCATTGGGACTGACGGTGAACGCAGCAGTGCCGATGGGGTGACCTGGACGCTCTCAAAGGTCGACCGGCGCTATCAGTGGTACCGGCTGGATGGCCGCTGGTCCTATGAACCGATCACCTCAACCCGCCGGATTTCATCGGGCAAGCTGGATATCGGCAAAGAGCAGCCGGCCAATCTGTCCCTTCCTGTCGAGTGGGGCGAATATCGGCTGGACGTTCAAGGGTCAGGCAACTTGCAGACTGCAACGCGGGTGACGTTCCAGGCAGGGTGGTATACGGCCAATGCAACGTCTGACACGCCGGATTATCTGGATGTCGGCCTCGACAAGGAAACCTACCGGCCTGGTGAGGTCGCAAAACTCCGGTTGAAACCGCAAATGGCCGGAACAGCGCTGATCAACGTCGTTGCGGACGGTGTGCTTTCGACCCAAACGGTTGATGTTTCAGCAGAAGAAACCGAAATCGATATCCCGGTCGAGGAGAGTTGGGGGGCGGGCGCCTATGTCACCGCCAGTCTCTACCGGCCGATGGATTTGCCGCAGGGCCAAATGCCGTCGCGGGCCATGGGCCTGTCCTGGCTGCAAGTTGATCCGGAAGATCGAAATCTCCAGGTGGTCATGGATGTCCCCGCACAGATCCGGCCACAGACACAATTGGATGTGCCGATCCGGCTGGCCAACCTGGAAGCTGGAGAAGAGGCTTACATCACAGTCGCAGCCGTTGATGTCGGCATTCTCAATCTGACAGCCTATGAGACCCCGGCGCCCGAAAACTGGTATTTCGGCCAGCGCCGCCTCGGCACTGATATTCGGGACCTTTATGGCCAATTGATCGACCGAACGGCAGGTGCGCGCGGTAAAGTCCGCTCCGGCGGGGATGGCATGGGTATGCGTTTGGATGCACCGCCGCCCGACGATGAACCGGTGGCTTTATTCTCCGGTTTGGTGAAGGTCGATGACAAAGGCGAAGCGACCGTCACGTTCGACGTTCCGGACTTCAATGGTGCCTTGCGCTTGATCACGGTCGCCTGGAGTGCGTCCGGCGTTGGTCACGGCGAACAAGACGTGGAAGTTCGGGCGCCGATTGTCATGAGTGCGAGCACACCAGCGTTTCTGGCGCCGGGAGATAGCTCACGTCTTTTGTTGGAAATCGATCCCGTCGATGCACCGTCCGGATCCTATGATCTTGAGTTGAGCGCCAGTGACGGGCTTAGTCTTGGGGGCGGCAGCGGGTACGCTCAGGTTCTCGATCTGGAAACAGGCAAAAAGGCACAAGTGATTGTGCCCATTTCTGCCGGAGAGGCTCTGGGACGCGCAGAAATCGTGGCATCCCTGTCCAACTCCTCCGATGAGACGGTCGTCAAACGGCTGAACTTGGAGATCAAGGATACCCAGCCGCCTGTGGTGCGGAACTATGGCTTTGATCTGGCACCTGGCAACAATCTGGAAGTGTCGGCGGCAAGCTTCGACGATCTGCGCGATGACAGCGTGAAAGTCACGCTGACGGCCGGCGGGGCTGCACGGATTGATATTGCCGGGCTTTTGGGCGCGCTCGACCGCTATCCTTATGGCTGCACCGAGCAGACCACCAGCCGTGCCTTGCCGCTCCTTTATCTAAGTGAAGTCGCGGAAGCAGCTGGTCTCGGCGGCGATGATGCAATCCGGGAGCGTGTCATAAAGGCGATTGCGGCTGTTTTGGCCAATCAGGCGTCCGGCGGCTCTTTTGGCTTATGGAACAGTTATGGCAGTGGCGGGACCTGGCTGGATGCCTATGTCGCCGACTTCCTGACCCGGGCGCGGGAGAAAGGTTACAGAGTTCCGGACATCGCCTTTACGTCTGCACTCGACAATTTGGAAAACCGGATTGCCTATGCATCCGATTTTGAAAGCGGCGGGGAAGACATTGCCTATGCGCTTTATGTCTTGGCGCGAAACGGCCGGGCTTCCATGGGCGACCTCCGGTATTACCTCGATGCCAAATTGCAGAGCTTTGCCACCCCGCTCGCCAAGGCTCAGCTGGCGGCAAGTCTCGCTCTTTATGGCGAAGACGAGCGTGCAGCGGCAGGTTTTGGTGCGGCGATCGACGCTTTGTCGATTGGACCGGGCCGGTCCTATCGTGAGGACTTTGGCTCGCCTTTGCGCGATGCGGCCGGTGTCACTGATTATGTTGTGACGGCGTCGGTAACCGATGACCTCAATAGCCGGGCAGTAGAGGCGCTCTCATCAGCCGATACCGCCACGCAAAGCCGGTCGACCCAGGATATGGCCTGGCTGCTGCTTGCGGCAAATGCCTTGAACAAATCCGCAGATGAGGCGCTTATCTCCGTGAGCGGTGTGGAAGAACCTGGCCGTTTGGCTTGGATCCTAGAATGGGACGACTTGAAGGCTGGACAGGTAGACGTGCGCAACAACGGAGCGAAACCCGCCGAGTTGCTGATGTCCGTCTCCGGTCAGCCGTTGAGCCCGGAACCAGCCGGAGGCAAGGACTATGCTGTTGAGCGCACGCTGTACGATCTAGACGGCAATCTTCTCGACCCGTCCGCCGTGCCGGTCAACACGCGGGTTGCTGTGGTGGTCACGGTCCGGGCGCTTACCGATCAACCTGGCCGCTTGATGGTGGTCGACCGGTTGCCTGCAGGGCTGGCCATCGACAATCCCCGCCTTGTGCGTTCCGGCGACCTTGGCGGCCTGTCGTTTCTCTCAACTATTGATACGCCAGAATACAGTTCGTTCCACGCCGGGACGTTCGAAGTGTCTGTTGATCAAACCCGTTGGAGCAACCAGGAACTGACATTTGCCTATCTAGCGCGCGCAGCGACGCCGGGTGACTTTGCCCACCCGCCGGCCTCGGTTGAAGATATGTACCGGCCGGAGCGGCATGCCGTGACGGAGACATCCCGGTTCGTGGTGCTGGGGCCGACACGTTAGGGAAGGCTGGTTACACGGAAAGCGTCTTTGGATGAAAATAGGATCGATCAGACGTTGGGGATTTGCCATCGGAGGAAGCGGCGTGTTGTGTGCCGCTGCTCTGACTTGGAAAGTCGTGAGTGACTACCAAGCTCTGCCACCAATGCCATCTGTATCAGATCTGTCCGTATCCACTGTCGTTCTTGACCGGAACGACCGGCTTTTACGCGCATTCACCAGTGAAGATAGCAAATGGCGGCTTCCGGTCGATCCTGCCGGGATCGACCCGCTCTATTTCGAGATGCTGCAGGCCTACGAAGACAAACGGTTCCGGTCTCACGGCGGCGTTGATATCCGCGCGCTGGGCCGGGCGTTTTTTCAGGCACTGAAAAATGGCCGCCTTGTTTCAGGCGGGTCGACGCTGACCATGCAGGTCGCCCGCCTTCTGGAGGAGACGCCGACAAAAACGGTTCAGCGCAAATATTTGCAGATCCTGAAAGCTGTTCAACTGGAACAAACTGCAACGAAGGACGAGATCCTGCATTTATATGCGTTGCGCGCACCTTTTGGCGGCAATGTTGAGGGTGTCCGCGCGGCCAGTTTGATTTGGTTTGGCAAAGAACCCCGCCGGCTGACACCGGCAGAAGCCGCTCTTTTGGTCGCGCTGCCGCAAAGTCCGGAGCGCCGGCGGCCGGACCGCTTTCCGGAAAATGCCAAAAACGCGCGGAACCGGGTTTTGGCCCGGGCGGTGTCTGCCGGTGTTTTGGATCTGGAAGAGGCTCAATCGGCAGCGCGGGAGCCGCTACGGGCCAAGCGGCATGCAATGCCGATTTTGGCGGCCCACGAAAGCCGCCACGCACGCTTGGGCTCACCAAAGCAGGCCGTATTGGAGCTGACGCTGGACCGGGATGTGCAGCAGGCTCTGGAAAGTCTTGCTCGCCGGCGCATTTCTGTTCAGCCGATACCGCTCACGCTGGCGATGGTTGTTGCAGACCATCAGACCGGTGACATTCTGGCGAGTGTGGGGTCTCCGGATCTTCTGGATGAAGGCCGAGCAGGACATGTCGATATGACCCGCTCGATCCGCTCGCCAGGATCCACCCTTAAGCCTTATATATATGGTCTCGCTTTTGAAGAGGGGATTGGCCAGCCGGAGAGTTTGATCGTTGACCGGCCGACCAATATCGGCGGTTACCGCCCGACGAACTTCGATCTGGCCTACCAGGGAACTGTAACTTTACGCGAAGCGCTGCAGTTGTCTTTGAACACACCAGCAGTCCAGCTTCTGGAAGCCGTGGGTCCGTCCAGACTGCTGGCCCGGTTGAAACGCGCTGGTATTCGGCCGACTCTGGAAACAGGACAGGGCCCGGGTCTGGCTATTGGGCTTGGCGGAATTGGTCTCTCGTTGCGCGACTTGACCCAAAGTTTTGCGGCTCTGGCTCGACAGGGAGACACGGTTCACCTTCGCAGTTGCCGGTCATCATGCCCCGGCACCGAAGTGTCCGGACGGAAATCGTTACCGGTCTTGCCAGAAAAGGCAGCCTGGCAGGTGACGGAAGCGCTGTCCGGTCTGCCACAACCGCTCAATCCGGAAAAAGGTCTTATCGCGTATAAGACCGGTACGTCTTACGGCTACCGGGATGCCTGGGCGGTTGGTTATGACGGACGCTATGTGGTTGGGGTGTGGTCTGGGCGTGCAGATGGATCGCCGGTTCCGGGTCAAACGGGGGCAACTGCAGCGGTTCCGATTCTTTTTGAAGCCTTTCAGAGTTTGTCGGCCGGGCGCCGTTCCTTGCCTCAACCGCCTCACGGATATGGGGCGAACGGTCCCAGGCAAGTTCCAGAAGCCTTGCGTTATGCGCGTGTAAAAAGCCGGCCAGATCAAAAACGGCGGGAAAGTCGGTTGGGAATCACCTTTCCACCGAATGGCGCGGAAATTCAGCTTGAAAGACGACAGTCTGGTTCTCGTGATCCGCTTGTCGTCAAATTCCAAGGTGGTCAGCGGCCTTATAGGCTTTTCGTGAACGGCGCTCCGGTTGGCGAGGCCGCGTTTGATCAACGGCTCCTTTGGTCTGCACCGGAAACAGGGTTTGCAAACCTTATGATTCTTGATGCGGCTGGGCACAGTTCCAAAGTGTCGGTCACGATCGAATCCAAACCTTGAGAATCAACACTCGCGAACAGATGCCATTCCTGGGAATACTCCCGGCTGCGAGTTGATGTTGATTGGTCTGGCAGCCCACCTGTCACTGCAATTGCCGATTCCTTGGGAGAATCCTGCGGAAACGAGGGGGGAGTGGGGCGGGTTTGCAAGTGAGCGGAAGTCAGAAGAAAGCGGATTTTGAACGAAATTCTGGGCTCAAACGCTTCTAAATCCTACCAAATCCTAAACGCCGACCCTGATTTTGTGACATTCACGCAACACCGGTTTCTCAAAACCCTTCCTGACGCCGCCAAAACGGATTTCTCAGTTGAACGGCAGATCGGTATGCGTATGGTCACAACTGCGAGCGGCTTCGGGCCGCGCTGATTTGCATACCTCGGACATCCAACCTCCGTCAGGAAGCAAATACAGAAATTATTCGCGGGGATAATGGCATCATAATGATGCTGGTAATTTGACTGATTTTTGGAGGTCAGACATGAAACTCTTTAAAGGCATGATGCTCGGCGCTGCAGCCGTTGCAACCGCCACCACTGCTCAGGCAGCTGATCTTCCGGTTGCTCCGGAGCCGGTTGACTACGTTCGTATCTGTGACGCATACGGCGCTCGCTTCTTCTACATCCCGGGCACCGAAACCTGCCTGCGCGTTGGTGGCCGTGTTCGTGCCGACTACCGCTTCCAGGATTTCGCAGGTACAGGCCCGAACAACTGGGACGCTAAGACCGACGAATCCACACGCTTCCGTGCTCGTGGTTACATCCGTCTTGACGCTCGCACACAGACTGAATTCGGCCTGCTGCGCACATACACCGACGTTTGGTTCACTTCCAACAACTCTGCGTTCGCTTCCGCTGGCGGCAACACAGAAATGTGGGAAGCATTCGTACAGCTCGGTGGCTTCACCTTCGGTCGTACCGGTTCTTTCTTTGACGGCTGGACTGGTGAGTCCTGGGGTTCTCAGATCGGTCAGGGCCTTGACTCCCGCGCTAACGTTCTTGCTTACACCGCTGCATTCGGCAACGGCATGTCCGCAAGCGTTTCTGTCGAAGCTGACAACGGCGGCCGCGCTGGTGGCTTCCTCGGTGGCTACGCACGTGGCGGTCATCGCATCCCGGCACTCGTCGGTAAGTTGAGCGTAAACCAGGGCTGGGGCCAGGCACACCTTTCTGGTGTTGTTCGCAACAACCAGGCTTCCACTGCAGCAGTTGACTCTGCTACCGGTTGGGCACTTGCAGCTTCTGCTCGCTTCAACCTGCCGATGCTCGGCTCCAACACTGGCCTGGGTCTCCGCGCAGCATATGCTGACGGCGCAATCGGCTACATCCACGAAGGTTACAGCGGCTACGACGCTACTGTGAACGCTGCTGGCACTGGCCTGTCCACTTCCACTGGTTGGGGCCTCGCTGCTGGTCTGACCCATTCCTTCACTTCCACAGTGTCTGCATCCGTACAGGGTCAGTACTGGTCCATCGACGCTCTTGGCACAGCCAACGACGTTGACGCATGGTCCGCACACGGTACCCTTGCTTGGACCCCGGTTTCCGGTCTGGTTATCGGTGCTGAAATGGAATACCGCAACAACGACTTCGGTGCTGGTGGCGTCGACAACGACGATCTGACCGCGACTTTCCGTGTTCAGCGCACCTTCTAATCAATCCTTATCTTAAGGTTTGATGGAAAACCCGGCGGAAGCGCCGGGTTTTCTTTTTGTGTTTTCAGAGTGTGATTTAAACCTTGCGCCAGGCTACGGGATTAGAAAGCGCCGGAAACGCTGCCACATCGCACTTGTTGAATAGAGTCTAATTAGTCCCAGCTAGGCTTTTCGCTGAATTAGGACATCCGCCTGCATTGTTCGTCGGGATATTCAAAACTCCGAACCGCGCGAACCCCAATCAAATCCGGTTTAGAAACCCGGCAATCCGTTTGTGGGTCTCCGGTTCCCAAAGAACCGGCGCATGTCCTTGACCCTGGACAGAATGCAATTCCGCGTTTGGGTGTGTTTCAACCATCCTATTGGCGGTCTCTTCGCTCAAAAGGTCCGATTGAGATCCGCGGATGATCAAAACCGGCCGGTCTTTTACCGCGTCATAGAGTGGCCAGAGATCCGGCACCGGCGCGGCGTCATCCAAACTGGCAAATTGATGAGCGAGCGCCGGATCATAATCTAGGACCACTTTGCCCTCATGCCCTGACGCCAATTGACTTGCGAGTTTCAGCCAGTCGGCTTCGGAAAATACCGGGAACTGCATGCCAAGGAGCTGCCTGAGTGATTGCGCAACGTCTGTCATGGAGCTGTAGGACATGTTGCGGCCGAGTGTTGCGGCAATCCGGTGAATAGCCCGCATTTCTATATGCGGCCCAATGTCATTGAAAATGACTGCCGCCAACCGGTCAGGCGTATAGCGGCGAGCCATAGCAAGGGCATGCAAGCCACCTCGTGAGGTCCCGAGGATCGCAAAGCGGGAAAGACCTAGTTTTTCGATCGCCGCGTCAATGTCCTTTTCCTCGATAGGGAGAGCATAGTTCCGCCAATCGTCATCCCAAGCGCTTTCGCCCCGGCCGCGGTAATCCAGCGCAACAACATGGTGCCCTTGTTTTTGAAGAAACGCCGCAATGTCTCTGAAATCGCGCGTATTTCTAGAAAGCCCGGGCAAACAGAGAACCGGGATCTTTTCGACGCTAGGGGCACTTTGCCTGGGACGCCATTCCCGGCCAGCTAGGGTCAGGCCGTCGGGGCTTTGATAGGAAAAAGGAACGCCGCCGTTCCAAACTGGATCAAAGGGCGGTATTTCCGCCGGTGCAAACGACAAGGCGTTTCTCCCCTGAATCTGTATGTGGTTTTCTTTAAGATAACGATGCCGTTGGCGCGCTGCCATAAGAAGTTTGCACTGCGAAGATACACGCAAAAGGGGTGAAGTGTGGGCTGGCACCAACACACCGCTAAGAAAAGCAAAAATGAGGGACCTAAACAGCAGTTGCAGGATTGCCCGATGCCGGTCGGATGAGTATGTTGCGCCTCCGTTAGAACTCCATGGGCATCCGCCCGCATGGCTTAACCCTGTATCGCCGATCTTAAAGGAAACCGAGATGTTCACAGGCTCCATCCCAGCGCTAATCACGCCATTCAAGGACGGGGCCGTTGATGAGAAACGGTTTCAGGAATTCGTCGATTGGCAGATAAAGGAAGGCTCGACCGGACTGGTCCCGGTTGGCACCACCGGCGAAAGCCCGACCTTGTCGCACGCCGAACACAAGCGGGTCATTGAGCTCTGCATTGAAGCGGCTGCTGGCCGGGTGCCGGTCATCGCTGGCGCTGGCTCCAACAACACTGTTGAAGCCATCGACTTCGCACGGCATGCTGAAGAAGCAGGCGCTGATGGCCTTCTTGTGGTGACGCCTTATTACAACAAGCCAAACCAAGCGGGTTTGAAAGCACATTTCAAGGCCGTCAATGATGCCGTTGGTTTGCCGATCCTGATTTACAATATTCCGGGCCGGTCGATTATCGACATGACACCGGAAACGATGGCTGAGCTGTTTGAGACCTGTGAAAACATCAAGGGTGTCAAGGATGCGACCGCGGACATGGCGAAGGTGTCGCGCCAGCGCCAATTGTGTGGCCCGGAGTTCAACCAGCTATCTGGTGAAGATATTTCGGCTCTGGCTTTCAACGCGCACGGTGGTGTCGGCTGCATTTCCGTGACCGCCAATGTTGCGCCGCGCCTATCTGCAGAATTCCAGGCGGCGACGTTGGCAGGCGACTACAAGACAGCACTTGAGTATCAAGACCGGCTTGCACCGCTCCACCGGGCGTTGTTTTTGGAACCGAACCCGACTGGGTCGAAATACGCATTGTCCCTTCTGGGCAAGATTGAAGAAGAACTGCGTTTGCCGTTGGTTCCAATCACCGAAGGAACGCAAGCTGAGATCCGGGACGCTTTGGCACACGCCGGTCTGATCAACTGATTTAAAGGAAATGGGCGTGCTCTGGTACGCCCTGGGAAAGACAAAATGGCTCCGAAAAAAGGGGGCGTTCCGGGCCGGACCATCATTTCCGACAACCGGAAGGCCCGGTTTAATTATGAAATCGAAGATACGCTGGAAGCTGGTCTTGAGCTGAAGGGCACGGAAGTCAAATCTCTTCGGACCGGCAAGGCGAATATTGGCGAATCTTATGCGGCGGAATATCAGGGCGAGATCTGGATCTACAACGTCTATATTCCGGAATACCTGCAAGGCAACCGGTTCAACCACGAACCGCGCCGTCCGCGCAAACTCTTGCTGCACAAGCGGGAAATCGGCAAGCTGGCCGGCGCAGTCCAGAAAGAGGGCAAGACGATTGTCCCTCTCAAGCTCTATTTTAATGACAAAGGCAAGGCCAAGCTGGAACTGGCCCTGGCACGCGGTAAGAAGCTTCACGACAAGCGCGAAACGGAAAAGAAACGCGATTGGCAGCGTGAAAAGTCGCGGCTAATGAAGAATTTCTCCTGATTTACCAATACGTCCGGCAACAGATCGCCTATTTGGTTGTGGATTGGAAGTGCATAGGTTGTGAGAAACCTGTGCGTATCCTGTGACTTGTTGCCAGTTAACTTTCGGTGGGAAAACAGTTCACAAGGTGTGGAAATTCTTCTGCCGGAATCTGCTCAGCGGCGAATAGAAATTCACTGTGTATGGGCGACCTGCCATTTGTACCGCTCGTCGTTTCAGGTGGTGGGTTTATGATTGCGCTCGCACAGCGGGAAATTCTTGGCGGCTTCTTAATCGGTTTCCCGAATTGTCAGAAAACAGTATTGGTAGTTGTGCGCAAAAATGCACGTCTTGATGGCGTCTCAACTCTGTTCTCTTCCCGGTCAGTGGTTGTGTTGACATCACATACATAGTCTTCGGCGACCTAGTTTCTCCCGCTGAAGGTTAGGCCTCATGTACACTAACAAATCGAAACTTCTGACAGCTGTGGCAGTCGGTTTGCTGTCAGTAAATGTGTTTTCTTTGCCTGTCAAAGCTGCCGGGATTACAATCATTGCAACCGAAATTGAAGGGTTGCACCAGGGAGACGGAAAGGGGTTCTATGACGAGGTCCTCACCTCCATGACCTCGAGTTTTCCCGTGGCTTTGAAGGTTCTTCCTCCCAACAGAGCCGCAATTGAATTCGAACGCTGCGAGAACTGCTGCCTGTCGCCTGCAAATAAGAACACCGACTTTTATGACTATCCTGCGGACTATCTAGTGACAACTGCAATGACCGAGGCAAAAGTTTACATATGGACGGCTCCAGGGTCGGCACCGGTCAACTCGCTTTCTGATCTTGCTGGCAAAAAGGTTGGAGCGCGGCATGGGATGACCTATGGCAATGCGGTCGAGAGTGCTGGAATAAAGTTTGATTTGGCGTCTACAATCAATCAGAGCATTAAAAAGCTCGAGGTCGGTCGTCTGGATGCTTTTATTGCTTATGTACTGGACGCTTACACGACCTTTGAGGAGATGGGAAAAGAACCATTTCCGCATGACAAGGCAAATCCAGTCGCCGTTCATGATGACAGTGTACTGTGCAAACCAACTTCTGAGACGGAAGTTTTTGTTCGTGAGTTCAATGCCCACTTGGCCAACATGGAATAGCTTATGTTCCTCCGGAGCTTAAAATATTTGTAGGATTTTCAGCTCCGGAGACTGGGGTTGGGTCATACGCTGCTAAAGCGTGCTCAGTATCGCCCGGGTGCTGCCGGAAATCGGCATAGGGCGCCGGGTGTGCCGATCCACATGGATGTGTACGAACCGGCCATGGGCGGCCGTCGATTGGTCTTTGCCGGAAAACAAACCTACCCTGAAAATCACTGAGCTTTGGCCGAGTTTTTCGATTTTGAGCCCGGCCGACACGACGCTCGGAAACAACAGTTCGGCAAAATAGTTGCAGCTTGTTTCGGCAACCAGAAAGACGGTCTCGCTGCGCGCCGGGTCGAGCAGGCCGTTCTCTATGTACCAGCTGTTCACCGCCGTATCGAAGTAACTCAGGTATTGAACGTTATTCACATGTCCATAGATATCCACATCCATCCACCGGGTGGGGATATCCAGGAATGTCTTGAATTCTGACCGGTCGAGCGGCTCCGGGCGGGAGGCTTGCTGAGGGGCTTGTGCCGTCATAGAGCCGCCTTGTAGATATTGAAGGCATCGGTCTCGGTGAGATCCCGGGGGTTGTTCACCAGAAGGCGGGTTTGTTTCATGGCATCCGCCGCCATTTTGGGAAGATCTTCGGCCGAAATTCCCACTTCGCTTAATTTGGTTTGAAGACCAAGTTTTTGTGTCAATCCGCCGAGCCGTTTGGCGAATGCATCAGCGCGGTTTTCAACATCCGAAACATCGATCAGATCAGGAAACAGAACCGGAGCGAGTTCCGCGTAAGTCTTTGCTGCGACAGCGTTATTGAACTCAAGAACATGCGGCAAGACCAGAGCATTTGAAAGGCCGTGCGGCACATGAAACGTACCGCCAATCGGGTAGGCGAGGGCGTGAACGGCGGCAACTGGTGAATTGGCAAAGGCCATGCCGGCGAGCATGGAGCCGAGCAGCATGCCGCCCCGAGCCTGTTCGTCCGCAGGCTCAAAGACCGCCTGTTCGATGTTCGCGCCGAGAAGCTTCAGAGCTTCGACTGCCAGCGTCCGGGAGACCGGATTGTTGTTGGCCGATTTGGACGCATAGGCCTCAATGGCATGCACCATGGCATCGACACCGGTTGCGGCTGTGACATGGGCGGGCAAGCCAAGCGTCAACAAGGGATCGAGAACAGCAAGATCCGGCAAGAGGAGCGGGGAGACAACACCACGTTTTTCATCTTCGCCGACCGTAATAATCGAGATGGGCGTGACTTCCGATCCGGTGCCGGCGGTGGTTGGAATAAGGATTAAAGGCAGGCGAGGGCCTTTTGCGTTGCCGATGCCCCAGGCGTCATCCAGATCTTCACCGCTGCCCAAGAGCAGAGCAACCAGTTTGGCCACATCCAGAGAGGAGCCGCCGCCAAATCCGATAATGGACGTCGCGCCATGCTCTCCAGCAGCCGAAACAGCGTCATCAATCAGTTTTTGCGGTGGATCAGCCACAACATCTGAGTAGCAGCCGAGGGTATGGCCTTTATCGACCAGGCTGGTTTCACATCCAGAGTGAAGACCGAGGGAAACAATACCCGGATCTGTAACCAAAAACGGCCGATTGCCCAGAAATTCCGCTGCGTGGTCTGCGAGCTTGGCCGCCGCACCATTTTCAAAAACAATCCGCTGGCTGGTGTTGAATGTGAATGCCCCGATCATATGCCCTCCCGATTTTTGCCAAGTGTGCATACCTCAATACCATTCGTCGAGTGGCAATTGGTCAGAAAACCCTCTGCAAATCGATATGACGTGGGGGCATTAGCACCTACCCATGCATCTTGGCGCCTTTGGAGATTTTGTCGGCGATCTTTTTATCTGTGTGAAAGGCAAGGCCGACAACCTTGGCGTCATCTGGAGAATGTTTGGCAAAAACATTGCGGTTGGCGCTGTCATGGCCGGTGGAAAACATTTCTTCGATATAGAGGCTGGACGGTACATTGCGGTCCAACGTGCGGTGATGGATCTTTTTTATCGTATCTGCATTGGCGGTCAGAACGATAATCGGTTGCACACTCATCGGATTGTAGACATTGCCGGCGGCGTCTTGATAGGTTTCGCCGATCAGCTCTGGTTTGCTTGCTGTGACGCCGGTGGATAGAAACGCCGTCACATTCAGCTTTTGCCAGGCGGCAAGGTCTTCGCGAACGACAACGACGAATTTGGTATCAAACATGAATGGAAACTCCACACGGGGATTTCAGAAGCAGGATCTGACGGGGAGTCTAGAAAATGAACTCGGTCAGGATCTTGAACGTTTGTGCAATATTGACCGAGATGAGATCCGCACAGCCCAGCCTGAGGCGGGTATCGAACGGATCGAAGCCAAGTTTCACGGCAACGGGTTTTCCTTTCACCGCCATGACACCTATGCGATCGGATTGACCGTCAGCGGTATTCAGCGATTCAAATACCGGGGTGAAGAACGGGCCTCTGAACCCGGCCAAGTCATCGTCATTCATCCAGATGAACTGCATGATGGTGGTGCGGGGACGGACACCGGCCTCAGGTACCGGATGCTCTATATTCCGCCGGAGCACATTGCAGAGGCGCTGGGTGGATCGGCCCTGCCGCATGTTCCAACACCCGTGCTCTCTGACCCCGCCTTTCAGCGCAGCTTGGTCGAAGCTTTGGACGACATTGATCAGGAAATGGGCGATCTCAAAGTGAGCAGCCTCTTATCCGATCTATCCGCCTGCTTGAAACGCTTTTCGGACGACAAGAGTGTTTCCAAACGCTCGCTTGACTGGCCCGCCTTGAAAAAATGCGCGGAGTTCTTGAAGGAAAATGCGTCTGATCCGGTGGTCTCCGGGAACTTGGAGGAAATCGCGAACCTGGATCGTTTTGCGCTTGCCCGACAGTTCCGCAAGGCCTTTGGAACAAGCCCGCACCGATATCTGGTGATGCGGCGCCTGGAGCAGGTGAAACAGGAGCTGGCCGGTGGCGAAAGCCTCGCGAGTGCTGCTGTGACAACCGGTTTTGCCGATCAAAGCCACATGAGCCGGCATTTCAAACGCGCTTACGGAATGTCGCCCGGCAAATGGCGGCACCTGAATGCCGCCAGGCAAACTTAGAGCGTCTTCGGCCCAAACTTGTTCGACCGCGGGAAACCGGTTGGCGGCAGGCGTCCGGCCTGGCCACGATCACCGCGCCATTCGGCAAGGTCTTCCAGTGAACGGGTGAAGCTGCGCCCGGAACTGTCGGTCCAGGTGAGACCGGTCTCTCCGGCAAAGACCCGGATGTCGGACACATTGCCATCACGGTAGCGCTGCAGGCGCACACCCCGACCACGGGACATCTGCGCAATTTGGGCCAGCGGGAACACCAGGAGTTTCCGGTTTTCGCCAATGATCGCAACGTGATCGCCGCTCGCTTCGACGCACAGCGCCGCTTCGGTCGGCGCCGTCATGTTCAGAACCTGTTTGCCCTTGCGCGTGTTGGCGATGACGTCGTTTTCGCTGACGACAAAACCACGCGCTTCGTTGGTGCTTAACAGCAGGTTCCGGCCCGGCTTGTGCACAAAGGCACTGACGACATCTTGGGCCTCGTCCATCTCCACCATGAGACGGATCGGTTCCCCGTGCCCGCGCCCGCCCGGCAGGCGGTCGGCGCCCAGCGTGAAGAACTTGCCGCCGGTGGAGAACACCAGGATCTTGTCCGTGGTTTCTGCATGGAAGGACAGTTTCAGCTTGTCGCCCTGTTTGAATGACAGGCTTGATAGGTCGGCCTGATGGCCTTTGAGTGCCCGGATCCAGCCCTTTTCGGAGATGATCACCGTGATCGGTTCTTTTTCGATCATCGCCTGCTGGATATCGACAAGGTCTGCTTCCGGCGCTTCCGCCTTATCGGTGCGGCGTTTCCCAATGTCCGTTTCCGGGCCATAGACCTTGGCAATCTCGCCGATTTCCTTGGAAATTTTTGTCCACTGGCGGGCATCGGACGCAAGCAGTTTGGTCAGGCCGTCTTTTTCTTCCGAGAGCTTGTCATGTTCCTTGCGGATTTCCAGCTCTTCCAGCTTGCGCAAGGAGCGCAAGCGCATGTTCAAGATTGCTTCGGCCTGAACATCGGTCAGCTCAAATGTCCGGATCAGTTCCGCCTTGGCATCGTCCTCTTCGCGGATGATGCGGATGACTTCATCCAGGTTCAGATAGGCGATCAAATAGCCTTCCAGAACCTCCAGGCGGTGGTTGATCTGGCCGAGCCGGTGTTCAGAGCGGCGGACCAGCACCACCTTGCGGTGATCGAGCCATTCGCGCAGAACTTGCTTGACGCCCATCACCATCGGCACCTTGCCCATGGACAGAACGTTCATGTTCAGCGAGAACCGGTTTTCCAGATCCGTCAGCTTGAACAGGGATTCCATTAGCAAGTTGGCATCGACGTTCTTGGACCGCGGCACCAGAACGATGCGGAGGTCTTCAGCCGATTCATCACGCACGTCATCAAGCAGCGGCAGCTTGCGTGCTGTCAAAAGCTCGGCGATCTTTTCAATCAAGCGTGATTTCTGGACTTGATAGGGGATTTCGGTGACGACAATCGCCCACTGACCGCGGCTAAGTTCTTCCACTTCCCAGCGCGCGCGGACACGGAAACTGCCGCGCCCCGTCGCATAGGCTTCGCGGATCGAGCCTTGGTCGGAGACAAGCAAGCCGCCGGTCGGGAAATCCGGGCCCTTGATGTGCTCCAGGAGCTCATCGACTTCGGCGTCGGGGTTCTTGATCAAGTGCTGGCAGGCGTTGCACAGCTCAAAGGCGTTGTGCGGCGGAATGGAAGTCGCCATGCCCACAGCAATGCCGGACGAGCCGTTGCCAAGAAGGTTCGGGAACCCGCCGGGAAGGACGATCGGTTCGCGGTCTTCACCGTCATAAGTCTCGCGCCAGTCGACTGCGTTCTCATCGAGACCATCCAGCAGACGCTTGGCCGTGTCGGTCATGCGCGCTTCGGTGTACCGCATCGCCGCCGCGTTATCGCCATCGATATTGCCGAAGTTGCCCTGGCCGTCGATCAGCGGGTAGCGCTGCGCAAAATCCTGCGCCAAGCGGACAAGCGCGTCATAGACTGCCTGGTCGCCATGCGGGTGATATTTACCGATCACATCACCAACAACACGGGCGCATTTCTTGAAACCCTGGCCAGGATCCAACTTGAGTAGGCGCATGGCGTAGAGAAGGCGCCGGTGCACCGGTTTCAGACCATCGCGCACGTCGGGCAGGGCCCGGTGCATGATGGTCGAGAGAGCATAGGCGAGATAACGCTCTTCCAGCGCATCCTTCAGATTTATGCCTTCAGTGCCGCTTGGCGGTGGTGTGACTTCTTTTCCCATACTTGCTTGCTACCGGGTTCGGCGAATGAGTTCAATCAACCGGGACGCTTATCCGCGCAAAAACGGCAGATTTTCAACGGATTTCAGCATCATGCACAGGCAACAGTCGCTGCGTGTTGGGAGGATGTGCGAACGCATATGGTGATCGTCGTTGTCCGTGTTGGTGTTTTGGTTTTGGATGCGACTATTAGTTGTTTTTTTACCGTAAAAATAACAATAAAAACGCATTATGGTGTTTTTAACACCTTGGATCGAGGGTGTTTGAGAAGTTGCCCGAAGTATAACGAGCAGGATTGTCGACCATTACCGATATGAACAGAGTTTATGGTCCTTTTTCTGGATTAAAGTCCGCACTGTCCATTTGGTTGCTGGATGATAGCCAGGACATTGAAGTTGCAAAGGCGCAGTATGAATCGACGCGGCGCCAGGCCCCATATCTCTACATAATCCGTTTCATTTGCGCCTGGACCATAGCGGTCACGCAGATAAGTTACGCGCCGCTTTGGCTGGTTCTGATCTATCCGATTTGCACAACCGCCTGGTCCTATTGCCGCATTCGCCGTCTTCGGTTCAAACCAGAGTCGCCTCCTAGAACTTTGGAGGCATTGATTGTTTGGCGGAAGCGGACCCAGATCATCGCAGCCCTGGCTCCCTCGATTTTTACAATCTGGGCTCTTGTCCTGTTTTCTTATGGTACTGCGTTTTCGCAGGTTCAGATTTTTCTGACGATCCTCGTTGGTAACTTGAGCGCCTTGTTCAGCCTGACGCATTTGCGCTCAATCGCGGTCACCAATGCAGTCTCCAGCACGGGCATCTACACACTTTTCTTCAGTTGGTACGGAGACCCGGCTTATCAGTTGATGGCGCTCTTTGGGGTGTCGGTTACGTTCTTAGTGGCGCTCATAGAAATGAACACCTATCGGGACTTCATTTCGCTCATCAAGACCGGCACGCGCTTCAAGGAGCAAAGCCATTATCTGGAGCAAAAACATCGGGAAACCGAGAAGCTCAATGCGTTGAATTATCAGCTCGCCACCACAGATCATCTGACTGGTGTCGCAAACAAGCGCTTTTTCCGGCAAGAGCTTGAACGGGCGCTTCGGGCTGCAAATAAAACAGGAGAGCGTTTCGGCCTGTGCATCTTCGACATCGGCGGGCTGAAATCGATCACTGAGATTTACGGGCTGGATGCAGGAGATCAGGTGTTAAAGGAGGTTGCCCACCGGTTGGCCGGCCTGGAAATCGAGGGAGTGTTTGTTGGCCGTGTCGGTGGCGACGAGTTCGGCTTCTTCGGCACCTGCGATCCAGAAAAATATCAAAGGGTGAAAGCGGCATTTGAGCGGTTGATTGAGATGCCGGTTGAAACCAAACAGGGGCGGTTCCGTCCCAACTATTCCGCCGGGATAGCTCACTCCAATGGTGCTGTTACAAGCGCAACGGAATTGTTTGAACGAGCCGATTTTGCCCTATCCACCGCCCGGGAAAACCGCAAGGGAACCTCTGTTTCTTATGATGCTTGCCTTGATGCCCGGCGGTCCCGGGACACTGAGATCCTGTCAGCGTTGCTCGATGAGGAAGCCAGGATTGGTCTCCACCTAGCCTTTCAACCGATCGTCGATATCCGAAGCAATTTGATCCTGGGTGTCGAGTGCCTTGCCCGTTGGCATCATCCGCAACTTGGCCATGTCTCGCCTATCGATTTCATCCCGCTCGCCGAAAGATCCGGTGTGATCAATCATATCAGTTTGGATCTGTTCGAAAAAGCCCTGTCTCAAGCCAAGACATGGCCGGAAAGCCTGCGATTGTCGTTCAACCTGTCGGCATCCAATCTGTCTTCGAGAGGGTTCATCGTTGAATTCCTACGGATACTCAAACGATCGGGAATTGACCCACAGCGGTTGAGCTGTGAAGTAACCGAAACCTCAGTTCTGTGGGACTTCAAGGAGACACGCCGTGCGCTCGACACCTTGAAGGAAGCAGGTGTCCGGATCTCGCTGGATGATTTTGGAACTGGGTATTCCAGCCTGTCCCATGTGCACAGTTTGCCACTTGACTGCATTAAGATCGACCGCAGTTTTGTCTCGGGTCTTTGCCCGGGAAGCACTGGCTACGGCATTGTGAAATCGCTGCTGGTACTCAGCCGGGACATGGGGATCTCCTGCGTGGTCGAGGGCGTTGAGACTGAAAATGAACTGCGGGTTTTAAAGGAACTTGGTGCATCATTCGTCCAAGGTTATCTCTTCTCAAAACCGTGCAACGGCCCAGAACTGGCTCAACTGCTTGCAACAGGACTTGCGGATCGGGCTGAATCTTCAATCGACGGGCTTCCAAGAGCCAGCTGATCTAGACTAAGCGTCAGAAATTCCAAGGGAATTCAGATCTGTAGCGTTTTTCCAGCGCGTTGGTAAGAAGCGTGCGCGTGCCGTTGTCAGTGATGTTGCGCTCACTGAGCTGGCGGTCGAGAAAAAAGCCTGTGAGCTGAAAGCCTTGCGTGATGTCAGTCCAGGTGAGTTCACTGCCCTTTTGACGCTGGCCGTCCAGCAAGAAAGCGGGCAGGGGCAACAGTTTGTCGTGGTACGGCAAGCCTGCATCCCGGCTGACGGCCCGCGCAGATCGAGGCGAAACATAGATCAGATCTTCTTCTGTGCCTGTGGCGGCACAAGAGGCCAGGTCGAGTCCAGCGCCGAGCTCTTGCAGGAGTTCCAGCTCAAACCGGATGACGAGCGCTGCGGCGGCATCTGCTGCGTCTAGATGATCGAGGACCACGTTGAGCGCTGAATAGATCCGCGGGTAGGGATGACGTTCCGGAAGAAGACGGACGAGAGAGGCTAGATGCTGAACGGCGGCAAGACCAATGCTGCTAGCCATCAGATCAGCCGCACGCGCTGTCACGGGTTCGATCTGGAATTGGCCGAGATGGTCGGAAAGCCGCGCTTTCCAGGTCAAGTCAAGTTCATTGCCAGGCTGCAGCGCAGGCCGGTGCCGTTTTGAACGGCCGCCGCGCACAAGGCCGAGGTGACGGCCACGCTCGGCGGTCATCACTTCCAAAATAACATCGTTTTCGCCGTGTTTGCGGGTGGTTAAAACCACCCCATGTCCGCTCCATTCCACCGGTGGATCCTTCGCTAAGGTCGGCGCCAGAATGTGCCGGATTCGGATCGATCGGCAAATTATTTTGGAAATTCCAGGCCCATTTCCCGGTAGCGTTCCGGGTCATTGGCCCAATTCTCACGGACCTTGACGAACAGGAACAAGTGCACGGGGGCTTCGATGATTTCGGAAATCTCGCTGCGCGATGCCTGAGATATCTGTTTGATCGTCTGGCCCTTCTTGCCTAGCACGATGCTCTTCTGGCTGTCCCGCTCCACATAGATCGTCTGTTCGATCCTGGCCGAGCCGTCTTTCTTGGTTTCCCAGCGTTCGGTTTCGACCGTGGAGATATAAGGCAGTTCCTGGTGCAGGCGCTCGAACAGTTTTTCCCGTGTGATTTCAGCGGCCAGAATACGCAAAGGCAGATCAGACGGCTGGTCTTCCGGATAAAGCCAGGGGCCTTCCGGGATTTTGGTTGAGAAATAGTCCAGGATCGCCTGCGTGCCGTCACCGGTCAGTGCGGAGATCATGAATGTTTCTTCAAACTCAATGTGTTCGTTGGCCGCTTGCGCAATTTTTAAGAGTTTTTCGCGGTTGGCCACATCGGTCTTGTTCAGGATCAGGACTTTTGGTGCCGATTGCCCTTTGAGGCGTTTGAGGATGGATTCCACCTCCTCATCGATGCCTTTGCGGGCATCGATCAAAAGGGCGATGACATCGGCATCGCGCGCACCGCCCCAGGCCGTATCGACCATCGCCCGGTCGAGCCGCCGTTTGGGCTTGAATATCCCAGGGGTGTCGATGAAGACAATCTGGGCCGTGCCGTTCATGGCCACACCGCGTACGATGGCGCGGGTGGTTTGCACCTTGTGAGTGACAATGGAGACCTTGGTGCCGACCAGCTGGTTGATCAGCGTCGATTTGCCGGCATTGGGCGCACCGATCAACGCGACAAAACCGGCCTTGGTGTCGGACGGCATGGCGCCGAGCGGATCGGGTAGGGGAATGTCAAACCGGCCTTGCAGCGGCACGAACTCGGTGCCGTCCTCGCAATCTACGTCAAAGTCGTCCGGTTCGTTCGAGGTGTCGTCGCTCAAAGTTTCTTAGTCCTTCCAAACGCCTTCCCGGCGCAGCACCGCTTCGGCGGCGTTCTGTTCGGCGATCCGTTTCGATCCGCCTTTGCCTTCACCGTTCTTCAGCCCCTGAACCAGTACCGCGACCGTAAAACTCGGGGCATGGTCGGGGCCTTCCCGTCCGCTGACCTCATATCGCGGCGTCGGCAGGCTCTTCGACTGGGCCCATTCCTGCAGCGTAGTCTTGGCGTCTCGCAAGGGTCCGGTCCACGATAACATACGCGGCTCCCAAAGGCGCCGGACGAAGTTGTCTGCAGCGTCAAATCCGCCATCGAGGTAAATCGCGGCGATCAGTGCTTCGCAAATGTCCGCCAGGAGGGCGGTCTTTTGGCGCCCTCCCGTTTGGGCTTCGGCCTGGCCAATGCGCATGGCATCGCCGACACCGAGTTCCGCTGCGATTTCCGCGCAGGTTTCCCGTTTGACCATATGATTGAAGCGGCGGGCGAGCTCCCCTTCATCGGCTTTGGGGAAATGGTGATGCAGCATGGATGCCACCACAAGCCCCAAGACCCGGTCGCCCAGGAATTCCAGCCGCTGGTAGCTGCCGGTCACGGTATCAGCCGGATCCAAGGCGCTGGCGTGCGTCAACGCAACCCGGAGCAGCTCCAGGTCGTTAAAGTCATGTTGCAGCGCTGCCTTCAGCGCTGCGATCGGATTTTGCTTTTTTTCTTTTGTCATCTTTTGAGGCCCGTCTGCATACAGCGGACGCTGCCTGTCCGAAAGTGTGAGGACTTAAACCTGGCTTAGAGCCCGCGGCCGATCCGGCTCCAGCGCACGGTCCAAGGCCACGTCCAGATTTGCCAGGCTGGTGTGCCATCTCCTATGGAGAAGAACAGGACCTCAGCGCGGCCAATGAAATTCTCATACGGGACGTAACCAACGCGGCTCAGCACGCGGCTGTCGATGGAATTGTCCCGGTTGTCGCCCATCATGAAATAATGGCCTTCCGGGACCTTATATTCCCGGGTGTTGTCCAGTTGGCCGCGATTGGTCAGGTCGAGCGTTTCGTAGCTGACCCCATTGGGAAGCGTTTCCCGGTAGCGGGGCACACGGCGGACAGCCCCGGAAGGTGATTGTTCGATATAGTCATCGATCTGTTCGCGCGCGACGGCTTCGCCATTGATATGAACCACGCCGTCGATCATCTGGATGGTGTCGCCCGGCAGGCCAATCACCCGTTTGATGTAGTCGATGGAGGTGTCAGTCGGCAGTTTGAAGACGGCAATATCGCCGCGCTGCGGTTCAGCTTCCCAGATCCGGCCGGAAATAGGTGCCAATCCAAACGGGAAGGAATATCGCGAATAGCCGTAGCTGTATTTCGACACAAACAGATAGTCGCCGATCAGCAGCGTATCCTTCATCGATCCGGATGGAATGTTGAAGGGTTGGAACAGGAATGTCCGGACCACAAGAGCGATCAGAAGTGCCTGGATAATGACCTTAACTGTCTCGTAAAGGCCACTTTCCTTGTCTTTTCCGTTTTCGGTCACGCTCATGCTGTCCCTAAAAAATTGTAGAATCCGCCGGGTCCGGCGGCTGGATACGGGCCACTCTTAGCCTTTCGGGCGGGCAGGTGCAATGCACGCGTTTGTATGTCTTCTTCCGGGTTTGGAAGAACTGTTGATGGCTGTTGCTACCGATTGTTCGCCAAGCCTTTATTGCGCAGATAGTCAAAAGCCGATGAAGCATATCAATTTATGCTGATACGCGGACAATTAGCGCAGGCCGAAAGCAGGAGAACAGGCCAAACAGTCAAAGAACCTTTCCTATCCGGTTCCATTTAACGGTCCAAGGCCAAGTCCAGACCTGCCAGGCCGGTGTGTCTTTATCTATTGAGAAGAATAGGACTTCCGCGCGGCCAATGAAATTTGCCAGAGGAATCACCCCGAAATCTGAAAACACTCGACTGTCATGGGAAACGTCTCTGTTGTCACCCATCATGAAATAGTGCCCATCTGGAACAACATGTCTGCGCGTGTTGTCCAGCTGGCCGACAGGTGTCATGTCGAGGGTGTCGTAGCTGACCCCGTTGGGCAGCGTTTCACGGTAGCGTGGTACATGCCTGACGTTTCCAAATGGACCTTGGTCTATGAAGTCGGTGATGCGTTCGCGTTCCACCGCTTCCCCGTTAATGTGAAGAATGCCGTCAACCATTTGAATCGTATCGCCGGGCAATCCGATGACACGTTTAATGTAGTCTGTGGACGCATCAGTGGACCGTTTGAAAACTGCAATGTCGCCACGTTCCGGTTTTGAGCCCCATATCCGTCCGGAAAACGGTGCTAAGCCGAAGGGGAATGAGTAACGTGAATATCCATAGCTGTATTTGGAAACAAACAGATAATCGCCAACCAGCAACGTGTTCTTCATTGATCCTGATGGAATCACAAACGGCTGGAACAGGAATGTGCGAATCGCCAAGGCAATGAGCAGAGCCTGAAGGATTATCTTCGCCGTCTCTGAAAAATTGCTCGTCTTGCTACTGTCAGACCCTGATAAGTTCATGCTGGTCCTAACGAAATTGGTGCTTACAACTCTATTGTGACCCCAATTTTTGCCTGAGACTTGCTATAGAAAAACAAGGCCGGTGTTAGAGAGACACTGAAGAATTCGGCTCTGGCCAGTCCTTTGGCCAAGCTGAAATGACGACGAAAGCTTGCGCCAGCGGAAAGTCATCGGTGATTGTCAGATCGATTGTTGCGCGGAAACCATCGGGCACCATGGCGTTCAAACGCTCCGCTGCACCGCCCGTAAGGTTCATCGTTGGTTTGCCGGAGGGCAGGTTTACAACGCCCATTTCCCGCCAGGCCACACCCATACGGATGCCGCTGCCAAGCGCTTTTGAACAAGCTTCTTTGGCCGCAAAACGCTTGGCATAAGAGGCCGCCCGCTGTGCGCGCTTATCTGATTTCGCCCGTTCAACCTCGGTGTAAACCCGGTTTGTGAAGCGTTCACCGAAACGCTCAAGGGTTTTTTCGATCCGGCGGATGTCGATCAGGTCGCTGCCGATGCCCAAAATCATGTTCGGTTCGTCCAATCCTACGGTTTCGGACCATTTATGTAGGGTGGAAAGTGGTTAGTTGCCAGTTTCGTCGTCATAGGCACGTCCAGGCGCTGGAAACAACCGTTTGCCATTTGTCTCAATCGTGGTGCGGCGGCGGCGTTGATACACCTCGACGCTTTTATAGACGATGAAATAGGAGACGGTCGCGACGGTTAATCCGAGCGGCACAGCGCCAATGAACATTGGCTTGACCATCGGCAGCAGCGAATCGAGAGATTTTTCAAACAGGCTGCTTTGGAATTGGGCGTGAACGGCATGCGGGTCAGTGTCCGGTGCCTGGCCATAGAGCACCCATTGGCCGATCTTGTATGTAAACGCCCAGATAAACGGAAAGGTCAGTGGATTGCCGATGGAGGTTCCAAGGGCTGACGCAATCAGATTGCCGCGCAGGATCCAGGCAAGCGCAAAAGCAGTCAGAAAGTGAAAGCCAATCAGAGGCGTAAAGGAGGCGAAGGCACCTGCCGCAAACCCGATGGCAATGGCATGCGGTGTGGCCGTCAATCGCAGAACACGCTTGCCGAAATAGCGGGTCGAGCGCGCCCAGCTGTGGCGCGGCCAAACGGCAACACGCAAGCGCTCGATCTGTGTCGGTCTATTTCTGCGGCGGAACAGCATCAGTCGGCTGTCTCTCTCCCAAATCTGAAGGACCGGATCAGGCCAGTCCGCGGCTTCCCGGTTTGACAGCTGGAATGGCCGCAAGTTCGGGTGGCAATTTGTCCGGTTCATAGGCCGGTACTTTGTAATCGGCTAACGCTATTACTGGAACACCAGCATCAGCTTCCCCGCCGGACCGGTCGATCAAGCAGGCGACTGCCAAGACTTCAGCACCAAGTGCTTTCAGAGAAGTTACCGTTTCGCGACAGGAAAGACCTGTTGTGACGATATCCTCAACGATGATGACACGGGCGCCTTCCGGCATCTCGAAGCGGCGCAACCGGAACTCACCATCTTCGCGCTCAACCCACATAGCGGGAATGCCTAGGTGGCGTGCCGTCTCATATCCGGGAATGAGACCTCCCAGGGCCGGAGAGACAACATAGTCGATGTCGCCAAGACCGGATGCCTTGACTTTATCTGCAAGCGCCTTGCAAAGAGTCTCGGTTTTGTCCGGATACATGAACACGCGCGCCTTTTGCAGAAAGATCGGGCTGCGCAGACCTGAGGTCAAAATAAAATGGCCTTCCAGCATAGCGCCCGCCTCGCGGAAGACTGACAAAACCTCGTCACGTGTCATAAAATTTAGTCCTTTTGACTTTTAGGGTCCGGTTAGCCGTTAACGCGGCTTACACTAGAAACATTTGGTTTTGAGCGCAGCTGGTTGATGATGCGGTTCAAGTGTTTAAGGTCCCAGACTTCCAAATCAATAATCATTTGGTGGAAGTCCGGCGCCCGCTGTGCCATTTTGACATTGTCAATATTGCCGCTGTTCTCACCGATTATTTGTGCGATCGTGGCAAGAGATCCGGGTTCGTTGGCCGCCGAGATCTCCAGGCGCGCCGGGAAACGCTCAGGATTGTTGACATCGATATCCCACCGCACGTCGACCCAGCGCTCGGTCTCGTCGTCGAATTCCTTCAAGGCCGGCGATTGTATCGGGTAAATGGTCACCCCGCCGGACGGGTTCAAGATACCTACAATCCGGTCGCCAGGAACGGCACCGCCATTAGGTGCAAAGCTCACGGGTATGTCACCGGAGAGGCCGCGGATTGGCAACGCGCTGCCGTCCGTCCAGGCTTCCCCATCTTCCTCAGAACCATCTGCAAGACCAGTTGGAGGAATGCGAAACTTCAAACCGTGCCCTTGTTTGAGGTCGAACCAGCCTTCGCCGGAAGGCGGGCCTAAAATCGCAACCCGTTCATCCTGATAATCCGGGTGAGCGGATTTCAAAATGGTTTGTGCGCTCAAATCCCCGCGGCCGACCGCCGCTAAAAGATCAGCGACACTGTTTTGATGGTGTTCCCCGAGAACGGCTTCCAGAAGGTCTTCCGAATAGGCTTTGTCTGCCCGCGCAAAAGCGCGCTTCAGAATATGTTCGCCGAGGGCCCCATATTGTTTGCGGACAGATTCGCGGGTCGCCCGGCGGATGGCGGCGCGCGCCTTACCCGTGACCGCAATGGCTTCCCATGCCGGTGGCGGTGTTTGGGCCTGCGAGCGGATCACATCCACTTCATCGCCGTTGTGCAGTTCTGTGACCAGCGGCATGATCTTGCCGTTGACCTTACAGCCGACGCAGGTGTTGCCGATGTCAGTGTGGACAGCATAGGCGAAATCGATTGGGGTCGCGCCGCGTGGCAGCGCAATCAAACGGCCTTTCGGTGTGAAGCAGAACACCTGATCGTGGAACAGTTCCAGCTTGGTGTTTTCCAGGAACTCTTCCGGCGTATCGCCTTGGGCCAAAAGCTCTGTTGTACGCCGTAGCCACTCAAAAGCCCGGCAATCTTCTGTATGATTGGCAATGTTCCGGCCGCCATATTCGCCGTCCTTATAAAGGGCGTGAGCGGCAATGCCATATTCGGCGACCCGGTCCATGTTGACAGTGCGGATCTGCAGTTCGACACGCTGGCGGGACGGCCCGACGATCGTTGTGTGCAAAGACCGGTAGTCGTTTTGCTTGGGCGTAGAGATGTAATCTTTGAAGCGTCCTGGCACCGTTGGCCAAGTCGTATGGATGACACCCAGAACCCGGTAGCAGGCTTCCATGGTGCCGACCGTCACCCGGAAACCATAGATATCGGACAATTGCTCAAAACCGATGGCCTTGCGCTGCATCTTTCGGAAGATGGAATAGGGGCGTTTTTCCCGCCCTTTAACCAGGGCCGCCATGCCGCGTTCCGACAGGCGTTCGGTCAAGGTGGTTTCAATGTCCAGGATCAGATCCCGGTTGCGCTCTCTGAGATCCGCCAACCGCTCGGTGATGGTCTCGTAAGCTTCCAGATTGAGTGTTTGGAAGGAGATATCTTCCAGTTCCTCACGCAGGTCATGCATGCCCATACGTCCGGCCAGCGGCGCATAGATCTCCATGGTTTCTTCTGCGATCCGGCCGCGTTTGTGCTCCGGCATGTGATGAAGCGTGCGCATGTTGTGCAGGCGGTCGGCCAGTTTGACCAAAAGAACGCGCACATCATCGGCAATGGCGAGCAGCAGCTTGCGGAAATTTTCTGCCTGCTTGGCTTTACGTGAGACCAGATCCAACCGGCTAATCTTGGTGAGCCCATCGACCAGTTTGCCGATTTCTTCGCCAAAGAGAGAATCGATCTCGGCGCGGGTCGCGTCTGTGTCCTCAATCGTGTCGTGCAAAAGAGCAACCGCAATGGTCGCATCATCCAGCCGCAGATCGGTTAAGATCGCAGCCACTTCAAGAGGATGGGAGAAATAGGGGTCGCCAGACGCCCGTGTCTGCGAGCCATGTTTTTGCATGGCATAGACATAGGCCTTGTTGAGCAAGGCTTCATCGGCTTCAGGGTTATAGCGGGTAACCCGCTCAACCAATTCGTATTGACGCATCATGGCCGAGACTGACCCATGCAACCGCCAGGCAATAGGGCGGATCAGAGAAAACTCGACCGGAGCGCCGGGTCAGTCCGGCAACGCTCCGGCCAATGAAACTGCTTAAACGTCGTCGGTCCGCTCTGGCGGAACCAGGCCTTCCAGGCCGCGCAGCAGGTCTTCTTCAGACATGCGGTCAAACTCGACGGCACTGTCGTCCACGGTATTGACCTGAGTGACCTGATGCTGGCCAGGAACCGCGACAACCGGCACGGCTTCTGCTTCCGGTTCATCCACTTCAACAAACTTCTGAAGCGAATGAATCAGGTCTTCTTTCATGTCTTCCGGGCTGACGGTCTGCTCGGCGATTTCACGCAAGGCGACGACAGGGTTTTTATCGTTGTCGCGGTCGATCGTCAGCGGAGATCCGCTGGAAATCATGCGAGCGCGATGCGCAGCAAGCAGCACCAGCTCAAACCGGTTTTCGACCTTGTCGATGCAGTCCTCGACGGTCACGCGCGCCATTTCGACGTCTCCATAGCTGTAGGAACAAGAACTTCAAGCGTATAGTGATCGACTTACCAAAAAGCAACCCCTTGTGGTTTTTCCGGGGCAGTGCCTAAATATTGGCAAAAATTTTGGTTGTTTTTTCACCATTCTTATTGCATGGCCGTTGCAGCGTATAGATGAGATAGTGTACGCCAGTACTTGGCGCCCTATATCTCATAGAGGTGCGCTGGAAGAACTAATAATAATCTGATCCGTACCAAAGCCCAGAAGGCGCAATGATCAGATAACATATGCGTCCAGTGCGTTTTGATTTCCGTGAGGCTCTTAATGGTGGGAAGTGGGCCTTATTTCAGCGGACCAAAACAAGCGGCGCATACCACTTAGAAGGGTTTCAATAAAAATGTTTGATGCACGAGAAAAGGTTGCCTTGTTCATCGACGGTGCAAATTTGTACTCGACAGCCAAAGCAATCGGCTTTGACATCGACTACAAGCGGCTGTTGAAGGAGTTTCAGGGCCAGGCCTATCTGTTGCGTGCCTACTACTATACGGCTTTGATCGAGGATCAGGAGTATTCCTCAATCCGGCCGTTGATCGATTGGCTCGACTACAATGGCTATAAAGTTATTACCAAGCCTGTGAAAGAGTTTGTCGACAGTGCGGGCCGTCGCAAAGTCAAGGGCAATATGGATATCGAACTGGCTGT
The DNA here is from genome assembly GCF_006517275.1 of Labrenzia sp. PHM005. Lineage (NCBI taxonomy): Bacteria > Pseudomonadati > Pseudomonadota > Alphaproteobacteria > Hyphomicrobiales > Stappiaceae > Labrenzia > Labrenzia sp. PHM005. Next base: position 4,738,898 of record NZ_CP041191.1, on the reverse strand, counting down.
CGATGCAATGGAACTGGTCGATACTATCGACCACGTTGTTTTGTTCTCCGGCGATGGCGATTTCCGCTCGCTGGTCGAAGCTCTGCAACGCAAGGGCCGGAAGGTTAGCGTCGTCTCAACGCTGAAAACCCAGCCGCCGATGATCGCAGACGACCTCCGCCGGCAAGCCGATCACTTCATTGATCTTGCAAGCCTTGCCAATAAGATCGGCCGTGATCCGTCCGAGCGTCCGCAACGTCCGGCTACCCCGGAAATGGACGATGACGACATTGAGGATGATGACTACTAAGAGCGGTTAGATGCCGATCCAGTCCGATACTAACACGCCCGCCGATCCGCCGCTGGATTGCCGGGCGTGTTCGCGTTTGGTGGAATTCCGTGAAGGCCTGCAGGCTGAGCATCCGGAATGGTTCAACGCCCCGGTTCCGTCCTTTACCTCCGCTAAGCCGCGGCTTTTGGTCATTGGCTTGGCGCCGGGAATGCGCGGTGCCAATGCCACCGGACGTCCATTTACCGGCGATTACGCTGGCGATCTTCTTTATGACACCATGTTGGATTTCGGCTTTGCCAAAGGCAAATATCAGGCGCGGCCAGATGACGGGTTGGAGCTGACTGATGCTCTAATCACCAACGCAGTCCGATGCTTGCCGCCGCAGAACAAACCGACCGGCGCAGAAATTAAAACGTGCCGTCCCTACCTTCTGTCGACCATGGCGGCCAACCCTTCGATCCGGGCCGTTCTGGCGCTCGGGCGGATTGCTCACGAGACCTTCTTAACGGCTTTGGATTTGAAGCGGGCGCAGTATCCGTTTTCCCACAATGGCCGCCACGAATTGCCGGGAACGGATCTGGTGCTGCACGACAGCTACCATTGCTCCAGATACAACACCAACACCGGCCGGTTGACGGAAGAGATGTTCCGATCCGTGTTTACGTCGATCCGCAGGGATATCCCGTAAACGTCCTGATTTACTCAGTCGGTTTCTGTCGTGGATGGCGCATCTGACAGTGCCCAGCCGTTGGGTCCAAGATGTTCCTGTGGCCGGAACCGGGCCTTATAAGCCATCTTAGCAGAGCCCTCGACCCAATATCCGAGATAGATATACGGCAGGTTCAGTTGCCGCGCACGCTCGATATGGTCCAGGATCATATACGTGCCGAGCGCTGTATCGGTGAAATCCGGATCGTAAAACGAATAAACCATCGACAGCCCATCGCTGAGCTGATCGCTGAGTGCGACGCCGAGAAGGGGGCCTTCACCGGCACCTGTCAAGAAGGTGTCCGGACCGCGTTTGCGGTATTCGATCACCATGGTTTCCACATGGGTGTCCTCGACCATCATTGCATAATCGAGAATGCTCATGTCGGTCATGCCGCCGTCTTCATGACGGGCCTGAAGGTAATCGCGAAAGAGGTCGTATTGTTCGGCAGATGGGCTGGCTGGCAAACGGGCGCCAATAACATCTGTGCCGGATTTCCAGACGCGCTTGAGCGACTTCGTCCATTTGAAGTCATCGACCCGCACCCGCACAGAAATGCAGGCCTGGCAGTTCTCGCAGGCCGGGCGATAGGCAATGTTCTGACTGCGCCGGAATCCGCCTTGAGTCAGGACCTCATTGAGAGCTGGGGCACCATGACCAACAAGGTGCGTGAAGACCTTCCGTTCCTGACAGCCTTCCAAATAGGGGCAGGGCGCCGGTGCTGTCAGATAGAATTGCGGATGGTCTGTAGGGTGGCGTGTCACCTTTGTTTCCTGCGGCCCGAACCTTGTCTCACAGCCCATAATACCATGGGGCGATTAAAGAGAAGGTCAACCATAAAACAAGCGCCAGCGGGACGCCAGCCCGCAGGAAGTCAGCAAAACGGTAATGTCCTGGTCCCATAACTATCAGGTTGGTTTGGTACCCGACCGGGGTCGCAAAGGAGGTATTTGCCGCGATGATCAAGCAGACGACAAAGGCCTCCGGCTTTTGGCCGATCTGCTCTGCAAGGTTGATCGCAATCGGTGTGAACAAAACAGCGGCAGCGTTGTTGGACAGAAAGTTGGTCAGAACCATCACAATGAAGAACAGGGCTGAAAGAACCACCGCTGGAGGGCTGCCCTCCAAAAGACTGGCCAGCGTGGTGGCGATGGCGGAGGCACCACCCGTGGCTTCCAGCGCGACCGCGCCGGCAAGGGAGGCGCCGACCAGCATGAAGATCCGGCTGTCGATGGCACGCATGGCTTGACGGATGTTGAGGCAGCCAGAGGCGATCATCGCGAAGGTGCCGCCGACGGCGGCCGAAACAATCGGCACCATGCCGGAGGCGGCGAGCGCGACAACAACGCCAAAAATCGCCAAGGCGCGGGGGGCATAGCGGCGGCGGGGCACTTCCGCCGTCGACCAGTCGAGCAGCAAAACATCGCGGTTGCCACGCAGGCGGGCGATTTCGTCCTCGGATGCAGCAACCAGAAGCACATCGCCCGCTTCCAGACGGATGTCGTTCATGGCCATGCGCGGCATGCGGCTGCGCCGCTGAATGCCCATCACCAGGCAGCCGGTATCCGTGTAGAAACCAGATTGAGGTAGGGTCCGGCCCATGAGGCGGGAGGCCGGCGCAACGACCACTTCTGCCAGGCTGACGGAACCGGCCTGTGTCGCGGGAACGTCTCGGGCGGGAGTGTTGCCGTCCCCTGTTTCGGTTTCCATGAGCGGTTGCCGGCTGGCCAGCGCATTCGCAAGGGCATTTCGAGTGGCTGCCACGATGACCGTGTCCCCTGGGCCAAGGACAACGTTTTCAAAAGGGGGTAGGAGCGGCTGCTGGCCACGCTGAACCAGCCGCACCGTCATATCCTTGAGTTTCGGGAACATGCCCGAGACAGCTTCCATGCCGACCAATGGATGGCCATACGTGATTTCGATCTGCGCGATGAACTGTTTGCCCGAGGTCGCCTGAAACTCTTCGGCCATGGTTTGCCGCGCGCGCATCAGATGCGGCATGACGAAGAGGACATAAAGGGCACCCGCACCCGCAACCATCAAACCAATAGGGGTGAAGCTGAAGAAGGTCAGCTTTAGATCCGAGACCTGCGCCGCATAGTTGGCAACCAGAAGGTTGGTGGACGATCCGATCAAGGTGGTCATGCCGCCGAGAATGGCAATGAACGACAGGGGCATTAGAACCTGCGACGATGACTGGCCGGCGGACGCTGCGACTGCAGTCAGGATCGGCAGGAACATCACCACCACAGGCGTATTGTTCAAAAACGCGCTTAGGACGGCAACAACCAGAAGAATCGGAATGACCGCCCATTGGGACTTGCCGCGGGTCCATTTGACGATGGCCTTGGCCGGGCCTTCCAACGCGTCAGTTTGAAACAGTCCTTGTCCAATGATCAGCAAGCAGATGACCGTGATCAGCGCCGGATTGGCAAAGCCGGTCAGGAAATCAGACGTTGTCACTAAAGAGCCATCGCTCTGAGTGACCGGGATCACCGTGAACAAGACAATGAAGGCGGAGACGGAGCCGAGGGCAACCGTTTCGATCGGATACCGCTCTAACGCATAAAGAACGACGGTGGCGGCGATGACCACAAAGGTCAGCACCATCGCAATATCAATAGAGTGCATTCACCCGCCTAGAACCAATCTGCCCAAAACTCTAGGGCAGTTTAGACCAGCCGACTGCGTCTATGGAAGAGCCATCCTTTCCATTTCACATTGATTTTGCCGCTGATTTTTTACGCAATGCGTTGAAAGAAGATCAATTTTTCACCGTCTGCGGACTTCAGCTATCTGCCGGATGATCGCGGACATAGCCCCGGTGGTATTCAGAATTGATGACGACTGTTCCAAGGATCAGGTCATGCAACAGGCGTTTGCGGTCGGAAAACAACGAGACCAGCAGCACGAACGGCGTCAGCAGCGAAACCGAAAACCAGAAGAGCAAGAGATGCACCGCAGCGAGCAGCGGGTAGGGCTTGGAACCGTACCAAAGCCGCATCTCCAACCCCATGGCGCGCATGCCGATCGTCGCGGCGGCCGGGCCGCCTAGGGTGAACGCCGCATAAAGCAGGGCAACACCGGCGGGCAGAATGGCATAGAGGATAAAGCCGAGGCCAAGCGTGAAAATGCCGAGGATAAAGACCAGCACCGCCGCGCCCATGGTCAGAAGTGCGATCACGAACGCATCAATGAAAAATGCAAAGATCCGCCGGCTGCGCACGCCTTCAAACAGCTCCGGCTGCAGCAGCGGGTCAAACGCATCCTGCCTGGAAGAATAACTTGATGCTGTGTCAGCAGACATTGCGGCTCTCCAATTCGTGATGAGTTTGATATGGGGTGGAGACCAGAGAAACGCAAATGTTTGTCTTTGACATCTAAACAGTCCCTGTATGGCACCGCAGCTGAAGAGGACTGCATTTACTTTTCCCTCGCCGAAGAGGGGGCCCGAATGGCGAATGGGGGGGTAGTGTTCGTTTGATGTACTTTGAAAGAAAGGATTGGACCACTGCCCCAGCCGTTTCTATAAGAGCTGGGCAATCGGGTGTAGATATAACGATAGACCAAGATACCGGACGGGATTGTGCTTCAGCAAAACCCACGGCTGTCATCCCCGGCGCAGCGCAGCGGAGACCGGGGAACCACTCGTTTGCAGAGCCTTTGTGTAAACGTTCTGAGCCCGCGCCAAGTGGCATTGCGAGTAGATCCCCGCTCATGGGCGGGGATGACCGTGTTGAAATGGTCTGGCTGTCGAAGCACTGTTCCCGCACTTGATTCGGGACCTCAGGAACGAAGATGCTTGTGCCGGCCCGAAGTCGGCCCCGGCGCTGAGGCCGGGGCGGCAGACGTCGTTGCTGTTAGTCTTTACCAGCCAGCATTTTCGCAACAGTTGGCGCAAAATAGGTCAGAATTCCGTCGGCGCCGGCGCGTTTGAACGCCAGAAGGCTTTCCAGCATGGCGCGGTCTTCGTCCAGCCAGCCGTTGGCGCTGGCCGCCTTGATCATCGCGAATTCGCCGGACACCTGATAGGCGTAGGTCGGAACCTGGAACTCGTCCTTCAGGCGCCGGACGATGTCGAGATACGGCATGCCGGGTTTCACCATGATCATGTCCGCGCCTTCGGCAATGTCCAGCTCGGCCTCCCGTAGCGCTTCGTCCGTGTTGGCCGGATCCATCTGATAGGTGCGCTTGTCGCCTTTCAAGGTGCCGGACGAGCCGACAGCATCGCGGAACGGGCCATAGAAGGCAGAGGCGTATTTGGCCGAATAGGCCATAATTTGCGTGCCGCGGAAATCCTGTGAATCCAGCGCCTGACGAATGGCGCCGATACGGCCGTCCATCATATCGGACGGGGCAATCACATCTGTTCCGGCTTCGGCCTGGTTGAGCGCCTGGCGGCAGAGCTGGTCGACCGTCTCGTCGTTCAAGATGCTCTCACCTTCCATCAAACCGTCATGGCCGTGGCTGGTGTAGGGGTCGAGCGCGACATCGGTCATCAGGCCGAGGTTGAGCCCTTCTTTCTTGATCGCCCGGCAGGCCTGACAAGTCAGGTTCTCCGGATTCAGCGCTTCCGACCCGCTGTCATCACGTAGATCCGGATCGGTGTACGGGAAAATGGCAATCGCCGGGATGCCGAGTTCGGCCGCCAAATTGGCGTCGCGCACCGCTTCATCAACAGACAGACGTTCCACGCCCGGCATGGAGGGCACCGGTTGGCGGACATTTACGCCGTCGACCACAAAAATCGGCCAGATTAGATCATCGGCCGTCAAGGTGTTTTCCCTTATCAGGCGGCGGGACCAATCGGTTTGCCGGTTGCGGCGCATGCGGGTGCCGGCAAGCAGCGTATCCATGTGATCGGACGTAATGGGCGGAAGGGAACGGTGGGACGGCATGAAACGGGCCTGTTTGAATGTGAGAAACATCAGATTGAATGTCCGCCGGACATGCGTGCCACATTATCACGCAGATTTCCGACGTCCAACATTCTGTAAAATAACTGAAAATAAAAAAGAAAAATAGATTGTTTGACGTTTGCGTCAAATGTGTTTTTATGCGCGCCACAGATCAAATGTTAGCGGCGCGGCCAGAATCGGCCCCGCAAGTTCCTGGGAGGACATCGTGGACTTTCAATTGAACGAAGACCGGCGCGCAATCCGCGACATGGCAGCAAGCTTTGCGCGGGACGAACTGGCGCCGCATGCTGCGCAATGGGATGAAGACAGCTATTTCCCGATTCCGGTCATGCGCAAGGCCGCTGAGCTGGGGCTGGCAGGGATATATGTGCGGGATGATGTCGGTGGGTCTGCCCTGACCCGTCTGGACGCAGCGCTCATTTTCGAAGAGCTGTCCAAGGGCTGTACGGCAACGGCCGCTTACCTGTCTATCCATAATATGGTGTCCTGGATCATCGATACCTACGGCAATGAAGACCTGCGACAGAAGTTTCTGCCGAAACTCTGCACCATGGAGCTGCTCACCAGCTATTGCCTGACCGAACCGGGGTCCGGCTCGGATGCGGCGGCTCTGCGCACGACAGCGAAAGACGATGGCGATCATTATGTCCTGAACGGCTCCAAGGCGTTCATTTCGGGCGGCGGTGTCAGCGATCTCTATGCGGTCATGGTCCGCACAGGCGACGAGGGACCGGGCGGCATCTCTTGCCTGTTGGTCGAGAAAGGAACTCCAGGACTGAGCTTCGGCGCCAATGAAGTGAAGCTCGGCTGGAAAAGCCAGCCGACCGCACAAGTTAACTTCCAGGATTGCCGCGTGCCGAAATCCAACCTTGTTGGGGGCGAAGGCCAGGGCTTCAAGATTGCTATGGCAGCGCTCGACGGCGGCCGCCTGAACATCGGTGCGTGCTCCATTGGTCCGGCACAGGAATGCCTGGATCAGGCGATTGCCTATATGCGTGAGCGCAAGCAGTTCGGCAAACCGTTGACCGCGTTCCAGGCACTGCAGTTCCGCCTGGCGGATATGGCGACTGAATTGGAAGCGGCCCGTCTGCTGCTTTACAAAGCTGCGACCGAAGTCGATGCCAAAACCCCGGAAGCGCCGAAATTCGCCGCCATGGCCAAACGCCTTGCCACCGACACCGGTTTCAAAGTGGTCAATGACGCGCTCCAGCTTCATGGCGGATATGGCTATTTGCGGGATTACCCGATCGAGCGCTTCTTGCGCGATGTCCGGGTGCACCAAATCCTGGAAGGCACCAACGAGGTCATGCGCCTGATCATCTCGCGGCATCTTTTGAAAGACTGACCCTAAGCGGGTTGAAACGATCAGCGCTGCCCTCTTTTGTATAAAGAAGGGGGACAATGAGCGGATGTTTGAAAAAGAAAAACGCTCTCACCTGACAAACACTGCCCTTCTCCTCCAGGGGGAAGGGCTGTAGGAACCGCACAATACATATTAACTCGACATGTTACCGACCCTTTGAGGATCTGCAGTGAGCGACATTCTGTTTGAAAAACGCGGCAAGGCCGGTTTCGTAACCCTCAACCGGCCAAAGGCGCTCAATGCGCTGACACATGGAATGGTCACGGCCCTTGCAGATCAGTTGACACGCTGGGCCGGGGATCCGGAAATCGCGCATGTTGTGATAACCGGCGAAGGCGGCAAGGCGTTCTGTGCGGGCGGCGACATTGTCGGCATCTACGAATCCAAAATGGCCGGCCAGATGGATGGTCTCGGGACGTTCTTCAAAGACGAGTATCTTCTGAACGCGCAGATCAAGGCCTATCCGAAGCCCTATATCGCGCTGATCGACGGCATCGTCATGGGTGGGGGAGTTGGCGTTTCCGTTCATGGCAGCCACCGGGTCGGTACAGAAAAGACCATGTTTGCCATGCCGGAAACCGGGATCGGATTCTTTCCGGATGTCGGCGGCACCTATTTCCTGCCGCGCATGCCGAAAAAGACGGGTGTTTATTGCGCTCTATCCGCCGGCCGTTTGAAACAGGGCGACGCATTGGCCTCCGGCGTTCTGACACACACGGTGAAAGAAGCGGATCTGGCGGCCATCGAAGAGGCGTTAGCTAGCGCCGATGATGCCGACGCAGCTCTAAAACCCTTCTTGGTGGATGTGGAACCGGGAACGTTGATGCAACAGGCCGATCTGATCGAAGCCTGTTTTTCAGAAAACAGCGTTGCGGCCATCTTGGAACGCCTGGATGGCAGCAGCGAAGACTTTGCAACCAAGGCAGCCGAGACCATCCGCCAGAAATCCCCGACCAGCGTTATGATTGCCTTTGAGCAGATGCAGCGCGGCGCAAACTCAAGCTTCAACGACTGTATGAAGCTGGAGTACCGGATTGTTTCTCAGGTTCTCAAAGGCGAAGACTTCTTTGAAGGCGTGCGCGCGCTTCTGGTCGACAAGGATCAATCGCCGAAATGGTCGCCGTCAGAGCTTGCACACGTAGACATAGACGACCTGGCATCGTATTTCCGGGAACCGGCGGATGGAGATCTGCCGCTGTAACCACGTTGGACCGGATATGATCACCAGCTTTCAAGATCTTTTTTACGCCCGCCCGCCCTGGAGTACGGTGCTGATCTGGTACTTGCGGGCAATGGGCCTGCTCCTGATGGGCGGCGGCGTGATCTATTGGGCGCGGATCGTCGGGATTGTTGAATGGCGGGGCATGTGGTTTTGGGACATGCCGATTGCCATTCAAGGGGCTGTTGTTTTCTTTGGCGTCTTGGACCTTGTCGCTGCCATCGGTCTTTGGCTGACGGTGTCCTGGGGAACGGTCATGTGGCTGTTCCGCTGTTTTTGTCAGATCGTGATGCACACCGCGTTTTCCGATCTTTATGGCCGCCGTCCTTATGAAATCGCCTTCTACCTTTTGACCATATTGATCTATGTGGGGCTGACCTATCTGATGACCCGCGAAAACAGGATCAATGCCGCATCGAAATGATTGGTTGCGACAAGGATATGTGACTCAACTTTTGAAGTTCTTGGCCATCCTGTTCAGCAGATCCGAATATGTAACTGAAAACGCGCTTAAAACCATTCTTTGGAGGAAACTATGTCAACCACTGTCGGCTTTATCGGTCTGGGCAATATGGGTGGTCCGATGGCCATCAATCTGGCGAAGGCTGGGCACCGGGTCCTTGGGTTTGATATGTCCAAGGCGGCAATGGATGCGCTGGTGGCTGAGGGCGGCGAGGCTGTTTCCAGCGTAACAGAGATGGCGGCTGAGGTTGATGTTATCGTGACCATGCTGCCGGCCGGCAAACATGTGCGTGAAGTCTATATGGGCGAGGGCGGTATCTTGGAGACCGCAAAAGCCGGCACCTTGCTCATTGATTCCTCCACAATCGACGTTGACAGTGCCCGTGTGGTCAGTGCTGCAGCTGCCGAAAAATCCATGCCGATGGTCGATGCGCCGGTATCCGGTGGTGTTGCCGGAGCAGCTGGCGGGACATTGACCTTTATGGTCGGGGGGGAAGAAAGCGCCTTTGAAGCTGCAAAGCCCTATCTGGACATTATGGGCAAGACCATTGTTCATGCAGGCGGGGCAGGTAATGGTCAGGCCGCGAAGATCTGCAACAACATGATCCTCGGAATTACCATGATCGGTGTGTCCGAAGCATTTGTGCTTGCTGAGCGCCTTGGCCTTGATGCGCAAAAACTGTTCGACATTTCTTCCACCGCTTCCGGTCAGTGCTGGGCGTTGACATCTTATTGTCCTGTGCCTGGACCGTTGCCTGCGTCTCCGGCCAACCGCGACTACCAGCCGGGATTTGCGGCCGGCATGATGTTGAAGGATTTGAAATTGGCGCAAGAGGCCGCGAACTCGTCCGGCGCGGCGACACCGCTTGGCGCAGAGTCGGCTGCGCTCTATTCTATGTTCTGTAATTCCGGTGGCGATGCCCAGGATTTCTCTGCCATTGTGAAGTTCCTGCGCGGATCATCATAAACAAAATCTGAATCAGGCACCTAAAAAGCGGGTCAAAAGTTAACTGATGATTCAGCGTGTCTCTTAAGCGGATTTTAGAATCAGTCCGTTAGATTATCTGACAAGGCGGGAAAATATCCGCCGATTGACAGGTACAATTAAGAGGCGCAATCACATGATCACCGCAAGTAGGGCAGTCGATGCTGTGGCACAGGGTGAAGAGGAAGAAGTGGCGATCAAGCCGCTCTACCTAGAAGCCTTAACGCTCGTAGAGCGTTTGCACCGGCGTTTGCTGGACGTAATCAAGGATGAATTTGACCGCATGGGCCGGTCGGACGTCAACAGCGTGCAGGCGTTGTTGTTGTTCAACATTGGTGATGCCGAGCTGACCGCCGGCGAGCTCCGGACCCGGGGTTATTATCTCGGTTCAAACGTGTCCTATAACCTGAAGAAACTGGTCGAAACCGGTTATATTCACCACCAGCGCTCGCGCATGGACCGCCGGTCCGTCCGTGTTAGCCTGACTGACAAGGGCCAGGAAGTGGCAAAGATCGTCAATGATCTTTATGAGCGCCACATGCTGTCTGTTGAACAGGTTGGTGAAATCGGACCGCAGGACTTCGTAGCGCTGAATAAGTCGCTGCGCCGCCTGGAGCGGTTCTGGACCGATCAGATTCTTTATCGCCTCTGAGAAATTCGCGGCGTATCCAGATGACAAAGCACCGCCCTTGTGGCGGTGCTTTTGTTTGTGCTCACGGATATTTGGTTGGACAGCCAATACACTCCGCAATATTCGGGTGAGAGTAATCCCGTGACCCTTCGACATGATGTGGTCACAAAGGAATGGCCTTTTGGGGCGCTGGTCCGCTGGAAAGTTAAGGAATCAACCGATTTGTTAACCATATTGCGGTACCTGTGATGGTCGCGAGCCGGAGATTGACCGGATCAATCGACGACCGATGAAACTTGATAGACAAAAATGCGCGGACGCGCGCGATATGTGCAGCACTGTGGGGTCGGTAATGACACTTTTTTCCGCATCGGCCGGGACGAAGTTTGCTTTCAAGCGGAACGCTTTTCTGGGAAAAATTAGCGCTTTGGCTATAGGGCTCGCTGCGTCGGCAACTATCGCCGGGAGCGCATCGGCCCAAACTGCGCTGCAGTCTCTGCAAAGCAATCGCCAGAACCTTGAATGGGCAGACAGCTTTGATATCGCAACGGACAATATCACGGAAGTGAAGTCCTTTGCTCCGACCTTGTCCCCTGAAACAGCTGATCACATCGCGATTGCGATCAATCGCTACCAGCGCATCGTTCAGCTGGGCGGATGGGGTGCTGTTACGCCGGGCGGTAAAACGCTTCGGATCGGCAAAAAAGATCCGCGGGTTGTTGAACTGCGCCGCCGTTTGATGGGGTCCGGCGATCTGGAACAGCAGGCTGGCCTTTCCGATACATTCGATTCTTATGTCGATGCGGCTCTACGTCGATTCCAGCTCCGCCATGGTCTAATCCCGGACGGAGTTATGGGGGAGGAAACCGTCAAGGCCTTGAACGTTCCGGCTGATGTGCGTTTGCGGCAGTTGGAAACCAATCTTGTCCGCGTCCGCGCCATGTCCGGGAACCTTGGCGACCGTTATGTGATGGTGAACATTCCGGCGGCCGAGATCGAAGCCGTCGAGAACGGACGTGTCCGTTCCCGCCATACAGCAGTTGTTGGCAAGATTGACCGGCAGACGCCGATTTTGAACAGCAAGATCTATGAGCTGAATTTTAATCCGACATGGACCGTGCCGGTTTCCATCATCCGCAAGGACTTGATCCCGAAGATGAAGGAAGATCCTGAGTATCTGGCCAAGAACAAGATCCGGATCTTTAACTGGCGCGGCAATGAGGAAATCTCCTGGCAGCAGATCGACTGGAACACGGAAGAGGCGACAAATTATCGGTTCACCCAGGATCCCGGGCAGGAAAACTCTCTTGGGTCTGTGCGGATCAATTTCCACAACAAGCACCAAGTTTACTTGCACGATACGCCGTCCAAAACACTGTTTGGCGAAGGCTACCGGTTCCATTCTTCCGGCTGTGTTCGTGTCCAAAACGTGCGCGAGCTGGTCACATGGTTGCTTCAGTCGACCACGCCGGACTGGGACCGCACGAAAGTTGATTCGGTCATTCGCAGCGGCGCGCGCGAAGACGTGAAACTGAAAAGGTCCATTCCGCTTTACATGGCCTATGTCACCGCTTGGGCAAATGCCGATGGCGTGGTTCACTTCCGCGATGACATTTACAACCGCGACGATATTTATGGGGTCGATACCCAGGCGAGCTTGCAATAACGCTGTATTGAACCTGACAGAACTTCCAAACGCCGGTCTTGCAGAGGCCGGCGTTTCGTGTCTATTGAGGCGGAAAGTAAAGTTTGACCTCGATCGGGATGGTGTCAGGGATCGATGAAAGGAAGTGTGCCGGATGAGTCGTGATCCAAGACCCGGCGAGATCTATTTGGAATTCCGGCCTGTCGGAAAACAGGTGCAAGTCACGGCAATCGACGCGGCAACCGGGATAGAAGTGTCCACATTCGGTCCGGCTTCAACGTCTCAAGAAGACTTGAAAAGGGTTGTTGTTCGGAAACTGAAACGCCGAATTGACCAGCTGGCGGATGCGGCCAAACAGCAGCAGGATCCGACACTTTACTAAACCTACTCATTGGTATCGAAGTTGGCGGTTTGGGGCTAGGCCGGTTCTTCGGTCGCGTCCAATTTGACGCCCTTTACGTATTCCGCGGCGACCACCTTATTCCGGCCGGAGCTTTTAGCGTCATAAAGAGCATCATCGGCGCATTTGAACAAACCGTCGATAACGCTCATTCCCGATCTCTTAGTTGTTGGGTTTGGACCTTCCAAAGTGGTTAGGCCGAAGCTTGCTGTAATGGAAAACCTTTCCTTTTTTCCATCGAAGGACTGGTCTTGAACCGCTTTTCGCAAGCGCTCGGCCAAAGCCGCAGCATTTTCCGGGCTGGTACGCGGCATTAAGATCCCGAACTCTTCACCGCCCCAGCGCGCAATGACATCGCTCTGGCGCAGGTTGTTTTCTAAAGTGCGGGCGACCGTCCGCAGTACTTCATCGCCGGCGGCATGGCCATAAGTGTCGTTGACCGACTTGAAATGATCGACATCCAGGAGCGCGACACTTAACGGCGCTTCGGTGCGGGCTCGGGATTTCAGTTCGTGGTCGCACAGCTCAAGGAAGTGGCTGCGGTTGAATATCTGTGTCATGCCGTCAGTAATGGCCTGCACCCGAAACTGTTCCGCCAACTCCGCACGGGCTGTCACTTCCCCTTCGAGCCGTTCCTTGACGGCCCGCAGCTCTTCCTGCATCCGATCACAGAGGCGGACCATCCGTTTTTGATCCTTCACTGCGCGCTTATAGGCCGCGGAGAGTGTCTTGATCAGGTCGGTGGTCTCTTCAAGTCCGTCAATGATCGTCTCGGCGTGCTCCATCACCCGCTCTTCGTTGTCGAACAGCGTGAAATCCGTTTCTGTATTCTTTCGGGTCCGGTTCATTCGGCGCTCGCCTCCGGCTTCAAGTGGAAGCTGGCGTGTTCGAAGTCTTCAGAAAAGTCCTCGCCCATTTCTTCCATCATGTCGTCTTCTGGATCAAAATACCAGTTGATGACAATATTCTTGCCGTTTTCCGCCGCTTCCTCAAGCAACTGGAATAAGTTCATGATCGCCTTGGCGCTGGAGGAGTTGAAATAGATGAGTTTCATCTCCACCGTCAGCGTCTGATCGTGGGTCGCTCCAATGAAACCGGCAACGGCCTTCAAGATGGGCCCAAAGAAGGCACTGGCATCTTCCGGGTAGCTTTCACCGGATATTGATAGATGACCAGCATTCAGATCCAGGCGAATTTCTGGAGATCTTACAGTTGCTTCGATATCAAGAGGGGTCATTGTCATGCCTCAGATCTCCTCTTAAACGAATGCCTTCAGGACAAAGAACTTCCGCCCGTCGTCCATATCGTAAAAGTCGTACTCCAAGGGTTGTGTTGCTCGCCTTGCGATTTCAATCAGACCAATTGAACCGCCTTCGCTCTGTGCTTCGGGTTCTTCGCGAAGCTTTGTCCGATAATGTTTGCGTAAAGTTTCACCATCCATGCCCCGGATTATCTCCAAACGTTCACGCAATGTTACAGCTTCCTCCTGAGGGACTGGATTGCCGCATATGACAAAAAAACTCTGATTTTCATGCCCGAAAGCAACAACACCATTGGATAATCGCGATGCTTTGGTATCCGAAAGCCAAGCCTGTTCATCTGAATAGCGGATGATATTTTGAACCTGTTCCACAAAGACACCGAACACCCGGCGCGCAACTTTGCGCTCCGTGTTTTGCAGCTCCATTTGCTGCTTTACGGCATTGCCGAGTGACAGCATCAGATTTTCGCTGAAATATCCGGAATAAGCGAAAAACGTGTTCCGGTTCTGCAATTCGGAGCGGAATGCATATATGTCTTTAGCCAGCATCTCCTGCTCCTATTCTGCCGCTTTTTCGGCCAATTGTGCAGCGGATCTTGGAGTCACCGCAAGGACGGTATAATCATCCCTTGCCGGTTCTTCGCCGCGGTATTCTGACAAAACAGCTTTCAGGTTGTCGAGTTGCGTTTCCAGGTCAGCATAGGCCTTTGATTCAAGGACCTCAAACAATCGCTTGCGGCCAAAGGCACGTTTGTTCTTCCCGCCAATGTGGTCAGTTGCACCGTCTGTTGCGACGTAAAACGTTTCGTTTGGTTCAATATCTATTTTATGCACGGTGAAAGATGACGGTCGTTTTAGAGTCCGGTAGCCAAGATGTCGGCGGTCGGCCGCGATCCGCCGGATGCCGTCGAAAGATTGGATGAACAAGGGGATACCGGCGCCGACGTATGTCAGCGTATTGTCATCGCGGTCGAAGATCACAAGGGCGGCCTCGAACCCGTCGTCCGATTCCCTCATTGCAAACTTGTCATCCTCCTGGATCTCCTGACCAAGCCGTGCGCGAACGGCTTTATCCAGGTAGAGCATCAGGTTCTCCGGATCATCGAGGTCGACATAGTCCATTATTTTTGTCAGTTCCGAAGACACGATCATTGTCAAAAGCGCACCAGGAACCCCATGACCGGTACAATCGGCAACAAAGAACACCACCTTGTTGTATTGTTCTGATGACCAGACAAAATCGCCGCTGACCACCTGAAGCGGTTCCCACAGCATCGCAACATCGGCGACCGAATGGCGCATTTCATGGACGTCGGCCAACAATCCTTTCTGGATCTTTCGCGCGTAGGTAATACCTTCCCATAACTGCTCGTTTGCCAGGTGCAGGTCGGTTTCACGTTGTTTTGCGATCGCCAATGTCTCTTTGATACGACTCAAATTACGTTGAATAGAGCGGGCCATTGGTCGGAAAATAAGGACAATCTCAACAGCAATCAGAATCAGGGTGAGCGCCCACATGGTCGTTGTAATGGTGTCAAGCCGACGTAGCGCCTCTTCACCTTCATGCTGAAAGGTATTGGTCAGTGAATTCAGTTTCACAGGCATGTGCAGATTTGCGAGGTTTACAATATGCTCGATGTCTTTCTCATCCGGCGGGTCGGATTGAGCCAGACGGCGTGCCGTTTCTGCAAACTGTCTCAGCATCGCGTCTAAGGGGTGATTGCCACCAAAGAAAGCGGCCTGCAGTGCTGGCGACAATTCTCCGACCGGCACGTCGTCCGGTTTGCCTAAATGGCAGCTAAACCCTTCTGACAGTGCGGATCTGATGAGCTGTATGTCGGTGGATTTGAGGGCTACATGGGCCCGCATCATTTGATCTGCACATCCCAGAAGGGTGAAACTTGGGTTGGCCCCATTGACCCTTTCAAAACGTGCCATGTTCTGGGCGATCATGCCGATCCGCTGACTCAGCATACGCTGCCGGCCGGCGAGGTTCACTTCCACGCCTATGCGTTGTTGTTCTTTAATAAACGCAATATCGGCCAGCCAAATGGCAGTGACCGTTAATGCGATGAGGCCGAGACCCAAACAATAAGATATGGTTGGAAGGTGCCGTGAGTTTTCCAGCCAATTCGCAATTCTCATAAATTCACCACCAAGTATGATCCCGGAATTAGTCAAGGTGATGCCAGGATGAATTCTTGCATTATTGTGCGTAAAAATTAAGGAATGCTGGACGTGTTTTGATAATTATGAGTTTGGATTCATGTATTTACTGTAATAAATGACGATGATTATATCTCTTGCTGAGCATTTTATATGGATATCTTGTGCGTGCCGGAGAAATTCGATCAATTGGTAATGATGCCGGTTTCAAGAAGGCTTGCGTCGCTGTTGCCCTTGGGTTTCACGAAAGCCTGTGTTACTTCGACGCCACAAGATGGCAGACAGCTCCCGATCCCGCTCCTATGTGAGCAAATGCTGACGCCACACCTTTTGCTCAACTAACAAGGATGGTGCGATGTCTTTGATGGAATCCTCCAGTCAGTCGGTTCAGTCCGGTTTCTTCACCCGCGGTCTTGCTGAGGCCGATCCGGATATCTTCGGAACAATCGAAAAGGAACTGGGCCGTCAACAGCACGAAATCGAGCTGATTGCGTCCGAGAACATTGTTTCCCGCGCGGTGCTGGAAGCGCAGGGCTCCATCTTCACAAACAAGTACGCCGAAGGCTATCCAGGTAAACGCTACTACGGCGGCTGCGAGTTCGCTGATGTGGCAGAAACGCTGGCCATCGAGCGCGCCAAGGAACTGTTTGGCTGCCAGTTCGCCAATGTCCAGCCGAACTCCGGTTCCCAGATGAACCAGGCGGTGTTCCTGGCGCTTCTGCAGCCGGGCGACACCTTCATGGGTCTGGACCTGAATTCCGGTGGTCACCTGACTCACGGGTCGCCGGTTAACATGTCCGGCAAATGGTTCAACGTTGTTTCCTACGGTGTACGGGAAGACGATCATCTGCTCGACATGGACGAAGTTGAGCGTCTGGCCAATGAGCACAAGCCGAAACTGATCCTGGCAGGTGGCACCGCCTATTCCCGCATCTGGGACTGGAAACGCTTCCGCGAAATCGCTGACAGCATCGGTGCCTATCTGATGGTCGATATGGCCCACATCGCTGGCCTGGTTGCCGGCGGTGTGCATCCGTCACCGATCCCGCATGCACATGTCTGCACCACTACGACTCATAAATCCCTGCGCGGTCCGCGCGGTGGCATGATCCTGTGCAACGACGAAGCGCTCGCCAAGAAATTCAATTCTGCAGTCTTCCCGGGTTTGCAAGGCGGCCCGCTGATGCATGTGATTGCGGCGAAGGCAGTTGCGTTCAAGGAAGCGCTTCAGCCGGAGTTTAAGGCCTACGCCCAGTCAGTTGTTGCCAACTCCAAGGCTTTGGCTGAATCCTTGAAAGAACAGGGGTTGGATATCGTTTCCGGCGGCACCGACAACCACTTGATGCTTGTGGATCTGCGTCCGAAGAACGCGACTGGTAAGGCTGCGGAAAAATCTCTCGGCCGGGCCAACATCACCTGCAACAAGAACGGCATTCCGTTCGACCCGGAAAAGCCGTTTGTAACCTCCGGTATCCGCCTCGGCACCCCGGCAGCGACCACGCGCGGCTTCGGTGTGGCCGAATTCCGCGAAGTTGGCATGCTGATCACGGAAGTGTTGGATGGTTTGAAGGCCGCAAACAGTGAAGAGGGCAACGCAGCGGTTGAAGCCGCGGTCAAAGCCAAGGTAGAAGCACTGACAGCACGGTTCCCGATCTACGGGGGGTAACCGGCTCGTTCAGGAGCTTTGACACATGAAATGTCCGTTTTGCGGCGGCGATGAAACCCAAGTTAAGGATTCCCGCCCGACCGAGGACAACACAGCCATTCGCCGCCGCAGGATCTGCAACACCTGCGGCGGCCGCTACACCACCTTTGAACGGGTTCAGCTGCGCGAGTTAATGGTGCTCAAGCGCTCTGGACGCCGTGTCCCGTTTGATCGGGAAAAACTGATGCGCTCGGTACAAATCGCGGTGCGCAAGCGTCCGGTGGATCCGGAGCGGATAGAGCGGATGGTCAGCGGCATCGTGCGCCAGCTGGAAAGTTCCGGCGAAAGCGAAATCACCGCAGAAACCATTGGCAATCACGTCATGGAAGGCCTCAAAGAGGTCGATGATGTTGCTTATGTTCGCTTTGCCTCAGTTTACAAGAATTTCCGCGAGGCCAAGGACTTCGAGGCTCTATTGGATGAGCTGAGTGATCCGGATGCGCCGCTGGCGGACAAAGACTGAACCGCGCGTCGCCAATGTCCAAGATCAGTGACACTGATAACCGGTTTATGGCGGCAGCCGAACGGCTTGCCCGTCGCGGGCTTGGCCGGGTGTGGCCGAACCCTTCCGTTGCCGCTCTGATTGTCCGCGAAACCGAAGATGGTCTGCCGGCCCTCGTTGGCCGGGGTGTGACGTCGCGGCCAGGCATGGCTCATGCGGAGGTCAACGCGCTCAATCAAGCCGGTGATAAGGCAAAGGGTGCTACATGTTATGTCACCCTGGAGCCTTGTTCTCATTATGGACGTACGCCGCCCTGTTCGTTGGCCTTGATTGAGGCCGGTGTCAAACGGGTGGTTGTCGGAATGCTCGACCCCAATCCGCGGGTTTCTGGCCGCGGCGTCAAAATGCTTGAAGATGCCGGGATCGAAGTTGTGACCGGCGTACGGGAAGCTTCCATCAAAGCCGTCTATCATGGCTTCACCCTGCGCCAGGTAAAGCAGCGCCCAAGTGTGTTTTTGAAACTTGCGGTTTCCCAAGATGGATTTATCGGCCGGGAAGGTGAGGGGCAGATTAAAATATCCGGCCCGCTCTCCATGCGTATGGTTCATGGCTTCCGGGCTGCATCCGATGCCATTCTCGTCGGCAGCGGAACGGCGCTAGCCGACGACCCGCAACTAACCTGCCGTCTGCCGGGATTGCATCACCGGTCGCCGGTTCGTGTTGTCGTAGACCGGCAGGCCCGTTTGCCTGTGACTTCAAAGCTGGTCAAAACCTGTGTGGATGTCCCGGTCTGGCTGATTTGCAGCAATGACGCTGATGGTGAGCGGATCGATGCTTTGTCCGCCGCTGGCGTCAACATTATCCGGGTTCCGGCGGCAGACACCGGGATTGATCCCAGTGTGATCTTAAGCGCACTTGCGACACGCGGCATCACCCGCGTCATGGTCGAAGGGGGCGCGCGGCTTGCCTCGTCATTCCTAAACGCAGGGCTGATCGATGACCTGTGTGTCGTAACCGGCGATATCAAGATTGGCGTAGGCGGCATACCGGCTCTGCACGATCTGGATCTTGCAAAAGTGCTCAACGACCCCAATTTCGACCGCATCGGTGCCGGACATTTTGGTCCCGATCGATACACTTACCTCAGACGGCGTGGAGCCTGACATGTTCACCGGTATTGTGACCGACCTTGGCCAAATCATTAAGTGCGACGATATTCCAGCAGGAAAGCGCACCCGGATAAAGACCGTCTACGATACGGACAGTTTCGATATCGGCGCGTCGATTGCCTGCGATGGTGTTTGCCACACGGTCACAGCCAAAGAAAACAGTGCCGATGGCAATTGGTTTGAAGTGGAATCGGCCGCAGAAACGCTGGCCTTGACCAATGTAGCCGACTGGGCCGCCGGTCAAGACATCAACTTAGAGCGCTCCTTGACCATGGGCGCCGAACTCGGCGGCCACTTGGTGCTGGGGCACGTTGATGGCCTTGCCGAAGTCACAAAACGCGAAGACCACCCGGATTCTGTCTATTTCCAGTTCCGGGCACCAGAAGAGGCGGCCCCGTTCATTGCCAAAAAAGGCTCTGTTGCCCTGAATGGGGCATCGCTGACGGTGAATGAAGTCGAGGGCCTTCTGTTTTCCGTCTTTCTGATCCCGCACACACTTGAAGTGACCAACTGGTCAGATCGCAAGGTTGGCGACCAGATCAATCTCGAAGTGGATATGATGGCCCGTTACGCGGCACGTCTTGCGGAATTCACCAAGACCGGGTAGGGGACGTCCCAACACTTTCAAGAACAACGAGGACCGGTCTCAGGTGGTCCTGCTGGTGAACCCGGGTGACAGCTATGTTGCCTGGTTTTAACGGTCTTGCACGAATGACACTGGACAAACCGGGGCAGACGTGGTTCCTGTCGCGGCCTTATAAAGGATGAAACCCATGAGCGCTGCACCGAAACTCCTGATCATTGAAGCCCGCTTCTATGATGACCTGGCCGATTCCCTGGCCGAAGGCGCGATCAAGACGATCGAAGCAGCCGGTGCAGCCTATGATCGTGTAGCGGTTCCGGGGGTCTTGGAGATCCCGGCAGCCCTTTCCATGGCAATGACTGCGATGGAAAACGAGGGTACGCTGTATGATGGCTTTGTTCTTCTGGGTGTTGTGATCCGTGGGGAAACCACGCACTACGACATCGTCGCAAATGAATCCAACCGCGTGGTCATGGACTTGATCGTTGATGCGGATCTGGCTGTCGGAAATGGTATTCTGACGGTTGAAAACAGTGAGCAGGCGTGGGCCCGTGCCAAGGTCGACGACAAGAATAAGGGCGGAGCAGCAGCTCAGGCAGCCCTTGATATGATCGCACTGCGTGCGCGCCTCGGAGTATAAGACAAATGACCGGAAAGGCCGACCAGGACAAACCGGCTGCAAACAAATCAGGCGGCAAAACCGTGCGCCCAGCCAACAAGCGGGGCGTTGCGCGCCTCGCTGCTGTTCAAGCGCTATACCAGATGGACATCGGCGGAACGCCAGTGACCAATGTGGTGAGCGAATACACCGCTTTCCGTTTGGGCAAGGAAATTGACGGCGAACAGTACCGCGATGCCGACGAACAATGGTTCAAGCACATCGTTGCCGGTGTGGTTCAGGATCAGAAGTTTCTGGACCCCTACATCCATACAGCGTTGAAGGAAGACTGGCCGCTTAAGCGGATCGATAGTCTGCTTCGGGCAATTCTGCGCTCTGGTTCTTATGAGCTTTTGCGACGCAAGGATGTGCCGGCCAAAGTAATCATCTCCGAATATATTGATGTTGCCAAAGCGTTTTTCGAAGACGATGAACCAGGCTTGGTCAATGGTGTGCTCGACCGGCTGGCGCATGAATTGCGTAGCCCGGAATTCGACGCCAAGGATGCGGACGGACAGGGCTGATCATGTCCGCCGCACGGCCCGGTGAGTTTGAGCTGATCAAACAGTTTTTTGCGCCCCTGGCCAAAAATCCGGGCAGTGTCGGACTGACCGATGATGCGGCCGTGTTGTCGCCGCGTGATGGCTACGACCTTGTTTTAACCAAGGATGTTCTGGCCGCCGATATCCATTTTTTTGCAGATGACGCGCCAGAAGCGATTGCTGCAAAGGCGTTGCGGGTCAATTTGTCAGACTTGGCTGCCAAGGGAGCGACACCGCGCGGATACCTGCTCGGCCTTGCGCTCCCAAAAGACTGGACAGCTGAATGGCTGGAGCGCTTCTGCAATGGGCTGGCAGCCGATCAAGCGGCCTATGATATCGACCTCTTTGGCGGCGATACCATTCGCTCTTCCAATGGCTTGCAGGTGTCTATTACTGCAATTGGTGAGGTTGAGGCCGGCAATGCGGTGCGGCGTTGCGGCGCAAAACCAGGCGATCAGCTTTTTGTCACCGGGACGATCGGCGATGCCGCAGCCGGACTGAAAGCACGGCTTGATCCTGAGTTCTGCCGGCGGAGTAGACTAGACGAAGATCAAGAAAAACACATCCTGGACCGGTATTTGCTACCGCGGCCGCGCACCCGTATGGCGCCCATCATTGCCAAATACGCATCGGCCTCCATGGATGTGTCCGACGGGCTTTTGTCCGATGCCCGTCACATTGCAACTGCCAGCGCTGTCGACATGCATATCGACTTGGAAGCTGTTCCTTTGTCCATGACAATGGCGCACATCAAAGAAGCAGCGCCGGAAACCTTCTTCAGCTGCTTGAATGGCGGTGATGACTACGAAATCCTGGCCGCAGTTCCCGCTCAAGATGCGGCCGCATTTGCAGCGGATAGCGAAGTTGCGGGATGTCGTGTGCATGCGATCGGACGCGTGGAAGAGGGAACTGGCGGCGTTCATCTCTCGAAAAACGGCGCACCACTAGCAGCTGGGCAGAGTGCTGGTTTCCGCCACTTTTAGATTTTGATCAACGGGTGCTTTGTGATTACCCAAAGCCGTGATAGGCAGAAAATCCTTCCTGTTCGGGCCTCAGCCCATTTAGAGATCGCTAATTCATGACCGCAGTTTCGCACGAAACCCTTGTCGATGACCGTTTGGCCAAACGCAACGCGCTGCTTCTGGCGCTGGCGCAGGCGCTTGGCGGAGCCTCAGCCTCTATTGTGATCTCCACCGGGTCTCTCGTTGGCTACATGATGCTAGGCGAAGACAAGTCACTGGCGACTGTCCCGGTCTCTGCAATGGTTTTGGGCACGGCCTTCGGCACCATCCCGGCCGGTATGATCATGCGTCGTTTTGGCCGCCGGGCCGGGTTCATGGGATCGGCGCTCCTGGGTGTCGCGTCCGGTCTCCTGGCTGCCTATGCGGTTATGCTGAACCACTTCCTGCTGTTTGCCTTTGCCTGCAGCGTGGGCGGGTTTGCCGGAGCCTTTGTTCAACAGTACCGGTTTGCCGCAGCAGATACGGCCAGCGATGCGTTCAAGCCAAAGGCGATTTCCTGGGTTTTGGCAGGCGGAGTTCTGGCCGGGGTTGTCGGTCCACAGACCGTGATCGCTACAAAGGACATGTTTGCCCCCATCCTGTTTGCCGGGACATACCTGGCCCAGGCGGGCCTAGCCTTTATCGCAATGTGCCTATTGGCGTTCATCAAGATCCCGAAACCTCCACGGCAAAACCACAAGCAAGCGGGTGGGCGGCCCTTGCGGCAGATCATGATGCAGCCGCGCTTTATTGTCGCTGCAGCTTGCGGCATTTGCTCCTACGCTTTGATGAGCCTGGTCATGACCGCAACACCGCTCGCGATGATCGGTTGTGGCCTCAGCGATACCGATGCTGCGCTTGGCATCCAGTGGCACGTTTTGGCAATGTTCGGACCGAGCTTCTTCACCGGCAGTCTGATTGCCCGTTTTGGTAAAGAACGGATCGTTTCCATAGGTCTTTCTTTGCTCGCAGGCTGTTCGATTGTTGCTCTGGCCGGTCTTGAATTGGCCCATTTTTGGACGGCTCTGGTCTTGCTGGGACTTGGCTGGAACTTCGGATTTATCGGCGCTACAGCCATGCTGACAGACACTTATCGACCCGAGGAACGCAACCTTGTCCAGTCGGTCAATGATTTCCTGGTTTTTGGATTCGTCGCAGCAGCTTCTTTTTCCTCTGGAGCCCTGCTCAACGCCTTTGGCTGGTCAACCGTCAATATCCTGGTTTTCCCGTTTGTAGTCCTTTGCATCGGTCTGCTTATTTGGCTCGCCGTGGCTGAAAGAAGAGCTGTTACAACCGCTTAAAGTTCATACGTAATTTTACTTCGTCATTGCAGCATAAATTGCTGCGGTGCGCTATGTTATGCCGCAGCGGCATATTGAAATAATACATTTGAAGAGCTTGACGGCCCGCGCTGCTTTGTTGCTAGTGTGTGGGCGCTTCACGCTGGGGAATCTATGTGTGAGGTGATTTGGCGGGCAAAACAACAAACAAAAGCCACCCGTCGCAGCCTTGGGAGGAAGCATGATCGAGCTTGTCGTCATCATTATTTGCGGCCTTTTGTCCATTGCGTATGGCGCATGGGCAATTCAGTCCGTTATGGCATCGGATGCGGGTAATGCCCGTATGCAGGAGATCGCCGAAGCGATCCAGGAAGGGGCCAGCGCATATCTCAACCGACAATACACGACAATCGCGATTGTCGGTGCTGTTGTCTTTGTACTCGCATGGATCCTGCTTTCTGGACCTGCAGCTATCGGTTTCGCGATTGGTGCCGTTCTTTCCGGTGCGGCTGGCTACATCGGTATGATGGTGTCCGTCCGGGCCAACGTTCGGACCGCTCAGGCTGCAAGCCAGAGTTTGGGTGCAGGTCTTGAAATCGCATTCAAGTCTGGTGCTGTCACCGGTCTTCTTGTCGCAGGTCTCGCGCTTTTAGGTGTGGCCGTTTATTACGCCATCCTAACCGGCCCAATGGGTTTTGAAGCAACCGACCGCGGTGTGATCGACGCATTGGTCGCTCTCGGTTTTGGTGCTTCCCTAATTTCGATTTTCGCCCGTCTGGGTGGCGGCATCTTCACCAAAGGCGCAGACGTTGGTGGCGACCTTGTCGGTAAGGTTGAAGCTGGCATCCCGGAAGATGATCCGCGCAACCCGGCAACCATCGCCGATAACGTTGGCGACAACGTCGGCGACTGTGCCGGCATGGCCGCCGATTTGTTCGAAACCTACGCGGTGACCGTTGTTGCCACCATGGTTCTGGCCTCGATCTTCTTCACCGGTGGGGAAGCCATTCAGCTGATGCTGCTGCCACTTCTTATCGGTGCAAGCTGTGTCGTCACATCCATCATTGGCACGTTCTTCGTCAAGCTTGGCGAAAACAACTCCATCATGGGTGCGCTCTACAAAGGCTTTATTGCAACAGCCGTTCTGTCCGCAGTGGCGCTTGCAATCATCGTCTTCGGCTGGCTTGGTGCTGGAACTGAATTCACGACATCAGGTGGCACAGTCTTTACCGGCTTCGATCTGTTTGTTTGCGGTCTGATTGGCTTGATCGTTACCGGCCTGATCATCTGGGTCACGGAGTATTACACCGGCACCGAATATCGCCCGGTGAAGTCGATTGCCCAGGCATCTGTCACCGGTCACGGCACCAACGTCATCCAGGGCCTTGCGGTCTCTTTGGAAGCAACGGCCTTGCCGGCGCTGATCATCATCGCAGGTATTCTCGTGACATACGCATTTGCCGGTCTCTTCGGGATCGCGATTGCCGTGACCACGATGCTGGCTCTGGCTGGTATGGTTGTCGCGCTTGATGCGTTTGGACCAGTAACCGACAATGCCGGCGGTATTGCGGAAATGGCCAACCTGCCGGATGAAGTGCGTACGACAACGGATGCTCTGGACGCGGTCGGCAACACCACGAAAGCAGTGACCAAAGGCTATGCCATCGGTTCTGCTGGTCTCGGCGCGCTGGTGCTGTTCGCAGCCTACACGGAAGATCTGAAATACTTCAGCAGCACGGCTGAAGAAGGTTCGATCTTCGCAGGCATCAATGTCGACACTTTGTTCTCCTTGTCCAACCCGTATGTTGTGGCTGGCTTGCTGTTTGGCGGTCTGCTGCCGTATCTCTTCGGCGGCATTTCCATGACTGCTGTGGGCCGGGCTGCGGGCGCAGTGGTTGAAGAAGTTCGCCGCCAGTTCAAAGAAAAGCCGGGCATCATGGAAGGCACTGAGCGGCCGGATTATGGCCGGGCGGTCGACATGCTGACCAAAGCGGCGATCAAGGAAATGATCATTCCGTCGCTGCTGCCGGTTCTGTCACCGATCGTGGTGTTCTTTGTCGTCCGTGCCGTGGCAACACCAGCCGATGCCTTCGCGGCTCTCGGCGCGATGCTGCTGGGTGTGATTGTCACCGGTCTGTTCGTGGCGATCTCCATGACCGCCGGTGGTGGTGCCTGGGACAACGCCAAGAAGTCCTTTGAAGATGGCTTTACCGACAAGGATGGTGTGACCCACCAGAAGGGCAGCGATGCGCACAAGGCATCGGTTACCGGTGATACGGTCGGCGATCCTTATAAGGATACAGCAGGCCCTGCGGTGAACCCGATGATCAAGATCACCAACATCGTGGCGCTTCTGCTGCTCGCGGTGCTGGCGCACTGATCGAATGATCACTTGACAAGAAAAGCCCCGGTTCTGAGAACCGGGGCTTTTTTGTTTTCCAATGTGACTAGGTTCAAAGGCCGAGGCCCGGGTTGGCCGCACCTTTCAGGATCTGGCTCAGGAAGCCGTAATCTTTACCGCCCGTCCGGGTTTCACGGGTCACGATATCGACGATTTTGCCGTCTTCCAGCGAGTAGTTGCCCATATCTCTCACATACCCGTCTTCATCGAAGTAAACTGCGACGACGCGCTGCTCAACGATATCTGGCGCCAGGAAAGCAGTCGTGGCCGTTTTTTGCGAAATGTAGTAATACGCATCGCCGTCGATGCTTGACGTTGTCGACGGGGTTCCCAGCACCAGTTCCACTTGTTCGCGGCTTGAGCCGACCTGAACCTGATTCATCATATTCGATGTAATCACATGGCCATGTGTATAGGTTGAGGTAAAACAGCCGCCCAGAGGCAGGGTTGCCATCAGGGGAAGAAACAGGGCGCAGGCCTTGAAGTTCATCGATGAATTCCCATAACGCCAGATCATACCGGCTGCATTTCAATTTCGTTGCTTGGCAAAGTCACTATCGTGGGATAGGGCACAAGGCAACACCTTTAATCTTGAGGAGACCGCAATGATACTCGGCCTGTTCCGCCGAAGAACCCGTGATGCGGAGCACAAAACCTACTGCGAAATCGTGGCTCAAGCGCGGCAGCCGGTGTTTTATTCAGAGTTTCTTGTACCTGACACGATTGACGGACGTTTTGACCTAATCGTGCTTCATGCTGTGCTTTATTTCCGACGCATGCAGGGAGAAGGCAAGAAAGTGGCTGAATTTACTCAGGAAGTCTTCGATCTCTTCTTTCAGGATATGGACGGTTCTTTGCGGGAAATGGGGGTCAGCGATACACGGGTTCCCAAGAAAGTCCGAAAGATGGGAGAGGCTTTTTATGGCCGTGCCGATGCTTATATGTCTGCGATCGACACTGAAAATGTAGAAGAACTGGCTTTAGCTCTTGGACGGAATATTTTTCCCGAAAACGAAGAACCGATTGCTCAGGAGCGTTTGGCCCGATATGTGATCGGCGCCGCAGCAAGTTTGGCCTCGCAAGCAACGGACGATCTCATCAAGGGAGACATCTCCTGGCCAGATGCGGAACGTTTTCTTGATCCGGACAACAAGAATTCCTGAAACGAACCCGGGACACAAAAATGGCGACCGAAACTTTCCCCTATACGTTCAAAGTCAATGCTGCACAGGTGGTTGATAAGGACCAAAGGATCGAAGTGGTGCCCGGTGAACGGGACCTTGCAGCGATTGCAAAGGCCTATGACTTAGACGGCATTGAAAGTCTAAAAGCGGATCTTCTGCTGAAACCTTACCGGAAAGCAGGGTTGCGCGTGGTTGGTTCGATAAAAGCAAGCGTGAGACGGACCTGTGTCGTCTCGCTGGAACCCTTTGTTCAAGAGTTTAATCTGGACATTGATCGAACCTTCGAACCCCACTCGAGCCGGCCGCGCAAGATCAAAGACCTCAACGAAGACGGTGAGATCGAAATTGATCTAGAGTCTCTGGATCCGCCCGATGTCATCACGGACGGAGTTTTGGACCTGGGGGCTGTGATATGCGAAGAGTTGGCACTGACAATTGATCCTTTCCCGCGTAAACCCGGCGTTGAGTTCGAAGGGGGAGACAGTGATGAGGTTGTGGAGAGCGCGGAAGGCGAACAAAAGCCATCGCCCTTTGCTGCTTTAGGAGCCTTGAAGGAGCCGTCTGAGAAATAATCTGTTTGGTGCTATCCCGCTATGCCGGGGCGAAATCCCACGGATATTTTCGTGCACGTGGAGCGCAGAAGTTAGGAAAACGGTTGTCACCTCAGCCAAAACCTTTATGTTCGCGCCCGGTTCGAGACCCGTTGGGATCGGTTTAACATCTGGGAGAGCGAGACGGTCAACGTCTTGCCGGTAAACGTCTAAAGACTTTGTATGGCGAAAACGATTCCAATTTCACTTGATGTCATGGGCGGCGACTACGGAGCCGAAGTCGTGATCCCTGGCGCTGAAATAGCGCTTGTCCGCCATCCGGACATCCGTTTCTTGCTCTATGGCAACGAAAACGTCGTCCGCCCGCTGCTGGACAAATACCCGCGTGTGCGGGACGCCTCAGTCTTGCATCATTGCGAAGTGTCCATCGCCATGGACACAAAGCCGAGCCAAGCGCTGCGCCAAGGCCGCTGGAAGTCCAGTATGTGGAAGTCCATTGAAGCTGTGAAAACCGGTGATGCCGCTGTGTCCGTTTCTGCTGGCAATACCGGCGCGCTCATGGCCATGTCCAAGTTCTGCCTGCGCACCATGGCCAACATCGAACGCCCAGCGATTGCCGCGATCTGGCCCACCCTTCGCGGGGAGTCCGTTGTGCTCGATGTCGGTGCGACCATCGGCGCCGATGCACAGCAGCTGATCGACTTCGCGATTTTGGGCGGCGCGATGGCGCGCGCCTTGTTTGGCGTTCAAAAACCGACTGTCGGCCTGTTGAACATTGGTGTGGAAGAGGTCAAAGGACTGGAAGAGGTCCGCACAGCGGGGCGCCTCTTGCGCGAAACTCCACTGCGGTCGCTCGACTATGCCGGATTTGTCGAAGGCAACGATCTCGGTGCTGGCACTGTTGACGTTGTTGTCACTGAAGGTTTTGCCGGCAATATCGCGCTGAAGACGGCGGAAGGCACAGCCAAACAAATCGGCAGTTATTTGCGGTCGTCCATGAACCGGACTTTCATGTCGAAGCTGGGCTACCTTTTTGCTAAAGGGGCATTTGACCTTCTGCGTGAGAAAATGGATCCACGCAAAGTCAATGGCGGCGTGTTCCTTGGCCTCAATGGCATTGTCATCAAGAGCCATGGCGGTACCGACTCGGAAGGCTTCGCATCGGCTATTGATTTGGCCTACGACATGGTGAAAAACGAATTGACCCATAAGATCGCTCAGGATCTTGTGCATTATCATCGCGGGCGCTTCGCCGAAGCCGCGCCGACATCGGAAGGTAATAAGTGAGCGTGATCCGTTCAATCGTAACCGGTACCGGGAGCTATCTGCCGGAAAAAGTCCTTAGCAACAGCGATCTGGCCAAAATGGTCGACACCTCCGATGAATGGATTGTTCAGCGGACGGGGATCGAACAGCGTCATGTGGCTGCTGAAGGGCAGGTGACGTCAGATTTGGCTGTTGAAGCTGCTTTGCGGGCTTTGGAAAGCGCCGGACGGACTGCTTCCGATATCGATACGATCATTCTTGCGACCGCCACGCCGGACAACACCTTTCCGGCAACCGCTGTGTCGGTTCAGGCACGTCTCGGCATCACACATGGTTTTGCCTTTGACGTACACGCAGTGTGCTCCGGTTTTGTCTACGCATTGACCACGGCCGATGCCTATATCCGCTCTGGCATGTCCAAGCGCTGCCTGGTGATTGGGGCGGAAACCTTTTCGCGGATCCTGGATTGGAACGACAGGACAACCTGCGTTCTATTTGGCGATGGCGCCGGGGCTGTGGTTGTTGAGGCTGCCGAAGGGGCAGGGACAAACGCAGACACAGGTATTCTGACATCACATCTTCGTTCAGATGGTCGTCACAAGGACAAGCTCTTTGTCGATGGCGGTCCGTCTTCGACCCAGACCGTTGGGTATTTGCGCATGGAAGGCAAAGAAGTCTTCAAACATGCGGTGGGTATGATCACCGATGTGATCGAAGATGCCTATAAGGCGACCGGGCTGACATCTGAGGATCTCACCTGGTTCATTCCCCATCAGGCCAACAAACGCATCATCGATGCCAGCGCGAAGAAGCTGAAAATCGCTCCGGAAAAGGTCGTGACTACGGTTCAAAAGCACGGCAATACCTCCGCAGCGTCGATTCCCTTGGCGCTGGACCTGGCCGTTCGCGATGGACGTGTCAAAAAAGACAATCTCGTCATGCTGGAAGCGATGGGCGGCGGATTTACCTGGGGTTCGGTACTTCTGCGCTGGTAGTTATTTCTGCCGAGCGGTTAAACAAATCGTATTGGTATGCAGAGTTCCTGTTGACCGGCTCCCTTTCAGGCAATACCGTAAGGCCCTGCTGCGGAGTTTCTGTGTAATATCAGCCAGATCAATGGCGTTCCTGAGGAGGGGTTATGGGCAACCGGACTATTACCCGTGCGGATCTGTGTGAAGCCGTTTATCAGAAGGTGGGGCTTTCCCGGACCGAATCTTCTGAATTGGTAGAGCGTGTACTTTCCGAAATTTCAGACTGTCTTGTTACCGGAGAATCGGTAAAATTATCGAGTTTCGGGTCGTTTGTTGTGCGCTCCAAAGGCGAGCGCATTGGACGCAATCCGAAAACCGGCGAAGAGGTTCCGATCTCACCACGCCGGGTGATGGTGTTCAAACCATCCAATGTATTGAAACAACGGATTAATGACGCTCTGACCGGCAACTAACAGGTGGCATGAGTTCACAGGATAAAAGCCCGGACGCCTTTCGAACGATCAGCGAAGTTGCTGAGGACCTGGATTTGCCGCAGCATGTGCTGCGCTTCTGGGAAACCCGCTTCTCGCAGATCAAACCGCTCAAACGCGGGGGGGGGCGGCGCTATTATCGTCCCGATGACGTCGAGCTGTTACGAGGCATCCGTCATCTGCTTTATGGTGAAGGCTATACCATCAAAGGTGTGCAACGGATCCTGAAGGAACAAGGGCCGCGCGTTGTCATGCAGATCTGGCGGGACGATGTAAGTCCGCAGGCAGAGCCCGTGCCGGACGCCTTGCCAGTGACACCAACAGAAGCCCTCAACGAGGATGTTGCCGAAGTCGCGGCGGCCCCTGCATATGAGACCTTGCCAGACGGGGTTTTGGCGGAGGTATCGGAAAAAGCGCCAGCAGCGTCATCCGGTGGCGGTTTGAATATTTTAGGGCGGCTGCGCGGTGAAAAGCAGGAACCTGCTAAAACGGACCCAAGCTCTGCGATCTCCAAGGACGATATTCGCCGCCTTCAGGCGACCTTGTTCGAACTCCTGGAATGCAAGCGCACACTCGACCGGGCACGGTAGGAAAAAGCTGCAAATCACTTGAAACCAAAGACGCCGCCCGAAAAGGGCGGCGTCTTTGGTTCTTGTCCAAATTTTGCGGTCACTTCAGCCCCATGCAGGACGCATAAAAGGATGTGGTTGCAGGCCAGTCGGAGAAGATGCCGACAACTCCGGCCTCTTTCGCCAGGACATCGACAACCTCATAGACCTTACCATCGCTGTCTATTGCGTCCTTGACCGTCTGGAAGTACCAGCCACCGCCGTTTGTGAGCGGACCGGAGCGTTCCAGGGTCCATGCAATCAGCTTGAGCCCGGCCGCGTTGGCAGCCTTTGCGTAGGCTGATGGCGCGATCTTCCCTTCCTCCATCGTGAGCAAAACCCAGAGCGGCGGAGCGAGGTAATTGACGCCCATCTCCTTCAACTCGGCCATGGTAGGCGACAAGTTCTCCGGAGCCATTGGGTCAAACCCGGATTGGCGCAGCCGGCCTTCGAGATAGACAGCCTGTTTGCCAAACTCTGGCTCGTTTTTGATCCAATAAAGCACGTCATTGAGATTGAAAGACTGCGGAAATACGTCTGCTGCCGGAATACCTGCGGCCTTGTACTCGTCAATTAGCTTTTGCGCATAGTCTTCCTGAGAAAATCCCTCATAAGGCATCTCCACGGAAGGTGACTTCAGCTCAGGCGTGAATTTGACACCTAAATCGCGAAACAGGTCGATGGAGTCCTTGTGGGTCATCAGGGAGCCCTTGGTGGCATAAAGATCGGTCCGCCAACCCGCAGTGCCGTCCATGTAGTCTTCTACAGTTGTGGCTTTTTTGTTGGCCGCATCCATCTTGCCGTTGAGGGTTTTGAACTCGGCAAGCGTCACATCTGAAGCGCGGCATTCGGCTGAGGCCGGTGTTTCGCCAATCGCCGCCTTAAAGCCTCTGGTGCACTTGGCCGCCAGGTCGCTCGTCAGGATGTTTGTGGTCGTGTGCAGATCATTTTGAGCGTGCCGGCAAACCAATTCCTTGTCTTTGGTAAAGGTGACATCACACTCAACGATACCAGCACCCATCCGGGCCGCGGCCTTGTAGCTTTCTCTTGTATGTTCCGGGAACTGTAGCGCAGCGCCCCGGTGGCCGATGGAAAACTCAGTGCTTTTCAAAGGCTGGCCAATACAGGCGCTGAGTTTCTCCTTCAGCGGGCCGTCATCCATCTGGTCGATGAGATAATAGGGGCGGGGGCCAAGCTCAATCGTGGCGGCGAATGCGGATGCCGCCAAACCGGTAAAGGCTACCGCAGCAGCCATTTTGAATATACGCATCGGTATCAGGTTCTCCCTAAGTCGGCCGCCGGATTTTCACAATATTATCGCAGTTGGATTTTCGGCCAGATCATGCTGGCGACCATTGGATTTTCAAAGCTTCCGGACCTCTGACGGACAAGCCGCGCTTGTAACGGACATCGTCTGCGGCCAATTCAATTTTTGAAAACCGGCGCAGCAATGTGGAAAAGATAATGTCCATATCCAATCGGGCAAGGTGGTTGCCGAGGCAGAAATGTGGGCCGCGGCCAAAGGCGATGTGCCAGTTGGGCGAACGGCCAACATCAAATTTTTCCGCGTCTGGAAATTGTTTGGGATCGCGGTTGGCCGAACCATAGAGCACGCCGAATTTGGTCCCGCGCGGAAATTTTTGGCCGCAGACGTCCATCTCTTGGCTGACATAACGGTGGAAGAATGGCAGGGGGGATTCATAGCGGAACATTTCCTGGACGGCCGTCTTCATCAGGCTTTGATCGTCCCGCAACCGTTGCATTTGGTCCGGGAATTTCAATAGGGCATGCATACCGCTGCCAAGAACGTCGATGGTCGAGCCGTGGCCGGCCATCAAGATCAGCATGGCGGTCGATATGAACTCGTCCTCGTTCATATGTCCGGTTTTCTGCGCTTCGATCATCACCGAGATCAGGTCGTCTTTCGGCGCGGCCTCACGTTGGCGCTTTAAGTCCGACAAGTAGTGATAAAACTCGGTGGTGTTGCGCTCAGCGAGGTTCTTGCGCTCATCAGACCGGTCGATGTCGAAAAACTGGACGATGTTTTCAGACCAGATCCGCAGTTGGGGACAGTCTTCGTCCGGCACACCTAAAATACGGCCGATGATATGGCCGGGCACATGGGCCGCGAGATCCTCAATAAAGTCGATTTCCGTCCGGTCGGCAAGGCCGTCAATCAGACTGTCGACATAGGCCTGAATCTCGTCCCGGAGCTTGTTGATCATGACCGGGGTGAACAGTCTGAAAACCTGTTTGCGGAGCCGGTCGTGCACCTCGCCGTCGCTGTCGAGCAGGGAAAACTGCACGAAACGGGAGTGGTGTGGCATGTCGTGCCAATTGCCATCCCGTTTTTGGCGCGCAATCTCTTCAGGAGCTGCAATATGCTCCATGGAGCGGACCATGTGTTCGCTCATGACGATTTCGGAAACATCATCAAAGCGAGACGCGAGCCAGACGTCAAAATCCTCGAAATAAGTCAACCCCTCCTGGGCGCGAAGCGCTGCATAAAACGGATAGGGATCCTGGGCAAAAGTATCTGACAACGGTGTAAAAGCAAGATCGGAAGTGTGGCTCATTCTAGGCTCATGGAACGGAGAAGTGCAGACCGCGCATCTCGGCGAATCGGTCAAAAGGCTATTCTTCTCAAAATACAAGTGAAAAGCAGCCTACGCCAGCCGGGAAGCGGGTTTTCCGCAGTTGGCTCTACCGAAAGAGGATAGCGGCTGGGGATTGTGAGGAAAGGATAGAATTGACAATGCGGATGCCCCAGTGGCCTCTCTTATGGTCCGCCAACACCTGCTACAGGCGCTGCATCAAAGGGCAGCGGAACTTCAGGGGGCGAGCATGCACATGCCGGGGATTTTTCAAAAAGAATATCATGCGTTTCTCCTGGAAACGGGCTTTGACGACCCGGACCCTCAAAGCCTCTTGATGGATCTGGCGTCCCTCAGCATGGAGGTCTATTTGAGAGAAATCGCCTGGCTGTCCGATTTTTTGGGACGCCTGGAAAAGGCGCGGCAGGTGGCGTGACGAGCTGAGATCATTCCTGAAAGTTAATTGAAGCATTACGCAAACGGAATGTGACTCCTGTCACTGCAACTAGCGGCTGGATAGAAGACAGTGGTCCCGCATCGTTTGACCTGGGGCGGTCAGATACCAAACGTCAGGACCCCGCAGAACCAACCTTGCGGGCGACAGCATTGGAGCCGCCACCCATGTTTGAGCAGTACCGCAATCACGCCGGACAATATGCCGCCAACTACTACCGGTCGATGTTGGCCCACCAAAAATCCCTAGACCAATATGGAAACTATTTCGTCGCATCGAAAATCGGCGAGGCGGCCTTCTGGACGGCGGCGATGTCCGTGGTGGGAATGGGGTTGGCCTCCCGATTTCTAACAGGCATAGCGAGATGGAGGGCTGGGGTTGGGGCCTCTGACGAAATGGTAGCTGGGTACGAGGCCACATATGTCACACAGACTCTCTCCCGACTGAAAGCCGGTGTCGCTGTGGCGGTGATTGATGAAATCAGGCAAGTCGGGATGGAAGGTCGCTTTAATTCCGTCAGTGCGTTGTGGGACAAAGCAGTCATGATATTTTTTATTTCTGTCCTCGCGGTACCGGGCAATAAATCTACGACGTATCTCGCCAAGGGCGTGAACCAGATACGCCCGCAAAATGCCGGCATGGTTGGTCTCCGCCAAAAAATCCTAAAGAAGCTACCCGAACTCCCCAATGTATATCAAAGGGGCGGTGACAAACTGATTAGCTATCAGACCGCGGCGCTCGGAACGGCATTGTTTGGAAAGACCACCAAGCCTATGAGCGAAAAAGCGATTATCGATGAGCTGATCAAGAAAATCGATTATGACCGGCACGTATTTGACAAGTTGTTCGATCAATTCTCGACCCAGTTTGCTTATCAAATGATGGAAATGGCTGTGGCGGCAGACCGTGCGATCCAAAAGGAATATTCGACGAGGGATTTTTCCGAAAATGTCCCGAGATCGTTCAAGTGGTTCGACCGGCAAGGAAACACCCAAAACTATAATAAAGACATGAGAGGCTATATCACCTCCAGGACGCTAGCTTTGTTCTGGCAAAAGATTGAGGACAGGCTCATTCAACTCTCAAACGCATCCATGGCCGCCAAAAACAAATACGCACATAAAGATCGGGCCCGGAAATAGTGGCCGGGGAAATCCCGGTGCTTGGTGGATTGGTGACTGCTTTTGATCGCTAAGCTGCCATTCTTCGTTCGGGTTTTGAAAAGGGATACTTGCGCAACTGCAAGTGGTATAGGTGTTTCCGTCGCTATTCAGTAATCGCCATTTGAAATCAGAGTATGTGTGCTCTGTGTTACAGTTAATGCGTGCGATTTTTCATAAAAAGAGAGCGTGACGTGGATGGTACGTACCGCTCGCTGACCGGTTTATTCAGGTGAATCGGAAAGTTTTATTTGCGCATCGAACCGGATGTGGGAGACCGTGATGTCTGATTTGTATAAGGGAATGACAATCGACCGGGCTGCGATGGCGGCCATGGATTTGTGGATCACCAAATATGTCGGTCCCTTCTCCATTGCCTACAACAACGCATATAAGAAATTCAAAGCAACCATAGATGCCGACAAGGCGGCGGCAGCCAAAGCAAACGAAGAAAAAGCGGCTTTGGCTTTGCTGGCGCTCAGTGTCTGCGGCGGTTCTATCCTGACCGCGACCATCGGAACGGCTTGCTTAAAAACTGCGACCGGTAAGGGAGCCTTGAGTGCACTCCATGGCCCTATCCTGGACTACATCGTCAAAAAAGACAGTATGCGCATGTACAATGCTGCAGAGTTTGCCAGCAGCAACGCCACCTTGCACTTCATCTTGGGCTCGGTCTACGACAAGATTTCGGGAGATCTCAGTGCGGCGGCAAAATCCGCTTTGACTGCCGGGGCGCTGAATGCCTCCGCGGAGAGCATCATCAAAGACCCGGACAATATGAAAACCAAACTGCAGATGCATGTGAGAAGCTTGCGGCTGAAGATCTTGCTGGCCGCAACAGCGATCGACACCAGCAAGCGCAGCGAAAAGGAAAAAGAAACCCTGCGCGAAGAGCTGAAAAAGTCTCCTTATTTCAGGGCAATTCCCGATATCACGAACCAGCAGGCCAAATTACAGGACAAAATCGAGTTGATGTTCTGGATGAACCACATCACGCAACAGGATCGGTTTGCTGTTTATACCCAAGAACATGGCAAACATGGCTATCATAATCGCAGTGTCACGAGAATGCCGATCAGCAAGTCGCCACGGGATCCGACTTATCCGAAATGCCACGAAAAAGGCCCTTGGGCTTATGACCGGTTCTCCGAGCGTTGGGGAATGGCTGAAACCTATGTTGAATATGTTGATACCG
Organism: Labrenzia sp. PHM005; assembly: GCF_006517275.1. Lineage (NCBI taxonomy): Bacteria > Pseudomonadati > Pseudomonadota > Alphaproteobacteria > Hyphomicrobiales > Stappiaceae > Labrenzia > Labrenzia sp. PHM005. Next base: position 4,702,612 of record NZ_CP041191.1, on the reverse strand, counting down.
GAGATAAATCGGACGCGCGGATCAACACGCTGTACAAGGCGTATTTCAAAAGAGGCAACTTTTTTGACAACGCTGCATCGCTATATGGCTACAGCGCGAAAAACGTCGATGGAACATCGATCAGGCGGGCCGAAGATGCGCTTAAGAAACTGCACACGGAGCTGAAGGTACCGGCAACCGTCCGTTAGAGCGGCCGTTGCATTGGATGAGACGTCTGATGTAGGACAGGTTGTTCTTCAGTTAGGCCGGAAAGGGGATGGCGGTCTCCACTGCGGATCTGCGGGCAACGCCGTTAGCACCGGCATCCCAGAAAATCGTCCTGCGGGGTCGGGCACATCAGTTCCTGCCTGGGAAAGCCCATGCGCATTTTATCGAATTCGGCGGAAAAGCCGCCATTTGCCCAGCACCATTTGCCGTTACCCAAAACCGTGTGGGAGGCATCGCAGGAGCGGCCCAGATAGAGCGTTTCCTTTTCCCGGGTCACGGAAGAATTGACTCCGGCTTCATGAAACCGGGTGACCGGATATTGGGACCGCAAAACATAGCCCGATGGGTTGCAGCTGATCGACCAGCTGTGATTGCTGCTGACATAATCAAAGTCTTCGGCCACTGCTGCAAAGGGCACCAAATGTAGTGCCACGGCCAGAACTGCAAAAAGAATAGTGTTCAAATTCATGTTTGAATCCTCCTGAATGCAGAAGATACTAAAATGCCTGATGATCCAAAGGCGACCAAAAAGAAGCGGGTATAACCCTGCACAACTTAGCCTCAAAGTGAGGGACGGCAACGTAAGGATTGTCCGACGCCCAAACAAGAGCGTCGAAAAAATTATCGAATTATGTCTCTAGAACATGCGGTCGATCAGGTTTCATGCCTAGTTACGATTGTTTTGCGGTATGGCGCCGCTTTGCCAGCTCCCGGTAAAGCGCCTCTGGTGACATGCCGATTTCCGCGGCGATGTCCTTAATCTGTCTATCCGGATAAGAGCTGTATTTGACATTGATCCAGAAGTCGAAGCGGTCGGATACTTTTTTCAGGCTGCGGACTTCCGTGTTCAAGCGTGCCCTTTGAACGGAATGGGCAAGACTGGCCGCCCAGTTCTCAGCCCAGGCGCGGTTGGATGCCAGGCGGTCTTTGAATTCGTTTGTTCCAAGCTGAGCAACTGTGGTTTGACACCGGGCAATCGCATCGCAGTGATAGACCTCTGAATACACAGAGGCCTCGGCCAATACCGAGTCCTGACTGGCGCTATTCAGCACGATCTCATTTCCCGAAGGGGTGACCCGAACCAGATCGATCTGGCCGCCCTGTACCAAAAACACGTTCAAGATGCCATCGCCCGTATGAAAGAGGCGTTCGCCTTTTCAAATGATCTCTGGACTGCATCCGCGAATACCTATGAACGCCAATCAGACACTTCGCTATCATAAACGAACTTGTTGCCTGGGAAGAACTCTCGAAATTCGAGACCTCTCTTGGCTGGGTCGAGTGGGAGCCGTGACCAACTTGTTGGATGCGACTTCGTATTCAATCTGTCCTAATTGCAACAATTGCTTCCCTGTTGGATCGGCGGACACGGAACCGTCGCATAAGAACAGAAGACGCAACAATCACCTTCCAGTGGTTTCAGCACTGTGTGACACGATTTGCACTCATAGAACCACTGGCACGCATCGGTCGGCATGGTTTCGATTTCGACATGTCCGCAATTGGGACATGTGATTGTGCTTTCCAGTACTGGTGTTTGATCTGTCATGGCTACATTTTTGAAATTAGGAAGTCGTTGATCGCTGCCTCATAGGCGACAATGATCCATGCCGTCCCTGTAAAGATCGTCGATCCGCTCAACCACCATTTCAGCCTACCAATTGTCTGCCTTCTGAACGACAGGAACCAGACTGCAATAAGCAATGCCGTCGATACACCGAGCACATAGTAGCTGTATGCTGTGACTTGCCCGAATATCGCAATCCAACCGCCGCCAACCCCTAGCAACATCATTGTCATAGGCAAAACGCAACAGGACGCGACGCCAATCGAGCCTATGGATGCCACGTAACTGATCCCGAGATAGCTCCTCATATTTTGTTCCCTGATGCGTTTTCGCTTGCCGCTCCTTGTGGACGGCGCTGAATGAGACCTATAACTCCTGTAGCCACTACAGGATCAAGCGATGCCCACCCACTTGTTTGCGATTGGAGAAGCCGCTCGTCGAAGCGGAGTTGGAATTGAAACAATTCGCTATTACGAACGGGAAGGGATAGTCCCCAAACCTGACCGGGCTGCCAACAACAGGCGGCTTTACTCGCTTGTTGATATCGGCAGGTTGCGTTTCCTGAGAAAATGCCGGGATCTGGGTTTCAAATTGATCGATGCAAAAACGCTGTTGGAACTCTCTGAACAGCAGCGAACCGATTGTCAGTCTGTTAAGAAGATTGCTGAAACGCACCGAGCAAATGTTCAAGAAAAAATCGCTGAGTTAAGTCAACTCGATGTCGCACTGAGGCAGCTGACTGAAAATTGTTCGCGTGGTCGCACAGACTGTCCAATGTTGAAGAAGTTGCGCCTCGTTGGATAGCTGAACTTTCAACCGATCTGACATGATCGCTATCATATGAGCGCTTGCGTCTGCCGGGTAAACCCTGAAGATCGCTACAGGGAGCCCTCTCATGAAACATCTTTTGATGCTGCCCATTGTCCTGATGCTTGTCATCAGCTCGAGCCTTGCCGAAACGGCAGCACACAGTCACGCCGACATGCATCAACATCGGATCTCAGATGCATTTGTGCCGAAAGAGCCAGGGCAGGGGGCCTTTGCCTCTGTTCAGGAAATCGTAGAGCTGTTGCTCTCCGATCCGCAAACGAATTGGGAGCGGGTAGATCTGGAGGCTCTCCGTGTTCATTTGGCTGACATGGATAATGTCACACTGTATTCAACCGTTGCCGTGGAAGCTCTGATTGACGGCGCTCGGTTCACGGTTACATCAAAACAGGACACTGTTCGCCTATCGATCAAGAATATGTTTCTTGCACACAGTCTCGAAATGTCCGGAACGTTCGGCTGGAACCTGAGCGCGGAAGAAGTTCCGGAAGGAGCCGTGTTAACGGTAACCGGGCCCATTGAAGATGCGTCCAAGATCAAGGGCCTAAGTTTCATCGGGGTCATGACGCTTGGCATGCATCATCAAAGCCATCACCTGGCAATCGCACGTGGCGAAAACCCGCATTAGGCTGTGCGAACGTAATGTGAGCACAGCCGCTCGCTTTTTCGTAGTAAATTCGGATTAGCGCGGCGCACGTTGATGGAGTTCAAACCCGGTAACCCGCATGGCTCCGAGGCTGCATTCAGGTTATTTGGGGCGCGATATCGAGCGCTGCAACATCGTGGCCGCAGCTCCTATCCGGATCACTGACCTTCATGATTTACGTCTTGTCGAAAATACTGCCGGTTATGAAGGTTCGTGCTTGGGTAAGGCCAGCAGGTAGAGCTGTATAAAAATATTTGAGTATGTCTGTTGACCTTCCAGCAACTGGAAGTCCCATTTGTGGAGCGCCAATTAACTTCGCATCAGGCGCTTCTATGTCCTCGAAACACAAACTGTCTTTGTCCATCCCTGACGTGTCCAGTGTATCCGGCGATGGACGGAGCTACGCGGCGAAGCGAAACTGACTTAGGTCATGTTTGGATTTTTGAGCATTTGATTGACGAGCGAGCGGGAGAACTGACTTGATGCAACGGAAGCTTCTGTTTTTGTTGTGCTTAGCTTTAATTGCCGCTGGAGGTTATTTCCTGTTTGGCAAGCGGTCCGGTGAACCTTCGGGTGAACAGGGGCAGGCGATGGTTGAGGTTGTCGTTCCGCCCCTAGACGGAACGACAAAACTCGGTGAGCGGGCTTACAACGAAAATTGTGCCAGTTGCCATGGCTCGAACGCTGCCGGACAGCAAGGCATTGCTCCGCCACTCGTGCACAAGATTTACGAACCGAGCCATCATGCCGACGGTTCGTTTTTCCTCGCCGTCAAGCAGGGAGTTCGGGCACATCACTGGCAGTTTGGGAACATGCCCCCGGTCGAAGGCTTGACCCGGCGGAACGTTGAGCTGATTGTTGCATATGTCCGTCTCGTTCAAAGAGCCAATGGAATTTATTAAAGGTCCAATGAAGAGCGCTCTGCCAACATTCCTGAGCCAGTTTTTGATGTCAGTCGCAGTGCTGATGTTTTTGGTTGGTGGTGCCACGTTCAATCATCCGATGACAGGTCACGACCATCATGGTCATGAGCAAGGAGACACACTTGATCATCATCGTGTCGACACCGATCAAGGGGATATCGGATTTGCTGAGGCGCAAACAGTTCACTGCGGCGCCAATCTGCTTGCTTTGACGTGCGAATTCGAACCGATTTCGCCCGCGTTCCCCAGCGATGTTGAAATCATAGAAACGGGGCTGGTTTTGTTAAAATCCGGCGCGGTTGAACCTCCGCCCCCACGACACCTTTCCTAATCCCAGCGCAAAACGGTGGCTCAAGCCGCCATATATTCTGGTATAGGAAAGAGAAACCAATGAAACTGTCCGTATTTTTTCTTTCGGGAGCGCTTGTTGTTTCAGGCGTTGCTGCTGCTGTGGCGCATGGTGGCGCCACTGGAATTGTCAAAGAGCGCATGGATGCCATGGGGGCCATGGGCAAAGTCATGAAGTCACTCTCCGCAATGATGCGCGGTGAAACCGAGTATGACGCATCGGCCGTTCGCAAGGGGGCAGAAATCCTTCAAAGCCATTCCGGCGAAGCGCTAACGAAGCAGTTTCCTGAAGGCAGTATTGAAGGGCCTTCAGAAGCCAAGCCCGAGATTTGGTCCAATTGGGAAGAGTTTTCCAGTATTTCCGGGCAGCTGGAACTGTTCGCAACCGCTCTGGGAGAAGCCGCAGACAACGGACTTTCCAAACCGGTCGCCGGGGGCACTATGATGAGCCAGGGCGGCTTGATGGGCCAAGACACCATGATGGGCCAGAGCGGCATGATGGGGGATCCGTCGCACATGCAGAATCCCGAGCTCCTTGCGCAAATGCCGGTGCAGGGGCTCTTTAACATGACAGCGCAAACGTGCTCGGCCTGTCACACAAAGTTCCGCATCGAGAAAAAGTAGGCCCGTGCGGATTTGGCTTGTTGGCGCGTTCTCCGCTCTTGCGATAGCAGGAGCGGGGTTCGCCGGGCTGTATTACTGGCCCATAGGAAAACCTGTAAAACTTACAACTGCGCAGGGCGATCCGCAGCGCGGCGCCTATCTCGCCCGGATGTCCGGATGTATCGCGTGTCATACGGATTTTGAAGGCGACGGAAAGCCGCTCGCAGGCGGGCTGAAACTACCCACCGACTTTGGCACGTTTTATTCCCCCAACCTGACCACTGACCGGGAAAACGGTATCGGTGCCTGGACCGTGGAAGACTTTGCCAAGGCAGTCCGGCAGGGCGTGTCTCCAGACGGTGATCCTTACTACCCGTCTTTTCCTTATCCGTTTTATGCGAAGTTTTCAGATCAGGACGTTGCCGATTTATGGGCGGCATTTCAAACAGTTCCGCCGGTCGCGAAAGCCTCGAAGGTCCATGAAATGGTTCCACCATTCAATGTGCGGTCCGGTCTTAAGGTTTGGCGCGGTGTATTTCTCGATCCAGAACCCTTTCGGCCCGATCCGGACCGGAGCGAAGAGTGGAACCGGGGCAAGTTCATTGTTGAGGGTCCCGCCCACTGCGGAGCATGTCACACGCCCCGAAATCTCCTTGGGGCCCGGCAGCCAGAGCTCTATTTGCACGGGGCAGATAAGCTGCCTGATGGCAGCAAATCGCCCCCCATCACCAGCGCTTCTCTAAAGGAAGGGGGGTGGACGATAAGCTCACTATCCTACGCCTTGCAGACGGGGATAATGCCCAACGGCGACGTATTTGGCGGCTCAATGGGAGAAGTCGTGAGAGATGGCACAGAGTATTTGTCCGAAGCGGACCGGATAGCCATCGCGACATACCTGTTGGAGAGACGCGACTAAAACCATGATCAGCAGATGAACTCTTACAGCGGTTCGCGATTTATTGGTTTCATTTGACCGGAGCAAATTTGATTTCTGGCTAGACGGTTTGCGTGCGGTGGTTTGATCATCATAAACGCACACCAACGACGCCAGAGATCAAATGTGCCCGGCCCTTTCAGGTCCAAATGTTTCAAATGGAAGGGTGCTGCAAAACAGTCCCTCGGCAGCGTTGCGCTGCTTGCACGATCAACCAGATCGCTTTACGCGACGCGCCTTGCCGAACGATCCATTTTGCAGCATCAAATGGATCCATTTAATTGCGACGCGCTCTGAGATCTCGGCCGGGATTACAACAGCGGCTTTGCGGGCAGTTCCATGCTGCCTCTTGTCGCTTTGAATTTGTTTCACCTATGCTGAGGCTCCCATTGCGATGTTTCAGCCCCGAGGTCCGAATTGGAAGCATATGCTGAGAACTTCATGTCAGGCCTGCGTGATCGCGGTCAGATCGAACAAATGTTCGAGTTGCTTCCCGATATCTATTTCTACATCAAGGACCGGGAGTGCCGATGGGTCATGTGCAACCAGGCTTGCTTGCGCCTTCTGAACTTTCGGTATCAGGCCGAGGTGGTCGGAGCCACAGAGAAGGACTTCTTTCCTCCTAAAATCGCTGCATTGATCGAACAGGATGATCGAACTGTCATTGACACCAATCACCGTATTATCAACCGGACGGAACTCATCGTGGATGAATCCGGCCACTTGACCTGGGTTTCGACCAACAAGGTTCCGCTTGCTGGTGCCGATGGCGAAATCAAGGGATTGATGGGAACCACGCGCGTCATCTCACGATCGGAACAATTGCCGGACGAGTACCAGCAGTTCAGCAAAGTGATCGACTTCATCCAGGCAAATGTCGCTGAGAAAATCGACATCAAGGAACTTGCTAAAATCTCCTGCCTCTCCGACAGTCATTTCAGGAAGCGGTTTCGCATGCAGTTTCGCTTGTCACCACAGGAGTTCATCTTGCGGACCCGACTTCAAGCAGCGTCCAAGATGCTCATATCCACGGATGAGTCCATCATCAATGTGGCTCTGGCCTGCGGTTTCCGAGACCAGAGTTACTTCGCTAATCAATTCAAGAAATTCTTTGAACAATCCCCCAAGAGATATCGCGCAACCTGGGGTCAAAAATAAATTACAGTCAGGCGATAAGCGAATAATTACAAAAAATCACTCGCCTCACAAAAGCAGTCAACTGAACTATTTGCTAGGTTTTTGCAAAATTCACCCAGCTACGGGACCTGGAATTTCGCACGACCATGGCTTTCTTCACTCACAAAAATCTGCAGGTTTCCTATGACCTGCATGGCGAGGGAAAAGATATTCTTTTCCTTCATGGTCTGGCAGCTGACAAAGCGCAGGTCAAAGCCGCTCTTGAAGGCTTGAGCGGCTACCGCATCATCAGTGTAGATATGCCGGGACATGGCGAGACCAGGCTCTCAAATAACAATTTTTCGGTGTCTGAAGTGGGTTTTAATGCGTATGCAGAGGTTGCTAGTGCACTTTTGCAGCATCTCGGTATCCGGAGGGTTGTCGCCGGGGGGATCTCGATGGGGGCTGGCATAGCCCTAAACCTGGCCCTATCGCATCCCGGATTGATCAGAGCTCTTCTTCTGGTCCGCCCTGCCTGGCTGGACCGTCCGGCGCGGCCGCACCTGAACATTCTGGAAGAGATTGGCAGCTGGCTGGACTTGCTTGGATTGGAAGACGCTGAACAGCACTTGGAAACACATCCAACGTTCAACTCCATAAAAGCGGAAAATCCAAATAGCGCGTCCTCGATCAAAGGTGCGCTTACGCGTCCCCAGGCCGTCGAAGCTGCTGGCATCTTGAGAGCGCTGATAGCGGATCAACCCTTTCAAAGGATCGAAAAACTCGGTCGTCTTTCCATGCCTGCGCTTGTTATCGGAAACAACGCCGACCCGCTGCACCCTTCCAGAATTGCCCGCGAAATCCAGGGAGCCCTTGGCGAGGCGGAATATTTTCACGCGCCGCCCCGTTATCTCGCTCCTGATGAGCACCGTACGGCCGTTGTCGAAACAATCACCCGATTTCTCAGTCACGCGTTGCAGGCGGCAGACGCCTAAGCAGCTCACCCTTTGGAGGAGACAGCAATGATCACCAAACGCATTTCTACTGCGCAAATCCTCAGCAACCTGCAAGCCAAGGTCGACCGACGAGACCCAATCATGATCTCAAGTGCAGGGAGCGGCCTCGTTGCGAAACTTCTGGAACGTGCGGGATCTGACTGCATCAACACCTTCTCCGGAGCAAGGCTGCGTGCCAACGGGATGGGCACGATGTCTATGATGTGGCCAATCCTGGATTCCAACCGGCAAACACTGGATTACACAAGGGAAGACATCATGCCTGCCCTTGAGGGAAAGGCATTTGTCTGTGCTTGCCTGAACGCAAATGATCCGCTCAAGGACATGCGCATGGTGCTGGACGACTGCAAGCGGATGGGCGTCAACTCCGTGTCCAATATCGGTCCATCAATCAGTTACGTTGACAAGGATAGCGAAATTGGCCGCGTGATCCGAAGCGCCGGTATTTCGCTCGACAACGAAATCGAGATGCTGCGCCTTGCCCGGGAAGAAATGGACATGGTGAGTATCGGCCTAGCGTTCACTATGGAAGATGCACTTCAGATTGTGGAACAGGCCCGGCCACATGTATTTTGCTACCACGCGGGCACCACCAAGGGCGGCCTGACCGGTTACGACAAAGGCCTGACCATCCAGGAAACGGCTGACGAGACCGAAAAGGTCTACCAAGCGGCCCGGGCCATCGACCCTAACGTCATCCTCGTCGCTCATGGTGCGGCGATGGAGACCCCCGAAGACGCTCAATTCATGCTCGACAACACCAGCGGTCATGGCTTTTGGACTGGTTCGTCCACGGAACGGCTTCCGATTGAGCGAGCCGTCAGTGCCGCTGCTGCGGAGTTCACCTCACTCAAGTTCAACAGCTAGGACGGAGGCGCGGTCATGGGCAAGACGATCGCCATACTGGCAACTTTGGACACCAAGGGTGCAGAATGCGGCTGCCTCAAGGGAGAGATTGAGCGTCTGGGCGCGTCGGTCCTGCTGCTCGACATGGGTGTCGTCGGTGACAGCGAAATTGAAGCCGATATTTCCAATTCAGAGATTGCTGAGAAGGGTGGTACCCCGCTTACCCGTCTGAGGCAGGATCCATCACGCGACCGCGCCGCAGAGGTAATGATCAAGGGGGCAAGCCACATTGTTCTCGATCTGATCAGCAATGGAAAAATCGACGGCCTCATCAGCCTGGGTGGAACCCAGGGCACCAACAACTGCTGTCAGGTCATGCAAGCACTCCCATACGGATTTCCGAAAGTCATGCTGTCGACCATGGCGTCGGGAGACACATCTGGTTATGTCGGGATAAAGGACATCACGATGATGTTCTCCGTCAGCGACATTCTTGGCCTGAACCCGTTTTTCCGCCGTATGTTGTCCAACGCGGCCGGTGCTGTGGTGGGGATGGCCGATGCGGACGAGGCAATCGCGTTTGATTCCAGCAAACCCGTCATCGGTATCACCAATCTTGGCGTTTTGACCAAGGGAACCATGCTGGCGATGGAACTCTTTGCTGAGCGGGGCTTTGAGACCATCGTCTTCCACGCGGTCGGCCCCGGCGGCAGGGCCATGGAACAACTGATGCGGGACGGTTTCATCAGCGCGGTTTTCGACTATGCGCTGGGGGACATAACCGACGCCCTTTTCGGAGGGATCCGTGCTGCGGACAAGAACCGTCTGACGGTTGCCGGAGAGCTTGGTCTGCCCCAGGTTGTCGTGCCGGGTGGCGTCGATCACATCGGCATCGTTCTTGACGAACCGCACTCGGTGCCCGAGGCCTACAAGGACCGCCTACACAGCTACCACAACCCTGTCATTCTGGTTCCGCGCACGACGGGCCCTGAGCTTGTCCAGATCATGGAGGAGATCCGGGACCGTCTGGGGACTGCCAAATCGAACACGGTTTTCATGCTGCCAAAAAAGGGGATCAGTAGCTACTCCGTTCCAGGAGGAGTGCTCTTTGACGCGGAGAGCGATGCTATTTTCCACGACGCGGTCCGCGAGTTGCTGCCAAAACATATTCCTCTCATCGAAGTCGAGGCTGCAGCTGAGGACAAAGAGTTCGTTGAACGTGCCGTTGAAGAGCTCGCAAACCTGATCGAAACCAGCAGGGAACAATCGAAATGAAGAACCGCTGGAACGAAGACGAGGCCGCACGGGCTTCAAACGACCTTGAGTTGCGGGCCTATTCGTCCAGACTGATAGGCAAGGACCCTGCTCTCGTTCTTCACGGCGGTGGCAACACGTCAGTGAAGTCGACCGAAGCCGATAGGTTCGGTGCCCAGCGGCCCGTCATCTGGGTAAAGGCAAGCGGGTTTGACCTTGGAACAATGGGGGCGGAAGGCTTCACCGCCCTGGACCTTGCCAGCGTCACACGATTGGCCGGGCTGGAGCACCTCAGTGACCCCGACATGGTCAACGAAGTGGCACGGGCGCGGCTAGATAGCAACGCAGCAGCTGCCTCGATCGAGGCGATCGTTCATGCACTCATTCCGTTCAAATTTGTCGACCATTCCCACGCGGACGCCATTTTAACGATTTCAAACAGTCCTGAGGGTGCGGCAAGGTTTGCCGAAATCTATGGCGACAGGGTTCTGGTTCTACCCTATGTGAAACCCGGTTTCGATCTTGCACTGCAATTCCGTCAGCAGATCGCTGAAAAAGATCTGTCTCAATACGAAGCGGTCATTCTTGAACACCATGGGATCTTTACCTTCTCCGACAGTGCCCGCGACAGCTACAATGCTATGATCAAGGTTGTCGACGAGGCTGAACGGTATCTACTCGACAATTATGGCAGTCCACGGTTTTCCCGGGAAGGCAACGAAGACGCGGTTGAGATCGCGCGAATTCGACGCCTTGTCAGTGAATTAGCCAGTTTTCCTGTCATATCCCTTAAGTCGGCCAAGGTAGGTCAAGACAAGGCCAAGCGATATGGAACGCTTTTGAGAGGCGGCACGGTCACGCCTGAACATGTGATTCACAACAAGCCCTTTCCGGCTCTGCTCGGCGATGACCCCGAAGCCGGATTACTCAGTTTTCGTGACGATTATCGCGGCTATTTTGACCGCGCCGGCAATCATAGTTTGCAAATGTTGCCCCCTTACCCGCATTGGGCCATCAGCTCAGACGGCTATACGCGCAGCTTTGGCCGGGATCTGAAACGGGCTTCCATCAGCTCCGACGTTGCCGAAACTTCTTTGAAGGCAATGTACTACGCCGACAAAATGGGAGGCTGGCAGGGATTGGGTGAAGACGATCTGCGCGGCCTGGAATACTGGGAACTGGAACAGGCCAAGCTCAAGCGCCAGCCCCCTCCATCTGAATTGACTGGTAAGATTGCGATGGTTGCCGGGGCTGCTTCCGGCATTGGCTATGCCTGCGCCGAATTGCTTGCCGACAAAGGGGCAGTGGTCGTCGGCCTGGACATATCGCCGTCAATTCTTGGCTCCATGAACCGCCCCGGTTTCGAAGGTCTGGTCTGTGATCTGACTGACGAGGACAGCGTTGCAGCAGCTTTTCGGCACACCGCGGAGACCTATGGCGGGCTCGACATTCTGGTAACCAGCGCAGGCATCTTTCGAACGGGCAACACCATCGAAACGCTGGAAGACGACAACTGGGACCAGTCGATGGCCATCAACCTGTCGGCTCATCGTAAGGTCCTCAAACAGGCGATCCCCTTCCTTCGACACGGCATCGAGCCCGCTGTTGTTTTCATTGCCTCGCGAAACGTGACAGCACCTGGGGCTGGTGCAGCCGCCTATTCTGTGTCCAAAGCCGGATTGACCCAGTTGATGCGGGTGGCTGCCCTGGAACTTGCAGCAGACGGCATAACCGTCAATGCAGTGCATCCAGATGCAGTGTTCGATACCGGCCTCTGGACCGAACAGGCCCTTGCGACATCCGCAGCGCGCTACGGATTGAGCGTCGAAGAATACAAGACTCGGAACCTCCTGAAGACAGAGATCACTTCGCGCGATGTTGCCCGTGCTGTCTCGGCATTTGTCGACGGAACATTGCCAAAGACGACGGGAGCACAGCTGCCTGTCGATGGCGGCAACGACCGTGTTATCTAGGTATTAGAAAGACCGATCTTGACCAGCGGAAAGCAACAGCTCTACCTCGGCCTGGATGTGGGTACCTCCGGCATACGTGCCGTGGTTTCGGATAGAAAAGGTGTTTGCATTGCGGGTGCCGAGGATCGGTATCTCACCAGCGCCCAAAGGCTGTCACCAACGTCCTGGGTGTCCTTTTGCCTCTCGGTGCTTGAGCGATTGTCGAAGGATGTTGATCTGAAATTAATTGCCGGTCTGGCTGTGGATGGACAATCCGGCACGGTCCTGCTGTGCGATGCGGACGGTAAACCTCTGTCTCCGGCAAAATTCTATCATGAAGAGCCAAGTGAAGATGCCAAGGACTTGCTGGCAAAAGCTCTTGGGAAAGGGGCGGCCAGCCTGCCACCAACGCTCGGGCGGGTTGTCGATCTCTGGACCATGGACCGGCCATCAACGTTTCGCGTTACCCATCAGGCTGACTGGATTGCAGGACAGTTTTGCGGCCGTTTCGATTTCAGCGATGAAAACAACGCTCTCAAACTGGGTTATGACCCGGCAGCAAAGGAGTGGGTTTTCGACCCTGCTTGCTTGCCTTTTTCTGCACAATCTCTTCCCGAAGTGCGCATTCCAGCGAGCCTGGCCGGAACACTTAGTGCCAGCATGGCGTCCAGAACCGGCTTGTCAGCAACCTGCAAAGTCTACACGGGCACCACAGATGGAATGGCCGGTTTTCTTGCAGCCAGTGGTTTCGCTGACCTGAAACCCGGGACAGCCGTTACTTCCCTTGGAACCACAATGGTTCTCAAGGCGGTTTCTCCGTGTCGGGTAGATGCCGGTTCAAATGGTGTTTACAGCCACAAACTGTTCAACCACTGGGTGGCAGGAGGAGCAAGCAACAGTGGAGGAGGTGTGCTCTTGAAATACTTTGCGCCAGATCAGCTGGAGAGGCTCTCCAAACAGATCGACCCGACGGTATCTTCTAAACTCGACTATTACCCGCTGACAAAGAAGGGAGAAAGATTTCCTATCTCCGATCCGGCACGAGAGAATAGCACCGATCCGCGGCCGAGCTGCGATGTCGCTTTCCTGGCAGGATTGCTGGAGTCGATCGCCCGGATTGAAAGGCAGGGTTATGACCTGTTAAGCAAAAAGGGCGTTCCCTATCCGGCTCAAGTCAGGACCGTTGGAGGGGGCAGCAAGAACCTCGTGTGGAACCGAATTCGCGAACGGGTTCTGGGGGTGCCGGTTCTGACAGCCCGTCATTCTGAAGCGGCCTACGGCGCAGCATTGCTGGCATCGCTTGGCGGGCGCGCGCGCTGATGGTTGCCGATTTCAGCAATCTTTTTGTTTCGGGATTGTCAGCGGTCGCTGATCAGTACGATTCCTTCGTGTTTGATCAGTTCGGTGTATTGCACAACGGCACTGAACTTTATCCCAATGTGTTGCGTGTCCTCAACGAGTTGAAATCGTCCGGCAAGATCTCTCTAGTGTTGACCAATAGCGGGCGAAGTGCGCCGGAAAATTATGACCGCCTGGAAAAACTGGGCCTGGCAGGACGTCTTTTCGACGGTGTGGTCACATCAGGAGACGTCGCTGTTCAGGCAATTCTGCCCGCTTACGTGGAAAACCACGGGCCGCGCTGTTTCAACATCACCAGTGCCAGTGCAGATCGTCTGAACTTGTCGAAAGTGCGCGGGCTTGCTCTCGTCGATACGCTGGAGGCGTGCGATTTTGTATATCTGTCCGGCATGTCTCCTGGCCTGAGCGCCACCTGGGAGAACGACCTTCTGCCGAACCTGGTTGCTAAGGGAGCGCCGCTTCTGTGCAGCAATCCGGACAACGTTGCCCCAGATGCACAAGGGCTGACAGTGAGCCCAGGAACGATCGCCCACGCCTATCGTGATCTAGGTGGCAACGTCCAATTGGTGGGCAAGCCACATCCCCTGATCTACCAATGGGTTGACCGCCGATTGGCAGCTTTGGGCTGCAAGAATCCTTTGTTTATTGGCGATTCCTTTCATCATGACATTGTCGGTGCTGAGCGCGCCGGTTTCGACAGTCTGCTGGTGCTAACCGGCATCCATCACGCCGAATTCGAGCTGGGCGACTTCAATGTCAGCCTCGCAAAACTGCTGAGCGAAAGCGAGTTCGCACCTACCTGGGTTGCCGCAACACTCTGAGAGGTTGATGTGCAGAAAATTGATCCGGAATTCATCTCATTATCCCGCAGGATCGGCGAGAACCCATTGTTCATACAAGGCGCCGGCGGCAACACCTCACTCAAGACCGGAACCGACCGGATGTGGGTGAAAGCGTCCGGCAAATGGTTGGCGCAGGCCGAAGCCGGAGAAGTGTTTGTCCCGGTGAACCGAACCAGGATCAACGAACAGATCAGGGCGGGAATTGAGGATCCCTTGTCTGGGGCATCTTACAGTGATGATGTCTTAGGCCTGCGTCCCTCAATTGAAACAACATTGCACTCACTGATGCCGCACGCAGTCGTTTTTCATACGCATTCGATCAATACCATCGTCCATTCAGTACAAAAAAACGCCGAGAACATTTTGGCCGAGAAGCTCAAGGGGTTCGATTGGGCCTTTGTGCCTTATTCCAAACCGGGTCTCCCCCTAACGCGTCTTGTCTCCGGTGTATTGTCGAAAAGAACCTGCAATATTTTAGTCATTCAAAATCATGGACTTGTCGTTGGAAGCGAGACGGTCCAGGAAACTCTGGCACTCATGCTGGAGCTGGAAGCAAGACTTATGACAACCGCTCGACCGGTGAAAAAAGCCTGCTTCCCAACGCTAAACCAACTTTGCTCAGGCACTGGCTTTGTGGCTGCTGAGTGCAATCTCACACACCAACTTGCCCTCGATCCGCACGGTTTCGAATATGCGCGCATGGGGTCTCTCTATCCTGACCATGTCGTTTTTCTGGGAAAATCAATCGCCGCCGTCGACACAAAGGACGAGTTGAACGCTTTCTTTGAAACATCGTCGGAAGACCCGTTGTGGCCGAAAGCGGTGGCGCTGCGTTCGGTAGGTGTGTTTCACGACAAATCCTTGTCGGCAGGTGGCCATGAGATGCTGAGAGCCTTGGCGAACACTGTAATCCGACTGCCGCTGTCAGCCTCTCTGAACTACCTCACAGCGGAAGAGGAACGGGAATTGGTAGACTGGGATGCCGAGAAATACAGGCAAGCACTGACCGGATTGTGAGAAATGCAATTCGCCATCTGGACTGCCTAACCCGACAAAAAAGCGAATAGTCATAAAAATACCTGCGCCGCGCAAAAGCATTTCCGACAAGAGTTGATACCGTTATCGCAACGTCATGCAGTTGTAACAGCGGGGTGCAGCCCGAAGATGTCAGAAAAATGCAGTGACATGTCCCATCAGGCTCATGGCCTGAAAACGGCAATCCCGGCAAACGATTTTGACGCGTTTGGCGCGTGGAGCCAGCGCAAGAAATTTCACGAATTTCGCCAAAACCTTCATGCCTCCAGCGGCCAGCGCAACCGGTGTACCCGCGCGCAAACGCGTACGTTGGGTCCAATGTCAAAGAACGCCTCTCATCAGATAACGCTCAATGAATTGCCACGATTGGATCTCCCATGTCGTCATTGAGGGTAACGGATCTCGTAAAGTACTTTGACGATGTGAGGGCGGTTGACGGTTTGAACTTGGATGTTCAAAACGGCGAATTCTTTGCACTTCTGGGTCCAAGCGCAAGCGGTAAGACGACAACCTTTCGTACCATCTGCGGCATAGAATCTCCGACTTCCGGCACAATTGAGATCGACGGACGGGATGTGACCAACGCGGCAATGCGTGACCGCGATGTCACCATGGTTTTCCAAACCTTTGCGCTGTATCCGCACCTGACAGTGCGAGATAACCTCGCTTACCCTTTGCGTCAGCAAAAACTGGCCGCGTCTGAAGTGAACCGGCGCATTGACGAGATTGCAGAACTCCTGAGATTGGCGCATACGCTCGACCGCAAACCAGGAACGGCCAGCGGTGGTGAACAGCAACGCATCGCCATCGGGCGAGCACTCATTCGCCAGCCGCATCTGCTTCTGCTTGATGAACCACTCACCAACCTGGACGCCAAGCTTCGCCACGACACACGGGCAGAATTCAAGCGAATTCATCGTGAGCGCCAAATCACCATCGTTTACGCCACCCCAGATGAACTCGAAGCCTTGACCATGGGAGAGCGCATCGGGGTCTTGCGGGATGGACGTATCGCCCAGACCGGAACACCCGATGAGCTCTACGATCGTCCGGACAGCTCTTATGTTGCCGGGATGGTCGGTTCACCACAAATGAACCTGATCGACGCCAAACGGGGCGGCGACGACAACCAACCGTCCGTTGTGACCGGATTTGGCGAATTCCGCGAAGCACCCTGGCGAAATCCCCTGACGGAATTTTCTGTCGGCGAGGAGCTGATTTTTGGAATTAGGCCCCATGAGATCAAACCGGTGACCAAGTCGCTGGCGGATGGAGGTTCGACATTTGACTGCAAGGTTCACCTGACGGAGCCGATCGGCGACCTGGTCATTCTCGACCTGATTGCCAATGGCAACCGGCTGAAAATGGTCCTGCCGGAAGAGCAGGCCATCGGCTACCCGCCGGGCGCTTCACTTACCTGCGGCTTCGATCTCGACACCACGCATGTATTTGCGAAGGAAACCGGAACGGTCATCAGGCAGCCGGTCCAGGAAAAACATAAGCCTAAACTCTAGAGAGGAACGTATGGAGACGACAATGAAACAATTGTTGACCACAGGAAGTGCAATCGCTCTAGCGGGCTGCCTCGTTGCAACCGCGCCTCCGGCCTGGGCCAAGGACATAACCATTCAAATGGCTGCACCGGATTGGGGCCCAACCCGGTTCATGCAAGAATATGCGAACAAGACTTACAAATCTCCGTCAGGCAACAATGTCACGTTGGCCATCGATTTCATTCCTTGGCCAAGCTTCTACGAGCGCGTTGCTGCGTCCATGGCCTCGGGGGAAGAGAAGTATCAACTGGTCGTTTCAGACAGTCAGTGGATCGGCACCTTCATCGAAGGCGGCCAGTTTCTGAAACTGAACGACCGTATTGCCGCAGACCAGGAACTTGCCGCCATCCTGCAGGATGTCCATCCGGCGCTGACCGAAGCTTATGCAACCTATCCCTACAAATCCGACAACATCTATGGCTTCCCGCAAATGCCGGATACCAAGGTTGTTTCCTTCCGCACCGACCTGTTTTGTCATGAGGGAGAAGCTTCGGCATTCAAGGAAAAATTCGATAAGAAATTGCCTTGCACCTACGAAGACTGGGTCGAAGTAGACTGGGACACCTGGGGCAATATTGGTGAATTCTTCATGCGTAAGTCGGGTGATACGCTTGCAGGTGAAACGCTGACTGAAGATTTTTACGGTATCGCTTACCAAGCCGGCAAAGGATACGACTTCTCATCTGGACAGATCAACGCTTTCATCTGGCAGGGCGGCGCCTCGATTTGGGACGAATCCGATCAGCCGAATGCCCAGGCCGTCGGTGTGGTCAACTCCGATGAGGCGGTCGCCGCCTTCCAGAAATATCTCGATCTGCTGCAATATTCACCACCGGTCTGGAAAACAGGTCAGATGGATATCTTCCAGATCAACGATCTGTATCTGCAGGGCAAGATCGCGGCCATCATCAACTGGAACGCGCTTTCGTCTGCCGCGGTCAATCCCGAGGTATCCAAGGTTGCCGACAAGACTGCCTATGCGATGCCACCCGGTACAATTGATGCCAACGGTGAGATGGTCCGTTGGGACAATATCGGCGGTCAGCCCTTTGTGCTGACAACATGGAACTCCGATGAAGTTGTCGATGAGGCATTGAATGTCGTGAAATGGTGGCTGTCCAAGGACACCCAGGAGGCGTTTGCCTTTAACGGGGGAACCGCAGCCATTAAAAGCGTGATGAATGCGCCCGGTTACAACGACTTCAAACCCTGGAACCGCGCTCACGTAGAGCTTCTTCCTTGGCAGAAAGATTTCTGGCATGTGCCTGAATTCTTTGAGCTGCTGACACAGCAACAGGAAGAATTCGACAAGGCAATCACCGGTCAGAAAACGGCCAAGGAAGCACTCGATTCGATTGCCGCGTTCCAGCAGGATCTTTTGACCGAAGCCGGCCGTATCGACTGACTTCAGCTGCAAACACTTCTTCCTCCAGCGACCGGGGGGCGACGGCAATCGGCTGCCGCCTCCCACGCCCTCGAACGGGATGGCGATCAGGCGGTGCCGAGCCGCACTGCAAGGACGGACTTTATGACGAATTTTCTGCAATGGCTGATGGACCCGAAACGGAGAGGTGCGCTTCTTGTCACCCCTGCAATTGTTTTGCTGTTCGTCATGAACATCTTTCCGTTGATGTGGTCGTTCGGTCTGAGTTTCTTCCACTACAAGGCATCGTCCCTGAAACCACCACGTTTTGCGGGCCTCTACTACTATGAAAAGGTTCTCAGTGACCCGGTGGTCTGGGAACGGTTTCAGACAACCGCAATCATCGTTACCGCCAGCGTGCTGATGCAGATGGTGATCGGATTTGGCTTGGCGCTACTGTTTGCAAAAAAGTTTCCGCTGCGCCGTGAGATCATGATGCTGGTCCTCACTCCCATGATGCTGTCGTTCGTCGCGGTGGGGGTCTTCTTCAAGCTCTTTTATGAGCCGACTTTTGGATTGCTGTCCCAGGCGGTCATGTACTTCACCGGTGAGCCGTTCGGTCTTCTGGCCACGCAAACAGGCGCAATCATGGGAATTGTGATCGCTGATGCCTGGATGTGGTCACCCTTTGTCATGCTGCTGGTCTTGGCAGGTCTCGTTAGCGTTCCGGACTATCTTTATGAGGCTGCCGAAGTTGATCGGGCAACGCCGTGGCTACGTTTCAAGACAGTTACCTTTCCCTATGTGAAGGGCTTGCTGCTGTTGGCCCTTCTCTTCAGGACGATCGAAACTTTCAAGCTGTTTGATGTGGTTTACATCATCACAAATGGTGGACCCGGTTCGTCCACGGAGACCATCGCTGTTTATGTCTACCGGATGGCCTTCCAATTCTTCAAGACCAGCCAATCGTCAGCCCTTTCCTACATCTTGCTGTTCGTCGTGATCGTGCTGACAAACCTCTATCTCTACTTCGTCAATCGGCGAGAACGGGAGGCCTAATCGATGGCAGCCAAGACACGGAAAAGGCGCGCGATCCGCGAAGCTGGATGGGGCAGAACGCTTGTTGCCGGTGCTATAGGTCTTGTCTATTTCGCCCCGGTCCTTTGGATCGTTCTGACGGCTTTCAAGACAAGGCAGGACGCCTTGGCAACCCCTCCGAAACTGTTCTTCCAGCCAACTCTG
Organism: Labrenzia sp. PHM005; assembly: GCF_006517275.1. NCBI lineage: Bacteria > Pseudomonadati > Pseudomonadota > Alphaproteobacteria > Hyphomicrobiales > Stappiaceae > Labrenzia > Labrenzia sp. PHM005. The sequence continues at coordinate 4,682,978 of NZ_CP041191.1, read as the reverse complement.
GAAAACTTCGTGCGCGTTTTTTACCGGGTGACCACAGATGGCGAGCAACTGTCGACCGGTATGGGCCTCTATTTCTTCAATTCCATGTTCGTTGCCGGCGCCGGTGTGTTGCTGGCAACCGTCATCGGCACGCTCGCAGCTTATGGCTTTTCCCGGTACCCGCTGCGCGGCAATGATACCTACCTGTTTGTCATTCTAACAACTCGCATGCTCCCCCCGATCGTCGTGATCGTTCCGATCTTCCTCATGTTCCGTGTCACAGGTCTATCTGGCGGTTATGTCGGGATCATTCTGCTGTATGCCATGTTCAACCTGGCTTTCTCGGTCTGGATGATGAAGAGTTTCTTTGATGAACTTTCGCCAGATGTTGAAGACGCTGCCCGGCTAGACGGTGCAAGCGACCTGACAGTGTTCTTCAAGATCTGTCTGCCGCAACTGAAAGCAGGACTGGCGGCAACCGTCGTCTTTGCGTTGATCCTGACCTGGAACGAATTCTTGTTCGCCCTGTTGCTGACCGGGAACGACACCCGAACGGTGCCGGTTGCGATGGCTCGTGCCATGGGAGGGCAGTTGGGTGTGGACTGGGGTCTGTTGGCGGCGATCATCACGCTGTTTCTGATTCCCATCTTCATCTTCACCTACATCTTGCAGAACCATCTCCTGCGTGGCGTCACCTTCGGCACGGTCAAGAAGTAGGAGCGGACAGATGGGACAGATCAGAATTGAAAACCTCACCAAGCGTTTCGGCAGCCTCACAGCTGTGAGTGATGTTGAGATGACCATCGAAGATGGTGAGGTCCTGTGCCTTCTCGGACCGTCGGGATGCGGCAAGACGACGACGTTGCGCATGATTGCCGGATTGCAACAGGAAACCGAGGGCGACATTCATATCGGCAACACGCGGGTCAATCACTTGCCGCCATCCGAGCGCGACATTGCCATGGTGTTCCAGTTCTATGCACTTTATCCAACTTTGACCGTTGCAGAGAACATCGCCTTTCCGCTGCGATCCATTCGAATGGGCTCAGCGGAAGTCGACGCCCAGGTAAACTCGGTCATGACGGCACTGCAGCTTCACGACGTCGCCAATCGACGGCCTGGCCAGCTCGGTGAAGGCGAGAAACAGCGAGTAGCCGTCGCGCGCGCCATCGTCAGGGACCCAAACTGCTTTCTTTTCGATGAGCCGCTGAGCCGACTGGACATCACCCTGCGTGAACAGATGCGCGGCGAAATCAAAGAGATCTTGACCGGTCTTTCCAAGGCAACGGTAATTGTTACGCATGACCAGCTCGAAGCTCTTACCATGGCGGACCGGATCGCTGTCATGCGCGCGGGGCGGGTTGAGCAAATCGCGACACCACACGAGATCTTTAATCGACCGGCAAATCTCTTTGTCGCCGGGTTCATAGGCACGCCTTCCATGAATCTCCTTCCAGCAACTTTCTGTGCCACCAAAGATGGCAAGGCGGGCTTCAGCGCGTTCGACCGGCTCTTTTTGAAAGAGGCAGGGCCGCTCGGTAGCGGATTGAATCTGGGATCCAAAGTAACCTTGGGTATTCGGCCGCGGGCGTTTCAATTGCGCGACTATGGAAGTGAAGACGGCATTTCAGTTGAGATCGAACTGATCGAACCAATGGGAGCCGAGACCTTGCTGCATGCCCGTACACAAGGTGCAGATATTCGGGTCGTGGTCGACAGAAGCCACAAGGTGAAAGTCGGCGAACGGATGAACCTTACTCCCAAACCGGGCCAGACACTTGTCTTCGACCAGAATGAACAATTGGTGATGTCATGAGTTCACAAGCACAAAAGGGCATGACGGCCGCGCGGGCCCGCAGGCTGGAGTTTGCGATCATCGGTTTCTGTGTCGTGGCACTGGTTTCCATCTTTCAGCCGTTTAGCCATCTGCTGTTTTCGGCAGGTTGCGTGGGTGTCGTCGTGGCTGGCCTTGCATTCAACCTGATGCCATTTTGCAGGCCCGGTGTCAGTCTCGCCAAAGTCGGGCAGGTTGCGGTGATCGTTCTGGTCATTTTTGCGGTCGTCGTGGCTCTGGCGCTCGCTTCCGCCTGGGGATACAGCCTGTATCTCAAGAGCTGACAAAGGCCCGGCTATTGCTTTAACTGCCCCGACCGCGTCTACCCCGTTTCTGTTATTCATATAAGTGGAAGGTACGTCTTCTTTCCGCCCAACCTAAGAACTCGCGGTGGTGCATCATCCCACAGAAATTTAATCCGATCGCACGCCACAAGGATACCGGTGAACATGGTTTGGGCGGTTAACTTTTGTCCATTCGTATGAAACGCAAAGCTCGACGCCCAAATGGAATGAACCCAACTTGTATTGACTCGGATTAAGTTGACGGCACCGTTCTGCGGCCAGAGTTGGTACTTCCAAACGGCGTTGATCCTAAAACAGCAGCACACCGTCCTTCGTTGGCGTTGCGCTGTCCGGTGTTGCTTTCGTGCTGTCGTCGGTTTGTTCGTCTGGAACAATCGAAGCGACCTGATAGCGACCAAGGTCGCTCATGGTCAGCATCAGGGTCACAGACATTCCAGGTTCAAGGCTGGGTGTTACTTGCACAAAGGGAGCAAGAGGCAGGTCCATGGTCATCGCCGGCCAACCGATCCTTTGATTGGCCTCGTGGCTGACGTTGACGGCTCCCTCTGACAACGAGTTAACGACGCCGCGAAGATGGATCGCGCCAACCAATTGTGCGCCACTCTGTTCAAGCGCCGAATGATCCATGTTCTCCTGCGTGTCCATAGGAGGAACAACGCTTTGAGGCAGGTGAAAACCTGCTAGTGCAGTCTGGGGCATACTCGGTGTCAGCAGACTTGCAAGAACCATCGCGATGGAAATGCTGCTTGGTTTCATGATCTCACCAAAGAGTTTTTAGTTGTCATTTAGGTTGCGTTTTGCACCATTAACCGCCGCCCGGATCAATCGATCCGGGCAGCAGTCCGCCGGATGTTGATCAGTTCGGCATTATCGCGCCGATGGCGTACAAGCCGTCTTCACCCTTCATCAACATCAAGGTGACGGTGTCGCCGGTCTTGATGTCTCCCATCATTTTCGCACCTTTAACGACCGTAAAATCCATGGTCATGGCCGGCCAGCCGATTTCCGGGATAGGGTCATGGGTGACATTGGCCGTGCCGTCGCCGAGGGAGTTGACGACTGCCTTTGTGTGGACAGCTCCCTCCATCTGCTCGACGTTCATCGCCATGTTGGAATGGTCCATTCCGGAATGATCCGAACCGTGTTTGGAGTCGGCAATGGCCGCAGGGGCGGTGCTGGCTGCCACAATGGTTGCAAGTGCCAGGTTTTTGATCAGTTTCATGGAGTTTCCTTTCTCATATACAGGATTTGATCAAAGGGTTATTCAGCAGGCACGGCTGTGCCATTTTCCCGGATGTCCGCACTCAGCTCGCGATTGACACGGGTGAGTGCGAAACGTTTCCAGATCACGAAAATCGAAGGAATGACGAACAACGTCAGCAGGGTGGCGGTTGCCATTCCGCCGACCATGGGCGCTGCAATCCGCTGCATGATTTCCGATCCGGTGCCTTGCCCGTACATGATCGGGATTAGGCCGGCGAAGATCGTTGCAACGGTCATCACTTTTGGCCTCACGCGAAGAAGTGCGCCCTCGAAGACGACGTCTTCAACGTCTTGCGGGGTCATCTCGCGGCCCTCGGTTGCGACCACCTGTTTGCGCTTCTCCCAGGCAAGGTTGAGGTAGAGCAACATCACGATTGCAGTCTCTACAGCCACGCCGGCCAGCGCGATGAAACCGACGATGACGGCAACCGACATGTCGAAATTCAAGTGCCACAGGAACCATACACCACCGGCCAGAGCGACTGGAAGAGCTGCCAGGATGATCCCGACCTCGATGACGCGGTTGAACGCCATGAACAGCATCAAGGTGATGATCAGGAGAGTTGCCGGAGCCACCAGCTTGAGCCGTTCCTGCATGCGCTGGATGTACTCGTACTGACCTGACCAGGCGATCGAGTACCCCGGTGGCAGCTGGACATTGTCGGCCACCACCTTGCGGGCTTCGGCAACATAGCCACCAAGATCCCGCCCGGCGATGTCTATGAAGACGAAGCCGGTGCGGCGGGCGTTTTCCGATCGGATCATCCCCGGCCCATCCACGACCTTGATGTCCGCAAGCGCTCCAAGTGGGATGTGCGCACCGGAGGGGGTGACCACAGGCAGTTCGCGCAAGCGTTCAGGGCTGTTGCGCCAGTCCTGCGGATAGCGCAGGTTGATCGGAAACCTCTCCAGTCCTTCGACGGATTCAGACACCTGCATGCCGCCGATTGCAGTCTGTACAACGTCCTGAATGTCTCGCACGCTCATCATGAAACGTGCTGCGGCTTCCCGGTTGACATCGATCTCGATGAACCGGCCACCTTGGGGGCGCTCTGCATAGGCCGAGGCCGTTCCGTCAATTCCGCCGACAACGCCCTCGATTTCGATGCCGATCTTCTCGATGACGGACAGGTCGGCCCCGGTGATCTTGACGCCGACAGGGGTCTTGATGCCGGTCGCCAGCATGTCGATCCGGTTCTTGATTGGCTGGATCCAGACATTTGTGACGCCCGGGATCTGAACCGCCTTGTCCAGTTCGTTGCGGATGCCGTCCATGGTCATGCCAGGTCGCCAATCGGACTGCGGCTTCAGCTGGATGGTGGTCTCGATCATTGTCAGCGGGGCCGGGTCGGTGGCTGATTCAGCCCGCCCAAGCTTGCCGTGAACAGTCAAGACTTCCGGAACCGTTGCGATCAGGCGATCGGACTGTTGCAGCACCTCCCGTGCCTTGCCGATGGAAACCCCTGGATAGAGCGTTGGCATATAGAGGAAATCGCCCTCGTTCAGCTCCGGCATGAACTCGGTGCCGATCCGCTGCAGCGGCCACCACATGGAGGCGACCAGAAGAGCTGCCAGGAGGGTCGTTGCCCAAGGCCAGGCGACAGCTGCATCCAGGAATGGCCGGTACATCCAGATCACGATCCGGTTGAGCGGGTTCTTTTGCTCCGACAGGATCCGCCCGCGGACGAAGTATCCCATCAGCACCGGAACGAGCGTGATCGACAGGATCGCGGCCGCCGCCATTGCGTAGGTTTTGGTGTAGGCCAATGGCTTGAAGAGCCGGCCTTCCTGGCTCTCCAGAACAAAGACCGGCAGGAAGCTGACCGTGATGATCGCCAGCGAAAAGAACAGGGCAGGGCCGACTTCCGAGGCGCATTCCCCAACGATCCGCCACCGGTTCTCGTTGGTCAGCTTTTCGTTTTCAAGGCGCCGGTGCATCGCCTCGATCATGACGATGGCCGCGTCCACCATCGCCCCAATGGCAATTGCGATGCCCCCGAGCGACATGATGTTCGCATTCACACCCTGCAGCTTCATGATGATGAAGGCGGCGGCAATGCCAAGCGGCAAGGAAAACAGGATGACCAGGGACGAGCGAATGTGCAGGAGGAACGCGGCACAAACCAGAACAACGACGATGAACTCTTCCGTCAGTTTCTTCTGGAGGTTGTCGATGGCCCGTTCGATCACGCCGGAGCGGTCATAGGTCGTGACGATCTCCACGCCTTCCGGCAAGCTGCTGCGCAGCTCTTCGATCCGGGCCTCGACGGCCTTGATCGTTGCCAGCGCGTTGCCACCCCAGCGCAGGATCACGACCCCGCCGACCGCATCGCCTTCGCCGCCGAATTCGCCGACCCCGCGGCGCATTTCCGGCCCAAGCCGGATATCCGCCACATCGCCGAGTGTCAGGGCGGCGCCCCGCTCGTTGACCATCAAGGGGGCTTTTGCAAGATCTTCCAGTTCATCGACATAGCCGGTGGAGCGGACCATGTACTCCGCTTCGCCCATCTCGATAACACTGCCCCCGGTCTCCCGGTTGGCGGCTTGGATCGCATTGCGGATCTGCGCCAGGGTGATGTCATAGGCCCTGAGCTTGTTTGGATCGACGACGACCTGATACTGCTTGACCATGCCGCCGATGGTGGCAACTTCCGATACCCCGTCGACGGTTTGCAGTTCATACTTCAGGAACCAGTCTTGCAAGGCTCTGAGCTGAGACAGGTCGTGATTGCCCGTCCGGTCGATCAGGGCGTATTGGTATATCCAGCCAACACCCGTTGCATCGGGCCCGAGTTGCGGGGAGACGCCATCCGGCAGGTTTGCGGTGATTTGACCGAGATACTCCAGGACGCGGGTCCGCGCCCAGTAGAGATCCGTACCGTCTTCAAAGACGATGTAGACATAGCTGTCGCCGAAGAAGGAGAAGCCGCGGACATCGCTGGCGCCAGGGACCGCGAGCATGGCGGTCGCCATGGGGAAAGTGATCTGGTCTTCTACCACCTGGGGCGCCTGACCCGGATAAGGGGTGCGCACGATCACCTGTACGTCAGACAGGTCCGGAATGGCGTCGACCGGTGTCTCGCGCACGGCCCAGATACCGGCCACAACCATCATGGCGGCCAGCGCCAGCATGATGATCCGGTTCGCGATCGAGGCCCGAATGATTGCGCTGATCATTACATGCCCTCCTCATGCCGGATGCCGACAAGCGTCAGCGTGAAGTCGGGATTGCGGCGGAACAGAAGCGTGACTTCCCCGGCGACCGGCAGGCTGGACAAGTCGAGCGCCTCATCGATGCCGAAATCCATCGTCATGCCGGGCATGCCGATATCTGTCATCGGGCCGTGGGAAATGTTCGCGGAACGGGCCGTGTCGTCCACGGCATTGATTGTGCCACGCACTTCCATCGGAGGCGCAACCGGCTCGGCCTTGGACAGGACCATGGTCATGCCATCGGGCCGGGAGAAGGTGAGGGTGGTCTCGGTGCCGACCGGCAGCGCCGCAGGATCAACACCGTCCTCCAGGGCAAAATCCATCGTCATGCCTGGCATGCCAGTTTCAACGATCGGCCCGTGAGTAATGGTGGCCTTGCGGGTCTGCATGTCCACGGCGTCGATCGTTCCGCTGACCACGATTGGGGCAGCTGCTACCTGTGGCTCGTCTGTGTCGGTTTCGGCGGCAGGTTCCTCTGCGCCTGACCGGCGGACGGCAACGATCGAGAACAGGCCATTCTCATCCTTGGCAAGGTCGAATTCGACCGGGACGTTGAGCGGCACTCCCGCTGCGTCGAAACCGGCAGCATCCAAATCCATCTGCATGGCCGGCCAGCCAAGTTCGGGCACCGGACCATGATCCATCTTCAGTTTTCCGTTCGGGGTCACCGCGAGCACCATGCCGGTGCCGGTTGCGGCAACACCGTCATCGCTGCCCAGGTCAATCAGTCCAAGAAGGCCATCTGCACCACGAGCTGCGCGGAAGGCCACCTGTTGCCCTTCGCTCAACTTCTCGAGGGAGATATTGGCCACAACGGGAAATCTGGAGGTCATTGCCGGCCAATCGACGCTCTCAAGCGCGTCATGGCGAATGGTTGCAATGCGAGCCGCGCGATCAAGGGCGATCAACTCGCCGGTACCACGCGCGGGCGCCTCATTGGTCGGGGCCATCCGCATCAGACCAGCATTGAGCGCACTTTCGCTGTCGATCAGGAACTGGGCAGAGGCGACGACTTCTTCGCCCGGGGCCAACCCTTGAACAACTTCGGTTCGACCGCCCTCGCCGAAATTGTCACGTAGGCCGGTGGTGATCAAACGGGGTTTGAAGGTTCCGTCCCCGACCTTGATGATCGCGCGTTCCGCAGCTCCGGTGCGTATGACCGCTTCGGTGGGAACCGTGACAGCTGTCCGCGTTGTGTTCGGCTCCAGCGTGACGTTTCCGAACATGTTCGGCCGCAAGAGCCCTTCGGAATTGTCGAACCTGAGGCGTACCGGCAAAGTTCGTGTTTGCGCATCGAGTGCGGGATAGATGTAATCAATTTCGCCTTCAAACGTCTGGCCCGGAAGGTGTTCGAACCTTGCCACGGCGCGCATATCTTCAGACAAACGGGCAATGTCCCGCTCAAAGACATCGACAATCAGCCAGACTTCGCCCAGATCGGTGATGGTCATTGCCTGGGTGCCGGGTTGCAGAAACATGCCGTCGGCTGCGTTCAGGGCAATCACCACACCATCACGCGGGGCAACAACCTGGATGCTTCGGGCAACCTCGCCGGATTTTTCTATTTCGGAAATCTGCGCTTCGGAAGCGCCAAGGCTGCGCAACTTGTTGCGGGCAGCTTCCAGCGACAGGCCGGTGCCGCTTTCCAGAGACCGCAGGAAATCAAAACTTGCAATCCCGAATTCGGGAGAGAAAAGCTCAAAAAGAATTTCGCCCTTTTTCACCTGATCCCCGACAGCCCGCACGTTCAGGATTTCGATCCAGCCGTCTACACGGGTGTGAATATGACTGGTGAGGTGTTCGTCGTACCCCGCAAATCCAACCGTTTCGATTTTCTGGGTTATCTCGCCGACCCGCGCCAAAGCGGTTCGCACGCCAATTGCATTGATTTCGGCGGCCGACAGTTGCACCTCGGCCGGATCACCGGATGGTTCCTGGCCGGCGTAGACCGGGATGAGGTCCATCCCCATGGGGGACTTGCCGGGGTTGGGTTGGCGGAAATTCGGGTCCATTGGGGCGACCCAATAGAGGATTTCGGTGTCGCCGGACGCAGTTTCGCCGGCGGGATTTAAGTAAAGTCGCTCAAGAAACACCCCACCTGCCACGCCTGCGGCAAGGGCCAGGATGCTGAGCGCGGAATAGCGTCCACGCATGATAACCTCTGAGTTGCCATCGGCAGGAAGCCAATGGGCCAATCAACAACGAAAGCTCGCGGTATTCCGCGAGATGGCGTTTCAGAGGACGCGTGGAGGACGTTCTGGGAGGGTGATTTCTGCCACTTGAAGCGCATCAGGTGGGGACTGCGCAAAACTCAAAGCAAGCAGATTTGGGATGAGACCACCAGCAATGCCGCCAAGTGTATAGCCTGCGCAAAGCATTCCTCCGCAACATCTGTCATTGCCTGAGGACCCGTGGTCGTGTGTGCCACCTGGCATCTCGACGGCAGCGTGCTTGACCATGTTCTCACACGTCATGCCGGCTTGGACGGTTGTGGGCTCGGAAGCTCCAGCCATTTGGTGTTGCATTGGCGCGCGCGCACCAGCAATCAAAGCGAACGCCACCAATAGCGTCGCTGCGATCCTGCCGAAATGTCGCGCGATTTTGCTCATCGACGGCGATATAATCGAGCGAACAGAAAATACAAGGGGAGGCAGATGGTGGCACCGTGCTCGAAGAACTTCGCGTCAGGGTGATAACGACTACAATCGTCCGGAAACTGCTGATTCTCTGCGATTTCTGATCAAACGGAAATTATTTTCGAACAAGTCACTCGTATTTTTTAGCGTTAACAAGGCATGAAGAGTGCGGCCTGCCAGATCCTGCGACGCCCAGAGACCGGAATAATGCTTTTTGGGCCAACCGTTTGAGGTTGTGCATGCGCGCAGTCCGGTCACGGCGTCCGTATATGTAACGTATGTCCTAGGGATTGAATAGAAAACCTAGAGAACGGCGTTTCAAAAAGGATCGCCATACATTGCCTATAAAACGCAAATCTCGGTATAGGAATTGAAAGAGCGTAACTTGAGATGCGTTTTCCATTCGCTGGCAACGCGGTCTACGATCCAAGCAACGTATCTCGGTCCAAATCAGAGTTGTCCTGACCTTCCTGCAAGCCAATTCCCCTTGCGCCATCCACGAGGAAGATGATCACGTCGTCTGCGAAGACACGTCGCAGGTCACGCAGGTGATCAGGCGATGAAAGTTTCGATTGTCGATATCTCGGTCAAAGCAGTACAGGAGAAGACCGTGGCCATTCCTCCAGATCGTTCCGACCGAAACTTGGTGTGGGAATGTTTTGCGATTGAAGGCCATGGTGCGCCGCGATGAAAAGAGGTTTCATTGCGATTTCTTTGCAAACAAAATCTAGGAACACGTGTAACTAATTGATTTTGTTGGTCGGGCAGGCCGGATTTGAACCGACGACCCCTTCACCCCCAGTGAAGTGCGCTACCAGGCTGCGCTACTGCCCGAACAGGCCTTACCTAACTTGTTCGAAAGGCCTGCGCAAGATGCTTGTTGCGCGGTCCGCAGCGGTTTTGCCCAGCTGTGTTTGTCTCTTTTGGTTTTGTTGCCGGATGTTTGAGGCTCAGCGGGTCGGGGACGGCGCCGACCCAATTCTCCAAACGCCACGCCGTTCCAGTTTATCCGCAGCAATCAGTCCCCAGGCGAGGCCGTACAGCATATACATGTGCCGCCAGTGATCGGTGTCGATGATGACGGACAAGATCAGATGGGCAATGAAGACGGAAAACACGGCCCGGACAAACGGTGTCCAGGGACGGGACTTGAAAACGAGCGGCAGAAACGCCGCGACCGTCCAGATCGCCAGCAGAATGTAGGCGAGGCCGCCGATCCAGCCATAGGTGGTGAAGCCTTTCAGATAGACGTTGTGCTCATCTTCATGAAAATACTTGTTGAACTCCAGTGGTCCAAGGCCGAGCGGATGTTCCATCACCATCTGGAACCCGAGGGCATAACGTGCAAACCGGCCGATCCGGCCACCGTCATACTCTTGAACGAGTCGGGCGCGCTGCGCAAACATATCCGCGACTGTGTCAATGGATAGCGCCACGGCCAAAAGCATGGCTGTTAAAAACACACCGGCGAGCCCAATAAGAACCAGCCGCCCGCGGCGGGCCGAGTTTTGTTCTGTCACCAGATGGATCACGTAGAGCAGCAAAAAGGACGCAAATAGAACGCCCCATGCACCGCGTGAAAAACTCAAGAAAATCCCGAGCACCAAGATGGCAAGCGGCACAAGCACATGCAGATTGCGCAGGATTGGACCGAGCAACAGTCTTTGGCTCAACAAGAGCGTTGGCAGAACCAGGAAGGGGCCAAAGACGTTGGGATCTTGAAAAGTGCCCCGGGCCCGGTCAAACCTTGTGAAATATTCCGCACCTGGAAACAGATGAAAATAACCAGCTATACCGAGGAGGGCGACGATCACCGCGCCCGCGATATAGCCGTGCTCGATAATCCGGCTGCGCTCGGGTGTTTCTGCAAGGATTGCAGCATAGAAAATCGCTGTCAGGCCCAGAAATCCGGAAACGGCCATATACATGAAGGCATCGCCGAAATTCCGGGCAAACGGCGTGGAACCGAGACCACCGGCGATGAACACCATCATCAGGATGATCAGCGGGGCAAACTCGCGGCGCAGTTTCAAGCCGCAGGCGAGCCAGATGATCGTCAGCATCACCATGTAGAGTTCGTAAGGCGCCGGCTCTTCGATCACGAAACCGGACAAAAAAGCCGCCAGCCACAGGGCGCCATTGCCCAGTGACCTGACTGAGAGGCCAAAAGAGGGCGGTGCAGGAAGCGCACCGCCATCATGGTCGGCCCAGACGGTCAATAGGCGTTCTCCGTGTTCAGAAGTTTGAGCGGTGTCAGGAACAAGATCTTCAGATCAAACAAGACCGACCAGTTCTCGATATAATAAACATCGCACTCGACGCGCTTCTGGATCTTTTCCGGTGTGTCCACTTCGCCGCGCCAGCCGTTGATCTGGGCCCATCCGGTGACACCGGGCTTGACCTTGTGGCGGGCGAAATAGCCGTCAACCACATCGTCCCAGGTCTTGTTATCGGTATGCGCATTGACTGCATGCGGACGCGGACCGACCAGCGAGAGGCTGCCTGCGAGAACGTTGAACAGTTGCGGCAGCTCATCAATGGAGCTCTTGCGGATAAACCGGCCAACAGGGGTTACGCGCGGATCACCCTTTGTCACAACCTTTTTCGCGTCCGGGTCTGCCATATCCGTATACATGGACCGGAATTTCAGAACGTCGATAATTTCATTGTTGAAACCATAGCGCTTCTGACGGAAGAGCACTGGTCCCTTGCTGTCTAGCTTGATCGCGATGACGGTTGCGATCATGACCGGGAACAAGCAGACGATCGCAATTACGGAAAACACCAGGTCGAAGATCCGTTTGGCCACCATATCCCAGTCAGCGATTGGTTTTTCAGCGACATCTACGAAAGGAACGGTGCCGATGAAAGAGGTGCCGCGGTCACGGAAGCGAACCTTATCGGTATGTGCGGACAGGCGAATGTCCACCGGCAAGATCCAAAGCTTTTTCAAAAGCTCCAGAACCCGTTTTTCGGCGCGCAAGGGAATGCAGACGATCAGCATGTCAATCCGGGCAAGGCGCGCAAATTCGACCAGTGCGCTGATGTTGCCGAGCTTCGGATAACCGGCAACAACAGCTGGCGAGCGTTCGTTAGAGCGATCATCGAAGATGCCGCAAATCCGGATGTCATTGTCCGACTGAGCTTCCAGGTCGTGGATCAGCTCCTGTGCAGCCGTACCGCCGCCGACAATGATTGCCCGCCGCTCCAAGCTGCCGGATTTTGTCCAGCGGCGCACCATTTGTGCCAACACAAGTCGTGTCAGGCAAAGCCCGACAAGGCCAAGCGCGTACCAAGCGCCAATCCAGGCGTCGGAAACGCCGGCGCCAAAGCCGGTCGCTGTGCGCAGAACGGCAAACATGGCAAAGACGAGTGTCCAGCCGGCAGAAACCCGGCCAATCTGGGAGAGGCGCTGGCGCATGACCGGCACCTGATAAACATCAGAGGCCTGAAAGAAGGCAAGCGTAAACAGAACGGCCAATCCAGCGGCAATAAAATGCGCGCTCGAAGCAACACCGGCTCCAGGTCCGGTAAGAAGAGCTGTCGCGCCTGCTGTCAGGATGATCGCAACATCGATCAGGCGGAGCATACCGCCGAGGACTGGAACGGAAATACCCTTGTTGCCCAGGCTTTGCGCAATGTCGAGCGCATCAAGCGATAGCCCGTTGTTTGCAACTTCGGCCAAATTGGCTTGCGCGGCTTCCATTGCAGCCAATGGCGAGCGCCGCAGCCGGTTCTCAAGGTGGCTTCTGACACCTTGCTGCCCATTACCGGCGGTCGCAGCGCTGCCTTGGTCTGTCATTTTATACGCGGGTTCGGTCATTATCGCTGGCTCGATCTCGCATAGACGGAAGATATGGTTGAAGACTGGCGGGTGCTGGCCGTTGTCCGCTGTGCCGGAGCCTCAGCTGGGGCAAGCCCCATTGCTTCCATGTACACAGCGTTGATCCGGTCGGTCATCAGTTCAACCGAGAAGGTTTCGGCAAGACACGGACGCATTTCGGCAGCTTCGGCCGCTTTGCGCTCTGGATTGTCCAGCGCGTCTTCCATGGTCAGTGTCAATTGGCTGATATGACCTGGTTCGATCAAACGGTTGGCGAACCGGCCAAAAATCTCAGGAATCCCGCCGGCGCGGGTCGCGATCAACGGACGCTGCGCAGCTACGGTTTCCAGGATTATATACGGCATGGCCTCCGCCCGGGATGGGATCACCACGGTCTTTGCAAGCTTGAAAGCTTCGCGGGCTTTCATGGGGCCGGTGAATGTCACAGAACCGCTTAAGCCGAGCTTTTCGACCATTTCCCGGTAGCGCGCTTCATCAGGTCCGTCACCAACAATTACCGCGGTTGGTGCTTCGCCGCGCTTAAGGCGCAAATTGTAAATTGCTTCTATGAAGAGGTCCGGCCCCTTCAGATCGCGCAGCATTCCGATAAAGACAAAATCCGCAGCATCCGGATTGGCAACCACCGGCTCAAAGTCTTGAGGTGCCAAGCCGTTGTAAACGATCCGGTTAATCGCCTTTGGCGTGCCGATTTTGGTTTCATAGGCAGCACTCTCGTAATCGGAGACGAAAACCAACCCGTCCGTGATCCGGCCCAGTGTGCTCTCAATGGTATGGTAGACCCGGCCCTCGAGGCGGTGCGGGTGATAATGAAGGCTGCCGCCATGCGGAGAATAGATACGGGCCGTCTTTTGACCGCGCAGGCCGAGATAAGTGCCGATCAACCGGGCATAGGCGCCACCTTTTGCGCCATGACCATGTAGAACCGTCGGCTTCAAATCCCTTATGTGCCGGTAAAGGGCGAGTGTCGCTGAGATATCCTGAAGTGTCAGCTGGCGGCGCATTGGAAAACGGCTGAGGCCCAAAGACAAATCGGCACGCAGCTCTTCAATCTGTGCGTCTTCAAAAGCGCCGCCGGTCGTGCTGTCGCAAATCAGACCGACTTTATGGCCTGCCTGCTCTTGGCAGCGGGCCAAATCTCTAACGTGACGGAATATTCCGCCGACCGGCGCGCGGACGCAATGCACGATCCGCATGGGAGGCGTTGTCATGGTGCAAATTCCCTGTTTGTGCTTTCAGGCTTCTTTTTGAGCCCGTTCAGCTGACAAGGTGCACCCTAACAAAGGGAGATGAGTCCTCGGTTAATTCAGGACTTGTTAGAAATACCGTTCCCGGACGTAAATTGTGTCCCCAGGACGGACAGGATCCGAAATCGGAACGCGGCCGTTTAGAATTTCACCGTTTATCTGACGGGTGATATCCACATCTTCCTGGCGGGCGCGAGAGCTGAATCCGCCCGCGGTCGCAATGGCGTTCTGCACAGTCATGCCGGCGACATAGTTATATTGGCCTGCGTTTTGCACTTCGCCCATGACGAAGACGGGACGGTAGGTGTCAACTTCAACCGATACATCAGGATCGCGAATATACCCCTGGCGAAGTTTGGCAGAAATTTCGGCGGCCAGACCTTGCTGGGTTTTTCCGCGAGCAGCAACACTACCAACCAGTGGGAATGAAATATATCCAGCCTGATCAATAACATAGGTGTTTGAGAGATCGTCCTGGCCAAACACAATGATGCGCAGCCGGTCGCTGGAATCCAGACGGTACGGCTGGGTCAAAGTTTCATGAAACGCAGTCGGCGGCTGCCGGTACCCGCTACACGCAGCCAGGCCCAGGCACAATGCCGGAACAAGTAGCGCTCTCATTCGCATCAACGACTCTCCTACAATTCTGGGAGAGGATCGCAAGCTATGGTTAATTGAGAGTGAAGAGCGGTTGGAGAAATAATCTGACCTGTAAAATGTGCGTATGCAAAAATTAACAGGCAGCACGATCTGTATTTTGGGTGCTTAACCGAACGCTTACCATAACTGGACATAATCCGCCGTATATCTGGAGAATAGAAACATGGATTCTGGGCGGCAGACCCTTTCAGACGATGATATGGCGCTTGATCTTGGCGGATTGTTCCGTGCCTTGGGCCGTGCCATGGGGTGGTTATTACCCTTAACGTTGATCGTCGCATTTGGCGTGTTTTTCGCGCTTCAATTCGTCGCGCCGAAATACAAGGGCGAGGCCAGGATCCTAATTGAGAGCACGGATATCAATATTCCGGGCGGCAACCGGGGTGTTGAAGGGGAACGGGCGCTTCTTGATTCCGAAGGGGTTGCCAGTCAGATCCAACTATTGATGGCAACGGATCTCGCGCGCAAAGTCGCACGCAAGATGGATTTAGCCGCGGTTCCTGAATTTGGCGCGCGCGGTGGGCAGTCTCTTGTTGGAAAGTTGCTGTCAGTCGCTGGTTTTGATCGCGGTCCCGCGGGCGATACCGCAGAAGAACGGGTGCTCAAGCACTATTTTGAAAACCTGGACGTTTATCGCTTGGATGAATCCCGGGTGATTGCGGTCGACTATGCGGCAGAAGATCCGCTTTTGGCGGCCGAGGTGGCTAATACAATTGTCGACGAGTTTCTCGCTCTGCAATCCAGCGCCAAGCGTCAGTCGACCGAAATGACGTCTGCAGCGCTGGAGCCGCAGATTGTCGAACTGCGCAAGGACGTTCAATCGGCCCGGCAGGCCGTAGCAGATTTCCGGGCGCGGGCCGATCTTTTGATTGGCGCAGATAACATTCCACTTAATCAGCAGCAACTGGCAGACACCAGCAGCGATTATTCTGCAGCTCAAGCCACCAAAGCTGAAGCTCAGGCAAAGGCGGAGCTGATCCGCGAACTTCTGAATTCAGGCGGATCTCTGGAAACTGCGAGTGATGTTCTGAACTCGCAGCTCATTCAGCGGCTGCGTGAACGACAGGTGGAAATTCAGTCCAATATTGCGGAACTGTCTATTACGCTGTTGCCGAACCATCCGCAAATCAAGGCACTGCAATCGCAGCTGAACGACTATGACAGGCAGATTCGCTCTGAAGCACGCAAAATTTTGCAGGGCTTGGAAAACGATGCCCGGGTCGCCAACCAACAGGCACTCGCGCTCGGACGGCGCTTAGAAGACCTGAAAGTAGCGGCAGCTAAATCCAACGCCGATCAGGCGCGCCTCAGCGAATTGGAGCGGGAAGCCGATGCCAAAGCGGCCCAGCTTGATCAACTGTTGCTCAGCTTTCAGGAAGCCGACACCCGCTTGAGGGCGCAGATTCTACCGGCAGATGCGCGTATCGTATCCCGGGCGAATGTTCCAGTTGAACCGTTTTCTCCGAAAGTTGTTCCGAGCACAATTGTAGCAGCGTTGATGACCTTTATTCTCGGCTGCGCTTATGTCGTTATGCGTGAGTTGTTGAGCGGCCGGGTCCTTTATTCAACCGGCAAACCTCAAGGGACAATGCGTCCGGATACAGCGGAGATGCCCGTTCCTCCTGCTAAAGACACAAGCGGGTCCTTCACATGGGGCCCGAGTTACCAAACTGGGTATCAGGGCTACAAATTCGACAACAAAATTGGTGATCTCAACAGCCCTGAGGAGGTTGAAGACACTCCAAATGAAATCGAAGAGCCGGAATACGAACCGGAACCTATTGAAGAAGAAGTCCCTGCAGAGCCCGCTCCCCGCCGTAAAACACTTCGCGGGAAACGTGGTGCCGCTTACGATCAAGATGTGTCGCCGGACTGGCTTGGAACTTTGCGTTCTGGACAAGATGATGTGGAGGAGACACCGGTTTCTCCGCGTCCTGCACGCCGCAAGGCAAAACCAGCTGCGCCTGATGCATTGGCAGCATCTGACGTTGCGGCCGAGGGGCGGATCGTTGTTTTGAGTGTAGATGAGCCGGATCTGTCACACCAATTGGCCTTTGATCTGGCACGTAAAGCTGCGGGGGAAGGGGACACGGCCCTCTTTATGGAAGTCTTCCCGGAGCAGGAAGATACCCGGGCTGCAGAAGGCTTCGCCGACATTGTCGCCGGCAAAGCGCCATTTGCGAAGGTTGTTTACCGGGATGCCGGCTCAAAGGCGCATATTATTGAAGCTGGACGCCTGGCAATTACCGATGAGATGGTCCGCTCCGACCGGTTTAAACTGGCTTTGGATGCGATCCAGTCAACCTATGAAACTGTCGTGGTTGACCTTGGCGCGATCGATGGAACGCTGGCGAGCGCCCGGATGCTCAGCTTTGCTGACCGGGTGTTGATCGCAGCCAGTGCGCCGGATCACAGTCATGAACTGGAAAGCGCGGCAAACCTTCTTGCCCACAATACTGGCGCTTCAGTGGAAATCGTTGTAGCTGGAGACCCGGGTGCAGGGCCGCAGCGCAACGGTGATGGCCATGCTGCCTAAACGGTGATCGGTCCAATTTGAGAAAATGGAGAGGGCGGGGCTATTTATCCGGCGCCCGCCATTGCCGGAGTTTCTTCACCAGCGGCCACAGGCGATCAGAGTTCCGGATTGCTGATTTCAGCCGGGTTTTTGCAGACAGTGCTTTTGAGAAGATCTGGCCTTTGACAGTGATCGGCAGAAGGCCGTCGCAAAGCGCTTCCGGCGATGTCCAGCCGGTTTTGTACTTTTCTTCTCCGACGCCGAGATCCAAAACAGTCGTGTCAGGATCTGCACAGATCTCTTCAATGATCTCCCGGATCAAAACCAGCCCTGGACTGTTTTTCAGCAGTTCGTCATGGGCGACACTGTTGCTGTAGGCGTAAAGTGTGTCCTGATGGCGCCCGCACAAATATGTGGCGCGTATTTTCCCGCTGACTTTCAAGGTCCAGATTTGAAGCGGAGGATTGGTACCTGCAACATGCCTTTCAAGACCTACGGCATGTCTCAAAAATGCCTGCGCTGTCTTATCGGAAAAAGCATTCGGGATACCGGTGATCCGGGCACGGGCTTCGCGTTGCGATAAGAATGCCACGAGCCCGGCTTCAATCTCTTCTTTTTGAGAGCATCGGCCAAACTCATAGTCACCGGCGTCCTGAAGATGCCGCCGTTTGCGCGTCAGGTTTTTGCGGGCGGACTTGCTATGGGTGTCAGCAAAAAGCGTCTGAAAATCGCTGTCGACATTGCCCCGGAAAACCGGACTTGGGCTGGGCTGGGCATTGTCCAGGCAAAGAGGATGTTTTTGGCCGTGCCACGAGACCGGGACATTTTGTAATGCGAGACAATCAGCCTTTGCGGCCCTGCAGATCCGGTCAAGGAGATCTTGGATCGTGCCGCTTTGAACAGTGTCATAAAACGCTCGGTCCCAAAGTCCTGTGTTCTGATTGCCGATGCCGGCACCTAAGAAACTCAAAAAACAAAACCCCGCCTTCTTCTTTAATAAGAGGGGCAGCAGCAGGACAGGCTGGCCCGCTTGACGTGCGACGGCGATTAGCGGCTGGTTATCATTCTCCCGGCCAAGCGTTTCCAGATAGGCTTGGCACCATGTCCGGCTTTGGTATGGCGTTGCGTATCCGGTTTCATAAAGCTGTTGCCAGTCCTCGGCGGCCTGGTCGAAACCGGTAACCAGTTGCAGATCGATTGCAGTCGTCGTCACAGGGTGCTGGTTCTGAACGTCCACAGATATGTCATCGGACCTGACGGAAACTTCTGAGGGTTTTTCGGCAAGGGAAAAGCCAGCGGACACGGAGGGACTCACACTCAATACGAACTAAACTCTCGCTAGAAATATCAATAATTATTAAAGAAAACGTGCGTTATTGGATTACTTTCTAGAGTTGGGGCCTTTCGCCAGATGAGCATTCGCTACAAAGCGTTTTCGAGCGCGTTTGGGATATTGCAGAAAACGGGTTTAAGCCGGCTTCTGGCGCCCATGACGCAAGGCTGCGGCGCTGTATTCATGTTGCACCACGTCCGCCCGGAGCGGGACGGTGCGTTTCAGCCCAACCGTCATCTGGAAATCACACCTGAGTTTCTACGGCTGACGGTCGAGCGGATCCGCGCCAATGGCTATGAAATCCTGGCGCTTGATGAGGCCGTGGACCTGTTGAAGTCCGGCTACGGACGAAAGCGGTATGCGGTCTTGACCTTCGACGATGGCTATAGAGACAATTTGGACGTTGCCTATCCGGTTCTGAAAGGACTGCAGGCGCCGTTTACGGTGTTTGTCGCCAGCGGATTGATTGATCGGACCACAGAGCTCTGGTGGGAAGCGCTGGAGCTGATGATCGGCAGCCAAGATGAGATTGTGTTCTCTGAAGACGGTGCCCGAGAGGGGATTTCTTGCCGGACAGCGGACGAAAAATGTACGTGCTTTAACAAGCTCACAGACTATCTGACGCTTGAGGCCAGTGAGCAGGAACAACGTGCGATTATCAGAGCGTTGGCTGATCGCTACGGGGTTGATCTTCAAGATCTTGCTGACCGGGAAATGATGACCTGGGATGAGGTCCGGCAACTCGCCTCAGATCCGCTCGTGACAATTGGGGCCCACACTCATGACCATTTTGCCCTGGCCCGGCTTGAACCGGATCTTGCTCGCGCGGACATCGATAAAGGCTTGCAAAGGCTTGAAGATGAACTCGGCCAGCGGCCAAAGCACTTTGCTTATCCTTACGGCAAACCGAATGCAGTAAATGAAGGCGCGGCCGAAATTGCGCGCGCCAACGGATTTGCATCCGCAGTCACGACTTTTCCAGGGATCCTGCAGTCGGCGAATGCGCGCGACTTGATGCTGTTACCGCGGGTGTCGCTGAACGGCTGTTATCAGGATCCGGCAATCATTGATCAGTATCTGACCGGAGCCCCCTTTGCCCTTTATAACGCAGCCAGTTGGCTGTCTTCAGGTTTCGGATTGAGAGACCGGACAAAAGCACGGACTTAAGAGTTCTTCTTTCCGCCGCGTTCCATCCACCAAATGATTGCGCCTGCCGGAACGACCCATAAAAGGCCGGCAACAGCGAAATAGCCGAATCTCACGAGGTTCGATGCTTGCTGCAAAGTCATGTCGCCGATCACCATTGCCAGGAAGGCATAAACGACAACGAAGATGACCAGCACAACCATGCCGAAGAATTTGCGGAACGAGGGAACCATGTGTGATCCGTGCGGTAGGGACTTAAAAGCGATGATTTGCCGCGACTGAGCCGCTAAGGCTTGCCGCTTTCCCTCCGCACCTATATCTCCCCGTACCAAAGGTCAAACCAGTTTAGAAAAATTCGGAGAAAGCGGGCAATGACAGTGTCCACGGATAGCCTTCAGGCTGCCGGTCAGAATTTCGGATCGAAAGAACAAGCGCGCATTCACAGCAGCCGGACGATGATCAGGTGGTGGCTCTATGCGGTTTGTTTCTTGATCCTGGTCATGGTTGTCGTGGGCGGGGCGACCCGCCTCACCGAGTCAGGACTGTCAATCACCGAATGGAAGCCGATCCACGGTGCTATTCCGCCGTTGTCGGATGCCGATTGGCAGGAAGAATTCGAAAAATACCAGCAGATCCCGGAATACCAGCTGATCAACAAGGGCATGAGTCTGGACGAGTTCAAGTTCATCTTCTGGTGGGAGTGGGGGCACAGGCTGCTCGGCCGCTTCATTGGCATTGCGTTTTTTGTGCCGATGGTGGCGTTTTGGGCCGCGGGCCGGATTGAGCCCTGGTTGAAACCGCGCCTGGTGGTTGGTCTTGCACTCGGCGGGCTTCAAGGATTTGTCGGCTGGTGGATGGTGGCGTCCGGCCTGGTGGACCGCGTCGATGTTAGCCAGTACCGGCTGGCGACGCATTTGACGCTGGCGCTGATCATCTTTGCGTATTTGTTCTGGATCGCGCGGCGGCTTGCACCTCATGACGCCCCGCCAAAACACACAAGCACTGCTTTGCTGCCGCTCGGCTGGGTTTTTATGGCAGCCCTTTTTGTCCAGCTGTTCTTCGGCGGGCTAGTAGCCGGTCTCAATGCTGGGTTCACCTACAACACCTGGCCGTTGATGGACGGGCAGTTCATTCCAACCGGTCTCTTGTCGGAAACACCGCTGTGGCTGAACTTCTTTGAAAACATCCTGACCGTGCAGTTCCAGCACCGGATGGCAGCCTATCTTCTAGTCGCGTTGGCCGTAGTTCTTGTCTGGCGGACGTGTTCGGAGACAAAGGCCAAGCGCGTGCGCCTGCCGGCGTTCCACCTGGCGGCTTTTGTTGTCCTGCAGATGGTCTTCGGAATTGGAACGCTGCTTGGATTTGGCGCGTTCACCGGCGACCTCTCCATGCATCAGCTCGGTGTCGCTTTGGTTCACCAAGGGTTTGCTGTTTTTGTTCTGGCCGCCGCCGTCGACTATTTGGTGGCATTAAAGGGGGAGTACCCAGTGCGGGTGTAGACAGCTGCTTGTAAGCGAAAATAGATACAGCCCGCCAATTGGCGGGCTGTTTTGTTTGAAATAAACTGGAGACTTTACCCGGCGAGGGCCTGATCCAAATCGGCAATGATGTCATCGACATCTTCCAGGCCGACGGAAATCCGCACCACATCCGGTCCTGCACCGGCAACAGTTTTCTGCTCGTCGGAGAGCTGACGGTGCGTGGTTGAGGCTGGATGGATGATCAAGCTGCGGGTGTCGCCGATGTTGGCGAGATGCGAGAAGAGTTCCACCTTGGAAACGAGGTTCACGCCAGCGTCATAGCCGCCCTCAACACCAAAGGTGAATACTGCCCCGGCACCCTTTGGCATGTACTTTTGCTGCAAGGCGTGATGTGGGTCTTCCGGCAACGCTGCATAAGACACCCAGGACACCTTGTCATGGGCGGACAGGTGCAAGGCGACCTTCTTGGCATTGTCGGAGTGGCGCTGCATGCGCAGTGGCAGGGTTTCGATGCCCGACAGGATCATGAACGCGTTGAACGGCGAGATCGCCGGGCCAAGATCACGCAGTCCGAGTACCCGGCAGGCGATTGCAAATGCAAAATTACCAAAGGTCTCATGCAGGACCATGTTCTGGTATTCCGGGCGCGGCGAAGATAGTAGCGGGTAATTGCCGGATGCCGACCAGTCAAAAGACCCGCCATCGACGATGATACCGCCCATGGAATTGCCGTGGCCGCCCATGAACTTCGTCAGGGAATGCAGAACAATGTCCGCGCCGTGCTCAATCGGACGGCAGAGATACGGCGAAGCCATGGTGTTGTCGACGACCAGCGGAATGCCTTTGGCCTTGGCGACAGCCGCAATCGCTTCGATGTCGACGATGATGCCACCTGGATTGGCCAGGCTCTCAATGAAGATCGCACGGGTTTTGTCGTCAATGGCCGCTTCAAAGGATCCAATATCTGATGGATCGGCCCATTTGACACCCCAGCCGAAGCTCTTGAAGGAATGGTTGAGCTGGTTGATTGACCCGCCATACAGCTTGTTCGCGGCAACGATGTTGTCGCCAGGTTGCATCAATGTGTGGAAGCACAAAAGCTGCGCGGAGTGGCCAGACGCCGTGGCAAGGGCTGCTGTTCCGCCTTCGAGTGCCGCAACCCGCTCTTCCAAGACGGCCGTCGTCGGATTGGTGATGCGGGTGTAGATATTGCCGAACGCCTGCAAGCCGAAAAGGGAGGCCGCATGATCGACATCGTCAAAGACAAAGGATGTGGTCTGATAGATCGGCGTGGCCCGGGCGCCCGTCGCCGGATCTGGAGCCGCGCCGGCATGAATGGCCAGCGTGGAAAAGCCTGGAATATTTTCGCTCATTAAGAACCTCCCTTAGGTATGTTGCGCGCAGTTTGGCGAAAGCAGTGCGGGAGGTCAAAGGATCGATTTCGCAGATCGCAAAAAAACGAAAAAAAATGTTCTTTTTCTGAGAGATAAGGAATTGAGCTTATTGAGCGTCAGCAGTAGCGGACTGATCGGAAACGAAAGCGGCGCGTGCGCTTCGTTCCAGAGCGCTCTCCGTCCGGATGACCGAGTAAATGCCAAACAGCAGTACGCTCGCCGCGAGCGGCATTGCACAAGCAAAAAGGCCGGTATCAAGAACTTCGGGAAGCATTCATTCGTCCAATTCGGGCATCAAGATTCAATCTAGTGCGCATCTTAAACACCGTGAATGGAAAATCTCGTAAGGACATTCGCCGGATTCGGGACAAATTCGTTTAAAAGTGTATCGATTGTTCGCGGCGGGATCGCTGTTGGAAAACTGAGCAACAGAAAAGACGCCCCACGCGAGGGCCTAAGAGCGGAAAGTCTCCAAGTTTCCGCCGGCGCGGCCTATATCGCTTTGGCTATGACTATTATGACTGCGGCCATCAGTATCGCGATATGGAAGTAGGAAAACTGCATCAACATATCGATCATGACTACCTCCCGGTTTGAAGAGTCAACAGATCGTTAAAGTGTTGATGAGGAAAATGAATATACGCCTAAACCTTCCATTAACAGTTTAATCGACTGTTAATCAGATTTTAGCTGCACGCGGATTGATGCAGTATTCTGTTGTGCGAACGTCGGCAAGTGTGGCCGCCAAAACTGTTCAGAAGTTTTGGGACGGACCAATTAGGTAAGGCTTCAACGCCGGAGAAAATGGCGTTTCAGTCTTTTTGTGTCCCCTTCAAACCCCGGTGCTGAAAACCGGCTTTCAGGGCCGGACGTTTTGAGGAGAGGGTGCGTGAATTGACACCCGCCCAGCCGATTTCACCGGACAGGCGTCCGTATTCGATCTTCGGGCAGCGGTCCATCACCATCTTGATGCCGGCAGCTTCGGCCCGCTTGGCAGCCTCGTCGTGGCGCACGGTCAGCTGCATCCAGATCACTTTCGGCAGATGGCCGCTGGCGATCACATCGTCAACAATCTGACCGGCCGCTTCGGAATTCCGGAAAATGTCGATCATGTCCGGCGTACCGGGCAGGTCTTCTAGAGACGCATAGACCGTTTGGCCGAGGATTTCCTTGCCTGCCTGGCCGGGATTAACAGGCCAAACCTCATATCCCTTGGAGAGCATGTATTTCAAAACGAAATAGGACGGCCGTACGCTATTGGCGCTCGCCCCGATCAAGGCAATGGTCTTCACCTCATCCAAGATGGCCTTGATGTAGGTGTCGGAATATGTGTCGTGATTCATGAAAAAAGACGGCTCCTGTGCAGAGGTGAATATAAATACCGGATGCCGATTGGCTAGCAACGTTTTTTGCACATGAGGGATATTTC
The DNA here is from genome assembly GCF_006517275.1 of Labrenzia sp. PHM005. NCBI lineage: Bacteria > Pseudomonadati > Pseudomonadota > Alphaproteobacteria > Hyphomicrobiales > Stappiaceae > Labrenzia > Labrenzia sp. PHM005. Next base: position 4,658,702 of record NZ_CP041191.1, on the reverse strand, counting down.
GCACGTCCGGTCAGGCAACTAGGGGAGGAGCGGGCTAAATCAAATGGTGCCAGAAGCAGAAGACCGCGGAGTTATTAGGTGACACTCTACCGGCAGCGGATTCAAGCTGCGTTGAAATATCTGGAAGATTCGATTGATCGGCCGCTCAATGTTGATCAGATGGCTGCCCAAGCGGCCTATTCGCGCTTTCATGTTCAACGGTTGTTTGCGGCGGTAACAGGATTGCGTGTTGCCGAATACCACCGGTTTCTCCGTTTGAAACGGGCCGGGGAACAACTGGCGTACCGGCCAGATCTGTCCGTAACAGACATCGGACTGCAAGCGGGATACGAAAACTCAGAGAGTTTTTCGCGGGCATTCAAACGGCTCTTGGGATGTTCTCCCACAGAGTTCCGGAAGGAGGCTGATTGGTCTTCTTGGCAATCGGTGTTTGAAACCTTTGACAAGACGAGGACAATGTTCATGACCAGCGCACTTGCGGCCGGCGAGATCCGGCTGATCGATTTTCCCCAAACATACGTTGCCGAACTGGTTCACCACGGTGATCCTGCGCTTTTGCCCCGCACCGTGCAGCGGTTCATCACGTGGCGCCGCGAAAACAGCCTGCCGCCCGCGAAGTCTGCCACCTTCAATATCCTTTATGAGGATCCGGAAGACTGCGATGCGGCGGACTTCAGGTTTGGGGTTTGCTGTGAACTGGCACGTCCGGCCGAACCCAACGGTATTGGTGTGGTCAACCGGACGATACCGGCCGGCCGCTGCGCAGTTATCCGCCACAAGGGAAGTCTGGATCATGCCGGAGATAAGATCCGCAGCCTTTACGGCGATTGGCTCCCCCAAAGCGGCGAAGACCTCCGGGATTTTCCGCTCTTCGTCCAGCGCTTGACGTTCTATCCCGATGTAGCTGAACAGGACGCAGAAACCGATATTTTCCTGCCGATTGTCTGACGGTCATGAGCGAAAGCTATTGGTTTCGGGAGATCCCTCCGCTTTGAGATCAGCTGTCCGTCCATTCCGGTTTGCGTTTTTGCAGGAAGGCGTTGATGCCTTCTTCCGCGTCGCGGGCCATCATATTGCCGACCATGGTTTCGGCGGCAAAGTCGTAAGCTTCTGACAGCGGCATTTCCAGCTGGCGGTAGAAGGCTTCCTTGCCGATTTTCACCGTATGAGCGGATTTGGACGCGATCGATTCCGCGTACTTTTGGACAACCTGTTCCAGATAGTCACGCGGCACGATCCGGTTGATCAAGCCGAAGTCTTTCGCCGTAGAGGCATCGATGCTTTCACCGGTGAGCAGCATTTCCATGGCTTGTTTGGGCGCAACATTGCGGCTGAGCGCCACCATCGGTGTCGAACAGAAGAGGCCGATATTGACACCTGGGGTGCAGAAAGTGGCGGTGTCCGTGGCAATCGCCAGATCGCATGAAGCGACCAGTTGGCAGCCGGCGGCTGTCGCAACGCCGGTGACAACAGCAATGACGGGTTTGGGCAGGCGCACAATCTGCTGCATCAGATCGGAGCACTGGCGCATGATCCGTTCATAGGTCGCTTTGCCGCCATCAGCTTCACCGCGGGCACTGGTCAGTTCTTTCAGGTCATGTCCTGCGCAAAAGACCTTGCCTTCCGCACCAAGCAGCACCACACGCACGTCGGGGTTTTCAGCTGCCTTGGTGAGTTCTGCGGAAAGCGCCGTCATCATTTCGGTCGACAGCGCATTCATCCGTTCCGGGCGCTGCATGACGATCCGGTAGACACCTTCGTGAAGCAGTGTTGCCAGCATCGGCTTTTCCACGGTGTCGTTAGCGGCGGCATCGGTCATGAGGGGCTCCCTGAATTGCGTGTTTGACGCTTTATAGCTGATCACTTGCTTGTCTGCGAGTGTGCGGACCTGAGCAAAAGACCAAATCTCACGGATGCGTTATCCGCTCCGTGTCATTCCGCGCTGGCGATTGACAACTTTTTGGTTATCATTTTGCCCATGCGGAGGCCGTTGTTCTTGTTGGCCGCCCTGATGGTTTTGACGGGCGCCGTGGGTGTTTCATCTGCCGGGAAGGCGGAGGAGCTGGTCGATGTCGCCTTGGTTTTAGCCGTCGATGTATCCCGCTCCATGTCTCCGGATGAAATAACGCTCCAGCGGAAAGGTTATGCTGCCGCCATTGCCGACCCGGCGGTCGTCAAGGCCGTGAAGCAGGGTGTTCATGGCCGGATCGCGCTTACCATGTTCGAATGGGCCAACGATGGCCACGCACGCGAAATTGTGCCCTGGACCGTGATCGAGCGTCTGGAGCATGCTCAAGGGTTCTCGGACGCCGTTCTTGCCGACACCACATACGGTCAGCGCCGGACTTCGATCTCAGGGGCCATCCGCCATGCATCAAGATTGCTGCTGGATGTGCCCTACGCGGCCGACCGGTTTGTTATCGATATTTCCGGAGACGGGCCGAACAATCAGGGCCTGACGGTAACACGCGCGCGGGATATTGCGGTGGAGGCCGGATTTGTCATCAACGGCCTGCCACTGATGACAACCAGCGGCTTCGGCACTCAGTTCAATATTCCCGATCTCGACGAATATTACCGCCGCTGTGTGATCGGCGGGCCTGGCAGCTTCATGATTCCGGTGAATGATTGGGATCAATTCCCAGAAGCGGTCCGGCGGAAACTTGTTCTGGAAATTGGCGGGCGGATGCCAATGAAGCCGCCGCGCGTCCTGCCGGCCCAAATCACCTTCGAAGAACCGTATGACTGCCTGATCGGCGAAAAGATCTGGCGGAAACTCAGGGAGCAGTTTTTCCTGGATCCCTAAGTTTTGCGTCTAATGGCGGGCTGGCAAGATGCTGCTGCACCAGGATTGGACCGCTTCCAGATCGCCGGGCAATTCGACACCCAGGTCTCCGGTAAACTCGCGCCAGCTGTCCAGATAGGGTGGGCGGACAGCTGTCAGCACCGGAATGCTCTGATCCAGTGACTTGGCGATTAGCTGGCGGAACCCCTGACCATCGTGCTCGCCCTTGCCAAACCGGTTCAACAAAAGAAGGTCCGGTGTGGTGTCCAATTCCCGGGTGAGACGCACGGTGATATCTGACAAGGCACCAGGATTAAGCCGGCAGCCTTGGGATTCTTTGCCAAGTGGCTGCGAAATCTCGATGGTTTCACCGGTCGACAACATCTCAAGGCCCATATCGGCACAGCACGTGTCACCGAATTCGGCCCGCCGTTGGAGAACTCCGGAGACAGGGTGTTTGTCCTGGCGTAAAGCGTCGAACAAAGTCTGGAACAGCCGGTCTATCATTGCTCCGTCAGAGCAAACGACAGCGGCGCAAATCGGAGTGTGGTCTGCCATAATCTTGATTTTTGAGTTGTGGCAGCTCCAGTTATCCCAAAGCTGCACGGGTGTGATGAGAGGACTTAAACGGTAGCGCCCTTGTGCCGGATCGCACAGCCCAAGCTGCCGGCCAGCACACCGACGACAATGGCAACCGCCATATCAAGCGGCGCTATCGCCGAAAAACTGAAACCGGCAAAGAGAACGGTTTCCAGCACGCCGACGATGCCACCCATGATGGCTGCAAGCATCCAGTTGCGTGTCATCATGCCGAGGCCGAGGCCGAGGATGCCAGGAAAACTAAGGACATTTCCGCCGATGGTTCCGAGCAAATCGAGAATACCAAGCATGCTAAGACCTTTTCTTTATATCGAGAGTCTCCGGAGCGCCGGTTAGGTTTTCTGGCGCCCCGGGCTTGAATCAGTTTGACAGTTTGTCGACGTAAGTGCGTATTTCCGCGACACTTTTTGTTTCCGAAGTGTTTGGCGCGGCGTTCGCTTCAAAGTCTTCCTTGATCTTGTTGTACTCTTCCTGGTGACCGGGCGGCAAAGCGTGCGCGATCCCCTGGTGGCAATCGATACAGGTCATGCTGTTGTCAATGGCGCGCTGGTGTTCGGAAGCCGCACGTGATTCCTGGATTGTGAAATCCATGTAGTCGAAGGAGTGACAGTTGCGGCATTCGCGGCTGTCGGAAGCTTTCATTTTCCGCCAGACAATCGACGCCATTTGCAACCGGTGCTCTTCGTATTTCTCCGGCGTGCTGATTGTGCCAACGATCTCATGGTAGACGTCCTTGACCGCCATGATCTTGGCTTTCACCTTGTGCTGCCATTCATGCGGCACGTGGCAGTCGGAGCAAACCGCCCGGACACCGGAGTGGTTGTTGTAGTGGATCGTTTGCCGGTATTCGCCGAGGTTGGTCTCCATCGTGTGGCAGGAAACACAGAACTCTTCGGTGTTGGTCAGTTCCAAGGTCCAGTGGAAACCACCCCAGAAGATGATCCCACCTAGGAAACCGGCGATGACGATGAACCCGACGCTGAATGCGGACACAGGGCTCCAAAAGCCGTCCCAGAGCCTGCGGATCAGGCCTTGTTTCGGTTTGTTTTGCGGATCGGACATGCTCGTGTCTCTCCTGTTCCCACGTTAACGCAATGCGTTGGACGGTTGAAAGTCGTTGCCGACCAGCTCTGGAGCGTTCGCTTGCGGGACGTGGCACTGGTTGCAGAACCAGCGCGTTCCGGCGACGGTGTCGAGCTGATTGCCTTCCCGGTCCAGATAGTGGGTCATCGACAGGGTCGGTGCTCCGCGCTCCCCGGCGACCGTCCAGTCATGGCAGCCAAGGCACTGGTTGGTGCGCTTGTCCATCTGATATTGCGAACTGGAATGCGGAATAAGGGGAGGCTGCTGGCGGTAGTTCCGCTTCATGCGGCCTTCCATTTGTTTGTGAACCTGCTCGGCTCGAAGCGTGTCCGGCAGATCACCGCTGCGCAAACTCTGAACAGATCCGGACGACTGCGCTATTGCAAAGCCTGCCAGAGTTGTAGAGACAACAAGGGCTGATATTCCCACTAGAACTTGCAGTTTCATCTCTATTCTCCGTTGCTCCGTTCAAATTGCGGGACCGGTGGACAAATCCCCGGCCGGCTTATCTATGTTTTTGACCCGGTCGTCGAACCGGTGGGTAAATGCGAACACGTCGACTGAGCAGACGTCGATGCAACGTCCGCAATTGGTGCAATCAGGGGACAGGATCAGCGGCGTATCGCCAGGTTTGCCCTTGAGTGCAGGGGATATGATGTGGTTCTCCGGACAGACCGCGTAGCAATCCATGCAGTCATCACATCTTGCACGTTCTGCGGCGGTTATCCGCAGGATGCTTTTTGTTCCAACCAGACCATAAAAGGCGCCAACCGGGCAGATGTGGCTGCACCAGCCGCGCCGGGAGACAAACAGGTCGAAGACGAAGACCAGGGCCACGATTGTCCAGGCGAAACCCATGCCGAATATCAGCCCGCGGTGCAGCAGGGTGATCGGATTGACAACTTCCCAGGCGATCGTGCCAGTTAGCGCGCTGACGGCCAGAACAGTTCCAAGGACCCAAAGCCGGGTGTTGCGGTTGGGCTGCCAGCCTTTTTGAATGTCAAGGCGCTCATGCAGCCAATGGGCCGCGTCGGTAATAGGATTGATCGGGCAAACCCAGGAACAATAGACCCGGCCGCCAATCACCGCATAAACCGCCAGAACAATGATCGCGCCGATCAAGGCTGTCAGTTCCGGCAGATGGCCGGCGGCAAGGCTTTGCAACAGAACCAGCGGATCGGTTAGAGGCAGCACATCAAACGTTCTGGACCCTGCCAGTGTTCCAACCACCCACCAAAGTCCGAACCACGGTCCCAGCATGAAGAGGGCGAGGAAAAACGCCTGGGACAGACGCCGCAGGATGAGGAACCGGTGGGCCCCCAACCAGCCTTTGTGTTCGATGGCTTCCTGTCCAACCGGGAGTCTGGTTTTTGCACTCATTGGCTGACCCCCGGAAGTTTGAAGGCCGGCTTGAATTCACCTGCGGGTCCGGAAAGCGGTTCCGGCATCCGGTCAGGCAGGTCGATGATACCTTCTACAAGCGGTGCGCCCTTGCGGGCCTTTTCTTCCCAGCCTTTGCGGTAATGCTCGGCAGATGAACCGCGGGCTAGCCGGGTTGGCAGAACCTTGATTGCAGCTTCGGGAAGCACGCAGCTCTTTTCGCACAATCCGCAGCCAGTACAGCGGTCCGCGTGCACGGTCGGTGCAAAGATGGCGTGTTTGCCCGACCTCGTGTTGTGCGAGGGCTCCAGTGTGATCGCTTCATCAATGACCGGGCACACCCGGTAACAGACATCACAGCGCAGTCCGAGAAAGTTCAGGCAGTTTTCCTGATCAACCAGAACGGCCGTTCCCATCTGGGCGTCGTCGATATTGTCCAGTTTGGGATCGAGTGCCCCGGTCGGACAGGCGGCGACACAAGGAATGTCGTCGCACATCTCGCAAGGCACATCACGCGCGGTGAAATAGGGCGCTCCGGTTGCCGGTCCATCTTCACCGAGTTCTGCCAGCTTCAACGTGTCATAGGGGCAGTCGCGCACGCACAAACCGCACCGGATGCAGGCTGACAAAAAGTCATCCTCACCCAGAGCCCCGGGTGGCCGCAGAGCTTCGGCCGGCAGCGCACGGGCATCACGTGCGACATAGGCAAGAAGCGATCCTGCGACCAAACATCCGCCAGCGGCGCGCGCCGTATCCGTGAGGAAACGGCGGCGGCCAGGGGACTTGGGGTTTGGTGAGGCTGGCATGGCGGTTGACCTTCAGCTCAGATCACGCGCGTTCGATCTTACAGGCGCATTTCTTGAAATCCGTCTCTTTGGAGAGCGGGCAAGTCGCGTCTAAAGTCAGCTTGTTGATGAGCTGGCTTTCATCGAACCAGGGCACGAAGACCAGGCCGCGCGGCGGCTTGTTCCGGCCGCGGGTGTCAACCCGGCTGAGCATTTCACCGCGGCGGGTGGAGATCAGGATCTCCTGGCCACGGCGCAGACCACGGTCTCTGGCATCGTCCGGATGCATGTAGACTACAGCCGACGGATAGGACCGGTGCAGTTCCGGGACACGGCGGGTCATCGATCCGGAATGCCAGTGTTCCAGAACACGGCCGGTGCACAGCCACAGATCGAATTCTTCATCTGGGCTTTCGGCGGCATCTTCGTAAGGTGCAAAGATGATGTTCGCTTTGCCATCCGGCTTGCCGTAGAACTCGACGCCTTTACCTTCTGCGACATAAGGGTCATAGCCTTCGCGGAAGCGGTAGAGCGTTTCCTTGCCGTCGACGACCGGCCAGCGCAGGCCGCGGGCCTGGTGATAGGTTTCAAAGGACGCCAGATCGTGGGCATGGCCGCGGCCAAATTCGGCATACTCTTCGAAGAGGCCTTTCTGAACGTAGAAGCCGAAATGTTCGGATTCGTCGTTTTCAAAACCGTCTGCGACTTCAGAAACCGGGTATTTGTCGACAACCCCGTTGGCAAACAGAACGTCAAAGAGCGTCTTGCCGGCGTGCTCCGGCATCTTGGCGACATGTTCTTCGCCCCAAGCTTCTTCGACAGTGAAGCGCTTGGAGAATTCCATGACTTGCCAAACGTCGGATCTTGCTTCGCCCGGTGCTTTGACTTGCTGGCGCCAGAACTGGGTGCGGCGTTCAGCGTTGCCGTAAGCCCCTTCTTTTTCCACCCACATGGCGGTCGGCAGGATCAAGTCGGCTGCCAATGCAGTCACGGTCGGGTAAGGGTCTGACACCGCAATGAAGTTTTCTGGATTGCGGTAACCCGGGAAACCTTCCTCGTTCATGTTGGGCGCAGCTTGCATGTTGTTGTTGCACTGAACCCAGTAAGCGTTGAGATCACCGTCTTTCAGCTTGCGGTGCTGCAGAACAGCGTGGAAACCGGGCTTCGGTGGGATTGTCCCTGTCGGAACATTCCATGCCTTTTCACAGATATCGCGGTGCTTTTCATTCATGACCACCATGTCCGCCGGCAGGCGGTGGGCAAAGGTGCCGACCTCACGGGCGGTGCCGCAAGCGGACGGCTGGCCGGTCAATGAGAAGGGCGAATTGCCCGGCTCGGAGATTTTGCCGGTGAGCAAGTGAACGTTGTACATCAGGCCGTTCACCCAGGATCCGCGGGTGTGCTGATTAAAGCCCATGGTCCACAGCGACATGATCTTCCGGTTCGGGTCGGCATATTGCTTGGCCAGACGTTCCAGCTGATCGACAGGGACGCCCGAAATCTCGGATGTCTTTTCGACGGTGTATTCCGCAACGGCTGCGGCGTAATCATCGAAACTCATTTCTGTCAGTTTACCGGAATTCGGATTGGCAGCTTCCATCTGCAGCGGATTGTTGTCGCGCAGGCCATAGCCGATGTCGGTCGCCGTCTTCTTGATGTTGACGTGCTTGTTCATGAAGTCCCAGTTCACCGCATCATTCTGGATGATGTAGTTGGCGATGTAGTTGAGGATCGCCAGATCGGTTTGCGGGGCAAACACCATGCCGTTGTCGGCCAGCTCAAACGAGCGGTGTTCGAAGGTCGACAGAACGTGGACTTCACAATCTTTTTTCGTCAAGCGGGTGTCGGTCAGGCGGGACCACAGGATTGGGTGCATTTCCGCCATGTTGGACCCCCAGAGCACGAATGTATCGGCGTGCTCAAGGTCGTCATAACAGCCCATCGGCTCGTCAATGCCGAAGGCGCGGATGAAGCCGACAACCGCAGACGCCATACAGTGGCGTGCATTCGGGTCGATGTTGTTGGTCCGAAGGCCGGCCTTCATGAATTTTGCAGCCGCATAGCCTTCCCAGACAGTCCATTGCCCGGAGCCGAACATACCGACAGAAGTCGGGCCTTTTTTGGCCAGCGCTTCTTTCCATTTCTGCGCCATGACATCAAAGGCTTCATCCCAGCTCACCGGCTCGAAGTCACCATTCTTGTCGTAAACACCGTTGGATTTGCGCAGCAGCGGCGTGGTCAGGCGGTCCTTGCCGTACATGATCTTGGACAGGAAGTAGCCCTTGATGCAGTTGAGGCCACGGTTCACCGGTGCGTCCGGGTCGCCCTGGGTTGCAACCACACGGCCTTCTTTGGTGCCGACAAGAACGGAACAGCCTGTGCCGCAGAAACGGCAAGGGGCTTTATCCCAACGAATGTCCGCAGATTGTGGTTGGGCGCCCGCTGGCGCTGTAGCAAGCGGGATACCGGCAGCTGCTGCCGTGCTGGCGGCGGCTGTCGCTTTGAGGAAGTTACGACGGGATTCTGAGGTAGTCATGGCAGATCTCCGGCATTAGGCAGTGGCGCAAGCGACCGGCTGCGATAGGTCTTCGAAATGGTGGTAAGTAAGGGTGACCGATATCACACCGGGTATTTGGTGCATGGCCATGATCTGGTCCGAGGCAAGTGTGGACCCTGAATCTTCAACGACGACGACGAGGCGCCCATCGTCGGAACTAGCATGAACTTCAGCGCCATCGAGCGCCTGAATTCCATCGCGAACATTATTCACAGACTCAACCGAGGCGTGAACAAGACAGCCGCAAATATTCATTTTCTCTCCCTCGCGCGTGCTTATTCCATCTTGGCAAATGATATGGCGCGCGCAGGACAGGAATATGCGCACTCGCCACAGCCAGTACATTGAGAAATGTCAAAAACGGGATGCGATTTCCCGCCTGTTGATAATCGGAATCGAATTGCACGTGGTTCGCAGACGTCTTCGCATGCGCGGCAGGTAATGCCTTGATAAGAAAGACAAGAATCTCCAACCTCAGCTTTCCAGTCCCAGTCGGGGACTTGGGCAGGGTCTAGCGCTTCAGTTGGGCAAGTGTCCGCGCAGGCTGAACAGAACGTACAGGCGCCGATTTCGAAGTTTACGACCGGGCGCCGGTCGTTTCCGATGACGATGATGTTTTCAGGGCAGGCGTCAGAACACTTGCCGCATTCGGTGCACTTCTGGTCGAAAGAGGCCGTGGCTCCAGGCGGGCGCAGAATGGCTGCGTCCGTCTCAGCGAATTTTCCCCTCAAAAAATTCCGCCGACTTGGGTTTGGGGCGGTCATGCCACCTTTCCTCACACGTCCTTGTAAAGACAGCCTAGTCTGTCTTTTGCCGGAAGCTAAGGAAAAAATTGGACGGGATCTTTGCTTCAGATCAAATTGTGTTTCAGACACTGTGTTTTAGCTGCGCTACTTGAGACAAAACACACAGGTCACGGGCATTAATTATGGTGTTTGTAAGACCATCTCCGCCCGGCGAACACCACTCGCGCATCAGTTTAAGAAATATGTTTCTTCGCGGAATACGTAGTCGCGCCGATTGGACGGCCGGACAAGCTGCGCAACATTAACACTCATGACAAGCAAGGAAACAAAACCACCGGCCAAACTCAAAAGGACACTGACTCTTCCCTTGCTGGTTTTTTATGGCGTCGGCGTCACTGTTGGCGCTGGCATCTTTGCTCTAATCGGAGAAGTATTGGCGCTTGCTGGCGATCAGGCCCCATTGTCGTTTCTGCTCGCCGGTATGATCGCCGGTGTTACCGGCATTTCCTATGCACTGTTGATACGGCGGTATCCGGTTGCTGGCGGAGAAGCTGTTTTCGTCAATCGGGGCCTTGGAAGTGTATTCGCGCGGCTTGCGGGTTTCGGGGTCGTTGCGACAGGGATCATATCCAGCGCAGCAATTGCGCTTGCCTTTGCAGGTTATGTTCAGGTTTTTCTTGCGCTTCCAGAAACTTTACTGGTTTTCGCAATCATCCTGATCTTGTTCGGAATTGCCTGGTTTGGTGTGCGCGAAAGTGTCGCCTTTGCCGCTCTGGTGACCCTCGTCGAGGTCGGAACGCTGATTGTGGTGATCGTGTTCGGATTGCCTTTGCTCAGTGATTATTCTGCGGTCGGAAACACCTTTGTTCCGTCACTGAATTCAGCAGCATTGGCCGGGATTGTATCCGGTGGCGTGTTGGCGTTTTTTGCCTTCATCGGCTTTGAAGACATCGTCAATATGAGTGAGGAAACTCAGAAAGCGGAAAGGACAGTGCCGCTTGCTGTGGTCTGGACGCTTGGCATCACGCTGGTGATTTATGTGGTGCTTGCGGTCATCGCCGCTCTTGCCGCCAACCGCGAGGCGATCACATCATCATCCGCGCCTCTTGCGGCTCTCTTTGAATCTGTATCCGGTCTGTCGGGCAAATCTGTTGCTGCCATGGCCACCATCGCCATGGTGAACGGAATTCTCGTGCAGATCGTTATGGCAAGCCGGGTGCTTTACGGCATGGCCAACGAAGGGCTGGCACCGCAATGGTTCGCTAAAGTCGACGACCGCCGTCAAACCCCGGCTCGGGCCACGTTGACAGTTGCCTTGATTGTTTTGGGCCTCGCCTTGTTTTTCCCGCTGGTGCGGCTTGCCGAAGCCACCAGCCTTTTCACCTTGAGCGTCTTTGCCTTGGTCAATCTCGCGCTGTTTGCTGTTGGCGGGCAGATTGGGGAGGGTGCAATACACCAATTCCGCTGGTGGGGCATTCTGGGCGCTGCTATGTGTCTGTCGATTGCCGGGTTCCAGATTTTCTCAGGTGTATCGGGCGGGCACTGATTTCCAGACGTAATAAGGGCCAAAACATATTGGACTTGACCGGTTTAGCCGGACTTTCTAGCCTCAAACCCACGCTTGATCTTGTTGACCCATCTCTTGCAGGACCGAAATATGAGCGCTACCGAAACAGCGATGCTGTGCCTCATAGCTGTTATTGGTCATTTGATGGCGCTCTTTTGGCTCTGCGTAGAAGACTACGAAGTCGATCTCTCACGCGACCGCATTTACGACCTTCCGATCAAGGACCCGCAGGTTCGGCGCGAATTGAAAAACTCCCTGCATACACCGCTGCATGCCGTCGTATTGATGATCTTCCTGCTGGCAGGATTGTTTTCGAGCCGGTCGGTTGGGAGCTTTTTCGCCAGTCTGTTGTTAACCGCAGTCTGGGCCGAGATCTGGCACTACAGTTCGCACCGGGCGTTTCATCTGAAATCGCTTCACTGGATCCATGCGGAGCATCACAAGAGCCGTCTATCCAGTCCGTTTACCGCGTTGTCTTTTTCGTTTTGGGAGAAGTTCATCTTCGATCTCGGGATCCTGGGAGCACTCGCCCTCATCGATGTCTTTGTCTTTAATTTGAACTTCTTCGGGATTGCCGCCTGGTTCGCGGCCTATCTGGTGATCAACTCCTATGGGCACGCGAATTACGAAATCCGGTCCGAAACCTTCATGAAGGTCAAAGGCAAATACATCACGTCGACGGTTTATCACGCGCTGCATCACTCCAGGTACACTGGCAACTATGGCTTGGGAACACGGTTTCTCGATCGGTTGTTCAAAACGGAATGGCCGGATTCCGAAGCGGTGTTCGATCAGGTGGTTGTCCAGAAAAAACCACTGTCTTCTCTTCGGGAAACGGTCGGTGAGACAGAGGGCGCTGCCAAATGAAGCCGGTCATCGTGGACGCTTTGATAATGATATGTCCGGAGCGCCAGTTTGAGGCTGGCCACGTGCTCCGGTATCAGGGCGGTTATGGCAGCGAGATGTTGCTGGTTCTGGAAGGCGAAGTGGAAATTCGTTTTGACCAGGGCGGCGAAACCACCAGTCTGACATCGGGTCGCAACACCATACTCGGTGAGTTCGGCTTTCTGACCGGGACCGGTGCGTCGGCCCGGGTCGAAACGCTGACTCCAGTGCGCGGGCTTGGCATCGGCCACAAGGAGCTGAAGCGCCTGGAAGACATCAATCCGGAAGTTGCTGCTGATTTTTCGAGGTATCTTGCGAAAATCATGCGGGCGCGGCTGCAACAGAATGAAGTGCTGCTGGATGAGTTTGAAGACACGCCATCGTCCCCGATCGAGGTGTTTCAGTGTACGACTGCCGAGCTTTTATTCCGCGCACAGCGGGTACGATACGAGGTTTATTGCGGGGAATTTGGCCGGGACTCGCCATACGCAGACCATGACCAACGCATTTTGATCGACCCGCTTGACGCGCATGGAACCAGTTTTCTTGCCGTTTATGAGGGCGAGGATGCTGGTACGGCCCGGGTGAACTTCTCCAAACACGGCGGCCTGTCGATCTTGCCCGATCTCTACGGGATGGCGGCTTCGCCTCATCACCCTGATGGCACATGCGTAATCACAAAATACGCCATTCCAGAAAAGTGGCGGGGCGGAGCCACCTATATGCGGATCTTCGCCGGGATCGCCACCTTTGTCGAAACCGAAGGCATGACTGAGATCTTCATCGATTGTGTTCCGCACCTTGCACGGTTTTACGCCACCATGAAGTTCCGGCCTTCGGCGGAGGAATTTGTGCACTATGAGAACGGCCTTTCGGTGCCGATGGTTCTAAATGTGCCGGAGTATTTTTCCCGCATGCCCATCGACGAGCGGATCCGGCGCAATCGATGGCGCTGACCCCACTAGTCTGTCCGGAACGTGGAAAAGGTCAGCTTCGCGGCAACCGGCGGATTGCTCCACCTGAGTGCCCAACATAGAGTGACAGCCATGGGGCGCATTCTGGAAACCGAGCTTTATCAACCGGTCAAAGCATTTCTTGAAAACCAAGGGTATGAGGTGAAGGCCGAGGTTGGTGCGGCCGATGTTGTCGCCTGCCGGGGTAACGAGGACCCGGTGATCGTGGAACTGAAAACCGGTTTCACCTTGAGCCTGTTCCATCAGGCAATTGAGCGTTTAGCAATCACGGATGCGGTTTATGTTGCGATTGCAAGGGGCAAGGGCAAGCGGTTTCAGTCTGCCTTGAAATCCAACATCAAGCTCGCCCGGCGGCTGGGGCTCGGCATGATCACGGTCCGGCTGTCCGACGGGTTTGTCGAAGTGCATTTGGACCCCGGTCCTTATGCGCCGAAAAAATCGAAACCGCGCAAGGACCGGCTCTTGCGGGAATTTGCCCGCCGCGTCGGTGATCCTAATACCGGTGGTTCGACCCGGACCACACTGGTGACCGCCTACCGCCAGGACGCGATCCGCTGCGCAGAGCATCTGGCCGCGAACGGCCCAAGCCGCGGTGCGGAGGTTGCCAAGGCGGCGGGAGTGGAGCGTGCCACCCGCATGATGGCCGACGATCATTACGGCTGGTTCGAACGTGTCGAGCGCGGAATTTATGGTCTGACGTCCAAGGGCCAGGCCTCCCTCAAAGACCAAAAAGACACCGCCAAATAGGTGCCGGTCCCGCACTTGAGGGTGGACTGTTCTATTCCGGCCAAAGTTTGGTTCCGGGGTAAAACTGTGACCAGGCAAACCAGAAGGCCTGATGGCTGCCGAGGTCGGTTCCGTCGGCATCAACGGCTCTGATCCCACCGGCATCAAGTTTCAGGCGGACGTTCTCAAATCCGATGTCCTCGCCCTTTTGCAAAGCCACAAAGGCGTTGCTTCTCCGGAAAGCCACAGGGGTTCCAGAGGCCGTGACAATGCCAATGATTTCCTCATGCACCGGCAGGCGTGGATCGACATCGCCGACCGGGAAAATCGGTCCATCGGCATCCCGTCCATTGCGGAAGTCGAAGTCCCGGCCGAGGGCGAGCGCTTCGACCAGCACGGTTGTGTCCGGATGCGCCTTTTTCCATCTGCCCCAATCGGTGGTCACCACACTGACCTGGTCGAGTTGCAGGTTTTTCTCTGCCAAGGGTCCAGTGACCGCCTTGCCAAGAAACGTGTCGAAGACTGAATAGGTGTTGACGTCATACATTACTTTGTTGGACCGGATCAGAAGGCCTGACGTGCGCAAGACGGGCCGTTCAACGCCTTCCGGAAGCTGGTCGGTGAAGTAAGCCTGCGCCGCGCCGCACAAAGTGCAATAGGGAATGCCGAGATGTCGGCCGCCGAGCGTGTCGTTGACCATCTCGCGGACTTCCATGATTCGCCGCGGATAGGCCCGGCTTTCCCCGTTCACCACAATGCCGAATACGATGTCATCGTCCTTGAGCCATGTTGCCTCTTTAGCGCTGCTGACCTCCGGATTGTCTGCGGCGGGAATGCAATTGCAGGCCTCGTCTGTTGTATCAAAGGGCCGGTCATCGATGAGGACGCCACCCCAGGAGACATGACGCCAGTCGATGTCCCCGTCGACAAAGATCTTCTCCCAACCCGGAACGATGCTGGTGAACACCTCCCGCTTCACCGCCAGGTAATCCGGCGGGGCAGGAATATCCCAGGCGATCAGATGGTCTGTCAGCATGCCCCAGCTGTTTTCAAACGGCAGTTTCTTCGCCAGCACTTCGGAGGCGGCATCTGTAAGCACCGCGCTCAACTGCGGCGCTGTTGCAAACCGCATCAGGTCCGCAATCCACCAAGCAACCCGCGGATCCTTTGAAGCTGCGATTATCTTGAGTGCCTCCGCCTGTTTGTTGCCCCAAGATCCTTGTTTGACCGTTTCAACAATGGCGGTCTGAATGGCCGCCCGCAATTCCGTAGAAAGTGGTCCCTTCGGGATGGCTGGCGGCTCACCAAAATGTTCGATGACATAATCGGGCAGGGGCGTTTGAGCCTGGCTGGTGAACTGGCCGGCCCACCAACAGAAAAGTGCTGTGATCAATGCCAAGCGGACAAAACGTGTCTGAAAACCAAACTCCAGCGTCATGGACTGGTCCTTCGCGTGTCTGTATCGTCTCAGCGTCTACTCTGCGGGTCCATCTCCCAAAATAGCCAATCACGAAATGTCAGCTCCCGGTGAGCGGATGAGAGGGAGTGGGCGCCCGGACGCACATTTGAGGGGCGATCCACTCAGGCTTTCCGGCCAAGATACACTGCCTGCGTGACTTCCCGGCCCTCTTGCAGCGGGTTTTCAAATACGACCGGCGCGGCCCAGGCCTCATCAAAGGCCTTTCCAAGCAGCTCCGTGATGGCCGGATCCGGGGCTTCATCGGACCAGATCCCCATAACACCGCCGGGTTTTAGAAATCGCTGCAGCGCCTGAAATCCGTCCGGCGTGTAGAAGCTTTTGGAACCGCCATGCAACAGCCGCTCCGGCGTGTGGTCGATATCAATCAGGATGGCGTCATACTGCCGACCTGGACGGTCTGCGTCGAAGCCGGTTTCGGACATGACCAGGCCAAAAAAGTCGCCCTGCACCAACCTGCAGCGGGGCGAGACGACAAGTTCGGTTCCCATCGGCACAAGGCCTTCTTCATGCCAGCGGATGACCGGCTCCAGAAGGTCAACCACTGTCAGGCTTGCAGCCGTCTCATGCGCCAGAACCGCCTGCGCCGTGTAGCCGAGCCCCAGCCCGCCGACCAGCACGTCCAGATTTTCTCCGGTGAGCGCCGCAACGCCCAAATCCGCCAAGGCCACTTCCGAGGCGGTAAACAGGCTCGACATCAGATGTTCTTCGCCGAGCAGGATCTCAAAGACATCGGTGTTCAGCGCGAGAAGATGCCGCCGTCTCAAGGAAACCGCGCCGATGGGGGTCGGGGCGTAATCCAGTTCTTCAAACATTTTGCTCATGCCGCACCATGGCGGGCGGCGGGTGATTTGGGAAGGGGGATGTGAGCTGGTCACTAGTTCGGCGGCAGGGGGCAATGTGGTAGCTGTTAGCAAACGCGAACGAAAACAGAGAAAGCTGTGACCATGGTCACGACGGTCATCCCCAACGCAGCATAGCGGAGATCGGGGATCCACTCGTTTGCAGAGCCTTTGCGCATACGTTCAGAACTAGCAGCAAGTCGAAATGCGAGTGGATCCCCGCTCAGGGGCGGGGATGACCGTGTTTAAAAGGTCTGTTCGACGACTCGCCAATTAGGACACTTGGACTGGCTCCTACAACTTCTATATCCGATTACCTTAGGTATAGGGAGCGCCTCGGGCGTTGCAATTTATTGCGAACAAGGGAACTGTCTGATTTCAGAGGCTTGCAGGATGCTGTTTCCAAAATGACTGATGAGACCACCATCAAGGTTTACGACACAAAGGCCGCGGAATATGCCGGTAATTTCGACCTAAAAGAACCGAGCGGATCGCTGAAAACCTTCATGAGCCACCTTCCGCCCAGTGGCCGGGTGCTGGATTGGGGTTGCGGGCCGGGAATGTTTTCCTACCATTTGAAAGCTGCCGGTTTTGATCCCGATCCGGTCGATGCGTCGGCGGAAATGGTGGTCCTCGCCCGCGAAAAATACGGGCTCGACGCGCGCCAGGGCACGTTTGCCGACCCGCTAGACCTTGAAAGCTATCATGGCATCTGGGCCAACTTCAGCCTGCTTCACGCTCCTCGCGCCGATCTGCCCGGCCACATTGCTGCCGCCCACGCCGCGCTTAAGCCGGGCGGCATCTTTCACATCGGCATGAAACGCGGCCGAGGCGAAAAACGCGACAAGTTCGGCCGCCAGTACACCTATGTCGAAACGGAAGACCTCGCCGGGCTTTTGGAGAACGCCGGTTTCGAAATCCTGAAAACCTATGAGGGCGCAGAAGCCGGCCTTGCCGGGACGGTTGATCCGTTTGTGCTGGTTTTAGCGAAACGGAGTTTGGTTGTTTAGGGAGGGCAAATTTCGACAATATTGTCGATACGCTCTTTTAGGTAGTATTCATTTGTAGTTTTCAATTATAAGTATAAATCCGTCTCTTGGAGGAAAGGGAATGAAAGTTAAATTAAATACTGATTTGAGCGAAGGTGAAGTGTATTCGATAGGATATTTTGTTGCTCAATGGGGCTTTCTCGAAAATGATATCTATGAACAAACTATACTCTCATTTGATGATGTCGAAACCCTACCGTCATCGGTAGTAAAGAATGCTCAATTTGGTAATATTCTTAAATTGTGGTTGAAGCGGGTAGTTGAAAAGCAAGAAGAGCCAAAAAAATCAACTCTCAGAGAGCAGTACAACAGAATATCTGAGATGAATGAGGTTCGTCAGTCTTTGGTACATTCTCGTTGGGAATGGAGTAGAATAGCTCCGGATGAGATAACTGCTGTGCGAGTTCATAAAGGAACTGTCAAGAGGAAGACATTCGATTCTGATAGTCTTTATGATTTGGCCGCTAGTGTAGGCGAAATACGCTACTCAGTGCGTTATCCTGGCGGGATAGAGGACCAAGCCGATGAAATGATGCAAAACGGCGGTCATATAAGCAGAGACGCATGGCATTTGATTACCAAAAAGAAAAACTCTGATGATGCCGACGGCTAAAGTTGAACGGGCTAACAGCTAGGTAAGTGCTCAACAAGTAAACGACGAGAAGGATCTCAACCCCGCCGTCTCCGCCGGCGCGCAGGTTCGGAATGGGATCGACCTTGTTGGGCAGGGACATGGCGTTGACAAAATGCTCCTGGAACTTCGGTTCCAGAGCGGTCTCGATCTTCTCGATGTTGTGAACTGTCGTTTCGATCTTGCGCCGGTAACCGCGATTGAGCAGCGCCATGCGGGGCCGGTACCGGCGGCGTCGCCGGAACGGTCGATCCGTTCGTTCTGGTTTTGGCCTGAAATGCAAAGCTTTAGCAGTGCAAGCAGTTGCGCCTTTGTTGGGAGATGGCCGACTGAAAAAGTGACTGTGTCTTCCCATTCACGACAGCCTATTTGGCGTTCGCTTCCGGCGAAAACACCTCGACGGCGTTGGTGACGCCTTTCAACCGATGATGCCCTAGCGAATTCCACTTCAGTGCTGATTGTTCGACAAAGTCGGCTGAGGCCAAAAGAGGGCGATCCAGTTCGCCGCACAAACCCTCAATGCGGCTGGTGAGATTGACCGATGTCCCAATCACCGTGAAATCCAAGCGGGTGCCTCCTCCGACATTTCCATAAAACACCGACCCGGGGTGGAGGCCGATGCCGAAGGAAAAGTCATCTTGCGCACCACTGTCTTTTAATGCTTGAAAAGCCGCAGCTTCAGCCTGCGCGACTGCATCACCTACTGAGTTTTTATAGGGGAATATCGCCAGCACGGCATCACCTATGAATTTGAGGACTTCTCCGGAATGGGTTTCGATCGCATCTGTCTGGATCTCGAAATAGTCATTCAGGAGCTTGAGAAGCGCACCTTCGTCCCGGGACTGCGCCAGGGACGTGAAACCGCGAAGGTCGGAGAACCAGATCACGGCGTCAATAGGGCTTCCGTCACCGCGTGCGATCTCCCCGTCTAGCACCCGTAAACCAGCCCGTTTGCCGACATAGGTCTCCATCAGCGTTTTCGCGGTGTTTCGGGATACAAATCCTTCAAACACCAGTGTCAGCGCGGGTAGTGTTGCCTCGATCAAGGCCTTGTCTTTGCTTCCAAAACCGTCTGGTGATTTCGTTGCCAGTGTTAAAACCTTGTAGGTTCCGTCAGAAAACCGCAGCGGCATCGCTTCGTACTGGAAATATCCCTCAGCCCAAAGGTCATCACCAATAGGATATCGGCCCCGTTCTTCAGGCCGGTCGAGCTGCAGCGACGACGGTTCACCTCGTGTGTAAATCCTGTAAATCGGGCTGGCTTTGAGCAGCTCCAGCTGGTCTGGTGTATAGGCAAACCAGCGTTGGCTGGTGCCCTCGGCCAGGTCCCAAAACACAAACGAAGATTTCGCGACCGGGTGGAGGATCGGAGCACCCATTGTGGATCTGTCGACCTGGACCCCAAACTCGCGCAGCTTGAGACAATAATTGTGAAGCAAGGCTGAGGGTGTCTCTTGCCGCGGTCCTTCAGCCATCAGCCAATGAATGATCGTGTCACGACTTGAGCGTTCGTTTGGATCCACCACGTTGCCCCATTCTTGGAAGTGAAGCTTGCGAGCCAAGAAACGGATGGTAGCCCGGTTAAGGCGATGGCCAAGTCTGTTTTTTGGATTTTAGTTCATTGTTTATCAGCCGCAGATCAATTCAGGACACCGGGACACCAATAAGTGCCTGGAACCAAAACTCAATTTCCTCTTGCGTAGACAAATGAGTAATTTGAGAAGGTCTGCCAGTTCGGAGAACAGCGGAATATTGCTTCGCGTTCAACGCATCATGAAAAGGTCTGTGTACCGGCAAATCCAACTTTCATAGATTTCCTCGGCCGCACACCAGATATCGAATGCCTCACCCCCGCCGTCTCCGCCGCCTCCGGCCGTCTCCAGCGCCTTCTGCTGCGACCGGTTCCTTGCGTTCGGGCAGCTCGACGGATGCGCGCAGGTTCGGGAAGGGATCGACTTTGTTGGGCAAAGCCATGGCATTGACAAAATGCTCCTGGAATTTCGGTTCCAGGGCGGTTTCGATTTTCTCGATGTTATGGACCGTTTCTTCGATCTCGCGCCGGTAGCCACGATTGAGCAGCGCCATGCGGGCGCCGGTGCCGGCGGCATTGCCGACGCCGGAAACACCGTCGAGAGCACAATCCGGGATGAGGCCTAAGATCATTGCGTATTTCGGCTCAATGTAGCTGCCAAAAGCGCCCGCGAAACGGATGCGGTCGATGTGGTCGCTGCCGAGCTTGTCCTGCAGCAGTTTGATACCGGCATAAAGCGCGCCTTTGGCGAGCTGAATTGCGCGGATATCCGTTTGCAGGATTGAAATCTCGATATCCCGGTCGGCAATCACGTAGGAAAACGTGCGACCCTCAGACCGGATACGATGAGTTTTTTCCGCCATCGCCCCGTCAATCACCCCGTCCTCGGTGATGAGCCCGGAAAGGTACATTTCCGCAACCGCCTCGATGATGCCGGACCCGCAAATGCCAGTGACACCAACACTGTCGATCTTTTCTTCAAAGCCTTCCTCGTCCGACCATTCGTCAACGCCGATCACCTTGAAACGTGGTTCCAGTGTGTCCTTGTCGATCCGGAGGCGCTCGATGGCACCGGGAGCAGCCCGCTGGCCGGAGGAAATCTCCGCGCCCTCAAAAGCCGGACCGGTGGGGGAGGAGGCGGCGAGCAGGCGGTCCTTGTTGCCCAATACAATTTCCGCGTTGGTGCCGACATCGACGAGCAGGGTGGTTTCGTCGTGTGTGTAAGGGCTTTCAGAGAGCGTGGCAGCCGCCGCGTCCGCGCCGACGTGACCGGCAATGCACGGCAGCATGTAGACCCTTGCGCCGGGATTGAGATCCAGATCGAGGTCACGGGCGGTGAGAACCATGGCGTCAGACGCGGCGAGCGCGAAGGGCGCACCACCGAGTTCCACCGGATCGATCCCCAAAAACAGATGATGCATCACCGGGTTGCCAACGAAGGTGGCGTCCAGCACATCGGCGCGCTCGGCCCCGACATCGCCGACCAGCTTGCCGACGAGCGCGTTGATCGCCGCGCGGACGGCCTTCACCAGATCCGGCAGTTTTGTGGGGTTCATCTGGACATAAGAGACCCGCGACATCAGGTCTTCGCCGAAGCGGATCTGCGGATTAGACGTGCCTGCGGACGACACGGTGCGGCCGTTTTGCAGATTACACAGATGCGCGGCGATGGTGGTCGATCCGATGTCGACGGCAAGGCCATAAACAGCCTGCTTTTCGCCCGGCCAAAGGGAAACAATAGCCGGAGCAGTGCTTTCATCCTGGTGGATGGCGGCGGTTACGGTCCACTTGCCCTTGCGCAGGATGGTTTGAACCTTTGGCAGCAGGACAGGATCGATGCCAAGAGCCGGCAGACCGGCTTTGGCGGCAACCGCCTCGCGCAGTCGGTCGCTGTCGCCGCGCGGGGTTTCCATATCCGGCTCATCAAGGGTGAGGGTGACCAGCTGGATCGCGCTGTCCGGTTCGATGTGTTTGGCTTCGGCGCGTTTGCGGACAACCTGGCGGTTGGTCTGGGCATCGGTTGGAATGTCGACCACCAAATCGCCCAGGATCTTGGCCTGACAGGACAGACGCCGGTCTTCCGGCAGTTTGCGCAGCGTCGAGTAACGGGTTTCCGCTTCGGTTGCACCTTCCAGATGGCTGGCGGCGCTGGTCAGGTTTTCCTTGGCGAAGGTTCCTTCGGAAACGGAGATCTGGCAGCGCCCGCAGATGCCCCGGCCTCCACAGACCGATTCCACATAAACACCGAGAGATCTTGCCGCATCCAGAAGCGGTGTGCCGACAGCAAACGTGCCGCGCCGGCCGCTGGGCTGGAAAACGACTTTGGCAAGTTTCTCAGTGCTGTCTGTCATTGGTGCGGGTCGATCCTGCTAGGCCGTTTGGGCTGGCTTTTAGAAACGTGTCATCCCGGTTTGGCAAAGCCAAGACCGGGATCCAGTACGCCGCAGCGTTTGAGATTGAACTCTAATGTCCCTGAATACTGGATCCCTGCGTTCGCAGGGATGACAATTCAAGTGGTGTGCGGGCTGGCTTTAGCCAGCACGCCGGGCAGCGCGGCCGCCGCGGCGGCGTCCGCCGGCACTGGCCGCTTCTGCCGGAGCTGCGGTTGGCGCGCCGGCTGCGGCCGGTTTGTGGTCGCGGTAGGTCATGATCCACTCCTGGCAGTTCGGATCGGTGCCGTTGAGGGTGTTCGCGCCGCGGACAGCTTCCATTTCCTGTGGGCGGCACGGGTTCATGATCGCGGACGTCATGCCGGCGCCGATCACCATCGGAATGAACGCAGCATTGATGCCGTGACGGTGTGGCAGGCCGAAGGAGATGTTGGAGAGGCCGCAGGTGGTGTTGACCTTCAGCTCTTCACGCAAGCGGCGCAGCAATGCAAACACCTGCTGACCGGCCGTGCCCATAGCACCGATCGGCATGACAAGTGGATCGACCACGATGTCGTGTGCCGGAATGCCGTAGTCAGCTGCGCGCTCAACGATTTTCTTGGCAACTTCAAAACGGACGTCCGGATCTTCGGAAATGCCGGTTTCGTCGTTGGAGATCGCCACCACAGGCACATCGTATTTCTTGATGAGCGGCAGGATCGCTTCCAGCTTGTCTTCTTCACCAGTGACCGAGTTAACCAGCGGACGGCCCTTGGTGACTTCCAGGCCCGCCTTGATGGCTTCGGTGACGGAGGAGTCGATGGAGATCGGCAGGTCTGTCAGCTCCTGAACGATCTCAAGCGTTTTCACCAAAAGAGGCGGCTCGGTTTCGTTCGGGTTCACAGCCGTGACGCCAGCATTGACGTCGAGCATGGTCGCGCCGGCGGCCGCCTGTGCGATGACGTCAGCCTTTACGGTTTCAAAATTGCCTTCAACCATTTCTGCGGCCAATTTCTTGCGGCCGGTCGGGTTGATGCGCTCACCGATGACACAGAACGGCTGGTCGAAACCGATGACGATTTCTTTGGTGGCGGAGGCGACAACAGTGCGGGTCATTTAGGCAATCTCGTTTGCAGTCAGAGGAGAAGAGGGGGTCTGAAAAGACCAGCTACCGCGGGCAAGCAGCCACTCGGAGGTCTTGGCGACGCCGCCAAACGGGTAAACATGGATCTGGGCCAGCTGACTGTCCGGCTGGCTGGTGATGCGGGCTTCCAGCGGTTCGACCATCGTGTTCGGGTCGTAGCCGGACAGCATGGAGACGACAGCTCCGCCGCGCTTCTTCAGGAAGTTGAGGGAGTTTTCGACGCCAGCAAAGGCCGCATATTTCAAAAGTGTCGTCATCTTCGCAGGGCCTGCGACACCGATGTGGACCGGGAAGGTGTTGCCCCAGGCGCGGATTTCATCCAGCCAAACGCTGACTTGATGCGGGTCGAATCCGAATTGGGTGACAATCCGGAATTCCGCATCGCTGTTTTTGGCCAATTCATGTTTATGCATCAAGAAGGACTTGATCACGTCCGGTTTGATATCGGGCGCCCCCTCAGGGTGTCCGGCAACGCCGATTTTCTTGATGCCAAGCTTGTCGAACAGACCGGTTTCCAAAAGAGCAACCGAGGAGGTGAGGGGACCGGCTTTGTCGGCTTCTCCCGCGATCACCAGAACGTCGTTGACACCAGCTTCCTGGGTGAGGCGAGTGATGCGGCGCTCAAAATCTTGAGCACTGGCATAGCGGCGCGCGGCCATATGCGGCACAGCCGCCAGCCCCTTGTCGGTCAGGATCTTCGCTGCGGAGACAATCATGTCTTCCGAAGCATTGCCAAGGTCGGTGACATAAACTTGTGTGCCGGAAGGGATACCTGCCAGAAGTTCGCTCTTTTCCACCACCTGCTTCGGTGACATTTCAGTCGACGCGGGCAGCCGCCCATTGGCCAACAGGCAGGTCTCAGTCATGTTCGGTGCCTCCATTCGCCATCAGCTCCATCAGGCGGTGTTTCGGATAGGCGGCAACAAGTGTTTCCAGTGCGCTGTCGGCCTCCTGTTCAAGCTCGTCGGAAACTTCCACAGGGTCTGCCCGGCGCCATTCGGCCATATAGGCATCGCTGTCTTTTGCTCCGACACGCATTGCACAGGCATCAATCGTTTCCATGAAAACAGATGGCAGTTCCCGGCGGGCCGATTTGCGGCCTTTTTTCACCAGGATTTGTGCCGGGATGTCCCGCCAGTAAACGATGGTCTTTTGCGCCATGTCACGTGTTCCTCTTTCAAGCATGATTGCCGGAAAGTCATAAATCCAAGCCGCGCGATAGCGGCATTGCGAGGTGAAAAACCGACTTGTGCAGTGCCGAATTTCAGAGCACGGTCACCGTCGGCGTTTTTTTCAAAAACGGCGTCAGTAAACCGAAGCCGGTTTTTTTGATTTCAAGCGGAAGACCAAGGCGTTCTGCAGCCTTCAATGCGTCTTCTTCCAGCTTGGGATCGTCCGTTTGCGCCAAGTACAAAACGCGGGTGTAGTGCTCGAAATACATGTCGCGCAGATGCGGATGCCAATCGAGGCCGAGCGGTTCGATCACCATTGTTTGAAAGTGGCGGACCAGGAAATCGGTCAGATAAAAGCTGCCGAGCTGATCTTCTTCAAATTCGTCGAAAGTTTCGATGCCTGCGAAGAAGGCATAACAATGTGCCCCTTCAATCCGGCGGGCGCCGGTTTCTTCCAGAACTTTGTCGAGAAGGCCGCCGGTGCCGCAGTCGCCATAAGCAACAAGAATGTCAGAGTAGCGACCCTGGTTAAGGGTAATGACCCGTCTGACTTCGTCCGGAATCTTGTCCGGAGTGTTGTGCAGCTTGGCCGGAAGGCAAGTCAGGTCAATATGGTCGAGCCCATTCAAGTCGCGGATAGCAATGATCTCACGGGCCAACGCGCCGCAGGCGATAACTAGGACACGGCCGAGCTTGTCGTTCGTGTCCTCGTCCGGTTCGATCGGGAAAAGAGGCTCGCCCGCCTGCATGTCGGCAGCCTCCTTGAACATCGCCCGTTAGCCTCTGTTGGCCAGCTGATTGTGCCGGCGTGCGATGAGGTCCTTGGCCATTTCCACGGCAACGGCGGCATCGCGGCAATAGCCGTCAGCGCCAACCGCTTGCCCGAATTCTTCGTTCAGCGGCGCGCCGCCTACAAGAACGATGTAGTCATCGCGCAGGCCTTTTTCTTTCATCTCGTCGATGACGACCTTCATATAAGGCATGGTGGTGGTCAGAAGCGCAGACATGCCGAGGATGTCCGGCTGGTGCTCTTCCAAAGCGGCAATGTAGTTCTCAACCGGATTGTTGATACCGATATCGATAACTTCAAAGCCGGCCCCTTCCATCATCATGGAAACAAGGTTCTTGCCGATGTCGTGGATGTCGCCCTTGACCGTGCCGATGACCATTTTGCCGACCTTCGGAGCACCGGTTTCAGCGAGAAGCGGGCGCAAGATGTTCATGCCGGACTTCATGGCGTTGGCTGAGAGCAGCACTTCCGGCACGAACAAGATGCCATCGCGGAAGTCGACGCCGACGATGCGCATGCCTTCGACAAGTGCTTTGGTCAGGATGTCATATGGCATCCAGCCGCGTTCCAGGAGAATATTCACTGCATCCTGGATTTCTTCCTGCAGGCCATCATACAGATCATCATGCATCTGCTCGACGAGTTCATCGTCAGACAGGGTCGACAGGTCGATGTCTTCTTCGTCAGACATTAGGCAGCTCCAAAAAGGCAATTGTGGCCGGTAAACGTTGAAAAACCTTATGCCTCAAGCCGATTTGCCCGGTATCTTTAAAACGACACGCCAAGTCGCTTTCGCGACAGGTGGCAAGGGCGGCGCATTTCTATGCGGTGATGAGGACTTGTGTCTGGAATACTAGCACAATACACTCATGTTTTCTAAGCGGTTGGAATTCAATCATGAATAAGAGGAAATGGCCCTTCTTCCTGGCAATTAGCGGAGTTTTTCTGGCGGCCTGCCAGACGCTCGGCGGTGCCCAATTCGTGATCTTGAAAACCGGATCAACTGTTGAACAGCGGCGCGCGGCGATCGATGCCTGCCAGGTGCGCTCGCTTCAGGAAGTGCCGCCGTCTTATAAAACCACGTCATTTGGCGGGTTTGGCGGATTCGGACCGCGATACTGTTATGGTTTTTCTTGCCGGTACTACGGTGATTTCTATTCAGCCAATGTTGTTAGTGTTGATCCAAACGAGCGCCTGAGAGCACGAAGGTTTGAGGGGTGCCTGCGCGGCAAAGGATATCAACTTGCCCGGCGTCCCACCTGTGCGGATGAGAAAAAAGCAAGGGCCTATGGGTCGAAACGGCGGCAAGCACCAGCTTCTCAGGTTTCTTGTGTTGTGAATGAGCCCAGGCTGGAAAGCCGGTGGATCCCACGGTGACCGGTTGGTGGCGCGTTAACCGGCTGCCTTGGCACGCACTGTTGCAAAACCGGGTGCTGGCCGCATGATTTTCTTAAATTCCGCAAGGAGCCTTTGGTCGAGTTTTCCGCCCATGGAATCCAAAATGCGGATGGCTTCGTTGTGGGAGAGCGGTGGTTTGTAGCTGCGCTTTTCGATTAGGGCGGAGTATATGTCGCAAATTGTCAGGATGCGCACTTCCAGACAAAGATCCTTTTCAACTTTCCCATCTGGATACCCAGATCCATCCAAATATTCGTGATGCTCCAAAGCTAGGATCTTGATGCGATCGTCAAGTTTCGGATTTTTTTGTAGAATCCGGTACCCGTGACGTGGATGGGTGCGGACCAATTCCATTTCTGAATCGGACAGTTTTGCCGGTTTGTCCAAGATTGCCAAAGGGATCTGAGTTTTGCCGATATCGTGAACAATCGCACCGGAGATCAGCAATTCACGAATATCGTCTGAAAGGTTCAGGCGGGTGCAGAACTCAGCTGCGACGGTTGCGACAAGCAATGTGTGCCGCGTCGTGTGGGAATGGTAACCCTGCAAACTTCCCAGGAAGTTGGTGAGACTGTATTTGGCGAGCGTGCCACTGACTGTATCTGTCGCGTTTTCCAGTTTGTCGAGAGGTAAAGGCGCGCCGAGCACGGTCGATAGGCAAATGTCTTCAAAAGAAGCAGCAGCCTCGTCGACCAGCTGCATGGCATCTTGCAGCGTGGTCTTCCTTTTTGTCCGCCGCAAAATTGTGTTCATCTCCGACAGGAGAATGTTCAAAGGATGGGTCCGGTCGACAAGGCGGGCGCCCTTGAGTGCCTCGGCCTGCTTTTTTTCCAGCTTGTTGCCGGAGGAAAAAAACACAACAACTGTCTGGCATTGTTCAAGAGCGTCACGGATGTGAACGACATTGGTTTCAACATCCAAGACGAGATCATAGACGACAATACTTGCTGCCTTCAGTTGGCACGCATTGACGTTTTTGGGCGGCAAAATCTGGGTATTGAAGGCACGCGATATCAGGGACGCTCTGTCAATAGAGCGCGGAATGGAATCAGAAATGAAAAGGATATCATGCATAACTGACGATCTATTTTATCGTTATAGGATGTTGTTTTACTGGGTTTTTCGTTTCGTATTAGTAAATCATGTAAAAAATAAGTAGTTCATACCATCGTTATTTTTAACGATGTTGGGGTGGTCGAGATTTTATTCAGTAGTGGTATGAAGAGTTATTGAGTAATTCTTATTGAGCCAAAAAAAGCGGGCCACGTGGGCCCGCCTTTGTAGTCAGTTGTTCTGGGTTGTTCTTAGAACAGGCCTTCGATCTGACCTTGCTCATCAAGTTTGATGTGGTTGGCTGAAGGAACACGCGGCAGGCCAGGCATGGTCATGATCTCGCCGCAGATGGCAACGATGAACCCGGCGCCTGCCGACAAACGTACTTCGCGGATCGGCACGCCGTGACCGGTCGGGGCGCCGCGCAGGTTCGGGTCGGTCGTGAAGGAGTACTGGGTCTTGGCCATGCAGACCGGCAGGTGGCCAAAGCCGTCGGCTTCCCAGCGGCGCAGCTGATCGCGGATGGACTTGTCCGCCAGAACCTCGTCCGCGCGGTAGATGCGCTTGGCGATGGTTTCGATTTTTTCAAACAGCGGCATGTCGTCTTCATAAAGCGGAGCGAATTGTGCCGCGCCACTTTCGGCCAAACCAGCAACCTTCTCCGCCAGCTCGACTGTGCCTTCAGAGCCGTTCGCCCAGTGTGAGGCCAGAACCGCGTCCACACCAAGGTCGGAGCAGAAGTCTTTGATTTCCTGGACTTCCGCGTCGGTGTCGGCGGTGAAGTGGTTGATGGCAACCACCGCAGGGACACCGAACTGCTTGATGTTCTCGATGTGCCGGCCAAGGTTGGCGCAGCCCTTTTGAACTGCCTCGACGTTTTCCGCACCCAGGTCTTCTTTGGCAACACCACCGTTCATTTTCAATGCACGGACCGTGGCAACGATGACCACAGCGTCCGGTGAAAGGCCCGCCTTGCGGCATTTGATGTCGAAGAATTTTTCCGCGCCAAGGTCCGCGCCGAAACCAGCTTCAGTGACCACATAGTCGGCAAGTTTGAGGGCTGTCTGGGTTGCCATCACGGAGTTACAGCCGTGGGCGATGTTTGCGAACGGGCCGCCGTGGATGAAGGCAGGGTTGTTTTCCAGGGTTTGAACCAGGTTCGGCTGGATCGCTTCCTTTAGGAGAACTGTCATCGCACCGTCGGCTTCCAGCTCCCGTGCTGTGATCGCAGTGCGGTCGCGGCGATAGGCAACGATGATGTCGCCAAGGCGTTTTTGCAGATCTTCCAGGTCTGTTGCCAGGCAGAGGATCGCCATGATTTCGGATGCAACGGTGATGTCGAAGCCGCCTTCACGCGGGAAGCCGTTGGCCACACCGCCAAGCGAGCAAACGATCTCGCGCAGCGCCCGATCGTTCATGTCGAGCACACGGCGCCAGGTCACACGGCGCTGGTCAATACCCAGTGCATTGCCCCAGTAGATGTGATTTTCAATGAGCGCAGCTAAGAGGTTATGTGCGGACGTGATGGCGTGGAAGTCGCCGGTGAAATGCAGGTTGATGTCTTCCATCGGAACGACCTGGGCATGGCCGCCGCCAGCCGCGCCGCCTTTCATGCCGAAGCACGGGCCGAGAGACGGTTCGCGCAGGCAGATCATTGCGTTCTTGCCGATCTTGTTGAGGCCGTCACCCAGACCAACAGTGGTGGTTGTCTTGCCTTCGCCGGCTGGGGTTGGGTTGATGGCGGTAACCAGGATCAGCTTGCCATTGTCGTGGCCGTTCAGATTGTTAATGAAGTCGGCAGAAATCTTCGCCTTCGTCCGCCCATATGGCTGCAGGGACTCTTCGGGAATATTCAGGCGGTTACCAATCTCCTGGATCGGCTTCATTTTGGCTGCACGGGCAATTTCGATATCGCTGGCCATTTGACTTCCTCAAGTGGGTAAAAGCCCGGCGCAATAGGCCGGGTGTGATGGTGCCCGAACGCTAAAAGACAGCGCGGTGCAGCAGATGTTCCGAAACCGACAGGATGGGCTTTGGAACCGACGATCGTTTCGGATTGTTCGGTTTTCTGCGGTTAGCCGCTAGGCACGAAACACCGGCTCACCTACCCGTTTGACGATTTGCCAGGTTGGTTGCAAGTGAATCTGTTTACCCTCAATAATGGCAATGTTAAAGTGGGAGAAGTTTAATGGCAAAAATTGTTAAAGTACTTTGCGTTCACGGTCTTGGCGATCATCGCGGAAGCGATTGGGAAGGAACCTGGAAAGCTGCGATTGATGAAGCCGTGGAAAAAGCCGGCGGCGGGAGCATTGAGCTCGACTATGTGAACTATGATGATTTTTTCTTCGAGAACGTAGAGATATCCCCATTCGAAGTTGCGGAAGCTGCATTCTCATTGGGGGTGGGTTTTCTCGCAGAGCCCTTCCACAGAAAACGGCGCGGGCTATTTTCGGATTTGTTCAGCAAATTTGAATACAAGATCCGCAAAACTGCCGGATATGTGGTGGCTTGGTGCGCCGATGACGGGTTTCAAAATGAAACCCGCAAAATGATTTTTGAGAAAATTAGAACCTTCAAACCTGATGTTATTCTTGCACACAGTCTTGGTTCGCTAATCTCATATGACGCATTTACTCATGATGAGGCGGACGCTGCCGATCTGAAAGCTGTATTGTCAAAAGCAAGTTATGTGACCTTGGGCTCCCAGGTAAACAACAACTTTGTTCGGGGACATCTGGCAAACGGCTATCTGACTATGCCTAAAGTTGCCCGTTGGCATCATCTTTACAACAAGCATGACCCTGTGTTCACCGCCGAAATTAGATACGGTGAGCGAATTGGTCCACGCTTCCTGCAAAGCGAAACGACCTTCAAGGACATCAAGTTCAAAGGGGAGGAAATTTCCGAACATTCTGCTCCCGGCTATATCACTCATGATGCGGCGGTCGCGGATCTTTGGCTCCCGGTTCTTGCAGGTGCGGCGGCAGCTCGCGGTGCAGCCCGTGCGATGTTTGCCACCCCCAAGAAAGGCAAGAAAGTCAGAAAAAGAGCGAAGCAGCAAAAGGCTCTACTGGTTGGGATCAATGACTATCAGGCACCTGTCACGCCCCTTGAAGGCTGTGTCAACGATGTTTTCCTGATGAGTTCGGTTCTGCAAGAATGTGATATTCCTTATGAAAACATCAGAACCGTACTGGATCGCAGAGCAACCGCTGAGGCGATACTAAGCCGGCTGGAATGGCTGCTGGCGGATGCCGCTTCCGGGGATGAACTCATTTTTTATTTCAGCGGACATGGTGCCAGATACCCGGAATATAATGCCCAAGATATGCCGGACCGTTTTATAGAAGCGCTTGTGACGGCGGATTTTGATTGGTCCCGCGGACGCTGCATCAAGGATCGGGACATCGTCGATCTTTACAGCCAGCTTCCCTATGACTGCCGGTTGCTGATGATTTTCGACTGTTGTCATTCAGGAGGGCTTCACCGCAACGGAACTGCAAAAGTCCGTGGTCTGACACCGCCGGACGATATCCGTCATCGCATGCTGTATTGGGATCGGAAAAAGAGCATGTGGGCCGACCGCAAGTTCGACAGGCTCAATGCCAATTACACAAAAGCAAAGCAGGAGGGCATAGACATATTCGGACCTGAGGGAGCCAGTGAATTGATCGGCCGGGCCTCAATGCTCCGCATGATGGATGAAAAGAAGTACAAGGCCCTAAAAAAGAAGAATCCTGAGAAAGCACAGGGGGCATACCTCCCATTGATCATTGAGGCCTGCCAGGCGCATGAGTTTGCATATGAATACCGTCATGGCGCCACAAGCTATGGGGCGTTCACTTACAGCCTTGCCAACAACTTGCGCAGGGAAAAGGGAATTTCGTTTGATAAACTGGTGAAAACAACCAGTGCCCAATTGAAGGATCTTGGATATGAGCAAGAGCCAAATATCGTTGGTCCAGATGACATAAAAAAAGCAAATGTGCCCTGGAACATAACGTAAATATCCTGGAAATGCGGCGGTTTCAGAGATCGGTTTGTGAAACTGCCGCATAGGGGAATTGCATTATCTGTCGAAGCAGATTTTAATTCCGTAATGACAGATTCAGATATTTTGGCCCGTCTGCCTGACCGGTTGAAGAAGGCGCGCCGGGCGCAGGGCTTGTCGCTTGAGGCGGTTGAGAAACTCTCCGGCGTTTCCCGATCCATGGTCAGCCAGATTGAGCGCGGCGAATCCAATCCGACGGTGGCGACCCTTCTCAATTTGACCCGGGCGCTCAACGTGGATTTTGCCGGCCTGCTCGGAGAAGAAGTGGCCGAAGACCGGGTGGAAATCCAAAAGGAGCATCAAACCCCGGCGCTCGACCGGGCCGGTGATGGCTGCAAGATCCGGATCCTGTCACCGCCGCAGGACACAGGCCGGTTTGAGGTCTATGAGTTGATCTTTTCAGAAGGTGGCAAGCTCGTCAGCAAGCCCCATGAGCGCGGTACCCGGGAACAACTGGTCGCCGAAGAAGGCACGCTGCATGTCACCTCTGGTGTCGCCAAAGGGGAGATCAGCAAAGGCGATACAGCCCGTTACGCCGCAGATGTCCCGCATACGATTGAAGCGGTTAACGGACCGGCCAGAGCCATACTGATGGTGGTAAAATTCTAAGCTCAAAGAATAGTCTCTGGCCGATGTGCGGCCAGGGATTGCGAATTGCTCGGTATGTTTATGCGTTGCCAGGAACAAAAAACGAAGAACCAGAATCGGGTGGTTTGCGTTTGGCGTCTTGAATGATGACCTGGCAGGTGTTTTCGGCAAATATATTCAAGCCGATGGTCAGCCCATCGCCCCAGACACTCGCTTGAGCGCCAGGACTTGCCGAAAACGAACTGCCGTCATTAACCGGACAAGTGCCTGTGCTGGAGTAGCCGCAGCTGGCAATATGCGTTGCATCTGAGATGCTATAAGATCCGCCATAACGGAATTGCATCTTCTATTTTGAATGATAATCCGTTATTATGGATGAAAATCCAAATTACCGGAGGGTGCCGTGGCCCAGGAATTTCTGTCTGACATCACCGCTACATTGAAGGACATTGAGGCGGAGGGTCTTTATAAACGCGAACGGCTGATTACCTCGCCGCAAGGCGGCCACATTGCGGTCGGTGGGCGGGACGTCATCAACCTTTGTGCCAACAATTATCTGGGCTTAGCGGATCATCCGGCGTTGATTGAAGCTGCCAAGAAAGCGATGGAGCCGAAGGGCTTTGGTATGGCTTCCGTCCGGTTTATCTGCGGAACTCAGGACATTCACCGGCACCTGGAACACCGCCTGGCCAGATTTCTCGGCAAGGAGGATGCGATCCTGTTTGCGGCCTGTTTTGACGCCAATGGCGGGTTGTTTGAGCCGCTTTTGGGGCCTGAAGATGCGATCATATCGGACGCGCTTAATCACGCATCGATCATTGATGGTATCCGCCTGTGCAAGGCCAAGCGCTACCGCTACCAAAATTCCGATATGACGGATCTTGAAACAAAACTGCGTGAAGCCCGCGAGGCCGGTGCCCGCCACATCATGATCGCCACTGACGGTGTGTTTTCCATGGATGGGTATCTGGCCAAATTGCCGGAGATTACAGCCCTGGCCAAACAGTATGACGCCGTGGTGATGGTGGATGACTGCCACGCCACCGGTTTCATGGGGCCAAAAGGTGAGGGCACGCCAGCGCATTTTGGTGTTGATGTCGACATCTTGACCGGAACGCTTGGTAAAGCGCTCGGGGGCGGAATTGGCGGCTATATTGCGGGTCCGCAGCCGGTGATCGACCTTCTCCGCCAGCGGGCGCGGCCCTATCTCTTTTCCAACAGCCTGCCGCCTGCGATTGTCATGAGCGGATTGGAGGCGATCCGTCTGGTGGAAGAGGGCGATGATTTGAGAAAAAACCTCTTTGACAACGCTCGCTATTGGCGCGCCGGTTTGGAAGATCTTGGCTTTACAGTATTGCCGGGTGAGCACCCGATCATTCCCGTGATGCAGGGCGAAGCCAAATTGGCGCAGGCAATGGCGGCCAAGCTGTTTGACGAGGGAGTTTATGTCTCCGGCTTTTTCTTCCCGGTTGTGCCACGCGGCCAGGCGCGCATCCGCACCCAGATGAACGCAGCTCTGACCCATGATGACCTCAATCGCGCGTTGGAAGCTTTTGAGAAGGCGGGCAAGGCAACGGGAGTGCTGTCATGAGCAATCAGATGAAAGCACTGGAAAAATCTGAGCCGCGCGAGGGCCTCTGGATGACTCGTGCCCCGGTGCCGGAAATCGGCCCGGACGATGTCTTGATCAAGATCCACAAAACCGGGATCTGCGGCACGGATATTCACATTTGGAACTGGGACGATTGGGCCTCCAGAACCGTGCCGGTTCCCATGATCACCGGCCACGAATTTGCCGGTGAGATTGTTGAGATCGGCAAGAACGTCGACGATCTGGAAATCGGCCAGCGCTGTTCAGGGGAGGGCCATCTGATCGGTCATCATTCCCGCCAATCGCGGGCCGGGAAATTCCACCTCGACCCGGAAACTCGTGGCATCGGCGTCAATGAACAGGGCGCTTTTGCCGAATACTTGCGCTTGCCGGCCTTCAATGTGGTGCCACTGCCTGATGAAATTGATGATGAAATTGGCGCGATCCTCGACCCGCTCGGCAATGCGGTGCATACGGCGCTGAGTTTTGATCTCATCGGTGAAGATGTCCTGATCACCGGCGCTGGTCCGATCGGCATCATGGCAGCGGCGGTAGCCCGCCATGTTGGTGCGCGCAATGTGGTGATCACCGACGTTAATCAGGCCCGGCTCGATCTGGCAACACGGGTCACCGATGTTCTGCCAGTCAATGTCGCCAAGGAAGATCTGAAGGGCGTTGAGAAAAAGCTCGGCATGAAGGAGGGATTTGATGTCGGCCTGGAAATGTCCGGCAATCAGGTCGCGCTCGATCAGATGGTCGAAAACCTCGTTATGGGCGGGCGCATTGCGCTGCTCGGCATTCCGCCGGGCAAGTCACCGGTTGATTGGTCGCGTATTGTTTTCAAGGCGATCACAATAAAAGGCGTCTATGGCCGCGAGATTTTCGAGACCTGGTACAAGATGATCGCCATGCTGCAAAACGGTCTGGATGTGCGCAACGTCATCACACACCGATTTGGCGTGGACGACTTTGAACAAGGTTTTGCCGCGATGAAGTCGGGCACTGCCGGGAAGGTTGTCTTGAGTTGGGACTGAGTTGCCTGGCGATGTGCGTAAGTTTAGGAATTTATTTTAAAAATATCGAATATTTGAATGTTGATAGAAAGTCACAGGAATACCTGGCTAACAAAACCAGACAGACAAGCTTTGTTTATTTCGCAGTGCTGAGTTGCGTGCCAGGTTAGAGGGTTCCTTTACTTTAAATAAAACAATTTCTTAGTAATGTTTTGTGCGAAGCGTGAGTTTTGGGCGCTTGGAGTGTTTGTTGGAGGCGCTTCGATGACCTCGAAGTCCGGTAAAACCAAACTGACATGGCCGAAGCTGAGCGGTCCGCATATCTGCGCGTCCGTTGGTCAGCAGTCCCTGAACCTTGCACAAAAAGCTTTGCTCGGGGCCGCCAAAATGCGCGGCGGCAAGTTGGATGCGGCAGAAATCACGGCCGTTTTTGAGTTTCTAGCAGTGTCACAGGATATGTTCGATATCTTCCGGACAAACTACGAAGCCTGCGGCAAGATCCATCGCAAACAATCCTTCGTCGGCGCCAACACGGGCTTCTTTGCCATGTCGGTGCTTCGTTTTTTATGTTTCGATGTCCTGAGAAAGACCTTCGAGTCCCAGATCAACCGCACCGACGCTGCCTGGGAAATCGAGTTCCTGCAGGCGTTCAGCAACTACATTTGCCGGACGGCCGACGAAGATTTTGAAGACAGCCTTTCGGCTGCATACCGGCGTTTGGCAAAAGAAAACGGCAGTGAGATCACCGTCATGACCATTGCTCATGACCCGGCGATCCAGGAAATCGTGCGCAAGGCGGTCGCAAAATTTCCGTCCGAACATCTGGACTTCGTCAATTTCTCAAACACGATCAATAAGGCCTTGTCGGACAAATACGAGACCTATGGTCCGTCGCCAATCAAGGTGTCTGAACCGGTGGTCGAACGGTTTTTCAAGGCTCTTGGTGAACCCAGCCGCTCCAACTATTTCCGCGGCCAGGTCTTGAGCTGAATTTTCGAGTTTTGTTAAACGCCGACAGAAGCTACCCGTTTGTCATTCTGCATCAAGCTGGCCGGAGATGCGCAGCTGGAGGTTGAGTGTCTCCGAGACCTGTTCAATCCGTTTGGCGAAATCAGAACAAAAAGCTGCGGATTGCCGAAGGTATGGGCCTTGGCAATCCGCATTATTGCCAGCCGTCCCGGTGGGCGTTGGGAAGAGACCGGCAACCCCTCAGATTTCGTCGGTTTAAGAAAATCCGGCGCGCTGCGGCAGGCCGAGTTTTTTCAGCGTCATGACCACCGGGCAAAA
This sequence comes from Labrenzia sp. PHM005, assembly GCF_006517275.1. Lineage (NCBI taxonomy): Bacteria > Pseudomonadati > Pseudomonadota > Alphaproteobacteria > Hyphomicrobiales > Stappiaceae > Labrenzia > Labrenzia sp. PHM005. The sequence continues at coordinate 4,622,628 of NZ_CP041191.1, read as the reverse complement.
ACCGGTAAAAGCGGCCTGCATCAAATGCGCGCCGAGAATGCCGGTCAGCCACAGCCAGGCGAGGTTCGAATAAACGGCAAGCAAGACGCTGGCGAGCACGAGCGCACCAACGACAAATAAAATACCCCGTTCAACAGTCATCTTAGTCTCCGGAAATAAAATTCATTAATGCGAAACTATGCATTTAAATACTGACTTCCGCTAGTGGGTTGCCTGCGGCAAAGCGTCTTGTGTAATTTGGTGCCGCCGCGGCCGGATGACCGGAAAGCGTTTCGCCGAGAACAGGGCCTTGTGACAGGCTGCGGTCAGCACCACACTTCTGATTTAGTGGACGCGCCATCTGGCTGATAGCGTGTGTGCAAATCGGGCAGGCGGACAGGCCATGTGCATAGGGGAGGGGCGTGATGCGCAAAACAATTGAAGAACTTTCGTTGGACATCCCGGTGTTTCAGGCACCGATGGCCGGAACGTCGACACCAGCGCTCGCGGCGGCTGTTGCCAACGCGGGTGGTTTGGGCGCGCTGGGGCTCGGCGCCGCCAGCGTGGAGACGGCAGCAAAGATGATTGCCGAAACAAGCGCGATGACTGGCGGGCCTATTAATCTGAATTTCTTTTGCCACAAGCCTATGGAATTGCGCGAGGAAGTCGCGCGCGATTGGATCGCGCGATCACAATCGCGGTTTGAGCGTTTTGAGGCTGCACCGCCAAACGAGCTTCACGAGATTTATCAGAGTTTTGTTGTAAATCAGGCGATGTTTGAACTGCTTTTGGAAAGTGCGCCGGCGGTGGCGAGTTTTCATTTCGGATTACCGGCTGCAGACAAATTGGCCGCGCTGCGAGACCGAGGGATCATGCTGATTGCCAGCGCTCTATCTTTAGAAGACGCCCGTCGGGTGGAAGCGGCCGGGATTGATGCAGTGGTTGCCCAAGGCTGGTCCGCCGGTGGGCACCGGGGTTTGATCGACGAAAACGGACCGGACGAACGGTTGGACACCGAAGCGTTGACCCGGCTGCTTGCCAAAAACCTTTCCATTCCGGTGATTGCGGCGGGTGGCTTGATGGACGGTGCGGATGTGCGCGCGTCGCTCAGCTGGGGCGCAGAAGCCGCCCAGCTTGGTACGGCCTTCATCGGTTGCCCGGAAACCGCCGCTGATGACGGGTTCCGGGCGCGCCTCGCGGAAGGTGGCAAGACGGTGATGACCCGGGCGATTTCCGGCCGGCCCGCCCGCTGCCTCGATAATGAATTTACCAGATGGACTGCCGATGTGTCCGATGCCGAGGTTCCTGCCTATCCCTACACCTATGATCTGGGCAAAGCGCTGAATGCAGCAGCGAAAGCCAAAGGTGAACCGGGATATGGGGCTCAGTGGGCCGGATCAGAGGCCGCCCGGGCGAGGTTCCTGCCCGCAGCGGAACTTATGCAGGCCTTAATGGAGGAATTTGAGGCTGCGGAAGCAGACGTGGCTTAAGAAGTCCTCAGCCAGTCGCGTTCAAACGTGACAGAACTACAGCCTGAGAACCGGGCCATGCGGCCAATTTCGCTTTCCAGCTTGGCGATCCGGCCCTTGCCCATGCGCGTTCCTTTTTCCGGCCAGAAGGCTTTGACATGCAGCCGGTCTTCGGACCGGTGCGCTTTCATATCGATCCGGCCAATCAGTTTGTCGCTCTCCAGGACCGGGAAGACATAGTATCCATATTGCCGTTTAGGTTCGGGGACGAACACCTCGATCCGGTAATGAAATCCGAACAGCCGCTCCGCCCGTTTGCGGTCGCGCAGGGCCGGATCGAACGGAGACAGGATTCGCACCCGCGAGGGCGGTTCGGGCAGATTGTCCAGAGTGTCGAGCGTTTCCGGTGCTGCAAAACATTTGCGAACCGCGCCGTCGGCACACTCAATAAGGACCTCCAGGATCTCGCCGGTGGCCAGTTTTCGCTCGCACCAGGTTTTGGCTTCGGCGGGTGTGATGAGGTCCCAAAAGGCGGCAAGCTCGCCGGAGGTGGCAAAGCCAAGCCGGTCGAGCGCGGCCCGGTTGGCCCACTCGATCGTTTCTGAGGTCTCAAAACGCGTGTTTCTGTGTTCGTCCAGAACAACCCGTTCGGTCAGGTCGTATATTTTTTGAAAGCCCTGACGATGGCAGACGGAGAGTGCTCCAGTGCGCCACAAAAACTCAAGAGCGGTTTTGGATGGATGCCAGTTCCACCAGCCGCCATTGCTGCGCTTCTCACCTTCGCCAACTGTTGATGATGACACAGGGCCATGATCGGAAACCTGCTGCAAAACCTCGTTGAATTTCGCTTCAAACCCATTTTGACGCCAGTTGCGCCAGCGGCCGATCAGTTTTTCCCTGTCCCGATCGAAACGCAGCCGCCAATGCGGGAAAAAATCAGCCGGGATCACCGATGCATCGTGGGTCCAATGTTCAAAAAGTTGGCGGTTTTTCTCCAAAAGCCGTTTGAGATGGCTTTCCTTGTAACCGGGAAGACGAGACGCAAGGATCATATGGTGTGCACGCGCCACCGTATTGATGCTGTCGACTTGAACGAAGCCAAGGGACTTTATCGTAGAATTCACGTCCTCAACCGAGGTTGTGCCGCGTAGCGGTGTGGCAAGTCCATGCCGGTCAAGAAAGAGATGGCGGGCGGCGGCGTTGCTGATTTGGGGAGGCGAAGAGGCTGGCATTTAGAAAAACTAGCACTCCGTAGCGGAGGATTGAAACCCGATTTAATCACACGGGTAGAAGTAAGTTTCAGCCGGACTTGTCCTTTATTATGAGTTGACCGGCAAAGCGCTGCGAAGGCACTATTCACCCTATAAGTGCGGGTGAGGAGCGCGCAGTCAAAATGTTTTCTTTTAGTCCGTCACGCGGTTGCAGGGCGTTTTTGCCTTTTTTGGTTATCTTTTTTTTCGCGTTCACTATGAGCAGCTATGCGGCACCAGCGTGCCAAGTACTGCGCGTCAATGGTGCCAATGAGTGGCAGCCGATTTCCTGGCGCTCCGAGGATCAGACGGAATTGAAAGGGATCTTTCCCGAGATCACCAGTTCCGTTCTTCAAGATCTTTCTGTCGAGACGGAATATGGCCCCGATTTGCCATGGAACCGGTTGTTTGCGCTTTTGGAAAATGGCGCAATTGATGTGTTGGCAGGCGCCTTTGCGACAGATGAAAGAACCGAGAAATTCAAACTCAGTCTGCCTGTGGTCCAAGATCACGTTGGTGTTTTTGTCCGCGCAAACCTGGTGGCCAAACCCGAACGTCTTGAAGATCTTGTCGGCTTGTCGGGGCGCGCACCTTTTGGGACTGACCTCGGTCCTGCGGGAAATGAGTTTGCCGCTGAAAACCTGTTCATTGACAATGAACCCCGTGACAACCTCGCAGAAGATCTAAAAATGCTGGCGGATGAACGGATTGACTATATTTTTATGTCGCGGAGTTTCGGAAGAAAAGCTGTGAAAGCTGCCCAACTCGATGGCGTGATTGTGGATTTACCATGGTCGGCGGCCAGCAAGCCAGTTCATTTCATGTTTTCAAAAAAATCGCCATGCCTCGACTTACTTGTCCAGTTCGATACTGCCATTGAGAAGGGGCAGTGGAGTGAACCATTGGCTCGATTGCTGAAGGAGTATGAAAACGGCGGGGATCCTGTCATTGAAAAGCGGCCGCAGCCAAAAGTGTCTCAATAAAGCTGCATCCAGAATAACGCCCATTTCGTTTTACGGCTGTCCGACAAGCCTCCCAAAACACAGGATTAGAGAGAAACCTCATTGGACAGTTTTGACTTGATCCTGATCGCTTTTGCCGTGTTTTTCCTCGCCGGAGTGGTGAAAGGTGTTGTTGGTATGGGAATGCCGACCATCAGTTTAGGTTTGATGACCGTGTTTGTTGGCGTCGACAAAGCGATTGTTCTGATCTTGTGGCCAACATTTCTGACCAATCTCTGGCAGGCATTTTCGGGCGGACACCTAAAAATCTTGCTCAATCGGCTCTGGCCGTTTCTGGGGGCGGCCGCGCTCACATTGGCCTTGGGCACTTTTATTCTCACCCGGGCACCCGGCGGGGCGGCGGATCTTATTCTTGGGGTGTTGATGATCGCCTATGCCGTTCCGATGCTTTTCGGTTTGAGGCTGCACATCTCACCAGCATGGCAAATGCCGGCCGGGGTATTCCTTGGCGCGGTCAATGGAGTTTTTTCTGGTCTGACCGGCTCCTACACTGTTCCTGGGGTCATGTATCTGCAGGCACTGGGCTTTAATCGCGACCAGCTAATTCAGGCGATGGGCTTGTTGTTTTTGTCGGCAACCATCGTACTTGCGTTGGCCTTGGGCGGATTTGGCATTTTGGATACTGCCGATGCCTTGCAGTCCTTAGTGCTGTGCGTGCCGGCACTTTGCGGTGTTTATGTGGGGCAGCATCTGCGCGGACGCCTCTCAGATGAGGGCTTCAGACGGGTGTTTCTCGGCGCGATCTTGTGCCTTGGAATCTATCTTGTGCCGTTGGGCGCTGTCCGGTTGTTGGGATAGTGAGTTGGCTTTTTGAATTAGGAAAAATGCCCTGGCCGAAACTAGAGACCTAACCAAAAACGCCGCCCAAAGGGCGGCGTTTCAAATCTATATACGCCAAATTTACTTGGCGACCAGGCGCATCGGTGTGGCCGTGCCGACATTGGAGGTCGGTTTGGTATTGGCCCATTGATAGGACTGGCGCTCTTCGGTCGGTGTGCACAGGAAACGTTCCCGGTAACATTTGGTGAAGTGCGATGTCGACGCAAACCCGCAAGCCAAAGCCACATCCAGAACCGGCCGGCTGGTGCGGCGCAAAAGATCGCGCGCGGTTTCCAGGCGCAGACGCAGATAATATTGGCCTGGCGTGCAGTTGAAATGGCGGCGGAACAAACGCTCCAGCTGGCGGGGAGACAAGTTGACTGTCATCGCCAGTTGCTGGCAGCTGAGCGGGTCCTCGATATGCAGATCCATGATCCGGATGGCGTCGAGGATCTTGGCATTGGAAATGCCGGTACGTGCTTCGATGTCGTGGCGCTGGGCAGATTCGCCGGAGCGCATGTTCTGATAAAGCGCCACTTCAGCGACTTCATGCGCAAGATAAGCGCCATGCTGGATCGCGATAAGACGCAGCATCATGTCAAGCGACGCCATGCCGCCGGCGCACGTGATGCAGTTGCGATCAATAGAGAAAATGTCGGAGGTCACTTCAACATCCGGAAATTCCTCGCGCAAGGACCGGAGGTTCTCCCAATGGATGGTGCAGCGGCGGCCATCGAGCAGATTATAGCGGGCCAGCAGATAGGCGCCCGTGCAGATGGCGCCAAAGGTGCGGCCAAGCGCATTCAGGCGGCGAAGTTTGTTGCCCAGTTCCGGATCCAGCGGCAGGCGCTCAACGTCCATTCCAGTACACAAAAGTGTAATATCTGCGTCGCCAAGTTCCCGAATAGATTTTTTGACCGAAACTTCGCAGCCGTTGCTCGCGACCACTGAATTTCCGTCAAGGGAATAAGTCTCCCATACGTAAAAATCCTTGCCGAGCATACGGTTTGCTATGCGAAGTGGTTCAATGACACTCGCAAATGCATTCATGGAAAAGCGATCCATGAGCACGAATGCTATTTTTTGATGCGTATCGTCGTGCGCGCGTCCGGACATTTACTTTGCCTCATTGGAAGGTATTATTGAAGCTTGTCTTGTGATTGCAGTAATTTCTGCATTTTTAACTTGGCTGTCAAATAAAAAACGTCAGATATCCGGATCTTCTTGAGATTGTCGTAAACTGGTCAGCACCTCTGCTTGTGCTCTGGCCTAACTGTGCAATTTCTAATCACCATCTGCCGCATTCTAAGTCCGCATTTTTGACGTGGTCCAATCGCGTTTCAAATCTCTGCGAGGTTAATAGCGAGACCGTATGGACGGGAGGAATTGGAGATGTCTTTCGTGAGACAAAGGTCGAAAAAGGACGTGGACAGATCTGCAGAGCGCATCGGTGAAACGGTCAGGGGGCCATCTGCGTCAGATTTCTGCTCTTGCCCCTACCCGAGGAGCTAGGTCTACAGCGCCCCATCCTCCACGCAAATCCGCCTTGAGGATGCACCAGTATCACTGCGCAGATTTTCTTAACCTTGAACGCTGCAAATCCCAGCGAAAGAGATCTCCAATTCGTCCAGACGGCCTAGGCTCTGGGCTGTGCTATATCTGGCAGTGCATCGGAACAAGGTGACTACAATATTCATTTTGCAGTGCGTCATTTGAGCGCGTTTATCGAAAATATTGGATGTTTTTTTTGCCAAACCCACATTTGGTGGGCCGCTGTTGCTTCAAGTCAAGGTGCAATTGATGGTACACGGGGCATAAATCGTAAGTGTGCCAAGACCCATGGACGGGAAAAATATGAACGTACTTGCCAAACCCGCTGATCTCGCAGATGCCGTGCCGGCCAATGTATTTGTGGAAGAGGTGAAGACAGTCCAGCATTATACTGACCGCCTGTTCCGGTTCCGGATGACCCGTCCGGCAAGTTTCCGGTTCCGCTCAGGTGAGTTTGTTATGATCGGTTTGATGATCGACGGCAAACCGCTCTACCGGGCCTATTCCATTGCCAGCCCGGCCTGGGACGAAGAGCTGGAATTCTTTTCGATTAAAGTTCCGGATGGGCCGCTGACATCCCATCTTCAGAAGATTCAGCCCGGTGACGCGGTTTTGATGAAAAAGAAACCAACGGGCACATTGGTCAATGACGCGCTTGTTCCGGGCAAGCGGGTCTATATGTTCTCCACCGGTACCGGCATTGCGCCATTTGCCAGCCTGATCCGCGATCCGGATACATACGAGAAGTTCGATCAGGTGATCCTGACCCATACGTGCCGTGAAGTGGCTGAACTGAAATACGGCGAAGAGCTGGTTCAGGAAACGCTGAATGATCCGTTGATTGGCGAGTTCGCCAAAGACAAACTGGTGCACTATACCTCCGTCACCCGCGAAGACTTTCCGCGGCAGGGCCGGATCACAGATCTGATCTCCTCCGGCAAGCTGTTTGAGGATTTGGGTGTGCCGCCGCTCGATCCGGCGGTCGACCGCGGTATGATCTGCGGATCCATGGATATGATCCGCGACACGAAGGTCTTGTTGGAAGAAGCGGGCTTGAACGAAGGTGCCAACAACAAGCCAGCCGAGTTTGTCGTGGAACGTGCGTTCGTCGGCTGACGTTTTTGACGGAAATTGAAGAGAATCAAAGAGGCCGGGGCGACCCGGCCTTTTTCTTTGCTTGCCTTCCGAAGCGACTGGTATGACTGCTAGAGGCTTCCCATCCAGCCAAATCCCTGTGAATATTGAGCTTATCTGTGGACCACTGCCGCTGGGCGAGCCCGGTGAATGTCAACGGTTGATGGCATGGAATAACCTTGGCGCAAGTTAGATGGTTTTTCAGTCGGCTTGAAAACTCGACATTTCCTGGGTGGGATGCGAACGCATGAAGATCATTGCCGAACTTGGCATCAACCACCGCGGTTCTTCCGAGATCGCGGAGCAGCTCATTGATATTGCCAGTGAAGCTGGGGCTTGGGGTGCCAAGTTTCAGTACAGAGCCAAGGCCGGGTTTTACCAGGCAATCAGTGAGATCGGTGATGAGATCCTCAGCCGAGAAATCGATGAAAGCTATATCTCACCAGACGAAATCTTACGCCTTGCCCGTCTCATTCAAAAAAAGGGCATGAAGGCCGGGGTCAGCTTTTTTAAATTCTCAGACGCCGCTGACTTCGGTGACAAGATCTCCGAATTTGATTTCTTCAAAGTGCCGTCTGCCGAGCTGATGAATGAAGAGCTGGTCACCGCGATGGCGGGGCTCGGAAAACCGCTGATACTGAGCACCGGAGGTCATTCAGAGGACGATATCTTCAAGGCGCTTGAAGCCACCAAGGATGTGCCGGAGATTGCTTATCTCCATTGCATCTCAAACTACCCGGTTCTGCTCGGCAATCAGCAGATGAAATTCATCGACACCTTGAAGCAAAAGACCGATGCGGACATCGGCTATTCCAGTCATGACCAGGATTGGGAAGTCTGTTTGATCGCAGCGGCCAATGGAGCAACCGTTTTTGAACGGCATTTGACCCTCGACAAGCACGGCAAGGGCATTGACGACAGTTCGTCATCCGATCCGGATGAGTTTGTCCGGATGTGCCGGATGTTGAACGCCTTTGACACGGTGCAAGGTTCCGGCCGCCGGGACATCAACCAGGGTGAGCGCATCAACATGCAGAACCTTGGGTCTTCCCTTTATGCAAGCCAGGATATTGCGGCGGGTGAAGCTTTGTCTGAAGCCAATGTGGTGGTGAAGGCACCGCGGAAGGGGTTGACCTGGGCCGATGTTCAAAAACGAGGCCTCACGGCTGTCCGGCGACCGGTGGGGGAAGGAACAGCTATTTCCGACCTGCATTTCACCGAACCCAAACCGCCGCTTGAACCGGAACTGGTGGCTTTTTGCGACGAAAAACAGCTTTCCATTCCGCTCCGTCTACACGATGCACAAGTCCTGCAGAGCCGTTTTCCGATCCAGAACAACGAGCTTCATCTGTCCTATGAAGAAGTGGCCACATTCGGTGCGTCGATGGCGGACGGATTAGAGAAACTTGATCTAACCCGGCATTATTCGATCCACATTCCCGACTACATCGACAGTAAGACGCTGATCGATCCGATGTCTGCAGAAGACGACACGCGTATCCGTAGTCTGAAGGTGATCGAAACCTGTGTCGATCTGGCGTTGGAGCTGGAGCAGCGCACCGGCGCTGGCGTCCCGATCGTCGGCAGTTTCTCAAGGCTCTTGCCGGAGGGGAAACGGGCAACATACGAACGTTTGCAACAGGTCCTTTATGAAGCCGGCCGGGACCGCGGCGCTCCGATCTATCCGCAGTGGCTGCCGCGCATTGCCTGGTATTTCGGCGGTGCGGACGTGCTCGACCTGTTCTGCGGTGAAGACGACATCGACATCATCACCGAAATCTCGATGGAAGTGTGCCTGGATCTGTCGCATCTGATTTTGTCGGCAAATTATTCGAAAGCGGACTGGCGTCAGTGGTGTGATCGGCTGATGCCGCTTGCCCGGCACATCCATATTGCCGATGCTGTAGGGATTGACGGTGAAGGCATTGAATTCGGCGAAGGCGATCTGGGTGATCCTTCGCAATACGTTGATGGGCCTGGGCGCAAGGTTCTGGAAGTGTGGCAAGGCCACCTTTCCGAGGGCGACGGCTTCGACAAGGCGATCCGGCAGTTAGGAGAACAAAATGGCTAAAATGCTGATTACCGGAATTTCCGGCCAGGACGGTGCATTTCTGGCGCGCGGCCTGCTTGAGCGCGGTCATGAAGTTCATGGCGCCATGCGCCGTGGCAGCACATCCAAGACCGAACGCCTCAACGAGCTTGGGATCCGGGAAAAGATCAAATACTGCACGCTGGAAGTCACGGAATTTGCCAATGTGCAAAACGTTTTGAACGAAATCCGGCCGGACCACATCTATAATCTGGCCGCTCAGAGTTTTGTCGCCGACAGCTTCCAGTTCCCGCATTACACCTCCGATGTGAACTACATGGGAGTTCTGAACATTCTGGAAGCGATGCGTATCCTGAAACTGGATGCCAAGCTTTATCAGGCGTCGACTTCGGAGATGTACGGCGATGTGCTGGAAAAGCCGCAAACGGAAAAAACGCCGTTTAATCCGCTGAGCCCTTATGCGGTCTCCAAGCTCGGGGCGCATTCTCTGGTCGTGAACTACCGGCAAGCCTACGACATGTTCGCGACCTCCGGCATTTTGTTCAATCACGAGTCTGAGCTGCGCGGCCTGGAGTTTGTCACCCGCAAAATCACGAGCTGGCTTGCAGAGATCAAGCTGCAGGGCAGGGACGCCATGCCGCTTGGAAACCTGAGCAGCGTGCGCGATTGGGGCTACGCACCTGAATACACCGACATGATGATCAAGATGCTGGATCACGACCAGCCGGATGATTTTGTTATCTCGACTAACACCGAATACACCGTGCGCGAATTCTTATTCATGGCGGCCCAGGAGGTCGGGTTCGATCTACATTCGGAAGGCGAGGGCATGGACGAGAAGTGTTATGACCGTAAGACCGGCAAACTGATCGCCTATGTCGATCCGCGGTATTTCCGGGCGTCCGATGTGGTTTACTTGCGTGGTGACAACACCAAGGCCCAGGAGATGCTGGGCTGGAAGCCGGAAGTCCTTGCGCCAGAAATTGCCCGGCGCATGGCGATTTATGATCTGAAAAAAGCTGCGGTCAACAATCCTGGACTTTGAACATAAGCTAGGAGGCACGTGAGATGGAACGGGTCGCAGTGATCATCCCCGCGCGCGGCGGGTCAAAAGGCATTCCGGGAAAGAACATCAAGCCTTTTTTGGGGCTGCCTTTGGTCGCCCATTCCATCCGTGCGGCACAAGCAGCCGAAACGGTTTCCGATGTGATTGTCTCCAGCGACGATGACGAGATACTTGCCGTTGCTCGGGAATATGGCGCCGAAGGCCTCAAACGGCCGGATGACATATCTGGTGACGAAGCTTCCTCCGAATCTGCAGTGCTTCATGCCATATCGGAAACGGAAGCCTGTCAGGCCGCGGATACCATCGTCTTTCTGCAATGTACGGCACCGCTGACAAGCGCGGCCGAAATCGACCAGGTTGTCCGCACACGGGGCGAAAAAGATGCAGACACCGCTTTTTCGGTCGTCGAAGTACATGCTTTTCTTTGGCAAATCGCAGAAGACGGCTCGGGTATCGGCATCAACCATGACGCCTCTAAGCCGCGTCAGCGGCGCCAGGAGCGGCCGCAGGAATTCCGGGAAACCGGGGCCATCTATGCATTGCGGAAGGGCGGCTTTGTCAAAGCCGGTGAGCGGTTCTTCGGCCGCAGCGTGCCTGTTGTTCTGCCGGATGCGGTTGAGATCGATCTCGACACACCGCGCGATTGGCTCGCGCTTGAAGCCTATGCAAAAGCAGCCGGTTATCAGCCGGAGACGATCCAACCAGCTGGAAGCTGAGGACAAGCCCATGGCGAGTATTTTTGAGACTTTGGAAGAACTGGGTGTTGCCAGCAAAGCGACCCAAGAAGTTTTCGCCTCCCGAACCCGGGACCGCGACAATGTTACGGTCTACCGCGACAGCTCATCTGGCGTGATCTACATCGACGGCTTCTATGGTGGCGACGAAGTCTATGAAGATGGAGCCTATCGTCAGGCAAATGAAGCCCTGATTGGCAAACGCGACTATGAAGTTATGACCGACGCGGCACGGCGCATGGCGGCATACCGGCCCTATGTTACGGGCAAACACATCGTCGAATTCGGCTGCGGCGACGGGTCCTTCCTGCATGCGGTTCAAAACGAAGCGCAGAGCTGCTGCGGTGTTGAACTTCAAGACGATTATGTGACCGCGCTCAACGCCAACGGCATTTCCTGCCATACGTCCTTGTCGGCCCTGCCGGATAACTCCATGGACAGTGCGCTCAGCTTCCATGTCTTGGAACACCTGCCGGAGCCGAAACCGATCCTTCAAGAACTCTACCGGGTTTTAAAACCGGGCGGTCTGCTGGTCGCTGAAGTGCCACATGCAAAAGATGTCTTGCTGAATGAATTGAAAAGCGAAGCGTTCAAAGCATTCACGCTGTGGAGCCAGCATCTCGTGCTGCATACCCGCGACAGTCTTTCCCGTCTGCTTGCTTCTTCTGGATATGGCGACATCGTCATAGAAGGCGTGCAGCGTTATCCTTTGTCGAACCATCTGACCTGGCTTTCCGCCGGAAAACCAGGTGGGCATAAATCGACGCTGGCGGCGATTGATACACCTGATTTGCAGAGATCCTACGAAGCCGCGCTCAACCGGATTGACGTCACGGACACATTGGTCGCGATCGCCCGCAAACCGGCCTGATCGTCCAAATCCACCAGTAAAGATCTGTTAGAGTCCCAGACGTTTGTTCCGCCGCTCTGGGGTCCAATTCTCTAGTTGACGGTCCATTTCCTTGATGATTTCAGGCACGAACTCTGAGCACGGCTTGTCTTTATATGGGTGCATATAGGTCATGGACGGATACCAGGGCGGATTGTCCTGGCCTAGGAGAAGAGCTGCCTCTTCCTGGCCGAAACGGATGGACGGGATATTGAGAATACCGGCCATATCGGCAACACTTGTATTTGCAGAAACGACGAAATCACAGCAAGCGGTCAGCGCGGCTGCGCCCATGAGATCATCGAAGAGATCAACGTCTTCGAAGTAATGGAACTTCTCAGGGAACTTCTGTTTCAGAAATGCGATTTCCTTGTCGATCGTTTTGTATTGCAAATTGACGAAAATCGCGTCCCGCGATTCCAGAACCGGTGCAATTCCAGGTGCAGATAAATAGAATCTTGCGCGTGCAACCGCCAAGTTTTGCGAACGCCAGGAGAACCCTATCACTGGTTTGTCTTGATGCCCATTTAGGCGTTGCAGATATTCAATGGCCCGGTCTTTCTCGAATGAAAAGACAGGACAAGGAGCATCTTTGAAGGATTGGATGGTCGGTCTGAAGAACGACACCAAATCCGCAATGTTTGCGTGTACATCGTAGTCTGAGGAAGTGGCTTCAAAGTTCTCGTTCATGCGCGACTTACGGCACGTCGTATTCGGGAAGGAATGCCGGAAGAGAGCCGCTCCTTTTTCGGACATTTCGACAATAATGTGGCCTGCCCGAGAAATCAGTTCTGGCAGCATGGTGCCAGCTTTAAGCGCATCACCGAGGCCTTGGTCGGTCCAAACCAATACCGTCTTGTCGGAGATATCCTCACCTTTCCAGGCTGGCACATCGAAAGTTCTGCGGTGGACTTTCGCTGTCGGATCTTGGAAACGCGCTGGATGGTGTTTCCAACCGTTCTTGAGATCGCCGTTGGCGAGATACGCCAGGGCCAGGTTCCATTCTACGGTTTTGTTACTTTCAGGCGCTAGCCTACTGGCGGCTTTCATAACCTCCAGCGACTCTTGGTTATCGCCGTGCATGAGGAGATTGACACCGAGGGTTACGCATTTGTGGTAATCGTCCGGATCTTTCTCGTAGGCGATGCGAGCATAGGAAATGGCTTGACTGGTCTCGTTCATGCGGAAAAGAAGACGGGCTGCCTCATGATTGACATCCGCGTTGTCCGGAAACCGCCTCAGCGCTTCTGACAATTCATATTGAGATGGCTCGTATTGCTCCAATTTCAAACGGCACCGTGCTCGCAAAATGTAGTTTTCTGGATTGTCAGGCTCCATCATCACCGCTTTGATGAAGAAGTTGACTGCGTGTTCTGTCTTGTCCGCCTCCATCAGGAGTGTCGCAAAATTCCGGTAGGCATCCTTGTAATCAGGGTCTTCCCCTATCAGGCCTTGGAAGATCAGCTCAGCTTCATGATATTCCTTCTTTTTTGTAAGCGCGATGCCCTTGATATTGCGGGCTTCCCGTTCTCTAGGATTTAGATCTAAGGCTTTGTTGCAAATCACTAAAAGACTGTCTGGGTCCGTTCCAAGGTCCATCATGGTTCGGGCTAAATTGGCATAGAAAACCGATTGGTTTGGGCTGAGTGCAATGGCTTTCCGGATGTACTCCAGCGCGCGTTTCGGAAAACCGAGTTGCCGATAGGTTACCCCGAGCAGATGCAAGCCATCTGGGTTTTTGGGGGCCTTTTTGACAACCTGCTTATAAACCCGCTGCGCTTTTTCATATTCGCCGGATTTCTGCAGGGAAATACCCTTGAGCAGTTTTTCTCTGATGGGATTATTCGCGGCCTGCGTTGCCATTTGTTTTCTGCCTCATCGGGAATCAGTTGCAACAGAATAGCAGGACACGGCGTTTGTGACAGATTAGCCACTCAAACGTTTAAATTCCTTTGGGGATTGCGAAAGATTTGAGGTCGCCGTCGTGTAAGTTCCAGCAAAATGTTGGACTAGAAAAGAGAGAATTACGTTAGTATGAGCCTACGCTGATTGAGCCAACGAGAGAGCGGCGACTACATCCGCCAGCTCATCAAAATGAGAAATCACCCGGTCCGGCCCAAGCTCGGTGACCGGAACGGGAGTGTAGCCAAAATCAACAGCAATCACCGGGATGCCCGCCGCGCGGGCGGCGTTGATATCCGTGATGCTGTCCCCAATCATGATGGAACCGGCTGTCTGGCCGCCTGCGCGCTCAATTGCACCAAGAACTGGGGCAGCATCAGGTTTGGACACAGAAAACGTGTCGCCGCCGACCACGGCATCAAAATACTGTGTCATGCCGAGTTCCTCCAGAAGCGGCAGGGTCAGGCGTTCTGATTTATTGGTGCAAATCGCAAGTTTCCAACCCTCCGCCCGGAAGCGCTCCAAAGCCGGGAGTACGCCCCCGAAAGGGCGTGTGTGGACGGCTATGTTAGCGGCATAATGCTCTAGAAAATCTTCGAAAAGCGGAGCGATCGTCTCGTCGGTCCAGGCAACATCCAAATAATCCAAGCCTCGTTGCAAAAGCACCTTTGCGCCCATGCCTACCATGTTGCTCACTTTTTCCTGGGGGACCGTGCCATGCCCGGCTTTGCTCAAGACTGCGTTGAGCGTTGCCACGAGATCCTCCATGGACGAGACAAGCGTACCGTCGAGATCAAAAACGAGAACAGACATAAGAACCTCAGGCTGGACAGATGATGCAATTGCCTAGCCGTATTTGTGTCGTGCTGCAAGGTGACAGGGCAATCCGGTTATTTGCAGCCGGGGGCGGGCCTTGCCTCACAGTTTATAAGCTGTTCTGAAACCGCCCCAATGCCGCCCTTGCACGAAAATCGGCGCATCGACTTCCTTCATCCAGACGATGTTTCCACCGCCCATGTCGCGCGGGTAGGACTGAATTAGGAACGGGCGTGTGTTGCGCGCCGCGGTTAGACCTGCGCGATCATCAAAGATCCGCTTGTTCCTGCAGTTGGCGACATTCCAGGTTGGATCATCAGGTTTTTGCGGTTTGGAAAAGATGAGGTTATGGACCGGGAGATAGCCGTTGCGATCGACGGCCGCACAAAAAGCCATGCCTTTATTGCGGCCAAGAATGTCCTCCTGGATATTCGGGAGGGTGTTTTCCAGCGCTTTGAGAGCCCGGGTCGAAACCTGCAAAGGATCGGTCCCGCTAATCGGCTGGTAGTCTGTGTCGAAAAGATCATTCAACGTCAGAACCCGCCGGGCAACCAAGTCTTCCATTGCTGATGTAATACGCGCTGCCCCGGACTGTGCTGTGTCCACGTCTTTTGCATAGCTTTGATGGATTTGGGCAATCTTTTGCTCTAGCTCGGCCAGGAAACGCGCATCGGGATCGGTGAACGAGCAGTGGCAACCAGCTTCGGAAACACCGACGATCTTTGCGTCAGTGGATCCGAGACCCTTCAACTCAAGGCGGATTTGAGAACCGTTTCGAAGCAAGTCGTGGTTCTCCGTTTTAAACAGTACCCCACCTCTCGAAAGGTCCCGGGTTTCCAGGCGGCCAGTCACTTTTCCAGATGTAAACGTTCCGGCAATTTTTGCTGGCAGGCGGTCGTTCTTTCGTCGGTCACCAGCCTCCATTTGCCGGATCATCATGGCAAAGCGTGACTGCAGTGCCTTAGTGGTGACGTTCATCTCGTCACCAGCTTCGCGGACACGGGCCCCATTTGCTTCCGCTTGATCCGCAGACGTTCTGATTTTATCGACCCGGCGGACAACTTCCTGAACAAAAGTATCGGTCTCTTCGGCCTTTTGGCCAACGAGAGCGGTGGTCTCTACCTGTGTTTGAACAGCGTCTTCGACGGCAGCAAAGCTCGGCCGGATCTGGCCGATCACATCTATGATGCGGCTTACCGAACCGAGGCTGAGCTCAGCTGAATGGTTCAGCTTATCTATGTTGGCGACAATTTGTTCTGTTGCCGATTGAGTTTCAACGGATAGGGCTTTGACTTCACCGGCGACAACGGCAAATCCGCGACCGGCTTCACCTGCGCGCGCTGCCTCGATAGTGGCATTGAGGGCCAAAAGGTTGGTTTGTTTGGCGATATCAGAAATCAACCCGACTACATTGGCAATATCTTCGATGGCGCTTTTGAGTTGAAGAACGCCTTGGTTTGCCTGATCGGCAACATCCCTGGCTTCTACCGCAAGATCGTTCGAAACACCGACTTGGGTGCCGATTTCAGCGCTTGCTGAGGACAGATTCTGGATCGAGGCGGTAAGTTCGGTAACATTTTGCCCGGCCATGGTCGCTTGGTCAGTGAGCACCTGGCTGCCGGATTTGATTTCCTCAAGAATGTCAGCTTGCGTGCCGAGTTTGTCTTGAACCTTGCTCGCCGCAACATCGATACTTTTTGCGGCGACCTTTAGATCACCTTCCAGACTATCGAGAGCGTGGACCATGATGTCGGAGGAGGTTTTGCCGTCCTCGAGCGTATCATCCTTAGTATCTTCAACAGTGCCAGAATTATCCAGTGCGTTTGTTGCTGAGGTGGGAGAAGTGTTCAACTTCCTTTTTATTTTGAACATTCTGATCAGCCTCTTAGCCAGGATCTCGAATCAAACTGTATTATTTTCGAATTTTCTGAAACTAGGGTTAACTATGCGTCAACGGGTCCGCTTGCCGATCCCGGTTGAAAATTGCAAACGATCTGGACCCATGCTTGTCAGCCATGCTAAGGACCGCGCGGTCAATCCAACAAACTGGCCGGTACGCTGCAATCGGCGTGCGTGAGAACCGGAGAAACGGACTATGAGCGATCACTTTAAGCAGCTGGCGGCTGAGCGGGCAGCGGAAGACGTTACTTCTGGAATGCGCCTTGGGATTGGGACTGGTTCGACTGCTGAGTTTTTCGTCCGGGCACTGGCCAAACGGATTGATGATGGCTTGGACATTATCGGTGTACCAACATCTGAACGCACAGCGGAGCTGGCCTCCAGCTTGGGCGTAAAGCTGACCACTCTGGAAGAAATGCCGGAGCTGGATCTTACGGTCGATGGAGCGGATGAACTTGACGCAAACCTTGCCCTGATCAAGGGGGGAGGTGGTGCGCTTTTGCGAGAGAAAATCGTCGCAGCCGCGTCCAAGCAGATGATTGTGATTGCCGATGGCAGCAAGAATGTTCCAACGCTTGGTCAGTTTCCATTACCGATCGAAGTTGTGCCGTTTGGACAGGAAGCCACACGCCGCGCAATCTTGTCTGCGCTGGCCGATTTGGGCCTGCCGCAAAAACTGGAACTTCGCGTTGCTGGCGGACAAGCTTTCGTCACAGATGGCGGGCATGTAATCTTCGATGCGCATCTTGAGCGGATCGAAAACCCAGCCCTGCTTGCTGAAGCTTTGGTCGAGATACCGGGCGTCGTCGAACACGGTCTTTTCCTGAAACTTGCATCGAAGGCTTACGTGGCCGGAGAAGATGGGGTAAAGACGATTACGCCTGCGTCGATTTTAGCGAATTTTGGTTGCCGGAGAATACTCCGGAGGACCGCCAAGGAGTCAAAGAAATGAAATCTATGAAGTTTGCCCGTATTGGTCTGGCGATGATGACGCTGGGCGCGATCTCGGGTAATGCGGTCGCTCAAGACAGCTTTTCTGACAGTCACATAGAAGCTGCAAAAGCTGTTGCGATCGAAACAAAGGTGCTGGAACCGTTCGACGCCATCTTGTTTGTGATGTCAGAGCAGACATTGTCTGCCTTTACTCAGAATGATCCGACCCGGGCAGAAGAGATTGCTGAAGTGGTTCAAAACGTCGCTTTGCAGCTAGCTCCGCGGCGCGCCGAATTGAACCAGGAAATCTACAGAGTTTGGGCAGGCGCATTTACAGAAGAAGAACTGGTACAGCTCGCAGAGTTTTACCGGACACCGCTCGGCTCTAAGCTGCGGGACAGCATTGCTGAAATCACCGGCAAATCCGTCAATGCAAGCCGAGAATGGCAGGACCGTCTGAGTGTCGATATGGTTGCTATGGTTCAAGAAGAGCTGACCAAGGGCGAAACTGAAGCACCTAAAGAATAAGTGATCGATGAGTGAGCCTCTGCTACGAGGAGGCTCCCGTCACCTCAACGGGCCGATGATACGGGAGCCCGTTCGCTAAACCGGGCCGCGAAAGCGGCCCGATGCATAAGAACTCAAGCGTTCCTTGTTCCTGGCCGGTCGTCTGGCCAGGACTTGTTTCCAGCCAGGGATCGCTTATGTGGGCTGCGAGGCCACTAACCCGCTGGCCAAGAGACCTGAAGAAATTCCAAGGGGCGTTAGATGAGTGACTTTGACTATGATCTGTTTGTGATCGGCGGCGGATCAGGCGGTGTACGCGCGGCCCGTATCGCAGCAACACATGGTGCCCGGGTCGGGATTGCGGAAGAATACCGGTACGGTGGAACTTGTGTGATCCGCGGCTGCGTGCCGAAGAAGCTCTTTGTCTATGCCTCCAAGTTCTCTGAAGAATTCGAAGATGCCGAAGGTTTCGGCTGGAGTGTTGGCGAGCGGACGTTCTCTTGGGACAAGCTGATTGCGGCAAAGGATCAGGAAATCACCCGTCTGGAGGGGATTTACCGGCGCAATCTGGACAATACCGGCGTGGAAATTCACGACAGCCGTGCGGTGATCGAAGATGAACATACCGTGCGGCTGCTGGCGACCGGCCAGACAATCCGGGCGAAATACATTCTGGTCGCTGTCGGGGCATCCCCGAATGTCGATGCCAGTTTGCCGGGCGGTGAGCATGTCATCACGTCCAACGAAGCATTTCATCTCGAGGAATTGCCAAACAGCATTGTTGTCGCTGGTGGTGGTTACATTGCGGTGGAGTTTGCCGGCATCTTCAATGGTCTGGGTGTTGATACAACCCTGATTTACCGCGGCGAAGAGATCCTGCGTGGTTTTGATATGGACCTGCGTAAAACCGTGCGCGCGGAAATGGAGAAAAAGGGCATCAAGGTCGCCTTGAATGATACATTCAGCGCCATTGAAAAACAGGCGGACGGTTCTCTGATTGGCCGAACAAAAGGCGGTGCGGCGCTGGCCGCTGATCAGATCATGTTTGCCATTGGCCGCAGGCCGCACACCAAAGACCTGGGATTGGAAAAAGCCGGTGTGGAAATGGACGGGATCGGTGCCATCAAGGTTAGCGCAGAGTCTCAAACAAACATTCAGTCCATCTACGCTGTTGGCGATGTGACCAACCGGGCCAACCTGACACCTGTGGCCATCCGTGAAGGTCATGCGTTTGCCGACACGGTATTCGGCAACAAACCGTGGACCGTCGATCACAGCTTGATTGCGACAGCGGTTTTCTCGCAGCCAGAGATGGGAACCGTGGGGCTGACCCAAGAAGAAGCCTTGGAGAGAACCCCAAATCTCGATATCTACAAGTCAAGCTTCCGGCCGATGAAACACACACTCTCCGGCCGGGATGAAAAGATGCTCATGAAAATGATCGTCGATGCGGACAGTCAAAAGGTGCTGGGTGTCCATGTTGTCGGTCCGGATGCCGGAGAACTTGCACAAATCCTCGGGATTACTTTGGAGATGGGCGCCACAAAAGCGGACTTCGACCGGACGATTGCCGTGCATCCGACAGCAGCAGAAGAGCTGGTTACAATGCGCGAGCCGACCGAACGGTTGCGCGGCTGATCGGACCAGCTTTGAAGTAGGACTTGAAGACAAGCTGAAAACCGGCGCGACGCAATCGCGGCGGTTTTTGTTTCAATGCTTTAGGCTCTCAGGGGCGAGTAGTTTTTAGCGGTGGTCGCGTCGTGTTCCGGAAGGAAGCTGTCTTTCATAAGATCGCTGTAATAGAAGTGTTGGCCGCGACCAAGATCTTTGGCCCGGTATAGGGCGGCATCGGATCGCGCGACGAGCTCTTCTGGGAGCGTGCCGTCTGCGGGAGCGATGGCAACTCCGATACTCAGCCCGATGTTAGCTGTGTTGCCCCCTTCAAGCGGGATCGGGACAAGCGTTTTGCTGATCAGAGCCCGGCATAAAGTGTCCAGCTCTTTCCGGCTCGTACCCGCCCGGTAGATAATCATGAACTCGTCGCCGCCGATACGGCTGACCAGCCCCGGTTTGCCGACGACTTCCTTGAGCCGCTTCGCCATCATCTTGATCACCGTATCACCGGCCGCATGACCAAAAGTGTCGTTAACCTCTTTGAACTTATCCAAATCACAATGAAGTATGGCGAAAGTTTTGCTTGGTAAGGCGGCCGTCGAACTTTCCAGTACACGGGTGAACTGAAGGCGGTTGGCAAGGCCGGAAAGATTGTCATGAAGAGCAAGGTATCGGTTTTGTTTTTCACTCTTTTGCAAGGAGCGGGTCAGCTGACCAATCTTCCAGGCGATACCAAATGCGAGTGCGGCAAGTGTCACGCTGAGCATGGCAATAACCGGAATGACAGTCGGCCAAATGGAGTCGACTACCGTTTGGCTATCCCACCGGAACGAACCGATGTTTACGCCTTCCGCGCTCTTTACCAAATGGGATGGGCCAGCATCCGGCGGAATGACCTTGGGTTCGAACCGCAACTCGGTAAAATTAAGCTGCGAATTCAACCGCTCCAAGAGGAAGCTGTCTATGTATTTTACGGACATCAGCAAGGTCGGGTCGCCACCCGGAAGTGTGATGTCGTAGTTGTCGGGCATGACGGGTATGACGGAGTAGAGGGCGGGTTTGCCGTCGAGCCTGATGACCCCCATGAGCGCATATTGGTCCAGTTCCAGTCCTTGAACCGACCGGTGGCCAAAGCCGCCGGGGACACGAACACGATTGGCGGCATATAGTTCGTTCGCTCGTTGAATGACCGGTGTGAGTGCAGGTGTTTCGCTTGCCGGCCGCTTGGTGATGTGGGTGTAGTCCTGAAAAGATTCGGCAAGGACTTGTTTGGTGCCGGAGATCAGCAAAACCTTGTTATGGCGGTAATTGGTCCAGAGCATGTTAAAGCTCTGGCGGGCATAAACTGGATCAAAACCGCGGACCAGTTTCGTCACTGTTTCATCGGAAATGCCGATGGAGCTTTGTTCGCGGACAATATCGCGTAACCGCTCATCCAGTGCATTTCGAAACAGTCTTTCTTCGTTGGCAATCGCTTGCTTGGTAGAGGCGAGCGAAGCAACGTAACCGACAAATGCCAGGGAAATTGACGTCACCGCGATCAAGAGAGCTGCCAAAAGGAAGGCGAGCCTGGAGATTTGGGTGCGTGACGCACTGTCTGATTTGTCGGTGTATCTCCGCCGAAATTCCGTCACAGTTTCGTCTTTCCAAATCGGTCAGCAGTCACCGGAGGCCCAAGAACGCAGGGGCAACTAAAACACCTAGTCTAAACAATCTGCCGTTATACCCAAGGTTGAAACCTTTGCTCTCTTTGATGCAAGGCTTGGCGGGTATGCCGCAAGATCTAATATGGGGCATATCGTAGTCTGGAAAGTGTTAATTTGAAGTGGTGATAACTGCTGAGTTTGCGAGCTGTGTAAAAAACATTTCTTTATTGACAAAAACACCGAAGGTATTAATGGCAGTTAAGTGAGGTTAAGAAAATATTTGTCTCGGTAACGGAAAGTTGCATCTGTTAGTCGATTGGGCGGAGAGTTTCCTTGACGGTAAACCATCTGCTAGTCCGCCATGTCCAATTTATTCGGAACGTGACGCATATCTAAGGCTTGCCCAGAGGGCGTGAGTGTTTCCCAAGTGCTCAGAAGCCTCTAACTAAATAGCTTTGCTGGCAAGGGTTCTCACAAACAACTCGATTTCGTCCTCTGTATTAAAAGCGTGGAGCGAGGCGCGGACGACCGCATCCAAGTCGCGCAACGGGAGATCGATCCGGGCGGAGCTGGCCTGGCTGGTTGAGACATTGATTTGATGTTTTGCAAGCCTGGCTTTGGTCGTGTCAGGCGTTTCTCCATCGACAGTGAAAGTGACGATACCGCCTTTTCGTTGTCCCTTATCGTGTATGGAGACCCCAGGCAGGGTAGCGAGTTCGGTCCGCATTTGTGCGCCGAGGGCGCAAATCCGCGCTCCGATCCGCTCCATGCCAAATCCGATAGCATAGCTGGTGGCAACACCGAGGCCGATTTGACCGGCAACGAACCTTTCCCAGGTTTCGAACCGTTTAGCATGCGGAGCCAGCCGGTAAGTGTTTTCATCGAGCCATTCAGACGCTTGCAGATCAACGAACGGCGGTTCGATTTGATCGAGAACAGCATCACTGACATATAAAAACCCGGTGCCGCGCGGACCACGCAGATATTTTCTGCCTGTTCCTGACAACATGTGACAGCCTATATCGTTGACATTAAACGGAATTTGACCGGCGGACTGGCAGGCGTCCAGCAGGTAGAGCAACTTGTGTTTCGCGGCAATTGCCCCAACCTCTTCGGCGGGGTTGATCAGGCCGGAAAAAGTTGGGATGTGGGTGAGAGCGATCAGCCGGGTTTTGGGCGTGATTGCTGCTTCAAGGGCTTTTGTGTCGATCTGGCCGGTCTCGTCGTCGTCAATCAGGTCGATTTCGATGCCCTTGCGCCGCTTCATTTGCAAGAGTGCGACATAATTGGAGACATATTCGGCCCGGCCGGTGATCACCCGGTCGCCTTCGCGGAAATCGATGCCGTAAAAGGCCATGTCCCAGGCCCGGGTGGCATTCTCGACATAGGCGATTTCCGCCGGAGTCGATCCGATGAGGGCCGCTATGGATGTGTAAAATGAATTGTAGTCGGCTGAGGCCGCATGAGCGGCTTCATAGCCGCCAAGCGTTGCTTCTAGATCGAGGTGTTTTTTGACGGCATCCAATACAGGCGCCAGGGCAAGCCCCGTGCCGGCATTGTTAAAGTGGATAAGTTTGTTTACTCCGGGCGTATCCGCACGCATCAGGTCAATATCGTTTTGTGATAAGGACGGGACGATCATGAGATACCTTTCCGGTTAAAGAGCGCGGTGAAATGGATGGAATAAGAAAGAGATGATGATCACATATTTTGGTTATGGGTCTCTCGTCAATGCGTCAACAGTCCCCGAGGCTGCCGAGCTGGTGCCGGGACGCCTCAAAGGCTGGGTCCGGGAATGGCGGGTCTGCGGTGTTTGGGAAAACGGGCAGGGACGCTGTGCGCTCAGTGTGCGCCAGGATCCGGATGCGGAAATCTGGGGTGTCATGACCCGGGAGCAAAAGACACGGCTGGATGCGCTTGAGAAGCGGGAAAGCCGCTACGAAAAAATCAGCGAGATCGCGGGTTCGTTCCGCTGTGAGGCGGAGCAAAAACCAGGGCCGGAGGATTTGTTCCTCTTCAAAGCAACTCCGGAAAACGAACGCTGGGGCTGCGCCCAGCACCCGATCTTGCAAAGTTATCTGGACTGCGTGCTGGCTGGCTATCACCAGATTTGGGGCGAAGAGGGGATCTTACATTTTCTGGACACCACGGATGGTTGGCATGTGCCTGTGCTGCAGGATCGCGAAAAGCCGCTTTATCCTAGGGCTGTCGAGATTGCCTCAGATGTCCTTGAGATGATTGACGAAAAACTAAAAAGTTTGGATCTGACCTACATTCGTGTCTGATAGCTCACCCCCCGAACAACTGCTGTAAACCGTGGCCGGCGAGATAGGCGATGGCAGCTGCCACCATGCCGATGGCTGTGGTTTCCAGGCCGCAGGAGATCCAGTTCCGCTGGGACCAGCGGGCCCGCAAGGAGCCGATGGCAAAAAAGGCTGAGGCTGTCAGAATTGAGGCTGTGGCCGCGCTCGCCGGAAGGGACGCCAGGAACGGCAGCAAGGGCAGGGCGCCAAATAGAACAAAGGCTGCAAAGGTATAAAGCGCCGCTTTCAGCGGTGCGCGCCCACCGTCGGATATCCCATATTCAGCGAGCAACATGGTTTCGATCCAAGTGCTCCGGTTGGAGGTCACCAAACGAACCATCTCTTCAAGGTCGTCTCCGTCGAAACCCTTGGCTTTTAAAATCTGCCGGATTTCTTCGCGTTCCCCTTCAGGCGCGACGGAAATGTGTTTTTCTTCAATCGCGCGCAGCCGTTGAAATTCTTCGTTTTCGGATTTTGAGCCGCTATAATTGGCCGCGGCCATGGAAAAGCCGTCGGCAAGCAGGTTGGCTACGCCCAGGATGAGGATGATTTTGGCCGAAAGCCCTGCGCCGACGGATCCGGCTACGATGGCAAAGGTGGTGACCGCGCCATCGATGCCGCCATAGACCCAGTCCCGCAGGTAGCTGGCATCCGGTCCGCGTTCGAGACGTGCGGCGATGTCGTCCGGCCGGTGACTGTGTTCAAGCGGTAGGTTTGGCATGGCTGGCGTCCTTGGCTGGCTGTGAAAAGCCTAGCCGGACTGGGTCAGAGCAACCATGATCCGTCTCAATTGGCCGTGGGTTTTGTGTGACACGGAAAACCTTTCTCAATGCGGCCGGGATTTTGGGTGTTTCCCCTGTGGCATTCACCCGCATCGGAGTGTATAAGGCCGCACGTTTGCTGTGTTTGAGCAAGCTAAAACGAATGAAAATGTCTCGGACCACATTGAAAAAGTTCAATTCGAACAAGTGGTCCACTGAGGAGTTGGAAGTATGGCGGACAAGTGGAGCCCGGATAGCTGGAGATCAATGCCGATCCTGCAGGTGCCGGAATATCCGGATCAGGAGGCATTGGCGGATGTAGAGCATCGCCTGTCGACATATCCGCCGCTGGTATTTGCAGGTGAGGCGCGCGCGCTGAAAAATCAGCTGGCCGACGTCGCCAATGGCAAAGGTTTCCTGCTTCAGGGCGGCGATTGCGCCGAGAGCTTTGCAGAGCACCATCCGGATCACATCCGTGATTTCTTCCGTGTCTTCCTGCAGATGTCGGTTGTCCTGACCTATGCTGCCAGCCAGCCGGTGGTGAAGGTCGGCCGAATTGCAGGCCAGTTTGCCAAGCCGCGCTCGTCGAATATTGAGAAGAAGGATGATGTCGAGCTGCCGAGCTACCGTGGCGACATCATCAATGACATCAACTTCACTCCGGAAAGCCGGATCCCGGATCCGAAGCGTATGTCGATGGCCTACCGCCAATCTGCAGCAACCTTGAACCTCCTGCGCGCGTTTGCACAGGGCGGGTTTGCCAATTTGGACCAGGTGCACCAGTGGATGCTCGGATTTATCTCCGACAGCCCGCAAGGCCATCGTTACAAAGAATTGGCCGACCGCATCAGCGAGTCACTTGCTTTCATGCGCGCCTGTGGCATCAACAGCGACAGTGTTCCGCAGATCCGCTCGACCGATTTCTTCACCAGCCACGAAGCGCTGCTGCTCGGTTATGAAGAAGCCTTGACCCGCGTCGATTCCACATCTGGTGAGTGGTATGCCACCTCTGGCCATATGCTTTGGATCGGTGACCGGACCCGTCAGCCGGACCACGCTCATGTGGAGTTCTTCCGCGGCATTCAGAACCCGATCGGCCTGAAGTGCGGTCCGTCTTTGAGCCCGGATGGTCTTTTGGAATTGATCGACATCCTGAACCCGGACAACGAACCGGGACGTTTGACCCTGATCGCCCGTTTCGGTGCGGACAAGGTGTTTGATCATCTGCCGCAGCTGGTCCGTGCTGTGGAGCGGGAAGGCAAGTCGGTGGTCTGGTCCTGTGACCCGATGCATGGCAACACGATTTCCGCAGGCGGCTACAAGACCCGCCCATTCGATCGGATCCTGAAAGAAGTGGAAGCCTTCTTCGCGGTTCACCGGGCCGAAGGCACACATGCCGGCGGTGTTCATGTGGAAATGACTGGTCGGAATGTGACCGAATGCACCGGTGGTGCCCGTGCATTGACTGAAGAGCAACTCGGTGACCGGTACCACACCCATTGTGATCCGCGCCTCAATGCGGATCAGGCGCTCGAGCTGGCATTCCTGATTGCCGAAAACCTCAAAAAGGAAAAAGACGGCAAGCAGAGTGAACCACTGGTTGCCAGTGCATAAACCAGCCGTTTAGCGCGTTTGACAGAAATCAGGGGTGGTATTAGCCACCCCTGTTTTTTTTATGCATAAAATTGTCAATTTTGACGTTGCGGTAAGAGGGGGTTAACGCTCTACCGTCATATCAACTGCGTAGGTGGAACACGCAGTGTGGGGGATATGACGAGCGTGCGGGGACCGTGGGACCTTTCGAATATTTCGTGCCTGATTGTGGAGGATAATCCGCACATGCGCACTATTATCCGATCAGTGGTGACCGGTTTTGGTGTACGCACGGTTTTTGAGGCAACGGAAGGTGCGGAGGCCCTTGAACTTGTGGTCGACCGCAAGCCCGACATTGTCTTATGCGACTGGGTCATGAACCTATTTGGCGGAGCCGATTTCCTTAAGATCCTGCGCCGCGATCCGGATCCAATCGTCAATACAACACCCGTCCTTGTCATCACTGCGCATGCCCGCCGGCCGGTTATTCTGGAAGCACTGAATATTGGTATTCATGGGTTTATTGCCAAACCTGTGTCACCAGCGATCCTTTACAAGCACATCGGTGATGTTCTGCAACGTCAGGAAATGCAGGGCCGCTGCAAAGGGATCTCCTTGCAAGGCGAGCCAATACGGTCGACCGGAGACAAGGTGGACCTGACCAAAATGACTCCGGAGCTGGAACCTGATCGCGAAGAAGCTTCGCTCGCACTTCTTTAAAGCCCAGTAATGTGAACTGGTTTCGGCAATTGCATGATTGCAAGGCTTAAACCATGCAGGTACATCTCGAGCCTCTTCATTTTCCGGTTCGAGATTCATGACCATCGATTCTTTCCGTCTTGCCGTTGCCCAGCTTAATCCAACTGTCGGTGACGTTAAGGGCAATGCAGCGCTCGTTCGTGAGGCCCGTGCCGAGGCCGCAGCCCAAAACGCGGACTTGTTGCTGGCATCCGAGCTGATGCTGGCAGGTTATCCTCCCGAAGACTTGGTACTGAAACCAGCCTTTGTGCGGGAATGCATGGAAACGGCTAAGGTGCTCGCAGAAGAGACAGCCGACGGTGGCCCTGCGGTTCTCCTTGGAACACCTTGGCTATCGGATGCCGGTGATCTCCACAACGCTCTGCTGCTGCTGGATGGCGGCAATGTCAAAGCCGTGCGCTACAAAAGCGATCTGCCCAATTACGGCGTCTTTGACGAAAAACGGGTTTTCAAGGCGGGGCCCTTGCCGGGACCAGTGGATTTCAGAGGCGTCAGGATCGGGATCCCGATCTGTGAGGACATTTGGAACGACGAAGTTTGCGAGTGCCTGGAGGAAACCGGGGCGGAAATCCTTCTGGTGCCCAATGGGTCGCCTTACTGGGAAAACCGGGCCGAGGAACGGCTGCAGGTGGTTGTTTCCCGAGTTGTTCAGACCGGTTTGCCGCTGGTCTATTGTAATCAGCTGGGCGGGCAGGATGAGCTGGTGTTTGATGGTGGCTCCTTCGCGCTTCAGGCAGATCGCAGCCTGGCTTTCCAGATGCCGCAATTCGAGACGGCACTTGGAATATCTGACTGGAAGCGCGAAGGGGAAACCTGGGTCTGTACCGGCGGACCGGTCGCCAAACTGCCGGATCTTGATGAAGCCAACTGGCGCGCCTGTGTCATGGGGCTCGGCGACTATGTGACCAAAAACGGGTTTCCGGGGGTCGTGCTGGGGCTATCCGGCGGGATTGATTCAGCGATCTGTGCTGCCATGGCCGTAGATGCTCTGGGCGCCGATAAGGTACACAGCATTATGCTGCCCTATCGTTATACGGCAGAGGAAAGCATCAAGGATGCGGCCGAATGCGCGAACGCGCTTGGTTTGCGCTACGACACGGTGCCGATTGCTGATCCGGTCGAAGGATTTTCAGCTGCGCTGAGCGGGCTGTTTGAAGGCACGGAATCAGGCGTCACCGAAGAAAACCTTCAATCCCGGGCTCGCGGCGTCATTTTGATGGCGGTGTCCAACAAGTTCGGCCACATGGTGATGACTACGGGCAACAAGTCGGAGATGTCGGTCGGATACGCTACCCTCTATGGCGACATGAACGGCGGCTACAACCCGATAAAGGACCTGTATAAGACACAAGTTTACCACCTGGCGGCTTGGCGCAATGCCAATAAGCCGTCCGGTCTGCTTGGGCCGGAAGGTGAGGTGATCCCGTCCAACATCATCACCAAGGTGCCGACAGCTGAGCTTCGGGAAAATCAGACCGACCAGGATTCTCTACCGCCCTACGATGTTTTGGATGACATCCTCTCATGCCTGGTCGAACGGGAAATGGCTGTCAGTGACATTGAGGCACGCGGCCATGACCGGGCGCTCATCCATCGCATTGAGCATCTGCTCTATATTGCTGAATATAAACGCAGACAGGCGCCTCCAGGTGTCAAAATCACTGAGCGCAATTTCGGCCGTGACCGCCGCTATCCGATCACCAACCGCTTCCGGGACCGGTCCTAATTCTTTTCAAACCTGCGGAGACACATGACTTATTTGACGTTTCTGCGGGCCAACTCCCGCTGGCTGGCGGGCGGCTTTCTGCTGACTGGCTTTTCCGGTTTCGGGCAAACGTTTTACATTTCGCTGTCGTCCGGCCATCTGCGCCAAGAATTTGGCCTGAGCCACGGTGACTTTGGCCTGCTTTATATGCTGGCAACCCTTGGCAGTGCGCTGTCGCTGCCGTGGGTCGGGCGCAGCGTCGATGTGTTTCCGGTCCGCTTGGTCGCAGTTGCTACTTGCCTGTCGCTTGGCATCTTCTGCCTGTCTATGTCCGTGGTGAATTCGGTTTTCATGCTGTTTGTTGTCATCTTCGGCCTCAGGTTATCCGGGCAGGGGATGATGACGCATGTCTCCATGACCGCCATGGGCCGTTGGTACTCGGCGCAGCGAGGACGGGCAGTCTCTGTCTCGCAGATGGGGTTTCCGGTGGCCGAAAGCTTGTTGCCGGCAAGTTTCGTTGTTCTGTCGTCTGCCGTCGGCTGGCGGACCAGTTGGGCGGTTGCCGCTGCGATAATGGTGTTTGCCGCGCTGCCGGTGATAGGCCTGCTTTTTGCGCGTGAACGCACGCCGCAGTCAGATGAGGTGGCCAATGGACATGCCGAAGGGCGTCAATGGACGCGGGGCGAGGCTCTCCGGGATCCAATGTTCTGGGTCATTGTGGCCGGCGTATTGGCACCGCCGTTCATTGGGACAGCGATCCTTTTCAATCAGGTCTACCTGACCGAATTACGCGGTTGGCCGCTGGAACTCTTTGCCTCCGCCTTTGTGGCGATGGCGGCTGCGGCCATCGTGACATCCCTCACGCTTGGGCCGTTGATCGACCGGTATTCTGCCAAAAGCCTGGTTCCGGTGATGTTGGTGCCTCTGTGCACAGGGTGTCTTGTCCTGGCGCTTGCCCCCGCTGCCCCGATTGCCTTTGTCTTCATGACTTTGCTTGGGATCAGCAGTGGCTTTACCGCAGCTTTGATGGGGTCGTTGTGGCCGGAGCTGTATGGCAGCCGCCATATTGGCGCGATCCGCTCCGTGTCTTTTGCCTTGATGGTGTTTGCCTCTGCTGCCGGGCCGGGTCTGGTTGGTGTCTTGATTGATGCAGAGATCAATTTTGATCATCAGCTCCTGGCCATGGCCGGATACTGTGCGCTGATGACAGCTGTACTTACGGCGGCAGGACGCAAGCTTCGCGAACGATAGCTGCCTGACAAGGATAATTTCAAAAATACCGGCGGCTCCGGCGGGGTAAAATCGCTATTGGGGCTTGCAGAGCACAAAGGACGCAGGTACCTGAAGCGCATGACTGTAACTGTACGCTTTGCGCCGTCTCCGACCGGCCACATTCACATCGGCAACAGCCGTCCTGCACTCTACAACTGGCTCTATGCCAAGAAGATGGGCGGGCGGTTCATCCTGCGGTTTGACGACACGGACCTGGAACGCTCGCGTCAGGAGTATGCCAACTCCATCGAGGTGGATCTGCGCTGGCTCGGCATTGATCCGGATGTGATCGAGCGGCAATCGGCGCGCGTTGAAAGTTATGATGCAGCTGCGCAGAAGCTGAAAGACGCCGGCCTTCTTTATCCTTGCTATGAAACACCGGACGAGCTGGAACGCCGCCGCTCACGCCAGCGTGCGCTTGGACGGCCGCCGGTCTATGACCGCGCAGGCTTGAAGCAGACCGAAGAAGAACGGGCGGCTTTTGAAGCGGAGGGGCGCAAAGCGCACTGGCGTTTTGTGCTGCCGAACCATGATGGCAATCCGTTTCAGACCAAACGGACGGACGTCACCTGGACGGATCTGTGCCGCGGCGAACAAACCGTCGATCTGGCCTCCATGTCCGATCCAGTTCTGATCCGAGCCGATGGCAGCTATCTCTATACGCTGCCATCGATCGTCGACGACATCGATATGGGCGTAACCCATATCATTCGCGGCGAAGATCATGTCTCGAACACCGGTGTTCAGATCGCGATTTTCGAAGCCTTGGGCGCAACCGCTCCGATTTTTGGTCATCACAATCTTCTGACCACGCGAGATGGCGAAGGCCTGTCCAAACGCAAAGGCGCACTGTCAATCGGCTCTCTCCGCGAATCCGGTTTTGAGGCCATGTCCGTCTGTTCGCTTGCGGTCCTGACTGGAACGAGCCAGGCCGTTGAAGCCGTCGCGACCATGGACGCATTGGTGGAGAAATTCGATTTGACCAGCGTGTCGCGCTCGTCAGCGAAATTTGATCCGGAAGACCTGAAGGGCCTCAATTCCCGTCTCGTCCATGACATGTCCTACGCTCAGGTCAAAAACCGTTTGGATGGCCTGGACATTGGCGGCGGAGAAGCCTTCTGGCTGACAATCCGTGGCAACTGCGAAACCGTTGCCGACGCCAAGGGCTACTGGCAAATTGTCGGTGGTCCGGTCGAAAGCCGAATTGAAGACGAAGATCAGGACTTCATCGCCAAGGCAAAAGAAATGTTGCCGGACGGTGACATCACATCCGACACCTGGGGCGCCTGGACATCTGCCTTGAAAGCGGAAACCGGCCGCAAGGGACGCGGCTTGTTCATGCCGCTGCGCCGGGCTCTGACAGGCCTCGACCACGGCCCAGACATGAAGGATATGCTGCCGCTTATTGGGCGACAAAAAATTCTGGACCGACTACCCTAACCGGGACGTCCCGGTCCGGCGCCGGGCGGAAACCCGGGTCGTCGGGTTTGAAAACTGGCGGGATTGACGCGGTCTCAAGGCCGCCGTCTCCTGCTGCCCTTTGGCTGCGCAACAAGG
The DNA here is from genome assembly GCF_006517275.1 of Labrenzia sp. PHM005. Lineage (NCBI taxonomy): Bacteria > Pseudomonadati > Pseudomonadota > Alphaproteobacteria > Hyphomicrobiales > Stappiaceae > Labrenzia > Labrenzia sp. PHM005. The sequence goes on along the minus strand of NZ_CP041191.1, from coordinate 4,591,398 downwards.
GCAGCTCGCCGGTAGGCGTGGATTGTGAATTGCTTGCGACCGATTTTTCCAGTCTTTTGAAGACCTTGCTAAGGCTTGCGGTCACATCAAAGCCCTTTTCCATATTGGCGAGCGTGTCGGGGTCTTCATAAAATGGCAGCTGATCTTTGGTCAGCGGAATGCGGGCCAAGGGCGAGGGCAGGTCAGAGACGGCACCATCGAATGCACGGACGGTTGTGCTGGTGGAAGCGGACGGCATTCCGCTGCTGATATCTGCAAAAAAGATCCGGCTCTTTGAGTGTGTGCCTGCTTTCAGTTCCGTCCACGCGGACCGGGATTTGGATTGACCGGCCTGGCGGCAACTGCAGCCTTCAACAAATTCAGTCTTGTAGCGGTATGCGAAGGGCTGATCGGTATAAAGCGTTCCTGCCAGCGACATCATCTTGGTCGAATCGCCGCCCGGGTTCTTGTAAACATAGAGCTCGGTTTCAGAGGCAGGACAAATCTCCGTGCAGCGAGCTGCATCATTGGCAAATTGCCGTTTTCCGGTCGAGAAACTGACCGGGAAAAAGTACCCGTCACAGGTGCGCACACATAAGGTCCGGAAAGTTCCACCGGAGGGCAGCCGCAGCCGCTTTCTACCGGAACCACTGTTGCTTCTTGCCGTAACTTCTGCAGCGGTCTCCCGCTTTTTGTTTGCTTGTTGCGGATTGAACAGCCGGGCCAGAAACGACCGTGGGGCATCGCCGGTATCTGGTTTTACCGACGCCTTGCGGGTTGCCGGTTTTGCACCGCAGCCTTGTCGTTTGAGAGCTGCCTGGATCTGCCGGATCCGTTTTTTCGTCCCGGCCGGTGCACCACCAGATTTGGTCAGTTGCCTGTCAATCGCAGCAAGATTGGACCGCATCCGTTTGACCTTTTTCGTCAAGGCCTTGCACTGCGCGTTGGAGGCTGTGGAACACCCGAGATATCCAAGGTCCCGTTCTGCGGCAGTCAGGGCTTTTTGCTGCTGACGTTTTGCTGATTGCCACTTTTGGGAACCTGAAGATGATCTACCAGCAGTCGACTGAAGGCGGGAGAGTTCGGAGCTGAGGCTTTTGCAGCTGGCCGCTATCGCCGGGCCAGCATGGACCAGCATCGCCGGCAAAATGGCCAGCGCGCATGACATCGCCCAAGACGCGACATGACAGCGAAGCTTCATTGCAAATCCCCATCGGCGCTCAAATCCCCGCGCCGGGCCGTTCAAACAGCCAAATCAGTATCCCCTTGAAGCCTATCCATAGCAAGGAAAGCTCTCATGTTCGGTTAATTTGATACAGGTCTGGGACTATTCTTCTGCCGCTGCGTGAAGCCTCTCGAAGATTTGATCCAACACCGCCCGCTGCTCCTCTGTGAGCGCAGATTCAAGGCCGTTTGAATAAGCCAGCGCTTTGGGGATCAATGCCTCATACATGGCCCGGCCTTCAGTGCTGAGCTTCAGGAGCTGTTCGCGCTGATCATGCAGACTGGGCCCCCGTTCCAAAAAACCCTTTTTCTCCAAGGCAGCAACGGCCCGGCTGACCTTGGTTTTATGCATCGAAGTCGCCTGGCCAATATCGCGGGCGGTCATCGCGGCATGTTCGCCAAGGGTTGCGACCACCCGCCACTCCGGGATGCCGATCCCGAACTCGTCCGCATATATTTTTGAGAACGACCGGCTGACGGCTTCTGCCAGATTGTTCAGCCGGTAGGGTAGGAACCGGTTAAGTTTAAGAACCGGGGTTCCTGATTTTCCATGTGTGTCTCGATTGGACTTGGTCATTTTAAAAAAAGATCGCGCGTTGTGGATTTGCAGGACCAGAGCATGGCAGCTCGCCTGGCGATGTTGAAGCGGCGGGTATGAGGGGCTTTGACAATCAATCGAACGGATCCCGATGATGACTTTAAGCAATACTATAGCCTGACAAAACAGACAGGAAAGCACTCGCCGGTCGATTTGAAAATTTACCGAGTCTTTGCTTAGTTCCGACCCTTGAGATGCCTTAGAAAAACCCCTCTTTTGCCGAATTACTAGACCTATCTGTTGATAAGAAAGGAACAGTTAAGGAAAGAGTGCGTCAAAATTTGCGAATCGACCCTGAAAGCAGTGAGTCTAGGGCAAATACAAACTATTCACATCCTGGACACGGTGAAATATCACCGAACCTGTTGACGGGAAAGCGAGGCTGTCATGAACAAAGCAGACACGAAGTCTGATACTGCCCCCGGAGATGAAGCAAAGATCCATGAACTCGGGCCCGGCTGTTATGCCATTAGTGCTGAGGGATGTCCGAACACGGGCGTGATTGTCGGAGACCGTGGCCTGCTTGTGGTCGACGCTCAGCCAACAGAAGCGCTTGGGCAGAAGGTTCTGAATAAAATCCGCGAAATCTCCGACAAGCCAATCAAGGTTTTGTTGCTTACCCATTTCCACGGCGACAGCACGGCCGGAGCAGCTGCCTTTGACGCCGGTGAGGTGATCGCTTCGGATCTGACCAAGCGCATGATGGAAACCCGGGGTTTGGATGACCGGGATGTGTTGAAATCCCGTTTCCCTGAGATCTATCCGGCTGGCCAGCCACTGCCGCCGCTTGCCATTCCATCAATGACGATTGCCTCGTCGATGTCCGTGGATCTTGGCGGCAAAGAAGTGCGGCTGATGCATCTTGGTCGCGGCCATACCATGGGCGATCTGGTCGTCTGGGTTGCTGACAGCGGGGTGCTGTTTGCCGGCGATCTTGTGCAGTCCAGAACCGCACCTTATTGCGGTGATGCGCATCTGACCGACTGGCCGAGAGCTCTGGACCGGCTGATGGCTTTCCGCCCGAATGCTCTGATGCCGGGACACGGAACGCCTGTTGTCGGGAATTCCGAGGTGGCGACTGCTATTGAAACCACCCGGGATTATGTCATCACGCTTCGTGATGCGGCGACGGCCTGCACCGAAAGCAAAATGGGATTGCGGGATACCTATCAATCGATCAGCGATGCCTTGCAGCCAAGGTTTGGCTCTGCGTCCGGTTTTGACGCTCATCTGCCCTTCAACGTTGCCCGGGCCTATGATGAAGCCCAAGGTCTGGATCAGCCGCAAGTCTGGACCCGGGAACGCTGTGCTGACCTTGAGGATGCCTTGACGCAATCTGTGCCGGTTGCAGAAGAGCCCGAGCTCGCTGAAACAGTTTTGGAGATCGTTGAAGATCAGCCTGCTTCACCGGACGAGCCAGCCAGTGAACCGGAGGCTCTCAATGTGATCCATCTGGAAGAACGTGAAACTGTTGAGCAAACGGATGAGGCAGCCGAAGCTGAAAGCGGCGGCGAAGAAGCGGCGGAATTGGTCTCTGATAGTGAGTTCGCCGCATCTTTGATGGCAAGCCTCACTGAGCAAGGGGCGGATGACGACGACGCGCTCTTGCTGGAAAACGAAATTGAGACGGAAGAAAAAGTCCTGGAGAAAGCTCAGGTCTAGAGCGCCGGGCGAAAACATAGAAGCGTTTGACCCGTCTCATTTGATTGCTGGCAAGGTGGTCCGCCCGCAGTGGTGCTGGCACCATAAGGGTGGGCCAACGCACGTCAGCAGGCCAATGAGACGAGGCCCTCCGGGTGGCTTTTGGCGATCCACCGGCTGCGTTGCACCTCTTGCCCGATGGCCCGCATCGCGCTGCGTGCCGCGCCTATCCGGATGTGCCGCCCAAAGCCATCAAACGTTTTCACGTTTACGACCGGCGCTCTAGCCTCTTTAAAAGACGATAATTCCAGCCACCCGTGCGATTCTGTCGCGCGGGTGGTTGTCTTTCTAAGGGGGCGGGTGGTTGATACGTTGAAGCGGCACCCCACATGAAAATGAGTTTTAAGAACCGGAGGATTTCGAATGCGGTTACGTGCTGCAGCTGTTTTTATTCTAGCCCTATGTCTTCAGGTGGTCGGGCCAGTTTATGCCAGTGACGAGCCGGATTTGATTTTCAAGAAATCTACGGTCTGGAAGTTCCTGACACCAGATCACAAACTGGCAACTTATGCCATCGATGATCCGATTGTCGCCGGTGTCGCCTGCCATTTTACAGTGCCGGAAAAAGGCGGAGTGTCAGGCTGGTTGGGTGTTGCCGAAGAAGTCTCAGACATTTCTCTTGCATGCCGCCAGGTTGGCCCGGTGGAGATCAAAGAGAATTTTGAGCAAGGCGAAGAGATGTTCCGCCAGGGTCGCTCATTCATGTTCAAAAAAATGCGGATCGTGCGCGGCTGCGACATCAAACGGAATGTGCTGGTCTATATGGTCTATTCGGACAAGCTGATCGAAGGCAGTCCGAAAAACTCCACGTCGACAGTGCCTTTGATGCCATGGGGAACCGCCGAGCCGCCGCGGTGTGGTGACTACCTTACGGATTAGAAACAGTCCGCCAATTCTTACCGGCGCGAATTTTCACCGTCGAGCGTTTGCAAACGGGCGGCAACAGGCATCTCCGGGTCGGCACAAAAGTGCTTGTACAGCATCGCCATCATGTCTCTGACCGGTTCACTCGCCAGGCTATAGTAGATAGTGGTGCCTTCGCGCCGGGTTGTCACAAGGCCTTGAGCTCTTAAAAGAGCCAGTTGTTGTGACACGGTCGGCATACGCATGCCGGTCTTTTCAGCCAGTTCGCCAACGCTGCGTTCTTCTTCCAAAACAAGGCACAAAAGCAGCAGCCGAGGCGCTGATGCCATCAGTTTCAGAAACTCCGCGGCTGTCTCCGCTTTGTTTTCAAGCGATTTAAAGTCCATCTACAGACCTTGCCAAACTCTCTTACTCTGCGCAAGCTTGAGAATAATTCTCAGCTTTAAAGACTATTATAGGCGGCTGGCGACGGTGACAACCAAGTTTCCATCTCCACAGCCGGTTCCGGTCATTAAACACAGACTTTTTTGTTGAAGTTCGCTGCCGAAGGCCTTGGTGCCATCCGTGATGGCGATCAGTGCGATAAACGGTCCGCCCAGAACGATGAGAAGAAAGATGATCACAAAAAGCCGGTTCAACATTTTTTTATCTCCAAAAGGCAACGCCGTGCGATTGCCCTGGAGATTAGATTTCCGGCCTTGAACTCATGCTGAGCGCCGCGTTCAGCTGGCGTTCAGCTTTCTAAACACGTATTATCTCTATGAAATTTCACAGATTTTCAGTCATGGCCTTTCGGAGTGCATCCAGCAATTTCTCGTCGCGGCCATAAATATCTTTGCGGAAATGGGTCGCGCCGTCTTTGTTCATCCAGGCCGTCAGATAGGTGAGGTGAACTTCAATCGGGATACCCGGTTTAACAACGGTCCGTTTATCGGTGTCCCGAATGTTTTCCCAATGTCCTGGAGACGCCGATTTATGTGAAAGGAGAACATCCGCAAGTGCAAAGGGATCAGACACCCGGATACAGCCGTGGCTGAAAGCCCGTTCGGCTCGTGAAAAGAGCGATTTTGACGGTGTGTCGTGGATGTAGATGTTAAATTTGTTCGGGAACATGAATTTGATACGGCCCAGCGCATTGCTGTTGCCCGGATCCTGGCGCAGCCGGAAAGGAAAGTTTCCACGGGAATAGTTGTTCCAGGCAATTTGTGTTGCGGCCACTTCACTGCCGTCCCGAAACACGCGGATGTTTTTGCCCGAAAGCGCGCCGGCATTCTTTTTCAGCTTTGGCAAATACTCCGCCGTTGCAATGGAATAGGGCACATTCCAAAAGGGGTTAATCTCCACATAGTCAAGCTGATCTGAAAACACCGGCGTTGCATGATAGGGTTTGCCGACCACCACAGGAGCTGTGTGGATCGTTTTGCCCTCCTTGACCACCTTCAGTTCCTGATCAGCCAGATTGACAAAGACATAGAAGCTGCCCAGATCGTCGCGCATCCAGCGGCGGCGCTCCATGTTGAGCTCCATCTGGATCAGTTTTTCCTGCAAGGGGATGTTCAGCCTGGCAAAGGTTTCCTTGCCGATGACCCCGTCGTCAGCCAGACCGTGCAAGTTCTGAAAGATCTTCACCGCCTCTACAAGGCCGTGGTCATAAGTTTCACCGCTGTGGTGTGCCGCTATCTGAATATCTTCTTCGACAAGACGCTGGCGGAGCGCTGCAACGCGCGGGTCACTCATACCTGGCTTTAGTACTTCACCCTCAGGAACGGCTGTGAAACCTCCAGCTGCGGCCTTTTCGCGGTATTGTGCCAAGCGCCGTTTCAGCCGCGCGTAATTGTCTGAGCGCGGGGCAAGTGCCTCTAAAAACGTGCTGAAGTCGACCGCATCAACCGCTTGTTCCAACAACATCTCTGGGTCTGGGCGGTCCGGAAAGAGATTGAGCGCCTTGTTGACCTTATTGGGTTGGACCCGGCCGGAGGAGAGATGCGTCGCATAGCGGATGTATTGTTTGGTCAGTTCCAGCTCAAAAGCAGCCCATTCATCTGGAGACTGTGCCGCAGCGGCCTGATCGACCAGTCGCAGGGGACCATAGTTATCCGGATTTAACGCATGGTCATTGGCCGCAGCCATTGCCGCCACCACAAGGTGAGCATTTTCCGTGATGCCGTCCTCAGTGAACCAGATTGGCGCAAATGCCCGTTCCCCGTAAAATCGTATCGCTCGTTCGGACACGTCCGGAGAGAGGGCTGCTTGAAGAGCGCGTGCAATGGGCGTTTGTGGTTCGAGAAAGGTTGGGGCCGGAACTGATGCGGCTTGCGGTTTGGGCGTTGGCGCAGGCCCCGATTGCGCCAGTCCAGGTGCCGAGCCTGCGACTAGGCCGATTGTGGCAAGCGCAGCTATAACAATCTGGCGTAACCGCCGTTTACCAATGTTTGTCTCCCGCATGGGACAGCCCCTCTCTGATTCCCGTAACGGCAGATTAGAGGAGGGCGGCGCAGGGGCCAATGGCAGAACCGGCCGGGCAGAGCTTCTCCATGAAAAAGTGACCTTGACCGGCCCGTCTGTTCCGGTCCATAACCTCAGCCATGATGACGGCCAAACGTACCATCATTACGATCACAATTATTTGCAGCTAGCGACACCGCTGGCTGTGGCCGTTCCCTCTTGGCAAAATTCCTTGTAGACGGACCGCCCGGCCAGCCGGCCAGGAGACCGTTTGACATGAGCGCCGCTGAACCAGCGAAATCCGGCACCTACAAGGGCTTGAAGCTCACCAACACATTGACACGCCAGAAGGAAAACTTTCAGGCGATCGATGACAGCAACGTGCGTCTCTATGTCTGCGGACCGACGGTTTATGACTTTGCCCACATCGGCAATGCGCGGCCCGCGATTGTTTTTGACGTTTTGTACCGGTTGCTGCGCCATCTTTATGGCGTGGACCATGTCACCTATGCGCGCAACATCACCGACGTTGATGACAAGATCAACGCACGGGCCTTGCGCGACTTTCCGGACATGGAGCTCAATGAAGCGATCGCCAAGGTAACCAAGAAAACCGCGGATCAATACCACAAGGATGTCGCTGCTTTAGGGACCTTGGAACCAAGCCACGAGCCGCGGGCGACCGAGCACATTACCGGCATGATCCAGATGATCGAAGACCTGGTTGCCAAAGGTCACGCCTATGTTGCGGATACAGCGGATGGCGGCGAAGTGCTGTTCGATACTGTCTCGATGCCGGACTATGGCGGGCTTTCCAAGCGCAAGCTCGATGAGCAGATCGCTGGCGCCCGGATCGCGGTCGACAATCACAAGAAAAACCCGGGCGACTTTGTGCTCTGGAAGCTATCGTCACCGGAAGAGCCCGGCTGGGACAGCCCCTGGGGCCGGGGCCGTCCGGGCTGGCACATCGAATGCTCGGTGATGAGTGAGCATCACCTGGGCAAGGTGTTTGATATTCATGGAGGCGGGCTTGATCTGATCTTCCCGCACCATGAAAACGAAATTGCCCAATCCCGCTGCGCCCATGGCACAAAAACAATGTCCAATTATTGGGTCCACAACGGCTTTGTGCAGATTGAAGGCAAGAAGATGTCCAAATCGGAGGGCAACTTCTTCACCATCCGCGAACTGCTGGAGACAGAGAACTTTGGCGGCCGTAAGTGGCCGGGCGAAGTTCTGCGCCTTGCCATGCTGATGACCCATTACAAGGAGCCGATCGACTTCTCCGTCCGCAAGCTGGAAGAGGCGGAAAACCTTCTGGGCAAATGGCCGGATCCGATTGAGACCGATGTCCCGCCTGCGGCCGAAGTTCTGGACGCGCTCAACGACGACCTGAACACCGCTGCGGCGATCCAGGCACTACACAGCTTGGCCGGAGAAGCGGGCAAGGATCCGGCTAAACTAGCTGTCTATTCAGCATCGGCAGCACTTCTTGGTGTGCACCCCGTCCAGGCGGATCTGTCCGGCATTGATGAGACCGCCATTCAGGCAGCCATTGATGCCCGTCTCAACGCCCTCAATGCCAAGAATTGGGCGGAAGCGGATCAGATCCGCGCTGACCTGACATCTCAGGGAATCCTCCTAAAGGATTCAAAAGACTCCGAAACCGGTGCTCGTATCACAACTTGGGAAGTGAAGCGGTGAGTTTGGTACTCGGGCGGTGATGATAAGGAATGCAACAGCATGACGGAAGATACAGACATCAAATCCGGCGGCTGCCAGTGTGGGGCCATTCGCTATTGTGCGGAAGGGTTTAAACGCCCGTCGATCTGTCATTGCCGCATGTGCCAGAAGGCAGTTGGCGGGCCATTTGCAGCGCTGGTTGTTGTTGAGAATTTGAGCTGGACGCGTGGAGAGCCGGCTTACTTCCAAAGTTCCAATTTGGTTCGCCGCGGGTTCTGCCGGGATTGTGGAACTCCGCTGACCTATGAGTTCGAGGCCTCACACATCGACATAACGATCGCGAGCCTTGATGAGCCTGGCTCGGTCGCCCCGGAGGTTCAGCTTGGGCTGGAAAGCCGCTTGCCGTGGTGTGAGGGGTTAATAGATTTGCCGACCCGGACAGGCGACGCGGAAGCCGCCGCTCAGGAGGTCTTTGCCAAGATCCAGAACCACCAGCATCCCGATCACGATACTTGAACCGAAACGTTTTTACTGAATGGCCAGCCGAAGAATGCGGCAAGCAGGACGCGATATGACGAAAGACCGGATCTACCTATTTGATACCACGCTGCGCGATGGGGCTCAGACTAGCGGCATCGACTTTTCCGTCCACGAAAAGATCGTGATTGCGGAGTTGCTGGAACGCCTTGGCGTGGATTATGTGGAAGGCGGTTATCCGGGTGCTAACCCGGCCGATACTGAGTTCTTTGCCGAAAAACGGACCGAAAAGGCGACTTTCACGGCCTTCGGCATGACCAAGCGGGCAGGGCGCTCAGCGGCGAACGACCCAGGGCTTCAACAAGTCCTGGCGAGCAAGGCGGACGCCTGTTGTTTTGTTGCCAAGGCCTGGGACTATCATGTCGAGGTCGCACTCGGCTGCACCAACGAAGATAACCTGGAGTCGATCGAAGACACCGTGATGGCTGCGGTGGCTGCTGGCAAAGAAGCCATGATCGACTGCGAGCATTTCTTCGATGGTTTTAAGGCCAATCCGGACTATGCCCTCGATTGTGCCCGTACCGCGTATCAGGCTGGCGCCCGTTGGGTTGTCTTGTGCGATACCAATGGCGGTACATTGCCAGATGAAATCCATTCAATCGTGACACAGGTGCAGGACGTGGTGCCTGGTTCCCACCTGGGCATCCACACCCATGACGACACTGGCCATGCGGTCGCCAATTCGCTGGCGGCGGTTGATGCCGGTGTGCGTCAAATCCAGGGTACTCTAAACGGTCTTGGGGAGCGCTGCGGCAATGCCAATTTAATCACGCTGATCCCGACCTTGAAACTGAAACCGCAGTACGCGGATCGTCTTGAAATCGGTATCAGCGATGATCAGCTTCAGGACATCACCGCGGTTTCCCATGCCTTCGATGAGATCTTGAACCGGTCGCCCAACCGGCATGCGCCGTATGTTGGCGAAACGGCCTTTGCCACCAAAGCCGGGATTCACGCCTCTGCGATCTTAAAAGATCCGCAGACCTATGAGCATGTCGCGCCGGAAACGGTGGGCAATCAGCGCCGGGTTCTGGTGTCAGACCAGGCGGGCAAAAGCAACCTCTTGGGGGAGCTTGCCCGCGTGGGGATCGAGGTCGACAAGGCAGATCCGCGCCTTGACCGGCTGCTGGCCAAGGTCAAGGAACGCGAGGCGTTGGGGTATGCTTATGAGGCGGCCGATGCGTCTTTCGAATTGCTGGCGCGCCGGGCGCTGGGCGAAGTGCCAGAGTTCTTCAAGGTCGATTCATTTAAGGTGATGGTCGAGCGCCGGTTCAACGCCATTGGGGATCTGATCACGGTCTCGGAAGCTGTTGTCAAAGTGGATGTCGACGGAGAAACCCGTATGTCCGTCGCCGAAGGAAATGGTCCGGTCAACGCGCTTGATATGGCCTTGCGCAAGGATCTTGGAAAGTATCAGGCGGCGATTGAAGGGCTTGAACTGATCGATTATAAGGTGCGTATCTTGAATGGCGGGACGGATGCGGTCACACGCGTTTTGATCGAAAGTCATGATGCCAAGACCCAGCGGCGCTGGTTCACGATTGGTGTCTCATCCAACATCGTTGACGCATCCTTCCAGGCATTGGTCGACTCCATCACATTCGCGCTTCTGAAAGCTCATTAGGGCTTTCCTTACAGCGCCAGAAAGGCACGGGCATGTCTCAGTCTGCGGTTCCCTCTGAGACCGAGGACGAATTCCGCCGGGGTATTCTCTTCGGGCTGGCGGCCTATGGCATGTGGGGCTTTTTTCCCGCCTATTACAAGCTGACCGACACCGTGCCCGCCGATCTGGTCGTGGCACATCGGATCGCGTGGTCCGTCCTGTTCGTCGGCGGATTTCTTTACATGCGCGGGCGCTGGCAAGAAGTGCTCGATGTGTTTGCCGATGCAGCGATTTTGAAAAAACTCGCCATTTCGGCCGGATTCATTTCGGTCAACTGGTTGGTGTTTGTCTGGGCAATCGCCAATGAGCAGGTTCTGGATGTGTCTTTGGGCTATTTCATCAATCCGCTGGTGAGCATCTTGGTTGGGTTGATTGTCCTGCGCGAACGCATGTCGCGGGGGCAATACATTGCCTGTGCGCTTGCCGGATTTGCTGTTGTGCTGCAGGCTGTTCTGGCTGGCGGATTGCCTTGGGTTTCACTCGTGCTAGCATTTTCCTTCGCAGGCTATGGATATGTGCGCAAGGTGACACCGGTCAAGGCGACGCCGGGTCTGTTTGTCGAGACCGTGCTGTTGTTCCCGATGGCTGCTGGTTACTTGCTGCTGAACCTGTCCTGGGGCGTGGACGCGCTCATCCTGAACGATCTGCCTGTGCTGGCTGCGCTTGCCGGGACCGGCATAGTAACTGCACTTCCGTTGATCTTCTTCAGCTCTGCTGCGCGCCGTTTACCGCTCTTCATGCTCGGGTTGATGCAATATATTGCGCCATCAATCCATTTTTTGATGGCCGTCTATGTCTGGGGCGAACCTTTGGATCAGGCCAAATTAGCTGGATTTTCTCTAATTTGGCTGGCCTTGGTGGTGTTTACGCTCGACAGTTGGCGGAACGCGCGCAAGTCGGTGACTTCCTAAGGGGAAAAATAAAAGTACTACTCCGCAGCGGTCATGAGACCGCTGCCAGTGCGCTTGGCCGAATAAAGATTCTTGTCCGCTTTTCTGAGTGATTCAAGAAGATCACCCTCAGTGATCCGTGCGACGCCGACACTGGTTTGGCACAATAAATCCGGCCCGGCGTGCCTGATCGGGTGAGAATTCAAACTCTTCATAAATCCGGCCAACTTCAGGTTAACACTGTCGCGTGTTTCAGACCGGAAAACGGCGCAAAATTCGTCACCACCAAGACGTACAATGATGTCTTCTGGTCCGGCCAGCGCTTTCAATTGGCGCGCAAAATTTAAAAGGACGGTATCGCCAATGTCATGACCGAGTTCGTCATTGATTTTCTTGAATGAGTCGAGGTCGAAGACCGCTGTCCATGCGGCCCTGCCGTCACGGTGAGCCCAGGACTCGATGATTTTGGCGCCTTCGCCAAACAAATAGTGCCGGTTGTGGACACCGGTTAAAGCATCGTGCATGGCGAGCGTGTTCAGCTCCGAAATCCTCTCCATCATGTCCAGATTGAGAGAAATGCGCAGTAGGATTTCCTCCGGCGAATAGTCCTTCGCAATGAAATCTGCCGCGCCATATTTTAAAAAACGGATTCTGTTTTCCGAGCTGGCCCGCGAGGACATGCCGATGACGCTGAGGCGTTCACGGCTGTATTTCCGACGCACGGTTTTCAGGAAGGCAAACCCGTCCTCGCCCGGCATATAATAGTCAGCCAGGACCAGTTTGATCTGTGGCGTTTCTTCAAGAACAGAAAGTGCTTCGGCGCAGGTGCTCGCCTCAAAGACTTGATAAAGGTGCTGCGACGTGATTTCCGCGATTTTCTGCCGGCCAACAGCAGAGTCATCAAGGATCAGGATGCCGGTTTTAGGATTGTTGGACAGCCGTTTGAGAAGCTCAGCTACGTAGTCGAGGCTAGCGGGCGTGTCCTTCAGGATATAGTCGATAACCCCTTTTGCCAGCGCCTTTTCCCGGATGTCTGTGTCGAACCTACTAGTGAAAATGATCGTCGGAATGCCTCTGTCACGGCACAAGTCAACGATCTCACCATTGGGGGCATCCGGCAGAGTAAGATCGACCAATGCCAGATCTGGATCACAAATTGGCATATCGAGGCATTTTTCCGCCTCTTCGTAGTTGCGGGCAACCATAATCTGGTGACGGCCAACTTTTTGAAGGCGATCAACAATCGCCTTCTCAAAAAAGGAAGCATCTTCAACCAGCAGCGTTGTGCGCATGGGACCGTGTCCGTCCGAGTCTTTTTCTGCTCAAAACCTGGGTCAAAGAAGCTTCCAAGGTCTTAATATTTGGTATCGGTAAGCAAGTTGTTTTGAGGCAGATTTGCGACGTTTTACCCCTTAGGGGCTGAGATAGTTCAGCTTTTTGTTTTTCTGACTAAAGTTCTTCTGTTGAAGCAACGCCTTCACCGCCAATGGAAGGACCACGTGCGACAGTTTGTTCCAGCATTGGAATGATCTCGCCAACCTGTTTGGCAATCAGGTACGGCACTTCGGTGTCCGGTCGGATATAGCCTTGAGCCCGCATATGGTCGAGCAGTTCCAGAAGTGGTGACCAGAACCCATTGATATTTGCAAGGACCACCGGTTTGCGGTGCTGACCGAGCTGTGCCCATGTCATCATTTCCACGGCTTCTTCCAAAGTGCCAATGCCGCCGGGCAGGGCGATGAAGGCATCTGATTTTTGGAACATCAGCTGCTTTCGCTCATGCATGGTCTGAGTGATCACCAGATCTTCAAGCGTTTCCAGCATCACTTCGCGTTTTTCAAGAAACCGTGGGATGATGCCGGTGACCGCACCGCCGCATTCCATAGCTGCGCGGGCAACAGTTCCCATCAAACCGACGGCACCGCCGCCGTAAACGAGCCGCAAACCGGATTCGGCGATCAGCTGGCCAAGCCGGGCCGCGGCAGCCTCGTGGGCCGGATCGGAGCCGAAACTGGAGCCGCAGTAAACACAAACGCTTGTCAGGTGTTTTGGAGATTTTGTCGTCATAAGTCCATGATGTGGCATTGCGCCATGCAAGAGGTCAAGCATTCTGTTCGAAACAACCAGTGCAAACAGCTGGTTTTCTTGCCGCGGCACAAAAAGGCCGTTATGCATGGGTAAGATTATCCATGTGCTGGCATGCCTAAGCTGCGGCACGTAAAGGGAATAGACGAAAGTGCTGGGCGGCAGGGCCCGAAGGCTTTCGATGGGATGAACAATGAACAAACAGACCTTGATCTGGACATTGATCATTGCGGTGCCGGTGGGCATTGCAGCATTGGTGACCGGCTACATTTATCGCGAGACCGGAGATCTTCCATTTCAAAACGAAAGCGAAGTCTCTGCGCCGCAAGCGACAACCGCAGGTGAGACGACACCAAATGTTGCTGCAGCGCCTGACAAAGCCGCCACACCTGCAGCCGAGACATCGCCATCTGAGGAGGTGGCTGAAACGCCGGCATCTCCAGACGCGCAAGTGGCAGTTACGGCTGATCCCGCCAAACCAAGCTTTGATGTCGTTGGTGTAGAGCCTACCGGTGAAACTGTGGTTGCCGGCCGCTCCGAAGCGGGGGCAATTGTTGCCCTGACAGCCAATGGCGAAGTTGTTGGCAAGAGCATCGCAAATGAAGTCGGAGAATGGACCATCATTCTCAATGAACCGCTGAAACCGGGTGATTATGATGTCGGACTGGAAACCCATGACCAAAACGGTGAAGTGATTTCTGGTTCCGAAGAACGCGTTGCGGTGTCGATTGCGCAAGGGGGCAAGGAACAGCCGCTTGTAGTGCTCAATTCACCGGATGGACCGTCGGATATTTTGCAGAAACCTGAGACAGCCGCACCCAGCGCTGTTGCGGAAGCACCTGCCAGTAGCCCTGATGATACACCAAAAGCCAAAGAAACCGTTGTCGCTGCAGCGCCGGGCACAGATGATCAAAACAGCGAGGCTGCAGTTGATAAGCCGGCCGAGACAGCCGCGGCTGATACCGGTATAGCTGCTTCGGCTGATACAGGTATAGCTGAAGAGAAGACAGCTGCGGAAGACAGTGAAACCGCAGCTAATACGCCGGAAAAACAGCCGGCTGAAGAGCAAACGCCAACGGCTTCCACGGAAGTTGCTGCGGCTTCTGAGAAACCGGCAACAACCGAGACCGGTCAAGCCGGGGCGGTTCAAAGTTCTGAAGGCGACGTCACTGCCGGTGAAGAAACTGAGACCGCGGATGCTGCTACAGAGAGCGCCTCTCAAGAGGTATCCGAAGGTTCGCAGCAAGTTGCATTGGCTACCGACGCGGCGCAGAACGACGCTCCTTCTGCAACCAAATCTGCATCTTCAGGCGCATCTGCTTCCGAAGAAACGGCGAGTGCACCGAGCGCAACAGAAACATCGAGCAGTGATCAGCAACTTGCCGCCGCACCGCCGTCTCAGCCTCCAAGTTCATCAGAAACACCGGCGCCTACGAATGACAGTACTGCTGCTGGCGCAACAAGCCAGACCAACGACCCGACGCCGTCGGTAACAGTGGAAGCTGTCGAATCCGAAAAAGACAAGGTCTATGTGGCTGGAACAGGGGACCCAGGCTCGTCTGTCCGGGTTTATGTCGGCGACGACTACCAAGGCGAAGCGAAGGTGAATTCCAGCGGCAAATGGCTTGTTGAAGGCAACAAGAATGTTGCGGAAGGCAATGTGGAAGTCCGGGCCGACATGATCGGCGACGACGGCAGCTCCGTTGATGCGCGTGCCGCAGTGGTGTTTGAAAAAGAGCAGGATCAACAGATCGTCCTGACCAAAGTTGTCGTCAGCGGTTCTGGCAGTTCACCGGATGCGCAAGGTGCGGAGGTCCAGAAAGCCCTGCCTGTGGTGATCATCCGCAAAGGCGATAACCTGTGGAGGATTTCCCGCCGCCTTTACGGAGAGGGCATCCGCTACACCACAATTTATCAGGCCAATCAGGGACAAATCCGAAATCCGGATCTGATTTATCCTGGTCAGGTTTTCCTGACACCGGAGGGTGATCTCAACTGGCCGAAACCGGACGCGGA
The DNA here is from genome assembly GCF_006517275.1 of Labrenzia sp. PHM005. Classification (NCBI taxonomy): domain Bacteria; kingdom Pseudomonadati; phylum Pseudomonadota; class Alphaproteobacteria; order Hyphomicrobiales; family Stappiaceae; genus Labrenzia; species Labrenzia sp. PHM005. The sequence goes on along the minus strand of NZ_CP041191.1, from coordinate 4,575,713 downwards.
CAACGGCCGCAACGGCTGATTTTTGTAAGAACAAATTGCACAAAACCGGGCGGGCGCCAGAAATGGGGCCCGCCTTAATTGTTTCTGGCTCTTGTCTTTCTGAAGATTGATCGCATATTTACGATCATATTTTTGTGATCCTTCTGGAGGTTCTGCATGAACGAAACAGACGGCCCGCTGATTATTGCGGATACCGATTTGCCCTGCCTTTCGGCATGTGAGGATCTGGCGGCGATGTTCCGGGCGCTTGGTCATCCTGCGCGGATCGCAATTCTCCGCCGGCTCGCAGGTGAGCAGGAGGCGTGTTGCGGACAGATCGTCGATGCATTGCCGCTCGCTCAATCCACCGTGTCTCAACATCTGCAGGTTTTAAAGGAAGCGGGCCTCCTTACCTGCGATACCCGCGGACGCAATTGCCACTACCATCTGAATTGGGCGCGCCTCCAGCAGGCCGAAGACGCATCGGCCGCCTTCTGGAAAGTTTTAAACGCTGCCAAAGCGGATGGTCAGGAAAATCCAGGCAAAGCAATGGCCGGACTAACGGACGCACAAGACAAATAACCGAGGCGGCCACTAGGCCGACGGGAGAGGACATTTGACCCAGTCAATGAATACGTCAGCGGCGGCGACTGAAGCTGGCCAGGCGCCGAAGCCTGCTGCACCCCAAAAGGCTGTGAGCGCCGATGAAGGCAACACGCTGACAACCCTTGCCAATTTGTGGCCGTATATCTGGCCAGCGAATCGGCCGGACCTGAAAAAACGGGTTTTGCTGGCGATTGCTGCGCTTGTGGTCGCCAAATGCGTCACAGTGCTGTCGCCGTACTTTTTTGCCTGGGCGACCGATGCATTGGCCGGTGAAGAGGTCGGGCTGCCAGCCTTTCTTGTTGCACCAGTGATGCTGGTACTGGCTTATAACGCCGCTCGTGTTCTGGCGGTCGCCTTTAATCAGATGCGCGATGCCCTGTTTGCCCGGGTTGGGCAGCATGCGGTTCGCCAGCTCGCCAAGCTGACGTTCCGCCACTTGCATCAACTGTCCTTGCGGTTTCATCTGGCCCGGCGTACAGGCGGCTTGAGCCGCGTCATTGAGCGGGGTGTCAAAGGCATTGAATCGATTGTCCGGTTCACGATCTTGAACGGCATTCCGACGGTTCTTGAGTTCGCCTTGATGGCCGCCGTCATCTGGTATCAGTTTGGTTTTTATTACGTCGTCATCGTTGCGGTGATGATTGTCACCTATGTCTGGTTCACCATCAAAACCTCGAACTGGCGGATCAATATCCGTAGGGAGATGAATGACAGCGATACAGACGCCAATTCCAAGGCCATCGACAGCCTGTTGAACTTTGAAACCGTCAAATACTTCGGCAATGAAAAAATGGAAGCCGAACGGTTTGATGTGTCCATGGCCAAGTATGAGAAAGCCGCAACAAGAACCTGGACGTCTTTGGCTTGGCTCAACTTTGGTCAGGCGGTCATTCTGGGGCTCGGCATGGCGGCCTGTATGGCGCTATCCGCAAGAGCAATCATGGCCGGAGAACAGAATATTGGCGATTTTGTTCTGATCAACGCGCTCTTGATGCAGATCTCTATGCCGCTCAATTTTATCGGGTTTTTATACCGGGAAATCCGACAGGGCCTGGCTGACATTGAATCCATGTTTGATCTGCTGCTGGTGCCGGCTGAAATCCAGGACAAACCTGGGGCTGCTCCACTCAAGGCCGTTGAGGGCGCGCTTCATTTCAGGGATGTTCGTTTCCACTACGATGCCGACCGGCCGATTTTGAAGGGAGTCGATTTCGATGTTCCGGCTGGCAAGACGGTTGCGATCGTCGGGCCTTCCGGTGCTGGCAAGTCGACCATCTCCAGGCTGTTGTTCCGCTTTTACGATGTGACGGGCGGTGCGGTCGAAATTGACGGCCAAGACGTGCGCGATGTCACTCAGGAAAGCGTCCGCCATGCCATCGGCATGGTGCCCCAAGACACCGTGCTCTTTAACGACACGATTGCTTACAACATCCGTTATGGCCGCCCGGATGCTACGGACGAGGAAGTTCGGGAAGCAGCGCGCATGGCGCAGATCCATGACTTCATCGAGAATTTGCCGCAGGGGTATCAGTCGGAGGTCGGCGAACGCGGTTTGAAGCTTTCCGGCGGTGAGAAACAACGTGTTGCGATTGCCCGCACGATCTTGAAAGCACCGCCGATCCTGATCCTGGATGAGGCGACCTCTGCGCTTGATACGCACACGGAACGGGAAATCCAGTCAGCGCTCGATCAGGTTTCGAAGAACAGGACATCGCTGGTCATTGCGCACCGGCTTTCGACGGTCGTCAATGCGGACCAGATTATCGTTCTGGAGGCGGGGGAAATCGCTGAGCGAGGGACGCATACAGAGCTGCTGGCCAACAACGGTCTGTATGCGTCCATGTGGGCCCGTCAGCGTGAAGCTGATGAGGCGGAGGAACGCCTGCGGGCCGCCCGGGAAAACGATGATCTGGGTGTTATCACCCGAGGGCAACCGGCGGACTATGTGCCGGTGAAATAACTTGTTCGACCTGGTTACCGATGACGAGGCCGGTCGCTTAGAAAACTCCCGCGCTTAGGCCGCGCGGGAGGTGTTTGCTGAGTGGTCGTTGGCTGCTTGCCGATGGCGACGGTTGGAATGCGGCTCGGCTGTTGAGCCAAACAGAAAGCCTGACAAGGCCTTGGTCAAACGGCGCAATTCGTAATGGCGTTCTGCGCGGGCACGAGCTTCGTAGTGATCTCCGGTATGCATCATTTGGGTCTCCTTCAAGTTTCTGGAAGGAGTTGTCTCATATTGCGCTTCTTCGAAGAATTGGGGTAGATTTGAAGATATCTTTCGAAAGTTTCGAATAATGCGTCTGGATGATTTGAAGTTCTTTGAACGGGTGGCCGCGCTCGGAAGCCTGTCCGCGGCAGGCCGGGAGTTTGGCTTGTCGCCGTCTGCCTCGAGCACCCGGCTCAGTAATCTTGAAAAAGAACTGGGCACGCAACTGGTGGTGCGGACCACACGGCGGACCGCTCTAACGGAAGCCGGCGAAGTGTTTTTGCGCCATGCCAGCGCAGCACTTCAGGAGATGAACCAGGCCAAGGCACAAATCAGCGCCGCAGAGGAAGCGCCTCGCGGCGTCCTGCGGATTTCATCCAATGTGTTTTTTGGCCGAAAGCACATCCTGCCGTATCTGGCTGAATTTAGGCAGCTTTACCCGGATTTGCGCCTTGAGATCGACATGACCGACCGTTTGGTTGATCTGGTCGGGGAGGGGTATGACATGGCTATCCGGGGGGCTCCTTTACCGGACAGCAGCCTGATGGCCCGCAAGCTTGGCGGCAATCCGAGGGTATTGTGCGCCAGTCCCGAGTATCTGGCGCGAAAAGGTTTTCCGGAAACTCCGGAAGATCTGCGCAATCACGACTGCATTGGGTTTGATCCAATGCGGGTCTGGTATTTCAACGGGCCGAATGGCGAGGTTGCGTTTCAGCCGACAGACGCGGTGGTGTCCGGCGATAGTGGTGACTTTGCTTATGATGCGGCAATTTATGGCCTGGGGCTGACGGTCAAATCCACGGCCCATGTCTGGGAGGATTTGCGCGACGGACGTCTCGTGGAGGTGATGACCGACTACCCGGTCGCCCGGACTGGCAATATCTATGCGGTCTATCCACCGGCCAAGTTTGTGCCGCCAAAGATATCTGCCTTTGTTGATTTCCTGATTTCCAAATACGGCCGGCCGCCCTATTGGGAGGAGGACTACCGGGAAGCGGCGGAGAAACAACAGGCCGCATTTGCGGCAAAAAGCGCTTGAAGACCTGGAAAACCGGTTCTCAACCTTTAAAAAAACTTCTAGAAGCTTGGCAACGGACACTGCGCAAGGATTGCGTTTTGGACCGCTTGCAAGATCGCCGCGCGGAGTTAGATGGGTTTTGTCCTCCGCATCTGGATGCTGAAAGAAAAACATGTCGATTGTCGATTCCGTCACCAAGTCAATGGTTCCAATCCACCGCGAAGGTTGGCCGTTTGTTGCCATTGCACTGGTCGCAACGCTGGTTGTCGGCTGGTTCATCGATCCGCTCTTCTGGATTGGCCTCTTTCTGACCGGTTGGGTGTGTTACTTTTTTCGTGATCCTCAGCGGGTAACACCCGTTGGCGATGGTTTGGTCATTTCCCCAGCCGATGGGGTTGTCAGCCATGTCGGTCCGGTGCGTCCGCCGGAAGAACTGCAGCTCGGCTCTGAACCGCTGGTGCGGGTTTCGATCTTCATGAATGTGTTTAACTGCCATGTGAACCGGGCACCGGTTGGCGGCAAGATCGTTCGTGTGGCTTACCGGGCAGGGAAATTCCTGAACGCAGAGCTGGATAAGGCCAGCGACGATAACGAACGCAATGGACTGGTGATCGACCACAATGGCACCCACATCGGTGTCGTCCAGATTGCTGGATTGGTCGCGCGCCGCATTATTTGTTTCGTCCGGGAAGGCGAGAATCTGTCAGCGGGAGACCGGTTTGGTCTGATCCGGTTCGGCTCCCGACTGGATGTTTATTTCCCGGCAGGCACCGTACCGAAAGTCGCGCTTGGTCAGACGATGATCGCAGGGGAGACGATCTTGGCGGACCTCACCCAACCGCAGGCACCGGCACAGCCCCTGACCCGGGTGAGCTGAGAAGAACCGTGAGCAGCGCCCCAAAAAACGCCGAAACCGATACCGCAACGCCACGCTTCCGGCGCGTGCCGCTCCGGCTGATTGTTCCGAACATGGTCACTTTGCTGGCCTTGTGTTCTGGCCTGACCGCAGTGCGGATGGCGTATGAAGGGCGCTGGGAATTCGCAGTTGGGGCCGTCATTTTAGCGGCTGTGCTGGACGGGCTCGACGGCCGGGTTGCGCGATTGATGAAAGGCACCTCAAAATTTGGTGCCGAACTGGATTCGCTGGCTGATTTTGTCAATTTCGGCGTTGTTCCGGCATTGATGCTGTACATCTGGATCTTGAAAGATGCGGGGTCGATCGGTTGGATCGCAGCGCTGATTTTTGCGATTTCCATGGCTTTGCGGCTTGCCCGGTTCAACGTTGCGCTGGAGGACCCGGACAAACCGGCCTGGGCGTCACGGTTCTTTACCGGCGTACCGGCTCCGGCCGGGGCGTTGACAGTGCTGCTGCCGCTCTATTTTGAGTTCCTGGGCCTGTTTCCGCACTGGTTTGCCGACAGCGCCGTTGTTGCGGTCTATACCATTGGGATCGCTTTTCTCCTGATTAGCCGGTTGCCGACTTTCTCCGGCAAGAATGTCGGTACTCGGGTGCGCCGGGACTATGTGCTGCCGCTCTTTGTATTCGCTGTCCTGTTTGTCGCGCTGACCGCCAGTTTTCCGTTCCGTATCCTTGCTGCCGGATCTGTGCTTTATCTCTTGAGCATTCCGTTTTCCTGGCGGGCCCATCGCAAGCTTGTCCAAACCGACCGCGGCCGGGTTGTCGATGGCGATGAAGATGAGTGCGACACCGATCTCGACAACATCGCTGACAGGGATAAAGATCACGGCGGTTAACGGTATTGGGGCTGACGTATTTGCAGGAGGATCTGGTGATTATCCGTCAAAGCACACCTGAGGACCTGGCTGCACTTGAGGCGATCTATCCTGCAGCATTTCCGGACGAAGACCTCTTACCATTGGTGCGGTCCCTGGAGACCAATGAACCCAGAGTGTTGTCCTTGGTTGCCGTGAATGATGGTGAAGTTCTCGGACATGCCGCCTTCACCTTCTGTACTGCGGGGCAATCGGAAACGCCGCTTGCCATGCTTGCGCCCTTGTGTGTGGCGCCCAATCATCACAAACAGGGACTTGGGTCAGCGCTTGTCAAAGAGGGATTTGACCGCCTGAAAGCCCAGTCTGTTGAGAAAGTTTTGGTGTTGGGGGATCCGGCCTATTACAGCCGCTTCGGATTTTCTCAGGAAAACGATATACAGACGCCCTATCCTTTGCCAGAGGAGTGGGCACAGGCGTGGCAGTCTGTATCCCTGGGGCCGGCGTTACGTGTTGCGTCCGGTTCGCTCAACCTTCCTCCAGTCTGGATGGATCCGGCGTTGTGGTCGGCGTAGGGGCGCACCTGCTGACCAGATGCTCTTCATAAAACATCAAAGACACGGCTCGCAAATCGGGTTTCTAGAGGCGGGAATCTGGTTCACTTAGGATTCCTCAATTCCAACGAGGAACCCAAAAAATGTTGCAAGATAAAACGATTTTGATCACCGGTGCCAGCAGCGGCATCGGTGCTGCTGCCGTCAAACTTTTTGCCGATGCCGGCGCCAATCTGGTGATCACTGCCCGGCGCAAAGACCGGCTTGAGGCCGTGAAGGCGGAGCTCAACGGTGCCCGGGACAGAGTCCTGATAGTCACTGGCGACGTCAATGATCCAGACAGCGCAAAAGCGGTCGTTGATGCGGCTCAAAACCATTTCGGCGGGTTGGATGGGGCGTTCAACAATGCCGGCATTTTAGGGGATCTGGGACCCGTGCCGGAAATGCGCCAAGAAGCTTGGAATACGGTTATTCAAACCAATCTTACCAGCTGCTTTCTTGCCGCCAAACACCAGATCCCAGCCCTGAAAAAGCAAGGCGGCGGCGCGATTGTTTTTACCTCCACCTTCGTCGGTCACACCGTCGGCATGCCCGGCATGGCAGCCTATGGCGCATCAAAAGCCGGACTGATCGGTTTGACGCAGTGCTTGGCGGCGGAATGTGGTCAGGACAACATCCGGGTCAATGCCTTGCTTCCTGGAGGCACAAAGACTGAAATGGCCGGCAACGATCCGGAGTTTCTGGAATTTGTCAAAGGGATGCACGCCTTGAAGCGGATGGCTGAACCCGAAGAGATTGCAAAAGCGGCCTTGTTTTTGTTGTCGGATGCCGGATCTTTTGTGACAGGCACGGCCATGCTGTGCGATGGCGGAAACTCGATTTCGAAAACCTAACTACCGCAAGCGGCCCGTCTTACGCGGGCCGTTTCCGGATGAATTTTTGCTCTGCGACTTCTTTGCCCCATTGATCGCCCAGGTACTCGTCTGCCAGGAAAAATCTATTTTTTTCATAAAGCGCTCGTGCTGCATCGAGACCTTTGAGGGTCCACAGATGGATCTCGTCAAATCCGAGACTGTCGCAGTGGTCCAGCGCCTTTTGAAGGAGAACCCGGCCCAATCCCTTGCCACGAAGTTTTTCCGATAGGATAAACCAGCGCAGATGCGCGATGTTGTTGCCGAGATCTTCGCCGTCAATCGTGATCGATCCAATCACTTCACCGCCCTCCAGCACACTCCAACTGTTGTTCATTGGGCGGTCAACACGCGGCATGAATTCTGCCATGGCTTGGGAAACAACGCTTTCAAACGCCGGCCCCATGCCGACGATCGCGCCATGTGTCCGCGCATGAAGGGCGGCGACATCGCCGATCATGCCGGTTTGATAGCCTTCCTCAATTTCAAACTCTGACTCAGCAGCTTTTGCCCCGTTGTATCGGTTACCGAGTGCATCAGCGTAGGTCGAAAGCGCGTTTGCAATCGTTGCCACGTCCAAGTTGGATATTTGGGCAAGGGCGGTCCGCGCCTGAGTGTCACCAAAACGGTTGATGGCGAACCAGGTCTCCTTGCCGGCCTCAGTTAAACTCAGTCCATAGGCGCGGCCGTCGGTTTGCGATTTGGTTTGGAGAATATCGCCGCGAGCCTCGAGCGACTTCAAAAGTCGGCTGACAGTGGACTTCTCCAGCTTCAAACGGGCAGTCAATTCCTTGGCCGTGATACCCGGTGTCAGGCCGATCTCCATAACGGCGTGGACACCGGAGCCGGAAAGGTTTGTGCCGGCAATGGTTTTATCCAGAAAACCGAATTCCCGGACAAGCTTTCTGGAGGAAGCGCGGATGTCTTCGACGAGGTGAGGGGCAAGAGCGGTCATTGTATCGCCTTAAATAGTTGTATTAAGCAACTATATAGGGGCACGTATCAGGCTTTGCAAGGGCAAACAAAAAGGCCGCCGGAATCCGGCGGCCTTTCTGCACTATGCGGCGTACTGGAGGTCTACTCTGCCGCGTGCGGTAGCTCTTCCTGCGGCGGAATTTTTGGCGGTGCTGGTTTTGGCATGGACACCACCTTGGCCGCCGGCCGTTTTTCTTCTTCCGGCAGGTCTTCAACGTCCTCATTGGCAGGCTCGATGGTTTCACCTTCCAGATCTGCATCTTCTGCGGTCTTTGCCGGTGTCCGTTTGAAGACAGAACCAAGGGACCGGAACCAATCCACGACAGACCAGAAGGTCCGTACCCACGTGCTCGGCAGCGCGATCATGACCGGGATCATGACGAGCGTCAGGACGGTCGAGAAGGCGAGGCCGGAGATGACCGCTGTCGACAGCTGGATCCACCAGATCGCCGTGATGCCGCCAACTGCGATCGTCTTGGTGAAGAAGTCGAAATTGACAGCGGTTGCCATTGGGATCAGGCCGACGATGGTTGTGACCGTTGTCAGCAAGATCGGACGCAGGCGCTGGCTGGACGTCTTCAAGATCGCATCAAGCGGCTCAAAACCGTCATGACGGAACCGGTTGTAGGTGTCGATCAGAACGATTGCGTTGTTCACCACGATCCCGGCCAATGCCACGACCCCGGTTCCCGTCATGATGATCGAGAACTTCTGGCCTGTCAGCAGCATGCCCAGCAGCACGCCCATCACCGACATGACCACCGTAGAGAGGGTCAGGAAGGTTTGGTAGAACGAGTTGAACTGGGTCAAAAGGATCAGGAACATCAGGAACAGCGATGCGACCATCGCCTTCATGAGGAACTCGCCCGATTCCTTTTGATCTTCATCGGCTCCGCGGAATTGCAGGAAGACATTGTCCGGGAAGGTCTGTGTGTCCAGCCAAGCCGTCAGCTCCTGCACCTTGGCATCAACGGTGATCGGTTTGCCCTCGGCGTCCACGGCTGCTTTGTCAACTGTTGCCTTCAGCATCATTGAATAGAGGCCATCGCGCCGGGTGATTGACGACACCTTCTGTTCCGGTGCCCGGTCAATGAAGTTGGCAATCGGCACCAGTCCAAGAGTGGTCTGCAGGCGCAGCTGGTCAAACCGGTCGAGTGTACGCTCTTTGGCTGGAAGACGGACACGGATGTCGACTTCATCTTCAGAGTCCGTCGGCCGGTATTTGCCGATCAGAACCCCGTTCGTGACGAGTTGCACCATGTTGCCAACCGAAGCGATGCCTGCCTGGTAGCGGCCTGCCTGTTCCCGGTCGATGGTGATCTGCCATTCAATGCCCGGAAGTGGCCGGCCATCTTCCTGATCTAGCAGGTGTTCCATCTCGTCCAGTTTGGCTCGAATGAAGGCAACCTGCTCCACCATGGTGTCATAATCGGTGGACTTGACCTCAAGCTGGATGTCCTTGCCGGTTGGCGGACCACCTTCGATCTTGCGGGTTTCCACCTTGATACCCGGAATATCGGCGGTCCGGTCCCGGATTTCGGCAAAAATATCGACGGCTTTCCGGCGGCAGCAGTATTTCGCCAGCTCCAGCGACATCTCACCGATCACGTCAGCCGGTTTGTCCTGAACGCCGCCGATGAATTGCGGGCCACTGCCCCCCCCTGGAGGAAAGGCGTTTGTGATGACATTTTGAATGCCCGCGGTTTGCAGAACTTCCGTTTCAACCTTCTTGACGATCTCAAGGGACTCAGCGGCTGACATATTGCCGCGCGCCGACACCATGACGACTGCCTGATCCGGCTCTTCATCAACGAAGAACTCAACGCCAGTCGGGTTGGAAGCAAACGTTGTGAAGATCAAGGCGCCGGCGCCCAAAATTACAACGATTGTAAGAATGTTGCCGATTGGGTTGCCGGCAAGCAGCTTCAGATGCCGGACATAGAGGCCGGTGAGGCCACGTACCGTCCCGGTGTCGAACCGGAGGGAATCGTCTGTTTCCTCTGCGGCGTCCGCCTCGATTTTTTTGACAAATCCCAGCTTCCGGCCAACCGCAGCAAAGACAGCTTCCAGAAGATGAACCAGAGGCGAAATCGTTTTGTAACCGGCCCAAATTGCAATGATCGCAAACCCAAACACGACGAGGTAGAAAACCGCGTCAAGCGCGATCGGGTTGGCCAGAACAGCCAATGGCTGGGCAAGGCCGGAAAGCGCGGTCATGACGGTTTCGATGGTGCCCGTAATGATGTCTGGACGATTGGTTGCGAGGAAGTAGGCGAAGTAAGCCGCGAACACGACAGCAACAGCTTCAAAGGCAAGCGACACGAAAGTCACCGGCCGGAACTGTTTTGACGGTTTCAGGTTTTCTTCTTCAAGCTGAAGGGCAGCTTTCTCACGGCGCTTTTGTACAAACGGACGCAGAATGCGGAACGACAGATAACCGACCACAACAAAAGTTGCCAGGGCGATCACAGGCGCAAACGGAGCTGCTGCAAGCTGTGCAGAAAAGTCGGGTGAGCCAGGCAGAACACCGGAGAATGCCAGTGCCATAACAGCGCCGATAACAGCAAACATAACCGCCAGAAGCCCGGCAGCATGCCGTTCGATCCAGTGGGTGAGAACGGCAAAGATGCCACCGGTGACCGGCAGGAACACCATTGCCGTTAACAACGCTGCGGTCAGGACGATGATGACCATGATCGGCAGGTAGCTCATGAACTCACCGGCAACACCTGGCCACAGCAGCATCGGCAGGAACGCGACAAGAGTTGTCGCTGTCGAGGAGACGATCGGCCAGAACATCAGCTTCGCGGCGCGGATGTAGGCTTCCCGGTCTTCCATGCCTTCATGAACTTTCCGGTCAGCGTATTCCACCATGACGATGGCGCCATCAACCAGCATCCCGACCGTCAGCACGAGGCCGAACATCACCATGATGTTGACCGTGTAGCCGAGCCCGGAAAGGATCAGGAAGCCGACCATGAAGGACGTCGGGATTGCAAGGCCGACAAGCAGGGCAGAGCGCAGGCCCAACGCCGCCAGAACCAGGATCATGACGAGGAAGATCGCCGTCATGATCGACGACTGAAGTGAGCCCAAAACCTCAAAAATGTTCGACGACATGTCGAGCATGTAGTCGACTTGAACCGTTTCCGGCCAATCTTTGGAGGCTTCATCCACAACAGCGCGGATGGCGATGTTGTTCTCGATGATGTTGGTGCCGATCCGCTTGGTGACATCCAGTGCAATTGCAGGTTTGCCATTCACGCGGGTGTAGGAATCGGCATCCTTGAACGTGCGGCGGATTTCCGCGACATCGCTCAAGGTAACCACGCCTTCGCCGGATTGTTTGATTGGGAGGGAATAAACATCCAGGGCTGTTTCAACGAGCCCAGGTACCTTGACATTGAAACGGCCTTGACCGCCATCAATGTAGCCCGCCGGAACGAGCTGGTTGTTTTGGGCGAGTGAAGTCAGCAGCTCTTGCTGCGTGATGGCATAAGATTCCAGTTTTTCGGAATCGATCAGCACTTCCAGAAGTTCTTCCCGGTGCCCCTTAAGGTCTGCAGACCGAACCGTGTCGATTGCCTCCACCTGATCCTTCAGGCGACGGGCATGCTGGTAAAGTGTGCGTTCTGGAACATTCCCGGACAGCGCAATCGTAATTGTCGGTACCAGCGCGAAGTTGGTTTCCGAAATCGTTGGCTCTTCAGCGTCTGCCGGAAGTTCGCCCTTGGCTGTATCCACTTTGTCCCGGACGTCGGCCATGGCCTCGTCCTTGTCAAAGGAGATATCAAACTCCAGAACGATCCCCGCGTGACCTTCAGAAGCGATCGCGGTAATTTCCTTCAGTCCATCTAGACCACGCAGCTCGGTTTCCATCGGACGGATAAGCAGGCGCTCGGCGTCCTCAGGTGAAATGCCTTGTTGAGAAATCGAAACGTAGAATACCGGGACATCAATGTCCGGGCTGTCTTCCTTGGGAATGTTGATATAGCTGAAGATGCCTGCAACAAGCAGCGCGATCATCAAGACAAAAACTGTTTTCGGGCGCCGGAGGACACCTTCGAGCATGTTTATCATTGAGTGACCTCCGCAGTCTTGATCACAGGTTCGACGACTTGGCCGTCAGCCACATATTCCTGACCCACCACAATCACGATCACTTCGTCCGGCAATCCGCCGACCCAGAGACCATCCTGTTCGCCGCCCAAGACTTTGACTGGGTAGAACATTGTCTTGTTCTCTTGATCCACTGCGCGGACGCCAACTTTGCCGTTGTCGTTCAACGTCAGGATCGCCGGAGAAATCTTGTGCGCCTTTTCGACCGGCAGCGGCAAACGGGTCACAGCCGTTACCCCGTCACGGGCCTTTCCTTCGGAATTCGGTATTTCCACTTCGACACGGAAGGTGCGCGTGTCCGGATTGGCTGCCGGCGCGATGTAACGGACGCGGCCCTCGAAAGTGTCGCCAGTAACCAATTCGACTTCGGCAGTCATGTTTTCCGAAATCTGACCAATGTTCAGTTCGCTGACCTCGCCGATCGCTATCATCGGATCAGAATTGACGACCGTTGCGCAGACACTGCCCTTATCGAGTTGGGCACCAATTTCGGCCATTGGGCTTTCAATGACGCCATTGATTGGAGAGCGGATGACTGTCCGCCGCAGTTCCCGTTCGGCTTCTTCCAACCGGGCATTTGCAGCGTCCAACTGAGCCTGTACGGTCATGACACGGGTTTCGGCGGTAAAGCCCTTGCTGCTCAGCTGTTTGGCAGCCTTTTGCAGCATTTCAGCTTCCGCGACAGCCGCTTTGGCTTCCAAAATCCGCGATTCTCGGGTGCCGCGGTCAAGGATACATAGGATGTCGCCAGCCGCAACGTAAGCGCCTTCGCGGGCAGGGCGGTCGATCACATCGTCTGTCACATGAGAACGGACGGCGACTTTGGCTTCTGCTTCAGTCCGGCCGCGCACTTCCAGTACGGCTTGCCGGTCCTGCGCAAACAGCTTGCGAACCTCGACACGGAACGTGCCTTCGGACTGTTCGGCCACACGAACGGCCGGGGCAGGGGTTGCGTTTTCGCCATCTCCAACGCCCCCAACCACGACAGATCCACCAGACATCCATATTCCGATGCCTGCGGCCAGTCCGGCTGCCAGGATATAGGAAAACTTGATAGGCATTCTAAGGTACTCCAAGTACAGGCTTACTCAGCGGCCGTCTGAACGGGTTCGGCTGCGTCTTCAGCAATTTTGATCAGGGCATTGCCATGCTCTTCGAGATAGCGAAGTGTGAAATTCATGCAGGCGATACCGTAGTCACGAGTCCAGTCGGACCCTGCATGTGAACATTCTGAGTCCGCTTCGCTGCACCCAGACAGCAACCGGAGCTCGTCCTCCACTTGTGCTTTGCGCCGGTCGAGTGCACGTCGCAGCACTTCCGGCGGCAACTTAGCGGCATTCAGGGCAATCAAAAGGAAAGGGGATTTGAAAGTGTCGGGAGCCTGAGGTTCGCACAAGGAGGTGATGAATTCTTGGCGTCCTGCCTCTGTGATGGAATAGACTTTTCGAGAGGGTTTGCCGGCCTGCGGTTCTTCGCGCACGGTCACCATGCCGTCGGCTTCGAGACGCGCCAGGGCCGGATAGATCGAGCCAAAGCTGGCGTCATCAAAATAGCTGAACCGGCCTTCGGTCGATTCTTTCCGGATTTCATAACCGGTCGCGTCGCCGAACGACAGAATAGCAAGGCATAGGCCACGAACGCTCATAATCAATTCCTCCGATATCCGGCGACGCTGGCAGAAGCAAAAACTGCCAGTTTGACGAGATTTATCCCTCGTAAAATTGCCATATGCCGGATCGATATATCGAGTAAATATATATCAGCCCGCTATTTCGCAAGGGCAACTGCGAAAAAAGCCGAGCGGACAGTTAACGAATTTCTGCCGGAAAACCGGGGACTGCGCAAAAATGGCAGGTTGAGACCCCAGAGAATGGCACTACTCTATTGACTGCAGGGTAATTTGGCGGAGGCTATGGCGATGTATAAACTCATAGGAAATCTTGGCAAGCGCCTTCTGCCTCGGGATCCGTTTTTCCGGCTGCTCGCCATAAATGGACTAGCTGGCCTTGGGATTTCCGGGCTGGTTCTTGGAGGGATTTTCTATTCCAATATTGGTAATCTGACAGTTCTGGTTCAGGGCGATGAGAGCCCGTTGGTGCCTATCCTTATGCTCGCGACCGGATTGGTGATCACACTTGGGTCTGTGGTTGTTGGCTCGGCAATCATGTTGTTGGGAGCAAATGGCGGGAACGGGAAACCAGGGTCAAAGTTACCTTCAATGTTTTCTCTTGAACCCGCTCCAGTACCTGTTCCAGTGAGGGCACAAAGCGCGCGCCATTCCCGCTTCTCGTCGCGTTAGAGGGGATCTAGACCTTTCTGATCGCCCAAGGGCGCAAAGGTCCGATAAGCGGCCTATTTGGCAAATCCATAGTGACCGATCGATATTTTGCCGGCCGGCACGCGTTCTGAAGACGGTTGCGCGAACAACGTCATCAGACATGCCGTTAGGATGAGCAGCAGCCCTAGGGACGAAAGTTTCATTTCGCCGCTCCGGTCGAACATGTGGAACTCCTCTTAGATTGATGCCTTTCTAACCTGCGCTCCCGTAAAACTACGGTAATTCTTCCAATAAAATTTTAGCGATCAGCATTTTTCACGAGTGAGTGGTGCCGATGTCGATAGTTTGTGTGGCTGTTGCCCGAACGGAATTAACCAAAACATTGAAAATACCACCGGGCAAACAAGAGTAGATATTGCAGTGCGCACCACTTCGGTTTACCTGTGATTGCAAGTTAACAAATCGTTAACCTATCGCAGGGGTTGCAGGTGGGATATTTTCTAAGAAATTTCCATATTATTGTTTTTGCATTCGTTTCTATGGCAGTAGCGGTTTGGGTTGGGAGCAACCCGGAGCGCACAGTCGCCCTGATGGAACCGGTCGTTGAAGACGCCGTTGAGCTTCAGGACATGGCTTCGGCCGTCTATAGAAGCGTAGAGTCCATCAACTGGCGAGCTTCAGCAGAAGAGGCGAAAACGCTTTATATCACCGCGTTGCGCATGCCGAGCATGATGCTCGAACGGCTGGAAGTCCGGCTGGGAGAGGTCAATGATAGATTGCAAGCGGCGGGTGCGGGGAGCACATCTGGACCGGAAAAGAAGTTAAACGGACAGCAAGTGCTTTCGATCCTGAAGGGTCTTCAATCTCCGCAAAGCATAGCGATCCATTAGAACAGACCCACTGGACAACATCGATGGTCCGCCGTTTTACGAGTGGCGGACGATATCATCTTCTTGAAGATAGGTGCCGGACTGAACTTCGATCATCCGCACCGGTATCCGTCCAGGATTGTGCAATGTGTGCTGCGCCCCAAGCGGCACATAGGCGGATTGGTTTTCGGTCAGAAGACTGACTTCATCATTGATCGTTATTTCCAAGGTTCCGGAAACAACAACCCAGTGTTCAGCCCGGTGCAGATGGCTTTGCAGACTGAGGCGTTTGCCGGGCTTGATCATCATGGATTGAACCGCAAATCGGTCGCCAGAGTTGATGCGTTCAGAATACCCCCAAGGCCTGTAGGAACGCGGGTGGCGTTCAGTTTCGCTGCGGCCTTCCGCCTCAAGTTGCTCTACAACCTTTTTCACGTCCTGCGCTTGGTCCTTGTGGGCAACCAGAACGCTGTCGGTGGTTGCGATCACCATGACGTTTTCCAGGCCGATGACAGACACCAGCCTTCGATCTGCATACGCCAAGCATTCCTTACAGTTTAGGAAACGGGCGTCACCTAGGGCGGAGTTGCCTTCCCTGTCTTTGTCCAGAACACTCCAGATTGCCGACCAGGAGCCAAGATCATCCCAGTCCGGGGCCATGGGAGCACAGACAACATTATTAGCTTTTTCCATGATCGCGTAATCGATCGAGATGCTCTCAAGCTGCGCAAATTTGTCTTCGTCCAGCCGGGTAAAATCCAGATCGCTGTGCCGTGTCGCCATGAGCGCTGAAATGTTTTCAAAAAGCGCTGGCTGGTGAAGCTTGAAAGCTTCGATCATCGTTTGGGCGGAAAACAGAAAAATCCCGGCGTTCCAGACATGGGCGCCCCCTTTTAAAAACTCTTGTGCTCTTGCAAGATCCGGCTTTTCCACAAAAGCGCTGACCTTGCGCACCGCCTCATCGCCAGGCTCCAATTGGATATAGCCATAACCGGTGTTGGGGGTGGTTGGCGTAATGCCGAAAGTCACAATCTGGCCGTTTTGGGCTGCGTCCTGTGCGTTGCCCACCGCACTCAAAAAGACTTCTTCTTTACCGATTAGATGATCAGAGGGCAGCAGAAGGATTAGGGCATCTGGATCCTTTTCAAAGGCAATCAAGGCCGCCATGAGGGCCGGAGGTGCGGTGTTGCGGCCGACTGGTTCCAGCAGGATCGTGTCGGCTTCGACACCGATTTCCGCCATTTGCTCGCCCATCAAAAATCGGTGTGTATTGCCTCCAATGATGATCGGATTGGCAAAGTCTTCGGCAGACACACGCTTGCAAGTTTTTTGAAACAGGCTTTCCCCGTCAAACAGCGGCAGGAATTGTTTGGGCCGGTCCTTTCGAGACAGGGGCCACAGACGGGAACCAATACCACCGGATAAGATACAGGGAAAAATCATGACGGGTTGTCCTGATGAAAGAAACGGCTGTTTCAGTATATAAGCGAACAGCTTACAGTGAAGTCTTAACGAGGGGACGGCAGGTTGCAACTTTCCGGCCGAATAGATACATATGTAATAATATTACATAGGTGGCTTCCGGTCACCCAAAAGGCGGTGATTGATGAATGACGTAGCCGACACGCTGGTGCAGCTCAAGCGCGCTGGTATTCGGAAGAGCAGTTCCTGGCTGGTCCGGGGCGTGGATTTGACTGTGTCCTCAGGCGAAATCGTGACGTTGATCGGGCCGAACGGCTCCGGCAAATCAACAACAG
This sequence comes from Labrenzia sp. PHM005, assembly GCF_006517275.1. Taxonomy (NCBI): domain Bacteria; kingdom Pseudomonadati; phylum Pseudomonadota; class Alphaproteobacteria; order Hyphomicrobiales; family Stappiaceae; genus Labrenzia; species Labrenzia sp. PHM005. Next base: position 4,558,713 of record NZ_CP041191.1, on the reverse strand, counting down.
CAAAGATGGCACTCGGCATTCATAAGCCGACGGAGGGCACGGCCACCCGCCGCCGCGGGCTTGTGGTTGGCTACGTGCCGCAAAAACTTTCCATCGACTGGACTTTGCCTCTAACAGTGCGCCGGTTTATGCGCCTGACCAATCCGCTGACCGATTCGGAATGTCTCACAGCTCTTGAGAATACAGGTGCTGCCCGACTGCTCGATGAGGAGATGCGCACGTTGTCTGGTGGGGAGCTGCAACGGGTCATGTTGGCACGCGCCATCGCCAGGGCGCCCGATCTCTTGGTTCTGGATGAGCCCGTGCAGGGAGTCGATTATGCAGGCGAGATCGCCATTTACGACCTGATTTCAGAAATCAGAAAGACCCTTGGTTGCGGGATTCTGATGATCTCTCATGATCTTCATGTGGTCATGGCAGCCGCCGATCAGGTGATCTGCCTGAATGGTCATGTCTGCTGCCGCGGAACACCTTCAGACGTCAGCAAAGACCACAACTACCACCAGCTTTTTGGCACACGGGCAGGTGGTTCCATTGCAATGTATGAGCATCATCATGACCATGAACATTTGCCGGATGGCACGGTGCGCCATTCAGACGGAACGGTCTGCGATCATTGCCCAGGTGAGCACGGTTCTGAGGCGGCAGATGACACTGTGATTGCATCAGACAGCAAAACAGAAAGAACGGCTGCAGGTAGCCTGAGCAATGTTAGATGATTTTTTCACACGGGCTCTGATTGCAGGGGTTGGCGTGGCCGCGGTGGCAGGTCCGCTTGGCTGCTTTGTGGTTTGGCGGCGGATGTCTTATTTCGGGGATACTTTATCTCATGCGGCCCTGTTGGGGGTGGCTCTGGCATTGCTTTTGGATGTCAACACAACCCTAGCCGTGGCGGCGGTCTCCATTGTCTTGGCTTTAATGCTTTTGGCCTTAAGGCAGGGGGATACCTTGCCGTCTGACGCCCTACTTGGGTTGTTATCCCACTCTGCGCTGGCCATTGGCCTGGTTTGTCTTGCCTTTATGACCTGGGTTCGAGTTGATCTTTTGGGGTTATTGTTCGGCGATATCTTGTCGGTCACCCGGCTCGATATCGCGATGATATATGGTGGCGGAGCCGTGGTCTTGGCCGGATTGATCCTGATCTGGCGGAGTCTCTTTGCAGCAACTGTCAGTCCAGACCTGGCCGACGGGGAGGGGTTGCGCCCGGAACGCGCTGAACTCGTGTTCATGCTTCTGACCGCTATTGTCATTGCCATCGCTTTGAAGATTATTGGGGCATTGTTGATCACCGCTCTATTGATCCTGCCGGCTGCAGCTGCGCGCCGCTGGGCAGGTTCGCCTGAACAAATGGCGCTGCTTGCCGGTCTTGCAGGGGTGATCGCCGTTGTAGTCGGGTTGTATGGCTCGCTTCACTATGACACGCCATCCGGACCGTCGATTGTGGTTGCAGCTATGCTGCTTTTTGTGCTCAGCCTGGTCCCGATTCGGCAACTGATACAAAAACTGACAGCAGGAAACCGGGGAGAAACCTGAACATGGCGCATGCCCATCCTGATTTGACAAAAAACCAGGCGCTCGTGTTCGGCAGATTATCGGACGCAAGTGGTCCGCTGACCGCCTATGCGATTTTGGATGAATTGCGCGACAATGGGTTCCGGGCGCCGCTTCAAGTCTACCGGGCTCTGGATAAATTGGTCGATTACGGCCTCGTACACCGGTTGGAAAGCTTGAATGCCTTTGTGGCGTGCCGGCACAAGGGGTGTTCGGACCACAAGACCGCTGCTTTTGCGATTTGTGACCTTTGCGGCAACGTTCTGGAGTTTGCGCCCGATCAGGCCATGGAGCATCTTCTTAGCTGGACGGAGAGTCAGGAGTTTCAGTTGTCACGCACCACGATCGAATTGCGCGGCACTTGCAGCTATTGTTCAGCTTCTGACAAAGCGGCCAGTTAGGGTTCAGACCCATAAATGAGATTGAACTCTAAGCCGGAAATACAGGTGTAATCAGTGCGACCAAAACAGCGACCGTGACAGGGATTCGGAGCGCCGGATACCATCTGGGGGCGAGATGCCGGTTCGTTCTCCATAAATCATATGCAAGGCATCCGCAGAAACAGGCGGAAAGCGCAAGCGCAGGATAGACCCCTGGGAGCAAGAGGGCGAACCAGCCAAAGACTGATGGCAGGACGCCGATAATAAGCCGGGTTGAAGAGACTGGCCTGGTTTGCACATAGGCGACGGCCAACTCCCAGCCCCAATAAATACCGCCAAGAAATGATAATATCACAGCCCCATATAACTGCTGCGCATGGAGTGCGGATTGCTGGCTGTCCGGTGGCAGAAATACAGCCCCCAAAGCAAGTGCGGCGAACGGAACAAGGCCTAATCCAGTCAGAAAACCGACCGTAAATGGTATCCTATCGGGATAGATGATCTGTTCAGAGGTAAGGTTTAGGTTTTTTGGCATAATTACACCTTTTCGGCGAAGCCGAATGGTTGAACCGTTATGCCCACAACACGGAAATGTTGGCGCTATTATGCCGGGTGGGATCCGTAGGTGCAAACGCCAATTCGCGTTTTGGTTGTTACGTGCTTCAAAGGGCCCAAGCGGATGCTTGGTTTCCATCGCTCTGATGATCGCAGTCTTTGCCTCGTGGAATTTACCTGGATTGATAGAAACACCCTCAGTGGTGTCTAATTGAACAGCAAGATTTCGGGTTGCACCGGAGAAGGCTCAATGGTGGAAGAGGTGGGAATTGGCATCTTGGGGTGTGGCAAAACCTCCAAACCATATTTTGATCTGATTCCAGCGTTTCAAGGGCTGAAAATACGGGCCTGCGCCGATCTGAACCGGGATGCCGCACAAGTCCGCGCTTCAGAAAACGGCATCCGTCTGGAGACGGTGCACGATCTCTTGATGGCTGAGGACGTAGATCTGATTGTCAATCTGACCACTCCTGATGCACATGGCATGGTCATTCGCGAAATACTCACACACGGTAAACACGTCTATTCCGAAAAACCTCTTGTGCCGACATTGAGCGAAGGCGAAGCGGTGATGGATCTTGCGCGCCAACAGAACCTTCAGGTGGGCTGTGCACCCGACACCTTTATGGGCGGGGCCTGGCAATCGGCACGAAAGGCCATCGACGATGGTTTGATTGGTCAAGTCATCGGAGGCACATGCCACGCGATGACGGGTGGTATCGAGACCTGGCACCCAAGCCCGGAGACTTTCTACAAAGCTGGCGGCGGCCCTGTTTTGGATTTTGGCCCATATTATCTTGCCGCTCTTGTCAATCTGATCGGCCCGGTCCGAAGGGTATGCGCCATGCACAGCATGCCGCAGACTTCGCGAAAAATCGGGTTCGGTTCGCGCAAAGGTACATCGATTGATGTTGAAGTGCCGACCACTGTCCATGCTTCGATGATGTTTGAAACTGGAGCATTGATATCGTTCCTGGCCAGTTGGGATGTTGAAGCCCACGCCCACACGCCAATTGAACTTTATGGAACTGAAGGTACGCTTTTTCTGCCAGATCCGGTTTTCTTCGGAGGTGATGTTGTATGCGTGACCAAGAGTGGTGAGCGCAAAGTCCTCGATACAGAAAGTCACCCGTTCAGCCGTCCCAACCTCACCAGCCGTGGCCGTGAACGGGCAAGCTATCGTGCCGCAGGTTTGGCGGATATGGTGAGCGCGCTGCAAATCGGCGGAGAATTTCGCTGCACCATAGAGCGGGCGTTACATTCGGTTGAAGTGATTGAAGCAATCCGTAATGCAGGTGCGACCGGTCAGACCGTAGATATTACGCATTCTGCGACCCGCCCGGCGCCACTGTCCGCCGTCGAAGCCGAAGACCTGATGCGGTAATACAACTCTCTAAAATGCAATGGGAATTCCAGTTGCAGGTCCGTTAGGCCGCTTTTATGGTCCTCGCGTGGACTGGCGCGAACAATTTCCGGTCCATCGCACGAGCATTGAGGGAGATCGGGCATGCTGCTGTTGATTGCCGGACTGATTCTGTTTTTAGGATGCCATTTTCTGCCGGTGTTTCCAGCTAGAAAGGCCGCATTGGAAGATAAACTCGGACCGAATGGATACCGCGGCTTATTTTCGCTTATTTCTGCGATTGGTTTTGGTCTGATCATCTATGGCTATGGTGCCGCCCGGGCCGAAGGACCTTTCATTGTTTACGATCCGCCGTTCTGGCTGCGCCACGTCACCATGCTATTCATGGTGCCAGTGTTCATTTTTCTAGTGGCTGCCTATGTTCCCTGCCGGATAAAAAATGCACTGAAGCATCCGATGCTGGTTGCTGTGAAACTCTGGGCATTCTCGCATTTGCTGGCCAATGGCGATCTGGCGTCTGTTTTATTGTTTGGCAGTTTTTTGGTCTGGGCCGTCGTCGACCGAATCTCGGTCAAGCGTAGAGCGCCTAGCGGTGCCGCTGAGGCGGTAGCTCAGCCCGGCCGGTACTCCGATATCGGCGTCATTCTTGCTGGGTTGGTGATCTATGGTCTGTTCTCTTGGAAACTTCATGTGCTTTTAATTGGTGTTCCGGTGGGGTAAAGCGCTCTGAGGCGCTTTCGGCCCACAGCGAACTTCGCAAAAAACACCTTTTTGTGGGCAGTTGCCCCACTTGCGCCACGAAGGGCAGCTTAAAGCCCGGTCGGGGAATTGCCCGAGCCGGATCAAATGGATAATGTGCGCTCCTTGGTGAGGTAGCCAATCCGGAGAACCGGACCGGCGCAGTAGAGTGAATGCAGGAACAAGACACGCATGTCTGATATTTTTCGTGAGGTCGATGAGGACATCCGCCATGAGAAGTACCGTCGGCTATGGACCCGTTTCGGGGCCTGGATCATCGGCGTTGCTGTCCTGATTGTAGTTGGCACGGGCGGATACCGCGGCTGGCTCTACTGGCAGGAAACTCAGTCGCAAACCGCAGGCGATACTTTTTTAGAAGCAGTCAGCTTGTCAGAAGCAGGGCAATACACGGAAGCAGCCGCGCTCTATGGCGAGCTGGATGGAGCCATCGGTGGATATCCGGCACTGGCACAAATGCGCCGGGCATCCGATCTGGCAAACTCCGGCGATGCGTCGGCAGCGCTGGCGGAGTTCGATGCGTTGGCACGCGATAACAGCCTAGCACCATCCCTGCGGGATATCGCATCCTTGCGCGGTGCCTATATCGCGGTGGATCTGGAAGACTATACCGCGATTGCCGACCGGATCGAGGGCTTGACCGGTGACACCGGCGCGTTCCGCGCGGCGGCCCGCGAGCTGCTTGCTGTGAGCGCTTGGAAAAGCGGTGATGCCGAGACAGCGCTTAAATGGATTTCCGCATTGGAAGATGACACCGAAACCCCACAGGGCATCAGCCAGCGTGTAACGCTTTTGGCGAGCCTTATCCGGGGACAAACCGGCGCACAATCTGAGGCGGGTGAGGGTACTTCGCAGTGATTGATATGATCAAACAATCGGTCAAGGGCCCCGTTCTTGGGACCCTGGCGCTGTCGGTGTTTCTGACCGGTTGCGGCGCAGTCAGCGAATTCAGCGGCTCGATCAATCCCTTTAGCCGGGAGAAAATCCTCCCTGGCGAACGCCAAGCGGTGTTTGATGGTGTTGACCCGGCAGCCCAAACACTGGGCAAGGCTGCGAAGATTGGCCCGGCAAGTGGTGGTCAAACTTGGACAAGTGCCGGTGGCGGGCAAACCAATGACCCGGGCAATGTGGCGGTGTCTGTCTCCGGCAGCCGGGCCTGGCAGGCCAATGTCGGAACATCCGGCCGTGGATTGACGTCCTCCGCATTGCGGATTTCATCACGCCCGGTCAGTGATGGCAGCCGGATTTATGTTTATAAGCCCAACGGTGAAGTCGTCGCTTTGTCGACGGCAGGTGGCCGCCAGTGGACGCAGAATTTGCGTCCGGAAGGCGAGCGTGATGTTGGGCCAGGTGGCGGCGTGGTTGTCGATGGCGGTGTTGTTTACGCAGCCACCGGTTATCGCCAGGTTGCTGCTCTGGAGGCCGGGTCCGGCCGGGTGATTTGGACCGCTGAAATGGACACCCCCGCGCGGGGCGCACCGTCGGCCGGAAATGGGCACGTCTTTGTTGTGAGCCAATCCAACGAAGTTTATGCATTTTCTCAGGAAGATGGCAGCGTGGCCTGGACTTTTGCCGGGATCGAGGAAACTGCGGGAGTTCTATCCGCTGCCAATCCGGCAATTTCTGGTGGCCGTGTGATCGTGCCTTTCTCCTCTGGAGAAATCATGGCGATCAACATCAAGTCGGGTGAGCCAGAGTGGATTGATGGGGTGGCCCGTGGTTTCCGGACACTTGCTCTGTCCGGATTGGCTGATGTGTCGGCAAGTCCGGTTGTTTCAGGAAAACTGGTCTATGCAACCGGCGTGGCTGGCAGAACGGTTGCCGTAGATGCACGTACCGGCCAGCGCCGCTGGGATCAAAATCTTGGCAGTGTGCATACGCCAGTTGTGTCGGGCAACGCACTTTTCATGGTTGATCTGGACGACCGGATGGTCGCTTTGGACAAGGACAGCGGCGAGACCATGTGGGCGACGCAATTGCCCAAGCCGGAAAAGAAAAAGCGCCGCCGCAATTGGGCAGGACCGGTACTGGCAAATGGTGCGCTGGTTGCCTTTGCCAGCGATGGTCAGATTGCCATGGTGGATGCAGCGTCCGGTCAGATCATGACCACCCAACGGACCAATACGGATGTGTTCGTCACACCGATTGCTGCCGGTGGGCGTGTTGTTGTGCTGACCGGTAAAGACGGTGTGGCCGCTTTCAACTAGATCACGGGCGCTTGGCTCCAATGGCCAGGCATTTAAAAGCTGATCTATCTAGTGTATCTGAGCACCTTATCCTTGTCCGGACGGGCAGGGGTAAGGTGTTCTGAGTTTTGTTCAAAGGCCGGACTTACGAAATGTCCGCCTGTCAGGAGTAACTGCCGTGGGCGCTACTGTCGCCATCGTCGGACGGCCGAATGTCGGTAAGTCCACTTTGTTCAATCGCCTTGTCGGCAAACGCCTGGCGCTGGTTGACGACACACCGGGTGTAACGCGTGACCGCCGTCCGGGCGAGGCCAGGTTGGGCGATCTGCGCTTTACCATCATCGACACCGCCGGTCTGGAAGATGCGGACAAAACTTCGCTGGAAGGTCGCATGCGCCGCCAGACAGAAGAGGCCATTGAAACAGCCGATGCGGTTCTGTTTGTGATTGATGCGCGTGCGGGTGTGACACCGCTGGATGCGCATTTCGCCGATGTTGCCCGCAAGACCACCCGTCCGGTGATCCTTCTGGCCAACAAGGCTGAGGGGCGCGCTGGTGAAAGTGGCCTTTATGAATCTTATTCCCTTGGCCTTGGAGAGCCGATCGCAATTTCTGCCGAACACGGCGAGGGCCTGGCCGATCTCTATGATGCGCTGAAGCCGCATGTTGACCGGGTCACGGAAGAAGAAGACGCCCGCCGTGAGGAAGCCGTCACCAACGTTGACGTTGATGAAGACGGTGAAATCGTCGATGACGAAGATCCGGTCGGAACAAAAGAACGGCCTCTCCGTGTTGCCATTGTGGGCCGGCCAAATGCCGGTAAATCCACTTTGATCAACCGGATGCTGGGCGAGGACCGGATGCTGACCGGACCGGAAGCCGGCATTACCCGGGATTCCATTTCCGTCGATTGGACCTGGCACGACCGGCACATCAAACTGTTTGATACCGCTGGCATCCGGAAGAAGGCACGGGTCCAGGAGAAGCTGGAAAAACTCTCTGTCGCTGACGCCCTACGGGCGATCAAGTTTGCCGAGGTTGTCGTCGTCACGCTGGATGCGACCATGTCGTTTGAAAAACAGGATCTGCAGATCATCGACCTTGTGGCCCGCGAAGGCCGGGCGCTGGTGATCGCGATCAACAAATGGGATCTCATTGAGGACCGGGAAGCGGCCTGGAAAAAAATCAGGGATGCCAACGAGCGTTATTTCAATCAGATCCGTGGTGTTCGCATTGTGACACTCTCAGGTATTCAGGGGCAGGGGATCGACAAGCTGGTTGAAGGTGTTTTTGCCGCCTATGACGCCTGGAATGCCCGTGTTTCGACCGCCGGCCTCAACCGCTGGCTTGAGCGGGCAACCACCAGCCACCCGCCGCCCGCCGTTGCCGGCCGCAGGGTACGCATCCGTTACATGACGCAGCCCAAAACCAGGCCGCCGCATTTTGTGGCCTTTAGCTCGCGGCCCGAGCAGTTGCCGGAAAGCTATACGCGGTATCTCGTTAATTCCTTGCGTGAGAAGTTCGACATACAGGGAACGCCGATCCGGCTGTCCTACCGCAAGGGTGACAATCCCTACGCACCGAAGAAAAAACGGAAAATTCAATAACCCGCACAGTGTTTGCTGTGATTTCTAGTCCCGGCGCTCTCTGCCGGGACACATTGTTCTATCCTTCGTTTCAAGGAGATCCTTTATGCCATCGGAACGGCTCGCTTTTACCGAAGCTCTTGCACAGAAGGCCGGCGTTGTTGCGCTCGACTATTTCAAGAAACTCGACACGCTGACAATCACGCAAAAGGGCCATCAGGATCTTGTGAGTGAAGCAGACCGGAATGTTGAAACCCTAATCCGGGAAGAACTTGCAAAAACGTATCCAGACGATGGGATCCTCGGTGAAGAACATGGCATGGAGGAAGGCGAGAGTGGCTACACTTGGGTCATTGATCCAATTGATGGAACGGCCAACTTCGTCACCGGAATACCGCAGTGGTGCGTCATTATTGCCTGCGTACAACAGGGCCAGACACTGCTCGGTGTCATTCATGATCCGGTTGCCGGTGAAACTTTCTCAGCGCTCGCTGGCGGCGGCGCCTTTTTGAATGGCAAACCTATTAAAGTGTCGGACAGCGACAGCGTTTCGGTTGGTTCGGTTGGCGTGGGCTTCAATGGCCGTACGTCAGTGACTGACGCGGTCAATGCGGTTGGAGCGTTGGTCTCCAAAGGCGGCGTTTTCTTCCGCAATGCGTCCGGTGGCCTGATGCTCGCCTATACGGGCGCAGGGCGTCTGATCGGCTACATCGAGTCCCACATGAACGCCTGGGACTGCCTGGCCGGCATGCTGCTCATCCAGGAAGCGGGCGGGCAAGTGCAAGAGCAGGATATCAATCACGCGCTTTACCACGGCACCAGAGTCGTCACCGGAGCGCCAGGTGTCTTTGGCGAGCTTACGGAAATTGCCGAAAGTTCCTTCGCCCCGCTACAAGCGGCGGAGTAGGCGGCGGGTTTATTGAGATCGCCAAAAATCACCTCTCCCGGAGGGGGAGAGGTCGGCGCGTAAGCGCCGGGTGAGGGGATAGATGTTTATTCCTTGAGAGGATTGCTCCCTCACCCTTGCCTTCTCCCACAGGGAGAGGGAACACACCGTGCTTGAAGTTTTCTCAACGCAGGATAGCCCGAAAGACATCAAACATGCTGATCGATCAGAATTGGATTGCCGTCCGGGTCGAGCAGCATGAGGCTTCCCGGTCCATTGGATGTCTCGTCCACCTCCTGAACAAAAGCATAACCCTTGTCTTTGAGGGACTTCTGCAGGTCTCGGATGTCCGTATAAGTTTCCAGCGCCTGGGCGCTTTGATCCCAGCCCGGATTGAACGTCAGCATGTTTTTCTCAAACAGGCCCTGAAACAGGCCGATAACTGTTTCACCGTTCTTCAGGATGGCCCAGTTGTCACTGCCCGATCCGCCAAGGGTTGAAAAGCCAAGACCCTCATAAAACGCAATTGATTTTTGAATGTCTTTAACAGTCAAGCTGATGGAAAAGGCTCCGAGTTGCATGTTTTCGCCTTTCTCAAATTTGAGGCCAAAAACGCATCAAAGCAGCATATGGTTACAGCTTACAAGGGTGTACTAGATCAAACTATCGTTTGCGGCTGCAGACCAGACAAAGCCATACCAAGGCATGGTCATCGTCTCAAGGTTCATTGAAAAATCGAGTTCGGGACGGCGCTTAAGTTTCAGCCGGCGCATGACGTTTTGCGAACGCACATTATCTGGCCCTGTGTAGGCCAGGATTTCTGGAACCGCCGGGTGCGACAATGCACTCTTGATAACGGCAGTTGCTGCTTCGGTGACATAGCCTTGTCCCCAAGCGGCACGGTTCAAGCGCCAGCCTAGATCGTAATGAAGACCGAGAGGGGCAAAGTTGCGGAGCATAAGTCCGGTATAGCCTAGGAAGGAGCCCTGCTTGTTTTCAACCACATAACGGCTAAAGCCGGTTTGTTCATATGCGGCAATATACCGGTCCAGCTTGGCGTCACTTTCAGGTCGCGAGAGTGGACGTCCGAGGTCAGCCATAACTTCCGGGTCTGCATTCAGGGCTGCAAAGGCTTCGGTGTCTGCGATCTCAAATTGTCTGAGTGTCAATCTGTTGGTGGAAAGGGGCGACATGATTGAATTCTCCACATCGGCCCCGTCCGGGCCGTCTAAAACGAAACCCATTCCCGGCTGACGCGGTCATAGAGTTTGCCGGTTTCCAGAACCTCCGGCTTGACCAACTCCAAGAGCTCGCTGGCGACCAGGGAAGGTTCGGGCAGGTTTTCTGTCGGCTCACCGGGCATGGCCTTGGCGCGCAGGCCCGTGCGGGTCGGACCAGGGTCAGCCAGATTGATCTTCATTTTGGTCTGAAGGCTTTCGTTGGCCCAGGTCCGAGCTAAGGCTTCAACTGCGGCTTTTGAGGTCGACTGAAGGCCCCAAAAGGCGGTGCAGGTGTTGGCTTGGACTGCGGTTAGGAACAGGGCCCGCCCGGCATCGGACTGGCGCAGCAGCGGATCGAGCGAGCGGATCAGACGCCAATTGGCGGTCACATTGATCGCCATAACCTTTTCAAAGTCTTTCGGGCTGATATGGCCAAGCGGCGACAAGACGCCGAGCATGCCGGCATTGCCGATCATAATGTCGAGTTTCTTCCAGCGTTCAAAGATCGCCGCGCCCAAACGGTCGAGTGCGTCATAGTCCATCAAATCTACTGGAACCAAGGTCGCTTGACCGCCAGCGGCCTGGATCTCGTCGTCCAAGTCTTCCAAACCGCCCACAGTGCGGGCAATCGCAATCACATGGGCGCCGCGGGATGCGAGCTGTTTGGCCAGCTGATAGCCAATACCGCGTGAGGCGCCTGTAACAAGCGCAACACGGCCTTCAAAATCTTTAGTCATTAGAGTCTCAAAATGTCCTTAGCCGACCTCGACCAGGCGTGGTGCACTGACAAAATCCTGATCTTCAGAGAGGTCAGTCAGCGGCGTTGGATAGTCGCCGGTAAAACAATGGTCGGTAAACTGTGGATTGTCGTTGTCACGGCCCTCATATCCGGCCGCACGGTAAATCCCGTCAACCGAGAGGAACGCAAGGCTGTCGGCTCCGATGTAGTTGCACATCTCTTCAAGCCCGTACTTTGCAGCCAGCAGCTTCTCCCGGACCGGTGTGTCGATGCCGTAGTAGTCAGAATGTTTGATCGGCGGGCTGGCAAGGCGGAAATGGACTTCCTTGGCACCGGCATCCCGGATCATTTGCACGATCTTCACCGATGTCGTGCCGCGCACCAAACTGTCGTCGACAAGCACGACGCGCTTGCCTTCGATTTGCGAGCGATTGGCGGAGTGTTTCATTTTCACGCCAAGTGCACGGATCTGCTGGGTCGGTTCAATGAAGGTGCGGCCAACATAGTGATTTCGGATAATGCCGAGTTCAAACGGAATGCCGCTTTCCTGGCTATAGCCGATCGCCGCCGGAACGCCGCTGTCCGGTACCGGAACAATCACATCAGCACCCACATGGGATTCACGCGCAAGTTCCCGGCCCATGTCCCGGCGCACATCATAAACACTGCGTCCGCCGACGATGGAGTCAGGACGCGAGAAATAGACGTATTCGAAGATGTCCGGGCGGGCAGGGCGCTTGCCGAACGGGAAAAAGGACTCAATGCCGGTAGACGTACAGACAATGACTTCGCCGTTTTCCACTTCACGGATGAACTTTGCGCCAATGATATCAAGCGCGCAGGTTTCCGAGGCAAGGATTGGTGCGCCGTTGAGGTCGCCAAGAACCAAAGGCCGGATCCCGAGCGGGTCGCGGGCACCGATGAGTTTCTTTGACGTCAACGCCACCAGTGCGTAAGCGCCCTCCATCTGGGTGATGGCTTCGACGAAACGATCGACGATCTTCTGTTCCCGGGACCGGGCGACCAGCTGGAGAACGACTTCTGAATCTGAGGTGGATTGGCAGATTGCGCCATCGCGGATCAGTTGCTGGCGCAGGGTGAGTGCGTTGGTGAAGTTGCCGTTGTGGCAGATGGCGATGCCGCCGCCTTCCAGCTCAGCGAACAGCGGCTGCACGTTGCGCAAGATGGTTTCACCGGTCGTGGAATAGCGCACATGACCAATGGCCGCGCGGCCGGTAAGGCGGCCGATGGTGTCGGCATCAGAGAAGTGATCACCGACGAGGCCGAGATGGCGTTCAGCCCGGAATTGATCATTGTCGAAGGTAACGATCCCAGCAGCTTCCTGGCCGCGGTGCTGCAACGCATGCAGGCCGAGCGCTGTCAGCGCGCTGGCGTCCTCATGGCCGAGAATGCCGAAAACCCCGCATTCTTCACGCAAGGTATCACCATTGATGTCGAACGGCTCGTGGAAATCGGTTGCGCCAGTCATGGCGACCTCTCCTTCATTCTGGCCGGTCAAGGGCCGGTCCGGATTTCTAAGTAATCTGTTCAGGCGCCGCCATGCGGCGTCAGTTGCTGTCCGATGTCAGCTGCTCCAGGCCCTGGCGTTCAGAGTCGCTGTAAGCCGGCTCCTCAGCCGGAACGCTCGAGCGTTGGCTGCCTGTTAGCTCATTTTCCCGGATCTTGTCCAGAATCGCTTTTTCCGGGTCTTCGGGCAAGATAGCGACAAGCCGTTCACCGACTGATAACAGGATCGGTAGGGATTTAGCATTCTGGACCCAGCCTGGCTGTTGTTCCGGCTGAACGAACCAGTTGAAGAACATCATGGCCACGACGACCAGAAGCAAGCCGCGCACGGCACCAAAGACAAACCCGAGAGTGCGATCGAGCGCGCCGATGCGGCTGTCGAGAATGAAGTCGGAGATGCGCATTGTGATGTAGCTGACGACGATCAGGGTCACCAAGAAGACCGCGGCAGCTGAAGCGCCCATCGCGACCAGGTCTTGCGCAATATATTGCTTGGCGTAGGGCAGCACGCGCTCATAGAGCAAAAAGGCGGCAATGGCGGCAGCGACCCAGGAGACAATCGACAGAACTTCGCGGACAAAGCCGCGGATCATCGCCAGAACCGCCGAGATGAGCATGATGACCAGAAGCAGTCCGTCCAGCAGCGTAATCGGCATGTTTCTGAAAAATCCTCTATCTGGCGCTCCAAGGCGCAAAACTAAAGTCTCAGACCACCCTGATCATGCGTCAGGAAGCCCCTTGTGCGCCAGCCTCTACCGTCATTTTGGCAATAAAGTCCCCAAGTTCCGGCAATCCCACCGCCTTGAAGGCGGAAGCAGCACCGTCCTTGAGGTTGCCCTCCGGACAATAGGCCTGATCGAAGCCGAGTTTTTCAGCTTCCTTGAGCCTGGATTGGGCCTGTGCCACGGGCCGGATTGCCCCCGACAGGCTGACCTCGCCGAAATAGACGCAATTGGCCGGAAGGGCAAGCCCGCTGAGTGAAGAGACGAGGGCGGCGGCCACTGCCAGGTCCGCGCCCGGTTCATTGACCTTTAATCCGCCAGCCACGTTCAAATAGACATCATGCTGTGAAAACCGTACACCGCAGCGCGCTTCCAGCACAGCAAGGATCATAGAAAGACGTGCGGTATCCCAGCCAATGACCGCGCGCCGCGGTGTGCCGAGTGAGGACTGGGCCACCAGCGCCTGAATTTCGATCAGCAGCGGCCGCGAGCCTTCAAGCCCGGCGAACACGGCAGATCCTGGGGCGGAGGTGGTTCTGTCGCCAAGAAACAGTGCCGAGGGGTTGGAAACTTCCACCAGCCCCTTGCCGGTCATCTCAAAGACACCGATTTCGTCGGTCGCGCCAAAACGGTTTTTGACCGACCGCAGGATACGGTATTGATGCGCACCATCTCCTTCGAAATAAAGCACCGCATCCACCATGTGCTCGACCACGCGCGGACCGGCGATCTGGCCGTCCTTGGTGACATGGCCGACCAGAACCAGGGTGGTGCCGTTTTTCTTGGCGTAGCGCACCATGGCTTGGGCAGAGGCGCGCACCTGGGTGACGGTGCCGGGCGGCGAATCCACTTGATCGGTCCAAAGGGTCTGCACCGAATCCAAAATGAGCATTGCGGGCGCTGTGTCCGCTTCCAGCGTGGCCAGAATGTCTTCCACACTGGTTTCGGCAGCTAAAGCGACCGGAGCGTCGGCCAGGCCGAGCCGCTCGGCGCGCAGACGCACTTGGCCAATGGCTTCCTCGCCGGAGATATAGACAGTCTTGTGGCCGAGGCTCGCGAGCTGAGCGGCAGCCTGGATCAAAAGCGTCGATTTGCCGATGCCGGGGTCCCCGCCGACCAGCAGGGCAGAGCCACGAACAAACCCGCCGCCAGTCACCCGGTCGAGTTCGGCCACGTTGGTTTGAATGCGCGGCGCTTCTTTGGTGTCGCCGGAGAGACCGACAAGCGGAACCACACGGCCCTTGGACTTGGAGGCCCGGCTGGGGCCGCCGCCAATACCGCCGCCGGTTTGTTCCTCAACAATGGTGTTCCATTCACCGCAGGATTCGCAGCGGCCGACCCACTTGGCGGTCACGGCGCCACAGGACTGGCAGACAAAGGATGTAGACCGGCGGGCCATTCAGGCAGCTCCTATCAAGCCAGCGGACCGTAGACGCGTTCAAACCGCCGTCCGAGGCTTGTCAAATATTCGTAGTCGATGGTCTCCGCATAAGCTGCCAGATCGGCCGCTGCAACATTTGGCCCCAGCATTTCCACAAACGCGCCGCGCTTGACCAGATGTTCGGGAATATCCGTAACATCAAGTGTGATCATATCCATGGAAATCCGGCCCAAAATAGGCACCTTATGATCGCCAATCATGGCAAAACCGCCGGGTCGGTCGTCGGATGATCCGGCACGCCGGAGCAGTCCGTCCGCATAACCGGCAGCCACAACAGCGTTGCGCAAGGGCCGTTTGGCGGTCTCTGCCGCGCTGTAGCCGATGGTATCTCCTGCGGGGACGTTGCGGACAATCATGATCCGGACCTCCACTTTGGCAACAGGCCGCATTGGATTTTCGCCGTGATCGAAGGCCCGGCCGCCAAACAGCGATATGCCGGGCCGGACAAGATCGAAATGGTAATCTTCTCCCAACAGAACACCGGCGGAGTTGGCGAGCGAGCGTGAGATACCTTTGAAGGGATCTGTAAGGGTCTTGAAGGTTTGCAACTGGGTCCGGTTCATCGGATGATCGGGGGTGGATCCGCATGCGAGATGCGACATCAGAAGGTTCGGCTGAAACGCCCCCATCAAGCTTGGGTCGGCAAGGGCTGACAAAAATTCTTCCCCTGAAAGCCCAAGCCGGTGAATACCGGTATCAACATGCACAGCCGCGTCAAAACTTCGTCCGGCCGCTGTGCAGGTTGCTGCCCATTCTTTCAATTCCTCCAATGAGCCGAGAACCGGACGGATGTTGTGCTGGATAAGCAGATCTGCTGTGCCGGGGAACAGGCCGTCGAGCGCGTAGATCGTGGCATTTGGCAAGGTTTGCCGTAAGGACACGGCTTCCGTTGGTACGGCGACAAAAAACGTCCGGCATCCCTCTTGGTGGAGCCGCAATGCAGTTTCTGTCTGACCGGTGCCATACGCATTGGCCTTGATGGTCGCTGCGCATTCTGCACCACCCGTCAGCTTTGATTTCAGCGAAGACCAGTTCGCTGCGATCGCATCCGTATCGATGGTTAAACGGCCGCCATAAAGGTCCGCTGGAAAGGGATTGGGACTGGTGTCTTGCACGTTGCGGTAGGGCTCCACTCAAGAATCGCTTTTTCAAAAAGCTCTGGAGCAATTTATCGCAAATCCAAGATCGGACGCCAATTGAGAATATGTTTGCCGTGAAGTGAATGTTTGACGGGCAATAGGGAGCTCTTTATCGTATAAGTGTTGTAGCGGCCCTAGCTAGGCACCTATAGAATTTCAAATAATTACAAACCTTTCCTTTGTTGAAAGAACCGTGAGCCATGTGCGCTTCATCAGCCTTTCCGTTAAGCGAATCTCGTTTGGTTCTGGAGACGGAGCGGTTGAGGCTGCGGCCACTTTCTTTAGAGGATCATGGCTTGATAGCGGCACTGCAGACCGATCCGGAAGTCATGCAGTATATTGGTGGGCCTGTTCCGGAAGAAGCTGTCTCCGAGAGGCTTGAAACGTCGGTTCGAAGGGGCGCAGGCGGTCGGATCGGTGTCTGGTGTATTGAAGACCGTCGCAGCGCTGAAAAACTCGGGACTGCGATTTTGTTGCCGCTTCCCCTAGAGGCTTACGAGGCCGATCCTTCGCAAGTTGCCACTGATGCCTATCCGAGCGCTGAAGTCGAGGTTGGATATACTCTGTTGCGTTCAGCCTGGGGGCGTGGGATCGCCACAGAGGCCTGCCGCCGGCTGCTGAAATTCGGTTTTGAAGAAACAAGTTTGGGCGAGATCGCCGCCGTGACACACTCTGACAATCTTGTTTCCCAAAAGGTTCTGCAAAAATGCGGATTGCGCCCGGAAGGCATGCGCCGGGCCTATTGCAATGATGTTCCAGGGTTCCGGATCACGCGCGCGCAATGGCAGGCCTTGGAAAACAAAGGTTGATCAAGGCCGCGGACTGATTGGTAGAGCCGAATAATGCAGCGACAAGGCGAAGGCGGTTGCGATTACTCGTAGCGTTCCGGCATGTGATCTTCTTCCGCCAGATCGGAGAAACGGGTGTATTGACCTTCAAAGTGCAGGTTCGCGGTGCCGGTCGGACCGTGACGCTGCTTGGCGACAATGACTTCCGCCTTGCCTTTGAGGCGCTCCATGTTGTCGCGCCAGATCTCATACTCCGGTGAGCCTTCGTCCGGCTCGGTCTTGGAGAGGTAATACTCTTCACGGAACACAAACATGATAACGTCGGCGTCCTGCTCGATGGAACCCGATTCACGCAAGTCCGACATCATTGGCCGTTTGTCATCGCGCGATTCCACCTGGCGGGAAAGCTGGGAGAGCGCGATGATCGGAACATGAAGTTCCTTTGCAAGCGCCTTCAAGCCAGTGGTGATTTCGGTGATTTCCTGAACCCGGTTGCCTTGGTTCTTGGCGGAACCGGAGAGCAGCTGGATATAGTCCACCACCAGAAGATCAAGGCCGCGCTGGCGTTTAAGGCGGCGCGCTTTGGCCACTAGCGACGCGATGGAAATTCCACCTGTTTGGTCAACATGCAGCGGCACCACTTGCATGGATTGAGCGCAAGCTGCGAGCTTTTCAAACTCTGCTTCGGAAATGTCGCCACGGCGGATTTTCGACGATGAGATTTCCGCTTGCTCGGAAATGATACGGGTAGCGAGCTGCTCGGCCGACATTTCGAGAGAGAAGAAACCGACCACACCGCCGTTGACGGTCTTCATAGAGCCGTCCGGCTGCTCTTCCGCCTGAAAACTCTGCGCGATGTTATAGGCGATGTTGGTGGCGAGCGATGTTTTACCCATCGCCGGGCGTCCGGCCAGAACGATCAAATCCGAATGCTGCAGACCGCCCATGAGCCGGTCCAACTCGCGCAAGCCGGTTGAAATACCGGAGAGAGCACCTTCACGATTCCAGGCGGCGTGGGCCATCTCGATGGTTTCTGTCAGTGCATCGCCAAAGGAAACAAATCCGCCTTCGCTACGGCCGGTCTCGGCCAGTTCAAACAGGCGCCGTTCGGCGTCGTCGATCTGCTGCTCCGGCGGTACATCAATCGGCGCATCAAAGGCAATGTTGACCATGTCTTCGCCGATACGGATGAGGTTCCGGCGGATGGCGAGGTCATAGATCGAGCGGCCGTAGTCTTCGGCATTGATGACGGAGGCGGCATCACCGGCAAGACGCAGCAGGAACTGGGTCGCCGAAAGGTCGGCGATCTTGGCATCGGCTGGATAAAAGGTTTTCAGCGTGATCGGAGAGGCGGTTTTGCCGGCCCGGATCAAATGGCTGATCTTTTCATAGATGTCCTGATGAGGGGGCACGAAAAAATGGTGCGGCTCGAGAAAGTCCGAGACGCGGTAGAAGGTCTCGTTGTTGACCAGAATCGCACCCAGCAATTGACGTTCGGCCTCCGCATTATGCGGTGCCAGACGCTGGACGTCTTCTTCTGTCTCGACCTTCTGTAGTGTGCCCTTCATTACCCGCCCCCGATCAACTTGGTGTACTGGAAATAGCGGCAGATCCGGAGGGGCTCAAGCAGCAAAAACGGTGAGCCACGATTCCCACTGGCGTCCACAGGTCAGCGGGGAAAAATTCAAAACCTGCTTGACTCTGAAGGTCATAGAAGACTCAACGGCTTGCTGGTTAGTTATTGATAATAAACATATTTTTTGGGAAATGGTGCAAAAAGTTAACAAAGTGTAAATGCTATCAATGCCTTGTGGTGGGATGTGAACCTTGCAGTTGAAGCTTGCTTTGCAGGATTGATAAAAAATACGAGCCGGCAAACAAAAACGGCGCCCTGAAGGACGCCGTTTTCAGATTGTGTTTTTTTGAAGCGTACAGAGCCGATTAGGCTTCGTCTTCGGCAACCGCTTCTTCGGTTGCTTCTGCTTCTTCGCCTTCACCTTCTTCTTCGTCGTCTTCTTCAAATTCGAAGACGTCCTGTTCCGGTGCGGTCAGATCTTCACCAGCTGCCTGGCGGGCTGCTTCGTCTTCAGAACGTGCGACGTTGACAGAGATGCCAACTTCGACTTCCGGGTGCAGCTGCACGAGAACTGAATGCAGGCCTATGGTTTTGATCGGGCTGCGCAGTTCAACCTGTCCACGGGTGACGGAGAAGCCAGCTGCTGTCAGGCCTTCAGCAATGTCGCGGGTGGACACTGAACCGTAGAGCTGACCGGTTTCACCAGCAGAGCGGATCATGACCAGTGCTTCGCCGTCCATTTTGCCGGCAACAGCTTCAGCTTCGGACTTGCGCTCAAGGTTCCGGGCTTCCAGCTGGGCACGTTCGTTTTCGAAACGCTCCAGGTTCGCCTTGTTGGCGCGCAGCGCCTTGCCTTGCGGCAGAAGGAAGTTACGTGCGTAACCGTCGCGCACTTTTACGGTGTCGCCCATCTGGCCAAGCTTGGCAATACGCTCAAGAAGAATAATTTGCATGGATTTTCTCCTACTGTCCCGCCACCTTTATTAGTGGCGGTTAGAGACCGTTTGCCCGCGGTCCCAATACGGGTCTGCCGGGCGGACCCGGCAGATGGGCATCTCCCATAGGAGGAGGTGCTTAGCTGATCACGAACGGCAGCAGGCCGAGCAAGCGGGCACGCTTGATCGCACGGGCCAGTTCACGCTGCTTCTTCGCGGACACCGCGGTGATGCGGCTCGGAACGATCTTGCCGCGCTCAGAGATGTAGCGCTGCAGCAGACGGATGTCCTTGTAGTCGATCTTCGGAGCGTTAGCACCGGAGAACGGGCAGGTCTTCCGGCGGCGGAAGAACGGACGGCGGCTTGGGGTCTGTGAAATATCAACCATTATATCTTACTCCCCTTCAGCCTTGCGCGGTGCACGGTCGCCGCCGCGGTCACCACGATCGCCACCACGGCCGCCACGGTCACCACCGCGGTCGCCGAAACGGCCACCACGACCACCACGGTCGTCACGGTCGCGCTTCTGCATCATTGCAGACGGCTCTTCGTCCAGCTCATCGACCTTGAAGGTCATGAAACGCAGAACGTCTTCGTTGAGGCCCATCTGGCGTTCCATCTCGGCAACCGCGGCATGCGGTGCGGTCAGGTTCATCAGAGTGTAGTGAGCCTTACGGTTTTTCTTGATGCGGTATGCCAGGGTGCGCAGACCCCAGTTTTCCACCTTGCCGACAGTGCCGCCAGCGCCTTCGATCAGGCCCTTGTACTGTTCGACGAGAGCTTCGACCTGCTGGGCCGAAACGTCCTGGCGGGCCAGGAAGATGTGCTCATAAAGAGGCATGGAAAAGCCTTTCCTTCGGTTGACAACACGGGTTCGGCGCAAAGCCTCCTCGTAAACCCGGAAAGGCAACGAGAAATCTTACGGGAGTGGGAACACGGGAAGTCGGATGATCTTTAAGATATCCTGGCAAACGCCCTTCCGTTCAGCCCCCGGCCAAACCCGGATGAAGCGCGGCTTATACTCTTTTTTCGGCAAAATGCAAGCGGGGGTAAGAACAACGGCAAATTTGGCTATGTATTTAGTCGAATAGAATTTCCAGCGCGGCCCCGCAATGATGCAACAACCCTCCGATAAGGATTTCTCGTCAGTCCGTTGTGCAAGGTGTCACATGTCCAATCAAGAGCGGGTAAAGCAAGCGTTTTTCTTTTTAGCTGTTGGTGTTGTGTGTATCAGCGGGTTGCTGATTTTGGGCGCGGGCTATGTGTTTAGTGTTTAGCTCGTTGTGCATTTATGAGGCCACCTAGTTTATCCGTTCTGAGTGTTATTGGCTGATCTGCATGACCGGCCACCTCCTCGTTTCAATTCCGGGAATGGATAAAGCGGTGGTCAACTCTGCCGTCAAAACACTGCGCTGAAACTTCCTGGTTCTTTCTCTCTTTTGAGGGGCAGGACCTAGCGGTCTAGGTAAGTGGGGTTTGACACGAGGGGATCTGACGAGAAGACTGCTCAATTGACAATAGGGCGTGGAGCGTGAGGGGGCGAAGCGATGCGGCCAGTCTTGAGACGGATTGTTTTTGGGATCAGGTTTTATGGCGTCCTGACACTCACTTTATCGGTTCTCTCCGCGTGTGTATCGACAGGTTCGGAGTACAACCAAGATCCGGGCCCAATATCAGCACAGACAACGGATATGCCGTATCATCCGCTTGTCTATCACCTCGACCTGTCGATCCTTGCTTATCATCTCTATGGGCAGAGCCTGGTTTGGCCCTTTGATCCTTATTACGAGGAGCTGGCTGCCGATAAGGCCGAGCGCACGGCAATGATGGGCAAGGTGCATGCCTGGGCGAAGGACCAGGGGGCGTCCCAAACGGCGCGCAGCAAAGGACATAAGGGCTATCGTGGACCGGGGGCGCTGAACGGCTATGCCGACAATCCGACCCACGACCCGATCATCTACGATTATGGCCTCGTGCATCCGTGGTCCGACACGATCACCAATGCAGCTGGCACCTGGACCGAATATCTGACGCCAAAAGAAATAACCGGTCGCATCAGTCGCGGTTACATCTGTTACCGGCCAGCCGGCAAACCGGAAACAGCCTCTGCCATGGCAGAGATAAGCCGCAAACATGCCCGACGGAACCGGGATGGCTCCGATATTCTGCTCGCATTCGAAGGCGGAACTGGAGACAAGGGCGAAGAGGGGCAGCCACACTCGCAAAGCCTGATGGGCTTTATCCTGTTGCGCCAGAAAGACAGCGGCGATTACGATGCACATATTGCCTTTCGCGGCAGCCGCAGCGGATCCGCCGCCCGGGCCGCAGTCCAGTCCTTCAGCGACGGCGACGCAAAGGGCAATCCCGACTGGATAACCGATCTCGGCTATAACAAATTGTCGGCGGGCCAAGGAGGCGCTCTCATTAGTACAACAGGGCACGTCCACCGGGGGTTTGCGCGGAGTATGCAATCCATACTTCCGCAACTGACACGCTGTCTTCAAAAGGCGGCCGCGCTCAAAAAGGGCAAGGCACCTGAAAACATCTTTGTCACCGGACACAGTCTGGGTGGAGCACTGGCTCAGCACTTCTCAGCGGCAATCTTGCTCGGAAACCGCTATGGTCCCGACGGAAGCGGACCAGCTATGCCCAGTGCGCTAAAAAACTGGCCATGGCAAAACCTGAAACTTCTGACGTATGGCGCGCCGCGGACGGGTGATCAGGATTTCGCAACGGCGCTTACCGTCAAAAAACTGCAGTCCGAGCAGTTTGCGACAGCATTCAATCCTGTTGACCGCAATGCGATTAAGGTCACCGACCCAACCATTCTGGCACGTCTCTCAGACACGCAAACTCCAGCGGGTTTCCGGGTGCTCAATTCCAAGGATCCGATCACGACTGAAAAATTCATCGGCGGCAAACACATTGGCAAAACCGTCTACGTCAACAAACCGAAAGCCTTTGATGCGGTGTCGCGGCCAGACTTCAGTGCACATGAGCAGCGTCAGATCCGGGATTACATGCTGGAAAGCTTGAAGGATCCAGTTATCCCGGCCCTGGCGATCCGCTATGTCTCGATGGAAGACATCAATCCTCAGCGGGACAAAAAGAAGCGTGGCACCGAAGCCGAGTTCCAAAAACTCGTGGCGTCGATAACGACTTATTATGAGAGCAAAAACATCTGGTTCGATACCAAGCGTCTCGAAAAAGATGCCGCGCTTCGTGCGGATATCGCTGCAAGGTGATGTAGTGCATTGATCGTTTGACAAAGGTATTGGCTATTCCGCCCTCTGCAGATTGGTTCAATAGTACTAGTGAGCTGCTGGCGGATGTTTAGGCAGATAACACTCAGTGTGAATGGGCCTGGAATTTCCGGAAACTTCACCCTCAGCTCTTGACACTTTGCCCCGGTCCGTTTCATAGCCTGCCGCCAAGACATGCGGCCTTTTGTCAAGAGGCTGCCTTAACACTCTCTTCTTTGCCGCGTTGACATAGGGCCAAAAAACAAAAGACCCGCAAGCGCAGCCAATTCGGAGACTATTCCAGATGACCACCGCATTTACATTCCCGGGCCAGGGCAGCCAGGCTGTTGGTATGGGCAAGCTTCTCGCTGATACGTTTCCGGAAGCCAAAGTCGTTTTCGATGAGGTGGACAACGCACTGGATCAGAAACTCTCCGACATCATGTGGAATGGTTCGGAAAGCGATCTGACGCTCACCGCCAATGCCCAGCCAGCGCTGATGGCAGTGAGCCTCGCCACCATGCGGGTTCTGGAAGCCAAGGGCCTGGATCTGAAATCTTCCGTCTCCTTTGTCGCCGGACATTCACTCGGCGAATACTCCGCGCTGGCGGCTGCCGGCAGCCTGGATGTGGCAACGGCTGCAAAGCTCCTTCGTGTGCGCGGCGATGCCATGCAGAACGCCGTGCCGGTCGGGCAGGGCGCCATGGCTGCTTTGCTGGGTCTGGACTTCGACGCTGCAGTGGAAATCGCCAATGACGCCGCTCAAGGCGAAGTCTGCCAGGCCGCCAACGATAATGCGCCGGGCCAGGTGGTGGTTTCCGGCCATGTTGCTGCTGTCGAGCGCGCCGTCGAAATCGCCAAAGCCCGGGGAGCCCGCCGTGCTGTACTTTTGCCGGTCAGCGCACCGTTCCATTGTTCTTTGATGGGGCCTGCGGCAGACGCTATGGCAGAAGCACTAGCCAATGCTGACATCAAAGCGCCAAGCGTACCGCTGGTCGCCAATGTTCTGGCGGCCCCAATCACAGATCCGGAAGACATCCGCGATCGCCTCATTGAGCAGGTGACAGGAACCGTGCGCTGGCGGGAAAGCATTTCATGGCTGGCGGGTGAGGGTGTCACCACTTTCGTTGAGGTTGGTACCGGCAAAGTCCTGACCGGCATGGTCAAGCGCATCACCAAAGAAGCGACCGGCATGGCCGTCAATTCACCGGATGATATTGACGCCGTGATCGAAAAACTCTCCAGCTAATTTTCAAATAGACCCAATTCAATTCGGCCTGACACAAGGCCTGTGCCAAACGGCGCGAAACGCAAGGAAGGACGCCATATGTTCAGCTTGGAAGGCAAAAATGCACTTGTGACAGGTGCGACCGGCGGGATCGGTGAATCCATCGCCCGGGCTCTGCACGCTCAAGGCGCGACTGTCTCCCTGTCCGGAACTCGGGCGGAAAAGCTTGAGGCCCTTGCGGCAGATCTTGGGGAGCGCGCGTTCGTCACTCCGGCCAACCTGTCTGACCGCGAAGCGGTGATGGGCCTTCTTCCGGCCGCCGAAGAGAAGATGGGTTCCGTCGATATCCTGGTGAACAACGCAGGCATTACCCGCGACAACATCTTCATGCGGATGAAGGATGAAGAGTGGGATCAGGTATTGGAAGTCAACTTGACGTCCGGTTTCTTGCTGTGCCGTGCAGCGATCAAGGGCATGATGAAGCGCCGCAATGGCCGCATCATCGGCATCACGTCCGTTGTTGGTGTCACCGGTAATCCGGGGCAGGTCAACTATGCGGCTGCCAAATCCGGGATGATCGGCATGTACAAATCTTTGGCCCGCGAAGTTGCCAGCCGCAACATCACGGTGAACTGCATCGCGCCGGGTTTCATTGAAACCGCAATGACCGATGCCCTCAATGACAAGCAGAAAGAATCGATTTTGACCAGCGTGCCGGCAGGCCGTTTGGGCACTGCGAATGAGATTGCATCTGCAGTAACTTACCTTGCCAGCGGCGAAGCGGCGTATGTCACGGGACAAACGCTGCACGTCAATGGCGGTATGGCAATGATTTAAAAGGACGATTTGCCGAGTTGGCAAAAATAATCCCGACCGCAAAGAAGCGGTTAGGTCCGGCTGGTAATGGTCAAGAAAGTGTGTTACCACCCCGCCGATTGTTACGAATTGCGCAGCCCGGTCCGTTCCTGACCTGACTGTGCCGAGACATCTTGAAGACAGCGCGCGCGAGCCGACGGTTGGAAGCTAATCGGTTTGGGATCGTGCCGCAGGATGAACAGACGAAAACCAAGGAAGTAAAAGATGAGCGATATCGCGGATCGAGTAAAGAAAATCGTTGTCGAGCACCTCGGCGTTGATGCAGAGAAGGTTGTTGAAGGCGCGAGCTTCATTGACGATCTGGGCGCAGACAGCCTCGACACCGTTGAGCTGGTCATGGCATTTGAAGAAGAATTCGGCGTTGAAATCCCGGACACTGCAGCTGAAACCATCCTGACCGTTGGCGATGCTGTTAAGTTCCTGGAAGCTAACAAGTAAGGGCAGTTTCCCTTAACTTGAGCTTTATTTGAAGATCGGGCCGGCGGGGTAAATCATCCCGCCCGGCCCTTCTAACGTAAGTGCGGGTGTATGAGGCGAGTAGTCGTAACAGGATTGGGCATGGTGACGCCGCTGGGCGGTAGTGCCGATGTCACTTGGAAGAAAATCCTGGAAGGGAAGAGCGGGGCCAATCAGGTCACAAACTTCAAAGTGGACGATCTGGCCTGCCAGATTGCTTGTCAAATCCCGCGCGATCCGGCCGAAGAAGGCGCGTTCAATCCGGATGACTGGATGGACGTCAAGGAACAGCGCAAGGTCGATGATTTCATCGTCTATGCGATGGCGGCTGCCGACCAGGCGATTGCCGATTCCGGCTTCAAGGCTGAAACCTACGAACAGCAGATCCGCTCCGGCGTTCTGATTGGCTCCGGAATCGGTGGTCTTCAGGGCATCGAAAAAGGTGCGCATCTTCTGGCCGACAAGGGCCCTCGCCGGGTTAGCCCGTTCTTTATTCCGGGCCGTCTGATCAACCTGGCGGGTGGTTATGTCTCTATCCGTCATGGCCTGAAAGGCCCGAACCACGCAGTGGTGACGGCTTGCTCCACCGGTGCACACGCTATCGGGGATGCCTCGCGTCTGATCGCCTTTGGTGATGCTGATGTGATGGTTGCCGGTGGTACGGAATCCCCGGTCGGCCGTTTGGCGCTTGCAGGCTTTGCTGCGTGCCGGGCACTCTCGACCGGTTTCAATGATGCGCCTGAAAAAGGCTCCCGGCCATATGATAAAGACCGTGATGGCTTCGTCATGGGCGAGGGCGCCGGTGTTGTCATTCTGGAAGAATATGAGCACGCGGTGAAACGCGGTGCGAAAATCTATGCGGAGGTGATCGGCTACGGCATGTCCGGCGATGCGTATCACATCACGGCACCGTCCGAAGATGGTGATGGCGCTTACCGTTGCATGGAAGCGGCGCTAAACCGCGCCGGCATTACTGCGGCCAACGTTGATTACGTCAACGCGCATGGTACCTCTACGCCGCTCGGCGACGAGATCGAGTTGGGGGCTGTGACACGGCTTGCAGGCGAGAATGCGTCCCAACTGACCATGTCCTCGACCAAGTCTTCAATTGGCCACCTGCTTGGTGCAGCTGGCGCTGTTGAAGCGATTTTCTCCGTTTTGGCAATTCGTGACAGCATGGCACCGCCAACGATCAACCTCGACAATCCGTCTGTCGAAACCGAGATTGATCTGGTGCCGCATAAAGCAAAGTCCATGAACATTGACGTCGCCTTGTCGAACTCCTTCGGTTTCGGCGGCACAAATGCCTCATTGGTCTTCCGCAAAGTTGCCGCATAACGCATTCACTTTATACCGGGCTCTGAACCGATTCTCCGGTTTGGCCCGGTTTTGATAAACGTGTATGCAAGTTGACTGAGCCGCAGCGTTCTTGTCAGGAGGTGCGATAGACCATGGGCATTAAGCCGAAAAGTCCGCGCGAAGCGCTTCAACCGGAGCAAGCGCCAGCGCCCCCGCAGCGCTCCCGGCATGTACGCAACCCAATTGTTATCCTGATCAATATGGTCATCACACTGGCAGTCTTCGGATTGGCGGCAGTCGGTGGTGCGCTGTATTTCGGCAAACATAAGTTCGAACAAGCTGGACCACTCAAGGAAGACACCACAATTGTGATCTCTTCCGGTTCCGGATTGACCGGCATTACTGACCGGCTGGCTGCAAAAGGTGTCATCGAAGATACAATGCTGGATGAGTGGGTCTTCCAGCTCGGCACCCGGTTTTATAAAAACGCCACAAAACTCAAAGCCGGCGAATATGCATTTGCGCCCGGCGTCTCAATGAAAGACGTCATGGCGGACTTGGTGGACGGTAAAGCGGTCACGCATTCAGTAACCATCCCAGAAGGGTGGACGACGGCACAAATCCTGGAGCGGGTCCGGGCACATCCGATCTTGGTTGGTGAAATCACAGATATCCCACAAGAAGGCGCGTTGCTGCCGGAGACTTATTCATTTGCTCGTGGGACGTCCCGGCAAGAAGTTCTTGAGCAGATGAAAGTAGCTCAGGAAAAACTCCTGGGAGAGATTTGGGAGCGCCGCATTGACGATCTTCCGGTTTCCTCGCCAGAGGAGCTGGTCGTGTTGGCTTCGATTGTCGAGAAGGAAACCGCGCTTGCCGATGAACGGCCGCGGGTTGCCGGCGTTTTCGTCAATCGCCTGAACAAGAAGATGCGTCTGCAGTCCGATCCTACCATTCTTTATGGCCTTTATGGCGGAGAAGCCTGGCTGAAGGACCGCTCCGCGATCAAACAGTCTGAATTGAAGGCTGAAAACAAATACAACACCTACCAGATTGATGGCCTGCCGCCAGGACCGATTGGCAATCCAGGCCGTGCTGCCATGGAAGCGGTGGCCAATCCATCCCGGACCAAGGACTTGTTCTTTGTGGCAGATGGAACGGGTGGACATATTTTTGCGGAAACCTATGAGCAGCATCAAGCTAATGTCCGCAAATGGCGCAAGATCGAACGGGAACGCCGTCAGTCGGAGCAGAACTGATCTGATCTGTCGGGTGACTTGATAGGGCTCCGGTCGGTAACGGGCGGACAAACCGGTTCCAACCCCGGAGAGGCACATGGCACTTGCCAGCATGACAGGTTTTGCACGCGCACTTGGCGAGTCTGGCGCCGTCCGGTGGACGTGGGAGTTACGATCGGTCAACGGCAAGTCGCTCGACTTAAGGATCCGGATCCCAACAGGTCTTGAGACGCTGGAACCCAAAATCCGCGAACGCTGCAGCAAGGTTCTGCGTCGAGGCAATGTTTCGATTGGTCTTGCCATGCAGCGCGATCAGGCGGAAAATCAGCTACAGGTCAATGAAGCAGCACTTGAGTCTGTGCTCTCTGCGATCAAACTCCTAGAGGCCCGCATCCCCAACGTGGCGCCGCCGACATTGGACGGCATTCTGGCGCAAAAGGGCGTCTTTGAACTGAAAGAGCAGGACGAAGACGAGGCCGTCCAGCAAGCGCTTCACAATGCGTTGCTGACCACTTTGGACGTTGCTCTGATCGATTTGGTCGACATGCGCCACACGGAAGGTGCTGCGATCGGCAAGGTGGTTCATCAGCAAGTCGATACGATTGCGAATCTGACTCAATCTGCCGAGGACCTTCCTGCCCGCCAGCCGGAAGCGATCAAAGAACGCTTGAAAAAGATGGTGTCTGAGCTTTTGGATGCCACTGATGCGCAGCTCGATCCTCAGCGGCTGCATCAGGAAGCTGTGTTCCTGGCAACGAAGGCCGACATCCGTGAAGAGCTGGATCGGCTGCACGCACATGTCAGTGCGGTGCGCGAGCTTTTGGATACTGGCGGAGCCATCGGCCGGCGGCTTGATTTTCTTGCACAAGAATTTAACCGGGAAGCCAATACCCTATGCTCCAAGTCCAATGATGTGGATCTAACGGCAATCGGGCTGGACTTGAAAGCCGTCATCGATCAAATGCGCGAGCAGATACAAAACCTGGAGTGAAGCGGTCATGACGGACGCAGCGGTTGGAACAACGGTAAGCGCAGATGAAGCCGAGCAGCAGCGCCGAGGCTTGATGCTTGTGCTGTCATCGCCGTCCGGGGCGGGCAAGTCGACCATTGCCCGACTGCTTCTGGAAAAAGAAGATAATCTGGAGCTTTCTATTTCCGTGACGACCCGGCCGCGCCGGTCGAGCGAAGTGGATGGCGTCCATTATCACTTCCTGGAGCCTGGGCGTTTTGAACAGATGCGTGAACACGATGAGCTCCTGGAATGGGCCGAGGTTCACGGAAACTACTACGCCACGCCACGTGGCCCGGTGGAAAATGCGATTGAGAGTGGACGGGATATCCTCTTCGACATCGACATTCAGGGTACCTTTCAGCTGTATGAGAAGATGCGCGCGGATGTGGTGTCCGTTTTCATCTTGCCGCCATCCATCGCTGAAATGAAATCCCGGCTGCACCGCCGCGCCGAAGATGCCGATGAAGTCATCGCGAAACGTATGAAAACCGCAGTCGGTGAAATGCGCCATTGGTCTGAATACGACTATGTTGTCGTCAACGACGATCTGGAACGGGCCTATGACAATGTCCGCGCCATTTTAAGAGCTGAACGGCTCAAGCAATCCCGTTCGCCCAAGATCGGCGGATTGATCCAAGGCATGGTCGGTGATCTGGAAAACGAGCTGGCTCCCAAGGGCTGACGCGAAAACGCCGCGCTTTGTTTTGTGTGCCGGGATTTGTGAGCGGCCTGGCTTAGAGGGCGCCGGATGCCTTGAAGGTATTCGC
Source organism: Labrenzia sp. PHM005 (assembly GCF_006517275.1). Classification (NCBI taxonomy): domain Bacteria; kingdom Pseudomonadati; phylum Pseudomonadota; class Alphaproteobacteria; order Hyphomicrobiales; family Stappiaceae; genus Labrenzia; species Labrenzia sp. PHM005. The sequence continues at coordinate 4,529,249 of NZ_CP041191.1, read as the reverse complement.
TAAATCAACAAACCCGGCAATATCGATTTCTTCTGCGCGCGCTGTTGGCTTCAATCCGGCGTCTTCAATCAGCATTTCAGCATCTGGAGACAGTGCTTTCAAGCTGGCGCGCAGCATCTTCCGCCGTTGCCCAAACGCTGCTGCTGTCAGCTTCTCAAGGCTGTTAAGATCGCAGGGTAGGGGCGACATGTTTGGTGTCAGGTGGACTACAGCGGAGGTCACCTTTGGCGGCGGTGTAAACGCTTTGGGGCTGATGTCAAACAAGATACCGCCCTTACAGCGCCAGCCGGCGAGCACACCAAGCCTGCCGTAGTTTTTGGACCCAGGTGTCGCGGCGATACGTTCGCCGACTTCCTTTTGAAACATCAAGGTGAGCGACGACCAAAACGGCGGCCACTCAGGCGTGGTGATCCAGTTGATCAGCAGTTGGGTGCCGACATTATAAGGAAGGTTTGCGGCGATCCGGACTTTACCGCCGCCTGTAAGCGCCACCGGATCGATGTCCAGCGCATCCCCCTCGATCACTTCAAGGCGCCCTGGATAGTGGTCTGAAATCTCTGCCAAGGCCGGAAGACAGCGGCTGTCCTTTTCGATCGCAACAACTTTTTTTGCGCCAGCTGCCAGAAGCGCCCGCGTGAGACCGCCGGGTCCCGGCCCGATTTCCAAGACGGTTACATCGTCCAGGCTGCCCGCAGAGCGCGCGATCCGGGATGTCAGATTGAGATCCAGCAGAAAATTCTGGCCAAGAGACTTTTTGGCGTTGAGGCCATGCGTGGCAATCACCTCGCGCAGGGGAGGCAGGTCGTCGATTTGTGCCATTTAGTTAGGCCCGGATCCGAAAGTTTTCAGGGTGCGCCAGCGCATGGGCCATGCGGATTGAAGCAGAGAAACTGTCAATCCGAGCCATGCCGGTTCCTGCCAGAGTGTAAGCAGTGCCATGATCTGGAGAGGTGCGGATGAAGGGCAGGCCAAGCGTTACATTCACGCTGTCGTCAAAACCGATTGTCTTGGCCGGGATCAATACCTGATCATGATACATGCCGAGTGCGCAATCGTATTTCAATCTAGCGTCAGGATGAAACAGCGTATCTGCGGGGTGCGGGCCAGAAGCATGGATTCCCGCCGCCTTGAGCCGTTCAACAGCGGGTTGGATAACATCCAGGTCTTCCGTTCCCATCGCACCGTTTTCACCAGCATGTGGATTGAGACCACAGAGCGCAAGCCTAGGCGCAGAAAATCCGAACCTAGTATTCAGATCCGAAGCCACGATTTGCGCAGTCTCAACGATGAGATCTTCCGTTAGGGCCAGTGGAACTTCGCGAAAAGGAATATGAATTGTCACTGGGACGACCATAAGGTCAGGCCCGGCTATCATCATTACCGGTTTGGAGGGTAGGTCAGGCCAATGTTTTTGAGCAAGCTGGCCCAAAAATTCCGTATGACCGGGATGGGTGAACCCGGCCTTATAGAGAGCCGCCTTGTTGATCGGGTTGGTCACAACAGCGATAGCCCTATCCTGCAGGACGTCTTCGACGCAATGTTCAATAGAGGCCAGCACCGATGCCGCCGTTTCTGGGTTTTCAACTCCCGGAGTGTCTGAGAGTGCCGGACCTGTTTGAACGACAGGCAGAGCGTGGGAAAAACACGCGGCAGCGTCTTCTGGTGTGCAGCTCTCCAACGTGACATTCATTTCAAGCTTTTCAGCACGTTGGCTAATCAGGCTTGTGTCGCCGCGGATATAGAAGGGGGGGAGACCGAGTTTCTTGCGATTATACCAGGCTTGCAGAGTAAGATCCGGCCCGATCCCGGCTGGCTCTCCGAGCGTGATAGCAACTGGTTTCTCAAGTTTGGCCATTGGACATCAACGGTAAATGATCGTCGAGCGCCGTTTGGCATCCATCAATAAGCGGCGGGCCTGGCTTTCGCCCTCCTTCGCACGCAGCTCATTTTCCAGTTTGGTTCGCATGGCGATGTCCGAAGCAATCTCACGCATGCCGCAGATAGCGATCATCTCAAACCCGACAGGTGTCGGACTTGGTTTGGTGAGTTTGCCAATTCCTAGGGTTTTAACTTGTTCAATTAAGTTCGCTGGGATTTCTGTCTCAAGCCGCCGACCGATTGGCTGAACAACCACTTCGCTGTATTGGCCTAAGACTGTCCCCATCTCCTCGCAGCTTGAAAGTGCCTTGCGGATCTGGTTGATTTCGCGTTTGCGTTTTGCCTTGAAGCTGTTGGATGATTTCTTCGGTACGACGACAATCACGCGTTTCAGGTCATATTCAACCGACGTCTTGCGGTCTTCCTCGTCGGTCTTGCGGAGGGCCGCGATAATGTCCGACTCATCGACATCAACACCGCCGCTGAAACGCCGCCGAACCAATTTGCTCCAGGCGAGCTGAGCTTTCAAACGTGCTTTCAGCGTGTCAGCCTTCACACCGCCCTGGCCAAGGGCTCTTGTCAGTTGCGACGGGTTCATTTTGACATTGCGCGCAATATTGCCATAGGCGTTGTTGACTTCCTGATCGCTAACGCTGACACCCATCCGCTTCGCCTCGGACAGTTTGACCTGATCGTCGACCAGTTCCTGCAGCGCTTCCCGGCGCGCCACTGACGCTTTTTTACGCTGTGTCAGGGTGATCAGCCTGGCCCGCTGCGTGATGTCATAGTCCGTGATTGGGACGTCGTTTACGATGACCTTGATCGCAGCTTCAGCCGTTGGTGCGATCGGCGCAGCCAATAAGAGAGCCAAAAGTGCTGACAAGATGACGAAGCGGTTGCGCATGGAATTCTCGTAAGTGCTGGCCAGATTGATGCGGGTATTCTACCGGATAACAAAGAGCTTGGCATATTGAAATGCCAAACTGGATGATTGCGCAATATATGCGCCCGTTTAGGGCGGTAAAGTGGCACGCAAATACGATCTCGATTGCTACCGCAGCGATCCCTAATTGGAATTCATAGAATTGCTCTGGAACTGCGTGTTGCCAAGCGTTCTCAGGCCAACCCGGAAGAACAGAACTTTGTTGGTGGTGTCGCCATCATTCCGGCTGCGGTCTTCAGAATAGGACATAGAGAGCGAAAAGCCTTCATCGTCGTAACCGACACCAATGCCATCTTGCACGATGTTGCTGTTCTGAAGGTCATACCGCATGGAGCCGAACACGCGCCAATTGTCTTGCAGGCGCAGGCTGGCCGATCCTAAGAGCTCTTCTCGACGGTCGACAATGCCGACATTCGGCTGGGCATCAAGGAATGCGTAGGCGACAGAGGATACCAGAGGCCCGTAGATCGCACTTGCCTGCGCTTGCAGACGGTTGACCGAAAAATCATCTTTGTCGAAGCGCGCCTGGGTACCGAGCTTGATGCCGTATTTTGTATCCAGATAAAGGCTGCCGACGTAGTCGGACAAATCCGTTTCAAGACCAGAATCCTGAGTCGCACCCAAGATGTCCGGTATCTTGTAAGAGTTGTTCCCAGCCAAATGATACGATCTGCCGAACAGTCCGGTCAGGTAATGGCCGCTGTCCAGTTGCAGTTTGTAGTTCAAACCAACGTTCAGGCGTGTGCCGCCTTCGGCCCGGTCAAAGCCGGAAAACTTGTCGGTATCAAACAGCGTCGTTGTATCGAAAACGATACTTTGCGCATCATCGTTCGGAAGTTCACCGATCCGCTGTTCATTCGGGCGCGCTATAATCTGCGCAATCGGTTCAAAAATCTGATTGCCGCCATCAAAGGACGCAATAATGGGATAGCTGTATTCCAGACCGACCGCAGGCATTGCCCGTCCGACGAAGCTTTCGTTGGCGAGCGCCGTGACGTCTGAATCCGGGGATGCCAGGAAAAACAGATCGCCTTTCATATAGGCAAACGGCGTGAAGCTCTGTCCAAGCGGATCTATGAATGTCCGCCGCCATGTCCCATCCATTGAAAAACGGGAGAAAGTGCCGTCAACGCCCCGGAATCTGGCCGTCGTGCCGCCGTCAATCGAAAACGCGTCAGTCTCTTCACGCGTCAGGGATGTGAAATTCGCGGTCAGGGCCAATTCGCCGTCTAAAACCGGATCTGCGAAGACAAAATCATAATCAGCGACCGGGAGAACGAACGGCTGCTTACTCTGCAAGGAGCTTCCGACAGGCGAGAAGCCGTTTGCATTGAAATTGCTTGAGATGTAATCCGCCTGGGCGATTTGGAAGGCGTATGCATTCACACTCAGCCCGTTTCGTTCAGTGAGCCCTTCGAAATACACGCGGGAGGTCTCATTTCCGCCCCAGCTCGTAAACGAATAGTCTTCAAAAAACGCCCGGTCACTTTTGTAGGTTACGTCCCAGCCAAGGTTCCATGCGCCGCTGACGTTGAATTCACCGGTAGTCCGGAACGCTCCGCGGGTGTCGCTGTCGGCCCTTTGGGTATTAAACTGATCCGGATCGAGCTGATAAATCCCGCCGGCTGCTAGTGTAAATTTTCCCTTCTGGAACCGTTGCCGGAACTCGAAGTCCGCGAAGAGGCCCTGCTTCGTCAGCGGCGTAAAGGTCGTTGTCAAATCCCGGTGCGGGCTCAGAGCCCAATAGTAGGGAACATTGACACCAAAACCCAATTTGTCTGCAATAACCCAATTCGGGATCAAGAAACCGGAATGCCGTTTCACGGTCGGATCGGGCATCGATAAGTAGGGCGCGTAGATTATCGGTTTTCCGAACAATTCAAGCGAAGCGTGCTCGAAGCGGATTACCTTTTCCTGCTTGTCATGAACAATCGTCTTGGACCGGATGCGCCACAGCGGTGCTTTTCCGGCAGGCCGAGACGGATTTGTATAGACCGTGTAGACGCCATTTTCGATGGTCGTCACATTGCCGTCTTTGCGCCGCGCTTGCTCAGCAATGAACCGGGTCCGGTTCGGCATATCAATTTGCAAGGACCGCGCGAAGGCTTCCGCGAAGTCCTCGGACATTTGCAATTCTTCGGTCCGAAGGACATTTCCTTCGGTGTCCAGGAAGATAACGTTGCCCTTGGCAAAGAGCTGCTGACTCGCCCGGTTGAAAATAATTTCGGCGGCTTGAACGGTGTTGCCGTCGTAGTACACCTGCACATCACCGCGCGCTGTGATGATGTCACGGTCGAAATCATAGGTCAGGTCATTGGCTTCCAAGAGAAGCTCGGCGTCTTCTGAAACCGTTTGTCCGGATAGGAAGTTCGCGGAGTCTTGCGCGGAAACACTAGGAGCATGCGTCAATAGCCCAGCGGTCACAGTAAGCGTGCTTACTGCTGCCAACAAACAGGCTCGTCTGGCCCAAGTCTCTGTCTTCAGAAAATACGGAAAAGTCATGAGCTTTAGCCGTCTTCCTGATGCAAGAGAATTGTCAAACCCATGAGTACTCCAAATATTCCTGGCGCCCACGCAGCTACCAACGGAGGCACAATACCCGCTCCTCCGAAATCTTTCGCCAGTTCGGTTAGAACGTAAAGCACGAACCCGGACAGGATTCCACCCAGAATCATACGTCCAAGCCCTCCAAAGCGTGAAACTTTAAGGGAAACCGCCGCTGCGATCAGAATCATTGCGATTAATAAAAGTGGTCGAGCGAGCAAGGATTGGTATTGAAGATTATACCGATACGCCGGTAATCCGGCATTTCTGGCCAATTCGATAAACCGCGGCAGGTTCCAGAACGAGATCGATTCGGGTGAGCCGATGCTTTCGCGAACTTCTGTCGCAGTCAAAAAAGTGCTGATTTGATAGAGGCTGTAAGTCTGTGGATCATCTTCAGTCGTATAAACGATTGCATCATCCAGATGCCAGGTCTTGTCGCCGAGCCGGGCTTGTTGTGCCTCAATCCGCTCCCGGAAAGTGCCGTCTTCGTCAAAAGTGAAAACGGTGACAGACAAAAGGCGGGTTCCCTGGTCTAAAAGCTGTTCGGCCCGCAGAACAGATTCGCCATCAAGGCCATCTTGCCGGACCCAGACTTCGCCAGAACTTTGCAACAGGAACGTCTGGTCTGCGCCGAACAGGCCAGCCGCGGCTTCTTCCGATTTTTCCTGAAGATAGACGGCAGCAGGATTGTAGACCGTGATCGAAAAAATCCCGAGAACCAGGCCGACAGCGACCGCCGGTGTTGAAAACTGCCAGGCGGAAATACCGGCAGCCCGGGTTACAACAAGTTCCAGTGCGCGGCTAAGCGTGACAAAAGCAGCGATTGCGCCAAAAAGAACAGTGAAGGGGATCACCTGTTCTAAAAGCAGCGGCACCCGGAGGAGGGAGATATAGGCCACCCGCATCACAGTGAAGCCTTCCCGGTCACTGCCACGGCGCACGAGTTCAAGAACGTCGAACAGGAACAGCAGCACGGCCGCAAAAAGAAAGAGGCCCAAAATTGCCTTAAGGAACCGGCCGGAGAAATAAAGGGAAAGTGTGCGCCCGAGGATCATGTGGTGCTCCCGGCGCGGTTCTTGTTCAGGCGGTTCGAAATCGCTTCGATCCAATCTCCGATTTTCAACTGCAGGCGCTGCAGGCTCTGTGATTGTTTGCCTTGGTGCCCGCGCAGGATAGACATCAGAGCCAGCCCTCCGCCCACAACCGGGACCACGTAGCGCATGGTGTATAAGGCAAGGCTGTCATTTGAAATCGCGGTGACGCCAAAACCGGTCGTTCGTAAAAGAACACAGCCGAGAATGGCACCGACAATTGCAACGCCACGGCCTTGGCGTGTCGTCCGGGCGATGCCGAGGAACGCAAAGACGATCAGCGCAAAGGACAGGCAGTAGAGCGGTAAGCTGAAGCGTTCATGCACTTCGGCACGCAAACGTTCTGGATAGCGCAGCGAATAGAAGTCATTCCCGGGCGGCTGGAACAGTGTTTTCGTACTACGTTCGCTTGCCTTGTAAACCGGTTCACCGGCTTCCGGAATGAGGTTGGACAAGTCGAAGGCATAGGACTGGAACCGGACAATAGAGATGTCGCCCTGTTGTTTCGGGCGTCTCTGAATTGTGCCGTTTTGCATAACCAGCAGTGTCCGTCCCGCCGCCTCCACGATGTTGCCGCTGTCGGCCTGATAGGTGAAGGCGGTGTCGGTATCGCGCGTATCGTGCATCAATAGTCCGTCAAGCGTGCCGTTGCCGGACCGGTTGCGGATATGGAATGTCAAACCCTCTTCGACATTGATGAACTTGCCCGGTTTGACAATGTTCGCCACCAGGTCTGCGCGTACCCTTGTGATTTCTGTCCGGAGCTGAGCCAAGCCGGCCGGTGCCACATAAAGAGAAAAACTGGCCACAATCAGCATGATGATGGTTGCGAAGATCATGACCGGCTTGAGCACCAAAAATCTGGAGCCGCCACTGGCATCGATCACAATCAGCTCACTGTCGCCGGACAAGGCGTTGAGGACCAGGATCAAACCGATCATCAGAGCGAACGGCGCCACCGTCACAATTAAGAACGGCAGCGCAAGCATGGTGATTCCGATAAACTGGACGATCGTTTGCCCCTTGGAGGTCACAAGGTCCAATTGCCGAAGCGCCTGCGTCGCCCAGACCACGCCGGTCATAGCCGCGAGGGTGAGGGTGAACGCATAGGCCGTCCGCCGGATGATGTAGCGTTCCAGCGTGTTCATGGCAGCTGCGGGAAACTCCTTACAAATCTCATAAAATTCTCTTCATATTGAATAACATGGAATGTGGTGAACGGCCCATGAAAGAAGATGGTTAATATACATTAATTTGCTGAAGATCTTGCCGAAAACGCTTTAGAACGCCATGATTTAGGCAATCTGCAACACTCCTTTTCTGCCACCTCAACTCTGACTGGCCTGCGGGTTCCCGCAAGAACAACAACATCAAGGACAAAACATGACACGACTGAACAAGATCTCTTTTGCAAAGATCGGGACACCGGCCAAAGGTGTGGTTGTAGGGCTGGCAGCACAAGGGCTCGGCACCGGTGAAATCACAACGGGTCTTGTTTCAGGCCTGACAGGCGGTTTGGCACGGGTATCTGAAATCGGTGGGTTTTCTGGAAAGGCAAAAACAAGCCTCGACCTTGTCGCACCTTCCGGCCTCGACCTCGACCGGCTGATCGTCTTCGGAATTGGCGTGCCGGGCGAGCTGACACGCGACGATTGGCGCAACTTTGGTGGCGCGGTTTACGCCAGCTTGAAGAAAACAAAAACCGAAACGGCAACCGTTCTGCTCGATGCGCCGGAAGGTGTCGAATTGGGCGCCGAAGAGGCTGCCGAATTTGCCATGGGCGCGAAACTCCGGGCGTATGAGTTTGACGCTTATAAAACCAAGAAAGAGGGCGATGAGGCGAAGAAGAGCCTAAAACTGACCCTTCAGGTGGCCGATCCGAAAACAGCGCGGAAGGCTTGGAACACTGCGGACGCCATTGCCGACGGTGTCATCCTTGCCCGGAATCTTGTGAACGAACCGGCCAATGTCCTTGGCCCGGTCGAATTTGCCGCCAAGGCGTCCGCGCTGGAAAAGCTTGGTGTTGAGGTGGAGATCCTCGGCGAAAAGGAAATGAAGAAGCTGAAAATGGCCGCGCTTCTTGGGGTTGCTCAAGGCTCCGTGCGCCCGCCGCGCCTGGTTGTCATGCGTTGGAACGGCGGCAAGAAGGCGGACGCGCCTGTTGCTCTCGTCGGCAAAGGTGTTGTGTTCGATACAGGCGGTATTTCGATCAAGCCGGCCGGCGGCATGGAAGAAATGAAAGGCGATATGGGCGGGGCAGCGGCTGTTACTGGCGCCATGCACGCAATTGCCGCCCGCAAAGCCAAGGCCAATGTGATTGGCGTCATTGGCCTTGTTGAAAACATGCCGGACGGCAATGCGCAACGCCCGGGTGACATCGTGACGGCCATGTCCGGAACAACCATCGAAATCCTGAATACCGATGCTGAAGGCCGGCTCGTTCTGGCCGATGCCATGTGGTACACGCAAGACAAATACAAGCCGTCGATCATGATCGACTTGGCAACACTCACCGGTGCTGTGTTAGTGGCTCTCGGTAATCTGAACGCCGGGCTCTTCTCCAACAACGATGATCTGGCGGATAAATTGCTGGCGTCAGCCAAGGCCAGCGGCGAGCCGCTATGGCGCCTGCCGCTTTCCAAGGACTACGACAAGATCATCGACACACCGAATGCGGATGTGAAAAACACCGGCGGCCGGTGGGCGGGATCCATCACAGCCGCCCAGTTCCTGCAACGTTTTGCCAACGATGTGCCGTGGGCGCATCTGGATATCGCCGGTACCGCCTTTGGTGCGCCGAAGGACGACATCTGTCAGAGCTGGGCCTCTGGTTATGGCGTCCGGCTGCTTAATCAGCTGGTGGCCGACCATTACGAGAAGTGATGTTTGGCCGGGACAATTCGGCAAAGAAAAACCCGCCAAAACGGCGGGTTTTTCAAATGAACAGTAAGTCCGGAAGCTTTTAGCAGGTCTTATAGGCCTGACAGGCGGTCGCCGGTTCAACCAGAAAACCCATGCCGATGGTGGCGCCGGCAACACCTGCCACCAAAGCGCAAAACACAAATACTCGTGCAAGCATACAAAATCCCCAAGTTGGCCAGGTCGGGAAGCCGCTCCCCAGCCGCAACGCATGATCAACAATGATCGTCCCCGGATCGAAAGAGTAAGGGGTCGATATTTTCGGAAGGTTAATGCAACGAGTCGGCTATGGTGTCCACGGCTGGTTTTCCCCAAGGTGAATTTGTTCACTGCCCTGTGGCCGTGCTGCATCACTATAGCAAACCCGCAATGATAGATCTTGAGGCTGGGCCTGCATCTCAAAACCTTGAAGCAAATGACCGTTGAAACCAAATGACTGTTGAAGTTGTCTTTTACCATCTCCTGCACAAGCCGCTGGAGCTCGCCTTGCCGGAATTGTTGCAAAAATGCCTGGACCGGGATTGGAAAGTGGTCGTGCAGACCGGGAGCCAAGAGCGCTGCAATGCGCTGGACGCGCATCTGTGGACTTATCGGGATGACAGTTTTCTGCCGCATGGCACCAAGGCAGATGGATACGCCGAACAGCAGCCGATCTATCTGACCAATGAAAAAGACAATCCGAATGCGGCCGATGTCCGGTTTCTGGTCGACCGGGCCGCACCGCCAGCGCTCAATGATTACAAGCGGGCGATCTATATGTTCGACGGCAACGACCAGAACGCAGTCGAAGAAGCGCGGGTCCGCTGGAAAGAAGCCAAGGCGGACGGGTTTCAAATTGCCTATTGGCAACAGACCGAGGCTGGTGGATGGGAGCGCAAGGCATGAGCAATGAGACTGTCCATTCAGATCGGGAGTTCATGGCGCGCCGGGACGCAGCACGTGAGCGCATCGATGAGCTGACCGGTGCCAAGGGCGGCAACACCGACGACCGGCTTGCCTGGTTTCACACGGTTTATAAGGAAGCGGGCGGTGATCCCGCTGCCATTCCCTGGGCCGACCTTGCGCCCAAAGACGCCATTGTCGAGTGGCTGGCAAAGAATCCCGGTGAGGGCAGACGGGCCATCGATATCGGCTGTGGTCTTGGCGACAACGCCGAGGCCCTGGCCGCCGCCGGATACAGGACCGAGGCCTTTGACCTGTCGGAAGACGCGATCACCTGGGCCAAAAAACGGTTTCCGGACAGCTCCGTTTCCTACCTCGCTGCGGATCTCTTCAACCTTCCGGGCGAATGGCAAGGCGCCTTCGATCTGGTCCAAGAGTGTTACACCATTCAAGCGCTGGATGGAGATCTCAGAGCGAAGGCGATTGAAGTGATTTCCGGACTGGTGGCTCCAGGCGGCATGCTGCTGATGATCAACCGCAGCCAGAATGAGGACGGCGATGCCAAAGGTCCGCCTTGGCCAATGAAGCCATCGGAATGGCGTCGGTTTGAGGACTATGGCCTGAAACTCATCCACGAAGAATTTTACGACATCGAACGCCCCGGCCGGGTCATCCCGCATGTCAGGGCGGAGTTTTTCAAAGAGGTTTAAAAAACAGCATGGCGACCAAACTCAAAATCTCATCCAAAGAACTGGTGGCGCAAGCGCGGTCTCAGATTGAGGAGATTGATGCCAAAGACGCCATTGCATTGGTGGAAGACCCAAGGGTTCAGTTTGTCGACCTTCGTGATATCCGCGAGCGCAAACACTCTGGCTATATTCCCGGCAGTTTCCATTGTCCACGCGGCATGACGGAATTCTGGATCGATCCGGAAAGCCCTTATTTCAAAGAGGTTTTTGGCGAAGACAAGAAGTTCGTCTTTCACTGTGCCGCCGGCTGGCGCTCTGCGCTGACTGTTGCGACCCTTAAGTCCATGGGGTTTGAGGCCGCTCACATCACCGATGGGTTTGCTGACTGGGTGAAACAGGGCGGTCCGATCGAAAAGGACGACTGAGCTAAAGCGAACTTGTTATCTTCCGCGCCGGAGACTTGGTCTCTCGGCGAATGAGGTTGGGCACGAGGTGGCAAAAACCTTCTGAGGTCATCCCCGTTTTATGCGGGGATCCAATCCACAGCTCTGCGCCTACCGATTTTTTTATCCGGATAAAGAGTTGCCACTGGGTTTGTACTCGCTCCCACGGGCACATGAGCTAATGGATCCCCGAATGAATCGGGGATGACCGCAGAGAATGTGGCACGGACTTTTCAAAAAACGCAGTCCCTCAGGCAGCGAGCGCGGCCAACAGGTCCGGCACTTGGCCGATGTGATCGATCTGGAAAAACCTGTCCGTGGTTTTCGGCGTGTCCGCTTCTTCGAGCGCCCGGGTCCGGCTGAACGGCACATGCGTGCCGTATGACCCAGCTTCAAGTGCCGGCAGAACATCCGATTTCAACGAATTGCCGATCATCATGGCTTCCTGGGCACCTGTCCCATGGCGGCGGAACAGGGTTTCGTAAGTTTCCGGCGTCTTTTCCGAAACAATCTCAATGGCATCGAAATACCGGTCCAGTCCGGAACCAACGGCCTTGCGTTCCTGATCAAAGAGATCGCCCTTGGTGATCATGACGATTTTATAGTCATTTTGTTTGACCGTTTTCAGCGTCTCGATGACGTGGGGCAGGGGGGCTGCCGGTTCAGCCAATATCTCCCGGCCTGCGTCCAGGATTTGCGAAATAACATCAGCTGGCACCTGGCGGTCGGTCACCTCAATGGCGGTCTCGATCATCGACAGGGTAAAACTCTTGATGCCGTAGCCGTAGTGCAGAATGTTGCGTTTTTCCGCTTCCAAAAGATGCTCTTTCAGACCCGCGGCATCCGTGTACTCCGCCAAGAGCTCTGCAAAACGCTCTTCGGTCAGGCGGAACAAATGCTCGTTGTGCCAAAGCGTGTCGTCGGCATCAAAACCAAGTGTGGTGATCTTTGTAGTCACAGTCGTCCCGTATCGCCCTGAAACACCGCGTCGTCGCGGTCTATCCCTGAAGGTGTCAGAAGACTACTTCGGCAGAGTCAAAATCAGGTGTGCCTGTGAAGTGGCATTTGACGGGATTTGGTAAGGAAGTGTTAGGGATGACACGAAGAGCCGAAATTCGATAGCGAAACTTCCCGCTACGTGTCACCCCGGACTTGATCCGGGGTCCAATCTACAGAGCGTCATCGGCCAGAAGCTTGCGAGCCTATCTGTCGCCCGTCTATTTCGTACCTTTTCCAAACGGCTCTGCAAACGCGTAGACCCCGGATCAAGTCCGGGGTGACACCAGTTGAGAATTTGAAGACCTCACCCCGCCTCTTCAAACTCTGCCGAGAGTTCCAGCCAGTCTTCTTCCGTTTTGACCAGCTTTTTCTCGCAAAAGGCGCGTTCCTTGGCGAATTTGGTGGCGCGGTCAGGGTCGGTTTGGAAAAACTCCGGATCGGCCAGCATGTCGTCGATCTTGGCGATCTTTTCCTGAAGACGCGCCATTTCCTTTTCCGCTGCGTCGATCTTCTGTTTCAGCGGTTTCAGCTGGCTGCGCTTTTGGGCCGCTTCCCGGCGTTTTTCCTGGGAGGAAGCCGCTTCGGTTTCCGCTGCTGTAGCTTTGTCGCGCGCTTTCCGGGCCGCTTCCGGGCCTTGTAGGATCAACCGCTTGTAATCTTCCATATCGCCGTCATACGGCTCGACCTTGCCACCAGCCACAAGCCACAGACGATCGGCGCAGGCCTCCACCAGGTGGCGATCGTGGCTGATCAGGACAACAGCGCCTTGATATTCGTTCAGCGCCATCACCAGCGCTTCGCGGCTGTCGATATCCAGGTGGTTGGTCGGCTCATCGAGGATCAGAAGATGCGGGCCGTCAAAGGTTGCCAGACCAAGCAAAAGTCGCGCTTTTTCGCCGCCAGAAAGATCCTTGGCCGGCGTTTCCTGGCGGTCTGTCGGCAGACCAAAACGGGCAACGCGGGCGCGGACCTTGGCCTCCGGGGCATCGGGCATCAGCGCTCGGACATGAGAGACGGCGCTTTCCGCAGGCCGAAGTTCATCAAGCTGGTGCTGGGCAAAAAACGCGATCTTCAGTTTCGACGCCTTGGTGATGTCGCCGTCCATGGCCGCCAAGCGGTTGGAAATCAGCTTGGCGAAGGTCGACTTGCCGTTGCCGTTGGCCCCGAGCAAAGCAATCCGGTCGTCGGTGTCGATGTTGAGTGTCAGACGCGACAGGATTTTGGTGTCGCCATAACCCGTCGACACGCCCTCCAGCTTGATGATCGGCGGGGCGAGACGGCCGTCCGGATCCGGGAAGTGGATTGGTTTGGAGCTTTCTTCGGTGAGCGCTGCGATCGGCTCCATCTTCTCCAGCATTTTCAGCCGGGCCTGCGCTTGACGGGCTTTGGAGGCTTTATAGCGGAAGCGGTCGACGAATGCCTGCATGTGTTTGCGTTGCGCGTCCTGCTTCTCCTTGGCCTTTTCAGCCAGGATCATGGCTTCGCGCCGCTGCCGGTCGAAACTGTCATAACCGCCGGAGTAATAGGTCATCTTGCCCCGGTCGAGATGCACAATGCTGTCGACTGCCTTGTTCAAAAGGTCCCGGTCGTGGGAGATCAGAAGGACCTGGTGCGGATAACGCGCAACATAGTTCTCCAGCCAGAGCGTGCCTTCCAGGTCGAGATAGTTGGTCGGCTCGTCCAGCAGCAGGAGATCGGGTTCGGAAAAGAGCACGGCTGCGAGCGCGACGCGCATCCGCCAGCCGCCAGAGAAAGCCGAACAGGGCCGTTGCTGAGCCGCGGCATCAAATCCGAGACCGGACAGAATGGCACCAGCACGCGCTTCGGCCGTATGCGCACCAATATCCGCGAGGCGGGTGTGGATCTCGGCGATTTTGTCCGGATCGGTCTCTGTTTCAGCATCGGCCAGAAGTCTGGTGCGCTCGGTGTCGGCGGCCAGAACCACCTCCATCAGTGTGTCTTCCGTGCCCGGCGCTTCCTGAGCCACCTGGCCGATGCGCGCGCGCTTGGGGATCTGCACCGAGCCCGTTTCCGACGATAGATCGCCGGTGATGATCTTGAACAAAGTCGATTTGCCCGCGCCATTGCGGCCGACAAGGCCGGTCTTGGCCTTGGCCGGCAGGGTTACACTGGCTTTGTCGATCAGGAGACGGTCCCCGATCCGGTAGGATAATTCCGATATCTGCAACATGGGGCGGATCAATGGCCGAGCTTTTCATAACTTTCAAGACCAAAGCACTGCTGGTGTGTTTTCAGGTCTCACCTGTGGCAAAGCTGCAAGGCCTTGCCACAGGTTATATCTGTTAGTTCTCCAAAAACGACAGGATCTCATTCAAGATCAATCTGTGTTGCGCTTCCCGTTTGTCCGTTCCTTTGAGGCAGACGATTTCATCGCCTGGCTCATGTTCTTTCAAGATGGCATAGCCCTCCGGTTTGCAGACGCCCATGAAGTCGAAGTGCCCTGCGCTTTCAAGCTCGATATGCTGTACCAGCTCAGTCGGGAGCGCCTTGGCAAGCGCGCGGGACTCCAAATCCTGGTCCAGCATATCGGCGCGTCCGGCGCCAAGAACGAGAACCGGGATCGCCACCGATGAAAGGCTTGATCGCGACAGAACCGGTGTGCCGCCCAGGTCCAGGCTGATGATCTTTTGGAGGCGGCTGTCTCGAAGGATTTGTGACATTGCCCGCCGGTCTGCAGGCGTTTCGGCAACGGACCACCCCCGCAGGATGTCGCAAACAACTGGGATTCGGACATCGCCAAAGCAGCCCTCATCATAGAGAGTGGTGTCAAACCGGACCCCGCCTGCAAGCATGACCGTAAAGCCGCCAAGCGAATGGCCGGCAGCGTAAATCCTCTTCGGATCGATCCGGTCACTCCAGTCGCTGTTTCCCGTCAAAAAGCTGATCAGCCGTGTGAGGTCCTTTGGGCGCTCCCACAATTGGCGTGCGTGATCGGGATCCCGCAGGAAGGAACTGGTTCCAGGATGATTGACCATGGCAACAATGTAACCCCGGCGCGCCAGCGCCGACCCAAGCCAGGCTTGATTGAAGGTGTTGCCATACATGCCGTGCGAGACAATAAGCAGTGGAAAGCGTGCGTCCACCATCGGGGCGCCTGGATCTGCGGGGGCCATTTGCCAGACACGGCTTTTATCTGCTTGCGGCGAGCGCTCTGGCGTCGGGGTGGGGTACCAGATGTGTCCTGACAACGGGCGGTCTGTCCGGCTGTCGTCAATGACGAGTTCCTGAACTCCCGGCCCAAAATCCGCACCGCCGGGCTTTTCTGGTGATGAGGCAAAGGCGGCGTGAGCCAGGAATGTAAGGCTTGCGAACAGGGCAAGGGTAGGGCGCAAATAAGAAGCGGAAAGAGACATGAAAGCTCCAAAGTCGATCTACGGTCCCTTTGAGGTGTGGCCGGAAACGTCATGTTGACAAGCGCCGGACGCCCTGTGTCCTGTCCTCAAACGTGATAAAGGACAGCCGCCAAGGAATTTCTCCCACTAACCGGATCACCATGATCAGCATTCCCGTCTCTTTTTTGCTTGCAACGGTGTTTTTGCTGCTGTGGGTGTCCGTTCTTTTTAGCCGCTCCATTCCTAGGCGAGCGCGGTTTTGTTTTCTCGTGCTGCTGACAGTCCTTATGATCGAAGCGGTCCTTGTTGGTATGCGGTTCGCGTTCGGATTCGATCAGTTTGTGATCGTTCAAAGGACGCTGGCGATCTGGATTTCACCGCTCACATACCTAAGCTTTCTGGCACTATCCGAGCCGGCCGAACGTTTGCGGCGGCTGATGGTATTGCATGGCGCAATCGCACTGACAGCCTCCGGCGTGTTGCTGCTGCCTGTTCCGATCTTCACGCTGATTGATGGTGTTGTCGCTGTAAGTTTCGGCGTCTACACGGTTTTGCTGGTTCAGCATTGGCGGCGCGGCGCTGACGCCTTGTCGCAAATTCCGACAGGTGCGACGGGCCGCTGGAGCAGGATAGAAGCCGGCGCTGCTGGCGCGATGTTCGCAACGCTTGTGATTGATTGCGGCATTGCCCTCTTGTTTTTCTGGGCCGAGGTCGAAGCAGCGGCCCGGCTTCTGTCTCTGGCGACGCTTGCCGGATTGGCAGGCGCGGCAGGCTTGGTTCTTTGGATCGGACGGGCAGACCGAAAAGCATCTGATGAGAGGCAACAGGGCACTTCTTCGGAAGAGTTGGCAACAGTCGTGGCTGCAGCAAAGGCCATATTGGCTGATCAGGAGTTGTTCCGGGATGATACGCTCACCGCATCCAGATTGGCCCGACGGGTTGGCGTGCCCGACCGGGAGTTGTCCCGGGCGATCAATCTGGAAGCTGGGATGAGCGTGAGCCAGTTCGTCAACCAGTTCCGGTTGGAGGAAGCGGCAAGGCTGCTACGCGAAACAGATGATCCTGTCACTCACGTGCTCGAAGCTGCTGGTTTTTTAACCCGCTCGAACTTCTATAAGGAATTTCAAAAGCGGTATGAGCTTTCCCCGGGCGCTTACCGGAAGAAGCACCAAGCTGCGGCCTAGTCCGCGTTTGCGATTTCGTCCAAATAAAGTTCAGCAAAGGCACCGAGCAATTCATGGCACAGTGTGACAGAGCGATCGTTTGCATCCCAATAGGCGTTTGACCCGCCGCAGGACGTTGTCCGGAATGTGATCTGTTCCGGCAGCTTGAAGTATGTATCCAGGTCTTCGGCCACCTGTTCCAGGATCTCAGCTTCTTTCATAAACAAGACGACACTCTCAAGGCCTTCAGAAGCTGGTTCATGAGAAACCGTAACCTTGCCTCCTGGCTCGTCGCTGTCACTCGTGTGCGGATCTGTCACTTCCCGCCAGGAATCGGATGTCTGTGCATAGTCGTAAGCACAGCTCTCGATCCGCTCATCCGGCATTTCAAGATCGCGGGCAATATCTGCGAAGGTTTCTTCGTCGGCGCCGACCATCAGGCACAGGATCCGGTACCCGCGCTGTTCATCAAGATCGTGTTCGCCATAAAAGACCAGATCGTTTTCTTCATCTGAGGAGACGAGAAACCAGCCGATCATGGCATTGATCAACAAAAGGTCCCGGTCGTCCGTTTCATCGGATAGCATGACGATGGTTGCCAGATTGTCGACCGCGTCTTCTTCCTGACCCAAAACCGGAATGCGGAATTCGGAAATCAGCATATGTCCGGCTTCGTGGTACGTGGCGAAAAGCGCATTGCCACCGACAAAGACAAGCAAGTTTTCCAGTTCTTCTGAAGAAAGTTCAGCCAGGCGCTCATCCATGGAAAGTCTGTGATCGGCTTTTCCGTCCGCCATCGCGGCAAAGGGAAAAGTGGTTGCGAAAAATCCAAGGCAAACAAAGGCGAGCAAGTTGCGGAGCTGGTTGGCAAAATTGGGCGAAGGGAGGCGCATTCAACAAGCCTTGTTTACAAGTTCACGTACAGTTCAAAAACCAGATTAGGCGGCAATTCGGGTCATTGCCAGCGGCGAAGTCATCCGTCCTTCTGCCATCGACATGAAAATGTCATGGCCCGCCCCCCTTGCAGGCAGGGCAAGGCCCCGTTATTAAGGCCGCGAAATTTCTCAAAAAGACCATAGGACACGGCGGACTTGGCCGGTCCCACCCTCTAGTTCAAGAAAGACGATGAAATGGCGATTGAACGCACGTTTTCCATGATCAAGCCGGACGCCACCAAGCGGAACCTGACCGGTGCCATCATCAAAAAATTCGAAGATGCCGGCCTGCGCGTCGTAGCCTCCAAGCGCGTATGGATGTCCATCCGTGAAGCGGAAGCCTTCTATGCCGTTCACAAAGAGCGTCCGTTCTTCGGCGAACTGACCGAATTCATGTCCTCCGGCCCGACCGTTGTTCAGGTTCTGGAAGGTGAAAACGCGATTGCGAAAAACCGTGAAGTCATGGGCGCCACCAACCCGGCCGACGCTGACGAAGGCACCATCCGTAAGGAATTCGCCCTGTCCATCGGCGAAAACTCCGTTCACGGCTCCGACGCTCCGGAAACCGCTGCAGAAGAAATCGCCTTCTGGTTCTCCGGCACCGAGCTGGTCGGCTAATTTTCTTTAGCTGAGTTTTTTGAGAAGGGCTGGCACCTGAAAAGGTGCTGGCCCTTTTTGCGTTTGGCGCTCCTGTTACCGTCGATGACCGTTTGTGCAACTCTAGCCCCGGATGTCACCCCGGGTGCAGCGGAGCGGAAACCCGGGGCCCACTCATTTCCAGAGCCGAAGGATAGAAAGCAGAGCTTTGGCGAATAATGCGGCGAGCAGGCACCTGCTCGGCGCTGCGGTTGGCCGGGGTGATACTTGAGTTCGGTGCAACGGCAGCGGACAGAAATGTACCACTCGGCCAAAATCACCTGTCCATGTTGCCCCGTGCCGCCCCGGACCTGATCCGGTGCCTGTTTCGTTTGTGGTCCCGGCTCAAGGCCGGGACGGTACTGAGAGCGCAGGGACACGGATGCGCTTGGTCCGTACACTGAAGTCATCCCGCCCCGCGCAGCGGAAATGTGCGGGAGCTTGCCCCGGACTTGAGCCGGGGATCCATTCCACGTTTCACCGCGCCGAAAGCGTTTTTCGGGGTCAAGCCGAGCTGCAATGAATGAGTTCCAATCCCTAGACGCTGGAAATGAGTGGATCCCCGCACGTTGGCGGGGATGACTTCCAGAGTTCGCTGGAGCACGGAGCGGCAGTACTTTGTTTTCCGTGGGTATTTTCGCAGGCTGCTACCGTTTGTTACACGCAGAAACATTTTAAGACGCCTTGGCGACAGCATTCCTTTGACAGGGCGGCCATATAAGACATGTCTTGGGCGAAAGACATGGGAGAACTGAAATGCGCACAACGGCATTTCTCATTTGCGCATTGGCGGTAACGCCCGCCGGTGCACATGACAGCGCGTCACCGATTTCCGGTGAAGAAGACCTGGAACACAGTCATTTCGGCGAAGATATTCTGCACCTGCTGGTACCCGAAGCAGAGGCGTCCGCTAACATCACGGTAGACGGCAACAAGCGGCGGATCCGCGCCAATGGCTATCCGATCAAGTCGCCGGGCAGTTTTCCGAACCGCAACAATCCGCATCGCATCTCCAAAAAGAACTACAATTTGAAAGTGCCGCTGGCCCCACGCAAAAACGGTCGTGCAACCAACGCCCAAGGGTCTGTCTTCGGCATTGCTCTCAACGGCGTTGTTATGGATCCGGGAACCGCCGAATACTGGCAAAACAACCGGCGGTCCGGCTGGAACTATGAGGCCATGGGCGGGGCCTGCAAATTGGGTTTGGACAAATACAATGCCCATGTTCAGCCCGATGGCACCTATCATTATCACGGCATTCCGACCGGTGTTTTGGCCTCGGAAGGTGGACGGTCCGTACCGGCGCTGATTGGTTATGCCGCCGACGGGTTTCCAATTTACGGCCCCTATGGCTATTCCAATCCGCAAAAGAAATCCGGCATCAAAAAGCTGAAAAGCAGCTACCGGATCAAGTCAGGAACACGGCCGAGCGGGCCGGGCGGACGCTACAACGGCAAATTCACCCAGGACTGGGCCTATGTGCGCGGCGCCGGGGATTTGGACCAGTGCAACGGCCGCTTTGCTGTTACTCCGGAATACCCCAAAGGCACCTATCATTATGTGCTGACAGATCAGTTTCCCTATATTCCGCGCTGCTGGATGGGCTCGCCGGACAGCAGTTTTAAGCGGCTGAAGCGCCGGGCGGATGTAGATGCCGGTGAGGCCGAAGCCCAATTTGCGGCCTTGGCAGAGGAAACGGACACGTCCGCGCAAACCATCGACTTTACTGCCTTTTCTGACAACAGCGACACCGCGTTGACGCTCATTCAGGCGCAGGGCGGGCACAGGCCCCGGTTCCTTCAAGGCGGTCACCGTCCACCGCCGCCAGGCGCTGGGCCCCGTCAAGGGCAACGCCGCCAGGGCGGCCGCGGGCCTTGCAGTGGCAGCTGAATAAAGCAACAAGAGTGCGTGGCGGCACGCACTCTTTTCCATTCTTGGAATGTGCCTGCGTCCAATACTTTGGGGATTAGGGGCAAATTGATGAAACGGAAAATCTTGCTGGCGTTCGTTGTTGGGGTGCTGGCTGCACCACATGCATGGGCAGCAGACGAAGCTGGCGCCAGTTTCATGGAACGATGGGACATCAACAACGACGGAGAGGTTTCTGTCGAAGAAGCCGAAAAGCGCAGACAGGCTCTCTTTGCTAAATTGGATGCCAACAAGGACGGTTATCTGGACAGCAACGAATTTTCAGCAGCGGGCCAGGAGCAGTCAGAACCGGCAAATACAACCATCTTAAGAGGTCTGGACCTGAACGACATCAATGGTGACGGCAAGGTGTCTGCCGGTGAGTTCATGTCGAATTCCGGCAGCTGGGTCGACATGATGGACGGCAACAACGATGGCGTCGTAACAATCGAGGAATTTCAAACCAAGTGGCACGACCGCGACGCCCGCATCAGACTGCGTGGCGGGTAGGCGGAAAAACAGAAATGTCACCCAAACAATGCGGTGCTTGACGGGTGTGCCGCGTTGAAGGGATAAGGATCGTTCGTGTTCAAAGACCGGAATGATCCATGACGCAGCAGCCGCCAAAATCAGCCTTTTCTGCCTGTCCCCATGACTGTCCGTCCACCTGTGCGCTGGATGTCAGTTTTGATGACCAGGGCAAGATCAAGCGGTTGAATGGGGCCAAGGACAACGCTTATACGGCTGGTGTCGTCTGCGCCAAGGTCGCGCGCTATGCGGAGCGTCTTTATCACCCCGAAAGGTTGCTGAAACCTCTCCGCCGTACCGGCAAAAAGGGGGAGGGCCGGTTCGAGGAGATTTCTTGGGACGCAGCGCTCGATCTGATCGCGCAGAAGTTTTTGGCAGCGGAAGCGGACTTCGGCGCTGAGAGCGTCTGGCCCTATCACTATGCCGGAACGATGGGGCTGGTGCAGCGTGACAGTATCCATCGTCTGCGCCACGCCAAGGGTTATTCGCGTCAATTCGACAGTTTCTGCACCAATATGGCCTGGACGGGTTACGTCGCCGGAACCGGCAAACTTGCAGGGCCGGACCCGCGCGAAATGGCACTCTCTGATCAGATTGTCATCTGGGGAACCAACCCAGTCGCGACCCAGGTCAACGTCATGACCCACGCGATTGCCGCCCGCAAGAAACGCGGCGCGAAGATCATTGTCATCGATGTCTATAAGACCGAGACGATGAAACAGGCGGATATTGGCCTGGTTTTGAAACCGGGAACTGATGCAGCGCTTGCCTGCGCGATCATGCATGTGCTCTTTCGCGACGGTTTTGCCGATTGGGATTATCTCAACAAATACACTGACTTCCCAAGAGAACTGGACTCACATCTTAAAGAGCGCACCCCGGAGTGGGCGGCCGGGATTACCGGCCTGGATGTTCAACAAATCGAAGACGTCGCCCGGATGATCGGCGAGGTCAAAAAGACCTTCTTCCGGCTGGGCTACGGGTTCACGCGGGCGCGCAATGGGGCGGTTGCCATGCACGCCGCTGCCTCGATCGCCGCTGTCACCGGCTGTTGGCAATATGAAGGTGGCGGCGCGTTCCACAACAATGGCGCCATCTATCATCTGAATAAGGAAATGATCGAGGCGGGCAGTTTAGCTGATCCGTCGGTGCGAGCCCTCGATCAGAGCCTGGTCGGCCGCATTCTGACCGGTGATGAAGAGGCGCTTCTGGATGGTCCGCCGGTGAAGGCGATGCTGATCCAGAACACCAACCCGATGTCGGTTGCTCCAGAACAAGAGTTGGTCCGGCAAGGGTTTCAACGCGAAGATCTTTTCACCGTCGTCCATGAGCAGTTCATGACAGAAACGGCAGAGATGGCCGATATCGTCCTGCCGGCAACGCAGTTTCTGGAGCATGACGACATCTATAAAGGTGGTGGCCACCAATATATCCTTTTAGGACCAAAGGTGGTTGAGCCGCCGGAAGGTCCGAAGGAAAATCTTTTTGTTTTGAATGAGATCGCAGCCCGCGTTGACTCAAAATCTCATCAAGGTTTTGAAATGAGCGCGCGCGATCATATCGGCTGGATGCTGGAAAACTCCGGCTATGGCTCTTTGGAAGAGTTGGAAGCATCCAAGTGGATCGACCTACAGCCGGAGTTTGATGACGCGCATTATCTAAATGGCTTTGGCCATGCTGATGGCAAGTTCCACTTCAAGCCGGACTGGGGCCGGTCGGCCGCACCAAACAAACCGGCGGGCGAGCCCTTTGGCCCGTGGCAGCAGATGCCGGAATTGCCGGATCAATGGGAGGCGATTGAAGCAGCGAGCGAAGACCATCCGCTGCGCCTGGTGACGGCTCCGGCACGCTCGTTCCTAAATTCCAGCTTCAATGAAACAGACGGATCGCGCAAGAAAGAAGGCCGGCCGGAAGCCTGGCTGCGTCCGGAAGATGCGGCCCGGTTCGGGATTGAGGACGGTGTGAAAGTCAAAATGGGCAACCGCCGCGGCTCTATCATTTTACATGCCCGTCTGGTGGATACAGTTGCGCCCGGCACAGTAATTTCTGAAGGCATCTGGCCGAATGAGGCATTTGAGGACGGTCGCGGCATTAATACGCTCACCGGCGCAGATCCCGTCGCGCCGTATGGCGGCGCTGCCTATCACGACACAGCGGTGTGGTTACGGACAGTCTAGATTCTGCGATGACAAACGTTTGTCGGAGTAGGGCCTGTCCGATCAGGAAACTCGCGGCTTTTCCGCAGTGGAATTTTATCCTGTCGATTGAATTTGCTGACAAATTCAAAATAATGAAACTGAATCAGCGAATCCGATAAACGTATTATTGATTTGAGTATTTGGATATCGTTTGGTCAGTTTCTGGAAGTTTCCGCAAAGCGGACCTTATAGATTGTGCATCGGAATGATTTTTTGGGCGGTGGTTTTTTCGATTGGCTGGTCGAACTCCTCCGTGCCACATGAAATACTTAACGGAGTTAGACGTAATGAAACCAAGCCAATTGAAATCCCTTTGTCTTTGGCTTGCCCCATTGGGGGTGTTCTCAACTCCGGCCCCGGCGTCAACAGCAGAGAAAATGACGCAAACAGTTCCTTGGTGGGCGCCGCCGGGAGAAACGGATACCACGGCCTTTTCGGCGCTCATCCTGCTCTTTCTCTTGGTCTTCGCTGTCTTCCACCTCTATGCGCGGTTCGACCGATTTGCCGAGCGGCATAACGAGGGGACGCCGCTTCAGACCACCATTCCAACGTTGTTGATGGTCGCGTTTGCCTATGAGATTTTTCCGCCCTTAAGTCATTTCAGCATTCTTCTGCCGTTATCCTTGATCGCGACAGCCCTTGCGCGCGATTTGATGCTTTGGTTTGAGCCGATGAAGGAACACACCCTCAAAGGAGAGCTGGAAGGCCTCATGCTTGAAGAGTTGCAGCATGAGCACTTGGGTGAACATGACCGGTATGGCAATCGAGTGCGGCCCTCACAGGAAAACGGACCCGGCAATTCAGCGGCTCAGACTGTCGACCCCGGCTCGGAGGCAAGCGGCCCACCGCCCGCACTAACACAAAAAGCATCGCCGAAATTTGCGGGAGTGACCGACAATGATTGAGTTGACCGTAACGTCGATCCCGTTCGTTTTGCGGATCCTCTATCTGCGCTGGCGCGGAATTCCGATCACGCTCTACAACGTGCATATCGCTCTGTTTGCATGGCTGGCGTTGGCCTTTGCGGTGTTCTTTACCGTTTTCTACTACTACCCAAAGTCTTACACGGGCTTTGTGCCGTTTCGGACTGTCCCTGTCGTCAGTGAGAATGGCGGCACCGTGACGCGCATTGAGGTAGACAACGGGTCGAGAGTAGAGCCCGGCCAAATCCTGTTTGCAGTCAGTGATGAAACAGAGCAGGCTGCCGTGCGGACAGCTGAGTTGAAGCTGGTCGAAATCGAGAAGTCCTTTGCTCTGGCGCAAGCTCAAGTCCGTTCGGCTGAAGCTTCTGTGGACAGGGAAAAGGCGATCCTGCAACAAGCTTCTGAAGTTTTTGAAGATCAGGAAGAGCTGCGTCTCCGCAAGTCGGCAGCCTATACCGCAAGCCGTTATGAAGCAGCCGTTGCTGATATGGATGCGGCTGAAGCAAAGGTATCGCAAGCGCAAGCGGCGCTTGATGAGGCCAATCTTCAATTGGACGAAGTTCTTCCTGCCCAACGGGAAAGTGCCAATTCCGCACTTAAACAAGCAAATGTGGAATTGGAAAAAACGGTCGTTCGATCTCAGGTCGATGGGGTGATTGATCAGCTGACCTTGCATGTTGGTGCGCGCGCCTCACAAATCGCGACCAGTCCTGCGATGTTGATTATCCCCGACCGGGATCCTGAGCATCCCAAACGGGTTCTTGCAGGGTTCTCGCAAGTTGCCCGCTCAATCCTCTACGTTGGTATGCCCGCCGAGGTCGCCTGCGACACAAATTTCAACATTGCCATGGTGGATGCGGTTCTTCCGGCACGCATCGTCGGTATCCAGCCAGAAATCGCGGCCGGTCAGATAACAGCGACAGGCCGATTGCTGGAACCTTCACAGTTCTCGGCGCGCGGTGAAGTGACAGTTCTGCTTGAGATGGTCTATCCCGAACACGAACAGAAGCTGATCAACGGCAGCGGCTGTATTGTCCAGACCTACGACCGAAATCTCGGTCATGGATTGATGGGACACGTTTTGGGCGGTCTTGGGATTATTAAGGCCTGGGGCCTTCGCATCAAGGTGTGGATTGCTCTGGTCTCTGGCGTCGGGCTTGCCGGTGGCGGTCACTAATTGACGAAAAATGTAGGGCTCTGCAGCGCTAAACCAAAATCGTCAAAATAGGCCGTGACAATGAGACTGGTGCGCAAATAGACCAATGCGATGAAAAACTCCGGCCCCCTCCCTCGGGATTGAGGGATGGGGCGGGGGCCGGGCCGCCGGTTCCGCTGGAGTGCCGTCCCAAGGATGAACGGCAAACAGCGTTCCCGAATTTCTGTTTTGTCGCTTTAAGGAGCTGATCCAAAAGCAAAGACGCGAAACCAAGGCTCGGATCCACGGCAGGGCTGCGCCTTGAAAAAACAGCGTCCCGCTGGAGTTACCCCGGTGCCGTGTCAGATTGAGCGTCTTCCGCTGTCACCAGCTGGCCTTCCTGGGCCTTATAAAAATACTGACTCGCCACTAGCCAGCCCTTTAAAGGGCGCAGCATTGGAATGCAGGTCAGCAGGATCAGCGGCAAAGTGGTGAACAAATGGACCCAGTAGGGGGCCTGGAACGCGATCTCCAGCCAAATGCCAAACGTCACCGCCGGAACGCAGCCAAAACAGATTACAAAGAACGCCGGGCCATCTGCCGGATCGGCAAAGCTGTAATCCAGACCGCAATGTTTGCAGCCCTTGGCCATGGTCAGGAAGCCATCGAAAATCTTACCCTCACCGCAGCGCGGGCAGCGGCCCTTGATGCCGGTTTGAAATGGCGGCAGCTTCGGCCAGCTGTGCTGTGTGCTCATCCATGGAGCCTTTCAGATGTTCACATGCCTGCGCTTGAAACCGCAGGGGTGTCTATGCGGTCATTTGCAGTCAATTGGAGAAATAACTTCATTTTGTCTGCAGTCAAAAATACCTGATTGTGCGCAAGCTGCAAGCCCCCGGGTTGCGGCATTTTGGTTCCTATTGTCTTGTTCCGGTTTGGCGTAAGCACTCAGAAATAGGCCGAGGCTTGTTCAGGCGACGTTTCCAAAAGGTTGGCAATGCTCTCCAAGGCACTGTCCAAGGTGCTTCGGGAGACCGGTCCGCCAAGGCACAGGCGAACAGCCTCTGCCGGGGTGCCTTGAACCGTAAAGGCGTCGCTTTCTGTAATGCCAAGGCCGAGACCGCGCACCTGGCTGGCAAAAGCGGCGCGGGTCCAACTGTTTTTTAGGGCAAGCCACAGATGAAACCCGTTTGAGTTGGCAAGGTAGTCCCGGCTTTGCAGCCTTTTTGCCGCGAGCTTCTGCCGCTCGGCGCTTTCAACAGCAATGGTTGAGCAGATTTCAGCGGCTGTCCCGTCCAGCACCCATTGGCTGGCCAGCGCCACCATCAAGGGGGGTGGCATGACGTGCGATGCGCGCAGCGCCCGCGACATCTGCCAAGCTGCTTTTTTGTTCGGCGCTTGTACATAAGCAATCCGCAAGCCTGCACCCAGTGACTTCGACAAGGAGCCGATATACCAAGTGTTCTGCGGTGCTAATGCTGCAAAGGGAAGCGGGGCAACCGGCAAAAGGGGACTATAGGGATCGTCTTCCAGGATCGGGATATTGTAGCGCGCCGCGATTTCCACCAAGGCCTGCCGCCGGCCCAGAGGAACGGTTCGGGTGGTGGGGTTTTGCAGCGTTGGATTGAGGTAAAGCGCCTTTAACTCGTTCGTTTGGCAGGCGGTTTCCAGTGCATCCGGTTCGATCCCGTCAGCATCCATCGGCAGGCCAATCAGCTTGAGACCCATTTGGGCACCAAGCGAGCGAAGCCCCGGGTACGTGATCCTCTCGCACGCGATCATATCGCCCGGCTGTGTCAGTCCGCTTAAGATGGCTGCCAGTGCCGCCTGGGCTCCCGGGGCTATCTGGATTCTCTCCGGGTCAGCTGTCAGGCCGGACCGCTGCAGCCATGTGATTGCAGCTTCGAGAGCCGGCTCACAGCCGTCAAAGGTCTGATAGCGCATCAGCGGGATCAGGTCCGCGGAGAGAGCGGTCAGACAGTCCCGCATTTTGGATTTCAAAGCCGGATCATCTGGTTCCGGCGGGAGGTTCATGGATGTGTCTGCTGGGCAGGGGTGGCGGGACGAAGAGGTCGCAGCGCGGTTCGGAGCTGGTTGGTATGTTTCAGAGACAAAGGTGCCGCTGCCAACCTGGGATGAAATCACACCGCGCCGTTGGGCTTCGGTATACCCGCGGGCGACCGTTGTGAAATCGAGACCCAGTTGGGCGGCGAGGCGCCGCTGTGCCGGTAGCCGGTCACCGGCTTTGAGGCGGCCAGCGGCGATATCTTGTTCGATCTGGTCGGCCAGTGCGAGATACCGGGGAGCATTGCTTCGGGTAAGGTCGGGGCGCCAGTCGGTCATCTAAGGTCATTCCAGTAAATTGACTGTATAATGACCGTATATACGGTTCGATCCATTTTGTCACCTGCTGCAAAAAAGCCAGACGGATGGAGAAAAGTTCCGAACGATCTGCAGCTATCCGGATCAGCCGTCCGCTCTATAATCGGCCGGACGGCGGACAACGATGAGACAAAAACATGACGATCAAAAGTATGGCCTTGGCTGTTCTAGCGTTGGGGGCGGTGACCGGCGGCAGCCTTGCTGATGAAAAAGCGCCGCCGATTGGGGCTGCGGTGAAGGATTTGCCGCTGTTTGACGCCCATATGCATTACAAGGAGCCGGCTTGGCAGAGATATCCGGTCGAAACGGTCGTCGAACTGATGGACCGGAACGGGGTTGCCATGGCGCTCGTCTCGTCAACGCCCGATTCGGGCACCATCATGCTTCTCGAATACGCCCCGGACCGGATCGTGCCGGAGTTGCGCCCCTATCATGGCAGCGCCGGGTCGTCGAACTGGACCAAAATGGAGGGCATGGAGGATTACCTTCATGGCCGCTTGGAAACCTATCCCCATGAAGGGATTGGCGAATTCCACATCCACCAGCTGGATACCTCCGACGCGCCGCTGTTTCGAAAGATCATCAAGATGGCGAAGGATCGGGATATCTATCTTCATGTTCATTCGGGCGCCGAACCCATCCGTTGGCTTTATGGGCTCGACCCCGACGTCAAAATCATATGGGCCCATGCCGGCCTTTCAACATCTGCCCAGGAGGTCTATGGGCTGATGGAAGAGTTTCCGGCGCTTCTGGCCGATACGTCATTGCGGGAGTGGGACATTGCCGGACCCGGAGACAAACTTAGCCCGGATTGGGTGGAAATTATTCTGGATTTCCAGGACCGGCTGATGATCGGCAGCGATACTTGGGTCAATAGCCAGTGGGAAAACTATTCGGCGATCATGGACATGAACCGGATGTGGCTGTCCCAATTCCCCAGACCAATCGCCGAAAAACTCGCCTACAAAAACGCCGAACGGGTTTTTGGTCGGACGATTTCCATGGAGCAGATCGGAACGCGGTGAGGGGGAGATTACGGCCAGACGGTCTCTCTGTGTGCAGCCTTTCACAGCTGACCGAGCCGACCTGGAACGGCATGGATCTCGGGTCAAGCCCACTGCTGTCCGGCTAAGCTGAGCAGATCTTATGTTTCTTTTTGAAGTGCTGTGCTTTTTCGGATGTCCGATTCTTCAGACATGAAACAACCGCCACCGCTTGTTCCCGTCTCCACCCTTGAGGGGGATATGCCTCCGGCAGGAGGCAGAGGGGGGGGAAACCTTTCCTCAAAAACGCGCTTTTTTGTTTTGTCTACAGCCGTTCACCCCCCCCCTCTGTCCGCGGTCGCCGACATCTCCCACTCAAGGGGGAGAATTGGTCTGTGCCATAAACAAGGCCCACGTCTGCACTAAGGCGTTCGGGAGACTTCACCAAACGTAATAGCGGCTAGCGATATGTGGCGTAGATTAAGCCGGACAGCAGTAGAGTTGATCCGGCAATCCATGCCGGTACGGTCAACAAAAAAACGGCTTGAAAGAGCAACGGCGGGTCAGTTCCGATCGCTGGTTCCTACCTGAGGAAAGTGAAAGGTTCGGCGGTCAGCCGCGTCTAAGGCTGTGTCTCGGCTTTTGCGATTTCGATCAAGCGGCGGGCGAGGTGAAGTTCGCCGCCGAGATTTTGGGTTTCATCCTCTGGCTTTTGGCTCCAAGTTCCATCTTTCCAGAACTTCATGAGAACATCTATTGTGTCCATTAGGTTGTAATGCGGATGCTGGAAAAGTGCCTTCTTTATTGTGAGTGGCATTGTCTCCCAAGCGGCACGAGCCTCGTTTTCAAGGCGGGCGTCTTCAACTTCACCCCAGGGCTGTCCATCTTCGGTCCAAGCATAAACCGTGTGCATCGCCGGAGCGATTTTATCTGTCCAGATATAGTACTTTCCGATTTTCCCAGCGTATCCATGCTCAGCGAGCAGATGTAACCCTTGCTCATAAGGCTCAGGCGGTACGAACGGTTTACGGTCTAGCGATAGAAGTTGCTCTTCTGGTCCATAGTCTCCTGCCATGGCAAGATACGAGCAGAGAGAGTCCTCTATATGCAAATTTAATTTAACGTCTGAAGTTTGGGCGATTTGTTGTCTAATTTCTTCGGAAGAAAACACCCGAAAGAAGGGAGGCCAAGCGCTATGTTGAGGTCTTGTTTTTTTAGCATCAGCAAACACAATTTCGTTGTGTTTGCTGGAAGTTCCGTAACCGGCGACCGCGCAATCTAATTGCCATAAAAAATTGCAAGCGCGTTCAAAGTCGCCAGTATGAAGATGGTAGAAGTAACCCGGTAAAGCATTTGAGGGAGCATCGTTTGCAAATATTTCCCTCAATCGACGCGCAATCTCGACGGCAAGTTCAGCTAGAAGTTGTTTTGAGTTGGAAGGCATAGCGTTCGATCCATTTTCGCGGAACAAAACATTCGGTTGGGCGGCCTTTACGCCGAAAAATATATAGAAATTTACGGCCAAATCAGCGGCGCGGTAGCCTCGGCCGTATCGCCAGTCGTGACCTTGGTGCCGCCTTTGACCTTGGCCTTGCCGGAGGCGACCAGCTCCAGGGCTTTGGGATAGATCTTGTGTTCCACACCCAGCACACGAGCGGCGAGGCTATCCGGTGTATCGTGGTCGAGCACGGGCACCGCTCCTTGTATGATGATCGGGCCATCATCCATTTCGGCAGACACAAAATGGACTGTCGCGCCGTGCAGTTTGACACCTTCTTCGAGGGCCCGCTCGTGGGTCGCCAGGCCCTTGAAGGAGGGCAGCAGAGCCGGGTGGATGTTGATCATCCGGCCCGCCCAGGCATTCACCAGATAGGGCGACAAGATGCGCATGAAGCCGGCAAGGACAACGATGTCGATCTTGTTGGCTTTCAAAATCTCGTCGACGGATTTTTCAAAGGCTTCGCGGTCGCCGCCAAAGTCCTTGTGATCCACAACCGCTGTCGGAATGCCGAAGTCCTGTGCGCGCTGCAAACCCTTGGCATCCGGCCGGTTAGAAAGGACCAGGGAAATCTCCGCTGGAAAACTCGGATCCATCGCGGCTGAAATCAGCGCGCCCATGTTGGAGCCGCGCCCGGAAATCAGGATGGCGATCTTTTTCCGGCTCATGAAACAAGGCCCAGAGAGCCGTCAAAGAGGACCGGTGCGCTGCCGGCCGCTTCGATCCGGCCGATTTCAGCAACGGTTTCACCAGCGTCTTCCAGAACCTTCTGGACGGACGCTGCTTCGGCTGCATCAACCACAACCACCATGCCGATGCCGCAATTGAAGGTGCGCAGCATTTCAGCTTCTGCCACGCCGCCTTTTTCTCCAAGCCAAGAGAAGACCGGCGGAACGGTGATCTTGGAAAGATCAATGCGGGCCGAGCTGCCGTCCGGCAGGACGCGCGGCAGGTTTTCCGGCAGGCCGCCGCCGGTGATATGCGCCAGCGCCTTGATGCCGCTGGTTGCCTTCAATGCGGCCAGTAGCGGTTTGACATAGATTTTTGTCGGCTCCATCAAGGCTTCGCCCAATGTCTTTGTGCTGTCGAACGGAGCTTGGGCAGACCAATCCAGGCCGGACAGTTCGATGATCTTGCGCACCATCGAATAGCCGTTGGAATGGACGCCGGAAGAAGCCAGGCCGAGCAGCACATCGCCTTCTGCAACATCCTTGCGCGGCAGGATCTCGCCGCGCTCTACGCCGCCAACGGAAAAGCCGGCAAGGTCATAATCGCCTTCAGCATACATGCCCGGCATTTCGGCCGTTTCGCCGCCGATCAGCGCTGCGCCAGCCATCTTGCAGCCATCCGCGATACCGGCAACCACATCGGTGGCGGTTTCGACATCCAGCGCGCCGGTTGCGAAATAATCGAGGAAAAACAGCGGTTCGGCGCCCTGAACGATCAGGTCGTTGACGCACATAGCGACAAGGTCGATGCCGACCGTGCGATGCTGACCGGTTTCAATGGCGATTTTCAGTTTGGTGCCAACACCGTCGTTCGCGGCAACCAGAACCGGATCCTTGAAACCGGCGCCTTTGAGGTCGAAAAGGCCGCCAAAACCGCCAATGTCGCTGTCCGCACCCGGACGGGAGGTCGCCTTGACCAGCGGCTTGATCCGGTCGACCAGTGCGTTGCCCGCATCAATGTCAACGCCGGCATCGGCATAGGTCAGACCATTGGAACCGGAGGACGGGGATTGGCTCATGGGGCGCTCCAAAGCTTTAGGCGGTTGGCTTTGCCTGACGCGCTTACAGTGTGAGGCTTCAGAAAACAAGAGCTGGGCGGCTCCGACCCCTGCCAAATTCGTCTGAGATCCACGTCTGGTGCCTCGGCACTTGACCTGATGTTGTCCAGCATCCTAACTCACCGGCAGGGGGAGCTTTGGAAACAGCCGTTGCGTTGAAACGTGTGTGGCTGTGCCGGACTGCAAAGGAATTCGTTTCATGACATTGCGCCGTCAGATCCAGTTCTGGCTGATTTCTCTGGGCATTTTCTGCGTCTTTTTGTTTGTTTTTTCAGGGGTTTTGCTGCCGTTTGTCGCCGGTGCAGCCGTTGCCTATCTGCTGGACCCGGTGTGCGACCGGCTGGAAAAGCTCGGCATGGGCCGGCTTTGGGCGACGCTCACTATCCTATTCGGCTTTGTCTTCCTGCTGATCCTTTTCTTCATTTTGCTGCTGCCCGTCCTGGGCAATCAGCTGGCGTTGTTCCTGAAATATTTCCCGGATCTGGTGCGCCAGCTCCAGACGCTCATCAATGATCAAGTTGGAGAACGGCTGACAACAGTTGCGGGGATTAAACTGGCGGATCTTCAGTCCAGCATGTCCGATCTTGTCGGGCAGGGCGCTGCCTTTGTCGGCAAATTGGCGCAGTCGATCTGGAGCGGTGGTCAGGCGCTCTTGTCGATCTTGTCGCTGTTTGTCATCACGCCTGTCGTCGCCTTTTATCTTCTGCTCGACTGGGACCATATGGTCGAAAAGATCGATGCCTGGCTGCCGCGCGATCATCTTTTTGAAATCCGTGAGTTGGCGCGGGAGATGGATGGCGCTGTCGCCGGATTTGTGCGCGGCCAGCTCTCAGTGTGCTTGCTGCTGGGAACCTTCTATGCCGTTGCGCTGGGGATTGCGGGCTTGAATTTTGGCCTGCTGATCGGCATGGGCGCCGGGCTCGTCAGTTTCATTCCATTTGTTGGCGCCGGTCTCGGACTTGTCGTCTCCATCGGTGTCGGTCTGGTCCAATTCTGGCCGGATTGGCCGATGATCCTGATAATCGGCGGAATTTTTGCGGCCGGTCAGTTCCTGGAAGGGAATATCCTGCAGCCGAAACTGGTTGGAACCAGCACGGGCCTTCATCCGGTGACGCTGATGTTTGCGTTGTTTGCCTTTGGATATCTCTTTGGATTTGTGGGGATGTTGATTGCTGTTCCGGCCGCGGCCATGAT
The DNA here is from genome assembly GCF_006517275.1 of Labrenzia sp. PHM005. Classification (NCBI taxonomy): domain Bacteria; kingdom Pseudomonadati; phylum Pseudomonadota; class Alphaproteobacteria; order Hyphomicrobiales; family Stappiaceae; genus Labrenzia; species Labrenzia sp. PHM005. The sequence continues at coordinate 4,496,236 of NZ_CP041191.1, read as the reverse complement.
TGGCGTGCTTGCGCGCTTCGCATTGAAGCAGTACCTAGCGAGCCCAGTATATACAGGAACCCGCCCATTGCGCGCGGCTGTGCCTGATGAGACCGCCCCAGACGCGGGGCCTAAAGAGTAGATTGAGTAACAATGGCGGAGACACCGCGCCAGCTGCCCCTGGACTTGCCGCATGATGCGGCCCTCGGACGTGACGACTATCTTGTCGGCCGATCGAACCAGGCAGCCTTTGAATTGCTGGAGCGCTGGCCCGAGTGGCCGTCGCCGGTGGTGATCCTGGCCGGACCGGTCGGATCGGGCAAAACCCATCTGGTCGAAGCATTCCGGGATGAAACCGGCGCAATCGTTATTCAGGCAAACGACTTGAGCGAAGACAAAGTGTCGGAGCTGGTTGCGGCACCTGCCTGTGTGATTGAGGACGCGCACCGTGGTGTGAACGATACGGCGCTGTTTCATTTGTTAAATGCGGCCCGCCAGGCCGGAAAAACGGTTCTGATCACCAGTCGCACCTGGCCCGCGTCCTGGAAAGTCGCGTTGCCGGATCTGATGTCCCGCTTGAGGGCCGCAACGCCGGTGGAAGTTTTGGAGCCGGACGATGATCTCTTGCGCCGGGTCTTGGTCAAACTCTTTGCCGACCGTCAGATCGCCGTTGATATCGGTGTGGTCGACTATCTTGTGGTGCGCATGGAGCGCTCACTGGAAGTCGCCATGCGCGCCGTCGATGCCATCGACAGGGAAGCGCTGGCCGGACGGGTGAAGATCACAAAACCACTCGCCGGACGGGTTCTTGAAACTGTTACAAGTCCCGACTACGGACCAACAACCGGCTAGGCGATATCAATCGCGAATGATATGACCGTTAGGTATCTGAAAGCCCAAAAGGAAAAACAGATCGTTTCGGATCGAAGGAAGGCTTCATGACTGAGACTGTCGATGTGCAAGACACCGTTGCCGCAGTGCCAGACGTAGCCGGTCGTCCAGTTGTAAAATTTGGACGTGATACGACGGACGATCTCCTGAAATCACCGGCCCGTTTCATGAACCGGGAGCTGTCCTGGCTGCAGTTCAACTTAAGGGTTCTGGAAGAAGCCATGAACCGCAACCACCCGCTTTTGGAGCGGGTGCGGTTTCTGTCGATTTCCGCCAACAATCTTGATGAGTTTTTCATGGTCCGTGTGGCCGGGCTGCGCGGGCAGCAGCGGGCCGATGTTACCAACCTGTCAGATGACGGCCTCACGCCAACCGAACAGCTCGACAAGATCGGGGAAGCGGTCCATCAGCTGCAGGCGTCTCAGCAGCAGATCTGGGGAGAACTGCAGGGTGAAATTGCCGAAGAAGGTATTGAAATCCTTCGCGCGGAGACGTTGGAAGCCGACGAGCGGAATTGGCTCGAAGAGTATTTTCTCTCTTATATTTTTCCGGTTCTGACGCCGCTGGCGATTGATCCGGCCCATCCGTTCCCATTTATTCCGAATCTGGGTTTTTCTATCGTTTTTGAATTGGTGCCGTCTTCTGGCGGGGAGGGCATGATTGCTCTCATGCGTGTTCCAAGCCAGGTTGCCCGTTTTGTTCAAATGCCGAATTCCAGGGATGGTGCTGCGCGCTTTATCGCGGTCGAAAAGGTGATTTCGCTCTTCATTGGCCGTTTGTTCCCGGGCTACGAAATCCGGGGCAAAGGCGCGTTCCGGGTCATCCGTGACAGCGACTTGGAAATCGAAGAAGAAGCGGAAGATCTCGTGCGCCTCTTTGAAAGCGCGCTGAAGCGCCGCCGCCGGGGATCCGCTATCCGTCTGGAAATCCAGGACACAACACCTCCGGCCTTAAGAGAGTTTGTTGCCGAAGCTTTGGACGTGGAGGATGAGGAAATCTTCCTCGCCAAAGGTCTGCTGGCGCTCCACAATCTCAGCCAGGTTGTTGATCTGGAACGTCCGGACCTGAAGTTTGACCCCTATACAGCCCGCTTTCCGGAGCGGATCCGTGAGCACGGCGGCAACTGTATGGCAGCGATCCACCAGAAGGACATCATCGTTCATCATCCGTATGAATCCTTCGATGTGGTGGTCCAGTATTTGCGGCAAGCGGCGCGCGATCCGGATGTCGTTGCGATCAAACAAACGCTCTACCGTACTTCCAACAACTCGCCGATTGTCAAGGCGCTGGCGGAGGCGGCTGAGGCGGGAAAATCCGTCACTGCGCTTGTTGAATTGAAAGCGCGGTTTGACGAAGAAGCCAACATCAAGTGGGCCCGCGATCTGGAGCGTGCCGGGGTGCAGGTGGTGTTCGGCTTTATCGAGCTGAAAACTCACTCCAAATTGTCCATGGTAATCCGCCGTGAGCATGGTCAGCTGAAGACCTACTGCCATATTGGCACCGGCAACTACCATCCGATCACAGCGCGGATTTACGAGGACTTGTCGTTCTTTACCGACGATCCGGAATTGGCTGAAGATGCGGCCCGGGTGTTCAATTACATCACAGGCTACGCCGAACCAGCCGAACTCAATCATCTGGCCGTGTCGCCGGTCAATCTGCGCAGCCGCATGCTGGAGATGACCGAGGCCGAAATCGACCATGCCCGAGCGGGCCGGCCGGCGCAGATCTGGATGAAGATGAACAGCCTGGTCGATCCGGAGGTGATCGATTCCCTCTATCGGGCAAGCCAAGCGGGTGTTCAGGTTGATCTGGTCATTCGCGGCATCTGTTGTTTGCGGCCAGGCATTGAGGGCCTGTCGGAAAACATCCGCGTGAAGTCGATTGTCGGCCGGTTTCTGGAGCATTCCCGCATATTCTGTTTCGGCAATGGGTATGGCCTGCCGTCGCCGCAAGCGCATGTCTACATTGGTTCGGCCGACTTGATGCCGCGCAATATCGACCGGCGCGTAGAGGTTCTGGTGCCGTTGAAGACGCCAACGGTTCATGAGCAAGTGCTCGACCAGATCATGGTCGCCAACTTGAAGGACAATCAGCAAAGTTGGCGGATTCTTTCTGATGGCGGTCATGAGAGGATTGAACCGGGCGCAACGGAAGAGCCGTTCAATGCGCACCGGTATTTCATGACAAACCCGTCGCTGTCTGGCCGGGGCAAATCGCTCAAGAGTGACCGGCCAAAACCTTTTGTGAAGCGGAAAAAAAGAGGTTAGGTCCAGCTCAAGTGCTTGAAAAAACACCGGCAGACGTTCGTGTCTGCACCGTCACACTCTCTGGCTGTGCGGCGGGTTGGCGCACAAAGCAGATTTTCCTCCTTTTTTAACCGCGTGTGAGTATGAAGAGAATAGCAGGTCGGGCTGGGAATGATCGCCAGCTGCAAGAGGGTGAATGTTCCCAGGGTTTCAATGGCCAGAACAGGAAACTGTTTGGCAGCAAAGGTCAGACCTTAAGGGCTCTAATGAAGCGACAAGGCCGAGGATTGCTTTAGGATGTCATCCAACCATCAGCCGGCACGCGGTCGGCTCAACGGCACCGGCCCGATTGCTGTGGTCGATATCGGGTCCAACTCTGTACGCCTGGTCATATACGAGCGCAAAGCCCGCACGCCAACGATGCTGTTCAACGAAAAGCTCTTGGCTGGTCTCGGACGCGGTGTTGCTGCCACCGGACAGCTTGCCGACGGTTCGGTAAAGATTGCTCTTGCCGAACTCGTCCGGTTCCGGGCGCTTATCCAGCATACGGGCTGCCAAGAGATCTATATCGTTGCCACAGCCGCAACCCGGGACGCTGAAAACGGGCCGGACTTTGTAGAAGACGTCGAGGCCATTTTGGGCGCGCCGGTCCGGATTCTCGACGGCAACGAAGAAGCTTATTTTTCTGCACTCGGTGTTACGGCCGGTTTCTGGCAGCCGCGCGGCCTTGTCGGTGATATGGGTGGCGGCAGTCTGGAGCTTGTTGAAATTGATGGGAACGGGCCGGGCATTGGCATGACGTTCCCGCTCGGTGGTCTACGCCTATCGGAGATGGCGGGCGGCAGCATTGCCGCAGCCCGTGACATCACGGAAAACGCATTGAAAGATTTCAATTGGCCCGAGTTGCCGCCTGGCGAACGGACGTTTTATGCGGTTGGCGGAACGTGGCGGTCGCTTGGCCGTTTGCATCTGATGCAAAACAAATACCCGCTGCATGTGATGCACAACTACGAAATCAGTGCGGAAGAAGCGATCGCGTTCTGCCGGAAGATTGCGGTTCCAGACCTTGAAGGAATTGAACGGGCCGAAGTTGTTTCGAAACAGCGCCGGCCATTGGTTCCGATCGGCGCTGTTGTGCTTGAACAGGTTTTGTCGGCGATGAAGGCCGAACGGCTGATATTCTCCGCGACAGGAGTTCGTGAAGGTCTGCTGCACGCGCAACTACCGCCAGACATGCAGGCACAGGATCCGGTGATTGAGGCTGCCCGGGAACTTTGCGAATTGCGTGCCCGCTCGCCGCAGCACGCTGAAGAGCTGATTGCCTGGTCAGATACCCTGTTCAAGGTGCTTTCCATCGAAGAGACCGCCAACGAAATGCGGCTGCGGCATGCGGCCTGTCTTTTGTCGGACATCGGCTGGCGGGCGCATCCGGACTACCGGGGCGAGCAGAGCCTTAACATAATCTCCAACGCGTCCTTTGTCGGCCTGGATCATGCCAGCCGGGCGTATCTTGCAGCGGCCGTGTTCTACCGTCATCAGGGCCTTCGCGAAGGGGCATTGTCATCCTTGATCCGGAAACTGTTCACCGACCGTTTGCGGATCCGAGGCAAAGTGCTTGGAGCAACTTTGCGGGTCGCCTCACTCTTAAGTGCATCGATGAGCGGAATGCTGCCGAAAGTCGGGATCTACAAGGAAGACGACAAACTGATCCTCGATCTTGGCCCAGATCTGGCCGATCTTGACGGCGAACGGCTGCGCAAGCGGATTGCGCAGTTGTCCAAGGTGATCGAAGTTCCGATCACTGTCAGAGGCGGGATCTAAGGCAAGATCCTACGTTGTCTGTCGTATTCGCGGGGCGGCGGTTACTCCGCCGCCTCGGTCGCGTCGGCCTTAGCCTGCGTTTGTTCCAGAATGGTGATCTGACGGTTCTGGAAGGCCAAAGCAACTTCTCCGCGTTTGAGTTTCAGCGCGGTTTCCCCAAACAGCTCCCGGCGCCAACCTTTTAACGCGGCCACATCGGCATTGTCGTCGGCTGCAATTTTTTCCAGATCATCGACGGTCGCAATGACCTTGGCGGCAACACCTTGGGCTTCGCTGATCAGCTTCAGCAAGACCTTCAGAAGATCAACCGCTGCTGCAGATCCATCCGGCGCTTGACGGCCTTTTGGCAATTTCGGCAGGTCTGATTTTGGAATGTCCAAAGCGCGTCGGACGGCCTTCAGAATGTCGTCAGCGCTGCGGGACCGCTCAAATCCGCGTGGGATGGTTCTGAGACGCCCTAAGGCTTCTGGGTTTGCCGGCTGCTGGGCGGCAAGTTCATAGATTGCGTCGTCCTTGATCACCCGGCTGCGCGGCACATTGCGGGTCTGAGCTTCGGTTTCTCGCCAGGCAGCGACTTCCATCATCACAGCAAGTTCAATGGGCTTGCGCACCCGCAGCTTGAGCCGTTTCCACGCTTGGTCCGGATCTGTTCGGTAGGTGCCAACCGATGTCAGCACCTTCATCTCGTCCTGCACCCAATGGGTCCGGTTCTGTTCAGCCAGATTGGCTTTTAGGAACTGATAGGCTTCGCGCAAATGGGTGACGTCGGCCAGCGCGTAATCGAGTTGTTTGGCGGTCAATGGCCGCCGGGCCCAATCGGTAAAGCGCGAAGACTTGTCGATCCGGGCGCCGGTGACTTTGTAGACAAGCTGATCATAGGAAATGGAATCGCCAAAGCCGCAGACCATCGCGGCCACCTGAGAATCGAACAGAGGCGCCGGGATCAATCCGCCGAGATGGTAGATGATCTCAATGTCCTGACGCGCGGCATGAAACACCTTTGTCACATTCTCGTCGCGCATAAGGTCGAAAAAGGGGGCGAGATCAAGGCCTTCCGCCAGCGCATCAACGATAAACGCCATATCCGGCCCTGCCATCTGGATGACGCACAGCTTGGGCCAGAAGGTGGTTTCGCGGAGGAACTCCGTGTCGACAGTGACGAAGTCGTTGGTAGCAAGCTGCTGACAGGCAGCGGCAAGGTCTTTTGTTTTTGTAATCACTTCCATGGTGATCGAAAGCTATACCCGAGTTCTGCCGCCTTGTCGCCACGAAATGGCGGCAATTGCTGCGGCAAGTCTTGTAAGGGTGCAATGAGTGCGCCTATGGTGCTGTGGGGTAGCGGATAACAAAAAGAGGTGGAGGACCGGAATGCGCAAGATCCTGGTGGTCAATTCAAAGGGCGGATGCGGCAAAACAACACTCGCAACGAATTTGGCGGTGGCGCTTGCTGCGCGCGGTGAGGATGTCGCCCTGGCAGACGCAGACCGGCAGAAATCGAGCTTGTCCTGGACCAAACGCCGTCCGAAAAACCTGGTGGCGATCGAAAGCCTGAATTGGAGCAAGGAAAATGCCATCGGTGATAAGGGCAAAGGGCTAGACGCGATCGTAATCGATGGTCCGGGTGGCTTGCGTTCTGAACTCGCCAAGACCTTGATTGCCGAAGCGTCCGATATCGTGGTGCCAGTGCTGGCCTCCGCTTTTGACTGGAACGCCACCTTGAAGTTTCTCGATGACATCTCGGACATCAAACGGGTGCGCAAGGGCAAGGCGGACATTCATGTTGTCGCCAACCGCATCAACAAACGCTCGAATCAAGTGGCCGATTTGGAACACACGCTTTCAAAGAAGGGGTATCCGGTGCTCTGCCGGATTTCAGACCGGGTGCTTTATGCCCGCCACGCGGCGGCCGGAACTGCGGTCTTCGATCAACACGACACCAAAGACCACGAAGTGAGAGGCCAGTGGCACCCGCTTCTTCAGGCCGTCGACTGTTAGCCCACTGTCTAATGTCATTCATGGCCCAGCGAGGGAAATTGACTATTACAAAATCAGTTGAGCAAACGGAAACGTAACGCGTTGGCCGCATCGATCAGTTTTTGGCCCGTAAGTCCTTTGCAGCCGAGGTGCTCACTGACCGTCAAAACGGGCGCTTCGGCCACATAAGAGAGCGGCGGGAGATTGTTTTGGGAAAGGTAGTTGAAGATATCCGGCGTCCAGGCAGCAAAGGCGTCAAGCCGGCCCAGGTCCAGCATCTGCAAGGCGGAAGCGATGTCTGCAATTTCGATCAAATTGGAGCCAGCGGCAGGAACCGCTTCGCCGATTTGCATACCCTGAAGCTTTCCGACAGTTTTTCCCTTCAACGTCGCTAGATCGCTGATGGGGTCCTTGCTGGATCCGGTAAAAACATAGAGCCGGGACACGGACAGAGGCTTGGAGAGGTTTGCGCCTTCGCAATAATCAATTCCGGGCGCCTGGGTGCAAGGGTTCGCGCAACAGTTCTCGCAATTCTGGAAGGCCGTGATCGCCCGCGCCACCGGCCAATAAATAATCTTCAAGTCAACACCGGCAACCGCGGCAGCTTTGTTCAGAAAAACATCATATTTGCCAGATCCGTCGGATTGGTGAAGTCCCGGAAGTTCTGCGGTGTAGAGTGTCACAGTGTCGGCACTCACGCTGATTGGAGAACACAGCGCGGTCAAAACAACAATCCAAAATCGAACTTGTATCAGGAACAAGCAAAAGCCTCTAAATCTTCCAACTCACAAACCGTAGATCCATAGACGGTGTGCGACCAGCGGAACTTTAGTGGAGCAGTCTACAGGCGAAGTTCCGGTTTCGGAAATTAGAGCGCCGGGCGAAATCGTGGAAGCGTTTGACCCGTCTCATTTGTGTGCAGGCAAGGCGGGACGCCCGTAGTGGTGCTGGCACCATAAGGGCGGGCCAATGCACGTCAGCAGGCCAATGAGACGAGGCCCTCCGGGTGGCTTTGGGCGATCCACCGACTGCGTTGCACCTCTTGCCCGATGCCCCGCATCGCGCTGCGTGCCGCGCCTATCCGGATAAATCGCCCAAAACTATCAAACGTTTTCACGTTTTCGCCCGGCGCTCTAGTGGTGGCGGTCCGGCCAGTTGGGGTGAAGGCTGTCGATGACAAAGTCATGTCCATGGCGTTTGTCGTCAATTTCCTGCAAATGCGGATGATCCGGTGGTAGGTCCGGATGGTCGTGAACCAGAAAACTTGGATCCTTTCGGGGCCAGAGGCGGACCGCTACAAGGACGCCTGGAACTGAAATTGCGCCCAAGACCAGTACAGTTTGGGAAAGAGGCATTGTGCTGCCGAGCCAGCCGGCAAGCGGATAAGCGACTAGCCAGCAGGCATGGGAAAGCGCAAACTGAGCAGCAAACACCTGTGGCCGGTCTTCTGAGTGAGCAGAATTGCGCAAGAGGCGGCCGGTTGGGACGAGAACGCCAGACATGCAGGCTCCCATCCAGACCCAGATCACAAGAAGGGCGGGCCAAATTGCCGATTCTGGCAAACTCACCGTAAGGATGGCGAAGACAAACAGTGCAAGGGGCAATGCGGCCGCAGCGGAGATCATAACGGACCGCTCGGGCAATTGCTTCAAGACCTTCGGCATGACCAGCGCGGCCAGCATTGAGCCGCCGCCATAAGCTGCCATGGAGAGCGCCAGGTGAGCATCGCTGAGGCCCAACTGGGCTTTGACGACCACCACACTGTTGACGATAACCATGGACCCGGCCGCCGCTACGGTGAGGTTCAGCGCCAGTAACCCTTTCAGGCGCGGAGTTTTTAGGTAAATCGCCAACCCCCGCTTAATGCGCTCAAGCGGTGCGGTGTTTGAAATTGCTTGGGATGCTGGCACAGCTGCCGTTATGACCAGGACGGCAGATAGAAGAAAACCAGCGGCGGTTCCGGCAAACAACCAGTGAAAACCGATCAGGCTGACCAGAAGGGCGGCGGCTATGGGACTGAGCAAGTTCTCAAAATCATAGGCCATGCGCGACAGCGACAAGGCGTTGGTATAGTCATCCTCATCGGTCAGAATATCGGGAATGGTGGCTTGAAAGGTTGGTGTGAAGGCAGCTGATGCTGATTGCAGGATCGCGATCAGCACATAGATTTGCCAGACCGCATCGACAAAGGGTAAGGCCAGAGCAGTTCCTGCGCGCACCAGATCAAGAAAGACCAGAAAACCGCGTCTGGGAAAGCGGGCTGCAAACCCGGCCGCAACCGGGCTCAAGGTCACATAGACAACCATTTTGATTGTCAGTGCAGTGCCGAGCACGACCCCGGCGTTTCCTCCTGCCAAATCATAAGCAAGCAGGGCCAGTGCCACGGTCATCAGCCCGGTGCCGAACAGCGCAATGACCTGCGCAAAGAACAAATGCCGGTAGGGCCTGTTGCTAAGGACAGAAAACAAAAAGTGCTCCAGGGTTGGCGTCTGGAGCACTCTTAACAATCGGGCCGGATCATAAAAAGAGGTGCGGCTGATATAAGCTCTGGAAAGTTGGTTCTTCGTTGAGCGGGTTTGAGTTCACCGCCTTCCAGTAAACGGATCCTTTGTTACGCCAACGCAGCACGGATTTTTTCGGCATTGGCTGCCAAAACCTCGTTATCCGCCATTTCACCGGTGTGCGGGCGTAGTTTGACTCCATCAAAGCGCGGGATGACATGCACATGTGTGTGGAACACCACCTGGCCGCCGGCAGGCTCTGAAAACTGCTGAATAGTGGTGCCATTGGCATCGAATGCCTTGATCACGGCATGTGCCATTTTCTGAACAGTGGCCATAACCGCATTGAGATCTTCCGCTGCAATATCGAATATGTTGCGCGAAGGCGCCTTCGGGATCACCAGAATATGGCCGTCGCCACGCGGCATGATATCCATGATCACAAGGGTTTTTTCGTCTTCGTAAACCGTGTGGCTTGGGATTTCGCCGCGCATGATTTTTGCAAAGACATTTTGATCGTCATAGACAGGTGCGGTCATTTGAAGAACTTTCTGAATTTGAAGCGTGAAGCATTTTCTGGGTGAGTTGTGGCAACCCTAATGCCAGTCGATTACCGGCGGCAAGGGGGCATTTGGATCAGACTGCAGCAACCAGCAACCGGTCAGAGCCTGGGGCTCGGATCTTTCCTGGCAGCATCCGATAGAGCAAGCCCAAGGGCTTCCAGTTTGCTGCGGTCGGGTTTGTAAAACATCCAATTGCCGAGCTTTTTGCCCGTTACCAGACCAGCGTCAGCGAGCTTTTTCATGTGAGAGCTGACGGTTGGTTGGGTGAGACCAATCTTGTCGGTGATAAAGCCGACGCAGACGCCATCGTCCACAAGGTCGCCATCGCGCTGTTCCGGGAAATGCGGCCTGGGATCCAGAAGCCAAATCATGATTTGTAGCCGGGCAGGACTGGCCAATGCGGCCAACATGGCAGAGCTTGTTGTTGTATCTATATTGATATTCATCTATATAGAAATTCTTCTATATTGTTAAGGTGCGCCGATCATGCAAAAGACCCCGCTCATTGTCCAGTCTGAAGCCTATCTGGAAGGCGCGAAGCGCGGTGTGCGCTATCTGGAGCAGCTCTCTGACCGTCAGGTTCAACCGGAATTGAGCCGTTTGCAGCAGCTCGACAGATCGTTGCCCGAGGCTGGTCTGCCCCTCCAAAATATCCTCGACACGATGGCCGGAATTGGCGGGGAGGGGACGGTGGCGTCGGCCGCCGGGCGGTACTTCGGTTATGTCATCGGCGGGGCTCTTCCGGCAGCGTCCGCCGCCAGAAGCCTGCTCTCCGCCTGGGATCAGATCGCGGACAGCCTGACGGGCCCGTCCGTCGTTCAGATGGAAGAAACAGCGATTTCCTGGATCGTTGAGTTGTTGGGGCTGCCGGAAGGAACCAATGGCGCCTTCACCAGCGGCGCGACCATGGCCAATATGGCTTTGATTGTCACCGCGCGCGATGTGCTGCTGTCGCGGCAAGGACATGAACGCGGCGCTGGCCTCATCGGCGCTCCGCGTTTGCGCATTGTGGCGGGCCGCGAAATCCATGCGACCGTCCTGAAATCCCTTCGCATGGCAGGTCTAGGCACACAGGACATAGAGTGGGTCGACGTAGACGATCAGGGCCAGATGAAACTGGATGAAGTACCCGAACTCGACGAACGCACGTTGGTACTGGCGCAAGCAGGCAACGTCTGTACCGGCGCGTTTGATCCATTCGAGGGCCTTGCGGAGAAATGCCGGGCTGCCAATGCGTGGCTCCATGTGGATGGGGCTTTCGGTCTTTGGGCAAAGGTGTCCGAAGAGGCCGGTTTCAAACTGAAGAAATTGGACGGCGCGGACAGCTGGGTGGTCGATTCCCACAAGACATTGAACACACCCTACGACTCCGGTCTTGCGCTGTGCAGGCACCCGGAAGATATGCAGGCGTCGATGGCTATCGGCGCGTCTTACCTTCCGGCCGCAGATCCGAACCCGGCCGACCGTGCTCCGGAATTCAGCCGCTCGGCACGCGGAGCGGAAACCTGGGCAGCCCTGCTGTCGCTTGGCCGGGCAGGGGTTGTCGAGATGGTCGACCGGTTTCATGGTCATGCAAAACGCATTGCCGGCGATCTATCGGCCCTCGGGTTTACCGTACCGCACGATGTGCATTTCAATCAGGTGTTTGTCACGTTGCCCAAAAACGAAGACGCCTGTGCCCGGATCACCGAGCATGTTCAAAACAGCGGCGAAGCCTGGTTCGGGCCAGCCACCTGGCAAGGAAAAACGGGTTTCCGGATCAGCGTCTCCAACTGGGCGACCAATGACGAGGACATCGACCGGCTGATCGCGGCCATTGCCAAGGCCAAGGCAGAGATCGTCGGATGAACGAAAGATGGAGCGCCCTTAAAGGCGCTCCAAGAAATCTACTCGCCGATCTTTTCCAGATCGAACGGAGTCGTCTGATACATCTCGTTGATCCAGTTGCCAAACAGAAGGTGGGCATGAGCCCGCCAGCGGTTCACCGGATCGAGCGTTGCGTCGTCACCCGGGAAATAGTTCTGCGGCCGGATCGGGGTCTCCGACACCTGGCTGTCCCGTTCAAACTCGTCCGCTAGCGACGTGGTGTCATATTCAATGTGGTTGAACATGTGCAGGCTGCGGTGGTCCGGGTCATCCAGCAGACACATGCCGGTCTCATCATCCTCGGCCAGCACTGCAAGATTGCTTTCCGCCGGAATGTCGGCTTTCCGGGTTTCGGTCCAGCGGGAGACCGGCAGGCAGAAGTCGTCCGAAAACCCGCGCAAATAAGGCGAGGCGGGCACCAGGGTCCGCTGGCGGTAAACCCCGGTCGCCTTGGTATCGCGGGCGTACTTCGGCATCTTATAAAAGTGATAGGCGGCTGCTTGAGCTGCCCAGCAAATCGTCATGGTCCGATGCACATGGGTCTGGGTCCAATCCAGAACGTCACACATTTCCTGCCAATAGCCGACTTCCTCAAAGGGCAGTTTTTCAACCGGGGCGCCGGTGATGATGAAGCCGTCAAATTTTTGGGTCTTCACCTCTTCCCAGGGCTGATAAAAGGCAGACAAATGCTCTTGCGACGTGTTGCGCGCCACGTGGTTGGTCATGCGCACCAAAGTAAGATCGATCTGCAGGGGCGTGGAGCCGAGAAGACGGGCAAACTGAGTCTCGGTTTTGATCTTGTTCGGCATCAGGTTGAGCAGACCGATGTTAATCGGCCGGATATCCTGCCGGATCGCATCCGCTTCGCGGATGATCATCACGCCTTCAGATTCCAGAATTGGGCGGCCAGGAAGATTGTTTGGTATTTTTATCGGCATTTGCACGTCCCGTAACCAGAGACAGATGCCTTCTTGAGATCCGATTTGTTGCCGCTAAGATCGCTCTCGGGCCGCATCTTCTCTTCGAAGAACCACCTTGCCCGGATCGGCAGGTTGGCGTGGGGCATCTGTCCCAACTCTTGATGATGGCAATCTAGGTAATCGAAGAAAACCGATCCGGCAAGCCCTGATCGGGCAAATGTCATTGTTGTGACTGGAGTAAAATTTGGGGGCCCCCAAGGAAAACCCCGACAACACAGTTACGGTTCCTTCCTGAACGGCGCCTGTTCCGCCAATGCCTGGTTTTCCCGTTCCACCGCCAGCCGCTCATGTTCCAGATAATCTGCAACGGCCTGATGGAGCCCCTCATGAGCTATCCAGTGGGCGGAATAGGTGGTCTGCGGCAAATATCCGCGAGCCAGCTTGTGCGCGCCTTGTGCGCCTGCTTCAACGCGTTTGAGGCCCTTCGCGATGGCAAAATCGATGGCCTGGTAATAACAAAGCTCAAAGTGCAGAAAGGGGTGGTGTTCATTGCAGCCCCAGTGGCGGCCGAAAAGTGTTTCAGAGCCAATGAAGTTCAAGGCGCCAGCAATGTAACGGCCGTGCCGTTTGGCCAGCACCAGCAAGATGCGTTCAGCCAGCCGCTCGTTGATCAGTGAAAAGAACTCCCGGTTGAGATAGGGACTGCCCCACTTTCGCGACCCGGTGTCCATGTAAAAGCGGTAAAACGCGTCCCAGTGCGCTTCTGTAAGGCCGCTGCCGGTTACCCACTCAATTTCAAGGCCGTCGACGCTTTGCGCTTCGCGGCGTTCCTTCTTGATCGCCTTGCGTTTGCGCGAAGCCAGATCACTCAAAAACTGATCAAAGTCCTCGTAACCATGGTTATCCCAATGAAATTGCTGGTCGGTGCGTTGCAAATAACCGAGTTCTCCGAGTGTGCCCCATTCCGGTTTTGTCAGGAACGTTGCGTGGACCGACGAGGCGCCGGTGCGCTGGCACACTTGAACCAGGCCCGCCGCGAGCGCCTGGATACCGGCCTCTCGGTTGATGTCCGGACTGGTCAGGAACCGCCGGCCAGTCGCTGGAGTAAACGGCACAGAGATCTGCAGCTTGGGATAATAGTCGCCACCCGCCCGGTAAAACGCATCCGCCCAGCCGTGGTCAAAGACATATTCCCCCTGCGAATGACTTTTAAGATAGGCCGGAACCGCGCCAAAAACGGCCCCAGACGCATCTTCCAGGATTATGTGCCGGGGCACCCAGCCGGTCTGGCGGGTGGCGCAACCAGCGGCTTCCAACGCCTGCAAAAAAGCGTGGGATAGAAACGGATTGAAGGCGGTGTTGCTGGATTGATTATCCGTTTCTGGAGAGAGCGCTGCAGTCAGATCAATGGAATTCGTGCAGTTTGGCGTGGGCGTTAATCCGCCCGTGCTCGTAAGCTGCCATCCAGGGTTGGCGACCTGGTCCCATTTGTCTGCCGGAACATCAGCCAGCGACGATAGGATGCGCAGTGACAAAGTCTGTCCATCATCACCGGAACCTGAGCTATGAGGTTTTTCCTTATCCGGTGAAGGTGATGACGTCATGTTTCAGTGCCGGCTCGCCGCAATTACAATCCCTTCTTTCCATTTAGAGCATCTGTGGTGCACCGCAAGAGCCGCGTGTTGGCGTTGCCCTATAGGTTTAGGTCTTTTCCGGATCAAACCCTTCAAAAACAATCTGATCCGCGAACCGTTCGGCGACTTCCCATTGTCCGGGCGTGCGGACCGTCCAGGTCATGATCGGTGTTTTGAGCAGGGTCTTCATCACACTCGGGCCAAGGCTCGGCAAATCATTGACACTGTAGGAGATGAAATGCGGGCTGGTGCGCGGGAAGTGCAAGAGGTGACGCATGATAAACCGGTCCATGCGGCTGTGCCGCGTGTAATCCGGTCCGGGCCGGGCCGCATCGGCGACAATGCCGCGCAAGACTTGGCTGTTGTGAGCTTTTGCGATGGCCAGCATGTCCGGATCGAACGTCTTGATACAGGCCGGTCCTTTGTATGCCGCTGTTTGATCAACAACACGGCGGACAAAATCGGCCTGGGCATCTCGGCGCAGAAGGGATTTTATTTCGACAACCAGCGGAACACGGCCATCGACGAGATCATAAAGGTCTTGCAACAGCCACAAATGGTCTGAACCGGTGAGCATTTGGAGCTTAACAAGATCTGCGGATGTCCGCCCAGCGACCGGCCCGCCGGCATCTGCCAAGCGGTCGAGATCGTTGTCGTGAAACACCAGGGCTTCGCCGTCACTGGTCTGCTGCACATCAACTTCAATGCCAAACCCTTTGTCGATGGCTTTTTGAATCGCCGTCGGAGTGTTTTCAATGATGCCGTTGCTGGCGTCATGATATCCCCGGTGCGCGACCGGGCGGGCAAAGATGGCTTCTAAATCGGGAGACATCACATTCCGTTCAATAAAGCGGTCCGCTCGGGTCAGGACCCGAGCGGACCGCTGGTAGATCTATTCGGCGACTTCAAAAATGGCTTCGATTTCAACACCTGCCCCAAAGGGTAGCGAGGCTGCGCTGACTGCGGAGCGAGCATGGCGGCCACTGTCGCCCATCGCCTCGACCAGGAAGTCGGACGCGCCGTTGACGACCTTCGGCTGATCGGTGAAATCGCCGGTGGAATTCACAAAACCGACGATTTTGACCAGGCGCACAACCTTGTCGAGGTCACCCGTTGCAGCTTTTGCCTGGGCCAGCAGATTGATGGCGCAAAGTTTTGCGGCCAGCTGACCTGCATCAATATCCAGATCTGCCCCCAGTTTGCCGGAAACGGCAATTGCGCCTGCTTCCATCGGCAGCTGACCGGAAATGAACAGCTGATTGCCGGTTTTCACGAAAGGCACATAATTGGCCGCTGGTGCTGCGGCATCCGGCAAGGTGATTCCCAACTCGGACAAACGGGCTTCAATTTTGCTGGTCATGACGATCCTCAATCAGGGAAGTGAATGGCTGTCTCTTGGCGTAAATTAATGGGGCTGACAAGCGCAATTCCGGCGCCTGTTGGTGGAAAACTCCTTTGCCCAATTCAGAAGATACGGATCGGCTGGTTCTGCGGAGATCAATTTGCGGTTTATTGGCATCAAGCGGCAATCCCGGCTGGCGGATCTGCCGGATCCCGAATACAAGAGTAGAAACTTGGAATATCTCGCCGAACGGCGGTCATGAGGTTTGATGATGCAGCGTCTTTTTCGAAACAGGGCTTTTCTTGGCGGTCTTCTGGTTATTGGCGCTCCCATCTCCACTGTCTTTTCTTTTGGCACGGTGAACCAAGCCGCGGCGCAGATTGCCGGTGTACCATTGGCCCAGCATCGCGCCGTCTATGATATGAAGCTTGCTGATTCACTGCAGCAATCCGGCATTGCCGGCCTCAGCGGCCGGATGGTCTATGAGTTTTCCGGCGATGCCTGCGACGGTTACAGCGTCAACTTCCGGTTTGTAACCCAATTCCAAGATGTCAACGGTGGCTTACAAGTGACCGACTTGCAGACCACCTCGTTTGAAGATGCCGGTGCAGAAAACTATCAATTCCTGTCCAAGACTTATGTGGACCAAAAACTGGTTGAATCCAGCCGGGGGGCAGCACGTCTTGAATCGGGGTTGAAAGCTATTGATCTAAAAGAACCAACGGAAAAGACGCTTGAAATCGGAAAGGACGTTCAGTTTCCGACCGAACATCTTATGAGCATTCTCAATGCTGCCCGGACCGGCGGCCATTTTACGGCCAGTGACATTTATGACGGTGCCGAGACCGGCGATAAGGTATTTGCAACAACGGCAGTCATTGGCGCGAAGGCGGTCGGAGAAGTGCCGGAAATCGACGGCAAACGCGAGGAGACATTAGATGCTATCGCATCCTGGCCGGTCACGGTTGCCTACTTCGACCCCTCCCAAGACGAGGGCAATGGCGAGCAGACACCGGTCTATCAATTGTCCTTCCGCCTGTTTGAAAACGGGATCAGCGACAAGCTGGTTCTCGATTATGGCGATTTCAAACTCGCCGGCACTATGACGGCGCTGGAGCTGCACGATCACACCAGTCAATCGAATTGCGGTAACTGAAGTTTAGAGCACCGGGCGAAAACGTGGAAGCGTTTGACCCGTCTCATTGGTTTGCTGGCAAGGCGGGGCGCCCGCAGTGGTGCTGGCACCATAAGGGCGGGCCAACGTAGGCCAGCGGACTCATGAGACGAGGCCCTTTGGGTGACTTTGGCCGGCCCACCGGCTGCGTTGCATATCTTGCCCGATGCCCCGCATCGCGCTGCGTGCTGCGCCTTACCGGATAGACCGGCCAAAGCCATCAAACGGTTCCACGTTTACGCCCGGCGCTCTAGTTATCTTCAGCAGCTTTCCGCGCTTGTTTTGCAGCGTGGGTAAGGCCAAGTTCGACAGCGGATTTTCCGAATTTGCCGCGCAACTTGTCGATGGCAAGTTCTGCTTTTTTCCGCCGCCCAGCGGTGGCATCGAGCAGGTCCTCCGGATCGGCCTGGGAAGCGTCAGACAAGTCGCTGACGCCGATTCCGATCAGCCGGAAGCGCCTGCCGTCGGTTTCGGCATCCAGAAGTGCAATTCCAGCGTCGAAAATCTTGTCGGCCAGCTGAGTTGGGTCGGTGAGGTGGCGCGCGCGGGTGATTGTCTTGAATTCCGCTGTCTTCAATTTCAGCGTGATGCCCCGGCCAGCGAGGTCCGCTTTTTTGAGCCGGAACGACACTTTTTCTGACAGATCCCGCAGAATTGGTTTCAAAACCTCAAAGTCGGATATGTCTGTTCGAAAGGTGGTTTCGGTCGAGACGCTCTTGGCTCCGCGCGACGGGGTGACATCCCGGCTGTCGTCACCGTGCGACAGCTTTGCCAGCCTCAGGCCGATAGAACCATATTTCCGAGCGAGCGTATTGGCTTCCATCACTTGCAGTTGCCCGATGGTGCGGATGCCGTCCCGTTCCAGTTTCTTTTGAAACACCTTGCCGACGCCCCAGATTTTGCCGACTGGCATCGGAGCCAGACGGTCTTTGGCTTCTGCCGCGCCGATGACCGAAAATCCACGTGGCTTTTCCAAGTCCGACGCCAGCTTGGCGAGGAATTTGTTCGGCGCCAAGCCAACGCTTGCGGAAATGCCGATGTCATTTTCAATATCACGGACAAATTTCGCCAAAGTTTCGGCAACAGTTGCGTGATGCAGGCGTTCTGTACCGGTCAGATCAAGAAAGGCCTCATCAATGGAGATCGGTTCAACGAGCGGTGTCAGAGCCTGCATGCGTTGACGGATTTCCTTGCCCACCTTGGAGTATTTTTCCATGTTCGGCTTGATCACGACCGCGTCCGGGCATGCCTCCATCGCCTTGAACATAGGCATAGCAGAGCGCACACCGGAAATGCGGGCGATGTAACAGCAGGTCGAGACAACACCGCGCTGGCCACCGCCGACAATGACGGGCTTGTCCTGCAGATCCGGATTGTCCCGCTTTTCGACGGATGCGTAAAACGCGTCACAGTCGATGTGAGCGATCGATAGCTGATCGAGTTCAGGATGGTTCAACAGGCGCGGGCTGCCACAACGCGGACACCGGGCGGCCTGACCGGGCAGCCGGGTCCCACAATCCCGGCACAGCGCTTTCAGCTCTTTTGTCATTGGCTCACGCGGTCATACAAAGGCGAAGATCCGGCCGTTGCAGCAAAGCTATAAGATAGCCTCGATAAAGCGGCATGTCTCGCGCCAGTCACCTGTTAGAAGATCAATATGGGCCTCTGGCTCTACAGATCTAAGAAACCGTTGATCAGCGATGAATTGAATTTGGACGGCGGAGGGCAGGGACGCTTGAACCGAGCGGTGATTGGTTGGGCTGTCGTCAATGAAAACCACGGGATGAGACCGGCCGCCAGAAAGCGCTGCAACAGCTCCGCCTTTGGGGCCGGAATTGGTCAGCACCGGATAAGGGATGCCCAGGCCGCCGAGCAAAGTTTCCCGGGCTGGCTTGTTATGAGTACCGGGTAGGTTGGTCAGAAGGACGATGTCCCATTGCTCCGACAAAGCCGACAGCATCGTATCAGCTTCCGGAACCATGGTTTGATGAGGGCTGACTTCGTCGAAGAACTTGATGAGATGGGTTTTGACTTGGTCGCCAGGTAAGGGGGCGTCGCTGTCATGACGGGCGATGTTTCCCGTCAACCGGTAAGTGTGGTTGAGGAACCGCATCCCGTTTTCCTGAAGATACTCTTCCAGGTGGGCGATCATATGGAGGATGACTTCATCGACGTCGCAGATGATCAAGGGGCGGCTGGACGGTGGCAGCGCGCGAATTTGCGCAAGCACTTCCGGAAGCACAGGTATTGGTTCAGGCATCGTAGTCTTGACCTCCAGCAAGCGCGAAGCGGGCGGCGGCCATCATGGTCGGGCGCAATCCTGCGTTTTCACAAAAGGCGAGCAGCAGAGCCTCATCCATCATATAAAACTCAAGAACACCGGCCAAAAAGCCGGGTTCACTGGCCGCATCCCGAATCTGATCGGGGCCGATCCCGGAAAATGCCAAGAACCTGCCGACCTGTTCCGGGTCCTGGCTCAACTGTACCAGGGCTTGCGTCGCAATTCCCTGAGCCTCTTCAACAGACAATGACTTTCCTTGTATATTTTTCATTGTGTTTTTTTGCCTTTCTGAAACGATTCCGGGTTAGAAAAGATGTAATGCGAACCGGGGATGGGTTCCACAACGGATAAGACGTGAATACGTCATAAAAAAATTGGGACCGGCGAAAGTCGGCGAAGGGCCTGATATATATGGCAAAAACCGTGTTGATCGTGGAGGACAACGAGCTAAACATGAAATTGTTTCATGATCTGCTCGAGGCCCACGGGTTTGGTACGCTGCAAACGAGAACCGGTATCGAGGCGTTAAAATTGGCGCGCGAACACCGTCCCGATTTGATTCTGATGGATATTCAGTTGCCGGAAGTCTCGGGCCTTGAAGTCACGAAGTGGATCAAGGAAGACGAAGAGATTGCGTCAATCCCGGTCGTTGCCGTCACGGCTTTCGCAATGAAAGGTGATGAAGAACGCATCCGGCAAGGGGGCTGCGAAGCCTACATTTCCAAACCGATTTCGGTTTCCAAATTTCTAGAGACGGTCAAAGGTTTTCTGGGGGAGCCCTAAGCGGGCGAAGGAAAGCGGGAATTGACGTCTCGACAGGCGATATGCCCCTACGGAAGCCGCAAAAAGACAATCAAGAAACACAGTGAAAATTGATCGCCGTTTGATGTGCTCGTAATTACGTTAAGGTTACGTATTAATTAAAATTTTCATCTTTCTGTGTGCGGTTCCGGGAATTTATTGCAATTGCACAACAATGAGTTAGTGTACCTGTCGGTTAGGCCTCGCCTGACCGTTCTATCGGCCTGTGATTTTTGTCACTGGGAATAGATACAAGAGTTTCCCCTCGGAGTGCTCAGGTCCGCCGCAACTCCTGGGTCCGTGGGGCAGGTCGGCAGGGAACCGGTCGAAGAGTGGCCTCCTCGAATACCGTGTTCCCGCCGACCACTAATTTTCCGGATAGATCTTGCGTGTTTTTGTCTGGTCAGTTGAAAAATATTTATATTTTCAATTTTCCGGTGTTGTGTGAACTTCCAATTGGTCTTCCAAGGAATTGCTGAAGCGATTATTCAGTATTAACGGTGTATACCATTTATTATACGGCATGACGTTACGTTGCGTGGCTATTGAATAGCCAGCCAGCGGGGCCTGCCATGAAACGTATATTATCATCCTTAAGTGTCACCACCTCAGTTGCGTTGGTTGGTGCGGTTCTTTTGACCGGATCCATGATCGTTGTTGGTGCGATTGTCTATCAAGTCGCCGCCGGGCAGGCGCATTCATCTGCGGCAGCCAAACAAGATGCCAACTTGAGGGTCGCAGCCACAATCTTTGACAAAGAGGTTGAGGGGTCGAAGATTTCCTGGGCCTCAAACGGTGATGTGAAGCGGATTGAGCTTCCGGAGATCCCGGAGTTTTCCGACCACAAGATGATTGACTCGATTGGCAGGATGACCGGAGAAACAGCAACGGTGTTTGCCTGGGATCCGGAAAACAAGGATTTTTGGCGTAAATCAACCAACATCATCAAAGGTGATGGAAAGCGGGCAGTTGGAACGCCGCTGGGCAAAAACGGTGCTGTCTATCCAGTCGTGACCAAGGGGGAGACCTTCCATGGTCAGGCGACCATCTTGGGTAAAGACTACTATACCGTCTATCAGCCGATTTTCACGCCTGACAGTAAAGTCATCGGTATCCTTTATGCAGGTGTTGAAAAAGCAGCCGTCCAGGCAAATGTGAACGAGCTGATGTCGCGGTTCATGATGCTCGCGCTGCCGGTTGTGATCGTGTCGATTGCTCTGCTTGTTTTTTCCATTCAACGGCAACTCCGTCCTGTCACTCGTCTGGCTGCCGTCACTGACCAGATCGCAAATGATGATCTTGCGGTTGACGTTCCTTATAGCGATCGGGAAGACCAGATCGGTATTCTGGCAAAAGCGCTGGCAACTCTTAAATCTAGGGCTCATGAGAGGAACGAATTAAGCGATCAACAGCGTGAAACAGAGGCCGCTGCCGAAGGCCGTCAGCAGCGAATGGAACAGCTCATTGATCAGTTCCGGGCCAACATTTCCCAACTGCTTGATTCTGTTGGCGATACAACCGGCCAGCTGGATGAAACAGCGGAAAATCTCTCCCGCCTGTCCCAGGTGAGCTCGCAGAGGGCTGATGAAACACAATCCTCCTCCGGAGAAACAACAGCAAACGTTCAGACTGTTGCAAGCGCCGCTGAAGAACTGTCGGCCTCCATTTCCGAGATTTCACGGCAGGTTGCACAGACAACGGAGGTCGTCGGCCGCGCAACCGATGGTACTCGGGTGACCAATGAAAAGGTTGAAGGCCTCGCTGCTTCAGCAACAAAGATCGGCGAGGTTGTTACCCTGATCCAGGCGATTGCGGAGCAAACCAACCTGCTGGCTTTGAACGCCACCATTGAGGCCGCACGTGCCGGCGAGGCGGGCAAGGGTTTTGCTGTTGTTGCTGCCGAAGTAAAGGAACTGGCGACACAGACATCCAAAGCGACCGAGGAAATCAGTTCTCAAATCACAGCAATTCAGGACGCAACCGACGATTCAGTCAAAGCGATCTCTGAAATTACGGCAATTATGGATGAAGTGAACGCTTACACCAGCACCATAGCAACAGCAGTGCAGGAGCAGGGTGCGGCCACCAGTGAAATCACCCACAACGCGCAAAAAGCAGCTGATGGAACGACTTTTGTTTCAACAAGCATGGGTGGTTTGTCCGAAGCTGTTAATGAAACTTCCGGGTCTGCTCAAAACGTTCTGACGGCGTCCGGGCATCTGTCACAGCGGACAGATGAGCTAAAAACGGAAGTGGAAACTTTCCTGCAAAATGTTGCGGCCGTCTAACCAGGAAATCAATTGATGCAAACAAAAAAACCCGCCGGATACGGCGGGTTTTTTTAAACTCAGGGTCGGCCCAGATTACTTGATCTTGGCTTCCTTGAATTCAACGTGCTTTTTAGCAACCGGATCGTACTTCCGCTTGACCATTTTCTCGGTCATGGTGCGGGAGTTCTTCTTGGTGACATAGAAGAAACCGGTGTCCGCCGTGGACAGAAGCTTGATTTTGATTGTTGTCGCCTTGGCCATGGCCTTGGATCCTGTTCTCGGTTGTCGGGCAAAGGGTTCGGATGGCCAGATGGCTGGCGGTGAATCTGCCCCAATGTCTGAAATCAGCGCGCAAACTACTCATAGCGGCGGGAAAGTCAAGGGGTTCCATGATCGAAGAGGGGCAAAATACCCGCAGAACTCTTAGAACGGCCGCCGATTTTCTCAGTAGATGGCGACAAGGGCGGCTCACACATCATTGCTGCGGTTATCAGTTCTGCAAAACTACCATGAATGCGACTGTCGCCGTGCCACAGCTTTGATCTCAACAACTGCTTTCTCGGCAACAAATCCAGCCACCTCAATCGCTGTCCAGGCCGGGTAGGGCTCAACGACAAATTCGCTGCGGACCTTCTTGAAGAGCTCCAGATGATCGCGCAGACCGACGTGGTAAGACGTCATTTCCACAAGCGAATTGTAAGTCAGTCCGGCCTCCGCCAGAACCAGCCCGATCTTGCGGAAGGCGCTGCGGAACTGTGTTTCGGGGTCGGCAGGAACATCACCGTTTCTGTCGGATCCGGTAAAGCCGGTCATGTAAATGAAGTCGCCGCAGGCCAAGCCCGGCGACATCTGCCAGTTGGAATAGTAGTAGTCCAGTTCCTTGGGAACAATCGAACGGATCGTCATCTGCAGGTCTCCTTCGCACTGGATGGAACTGCGAACCAGAGATTTCAGGATCAATGATCAACCAACTAAGGTCAACTGATCTCAGATCAATTCCCGTTCAAAACGCCCTTTTTTGAAGAAGTAATAGGGAACCGGTGTCTCCGGCGACAGTTCTGGATCTGCGTTCAAACGGTCTTCCAGATCGGTCAGGATCTTTGTGGTGATGAGCGGCAGTTCTTTCTGGCGCGCTTCCTCGAAAGTGAGCCAGGCACAATCTTCGAGTTCGCCTGAAGGTCCATGTCCGCCAGGAAGTTGGTCTGCAATCGAATCGGCCCAGATGGCCAGAAATCTGGTGTCGAAACGGCGCGGCCGCTGCGGCGGGGTAATCGCCCTTGCAATCATGCGCATGCCGCCGAGGTCCGGCTGGATCTGCCGGGCAGAAAACTCTTCAAAGCCAGTTCCCAGGCGCAGGCCGCTGTCCGACTTGCGCCCGATGAAAATGCCGGCTTCCTCATAGGTCTCGCGAACGGCTGCAAGCGCAAAAGCACGCACACGGGCGGCCGACTTGGAGTTTTTCAAGCCTTCGGAAAGCTTGGCTTCCACTTGCGGGTGATACGGCAGAACGTTGGATATCCGCGAGTCGCCTGGATCAACACGGCCACCTGGAAAGACAAATTTTCCAGGCATGAAGGTGTGCCGCATGTGGCGCCGGCCCATCAGCAGCTTGACGTCACCAGAGCCTGTCCGGTCCAGGATCAACAGTGTGGCGGCGTCTTTGGGGCGGATATAAGGATGGTTTCCGGCCTGTTCGTCCTTGTCAAATTTCTCTTTTAGGGAATCGCTCATCTCTAGCTTTCAAGGTGGGCGGATGCTTCGGGGAAGTCGTCGTCTGCATCCGGATCAAATCCGTGCATGTAGAGCGCCCACTGTAGCCCCACCAAAGCCCCCTTGATAGGTCTCATAAGGGCTAAAGACAGAAACAGCGTCAGCGGGATCCAGATTGCCATATGGATCCACAGTTCCGGCCGCCAGGCCATTTCCACGATTAGCAAGCCGGGAATGACAATATGGCCGACAATCGTGATGGTAAAATAAGGCGGAGCATCGTCGGCGCGGTGGTGATGAAACTCCTCGCCGCATTGATTGCAGGCGTGACGTGTTGTCAAAAAGCCGGCGAACAGCTTGCCTTTGCCGCATGCGGGGCAGGTGTTCATCGCGCCGCGGCGCAAGGCACGCATCAAAGGTCGTTTGGGCTTTTCCGGAGCCGCGTCAATCGTCTCCTCAACACCGTTCATTTCGTATCGGACCGTCATTACGGTTTCCTCCGGCCTTTCCGCGTAGAGGATTTGCCCTTGGCGCCCTTTGTCTTGCTTTTGGGACCCCGGTTGCCACCCTTGGGCGGGCCGCGCCGGGCCTTTGGCATGGCCTTGCGGATCGCCTTGCCGGCAATCCGGCCATGGCTGACCACTTCAAACGTCAAGGCTCCGGCAAAAGGAGCTGCTTCCACCAGCCGGACTTCAACCTGATCTCCAAGCTGATAGGTTTCTCCGGTTTTGTCACCGATCAAGGCGTGCGCTGCATCGTCATAGCGGTAGTAGTCGAGACCTATCGTTGACGCTGGCACGAAGCCATCTGCCCCTGTCTCTTCCAGGCGGATGAACATGCCGGACTTCACAACACCGGCAATCCGGCCCTGGAAGGTCGCGCCGACTTGATCGCTCATCCAAAGAGCAATTAGCCGGTCGATCGTGTCGCGCTCGGCCAGCATTGCCCGCCGTTCCGCGCCCGAAATCTCGCCGCCGATGGCTTCCAGCTTGCTTTCAATACCGTCCGGCAGACCGTCATCGCCCAGCCCAAGCGCGGAAATCAGCCCACGGTGGACGATGAGATCGGCGTACCGGCGGATCGGTGAGGTGAAATGGGCATAGCGGCGCAGGTTCAGGCCGAAGTGGCCGATGTTCTGCGGTGTGTATTCCGCTTGGGCCTGGCTGCGCAGGACAATTTCATTGACCAAGTGTGCCTGCGGTGTGTCCTTAACCTTCTTCAAGATGCCGTTGAACACAGATGGTCGCAGGCCGCCAGTGGACGGCAGCTTCATGTCGATAGTGGAGAGGAACTCCTTGAGGTTTTCCAGTTTCTCCGGCGTCGACGCATCATGCACCCGGTAGAGGAGGGACGTCTTCTTCTTTTCCAGAGTTTCGGCCGCGGCAACGTTCGCCTGGATCATGAATTCTTCGATGAGCTTGTGCGCATCGAGGCGCTCGGGCACATAGACATGATCGACGGTGCCATCGTCCTTCAGCTTGATCTTGCGCTCGGGAAGATCCAGTTCCAGCGGCTCGCGGGCGTCGCGGCCCTTTTGGAGGACGTCATAAGCGGCCCAGAGAGGCCTCAGGATGCCGTCCAGCAGCGTTTCGGTCTTCTCATCCAGAACGCCGTCAATCGCCTTCTGAGCCTGGATATAGGACAGTTTGGCAGCGGAACGCATTTGCACGCGGTGGAAAGTGTGGCTGAGCTTGCGGCCGGTCTTGTCAAAGACCATGCGCACGCCCATCGCCGGCTTGTCTTCCTTTTCGCGCAAGGAACACAGCTGGTTGGAGATCCGCTCCGGCAGCATTGGGATCACCCGATCCGGGAAATAAACCGAATTGCCGCGGAGATTCGCTTCCCGGTCCATCGGCGAGCCCGGCGTCACATAGTGCGCGACATCGGCAATCGCTACATAGGCGATGTAACCGCCTTCGTTGTCCGGGTCTTCATCGGCTTCCGCATAGACCGCGTCGTCATGGTCTTTGGCGTCCGGTGGATCGATGGTGATCAGCGGGATCTGCCGCCAATCCTCACGTTTGCCGAGTTTCTCGACCGGCTTGGCACTTTCGGCTTGCGCTTCAACGGCATTCGGGAAGACGTGTGGAATGCCATGGGAATGCAGGGCAATCTCCGAAACGGCTTTTTCCGAATTCATCGAGCCGAAGCGCTCAACGATGGAGGCCCGCGGATGGCCATAGCGGCCGGAGCGCGAAATTTGCACGCTCACCAAATCGCCGTCGTCGGCTTCTTTCATTTCCGCCGGGTCGACATCGAGCTCGCGCTGTTTGCGGTCAATTGGTTCCAGATAGGGCGGGCGGTTGCCATCGCGCTTCCTGAGAATGCCAAGTATTGCACCCTGACGCTTTTCAAGAACGCGGATAACTCGAGCCGTGTGTTCCGCTTCAGGTCCGCTGTCGGCTTCGGTGAGGCGGATGAGCGCCCGGTCACCAAGGCCCGGTTGGGTGTTTTTTGTTTTGCCCGGCAGGATCAAGATGTTCGGCGGTTTGCCGGCCTCTTCGTCCCAATCGACCGGTGTGCCCAACAGATCGCCGTCGGCATCTCGCGCAATCAGGGTGGCGACAAATACCGGCGGCAGGTCGCCCGGCCGGATCATGCGTTTGTTGCGCTTTTCGATCAGGCCGTCTTCGGCCAGATCCTTCAGCATTTTTTTCAGGTGAATGCGCGCGCCGCCGATGATGCCGAAATGGCGGGCGATTTCCCGTTTGCCAGCCCGCGCGGGATTATCGGCGACAAAGGCCAGAATATCCTCGCGGGACGGCATTTCGCCCGGTACTTTGGCATGGGCCCGTTTGGTGTGTTTGCGCGTGTTAATGCGTTTTGCGCTCAAGTGGCGTCGTCCCAGGGCACCTCTTCAGACGTTGCATCCACCTTGGCCTTGGCCGCCGATTTCGCAGGGGTCTTTTTGGCTGCCGTTTTCTTGGCTGCAGGCTTCTTGGCGGTGCTTTTTTCGTCACCGTCCTTGGCCGCTGCCTTCTTGGTTGTTGTCTTTTTCGCGGTTGTTTTCTTCGCAGCCGCTTTCTTCTTGGTGCCGCCCTTGGCGGCCTTGGCCGCAATCAGCTCTACCGCCTGTTCCATCGTGACGGTCTGCGGGTCGCTGTCTTTCGGCAAAGTCGCGTTGATCTTGCCGTGTTTGACATAAGGGCCATAGCGGCCGTCATAAACGTTGACCGGTCCGCCTTCTGAGGGGTGCTCACCCAGTTCCTTCAGCGGCGTGGCGGCCGCGCCCCGGCGTCCGCCGCCCTTGGCGCGTTTCTCAGCCAGGGCGTCAACGGCGCGGTTGATTCCTACCGAGAAGACCTCGTCGGGTGTTGAAAGGTTGGCATAGGTGCCATCGTGCAGGACAAACGGGCCATAGCGGCCGATGCCAGCCGTGATCATCTTGCCGTCTTCCGGGTGTTCGCCAACGTCGCGCGGCAGAGACAGCAGCTGCAGGGCTTTTTCAAGATCCATGTCCGCAGCTGACCAGCCCTTTGGCAGCGACGAACGCTTCGGCTTGGCTTCGTTGCCGAGCTGTACATAGGGGCCGAACCGGCCGGTGCGCAGCGACACTTCCAGGCCGGTTTCAGGGTCTTCGCCAAAAACCTTCGGGCCGTCGTCTGCTTCGCCTTCGTCGCCGTTCGGCTTGCCGAGCTGGCGGGTGTAGCCGCATTCCGGATAGTTTTCGCAGCCAATGAAGGCGCCCCAGCGGCTGACTTTCAAGGAGAGCTTGCCGGTGTCACAGGACGGGCATTTTCGGGCGTCTGTGCCGTCTTCCTTTTCCGGGAAGATGTGCGGGCCTAGCAGTTCATTCAGCGCGTCGATGACTTCCGCAACGCGCAGGTCCTTGATCTCATCAACAGAACCGGAGAATGCGGTCCAGAAATCCTTCAAGACATCCAGCCAGGAAAGTTCACCGGCCGAAATCTTATCGAGCTGTTCTTCGAGGCTCGCGGTAAAATCGAACTCCACATAGCGCTGGAAGAAGCTTTCCAGGAAAGCGGTGACGATCCGGCCCTTGTCTTGTGGAACGAGCTGTTTCTTTTCCAGTTCGACATATTCGCGGTCGCGCAATGTCTGCAGCGTGGACGCATAGGTCGACGGGCGGCCGATGCCCAGCTCTTCCATCTTCTTCACCAGGCTCGCCTCGGTGTAGCGCGGCGGCGGGGTGGTGAAGTGCTGGGATGATTCAATAGGCTCGGCTTTGCCATCGATAGAGGCTGCAGTCAGCGCAGCACCCTGATCGACCGCCGGCAGGCGCTTGGAGTTTTCATCTTCGTCATCGTCCCGGCCTTCCTGATAGAGGGCCAGGAAGCCATCAAAGCGGACGACTGAGCCAGTGGCGCGCAGGTTGGCACGTTTGCCAGAGCCGTCGGCGACGATTTCGATGGTCGTGCGCTCCAGAACGGCCGATTCCATCTGGGAGGCCATGGTGCGCTTCCAGATCAGCTCGTAGAGCTTGGCCTGATCCTGATCGAGGAACGGTGCGACATCCTTAGGGCGGCGGGAAAGGTCTGTCGGGCGGATCGCTTCGTGCGCTTCCTGGGCATTCTTGGCCTTGGAGGAATAAGCGCGCGGTTTTTCCGGCACATATTTGCCGCCAAAATCTTCGGTAATGACGGACCGCGCGGCAGCAATGGCTTCCCCGGCGATCGAGACACCGTCGGTACGCATATAGGTGATCAGACCAGAGGTCTCACCGCCAATAGAAATACCTTCATAAAGTTTTTGGGCGACCTGCATGGTGCGCGAAGCGGCAAAACCCAGTTTGCGCGAGGCTTCCTGCTGCAGGGTAGAGGTGGTGAACGGCGCGGCCGGATTGCGTTTGGCGGGTTTTGACGCGACGCTGTCGACGGAGAAGCTGGCGCTTTCCAACATCGTTTTGATGGTTGCGGCTTCGTCGCCTGTCTTAATGTCGAGACGGCCAATTTTTTTGCCGTCGAAGCCGGTGACGCCAGCTTGAAACAAATCCCCGCCCGGCGTTTTCATGCCAGCGAAGATCGACCAGTATTCTTGCGGCTGGAATGTTTCGATTTCCATTTCCCGGTCGCAGATGAGGCGCAAAGCGACCGACTGCACACGTCCCGCAGACCGGGCGCCAGGCAATTTACGCCACAAAACCGGGGAGAGGGTGAAGCCGACGAGATAATCAAGGGCGCGGCGGGCAAGATAGGCATCCACCAGCGGCGTATCCAGCTCCCGCGGGTTGTCCATCGCTTCCAGGATGGCCTTCTTGGTGATGGCGTTGAACACCACCCGTTCTATCTGCTTGTCTTTCAGAACCCGCTTCTTCTGCAAGACTTCCAGAACGTGCCACGAAATCGCTTCCCCTTCGCGGTCGGGGTCGGTTGCGAGAATGAGGCGGTCAGCCTCCTTCACCGCACTGGCGATCTCACTCAGGCGCTTTTGCGACTTGCTGTCGACCTGCCAGCTCATGGCAAAGTCTTCGTCGGGTTTGACCGAACCATCTTTGGCCGGCAGATCGCGGACGTGGCCGTAAGAGGCCAGCACCGTGTAATCGGAGCCTAGATATTTGTTGATCGTCTTGGCTTTCGCCGGCGATTCCACAATAACGACGTTCATTCTTACCCAAAAAATTTGTGCCGGAATCGGGAGGTCCGTCCGGAAGAGAAGCGAATTGAAGGCGCAGACGATCACGGATCGCGCGCCGCCTGTCAAATGGACCTTTGTGGCTTTCTGGTCAAGCTGTCCGTTTCGCCGATGGGTTATCCACTGACATATATGGGGAAATCCTTTGTCAAAGGAGGAGTGAGATTTTGTTTCCGCCATGCCGTTCGAGGCGTCCGGCGAGTTTCAAACCCAGAATTTTTATGGCCCCAAGCGAAACAAGGCTTCCTGCAAAGACAGAAGCACTTGAATACATTAGCAATGAGCATTTTGTAACTATAGATGAGCGGTCAACTGAGACCGCTGGAAGAGCGGACATGCTGCTATATGGCCGCTAGAAGTGCTTCGCCAGCTGCTTCGATATCTGCCCACAAATCCGATGCTTCAGTAGTAAATATCTCTTCATCGGCATATTCTAGGACAGTTGTTGTTTGAAACAACTGAGTGCAAACATCATCAGTTGTATATCCAGTTGGAATCTCAACAGCGTCCATTATAGTAAACAAAACGTCATTCTGACCTTCTGACATGGTGGCGGCAAGAAGGTTGACACTTTGCATTTGATCGTCAATGGAGTCTCCAATAAACTTGAACATGTTATTAGAGTTGCCCTGATAAATATACATGGCTTTTTCTCCATTGTTTTCGAGCTTAGCAATTCCTGTAGGCATTTTTTCCCTTTCGTCTCAAAATCAGAGGTTTTTTATTATCGCGCTGACTTTCAGTGACGTGTGCGTCGATTTTGTATCGCAATGGATGTCGAATCCGACATCTTCTGGCGGGAAAGTGTACGGTTTGTCTGGGTCCGAATGCGCCTTGTGCCATTCCGGGCTTCCCTCGTTACCGTAGGCATAGGAGTAATAGGGCCGATCGCCGATACCCAAGACTTGGGTCGGAACGCTGATCTTTATTCCAAAATGTAAATTGTGTTTATGGTGCTTCCAGCCGAGACTCAGATAATTGAAACTCGAATTGATGAGATTGGACATGAAGTTTTCATCAAGCTCGAGCGTTTCAAAGCCAGTCTGAGCTTTTAAGATTTCGTCTGGATACGTCGAAAAAGATGAGAAGCCAAACACGTCCTCGCCCGTAGTGTAGCTGCTCGATAGCGTGAAATCTTGATCCGAGTTGTTTTCGAAGGTAATAATCAGTGGCCCCATCTTATTCTCCAAATATTAGTATTCAGTCCATGGTGCACGCCTAACGTTTGCGACCATAGCTTGATAAAATTCATGATGCAATTAAATGTCGTGGCCGAAGGTGGAGGCTATTCTTCTTGGACTAAGCTCAAAGAAGGAGCGAGATTTTGTTTCCGCGGTGGCGTTCTAACCGTCCGGCGAGTTCAAGTTCCAATAATATGATGTGTATCATGCGTGGCGGGGCGCCTGAAAACCGGATCAATTCATCCAGATCGACCGGCGTTGGTCCGAGCGCCGAGATGATTTTGGTGCGCAGCGTGTCATCGGGTTCCTGCGCGCTGGAAAAGAGGTCTTTTTCGGGCTCGGAGAAGTCGTGATCAAACGGCAGAACCGGTTCGATCCGGCCGCCCAGTCCCTCCAAGACATCCTCTGCATTACGGACCAAGGCCGCGCCCTGGCGGATGAGGCCATTGGCGCCCTCAGAGCGCGGGTCCAGCGGTGAACCAGGGACGGCAAAGATGTCCCGGTTCTGTTCGAGCGCAAAGCGGGCAGTGTGCAGGGACCCGGATTTCTTGGCAGCTTCAATGACGATCACTCCAAGGGATACCCCGGAAATGAGCCGGTTGCGTCTCGGAAAATCCCGGCCGCGCGGCTTCCAGCCAAATGGCATTTCGCTGATTGCTGCCCCGCCGTGATGCAGAATGGCGGCAAGTAAGCGGTCATGGTCGTTTGGATAAAGCACATCGATCCCACCGGCAAAGACGGCGAGAGTGCCGGTTGGGAGTGCCGCTTCATGGGCGGCCGCATCAATCCCGCGCGCCAAGCCAGATGCAATGACGAAGTCGGCCGCGCCCAGGTCACGGGCGAACAAGCCGGACAATTTGCGGCCCGAAAAGGACGCATTGCGCGCGCCGACAATTGCCAGTGTCTTGGGGCGGGCGGTCAGTGATCCGCCTTTTACGGACAAAAGCGGCGGCGGGCCATCGATATGACGTAGATGCGGCGGATACTCTGGTTCGCCTAGGGCTATCAGCCGGGCGCCCATTCGGTGATGCGCGTCAAGTTCGGCTTCCGCGTCTTCTGTTGAGCAAAGGCGATAGCTCTTCTTGCCGCCGCGCCGGGAGAGTTCGGGCAGCAGCTGAAGGGCCTGTTCGGCTGATCCTGTGTGGTTCAAGAGATCGCGGAAAGTGGTCGGGCCGACATTTTCGGACCGTATTAAGCGGAGCCAAGCAAGACGCTGGGCCTCGGAGAGGCAAGGTGTTTTATCGGTGGCCGGGCGGGTCACCCGTCTCCCGGCGCCGGTTCAGACGGCGGTTCTGTCGCGAGCTTGGATTTTTTGCCGATCTTGCTCTCCTGACCTTTGAGAAGACGCCCAATATTCTCGTGATGTTTGGCCCAGAGCAAGAGCGTGAGCACAAGAAACATCTCAGCCAGTTGCACCTGATTGAAGACAAAATACAAAATGACCGGTGTGGCGGCTGTTGCCGTCAGCGCAGAAAGCGATGAATAGCGGAACAGGAAAGCCATTCCGACCCAGGTCAGTGCCGCGATCAGGAACATCGGCCAGTAAAGACCCAGCAAAATACCGAGAAACGTCGCAACACCCTTGCCGCCCTTGAATTTCAGCCAGACCGGGAAGAGGTGGCCAAGAAAAGCGCCAAAACCAGCAATCAATGCCGTGTCCGGTCCGAACTGCGCAGCAACCAGAACGGCAACCGTGCCTTTCAAGGCGTCGCCCAAAAGGGTTGCGGCTGCCAGCTTCTTGCTGCCGGTTCTGAGCACATTTGTGGTGCCGATGTTGCCGGAGCCGATCTTACGGATGTCGCCATGCCCGCCAAGCTTGGCGAAGATCAGTCCGAACGGAATGGAGCCAAGCAGATAGCCAAAGGCGAGGGCGGCCAGATAATAAGGCCAGGCAAATTCCCAGCTGATCGGATCAGGCATTTTTTGGTGTTTCTTCCCAACTACAAGACCTTGCCGCTTTCGAAAAACGTGATAGCGGCCTTTCGGTACAACTTATAACCTTGCCATCTTGCAGGGCAATTCCAGATTTGGAATTCATGCAAGCCACAAATGAAAACTGGAGAAAATCCTTGAACCTGACAGATGTAGACTGGTCGCGATTGCCGGCGCCGGAAGATGACGGCACGGCGGCGCATGTCGAGGGGGCGAGACTGCCGTCGACAGAACTAACGGCTACGGATGGCGGCCGAGTCGATCTGACGGATCTCTCAGGGATCACTGTGATCTACATCTACCCAAAAACCGGGCAACCGGACACTCCGTTGCCAGATGGCTGGGACATGATCCCCGGCGCCCGGGGCTGCACGCCGCAATCCTGCGCCTTCCGGGATCACTTCAAAGAGCTGTCGGCGCTTGGGGCAGAACACATCTTCGGCCTATCAACCCAATCAACAGCCTACCAGTCGGAGGCTGTCGAACGATTGCACCTGCCGTTTCCACTGCTATCGGATGAGGATCGTGTCTTTGCCAAGGCTCTCGATCTGCCGTCCTTCGAGGTCGAAGGCCAGACGCTTTTGAAGCGTATAACCCTGATTGTGAGGGACGGCATCGTAATAAAGGCCTTTTATCCGGTGTTTCCACCCGACCGGAACGCTGCCGATGTCATGGCGTGGCTGGAAGACAACCAGGCCTGACATCGATCGGAAGGTTACTCACCCATGTGCAAAAACCGTCTTGCCGCCGACCACGGTTCGCATCACTCGGCCTGAGAAACGAGCGTCTTCGAACGGGGAGTTTTTGGAGCGCGAGCGGATGGCGCTCTTTTCCAGAACCCAGGGGCGTTCGGGGTCAAAGACGGTGACATCGGCCGGGGCACCTTTTGAAAGGCGGCCGGTTTCCAGTCCCAGGCGGTTGGCCGGATTGACAGTCATGCTTGCCAGCAAGATCTTCAGATCCACTTGCTCTGAATGATAGAGCCTGAGGGCGGCTGCGAGCAGGGTTTCGAGGCCAATTGCGCCATCTTCGGCTTCTGCCCATGGATGGCGTTTGGTTTCCACGTCCTGCGGGTCGTGATTGGAGCAGATGATGTCGATGGTGCCATCGGCAATGGCGGCGATCATGGCTTGCCGGTCGTCTTCATCGCGTAAGGGTGGCGACATTTTGAAGAAGGTGCGGTAGGCGCCAATGTCGTTTTCGTTGTGCGTCAGGTGATTGATCGAGATGCCGGCGGTGATGTTGAGGCCCCGGTCCTTGCCGGTGCGGATGACATCGGCGCTGTCGGAGGTCGAGATCAGGTTCGCGTGGTACTTGCCCTTCGACATGCCGACAAGGCGCAGATCACGCTCCAGCATGATGATTTCCGCTTCCCGCGGCACGCCGGAAAGGCCTTTCCAGCTGGCATTCAAGCCGGCATTCATCACACCGCCAGCCAGATCCGGATCTTCGGTATGGTGGATGATCAACGCATCGAAATCACGGGCATAGGTCATCATGCGTCGCAGAATTTGCGGGTTCTTTACCGACTTGTGGCCATTGCTGAAGGCGACCGCTCCGGCTTCCTTTAAAAGGCCGATCTCGGTCATCTCTGTGCCCTCAAGTCCTTTCGTGAGGGCGGCAAGCGGAAGAACGTTGACGCTCGCTGTGTCGCGGGCGCGCCGGTGGATGAAGTCGACCAGGGCCGGATCGTCGATCACGGGATCTGTGTCCGGCATGGTGCAGATGGTTGTGATTCCGCCAGCGGCTGCTGCTTCCGAAGCGCTCGCGAGCGTTTCGCGGTGTTCTGCGCCCGGTTCCCCAACCGAGACGCACATGTCGATGAGCCCGGGGCAGGCGATGGCGCCCTTGCAGTCGATGACGTCTGCGCCATAAGGCGCGCCCTGGTTGGCCGCTTCCGGGCCAGCGGCCAGGATCGTGCCGTCGGCGATGATGATCGAGCCAGGCGCGTCCAGATCGCGCGCCGGGTCAATCACTCTGGCGTTGGAGAGAACCAGAGGTTTGGGTGTGTCGAGTGCCACGATAATTGTCCTCTGGTTGACTTATGATGTTGGCAGGTTGGCAGCGAGGGCTTCGAGCACGGCCATTCTGACGGCCACACCCATTTCCACCTGCTCGCGGATGAGGCTCTGTGGTCCGTCGGCAATGGCTGGATCGATCTCAACACCCCGGTTCATCGGGCCAGGATGCATCACGAGCGCGTCATCCTTGGCGTGGGACAGTTTTTCTGCGTCCAGCCCGTAGTAGCGGTAGTATTCCCGGACGGACGGAATGAAGGCGCCGTTCATGCGCTCGCGCTGGAGGCGCAGCATCATGACGATGTCTGCACCTTTCAGCCCCTCACGCATGTCCTGAAAAACTTCGGCGCCCATCTGGGCAATGCCGGATGGCAGGAGCGTGGAGGGGGCAATCACCCGGACCCGGGCGCCAAGCGCGTTCAAAAGAATGATATTGGAGCGGGCAACACGGGAATGGGCAATGTCGCCGCAGATCGCCACCGTCAACCGGGCGATCTTGCCCTTGTGACGGCGGATGGTGAGTGCATCCAGCAGGGCTTGAGTCGGGTGCTCATGCGGGCCGTCACCGGCGTTGACCACTGCGCAACCGACTTTCCGGGCGAGCAGGTGGACCGCACCGGCCGCATGATGGCGCACGACCAGCAAATCCGGGTGCATGGCATTGAGCGTCGCCGCAGTATCGATCAGCGTCTCGCCTTTTTTCACCGAGGATTGGGAGACCGCCATGTTCATGACATCGGCCCCCAGCCGCTTGCCTGCCAGTTCAAACGAACTTTGGGTCCGGGTGGACGCCTCAAAGAACAGATTGATCTGGGTCCGCCCTTCAAGCACCTGCTTGCGCTTGTGCACCTGCCGGGAAATCTCCACGGCCTCTTCGGCACGGTCCAGAAGGCCCAGTATTTCGTGGGGGTGAAGACCCTCAATGCCCAGCAAATGACGATGGGGGAAAGGGTTGTCTCGATAGGATTCTTGCTCGCTCATCGAGACCATTCCTTTAGGCGAAATCGGACGTATGCACAAGGCAAGATTTAGGTCTCTGCCCGCTGTCCACATGCAGTCTAAAACTTTGATCAAACGGACAAATTTATAAGTTTGGCACTTTGTACAATGCGGATGTTGATCCGCTTCGCATATCGCATTGCATCAAATCCGGTTGTTGCCACCAGATGATTTTTTATATTACGTTTACGTAAACGGAGTGAGTAAAAGCGCCGGGTGGGAGGAGATAATCGCATGGCTGGTCAGTTGGACACCAGAATTGAAGACGCCGATGACACTGGAATTGAAGCGTTTGCAACCCATGATGTGATTAATCAGGCACCTGAATATGGTGGGATCAATCTGGCAACGGGAGATCCAATCTTGCGGGCCTGTCTGGCAGGACATTTAGATGATGGCGTGTTGGCCGATGTCGAAGCACAGGGAGCCGAGACTGGATCCCATGAATTTTTGGAGCTCGGACGTCTGGCCAACACCCAATTGCCGGTTCTAAAGACCCACGACCGCCGCGGCCGCCGATCGGACCAGGTGGAGTTTCATCCCGCTTATCATGACCTGATGCGCCATTCTTTTGCCGGAGGACTGCACAGCGCACTGCTCGATGGCGGTGTTTCAACTCAGATCAGTCGGGCGGCCAAGTTTTTCCTCACGTCTCAAGCTGAAACGGGGCACACTTGCCCGATCACAATGACCAATGCGGCGGTTTCTGTCCTGGCAAAGTATCCGGAGGTCTGTGCGGATTATCTGCCAAAGATGCAAACCCGGACCTACGATCCGCGCTTCCTTCTCATATCGGAAAAGAACGGCATCACCATCGGCATGGGCATGACCGAAAAGCAAGGCGGAACCGATCTCCGGGCCATTTCATCGACGGCAGAGGCCGGCAATCAAGGGCGCTATGCCATTACCGGGCACAAGTGGTTCTTTTCTGCGCCGATGTGCGATGCATTCCTCGTACTGGCAAAAACCACGACCGGGCCAAGTTGTTTCCTGATCCCGCGCATTTTGCCGGATGGCCGGGTCAACGACCTGCGCTTTCAACGCCTGAAAGACAAACTTGGCAACAAGTCCAATGCCTCGTCCGAAGTTGAGTTCCACCGTGCGGAGGGGTATCTGCTTGGAGACGAGGGGCGGGGGATCGCAACCATCATCGATATGGTGACCCCGACCCGGATCGACTGCGCGCTGGGGTCTGCCGGGCAAATGCGGGCGGCGCTTAGCCGGGCCGTGCATCATTGCCGCCACCGTAAGGTCTTTGGTGCCTATCTGATCGATCAACCGCTGATGACCCAGGTCCTCGCTGACATGGCGCTGGATGTGGCGGCGGCGACCGCACTGGCCATGCGACTGGTGCGGGCCGCAGCCAGGGCAGATAGCGATCCGGTGGAAGCTGCTTACGCAAG
Organism: Labrenzia sp. PHM005; assembly: GCF_006517275.1. Lineage (NCBI taxonomy): Bacteria > Pseudomonadati > Pseudomonadota > Alphaproteobacteria > Hyphomicrobiales > Stappiaceae > Labrenzia > Labrenzia sp. PHM005. The sequence goes on along the minus strand of NZ_CP041191.1, from coordinate 4,459,135 downwards.
GCTGATGACCCCGGCGATCAAATACTGGATCTGCAAGACCGGGCCTGCGCTGACCTATGAGGCGCTCGAATGCCTGGGCGGTAATGGTTATGTCGAAGACTTCGATATGGCACGGATTTATCGGGATGCACCGGTCAATCCGATCTGGGAAGGGTCAGGCAATGTGATGGCGCTGGATGTGCTCAGGGCGCTGGGCCGTCATCCGGAAGCGCCAGGTTTGGTTCTGGAAGAACTGTCGTCCAGCGGCGATCCATCCATCGTAACTGCCTGCACTGACCTCCAACGCCTGGCTGCGCAAGCAATTTCCGACAACGGTCAGGCGCGGATACTGACCGAACGGCTGGCACTGACCGGTGCTGCGGCTGCGCTCAAAGAACTGGCGCTGGATGATGTCGCGGACGCCTTCGCCAAAACCCGGCTTTCCGGCGGCTGGCGAACGACCTACGGCATGCTGCCGGTTGGCATCGATGCCGCGGAAATTGTTGAGAGCCTTTGTCCGGCAGCAGCCTAAAGGCGTTGCCGGTAAAACTTGAACGCCTAACGCTGCATGAAATCAAAGCTTTTTAGGCGATCGGCGGTGACGTGATTAAAGAATTCTGAAACGCCTTAGGTGAACAGCAACAGCGCTGCAGGAATAGTCACAGTCGCGGCCAAGGTTTGTAGTGTGATGATCTCAGCCATCAGCTTGGCATCGCCGCCCAATTGACGTGCGAGCAGATAAGAGTTGCTGGCGCAGGGCACAGCCGATGCGATGATGACGACGGACAGTGCCGGACCGGTGACGCCGTAAAGTTGGGCAAAAAGAAACGCCAGCAGCGGCATGAACACCGGGCGCAGGAAAGTTCCCATGGTCAGCGCCGGGCCGGGGCGGCGCAGGGAGCTGAGGTCGAGCCCAGCACCGACACAGATGATACCAATGGGCAGAGCCGCGCGGGCAAATATCTCCAGCGTATCGTCCAGGATCGTAGGCAGGCTCAAACCGCTGAGGTTCATCAAGACGCCGGCAAAGATCGACAGGATGAAGGGATTGGTGAAGAGGTCTTTGAGGATCTTGACGAAATTCGGTTGGGTGCCGCTGGCGTAGCGCGACAGCACAACAATGCTGGCCCCGTTCAAGATCGGGATCATGAACACCATGGCGACGGCCAGCATGGCAAGTCCGGTTTCTCCGCCGATGTTGGCGGCAATCGCCAGCGCGATCATGGCGTTCCAGCGCAATGTTCCCTGAAAAATGGATGTGAAGCGGACCGCAGGAATGCCCCAGATCCGTTCAATCAGTGTTCGAGCCGCGAGCAAGGCAACGGCCAGAGTCACGATCGCTGACAGCAGTGCGGCACCCATGTCGAGGGTCGGGACACTGGAAAAGTCGGCCAGCGCAATGGTCCGGAAGAGAACGGCCGGGAAGAGGACAAAATAGGCGAGGCGCTCAACCCCAACCCACTGCTCACCGCTGATCAGATTGGCACGTGCGAGCAAGTACCCAGATGCAATGACCAGAATGACTGGCGCAAGGGCAAAGAAAATCATCTGCATTGATGCGCTTTCAACAAAATCTGAGTGTCATGCGGATGGTGAACCTGTTGGAATAACAGGCCCAAAACACAAGTTAGGATCCGAGGCCCATATGGCCGAGGCGGTCCAGGAACCCTTGAAGAATGTAAGCAGCGGCCATCTTGTCGACCACTTCGGCCCGTTTTGCGCGGCTTGAATCAGCTTCCAGCAGTGTCCGGGTGACGGCCGCTGTTGATAGGCGTTCATCCCACAAGGTGATCGGCAGCTCTGTTTTTTGCGCAAGATTGCGGGTAAAGGCCCGCGTTGCCTGGGCTCTCGGGCCTTCGGAACCATCCATGTTGAGCGGCAATCCCAGAACGATCCCGCCGACCTCTTGATCAGCACAGATCTTCAAGAGCTGTTCTGCGTCTTGTGTAAACTTTTTGCGCCGGATGGTCTCCATCGGGCTCGCAATACCGCGGCCAAGATCGGAGAGGGCAAGGCCAATGGTTTTGGTGCCGAGGTCCAGTCCGATCAGGCGTGTCCGCTCCGGGACAGCTGCCAAAAAGTCGTCAAGCGATAGGGTGGGGTCGTTTGCCATGGCCCCGCATGTATCAGCACGGCGATGGCCGATCCAGCCCGTCGTTGCGAAAATCGGCGGAGGACAGCAATTTTCTACCTCCGACAGGGCAATAGGTGATTTCCGTTCAGAGATGAAAACGCCCAGCTCGGCTTCAATCAGGCGAGATCGACATAATACGCAATACCTTCATAGGAATACTGCCCGAGGGTTTCGATGATCGTGTCCCGCTCTGCTTCTGAAACCGTATAGAAATGGGTTCCGTTGGCGGTGTTGTAAAATCTATAAAGGGCCTGTCCGTCCGCGCTGCCATCCGATGAAGCGTAATAACTAATACCTTCCAGAACATAGTTTGGCAGCTGACCCAGTACAGAGTCCCGTTCTGCTTCGGAGGCCGTATAAAAGTGAATTCCGGTATCAGCGTTTAAAAACCGGTAGACAGCGTTTCCGGTGTTTGCCAGGGCGTTGCTGTCGTAACTGTTGCCTTCGTAAACAAAACTGGGCAGCGTTTCGATGACAGTGTTTCGTTCTTCAATGTTTGAAGTGAAGAAATGCGCACCTGTGTTGGAATTGAAAAAGCGGTAAATCTGATGGGCGCTGTTGTCTGTGTCAGATGGCTCGATCAGGGATGTGCTGATATCCAGTGTGCTGCCGGAAAATTGCAAACTTTCGAAATTCTCAACCGTGTCGGTTCCATCGCGGCCAGAGACCGCATCGCTGACGATGAGTTTGCCGTCACTGCTTGTGAAGATGGCGTATTGGTCCCGGGAACCGGAAAAAATCGCGGTGTCGAGGCCGTCGCCTCCGTCAGCAACATCATTGCCGCCACCGCCAGTTACGATGTCGTTTCCAGCTCCACCGAAAAAGCTGTCACTTCCTGATGTGCCGTTGAGAATATCGTCACCGCCAGTGTCGCCAAAACGGCTCTGCCAGAGATCCGCGCCGATCAGAATGAGATCCCAATCCTGCGGATTGACGACGGTTGTGGTTGCGAGTTGATCGAACCTTGCTTTTACGACAGCAAGGCTGGACGGTTCGGTCGCCAGAAAATACGCAGTTGTTTCATTGATTGAGCCAAAGCGGTTTGCGATTGACGTAATCATGGCGAGCGCCGACGCGTAATCCGGATGGCTGATGTTAAAGGCTGTCCCGGTTCCCCATTTCTCTTCGATGACCGTTAGAAAGGTTTGCAGAGTTGGGAGCAGCGAACTGGCAATATATTGCTCGCTGTAGAGATCGACGATGTCGTTTGCATATTGCTGACCTAAAACTGTGTCGTTCAGGAAGGATCTGTCAGCGGCGTAAGTTGATGCAAGAACTGGGTCCAGGTCTGGCCGGCTCGCACCAACATATTGGCTCAATCGCACATACTGGGTGTTGTCTATTGCGCCGGTGTCACGTGCCCTCTGAAGAATTTGCGACAGGGCCGACTGGGCAAAACTGTTGCTGCCGGCGTCAAGCTGAACAATTCCAAATGAAAATCCGGCGTTATTGCCGCCGTGTGATTGACCTAGAAGCGAATTGGGGACTGCAAAAGAAACCCGATAAACGGTCGCCGAGTTTCCTGAGTGCTCAGTTCCGAGCAGGATTTGAAAAATTTCCTCTGAAGTAATACTCGGCATAGGTCCTATAGCCCGGAAATTGGCCGCTCTCTGGGATTTCGCTTGGTCAAATAACAAACATGTGGTGCTTTAAGAACCTCTCATGAAGCGGTTGAAATTCTATTTCCAGCTGCAGGAGAATTTTCAAGAACGTATTTGGGCAATTTGCCAGAAGGGTGGGAAGAAACCTTCATATGTCAGCTTGTCAGCCGATTTGGGCGATACTCGAATTAGTAGCCCTTTGCATGTCCTTTCAGAGGTGAAATGAATTTCAGATTCACGTCCGGATACGTTCACGACAAGGCCAAGCTCACGCAACTTTATCATCCGTTTCGCGAAGGTAGGGGTGCCCTGTCGGGCCGGGCTGCTCGTCGAGCCAGACCAACAATTTATCCAGCGGTAGGCTGCCGGTAAAATAATAGCCTTGCAGACAATTTGCGCCCAATTGAGTTGCGAACTCAGCTTGGAAATTCGTTTCGATCCCTTCTGCCACGGTGGCGCAGTCGAGGTCTTTGGCCATGGCTATCGTGGACGCCAGAATTGTCCGGATTCGCGGGTCTTCGCTGGCTCCGGCGATAATGGATTGGTCGATTTTCAGAAAGTCGACCGGCAGATTTGCCAGCCGGGTAATGTTTGAATATCCGATGCCAAAATCGTCTATGGAGATTTTATATCCGAGGCTGTGAAGCCGATTGAACGCTTGAACCGCCCTTTCTTCTGAGTTGAAAAGTGTGTCTTCGGTCACCTCGAATTCCAGGTGCTCAGCACTGAATTTCTGGTCGCTCCGGATCGCTTCAATCTTGTCCGCGAAATCGCCGGTAACAAAATGATCAGACCCGATGTTCACCGACATCCAAAGATCATGGCCTTCCGCGCGGATAGCCGCCAAATCCCGCATCGCCGTCGCCACGACCCACTCGCCAAGCCGGGACATTGTGTGCGACCCCATCAATGTCGGAACCCAGAATTTGGGCAGAAACAGGCCAAGCTCCGGATGATTCCAGCGGGCGAGCGCTTCAACACTGATGACTGTGCGCCGCTTGGTACAGATCTTTGGCTGGTATTCTAAGAACAGTCCTCCGGTCTCGATGGCTGCCGTCAGTTCCCGCCGTATCTCGCCGATCGACTTTGTGCCGATAAGAGGAGAGTAAACCTGGGTCCGGTTTTTGCCTGACCGTTTGGCATGGTACATGGCGATGTCCGCGCGCTTCAGCAGCTCCTTCAGTTCCACGCCGTCACTCGGAAACTGCGCGCAGCCGATGCTGGCTCCAGGCGTGATGTTAAGTTCTGGAACAGGTTTAGAGAGGGCTGCCTGAACTGTATTCAGAAACGCACCGATCGCTTGATCGCCCATCAGACCCTGGATCATTACAATGAATTCGTCACCGCCGATCCTTGCCACGATGGGTGAGGCATAGGGTTTTGAGCCTTGAAGTGCTGAGGCGACATCACCCGCCACTTTTGACAGGATTTGGGCACAATTTTTCAGATGCTGATCGCCAGTGTGGTGGCCATGAAGATCATTGATTTCTTTAAAATTATCGAGATCTACGAGGAGGATTATCCCGCCGCGCTTGGGTTCGTTGGCCTCTTTCAGGATAGCGCTGGCCCGGAGTTGTAAATGCTTCCTATTCGGCAACCCTGTTACATGGTCGCAAAACGCCAGCTTTTCTATCTGATCATTGGCTAGCGTCATGCGTTGGACCAATCTGTTGTAGCTTTCGCACACCTCCTTGTTTTCGTGAAATTGAACCAGACTTCTGGGCATGTGCAGCGGTGACAATTTCTGATCAAGGGCGCCCTTGTGCATGGCGCCTGCCAACTCTTCAATTGGCCGGGACAAAGACCGGGCAAGAAACAAACCGATTGCGAAAATCAATACCAGGGCGATGGCTATCGTTGGGATCAGGGAGGCGTGAACCTGGTCAGCCTTGGAATATATTTCGGAAATTGGCTGTGGCACCATAACGCCCCAGCCTGGGCCTTGAACGGTTGTGAATCCGGCAATCATAGTGCGTTCGACTGCTGGCGAATAGAATTCTTCTATGCCGGATTCGCCATTCATCATTTTCGCGACGATTGAGAGGCTGGCGAGGTTCTTTCGGGTTTTCATCCACTGATCTCGTGGATGCGCAATGACGTTTCCGGAGCGGTCGACAATTGCGGCGTGGCCTTTTTCGCCAAAAACGATACTTTTGCCCTGAGCGACTATGTAGTCCGGCGCGATCAATCCGATCAGAAAGCGGTCGCTTTTTTCCAGGGTGAGATAGATCAGGTTCTCACCGGCTGCAGTGGACATGATGTCCGAGTAACTCGGTTTTCCGGGCTCGGCTGTTTCAATCAGGCTGGTTAGGACCGACTTTGGAATCGTGACCGTGTCGACGGAACTTTCTCCGGCTGTGTAGATGACCTGACCACCGGTCTTATAAGAAATGATCACACCTTTGATTTTGAGCTGATCAAATAGCTTTGCATATTCACTTGCACCGTTGGATTTCATCAAACTTGTGCCGACTGCCTCAACTGCGGCAACCAGATTGTGGTGATAGTGGTCCAGTGTCGCAGCGGCCTTTTGCGCCAGCAGGAGATGTCTGTCTTTAACCTCGGAAAATTCCCGCGATACGGTTTCGCGGTACGACCAGGTGCTGAAAACGACGGTGGGCAGCAAGGCAGCCAGCAAAAAACAGAAAACCACATAGCTTCGGATTTTCATTTCTGACACCCTTTTTATCGCCGAATGGGACACAGCCACAGGAAACAGGTTGGTTTCTTATTTGTTGTCTTTTGAGTCTGTGCTTCGTCTTCCGTCTAAATGCGCTCTGGTTGCAAAAGTCTAATGTTGCATCACCGTAGCAAAAACGTCTTTATGATAACATAGGAAAACACAACACTGTCATTTTGCAGGTGGTGCGCTGTGAAGTCGGTTAATTTTATTAGTAGGGATGAAGTAAGCCCATGAAACTCACTTGGTATGGTCATTCGGCCTTTAAGATCGAAACTGGTGAAGCCTCGATCCTGATCGATCCGTTCTTAACCGGCAACCCCATGTTCCCGGCTGATTTGAGCGTCGAACAGGTGGCGGACGGGGTAACACACGTCATTCTCACTCATGGCCATGACGATCACATCGGCGATAGCATTGAGATCTTGAAATCAACCGGGGCGTTGCTGACGGCGAACTTTGAGATCTGCATGTGGGCGACGCGGCAGGGCATTGAAAACATCAATCCCATGAACTCCGGTGGCATGGTCGACACTGGCTCGTTCCGGGTCGGTATGGTCCGCGCGGATCATTCGTCCTCCAAACAGACCGACGGCGAGGCGATTTATCTCGGCAATCCCCATGGCGTGATTGTTGAAACGCCGGGCCAAAAGGTGATTTATCACATGGGCGATACGGATATTTTTTCCGACATGGCGCTCATCAATGAGATTTACCGGCCGAACATCGGTCTGGTGCCGATCGGTGACCGCTTCACAATGGGCGGAAAGACAGCCGCCATGGCCTGCCAGCGCTTTTTCAAGTTCGACACAATTGTGCCCTGCCACTATGGCACGTTCCCGATTCTGGACCAGAACACGGACACGTTCTTGAGTGCCATGGGCGAGGACAGCTCGAAAGTTGCCGCTGTTTCACCAGGCGCATCGATCGAGATTTAGGCGCAGAATAGGCCGTTTGAAAGGTCTAGAAATGGCGGGGCAGGGTTGTGAAATGTCCTGATCTGCAGGTTTCTTGAACTTGAAAAACGAAACGCAGGAGAACGCATGCGGCCGGTCGTCTGGATTGCAAGTCTTGGACTTGCCTTAAACTTGGGTCTGTCCTCGAGCCTTGCCGCGGACAAGGCGATTACGCCTGACGGAAAGCCTGCGCCCTCGCAACCAGCTGCCAAACCCGGATCCGAAGCGGCTAAAGCTGCTGAAGAAACAACGAAAACGCCGTACGACAAGGTTCGGGACGTCTTTTCTGGAGATAAAACGGTCGCTGGCGAGACTGTCCGGTTTCCGCAGGAAAACCCATCGGTGCGCTCCCTTGTTGTCACCATGGCGCCGGGCGAGGCAACCGATTGGCATCAACACCATGCGCCGCTTTTTGCCTACATACTGGAAGGCGAGATAACCGTGACCTATGAGGGGATCGGCAAAAAGATCTACCGGAAAGGTGAGGGGCTGCTGGAAGCCATGAATGTCACCCATCGCGGTGTAAACACTGGAGACGGTCCGGTGCGGATCTTGGCTGTGTTCCTTTTGGGTGACGATGGCAATGCGACGGTGCTGGAAGCGGCGCCGGGCGGCTGGAATAAAACCAAGATCGAGTAAAACCGCTTAGCCCTGACAGTTTCCTTTAGCCGCGCAAAAGCTTGGCTGGCTGTGGCGTGGGCGGTTGCCGGCACCTTTATTAGATTTGTGATTGGAAACAGATCAGAGATTTCCCTTGCGGAAGGGGAAATGCGCCGTCAGTATGAGCCATGGGGGAAATACCTACGATCCCGGTTTGGTTTTAGCTGAACGGAGCATCGAATTTCATGCGCAAACGCTTTTCAGTGCTTTTGATTAAACCGTCGCACTATGACGACGAAGGCTATGTTATCCAGTGGCTGCGGGCACCGATCCCATCCAATTCCCTGGCGTCCGTCTACGGTCTGATCCAGGACTGCCGCGACAGAAGGGTGCTGGGAGATGACGTCGACATCGAAATCGAGGTGATCGACGAAACCAACACCAAGGTTGAAGTCAAAAAACTCATCCCGAAATTGAAGCAGGCCGATGGCTGCCTCGTGGGGCTGGTCGGTGTGCAGACCAATCAGTTTCCGCGGGCGGTCGATATTGCCAGGGAATTTATTGCGTCGGGTATCCAAATCGCGGCCGGTGGATTTCATGCAGCTGGCAGTATTGCAATGCTGCCCGAGGTGCCGCCGGAAATCACAGCGGCGCAGGAGTTGGGACTGACCATCTATGCCGGTGAAGCGGAAGGGCGCATGGATGCGCTTTTGCAAGATGCCTGGGAAGGCGACCGGAAACCGCTCTACAATTTCATGAAGGATTTGCCGAGCCTGGAAAATGCCGTTCAACCGATCTTGCCTGCGGATGCGGTGCGAAAAATGGCTGGCGCTTACACGAGTTTTGACGCCGGGCGCGGTTGCCCGTTCCAGTGCTCGTTTTGCACGATCATCAATGTCCAGGGCCGCAAATCCCGCTTCCGCACGCCCGATGATATTGAAGCTATTATCCGCGCCAATGATGCGCAGAACATCCATCGCTTTTTCATCACCGATGATGATTTTGCCCGAAACAAGAATTGGGAAGCCATTCTTGATCGCCTGATCTGGCTGCGCGAAGAGGCGGGTCTCAAATTCAAGCTAACGTTGCAGGTCGACACGTTGTGTTACCGCCTGCCGGGCTTCATTGAGAAGGCGGCGCGGGCCGGCTGTGCACGGGTGTTTATCGGTCTGGAAAACATCGATCCGGATGCCTTGTCGTCTGCGAAGAAGAAGCAGAACAAGATCTGGGAATACCGCAAGATGCTGCAAGCGTGGAAAGACGCAGGTGTCATCACTTACGCTGGTTACATTCTCGGCTTTCCGGATGACACGCCAGAGAAAATTGCCCGCAATATCGAGATCATCAAGAAAGAGCTGCCGCTCGACCTCATTGAGTTTTTCTTCTTAACCCCGCTACCGGGATCCGAAGATCACAAGGTTCTGGCCTCAAAGAATGTCTGGATGGATCCGGACTTTAACAAATACGATCTCAACCACCGGGTCACGCATCATCCGATTATGTCAGATCAGGAGTGGGAGAAGGTCTACTACGACAGCTGGAAGCAGTTTTATACGACCGAGCATGTCGAGACGGTTTTGCGGCGGGATGCGGCGCGCGGCGCCCGGACCAAAGCGCTCTATTCCTCGATGATCCATTTTTTGGGCGCGATCCTGATCGAAAAGGTGCATCCGCTTGAATGCGGCATCGTTCGCCGCAAACATCGCGACCAGCGCCGGTCCGGCATGAAACTGGAAAACCCGCTGATCTTTTATCCCAAGCGGTATGCAGAAGCGCTGTGGGTCGGCTTGCGCTGGGCGGCTTTGTTCCTGAAATTCCGTCCGGCGATGAAGCGCGTTCTGGCCGATGAAAACCGCCGGAACTACATGGACCTGGCGCTCACACCCACCACCGAGGCGGAAGAGAACGAAATGGAGCTGATCCAGGTTTTCAAAGAGGCTATTCCGAAAACCCACGGCGCCCCGGACGTTGCCGGGAAGGTGACAGCCGCTGAGTAGGGGGGGATAGATTAGCTTTGGGTAGTGCGGAGAGTGCGGAAAACTTCTCCATCATCTTGTCATCCCTGCGAAGGCAGGGATCCAGTAAACTTTTGAAAATGTAGGTGTCCCAACACTGACGATGCAGGATACTGGGTCCCAGCCTGCGCTGGGACGACAATTGAACGTGCCAAAAGTTTGTTTCGTGTGAACTAATGCCCCACCGACTTGGAAAAGACGTTGATCACAATGACCCCGGCGATGATCAGGCCAAGGCCGAGGAGGGCGGGGACATCCAGTTTCTGATCAAAAAGAAACCAGGCGACCATTGTGATCAGAACGATGCCTGCTCCGGACCAGACCGCATAGACGATGCCCGTCGGCAGCACACGGATCGGAAACGACAGCAGCCAAAATGACAGCGCATAGCCGGCAATCGTGATGACCGTCGGCAGCAGCTTGGTGAAATTCTCAGCCCTTGCAAGAGCGGAGGTCGCAATCACCTCCGCGACAATAGCAGCCCCCAAAAACAAGTAGGTGCTGAGTGTAACCGCCTGCATCAGAGTTTGTTCAACAATGCTGGCGTCGGCCAGGCATCGGCCGGCATGCCGAGTTTTTGCTGCACGGCCTGAACGGCGCCGCGGGTGCCGGAGCCCAAAATGCCGTCGATCTTGCCGACATCATAGCCCATGTTCCGCAATTTGGTTTGCAGCTGTTTCATCTGCGCATCGTTCAGGCCTTGATCCGGATTTCCAGCGTTGTAGCGTGGTGCACCGGCCAGCCGGGTTGCGAAATAGGCAGCCGATGTCGTGTAGATGAACGACTGATTCCATTCCAGATAGATGTTGTAGTTCGGATAGGCGAGGAAAGCCGGTCCCTTGCGGCCCTGCGGCAGCAGCAGTGAGGCCGGCAGATTGCCGGATATCTGGCCCCAGCGTGGCTGCACACCGAGCGCGGCCCAATCGCTGCCGGACTTTGTTTTGCCCAGGCCGGTCTCCGCCCAATTGAGGTTTTTGGGCACAGTGACTTCCTGCAGCCACGGCTGGCCTGCCGTCCAGCCGAGATGGTTGATGAAGGCGCCCGCCGTCAGGATCGCATCCGGTGCACTTTTCTTAAGGCGCACATGGCCGTCACCATCACCGTCCTTGCCGAACTTGATGATGTCTTCGGGCAGCATCTGAACCATGCCGATTTCCCCGGCCCAGGCGCCGGTGGTGCGGCGCGGATCGAGATCACCATGTTGAACCATTTCGATGGCGGCGATCAGCTGGGGACGGAAGAGTTCCGGACGGCGGCAGTCATGAGCCAGTGTTGCCAGAGCGTTGACTGTGTTGAAGTCACCCTGGACAGCGCCAAAATCGGTCTCCAATGCCCAGAAGGCGGTGATCACAGGTGCCGGGACGCCATATTCGCGTTCTGTGCGGTCAAAAACGCTGGAATATTTTTTCATGTTGGCGGCGCCGTTTTTCATCCGGTAACCGGAGATCACCCGCTTGGAAAAATCCAGGAATGTCATCTTGAAGACGCCTTGCGCCCGGTCGCGGGACAGAACCTTGCGGTCGATCTGGGCGCCTGACAGTGTCTGATCGGCGGCTCTGGCGGACAGGCCTTTTGAAACGGCTTCCTGTTTCACACCCGCCAGAAACTGCCGGAAGTCGCCGCCGCATTGCTGGGCTGCCGCCGGTGAAGCGGCAAGCGTAAAACTCGCCAGTGCGGCTGCGGCAAAGAGTTTACTGGGCAAAATACGGCCGGTCATGAACCTGTCCTGTCGTCAAAGAGCATCTTGTGACCCGATTGGGCCGGAATAAATCGATGCTCAGTTGAAGGTGGTTCGTTTTAAAGGTCAACCGTTTCCAGAGCGCGAGGTGCACTCATCCACGATAGACGCAACGTTTTGTTCGGGTTAGCGGCAGTTCCGGCCACCGGAACCGGCCATTAGGCCGCCATCTGGGGTGACTTCCATCGGTTTGTTGACCCCGACAGAAGACCGGCAGCCAGTCCCCGGGCCGGATGGGTTGGGCGCTGCAGATGCGCCGGAGGTTTGCTGGCGGCAGATCTGGTAGGCCATGTCGTACAGCGCCTGCCAGCCTTGCGGGATGGAGCCGAGGTTGTTGAGAACACCAAGCGCACCGCCAGCCCTTGCACCGCGCTCGGCACCGCCCGTCAGAGGATTCCACTGACCACCTGCGACAGCTCCGGCCATGCCACCGGAGACCGCATCACCGACCATATCGCCGCTGCCAACGTGGGCATTGGCATAATCGGTGGCATAGACGACGCAATCGGTGCCGCCGGCGAGTGCCTGAACCGGCATCAGCAGAAAGGCAGCAAAGGCACAGTACTTCAGGGTTTTTCCATCCATGATTGCGTCTCTTGTGGTTGGTACCAGGATAAAAGAATAGGGGCAGGGCCTTAACAAGCCTCTACAAGTTGGCCGCTGCCCGGTCTTGTGCACTTATCGCTGGACGAATTTCTGGCCGACAAAACCAGTCTTGCCCTCATAGACAATTTCGCACCACCATTTGCCGCAAGTCTCATATTGGATTTCGGTGCCTTCCGGGACTGTGCCGATGATCTTGCCGTTTTTCTTGTCCGTTTGCCGGAGGTTGACAGAGGCCGTCACAATGCCTGAGTTCGACGGACCTGCATCCTTGCCGGCTGTTGTTTTGGAGGGGGCTTCTGAGTGGTGCTCCTTCTGGACCTCTTGCTGAGGGAGTTCCGGCCTTTTCCCGCCATCACTTTTGTCCGGCAAGGAGGTGTCAGAAAGGGTCGGCTCAAGCGTTGCTTTCGCTGGTTCTTTCAATACAGCAGGAGGGATCGAGCCTGTTTTGGGGATCGCTGCCAAGGCTTCGGGTGGCGGCGCGAGGGGAAGGGACGGGACATCGGCCGTTGTGCTTGAAGATGGAATGGTCGATTGGGGAGCAGTGCGCCCGGAAATATCGGTCGACTGGTTCCGAGATTTTGGAGATGTATCTACAAACGCCTGCCGGATGCGATCCTTCGCCTTTTCAATTTGTTTCGGTTTGGCTGAGTTGGGGGATGACGAACTCAGAGACGTGGAAACACCTGCGAACCGGTCTTCTTTTGGGGCAGCGGAAATGTTCGTAGTCTGAACCTCCAACACCTTTGTGTCTGCATTGCCCACCATATCTGGTAGTCCCAATGCAATGGCTCCGCTGCCCGCGGCTGCCAGAAGAACCGTACTGGCAAGAAGGGCTCTAAACGAAGGGCCATAACGCGTCGGTTGGGATGGGCGAAAAGTCTGTTGGTGGTCTTTTGAATGCCATTCGCTAGCTGAATCTGAGGCAAAGACAACCGGCATTTGCAGCAGATCATCATCTTCCCAACGCAGTTCCGGCCGTTTTGTGCGCTGGGGAAGAGCGGCATCATTTGCCGCATGCAGCTGCAAAATTCGGGCGGCCAGCTCACTGGGATCGTGCTCATCAGATCCAGCATGTAGGCGATCAATGGGTGTTTCTGTCTCCTCACCAAGGTCTTTTGTTAGGTCTGCCTGGATTGAGAAAGACTGTTCTTTTGCATTGTCCGGTGTGCCCTCGGTATGAGGATCGCAAACATGAGTTTGGGCGGATACAGCTTTCATAAAAGCCCTCCATTGGTTGCGGTGTGGCACGCGCGGAGCGTTTACCGTTTTAAGACTTGTGCAATAAGCCCGCGCAATGCGCCTGCATGCGGGCCGGAATGCGGCGGCTCTGGGGAGTTTTTGGGCATTTTCGGCGATGAGAGATTGGGGCAAACCTGCCGTTTGTTTGCAAATGCCTAACTTGTGGGTGCCAAACTGTCAGCAAAGGTGACGTGCGGCGCAGGCGAAAAACTTCTTACCTTGGGCGGCACAAAGACAGATCTAACTTGGGCAAAACACGATGATGCAATTGCACGCGCGGTTGAAGAAAATGGCCGGAGCGGTTTTGGGCAGCCTTCTTATCAGCGCCGCGTCAACTCAGGCCCAAGAAACACCAAAACTGACCGTAGGGCTAATGGCGACCCTATCTGGGCCTGCTGCCATTTATGGCGAACATATGCGGGACGGCTTCATGCTGGCGGTCAAACAGTCCAATGGCGCCCTGGGCGGACTGGAAACCAATGTTCTTATTACAGATGACAAGCTTGATCCGGATTATGCCGCCGACAAGGCCATGCAGCTGATTGAGGTCAACGGCATTGATGTTTTGGTCGGAGTGAATTTTTCAAAGGTCATGCTGGCGGTTCATGATCCCGTCGTTCGGTCGCGGACCTTGTTTATTGGTACGAGTTCCGGTCCGGCCCCGATCGCCGGGCGTGCCTGCAACCGGTATTTTTATTCGACCGCCTCGCAGGACGATCAGGTTCATGAAACCATGGGCCGCTATGCCAGCCTGAAAGGGTACCAGCGGGTTGTCACCATAGCTCCGGACTATGAAGCTGCCCGTGATGCGATCGCGGCCTTCCAGCGGCACTTCAAAGGACAGATCGCACGGGAACTCTACCCGAAACTGGGGCAAACTGAGTTTTCCAGTGAGTTCGCCCAAATCGAGGAGATTGGTCCGGATGCCATATATGCCTTCATGCCGTCAGGTATGGGGGTCGCCCTTGTGCGTCAGTTTCACACATCCGGCTTAAAAGGGCTCATCCCATTTTTGTCGGCCCGCACCATCGATGGTGTGTCTCTGCCATATCTCGCGGAAACCGCGGAGGGGTTGATGTCGGCGTCGCCTTGGGCCCCCAATTTGGACAATCCCGCCAACAAACGCTTCATGCGTGAGTTCTACCGGGCGTACGGCTATCAGCCGTCTGTCTATGCCGCACAAGGTTATGATGCGGCGAAGTTTTTGCATTTCTCGCTGGAGCTGACCGGAGGTCTCAAAGACACCGAAACGCTGATTTCGGCGATGAACGCTGCGCCCTTTGAAAGTGTGCGCGGTGATTTCCGCTTCAACGACAATCAGTTCCCGATCCAGGACTTTTATCTGGTGGAAGGCGTGCGCCGGACAAGCAAGCTCTATGAAATGGAGGCGACTGCCCGGGTGTTCGACGATGTCGGGGATGCCTATTCCGGATCCTGCCGGATGTAGTTCTTTTTGTTTTCAAACTGCCAGCGCGGCATTGCATAGGCGTTGGGCGTATTCAGCATTAAATTATCTGTTTCGGACTGACCGGTCCGAAAAATTCCGACCAAGCCTTGTAATTGCGGAATGGCCGGTCCATATCCCATTTCATGAGCGAGACAGCCGACATACAAAAGACCACCACCCGCGGGCAGGGACCTGGCCGGCCGCGGGAATTCGACGAAGCGAAAGCGCTCGAAGTGGCGTTGAATGTGTTTTGGCAAAAAGGCTTTGAAGCCGCGTCTCTTGAAGACCTCACCAAGGCAATGGGGCTGAGCCGGTCAAGCTTCTACGGGACCTTCGGCAGCAAACAGGCGCTGTTTCAGCGGGCATTGGCGCATTATTCGCGCAATGCTCTGAACAACCTGCAGGCTGTCGCCGATACCTCCGGAGAAGATCCTGTAGGGGCGATGGTCGAAGCACTCGCCAATCCTCAGGGCGGCTCCCGCGGCTGCATGCTGATCAATTGCATCACAGAATTGGCGCCGCATGACGAAGAAGTTGCCCGCATTGGCCGGCAGCATCTGGAATCCATTGAGGAAATCTTGGCGAAGTCCATAGATCCGGAACATCCGGAGGCTGCCCGCGATAGCGCCAGCGCCTACGCCTCGCTCGCAATCGGAACCTTGGCATTGCGCAAAGCCGGTTTTCCGGCTGAGAGGATTGCCAAGACACTCGCTCAGGCGAAATCGGTCGTGTCCACATAAGGAAACACAAGTTTGCCGCCAGCATCTCGAGAATGATGTTGATGGCCTAAATATGGACTGAAAAGTCCAAAAATAAAGTTCACTGCATTGAAATCTTAAAAGGAAACATGATGTCCGACACAACGTTGTTTTCTCCGGCTAGTGCCGGAGCCATAGATCTGAAAAACAGAATAGTCATGGCACCGCTCACCCGGAACCGAGCTCGGGCCGAAGACGATGCGCCGTTTGAATTGCAAGCCAAGTATTACGAGCAGCGTGCTAGCGCGGGCTTGATCATCACCGAGGCCTCGCAGATTTCCCCGCAAGGGAAAGGGTATGCCTGGACCCCTGGCATCTATTCCGACGCTCAAATCGAGGGTTGGAAGAAGGTTACAGATGCGGTTCACGCCAAAGGCGGCAAAATCGTCATTCAGCTGTGGCATGTCGGCCGGATTTCTCATCCGGTTCTTCAGCCGGGCGGGGCAGATCCGGTGGCGCCATCTGCGATTTCAGCGGAAGCAAAGACTTTTGATGGGCAGAGCTTCATTGAAACCACAACGCCGCGAGCGCTTGAGACCGGCGAGATTGCTGGCATTGTTGAGGACTATCGCAAAGCCACTTTGAACGCCAAGGCCGCCGGTTTCGATGGTGTCGAGATTCACGCGGCCAACGGATATCTGATCGATCAGTTCCTGAAGGATGGTGCGAACCAACGGACGGATGAATACGGCGGCTCGATCGATAACCGGACCCGGTTCTTGAAAGAGGTTGTCGATACTGTGACCGGTGCCTGGAGCGCGGACCGTGTCGGGATCCGGCTAAGTCCATTCTCCAATGCTAATAACATTACTGAGAGCGATCCGCAGGCGGTCTTCACCCACGTGATAAAGCTGCTCAATGGATACGGCCTGGCGTATCTCCATCTTGTCGAAGGCCAGACAGGCGGCCCACGTGAGATCCCAGAAGGCGGTGATCTGGCAAAGCTCTATGCCCTGTTTGACGGCGCGAAGATGGGCAACAACGGGTATGACCGGCAGATGGCGTTGGATGCTATCGACGATGGTGGTTTGGATCTGGTTGCGATCGGCCGTCCGTTTATTTCAAATCCCGATCTGGTTGATCGGCTGGAAAAGGATGCACCGCTCAATCCGCTCGACCCGGAAACGCTCTATGGTGGCGGCGAAAAGGGAT
Organism: Labrenzia sp. PHM005; assembly: GCF_006517275.1. Taxonomy (NCBI): domain Bacteria; kingdom Pseudomonadati; phylum Pseudomonadota; class Alphaproteobacteria; order Hyphomicrobiales; family Stappiaceae; genus Labrenzia; species Labrenzia sp. PHM005. The sequence goes on along the minus strand of NZ_CP041191.1, from coordinate 4,442,230 downwards.
ATCTCGACTACCCGACACTGGCCGAAAGCGCTGTTGCTGCGGAATAACAAATTCTGAATTTCAGGCCGCCTGACATCCACAAATCCAGGGCGGCCCGAAAGAAGCCGGTGCAGGGGAGATCCTGCGCCGGTTTTTTTATCCAAGCATCACAAAAACGTCGGTTAACAGTTCGTCTTCCGGGGTGGTTGCGGGATCGTTCACATAGATTTCCCAAGCCGGTGCGCCAATGATTAAACCATTCTGCTCCGCATAAGCCATCATCAGGCCATAGCTGTCGCGCAGTTTCGAATAGGCGCCCTTGTGCTGAAAATAGAGCACTTCTCCGGTCGGCGTTTGGTCGAACTTGACCGGGTCGGATGCTTTGGCGGCCGCATCAGGAGCGACGGAAAATCCGGCCTGAAATGTCATCTGCTCCGGATCATAGGTGTGATAGACCGCCAGCGCCTTACCGGTTGTCGCAACACCGTTTGATTGCAAAAACTCCCAGACCGTCTGAAAAGCTCGTCCCATCGCAGCGCCGATGTCTTTCGGGTCCATGCTGCAGGTTTCCTGTATGTAGAAATAGGGGATTTCTTGGGTGGTCACCACTTTGAAGTCCGGCATTGCGCTCTCCTTTTTTCACAGGATTACAATTTTCAATACACTAGGATTTTCTGCGGACTTGTCTTTGATGCCTGTCAAATATGACAGTATAAGGCTTGGGCTAAGAGCTGGGATTCTGAACAGGGGTTTTGAGCCGGCGGGCAAAAGGAATGTCGGCGTCTGTGTGTTTCAGCTGACCCCTATTGCCGGGTTCATGGGTTATGATTTTGTTGCCACCGTTTTTGCGGGCCTGATGCAGACAATTTCCTGCAATTTCCAATGCCCTTTGAAGCGGTGTTTCGTTTGATCCGGCAAAAATGCCGGCGCTCATTGTGGTTGAAACCTGCGAACCGGATGCCGAGCGGCTTTTTGTGATCAGTGTTTTTGAAATCCGGCGGGCATAGGAATTCGCCCCGGTTTGATCCGATTGCGGAAGGTAAAGCGCAATTTGTCCATTTCGATCTACACCGGCAATGACGTCCTGAGGAGTTGAAAAACGGGAAATCTGGGCAAACAATTTCAATAGAGCGTCCATCATGGATGCGCCGTAGCGCTTTTCGATAGACCTCAGATCGTCGATTTCCATCAGGACAAGGGCATAATTCGTGATTGGTAAGCTGTGCTTTTCAGTCTGAACTGATGCTGTTCTGAGAAAGCCCCGTTGATTGAGAAGGCCGGTCAAAGCGTCCTTTTCGGATTCTTCTCGAAATTGCTGCCGTTGTATCTCGAAAATCGAAACGCTGATCCCGACAACCTTGATCACAATCGTTCCGATCAACACGAGCATGCAGATTTGCAGGTGCATCGTTTCATAGGAAACCAGCAATGAAGGGTACTGTTGTTGTAGGTGTGGAACGATAAAACTCACACGGACAACAGCATCAAGAACAAAAGCCACCGTTAAAAACCAGCTGCTGATCTGTTGGCGGTCTAATTGCAGACTTTCACGCAGACACAGCAATATGCCGATTAGACAAAACACATTTACATAAATCACCCGGAGAAACGTATCTTCGCGAAAAAAATCAAAGCTATACAGCGCAAACCAACCGACTGTTCCTAGTACTGGCAAGGAGAGGTACGGCATCTTCTTGTTGTTCAACAACGCCGTTGCATTTGGTGTCAGTCCAAAGCTGATTGTTAAAAACGCATTTGCGGCAACAATGCTCAGATAATCGGGAATGGCACCGCGCTGCCCGATCAACAATGCACCTAGCCCGGATAACAGCAGGCACAGCGACCACAGTCCCCATCCGGCCCGAATTGTTTTGGGAATTGACCGGACTGTAACTGCAAGGACACCAAGGATGAGGGCACCAGTAAAGTACCCTTGAGTGACCACCATAAAGAGGGTTTTGACGTCCAGATTCATAAAATATGTGATCTTCAAGACGGAAAGTGACGGAATCGGAAAGTTGAAAATGTATACAACAATTCGCCCTTTGTGTCCCTGATATAGTTGCGGGATAGGTGGTGCAGAGCATCGGCTTTCGATGGAAGTATCTGGAAATGAAGATAAAAAATATTCAAAGATTATGAGTTGAATATCCAATATCCAATCAATTTGTGGGGAGCGATGTGGCTGTGAAAGTCACCGAACGAACTAAAATCGTACCGGAGCGTACGGTTTTGGACGGAACAGCCCTTTTCAATGTTTTCAAAACCTGTCACACCGCTAGTTAAGACAGCATCGGCTGACGCGACAAAGGCCGGTGCATCGGCTCAAGCATGCCGTGCTTTGGCCGGACAAGAATTCTCCAGGGAGACCCGATATGCCTCCATATCGTTCAAGAACATCCACCCATGGCCGGAACATGGCCGGTGCCCGCGGCCTCTGGCGCGCAACAGGTATGAAGGATGATGATTTTGGCAAACCGATCATCGCGATTTCCAACTCCTTCACCCAGTTTGTGCCGGGCCATGTGCACCTGAAGGATCTCGGCCAGCTGGTGGCACGGGAAGTGGAAAAGGCAGGCGGTGTTGCCAAGGAATTCAACACCATCGCGGTGGATGACGGCATCGCTATGGGCCATGACGGCATGCTGTATTCACTGCCCAGCCGGGAAGTCATTTCTGACGCTGTGGAATATATGGTCAACGGCCACTGCGCGGATGCGCTGGTTTGTATTTCCAATTGCGACAAGATCACCCCGGGCATGCTCAATGCCGCCATGCGGCTGAACATTCCGGTGGTGTTTGTCTCCGGCGGGCCGATGGAAGCCGGCAAGGTTGTTTTTGAAAACGGTGAAGCCAAATCCATCGATCTGATCGATGCCATGATCGCAGCAGCTGACGACAGCATGTCGGATGCCGATGTTCTTCAAATGGAACAAAATGCCTGCCCGACCTGCGGCTCGTGTTCAGGTATGTTTACGGCCAACTCCATGAACTGCTTGACCGAAGCTCTGGGGCTGGCGTTGCCGGGCAACGGTTCGACACTTGCGACCCATGCAGACCGCGAGCGCCTGTTTGTGGAAGCAGGGCACCTGATTGTTGATCTGGCCAAACGCTACTACGAGCAGGACGATGAAAGCGTTTTGCCGCGCAACATCGCCAATTTCAAAGCCTTCGAAAATGCCATGAGCCTCGACATTTCCATGGGCGGCTCGACCAATACGATCCTGCACTTGCTGGCCGCGTCTTATGAAGGCGATATCGGCTTCACCATGGATGACATCGACCGGTTGTCAAAAAAGGTTCCTGTGTTGTGTAAGGTCGCTCCGGCGGTTGAAAACATCCACATGGAAGATGTTCACCGCGCTGGCGGCATCATGGGAATTTTGGGTGAACTCGACCGGGCAGGGCTGCTCCATTCGGATAATCCAACCGTTCACTCCGCTTCCATGAAGGAAGCCTTGGCGCGTTGGGATGTCGTTCAGACCAATTCCGATAGCGTGCACCAGTTCTATAAGGCAGCGCCCGGCGGTGTGCCGACACAGGTTGCGTTCAGCCAGGACCGGCGCTGGGATGATCTTGACACCGACCGCAGCGCTGGTGTGATCCGCGATGCCGAGCATGCTTATTCCAAGGACGGTGGTCTGGCGGTTCTTTATGGCAATATTGCCGAAGATGGCTGCGTGGTGAAAACCGCCGGTGTGGATGAGAGCATTTTGACCTTCACCGGACCAGCCCGGATCTTTGAGAGCCAGGACAGTGCCGTTTCCGCGATCCTGACCAACAAGGTCAAGGAAGGCGATGTGGTGCTGATCCGCTATGAAGGCCCGCGCGGCGGTCCGGGCATGCAGGAGATGCTCTATCCGACCTCCTATCTGAAGTCCAAGGGACTTGGCAAAGCCTGTGCGCTGATCACAGACGGCCGTTTCTCCGGCGGATCTTCGGGACTGTCCATCGGCCACATTTCACCGGAAGCGGCGGAAGGCGGCGCCATTGGTCTGGTGGAAGAGGGCGACATCATTGTCATCGACATCCCGAACCGGGTGTTGAAAGTCGATCTTTCCGATGAAGTGCTGGCTGAGCGCCGTGCTGCCATGGATGCTAAAGGCGCTGACGGTTGGAAGCCTCTGGAGAAACGCACTCGCAAGGTTTCTACGGCGCTGCGCGCTTATGCCAAGATGACGACATCTGCTTCAAAAGGAGCATTCCGTCAGGTGGATTGATCAACTTTCAGAAACAAAGAGCTGTCAAACCCCGCAATCTTGATTGCGGGGTTTTTTTGTTGAATCTGAGAAACGAGTTTCGCTTCCAAGTTGTTGTGAGTTGCGGCATGTTAGTAATAGCGGCATTAATAACCAGGAAAAAACGAAAATATAGTCAGCGAATATTGCAAGAAATCTCTATATACTTCATGGTTTGTGAAACTAGTAATATTTGAGTGAGGAAGTATAGACTATTCAATATATGTTAAATAGCCTTTGAGAGATTGTATTTGTTGAAATGCGACCGGTATTTCATCAAGGTCGTGCAAAAATCACTGGTTGTGGAGGTCGTTGTTTTTGCGGATTCGATGTCCATATCGGTTGGCATTACCGGCAGTCCTGGTTCTGACCTTTTCTTCCGAATCGCAGGCATTCGGGAGCGTGACGGGGTTGGCAACGGCAGACAAAACCCTGCTCGATATGGTCTGGGTTCTGGTCGCGGCCGGGTTCGTGTTTTTTATGCAAGTCGGCTTCATGTTGCTGGAAGCCGGGGCTGTCCGGTCCAAGAATTCCATCAATGTGGTTCAAAAGAACCTATTGGACTTTGCGATTTCCGTCGCCGTCTTCTCCTTCTTTGGTTACATGCTGGTCCTGGGAAGTGGCGGGAACTGGTTTGCCGGAATTGATTCCAGGCTGTTCATGCTCAGTGACCTGGATCCTTGGACTTTCACGGTTTTTACCTTCCAGGTGATGTTCTGCGGGACTGCGGCAACGATTGTTTCGGGCGCGGTTGCCGAGCGTATGCGCCTCTTTGCGTATATCATTTGTACTGTTCTAACCGCTGGTATCCTCTATCCAATTTTTGCCCACTGGGTGTGGGGGCGGGTGCTGTTTGAGAGTGGCCAGGCCTTGCTGGCGGACAAAGGTTTTGTCGATTTTGCCGGTGCTACAGTGGTTCACGGCACCGGGGCCTGGGTTGCGCTGGCCGCCTGTATCATTATCGGCCCCAGACTTGGCCGCTTTGATGAGAAGGGCAGGCCGGTTCGGATCAATGGCTACAGTGCTGTTATCGCCACTGCAGGAGCGATGGTTCTGGCAGTGGGTTGGATTGGTTTCAATGGCGGTGCTCTTTTGGGAGTGTCCTGGGATGTCGCTGGGATCATTATCAACACGGTACTGGCATCTTCGGCCGGCGTTATCGCGGGATTTTGCTTCGGTTTTGTAAGAGACCGTCTATTGCTGCCGGAAAACTCGATTTGCGGGCTCTTGGGCGGGTTGGTCGCGGTTACAGCCGGCTGCCATATTCTAACGCCAGCCGGAGCATTTGTAATTGGGTTTGCGGGCGGGGCTGTTGCTGTAACCGGAGCCTTGATACTTGAACGGGTTTTCAAGATTGATGACCCTGTTTCTGCAATTAGCATTCATGGTTTTGCGGGTGGCTGCGGCACATTGGGTTTCATTTTCCTGGTGCCAGCGGAAAACCTGCCTTTGGGAAGCTATTTGCCGCAATTTTGGGTTCAGCTGCAGGGTGTTTGGGTCAACTTCATTTGGTGTTTCGGCACAGCATGCCTGGTACTTGGAACTGTCAACCGGTTCTTTGCCCTGCGTGTTGATTACGAAAGCGAAGATCGAGGTCTCAATGAAGCGGAACACGGCACACGTCTTGGCATTGGCCATGTCGAAGATGCGCTTGACCGGTTGATCGGTGGCAAAGCAGATCTGTCCCTTCGCCTGGAGGTTTCCAGAGGCGATGAAGCAGAGCGCATGACCCGCCTGTTTAATTTGCTGATGGATTCGATCCAGAACGAAGAGCAGGCGATCACCCGGGCAAAGGATGTCAAACGCACCCGCGAGGAGGCTGAACGGTTATCCGCTTTGGCAAATGCGACTTTCGATGCGATCGTGATTACGGTTGACGGCCAGATCCTTGATGGCAACGCGGCCCTGGCCGGTTTGCTTGGCTACTCGATCAAAGATCTTGAAATGCGCAGCTTTCAGGAGTTTTTCCATCATGAAGGTGTTGAGGAACTTGAAAAACACCTGGCCGAAGCTGGCGAGCAAGCGCGCGAGTTTATCATCCTGAACCGTGATGGGCTTGAAGTTCCGGTCGAAATCCGCACGCGGGAGATTTCCTATCGCGGCAAACCGACCCGCGTGTCTGCATTGGTCGACTTGAGCGACCGAAAAGTTGCTGAAGCGCAGATTTTGCATCTGGCGCAACACGATCCGCTGACTGATTTGTCTAACCGGACGGTGTTCAATCGGAACCTAGAAAAGTTGATCGGGCTGGAAACAATTACCGATATCAAGGGCGCCTTGTTGTTGCTTGACCTCGACCGGTTCAAGGAGATCAACGACACCCACGGTCACCCGGTCGGCGACACCGTGATCAAACAAACGGCGGAACGGCTGAAGTCAATTACCCGCGGAGGGGATACGGTCGCCCGGCTTGGAGGTGACGAATTTGCGGTAATATTGAAGGGAATCGAAACTGCAGAAGTGAGCGAAGATATGGCGCTCCGGCTGGTGAACCGGTTGTCCGATCCAATCGAATGCGACGATGGGCTGGTGGTCCAGCCGAGTGTCAGTATCGGTGTGACCATGATCATGGCTCAAAACTCGGCTGACAAGACAATCAACGATGCGGATGTGGCGCTCTATAAGGCCAAGAGCAAAGGCCGCAACACGTTCTGCCTCTTCCAAGACGGTATGGGCGACGAAGTCCGTCAGCGCCGTATTCTTGAACAGGATCTTGCGGAAGGCATCGTCAACGATGAATTCCGGCTTTTCTTCCAACCGCGCTATGACATCGGAAATCAGAAGATATCCGGATATGAGGCTTTGATCCGTTGGAACCACCCGGAACGCGGCGTTGTAAGTCCAGCAGAGTTTATTCCAATTGCAGAAAGCAGCGGAAAAATTGATCAAATCGGCAAATGGGTTTTGCGGGAAGCCCTGGAGGCTGCCAAAGCGGTTCCAGATGCCAAGATCAGTGTCAATGTATCGCCTGTTCAGTTCCGCGATGTGGACTTTGTCAGTGACGTTGAAGCGGCAATTACAGCATCCGGCGTATCCGCAAATCGGCTGGAGTTGGAAATTACAGAAACCACGCTGATTGAGGATGACAGCCGCGCACTGGCAATCCTCACAGCGATAAAGGACCTTGGTGCCAAAGTGGCCCTGGATGACTTTGGTGTTGGTTATTCCTCGTTGTCATGTTTGAGCCGGTTTCCGTTTGACTACATCAAGATCGACCGGTCGTTCGTTGAGGACACCGAAGAGAACGCCAATTCAATGGCAATCATTGAAACAGTCGTTCGTTTGGGCAACTTGCTGAACATGCGGATTGTGGCAGAAGGCGTGGAAGATCTAGACAAACTGCTGCTGTTGGCGAATTGCGGTTGTGACGAAGTGCAGGGCTATTACATCGGTATGCCGGCCCCTCTCGACAGCATTGTCCGGACCGTTGATCCGTCCTTGGCACTAGCTCATAAGCATGGAGCTAAACACTCGCCGGAAGATCCCAAAGTCGTTGGTTTTACAACGTCGAAATAGAACCCAAGTTCCTCGGCTGCTTGGATCCTGAGAAAAACGGGCCATGCGGCCCGTTTTTGCAATTGTTCCGCTCAGTTTCGGTTGAGCAGCATCAGTTCAACCCTTTTCAGTTCGCGCAAGATCCTGTCCGCCTGCATTTGCGGCCAAATGCTGAGTTTCAGGTTGGTGGCGATCAGGATTAAAGTCGCTGCTGTCACACCCCACTTGACGGCCAGCAGTGCGTCAGATGCGATGTAAAGCTCATAGAGGCACCAGATCCCAGCCAAAAACATCAGGCTCTGAGTGACCATGATCACCCAAGTGACCCAGCCGAGCTTGCCGCGGAACTGCTTCAGTCCAAGGGCGAAATATCCAAGTTCTTTGGTATCTTCAAAAAGAACACGGTCTTCACCCTTCATGGCATCTTCGATCAGCTTGTCGAGCTTGTCCATTTTGGTCTCCTTCAAGGTAATTTCTTAGAATTGCCCGCGCCGTCATCAGCCGGGTCTTGACTGTTCCGATGGGCACGTCTAGGGCCTTTGCGACCTCAGCGACGCTCATATCTTCCAGATAAAAAAGAGCGATTGTGGCGTGGTGAACTGGTGGGAGCTGGTGCAAAATCTCGCGGACTTTCGGCGCATCGAGTATCTGGTCCGTATCCAGTGTGAACACCTGTGGTGCTTCTGGAGCAAAGTCTTCGGCCAGCCTACGGTCCTTCTGCCGAGTCTGGATAAAGGCCGCAACCCGGCGCGAGACAATGCAGAGCGCCCAGGGCAGAAACGACGTTTCATCTGTGAGCCCTGGCAAGCTGCGCAGGATCTGCACCCAGGCCTCCTGGACTATGTCGCGAGCAGCCTCCCGATCTCCGGCCAACCGTGCAGCATGCGCATAAAGACGGTCGCCGCGCAGAGCCACGAGTTGTTCAAGAGCCTTTTTGTTCCCTGCCTTGGCGTCGAGCACCAGCAGAGCTTCCAATGCCCTGACTTTCTGCAGCCGGTTGTCAGTCATCCAAGTTCCCGTTTTTCGTCGGTTCCAGGATATAAGTGCCTCACAGATGAGTTTTGGTTCATTGGGCACCCTGTTTTTTTTGACAGAGGCTTCAATCGTGATGAAGGGCGGGCCTCTGGAATCAGCTGGGAATGGCTGGAAATCAACAGGTTGTAGTCATACTAAGAGTTGAACTTCACCATTGACAGATTCTCGGCTCGTCAGGCTTGCATCCTAAGAGCGTTGACCCACTTAAAAGTCGATTGTAAGTCGGCGAAAAACCTTACCGGACCTATCCATGGATTCACTTACTCAATTTGTTCTCGGCGCGGCGGTGTCAACGGTTTGCCTTGGCAAAACAATCGGACTGCGTAAGGCTGCGCTTTTGGGAGGCTTGTTGGGGACAGTTCCGGATCTGGACGTCTTTCTTCCCTTTGACGACCCGGTCGACAGTTTTGTCTATCATCGCGGGTGGACCCATTCGATCTTTGTGCATGCGCTCGCCGCGCCTTTGTTCGGAGAGTTGTTGGTCCGTCTGGTCAAAGGATTGAAGGACCACCGCTGGCTGACCTATCTAACCGTTTATCTGTGTTTTGCAACGCACGCGATCATCGATGCCATGACCGTTTATGGCACCCGGATATTCTGGCCTTTTTATCCCGACCCCGTTGGGGCAGGGTCGGTTTTCATCATCGACCCTTTTTACACCCTGCCGCTGCTGGCTATTGTGGTCTGGGCGTTTTTCAAAAAGGACTGGTCGCAGCGTTTCGGCGGCTGGATAAGGGGTGTTTTGACCATTACCACGACCTATATGGTGGCCTCTCTTGGCATTCAAAGTTATGTCGAACATCGCGCGCAGCAGATTTTTGCAAAATCAGGACCTGTTCCGGACAAGATTTATGCCATTGCGGCGCCCTTCAACATTGCGCTTTGGAAAGTGATCGGCCTAGACAAAGACCGGTATCAGAACCTGTATTTCTCTTTGTTCGATGGGGCGCAATCACCAGAGATCTATGCACATCCGCGTCGCCCGGAATTGGTCGCCTGCCTTGAAAGCTCGGCAGCTTACCAAAAGCTGGAGTGGTTCAGCCGGGGATTTAACCGGGCAGAGTTGCTGGACGGAAAGGTGGTCATGTCTGACCTGCGTATGGGGCTGACCCCAGGCTACGCGTTCCGTTTTGCCATCGGCGAACAGACAGATGCTGGCATTGTGCCAATGGCGCCGGAACGTGACCTATCGCAGCGCCGCGTCAGCGATGAAGACTTCCAGTGGCTGGGTGAGCGCCTTATGGGGCGCCCGGCTATCCGGGCAGCTGAAGTCCCGGATAGACACCAGCAAGCCGATAAGCCGGTAGAACGGGCCTGCTAGAGCACGACCCAATTAATTGCGGCGTGCTCGAAAAGTCACGAGGACAGGTCTTGAGCCAGCATCAAGGCATTGCCGTCCGGATCGTAAAAAGTCGCGATGCTGACCATGCCATCAATGGTCTCGGTTTCCCCGTCAAACTTCACATCGGCTTCTTCCAAGGCTGACCGTGCGCTCGCAATGTCGGCGACACCAAACACCGGAACACTGTTGCCGGGTTGCGGTTCCGTTTGTTCACCCAATCCCAGGGTGACGCCATCTGTGTTTGTTTGCAGTTCGCTCCAGCCAGCTTCGTCAATATGCATACGGAGCTTGAAGCCGAGTGTCTTTTCATACCATTCGGCGCTGGCATGCCGGTCCCGCACGGAAAGAGCCAGGGTGATGGTGTTGTCCAATGAAACAATCGACATATCTGCTTCCTTATGTATCGAAAATATAGTAACTATAAATCATGGAAATTGAGCTTCTTGTCAAGCTCACGTCAAAGGCGTGGTCTTTAAAAATCCTATCTCTGTTGCATTCAGGTGTGCCAGGGCGGCAAGCTGCATTGATCGCCGCAACAGGGGCCAGCCGGACATCCTTTGCTTCAAGTCTGGCACATCTGGGTCAATTGGGCCTTCTTGAGAAAAATCCAGGTCACGGTCATCCTTTGCGGCCAGAATTCCGTTTAACGAAGAAGGGGATTGAGGCTGCTGCCATGGCGCATAGAATTCTGGAGGCCGTCCCAGATGACGCAGCCGTTCATCTCCTTCGCCGGAGTTGGGTTGTCCCGATACTGGCTGTGACAGGAACACCGCAGCGCTTTTCGAATATCAGGTCCGGGCTGGCACCGGTGACAGACCGTGCTTTATCGCAGGCACTTTCAATCCTGGAAGATCAGGACTGGTTGAAGCGCGATATTATTGTTTCTGCCCGGACGCCGTTCCCAATTTATCATGCAGCAAATACTGGTTGGCACATCAATCAGGCCATCGGCCTGTCTGTCTAGGCACATTGAGTTGTGTGGCCTAAGGGGCATTCATGCGGGCGTGCCGCCGTTACTGGTGTAAGACACCAATACCGTTCAGTACTTAATCCCGGCCTTTCGGTACAGAAAGTGCAAAAGCCATGCGGGTCCAATCAACAGGAACTGGATGTCTTTGAAAAAGGACGGTTTTTTGCCTTCGATTTTGTGGCCGATGAATTGGCCGATCCAGGCAACAACAAAAACAGCGAGTGCCGTTTGCCACAACGGCAAGGGGAGGTCATAGGCCGCATTGATTATGCTGCAAACAATCCCGATAAAAGCCATGCCGAAAGCCAGCGGGATCGAGAGGGTTAGGTAATAAACCGTCGCCAGAGCAATCACGACGGTAGCCCAATTAAGATAAGGGACGGTTTCAAAGATTGCTGGGACAGGCAAGCTCCAAAGCAGCGCTGTGACCGTCCAGACAATCACCGGTACACAAATCCAGTGAATGAATTTGTTGGTCGCGTTTTGGTGGCTTTCGCCATATTCGGTCAGTAAGCCGTCAATCCTGCGGCTTGTTGCAGATCGAGTTGCCATCGTTTCTTCCAATATCCCCTTATGAGCTGATTTAGATTGATCAATCGTTCAATAAATATCAACTATAAATCGCAATAGTTGGAGCAGGCTCTCTGCTTGCTGTGAGGTTTGATGGGGCAGCAGAAAATGAAGCAATTTCAGGCAATCATTGGGCTGTCTTTGTGAATTTGAAGAGTTCGTAGCTGTGAATTGATGGATCAATTTAAAGTGCTGCAAAATTGCGCAAGTTGCTGAAGTTGTAAGCATTGATATTTTTGGCAATGCATAATTAAGAATTGCGCTTAAATCATGCCGCTTGGTCGGACAAGCAGGTAAATCGATTACACATGATGCGGGCTCTATTTGGATTCGGGTTGCTGCCTGGAGTTTTTTGTTTGCCATTTCTGGCATCACCTGCGGCTGCAGCGGCCGAAGGCTTGCAAAGAACATTGGATATGGTCTGGCTGCTGGTGGCCGCTGGGCTCGTACTGCTGATGCAGGTCGGTTTCATGCTGTTGGAGGCGGGCCTGGTCCGGTCCAAGAATTCCATCAATGTGGCACAGAAAAACCTGCTTGACCTTGCTATCTGTGTGATCATCTTCGCCGTGTTCGGCTTCAGCCTAGCATTCGGCGCTGGCGGCGGCTGGTTCGCCGGAGTTGATCCGCGGCTGATTGCCCTTGGTGACGTTACGCCTTGGATTTTGACCGTTTTTGCCTTTCAAGTGATGTTTTGCGGGACTGCAGCGACCATCATTTCAGGGGCGGTCGCGGAACGCATGCGGCTTCAAGCTTACATCTGGTGCACCGTACTGACCGCAGGACTGATTTATCCGGTTTTTGCCCGCTGGGCCTGGGGCGGTGTTCTGTTTCCGGATGCCGAGGCCTTTCTTGCCGACAAGGGATTTGTCGATTTTGCCGGGTCCACCGTGGTGCATGCAACAGGAGCCTGGATAGCGCTGGCGGCCTGTATCTTCCTAGGGCCGCGGGTCGGGCGCTTTGACAACGATGGGCGCCCTTGTCGGATCCAAGGCCACAGCTCGGTTTTGGCGACCGCAGGAGCGCTTGCATTATTTGTCGGCTGGCTTGGCTTCAACGGTGGATCGACCCTATCAGCAAGTCCGGACGTACCAGGGATTTTCGCAAATACGGTTCTGGCTGCTGCAGCCGGAACAGCGGCAGGCTATCTGCTAGGAAAATACCGGGACGGTGTGGTGCTGCCGGAAAACTCTATTTCCGGCCTCTTGGGCGGCTTGGTCGCGGTGACCGCCGGCTGCCATATTCTGACCCCGCCAGCAGCCTTGGCTGTGGGAGCGCTTGGTGGCGCCGTTGCTCTGTTGGGAGCAGTGTTCCTGGAGCGCAAGTTCAAGCTGGATGATCCGGTAGGCGCAATCAGTGTGCATGGATTTGCCGGCGTTGCCGGGACGCTCGCCTTAGCTCTACTGGCGCCAGTAGAAACATTGCCGCTTGGGGCGCGGATCCCGCAGTTGCTGATCCAGCTTCAAGGTGTTTTGACGAATTTCGCCTGGTGCTTTGGCGTTAGTTTCCTCGTACTTGGGCTTCTCAACAAGCTTCGGCCGCTCCGCCTGTCCCGTCACGATGAGGATATTGGCCTGAATGAAGCCGAGCATGGCACCCGGCTCGGCATTGGCCATGTAGAAGATGCACTTGATAGCTTGATTGCCGGCAAGGCCGACTTGTCGATGCGGCTTAAAGTGTCTAAGGGCGAAGATTCAGAACGGCTCACCCGTCTCTTCAATGCCTTGATGGAAACCGTTCAAAGCCAGGAACAGGCGTATTCACGTGTTGCCGATGCGAAGAGGACACAGGAAGAATCTGAGCGCCTGTCGGCGCTGGCCAACGCGACCTTTGATGCCATCGTAATTTCGGTCGATGGCCGCATTATAGACGGCAACAAAACCTTTGAGGAGCTGGTCGGCCACTCCATAGAAGATCTGGAGATGCGCGGACTTTATGAGTTTGTCGAGACCGATTTAGCCGGAACCTTGGAAGAGCATTTGGTCAAAGCGGAAAAAGAACCGCGTGAAGTTACCTTCATCAACCGCTCCGGCGAGCGGGTGCCGGTCGAAATCCGGACACGTGTCATTTCTTACCGCGGGACACCGACCCGGGTCTCAGCACTGGTTGACTTACGGGAGCGGAAGAAAGCTGAGGCGCAAATTCTGCATTTGGCGCAGCACGATCCCTTGACAGATTTGCCCAATAGGGCCGTTTTCAATGCGGAGCTGAAACACACACTCGCGCGTTGTCAGAAGGCTGGGCAGGGGGCGGCCCTGTTGTTGGTCGACTTGGATAAGTTCAAAGACATCAATGATCTGCATGGGCACCCCGCGGGCGATAAGGTCATCCGGGTAACCGCTGAACGGCTTATGTCCGCTTGCCGGGGAAGTGATACGGTTGCCCGGCTTGGCGGGGATGAGTTTGCAATCATTCAGACGTCGATTGCTTTTGCCAATCAGGCTGAGGATATGGCGCACCGGTTGGTCTCGCTTTTGTCGGAGCCGATAAACTGCGGTCACGGGCTGGTCGTCAAACCAAGTGCAAGTGTCGGAGTGGCGTTGATTACATCGGCTGACAGCGAAGAACAGGTCATTTCAAATGCCGATATTGCTCTTTACAACGCCAAAAGCCGGGGGCGGCAAACCTACTGTCTGTTCCGCCAGGGTATGGGGGCTGAGGTCCGCAAACGCAGGGCTATGGAGAAGGACCTGAACTCGGCTCTCTCAAACAACGAGTTTGAACTCTATTTTCAGCCGCGGCTAAATTTGTCGACCGGACAAATCGTGTCTTATGAGGCATTGATCCGGTGGCATCACCCGGAACGAGGGCTCATCAGTCCAGGCGAGTTTATCCCTGTCGCTGAGGGCTCGGGCCAAATCATTGGTATTGGCAAATTCGTTTTGCAAAGAGCGCTCGTGGTGGCGGCGCGGGATATCCCGTCTGCAAACATTAGTTTGAATGTCAGTCCGGTCCAATTCCGCGACAAGGACTTTCTGGAGGATGTCGAAAGCGCGATCGATGCATCTGGTATCCCGGCGCATCGGATTGAGCTGGAGATCACCGAGAACACGCTGATTGAAGACGATGCCAGGGCCCTGTCGATCCTGACGAAGTTGAAGGCCGTAGGGGTTAAAATCGCGCTCGACGATTTTGGTGTTGGCTATTCGTCGCTCAGCTATCTGAGCCGATTCCCGTTTGATTGCATCAAGATCGACCGGTCATTCGTTCAAGAAGCCTCGCGGAACTATAACTCGCTGGCAATTGTTGAAACTGTGGTTCGGCTCGGCAAAGCATTGAACATGCGGATTGTTGCCGAGGGGGTGGAAGATACGGAGAAGTTATGCCTTCTGGCAGACCGTGGGTGTCATGAAGCTCAGGGGTTCTTGATTGGCAAGCCGGCTCCGGTAGATCATCTTATCCGTGAAGCGCCTGCAGATGTGAGATCGGCGCTTGATCAGCTGCGTTTTGCTTGTGAGCTTGGGGAAGAACCGTTTGAGGCAAAGGAGCTTGCCGGCTGATCTGGTATTGGGATCTGCCGCCGGGACAATGCCAAGAATTGCAATCAATTGCCTTCTGTAGCGGCTATGATCACTGGCATGGCGACTGTTCCCAGGATACCTGCCGGATCATGAATTTCCGGGACCTGCGTGCAGTTTTTTTCTTCCTTCGGGCCATCCGACCGGTTTTCCTTGAGAGAAATACAAATAGGGATGGCTGCCTGCCGTGTTCCTGCAGAAGCGGTTTTGATCACATCAGCCAGTGTTCCGTCGACCACTTCCAGGGCTGCCGCTAGGTGTTTCGCGAACAGCGCTATCGTCCGGTCTGCGGAAAAATTGGCCTTTTGTCCTGCGCCTGCGGATGTCACGAGCGCTTCCGGCCGTTCGTCCAAATTGGTCGCATGTTTTTCCAAGAGTTCGGCGTCGATCGTGTCCGAATTGCTTGTGTCCAAAATCAAGATAACCTCGCCGGCAGGCACGGTATGCAACATGGCGGCAAAGGCCGGCGCTGAGACCCATGTGCCGGTTTCAATAGCTGTTTGTATGGTTTCCGGCTCGTGATCAGCCCACAGTTGAAGGATTTGGCGGCTGTTCTCGCCAGCGTCCGTTTGGCTGGTGCTGGTTGACGGCAAGTTGGCGTAAATGATCAGCCGGTCGGACGGACCCAGTGTATTGGCAAGCTCCATCACGGTTTTTTTCAAACTGGCCGCAGATGCCCCTTCATTGAGCATCATCCGTATTCCGGCTGCCGATATGTCAAGGCGGGTAGAAAAAGCATCCAAAACGGTTTCGACACTGTTGCGGCAAACCTCTACGGATTGCGGGTGCCAAGGCGGGCAAATGCCAATACCCAGCAAAGTGTTTTCAATCAGCGGTGTCTGGGCGCTTGCCGGTATTGGGATCGGCAGCAGTAACGCAGTGGACACAAGCAAACACGATGCTAGCGGCAGTGCAAAAAGACGGCGTCGGAATTGTTTTATAATCGTCACCGCTGATCCTTGCCACGGTTACAACCGAACTTCATCTGCCCACCGAGCAGGTGTTGCGGCGAGAAGGTCCACCTGAAGATTAGCCTGATTTTTACGTCGTTAAAACCTTGGGCGGCAATATATGCGTATATTTCATTGCCTTACCTAAATGGAGATTGTCGAAATCTCGAACATATTTGCCTGATTATTAGATTTTGGTCCGAGATTTTGTGAATTAATTTCGTTTTCTAGTTGTTGAAAGAAATAGTATAAAGATATAGTGATAACTTTGACAATGTTGGAAATATAATTGTAATTGTACGTATTGTTGTGTTTAGCAAAATTTAAATCACTTCATCGAATACTTTGAGGGAGATTTAAGAGGTGTGCTGAGTTTTTCGCAGCAACTTACCGGGAGTGTTGGGGTGCCTAAGGCAGTTACGTTAACTGGACACGAAAGAACCTTCGCGCCCGATGATGTTATAGTGAGCAAGACCGACCTGAAGGGCCGGATCACCTACGCCAACCGGGTTTTTCTCGAAGTGGCGGGCTTTACCGAAAAAGAAATCCTGGGGCAGCCGCACAGCATTATCCGTCACCCGGATATGCCTCGATGCGTTTTCAAGCTGCTATGGGCGACGTTGGAGGCGGGGAATGAAATCTTCGCCTATGTCGTCAACCGCTGCAAAAACGGCGACCATTATTGGGTCTATGCTCACGTAACGCCGAGCTTTGATTCAAGCGGGAAGATAATCAGTTATCACTCCAACCGGCGGGTTCCGGAAAAAGCAGTGATCAATCAGCATATTATTCCCCTCTACAGCGCTCTTCTGGAAGAGGAGAAACGTCATGCCAGCCGTAAAGAAGGCATGCTCGCAGCAGAGCAGATGGTGCTGAACCTGCTAGCGGAAAATGGGATTGGCTATGACGAGTTCCTCGCAAACCTGCGCGCGGCTGCCTGACGGCTGGTGACGAACGGGACTTCGCTTCAGCTTGAGTATGGGAAGAGACACATGATGACCGGATTGAGCAGATCTTCTCTGAAGAAGGCGACCAAGGTGTGCAAGGCTGTCGCAGCCGGTGACTTCGAAGCACGCATCATTGGTATCACGGAGAAAGGTGAAGCCGCTGAGCTGATGCATTCGATCAATTTGCTCATAGACCGGACGGACGCCTATTTGCGCGAGTCCAAGGCATGTCTGGATTATGTCGGCCGCAACCAGCATTTCCGATTGATATCGGAAACCGGAATGGTTGGAGGTTTCGCCAGTGCCGCCAGCAGCATCAATCAGGCCACAATCGCTATTAAAGAAAAGCATGACGCCTTTTGTGCGCTGGCCGAACAGTTTGAGGCGCGGCTCAAGGACGTCGTTGATACCGTTACTCATTCAGTGCAGGAGTTGAATACGGTGTCTGCCGGTGTCGCCGAGGCCAGCCATACCGTGAATGAGCAATCCACACTGGTAGCATCGGCGGCCGAGCAAACCTCAGCCAACATGCAAAGTGTGTCTGCTTCGACCGAAGAGCTGTCCAGCTCGGTCACAGAAATCAACCGGCAAGTCTTATCTGCTGCAGACATTGCATCAGGCGCCGTATCTAAGTCGGAGACCATGAACCAGGAAATCGGCAGCCTGGCGAAGATGTCGGCCGAAATTGGTGATGTGGTTCAGCTAATTACGGATATCGCCGCACAAACCAATCTTTTGGCCTTGAATGCCACGATTGAAGCGGCGCGCGCCGGTGAACATGGCCGCGGATTTGCAATTGTTGCCCAGGAAGTGAAAGCACTGGCCGGGCAGACCGCAGACGCGACACAAACGATCAACGGTCAGATTTCTGGCCTGCAGTCCGCAACCAAGAACGCTGTGAACGCCAGCGGTGAAATCGGTGAGGCGATTGATCAGGTGAGTAAAGTCTCGACTGCGATTGCCTCTGCTGTTGAACAGCAAGCAGCGGCAACCGGAGAGATCGCGCACAACATCGACGAAGTTGCGGCTGGCGCAGCCGAGGTCAGCAGCAGCATCGCAAATGTGCAAGCGGCGACCATGGAGAGCAAACAGATCAGCGATCGGGTGCTGGTCGAGGCAGAGACCTTGAGCACACAGGAAGCCCAGATGCGGTCGCTGCGCGAGGACATGCGCGAGTTTCTCGCAACCGCAACCAAGGTCGGCTGATGAACCAAGTGTGACCCGTATTCGTTGGCAAGAGACACTAGAGTATGAAGAAACGGTCTTTACGCTCGTATATCCACTCCGCTATTGGCCGGTAAAAGGCCGCATCATATCCATCTCCATGTGTATCTGCTTGGAGTAACTTAAATAACTCGCTTTGCAATAGTTCCCAACGTTCTACGACATCTCCAGCTGGGTTGATGGCTGGCTTCCCAAAACCCAAAAAGCCAAACACACCAAATCTGTCCTTTTCGGTTGTGGAAAGAGCTTCTAGCTTGGCGATCCGAACGTTGCGGTCACGTGGAATTGGGCGAATGCCAAAAAGAGTGAAACCTTCGTCAAGAATTTCAGCGTGGCGCGGTAATCCGAACATCTCGAGGCCTAGGACCGCTTCTTCTGCTAATTCACTGTAGGAGTTGTAAAAAGCCTGAGAGAATCCGCCGTTGCATATGTCTCCAACCACTTGCATGACCGCAAAAAGATAAAGCTGCTCTTTGGTCATTTTTGCGGCAACAGCTTTTGCGGATTCGGGATTGTCAAACTTCCACAGTGGGTCTGTGTTTCCCCATGCCCAGTCCGGCATAAAATACCATTCTTCCGGCGGCCAGAAATCCTCGCTCCATTCTAAACTAATTTCTGGATCGGGGTGATCGGCATGTTGCCAGTCCATAAGGATTTCCTCAAATATGTCGCGAGCTGAATTCTTGACTATCGGAAAAGTTGTTACCTAAGCGCTAACGCTGCGAGTGCCAACTTTCGATCATCTCGCAACGGGAAATTTGAAAGCGTTGTGGGTGCGCAGTAAATCAGTTGGATTAAGCTGATTTCATCGCTTCAAGCTCAGCCATCATCAACGCTTTGACCTTTTCCAAGGCTTTCATCGGCCGCAGCATCACCTTGAATTCGGTGATCTGCCCATCGTCGTTGAAGGTCATCATGTCGACACCGTTGATGAGGATCCCATCGATCTCTGTTTCAAATTCCAGAACAGCATCATTGCCTTGTTCAAGGATCCGCCGGTACTGAAACTTTCCTTCTTTCAGCAAAACAGTGAACGCGCTGGCGAGATAAAGAAATGTCAGCTGTTTGCCCTTTTGCGGTGTGTGCATGACGGGGCTGTAAAACACGCAGTCATCTGCCAAAATCTTGTTCAGGATCTTGAATTTATCCCCACCTTCAAGTCCGCTGAGCCACAGGTTCAGATGGTCTGAGTATTCGGTCATGGATCCTCCCGAAATCGCTGCAAAACAAAAGAGCTGCAGGATCGTATCCTGCAGCTCTTAAGCGGTAAATCCGTGACGTAAGGAGACCCGGTCAGGAAATTTTACCCCGTTTCGGCCAGCGGTTTTGCTTGAACCAGCCGGGATACAACGTTTTCTATAATCTTGTGGCCGGCGTCCTGGTCGAGAGACATGATCGATTCCGGGTGGAACTGAACGGCGGCAATCGCTTCTTTCTGGTGTTCGATTGCCATAACCACGCCGTCTTCGGTTTGAGCCGTAACGCGGATGTCGCCGGGCAGTGTGTCCCGTTTGGCAAAGAGAGAATGATAGCGGCCGACGGTCACCGGTGCATTCAAACCGTCAAAGACCAGGGAATTGCCTTCAACGCTGATAGGGGACGGTTTGCCATGCATTGGCACATCCAGCTGGCCGAGTTCAGCGCCGAAATACTCCGACAAGGCCTGTAGTCCGAGGCAAACACCGAAAATCGGCAGCGCGCGGGCGCGGGCCCGGCCAATCGTTGCCGCGCAATCAAAATCTTTTGGATTGCCGGGACCAGGGGACAAGACAACAAGATCCGGATTGACATCATGGAAGACGTGGTCGGCAACCGGGGTCCGATAGGTCACAACATCAGCGCCGGTCTGGCGGAAATAGTTCGCCAGCGTGTGTACAAAGCTGTCTTCATGATCGACCAGCAAGATTTTCAGACCTTCTCCAGGTTTGTGCGCGTCACCGGAATCTGCCGATTTTATGGCAAGTCCAGCCTCACGCACGGCCGCGCGCATGGCTTCGGCCTTGAGTTCGGTTTCGGCCTCTTCATCTTCCGGGATGCTGTCATACAGTAGGGTCGCTCCGGCCCGGATCTGGGCCACGCCGTCCTTGATGCGCACGGTGCGCAGGGTCAGGCCGGTGTTCATGTCACCGTTGAAGAGAACCGCACCGATGGCGCCGCCATACCAGGCCCGTGGTGATTTCTCATGATCCTCGATGAATTGCATCGCCCAGCGTTTCGGTGCACCCGTCACCGTCACCGCCCAAGTGTGGGAGAGAAACGCGTCTAGCGCGTCCATGTCCTCGCGCAAGGTGCCTTCAATGTGGTCCACGGTGTGGATCAAACGGGAGTACATCTCAATCTGGCGCCGGCCGATCACCTTGACCGATCCCGGCACACAGACCCGGCTCTTGTCGTTGCGGTCGACGTCGGAACACATGGTGAGTTCCGCTTCGTCCTTGGCTGAATTTAAGAGCTTGCGGATCTGGGCTTCGTCTTCAATGGCGTTCTTACCGCGGCGGATGGTGCCTGAAATCGGGCAAGTCTCCACCCGGCGGCCACCGGTTACCCGGACATACATTTCCGGTGAAGCACCGACCAGATATTCGTTGTTTCCGAGATTGAAGAAGAAGGAATAGGGGGATGGATTGATCTGGGCCAAGCGCCTGGAAACGGCCGACGGAGGGTTCGGGCAGGATTCATAAAACACCTGTCCTGGCACGGTCTCAAACAAATCCCCCCGGCGGAAATAGTTTTTGGCTTCATCGACCAGCTTGGCGTATTCGCCCGGTTCATGGTCGCCGCGGCCCGGATCGCGGTTGGCAGGAGTGTATTGCTGCTTTTCTCCGGTCCGCTCCAGTCCCTTAGTGGAGACACCATCGACGACAAAATCATACTCCAGCACATAGGCGCGTTTGCCATGGTGGTCGACGATCAAGATTTCGTCCGGCAGGAACAGAACCACATCGCGCTGATCGTCCGGGCGTTCCAGCTTCAGATCGATCGGCTCGAATTGGAAGGCGACGTCGTAACCGAAGGTGCCGTAGAGACCAAGTTGATCATCGTTGCAGGCAAAAAGCTCTTTCAGAGCGCGAACGATGGAGAACGTAGAGGGCTGACGCGAACGCTCTTCTTCCTGGAAATCCCGATCCGGTTTTTTGACCGTCAGATCGATGCGATCATCAGATGCCGAGAAGCTTTCAACATCGGCATGGGTTTTCAGGGTTGCAGCAACTGCCGGCAAAATCACCTTGCCACGTTCGTTGAGCGCTCGGATTTCGACTTTCCGGTCAGCCGCTTCCATAACCAGCGGTGGGTTCACCAAGGCCATATCCCAACGGGTGTAACGGCCAGGATATTCGTAAGACGAGGCCAGCACGGCGCCGCGTTCAGAATCCAGCCGGTCGATCCAGTCGGATGTTCCGGTCTCATAATCGGAAGGGCGTGAGCTGCGCAGGATTGTGATCCCGCTCTCGGTTACAAAACTCTGGTCTGCCAATTGCGGCATGGTACGTCCCCGTTTTATCCGGCCTTTGTGGAGGTCATGGCGGCCTTAAAAGCACCAAGGCCGCCAGCGGTATCCGCGGCGGCCTTGGTGAAATGTTCGATCCTGTCAGAGCATGAGTGATCGCTGGCCGCCTATTTCGCGCCGCGCCACCACCAAGCTGCTTTCAGGTTTCTAATCATGGAGCAAGCTTTAATGGAAAGTGATGAGGGAGGCAATGGTCTGCAGTTCCACGGACAGAATTTTCTAAATCGGTCAGTAAACGCTTTCCTGGTGACTGTATCTGCCAGAGGTACACCATCGTTTGCCGACGTACGTGTATGCCGCTGCTGCCTCTAAGGGGAAGCTGCCGCCAGAAATCCAATATTCTATGGTTTGGCCTGAAAGAGTTTCGTGGGGGCTCAGCGTGGTCAGAATAAAAGCGACCGGTTAGTGTGGCCGGCAACGTTTCCTTTTTGAAAGATTTATGATGTCCCAAACCCTGCTTTTGAAAAACGCCGATATGCTTGTCACTATGGATGGCGGGCGCCGGGAAATCCGGGGCGGGGGGCTTTTTGCCGTTGACGGTGTGATCAAGCAAGTCGGGCCGACGGAGGATCTGCCGACAACGGCGGACAAGGTCATTGATGCCACTGGGCAGATCGTCTTGCCCGGTTTTGTGAACACACACCATCACCTCAATCAGACACTGACGCGCAATTTGCCGGCGGCGCAAAACAACAATCTGTTTCCCTGGCTCAAAGCCCATTACCGCATCTGGGCAAAAACTGATCCGGAAGCCTCACGTGCGAGCACGTTGATCGGTTTGGCTGAACTGGCACTCTCCGGCTGCACCACGGTGTTCGACCACACCTATCTCTTTCAAAGCGGCAATAAGGTCGATTACCAGATTGAAGCAGCAAAAGACCTCGGCGTGCGGTTTCACGCCAGTCGCGGGTCTATGTCGCTCGGAGAAAGCAAAGGCGGACTGCCACCAGATGAATGTGTCGAGGACGAAGACTTCATTTTGAAAGACACCATCCGGGTGATTGACCGTTTTCATGACGGGAATGACCATGCCATGACCCGGGTGGTCGTGGCGCCATGTTCACCATTTTCGGTCTCTGAAGATCTCCTGCGTGAAAGCGCGGCGCTCGCCCGAGACAAAGGCGTGATGCTGCACACCCATTTGTGCGAGACGCAGGATGAAGAGCGCTACACGCTGGAGCGCTTCGGCAAACGGCCCGTGGAATGGATGGAAGGGCTGGATTGGACCGGAAACGATGTTTGGTTCGCCCATGCCATTCATGTGGATGATGATGAGATCCGCCTGTTTGCCAAGACCGGCTGCGGCGCGGCGCATTGCCCGTGCTCCAACATGCGGCTTGCGTCGGGCATTGCGCCGGTGAAGAAATATATGGCCGCTGGCGTCAAGGTCGGTCTCGGGGTGGACGGCTCGGCGAGCAACGATGGCTCCAACATGCTGATGGAAGCCCGGCAGGCCATGCTTCTGGCACGCTTGCAACTCGGCCTTCAGCCGCCGGAAGGCCCAAGCAAATATGCGCTTCTGCCGCCGGCACATCCCTTGCGCGCCGGAGAGTGGATGACCGCGCGCGAAGCTTTGGAATTGGCGACGCTCGGTGGCGGATCTGTTCTAGGCAGGACTGATATTGGATCTTTGGAAACAGGTAAGTGCGCAGATTTCTTCACACTTGACTTGAATACAATCAATTTCGCAGGCGGACTGCATGACCCGGTCGCAGCCGTCGTCTTCTGCGCACCTCAAACGGTCAACACTACAGTGATCAACGGTAAGGTGGTTGTCGAGGATGGTCAGATCACCACCATGGACATGGGGCCCGTGATCGAAACCCATAACCGGCTGAGCCTGAAGCTGGCGGAGGGCGTGTAGCCGCAACGGTTTTAGCTCCAAGTCGCAGAAGTCAACACAGCCAGCAGTTTTCCGGCTGTGCGGCGTCCGTCACTTCACCGCCGTCTGATATCCAGCTGGTGATGCCGTTGGTGACATTGGCGACCTGGGTGAAGCCGGCTTGACCTGAGAGGTATTCCGACAAGGCTTTGCTGCGGGCGCCGGTCCGGCACAGAAAGATGACTTCATCGTTCGGCCCGGAAATCAACGACTGCAGGGCTTTGCCGAAATTCGGATTGGTGTTGCCGGAGGCATCGAAGAAAGTCACCAAATGGGTGCCGGGTATAACGCCTGTGTCTTTCCATTCATCCGGACGGCGGATGTCGATCACGGTGGCGCCGGCGGCCAGCTTGGCTTTCAATTGGTCATTGCCGAGTTTGGAGTATTTCTTGGCCTTGACCTCGAGCAGCTCGATCTCAAACTTCAGCGTGGCGTTGGGCGGGATGACGCCGCCCGCGCCGGACGTGCCATAGGCCAGATGGGGGGGAATGATCAGCTCGCGCTTGCCGCCGACCTGCATGCCTTCCACGCCTTGTTCCCAGCCGGGGATCACCCGGCGCTCGCCGAGCGTGAAGGAGAAGGGCGTGCCGCGGTCAACACTGGAATCAAACTTGGTCCCGTCCATCAGCCAGCCGGTGTAGTGAACCACCACCGTTTCGCCGACATTTGCTTCTTCGCCCGTGCCTTTTTGAAGGTCCTTGATCTGCAATTCGTCCTGTGCCGCGGCGGGCACAATAAGCATTACAGCAGTGATGAGGCTCGCGATCCATTTGATCATGTCGATGTCCAATAGCTCTGGAAATTAAGTTGATCAGAACGTCGGTCATCTCCTGACGAATTGCAAATCAAGGCCCGTTGAAGTTCCTTGGGCGAATTGCCGCACAGCAGTCTCTATGTGAGCGCTTTTGAAGTCATGCTTTGCGGAATGGGCGTTTCCAAAAGAGCCAGAATGGTTGGTGCGATCGCTTTCTGGTCCAGAATCTCATTTTCCGGAGCCTTGAACCGGTCGGAAAACACAAAAAACGGCACGGCGCGCAAACCGGGCTGATCGCCCGCATGATGGCCGTCTTCGTTCATGCCATGATCTGCTGTCACCAACACATCATAGCCCGCATCCCTGAGTCTCGGAATGAGCCTTGACAGCGCATTGTCGACACGCCAAGCCTGATGGCGGTATTCGGCCGAACTGCTGGTGTAGTAGTGGCCGAGGGAATCGCAGCTGGAAGAATGCAGCAGCAGATAGTCCGGTTTATGGGTCTGGGCGAGGATCCAAGTCTGCGCGCAAAGATCTGTCTCTGACGGCAAGGCGGGATTGACCTTTGAATAACCTTCCATCGAATAGTAGCGGGCATAGGGGACCGGGGCATCCGGATCGTTGATTTCCGTGTGCTCAAATGGGTCGAACGCGGTGCCGCCGTAGAGGGTGTGATAATAAGAATGCGCCACCGCGCCGGTGGTTTTTCCTGCAGTCTTCAAGGTTGAAAAGACATTCGGTTTGTTTGACGGGCGGATGGCCTCATTGCTCAAGATCCCGTGCTCGATCGGGGCGAGTCCGGTGTGGATGGTTTCATAGAGCGGGGCGGAGATCGTCGGCAGGCAGCTCTGCATTTGCCAGGCCCGGGCTTGTTTGGCTTCAACGGCGGCCATCAAGTAGCCGCACTCTTCGATTGCCGTATCATGACGCAGGCCGTCTATAATGATGAGGCATACGGGATTTGCCATTTATCCGGCCTCCCGTTCGGTGTCCGCATCGGTAGTGCGTTCGGCTGCCGGGGCCTGCATGTGCCCATCGACGATCTTTTGGACCATCGGAGCGAAATGCCAGAAGTCTGGCGTTTGCATGTCTGCGCGTTTACCCGCTTCATCCAGATAGCGGACCTGGATGATTTTTTTCAGGTTCGGGTTCTTTTCAAATTCTGCAACTTCCTCCTCAGACATAGGCCCGCCTTGCAGGTTCAGGGAGTGAACAGAAGCGTCCGACAAGCGGTCGAAATAGTCCGGCTTGGTGGCGCAGAGATACCGCTTGGCCGCCACGTGATAGCGGACACAATCCGTGATCACCGATGGGAAAAAGGCTGACAGCACTTCTGCTCCGGCTTCTTCGTGATAGCGGTCTTCGGTGTCGTTCATCGAAAACGTGCCGAATTCGGACGTGAAATGGCCGATGTCATGGAGGAGGGCACCGACGATGATGTCTTCCTCAAGGCCATTTTCTTCGGCGATTGTCGCCCCTTGCAGCATGTGCTGCGCCATGGTGACCGGTTCACCCAGATATTCCTCATCGCCGCAGCGTTCAAAGATGTCGCCGAGAAACGCGACGATGTTATCCTGGGTCAGGATGGAAAAATCCGGCTTCGTCATTCCGCCGCCTCCGGCAGCTCTGATTGCAGGGAAGCCAGCGTCGACAACAGGCTGTCCTTGTCGGCGTAACAGCCCTGCAGCCAGCGGGTGCCAGTGCCCGAATAGGCCTTGCGGGCATGCAGAACGCGGGTGTTGTCGACGATGAAACATTCGCCTGGCTCAAGGCGGAAGGTCACTTCCATTGCCGGATCGTCAATGATTTCCCCAAGGCGCCGGTAAGCTGCGTAATACGTGGCCATGTCGTCAAACGGCACATCTGTGATCGCGGCGGCGGAGCGGTTGTTGAAGCGCACGGCGATCAGTTCACCGTCAGGCGTCAACTCGATCATCGGCCGGCGGGAACGCAGGATGACGCCGTCTTCGCCAGCATATTCGAACTTGGCGCAATAGCGGCTCAGGACATCAAACCATGCCGGGTTTTCCTCGCGCAGGCGTAAGGCGGCCCGAAACCCATCGACGACCATGTTTTCGCCGCCCGCAGCCGAGCTTTCCAGGCAATAGAGCACTTGAACGGTCGGAACCGGGTCGCGGTAGGGATTGTCGGTGTGCGCCTGCAGGCCAAGACCAGTAAAGGCCAGATTGGTCGGATTGACTTCTGTGCGAACCTCAAAGTGGCGGCCATAGTTGGTTTCGCGGACATAGCCGAAGAGGTCGACGACTTTCATCAAAGCCTGATCTTCGGTTGGGCCGCCGGTCAGTTTGCCGAAACCGTATCTTGCGACCTGTTCCAGCCACGCACGCTTTTCAGAAGGGTTGGATTGAACGGCGGAGAAATCTGCCGACGGAACGGCAGAGTTTAGGGCGCCATCCCAATGTTCAATTGATGCGGACGTCCAGCCGCGTTCAGGGTCATGCTCCTTGTCGTAGCTGTTCTCGAAAAGCCAATCGAGCGCATATTCGACGGTCTTTTGTTCCGGGGCGAAGGTGACATGCAGCGCACCGCTGCGAACTTCCGCGGCCGAGATGGAGACATCCGGGCTGATATCGCGCAGGGCGATCAGCCGCTGACCATTTCCAGGCGCGCGGGTCTCGGAATCCCACGCGTTGTCGCGCAACCAGATGGCATGAAAGCGGTTAGATGCGCCTCCGCCGGAAAGCGTCAGATAAGTGCCACCATCTTGAATAGAAACGTCGATCATGTCCCAAAGCCTCTCCTAATTGGGTTGCGCTCAAGATCGTGTGGTTTATGCATGAATTCAAATTATGATTTGTCAGTCTGAGATGGTGATTTCGTAATGGCTCAGCCGAAGTTTGACAAACTCCCGCTAGAGTGGGTGCGGGCCTTTGAGGCGGCGGCGCGTTGCGGCAGTTTTACCGGGGCTGCCGAAGAGACCGGGCTGACCCAATCGGCGATCAGCCAGCGGATCGGAAAACTGGAAAAGCTCTTGGGAACGCAGCTGTTTCTGCGTCAGCCACGCAGCATCGCCTTAACCGTGGAAGGTGAAGCTTGGTTGCCGCATGTGCGCTCGGCCTTTGACCGGTTGCGCGACAGTTCCGAAGGGTTGTTTGGGGTCAGCCGCAACCGGCTGACGGTGTCAGCCAGCACCTCGATCATCGATTTGTGGATCATGTCCCGATTGAACAAGCTTTCTGAGGCGACGGGTGCGCAGTTTTCCTTCAAGACCATGGTTCTTACCGAAGACGGGCTGCAGGACGACGACATCATCCGGGTGCGCTATGGCACGGGCACCTGGCCGGTGGCCTATAAGGTGCCGCTTTATAAGGAAATTTTGGCGCCGGTGGCCGCGCCCAAACTTCTTAAGAGCAAAAAGGATTGGCAGGACCTGCCGCGCATTGCCGTGTCCGGTCCGCGCCCGGGGTGGAACGATTGGATCTTGCAGTTTGGCGCACCCGCCGTGCCACTTCCTGAGTATAGGTTCGATACGTTTTCCTCGGCCTTGACCGCGGCCAAGGCTGGCCTTGGTGTTTTGCTCGGCTCGTTACCCTTATGCCAAGCGGCGCTCGCCACCGGTGACCTGATCCGTCTTTCAGAAGAGTCCTTGCCGCATCACCAGACCTATTGGCTCCTGGCCTCAAAAGAGGCGGTTTCGAACCAGCAATGGCAGACATTAGAGGACGAATTGACAGAGGCACATGCCTGAAGAAAACGATTAAATCAGCATTTGTTGCAATAAAGTCCGGCAACTAGTTGTTTGGATTCCATGGCGCTGACAGCGACAAAGGCCTCGTTAGAAATATCTTGGCGGTTTATGTGTCTGGGGGCATGTCTATTTTGATGGGATCTGATGTGACGCGTGCACAGGCTGTTTCATGGTTTGCAAGGGCAGTCTTCGCCCTGAGCTTTTTTGTACCTTTGCATGAAGCGGTGCAGGCCAATGAGACATTCCGTCTTAGCCTGCCTGTTGATTGCAAATTAGGCCAAGACTGTTTTGTCCAAAACTACGTCGACCTCGATCCCGAGCCTGGTGTTCTGGATGCAATCTGCGGCTCGGCAGCATACGATGGCCATAAGGGAACAGACTTCCGGGTGTTGAATACCAAAGCAACGGCGAATGTTCTGGCAGCTGCACCCGGGATTGTCCGCGGTGCCCGTAATGACATGGCCGACCGGCTTGTGCAGACAGAGATAGACCGTGCCGGGGTTAAGGGACGGGAGTGTGGCAATGGCGTGGTTCTTGTTCATGAAGACGGCTGGGAAACCCAGTACTGCCACCTTCAAAAAGGGTCCGTTGCTGTAAAAGCGGGAGACAAAATCGCCCGCGGCCAGAAGCTCGGCCGGATCGGTTATTCCGGTTTGGCGGCCTTTGCCCATGTGCATTTATCGGTCCGCAAAGACGGTGCGGTCGTAGACCCCTTTTGGGGCCGCAGTCCTTCGAAGGATATTTTGAAGGCCTGTACAGTATCTGAACCGTCTCAAGAAACGTCCCTATGGCAAAACGGGGTTGGTGATCTGCTTAAAGATGCATCCGGCAGCTTGATCGAGCTCGGGTTTGCGGATGGCCCGATGTCGACAGTGGATCTTGAAAACGGCAGCATCTCAAGTCCGTTGGCAGATTCCGGCGCTCTGGTATTCTTTGCAAGGGCGATCAATTTGCGCAAGGGAGACCGGTTGGTATTGAAGGTGCAGGGGCCGGAGGGAGAGTTTGCAGCTTCCACCGGTAAACCGATGCCGCGATCCAAGGCGCAATGGGTCGCCTTTTCCGGACGAAAATTGCGGGAAAAGCGCTGGCCGGCCGGGACCTATCAAGGAGAGGCGGTGCTTGTCCGAAATGGCAAAGCCGTAAGCCGGGGAACAGCGCGCTTTGTCTTGGACTAGACGTGAAGACTTTGTGTTAACCCGACTTTTTCTCGTTTGCCGAGCGGATGAGTTTTTCTAAGAGACCAGAGAGCTGGTCCTGTTCGTCTGTTGTCAGACCTTCCACGGCGGTTGCCTGGGCTTTAACGTAGTCCGGCATCATGCCCTTGATCAGGTCCAGTCCCTTATCTGTGACACAGACCGTGAGCGCGCGCCGGTCTTCCGGATGCGGGCAGCGTTCCACCAGACCGGCTTTTTCCAATTTGTCGAGGCGGGCCGTCATGCCGCCGGAACTCATCATTGTGGTGCGGTAAAGCTCGGTGGGTGTCAATTTGTATGGCGGACCGGAGCGCACCAGCGTTGCCAGTACATCGAATTCGCCTATCTTCAAGCCGATTTTGGCATAGGCCGGGGTCAAAAAATCATTGCTCATAACCTGAGAGGCTTCGTTGAGCCGGCCCAAGACGACCATCGGGGTCAGCTGGTTCCGGATCTCAGGAATTTCCTTCTGCCATTGGCGCTGGGCGCGCTCAGCCCGGTCGATCAACAGATCTTCGGGATCTCCAAAAAGGTGTTGAGGATTTTTGGTTTTCTCAGAAGGGGGCTTCGTCATGGTTGGTTTCCTGGCGCGCCGGTGCTGGCCATGCCTTTGCCGCTGAAAACGGTGAACAGCGGGGACGGTCAGCTTTGAAGTGATTGGCTGGAAATTGCGTCAATCAAGTCTGTTTGTCAATCGACTTCAAGAAGCTTGCGGAAAAGTATCTTGATATAAAGATAAAAATGATTATGTTCATTCTCGACAAGCACAACTGTCTGGTTCGTGAGCAATTTGATAAAGGACTTTCCTATGTCGGAGACAGCAAAAACCACTGTTGAGGGCGCCTTATCCGCTGCACCTCATCGCGGGTCTCTTTTAACGCGGCTCTATGATCAACCGCTATTTCTTCTGCTTATCGTCGGCAGTTTTCTGGCGCTGTCGATGATCTTCGCCAAATCGGGGCCCATAGTGGGGTGGCATCCGCTCGGGTTGTTGCAATGGTCTATTATTGGCGGCGCGGGGCTTTTGTATTTCGTGACGAAACTCTTAGGCGCTGAAAGCGGCCGGGAAAGCCGGAGGGAAAGGTCCGCCAAGATCCGGCTGCTGACCTACATTTCAATCACCGGGCTTCTTTTCATCGCCCCTAATATGATCGCAGTGATGGCAGCGCCCAAAGTGGGAGCCAGTTTTGTCTCGCTGACGTTCGCCTTTCCTCTGGTCTTGACCTATGCCTTTGCCGTTTTGATCGGCCTGGAGCGGTTCAAAATGCTGCGCAGCATTGGTGTCTTGGCCGGGGTTGTTGGCGGTGTTCTGCTGGCGGGCGGCGGAGCCGGCGTGTCGGCGGAAGCCTCGTTCTGGTCGGTGGTCACGCTGGCGATCCCAGTCTTTCTGGCAGCCGGCAACATCTACCGGACCTTAAAGTGGCCGGATGGGGCGACCGCAATCGAGCTGGCCCTTGGCATGATGGTGACCGCGTTTCTGGCGCTGGCTGTCTTCAATGCGGCCATGGGAATCCCGGTCATCCCGGTCGATTGGACATCGGCAGCAGCAAGTCTGCTGATTGCAAACATCGGAGCTTTCGCGGTGCAGTACGGGCTCTACTTCCGCCTTCAGCAGGTCGCCGGACCGGTGTACCTGAGCCAAATCGGGTCTGTCGCAGCGGTCGCAGGCCTCGGTCTTGGCTACCTGGTTTTCAGTGAAATCCCGAATGCAGCCAAAATCGGCGCCATCGCCGCCGTTGCTCTCGGCATCGTCTTTGTCGCTCTGGGCAAGGATAGAGGTTAGTACCTGTTAGCCGGACAGAATATTGAAATTGCCGTCCCGGCCTAGCGCCGGGACCAGTCATTATCCATCACCATTCGGTCCCGGATTTCCGCTCCGCTGCATCCGGGACGGCGGAAAAGTCAGAAGACAAGAAAACTCAGATCAATCGTTCCACAGCCAGGCGGCGCCGCGCACACCGGAGCTGTCGCCGTGTTTGGCTTTGCGGATAGGTGTTTCGAACGTGTCGGAAAACACAAACGGCAGCATGGCATCCGGAAGGTCGTCGTAGAGTTCGGCGATGTTGGACATGCCGCCGCCGAGGACAAAGACGTCCGGGTCCAAAAGATTGGCCGACATCGCGAGCGCACGGGCCAGACGGCTGACATAATCCCGGTAGACCTTTGTGGCGACAGGATCGCCTGAGCGCTTGAGCTCGATGATCTCGTGACCTTTGAGCGGGTTGCCGGTTTTTTCCTTGTAGTCCAGCTGAAAACCGGTGCCGGAGCACCACAGATCTATCACACCGTTGTGGCCGATCCAGCTTTTGGGGCCCGGAAATTCTTCAGCCGTCATCCAGGGCAGGGCGATGCCGCCCCATTCGCCGCCGATGCCGTTGGCGCCAAGATGGGCGTGGCCATCGATGGCGATGCCGGATCCGGACCCAGTGCCGATGATCACAGCGTGAACAATATGTGCGCCTGCACCCGCGCCGTCGGTGGCTTCAGAAACGGCCAGGCAATTGGCATCATTCTGGATCCGGACTGGCCGGTTCAGCAGCGTTTCCAGGTCCTTGTCGAGCGGTTTGCCATTCATCCAAGTGGAATTGGCGTTTTTCACCAGCCCGGTTTTGGGCGACAGAGACCCTGGAATGCCGAGACCGAGAGACCCGGTCTGGCCGGTTGCTTTTTCCGCAGCTTCAACGAGACTTTTGACGGCCTGAAGACAGCCGTTGTAATCATCTTTTGGCGTGGCTGTGCGTTGGCGGAAGAGTTCCTCGCCTTCATCACCAAGAGCGATGATTTCGATTTTGGTTCCGCCCCAATCAATACCCAGACGCATGTTCAGCCCACCTTCTTCGGCAGTTCAAAAGCAGCGTCTTGGCCGCCTTCCAATTCGCCGGGTTGTTTGCCGTAACTTTTGAATTTTTGCAGGATGTCCGCCATTTCGGCTTCATTGAGAAGGACAGGTTCGCCGAGCGCAAGGGATGAAAGATACTGATCTGCCAAGTCTTCGACCCCTTCAGCGACCGAGAGTGCCTTCTTGAGTGTCGGGCCACCGGCAATTTGTCCGTGGTTGCCGAGAAGGCAGGCGTTCCGGTCGCCTAAGGCTTCGATCATGGCTTCAGAGAGGGCGCGGGTGCCGAAGCTCTCATAGCGGGCGCAGTCGATGCGGTCACCGCCAGCCAGCGCCACCATATAGTGGAAGGCCGGAATACCCTTACGATGGCAGGAGAGCGCCGTTGCCCGCGGGCTATGGCAATGAACGACGGCACCGCAGGACGGTTTCGCCAGATAAAAATCAAGGTGCATGCGCCATTCCGACGACGGCAGGATGTCTCCGCGGTAACAGCCGTTGAGGTCGACCGCGACGATCTTGGCTTCCGTGAGTTCCTCATAAGGCGTTCCGGACGGTGTGATCAGAAAGCCGTCCTTTGTTCGAGCGCTGACATTGCCCGAGGTGCCCTTGGTCAGGCCGCGTTTTGGCAAGGCACGGGCCGTCTCAATAATCTCCCAGCGCAGAGCGAGAGTATCTTTTGGGAATATGGGACGTGGCTGTGCGGGCATGACAACTCCTTGAAACATCGTTGTCTTGTATAAAGGGCAAGACAGACCTTCAAGGGCAATGGTGGCCGAAAGCCGTTTCCGCACCGGTTTCGGCAGAAAGGCCGCTCCAAATTTGTGAAGCGGCCTTTTGTTCGCTGTAGTGATCGGATCAAGGACCGGGCCGGTCGGGCAGGGGAATGAATTCCTCCTCGTCGCCCGGAACAATGTCGAACCGGCCCTGGCGCCAGTCTTCCTTGGCCTGTTCGATCCGTTCCTTGGACGAAGAGACGAAGTTCCACCAGATATAACGTTGTCCATCCATTGGTTCGCCGCCCAAAACAACAAAGCGAGCCGGATAGGGCGAGGTGTTTTCAACCACCAGGGAATCGCCAGGCTTGAAGACCAGAAGCTGTGCCGGATCGAAAGTCTGGCCAGCGATAGAGATTTGCCCGGCGATTGTATAAATGCCGCGCTCTTCCCAGCCAGCGTCGAGCGGTACCTTTGCGCCGGGCTCCAAATGAATATCGGCGTAAAACATCTCCGTTGCCGTTTTCACCGGCGCATTGTGGCCATAAAGCGATCCGGCAATTAGCTTCACCGAGACCCCTTGATCTGCGAACTCCGGCTGTTCCTCCGTGCCAAAGTGCTGGAAGGTCGGGTCGCTTTCCTCCAGATTTTTCGGCAAGGCCACCCAGCTTTGCAGGCCGAACAGCGGGCGTGTCTGGGTCATGCGCTCGGGACGTTCGCGCTCGGAGTGCACGATGCCTTTACCCGCATTCATCCAATTGAGAGCGCCTGGTGAGATTGCGATTTCCGTTCCCAAACTGTCGCGGTGATACATCTCGCCTTCAAAAAGATAGGTGACGGTCGCAAGACCGATATGCGGGTGCGGTCGGACATCGACACCGCCGCCAACCAGCAGCTCTGCAGGACCCATCTGATCGAAGAAGATAAACGGGCCGACCATCCGCCGCCTGGCAGACGGCAAGGCACGGCGCACGGAAAACCCGCCGAGATCGGACGTGCGCGGGACAATGATCGTGTCAATCGGATCGCAGCTTGCCGCATCTCCGGGCGTGGGGTCGGGAACATTCAACCAGCTCATAGACCTCTCCTTAAACCTCTCATCCAAAACCAATTATGCATTGCAGCTAGAGATTGGGAAGCCGCTTGTGTTTGTCTATTGAACAGTCCGTTTCCAAGTCACCGGTGCCACGGACCTGCAATTTGAGTTTTGAGCTTTAAGAGCGTCTCTTGACAGTCCGGTCCCGGAAGAGGCATGTCAGGGCTTCACCCGGGGTGCCTCCGCGAAAGGGGGCTGAGATGCTGCTGGGCACGGATAATCCGTGCAGCGCAGGGACCCGATGAACCTGATCCAGGTCATGCTGGCGAAGGGAGGGTGGGACGGTCTGTGTCGTGCAGGCTGCGTCAGTGACTTTGCTGTAACCGGCTGGATCGCTGGACACCTTCTCCCCCATTCTCAGCAGGAAAACCTGGCAGGCGGTAGAGCCGCTTGAAAGAGGATATTCCAATGCGGTCTTCAGTATCGCCTGTAAAGACAGCAGAGCATCAGACCGGCGCCAAAACGGGTGCAGGCACTAAAACTGTCGTGATCAAAGGGGCAGGTGTCGCAGGACTTGCACTCACTTATGAGTTGGCAACGCGGGGTGTGGCTGTCACCGTTGTGGATCCGTCAGGACCCGGCCCAAAAAGCGCCTCGTGGTATGCGGGCGGCATGCTGGCGCCCTGGTGTGAGCGGGAGAATGCTGCAGAAGACGTTCTTCTGTTGGGCAAAGAGGCGGTGAGTTGGTGGGAGACTGTACTGCCGGGCCATGTGCACCCAAATGGCACACTGGTTGTTGCTCCTCCGCG
Organism: Labrenzia sp. PHM005; assembly: GCF_006517275.1. NCBI lineage: Bacteria > Pseudomonadati > Pseudomonadota > Alphaproteobacteria > Hyphomicrobiales > Stappiaceae > Labrenzia > Labrenzia sp. PHM005. Next base: position 4,407,522 of record NZ_CP041191.1, on the reverse strand, counting down.
TGACAGGCAGGAGCTCTCCCGCTTTGCCAGCCGCACCAGTTGCTATGACTGGATTGACGGCGCTGACGTTGGCGAGTTGGAGCCAGATCTGGCCGGGCGGTTTTCAAAGGCACTGTTTTTTAAGGATGAAGCCCATCTCGATCCGCGCAAGGCCCTGACAGCGCTCAAGGGCAAACTGGAAAAACTAGGCGTTCGGTTTTGCCAGGCGCCGGCGGAGGTGCAGGCTGGGGCGGAAATTGAAGTTGATTGCACGGGCATGAAAGCTTTGGAGACGGGATTGCGCGGTGTGCGCGGCGAAATGGCGATTTTGCATGCCCCCGATGTCACCCTGTCACGTCCGGTCCGCCTGCTGCATCCAAGGATCCCCGTTTACATCGTGCCGCGGGACAACCATCATTTTATGGTCGGGGCGACGATGATCGAAAGCGATCAGGGCGGGCCAGTTACAGTCCGCTCGCTTATGGAGCTCTTGAACGCCGCCTATGCCGTTCACCCGGCCTTTGCCGAAGCCCAAATTGTCGAAACCGGGACGGGCGTCCGCCCGGCCTATGCCGACAATTTCCCGCAAGTCCGGCAGGACGGAAACCGGCTTTCGCTCAATGGCTTTTACCGGCATGGCTTTTTGCTGGCGCCTTCAATGGCTCAAAGGGCTGCAAACCAAATTCTCTCAACATGCAATGAGGCGAAGACATGAACCTCACCGTCAACGGCGAAGACCAGACGGTCTCCGCCAAAACGCTGGATGCACTGCTCGCCGAGCTTGGCTTTGAGCCGGAGTTTTTGGCAACAGCGCTCAACAGCGATTTTGTCCCGGCCGAAGAGCGGGCGGACTGCGTTTTAAACGAGGGGGACAAGATCGAGATCCTGTCTCCGCGCCAAGGAGGCTGACCGGTGGTTTCGTTTTATGGCGAAGAAGTGCAATCCCGGATTCTTTTGGGAACTGCGCAATATCCATCTCCTCAATGTCTTGCCGACGCGGTCAAAGCGTCCGGCACGGAGATCGTGACGGTTTCTCTGCGGCGGGAAATGGCATCAGGTGCTGGAAGGGGCGGGTTCTGGGATCTGATCCGGGAATTGAACGTCAAAGTACTGCCGAATACGGCCGGATGCCATACGGTCAAGGAAGCCGTCACCACGGCAAAAATGGCCCGGGAAGTGTTCGGCACCGATTGGGTCAAGCTGGAAGTGATCGGTCATCACGACAGCCTGCAGCCGGATGTCTTTGGGCTCGTGGAAGCTGCAAAGATCCTCTGCGAAGATGGTTTCAAGGTCTTTCCCTACACAACAGCGGATCTGATGGTCGGAGAAAAGTTGCTGGACGCCGGCTGTGAAGTTCTGATGCCCTGGTGCGCACCGATTGGCTCTGCGCGCGGCCCTGTCGATCCGGAAGCTCTGAAAGCGTATAGGGCGCATTTCCCGGATGTTCCGCTGGTGGTTGATGCTGGTTTGGGGCGCCCGTCGCATGCGATGGAGGTCATGGAATACGGCTTTGACGCGGTGCTTTTAAACACAGCCGTTGCCAAGGCCGGTGATCCGGTGGCCATGGCAAAAGCCTTTGGTGAGGCTGTTTCTGCCGGGCGAACAGCTTATAAGGCCCAACCTTTAGCGCCGCGCGATATGGCGGTTCCCTCCACTCCAGTCATAGGCATGGCGGTTTTTGAATGAAGCTCGACCCTTTTTACCTCATCGTTGACAGTTCAGATTGGATCGAAAGGCTGGTGCCGGTTGGCGTGAAACTGGTGCAGCTGCGCATCAAGGATCAGTCGGAGACGGACATTGTCCGGCAGATCCAAGCCTCCAAGGCCGTGTGTGAAAAACACGGCTGCCAATTGATCGTGAACGATTATTGGCAGCTCGCCATTTCCGAAGGCTGTGACTATGTGCACCTCGGGCAAGAAGATCTGGCGGACGCCGACGTGAATGAAATCCGCAAGGCGGGGCTGAAACTGGGTGTGTCAACCCACGACGGCGATGAACTGGACACAGCGCTTTCGGTGAACCCTGATTATGTCGCGCTGGGCCCGGTCTATCCGACCATTTTGAAGAAGATGAAATGGCGGCCGCAGGGGCTGGAGAAGATCACACGCTGGAAGAAACAGGTCGGCGACCTGCCGCTGGTTGCCATTGGCGGGCTGAATGTGGAGCGCGTTCCAGGCGTCTTTGAGCATGGCGCTGACATGGCCGCGGTTGTCACCGACATCACCTTGAGTGCTGACCCGGAAGGCCGGACACGCGAGTGGATCGCGGCGACCGAGACGTGGCGGTAACTCAGGTCAAATTACGGAGCGGGGGTTACCAGATGTCGACCTTTTCCCCCGCTGCACGGAGTGTCTGTGCCCGTTCATCCAGATACCGCTGAAAATCGCCTCCGGCATAGGAATCGGATGCGATGAAATGCAACATCGTGTCGAAGTGGAAGGGCTTGAAATAGCCCGGCATCGTCATCACTGTCCGGTCTTTTGCGGTTCCGGTGCTGTCCAGCGCTTCCTTCGGCACGAACATCATTGTCGGGGTGAAGTTGACGGCCCATTTGCGCACCAGCGCCCGCTCTTCCATTGCTGTTCCGTCGAAATCGACGACTTCCCGTGAGCCGCGCATATCGAGCTGGACGACCAGAAACTTCTCATTCAAGTAGTCTGTAATCCGCGGAATGCGCAGGTTCACTTCGTGCAACTCCCGGCAATAGGGGCAGCCTGCCTGTTCGATGAGGATCAAAAGATCTTTTCCGTTGTCTGCCGCCTCAGCCAAGTCATCGGCCAGTTCCAGAAAACCTTCGTGAAACCAGGGCTGAATGTGCAGTCCGTTGTCGCCGAGTTCCGGCTCTGGCAATTGGTCGCTCGCGAGTGCGGGCGCTGTGGTCATGATCAAACAAAGGATGACAGCACGGCATAAACGGGCAAGCGGCATGATACTTCCTCCCTGTTAATGGCAAATCTTACCGGATTTCCTGTTCTCTTTCTGAATCATAATTTGGTGTTCCGGGCACAGGCGCTGCTCAGATCAATTTAAACCGGACCTACCCAAAAGTTGCTCTGTCTCGCGCAACCTGATCACGCAAAAAGTCCTGAACGGCAGCCACGTGCCGCAAGGGGCGGGAACTTTCGTGCGTCACCATCCAATAAGCTCGCTTCAATTTCATGTCCGGCAACACGGGAACCAGGTTCGGGTCCGCGCGCGCGATAAAATCGTGCAGGATGCCGATCCCAGCTCCCGCCCGGACGGCTTCAGTTTGACCAAGGGCCGACGCAATCTCATAGCGGGCTGACCAGCCTTTGAAAAACTCCGTTCCGTAATTTAGGGATGCAGAATAGAGCAGGTCTTCCACATAGCCGATAAGGTCGTGCGCGCTTAAATCGCTTGGAACTTTAGGCGTGCCGCGCTCTGTCAGGTAGGTCTTGGACGCATAAAGACCGAGCGCGTAATCGACCAGTTTGCCCGCGATCAACCGCCCGGTTTCGGGCCGGTCGATGGTGACTGCAATGTCTGCTTCGCGCCGGGAGAGGGAAAACGAGCGGGAGACGGGCACAAGCTGAGCCGTCAAACCTGGGTGCTGGTGTGTCAAAAGCCCAAGGCGGGGGGCGAGATAAGCAACGCCAAACCCGTCTGGGGCACCAATGCGCACGGTTCCAGTGATTTCCGGGGTGTCGCCACCAAGATCTGCTTCGGCAGCGAGCGCTTCAGCTTCGATTGCTTCCGCGCGTTCGAAGAACCGGCTGCCGGCATCGGTCAAAACGCAGCCGGAAGTGGAGCGGTCGAACAGCCGTTTGCCCAGGCTGTCCTCAAGCGCTGTCAACCGCCGGGCAACAGTTGCATGGTTCAATCCCAGCCTCTTGCCGGCAGCGAGGATCTGTCCCGTGCGAGCAATGGCTAGAAAGATGCGGATGTCGTCCCAATTCAAATTCCGCCACCTCATGTTTGTTGTCATCCCTGCGCATGCAGGGATCCAGTAATCAAATGAGTCTGCAGAACGTAGACTGGGGCTGCGGCATACTGGATCCCGGATCTTCGCTTTGCTGCGTCCGGGATGACAAATGATAATGTGTTGTCGGATTGGGTAACATAACTATAAAAAACGCACAACGGATACGGGTTATCTCGTCTTGTATGTTGCAAAAATAAAAGCGACAACAGGTTCATGATCAACGCGGGGCGTTCAGCTGCGCGGCAAGTCGATCGGACTTCATGGGAGAAACGCAAATGGAAAAGATCGGTCATTTTATTGGCGGCAAGCGTGTCGAAGGCACCTCCGGCCGTTACGCAGACGTCTTCAACCCGGCCACCGGTGAAGTGCAGGCGCAAGTCGCACTGGCAACAACTGCGGAGATGGAAGCTGCCGTTGCAAACGCTGCTGCCGCACAGCCGGCCTGGGCTGCGCAGAACCCGCAAAAGCGCGCCCGCGTGATGATGAAGTTCGTCGACCTCATCAACCGCGACATGGACAAGCTGGCGGAAAAGCTGTCGTCCGAACACGGCAAGACCTTTGTTGACGCCAAGGGCGACGTGCAGCGCGGTCTGGAAGTGATCGAATTTTGCACTGGTGCGCCGCATCTCCTCAAAGGTGAATTCACCGACAGTGCCGGCCCGGGCATCGACATGTACTCCATGCGCCAGCCGCTTGGTGTTGTTGCCGGTATCACGCCGTTCAACTTCCCGGCCATGATCCCGCTTTGGAAAATGGGTCCGGCGCTTGTTGCCGGTAACGCCATGATCATGAAACCGTCCGAGCGTGATCCGTCCGTTCCGCTCATGCTGGCTGAACTCTTGAAAGAAGCTGGTCTGCCGGACGGCGTCCTGAACGTTGTCAACGGCGACAAGGAATCCGTCGACGCGATCCTCGACAACCCCACCATCCAGGCCGTTGGTTTTGTCGGCTCCACGCCGATCGCGCATTACATCTACCACCGGGCTGCTGAGAACGGGAAGCGGGCGCAGTGCTTCGGCGGCGCGAAGAACCACATGATCATCATGCCGGATGCCGACCTGGATCAGGCAGCAGACGCGCTGGTTGGCGCTGGTTTCGGCGCAGCTGGTGAGCGCTGCATGGCGATCTCCGTTGCCGTTCCGGTTGGCGAAGAAACTGCCGATCGCCTGGTCGAAAAACTGGTTCCGCGTGTTGAAGCGCTCAAAGTTGGTCCTTGGACTGCCGGCGACGATGTCGACTTCGGCCCAGTCGTGACCAAGGCGGCTCAAGAAAACATCCTGCGCCTGATCAACACGGGTGTCGATCAGGGCGCGAAGCTGGTTGTCGACAACCGGGACTTCAAACTGCAGGGTTATGAGAACGGTTTCTTCGTTGGCCCGCACCTGTTTGACCATGTCACCAAGGATATGGACATCTACAAGACCGAGATTTTCGGTCCGGTTCTTTCAACCGTACGCGCCAAGACCTACGAGGAAGCCATTGGCCTTGCCATGGACCACGAGTACGGCAACGGCACCGCGATCTTCACCCGCGACGGTGATACCGCACGTGACTTTGCCAACCGGATCAACATCGGCATGGTTGGCATCAACGTGCCGATCCCTGTGCCGCTGGCCTATCACACCTTCGGCGGCTGGAAAAAATCCGGCTTCGGCGATCTGAACCAGCACGGCCCGGATGCGTTCAAGTTCTACACACGGACAAAAACGGTCACGTCGCGCTGGCCGTCGGGCATCCGGCAGGGCGCGGAGTTCTCCATTCCGACGATGAAGTAATCCTTCATCTGGAAAGTACTTTAAACGGGCGGGCCGATTGGTCCGCCCGTTTCGTTTGTGTTTGAGAAATATTTTGCCCTTCAACACAGCCAACAAAATTTGTTTTGGGCGCGGACCGGGAATTGACGAAGGTCATTTTCTTTTGTCCGTATCGATTGGATAAACACTCTAACGGTTTTCCCGTTTTCGTATCGGAGCCAGTTTGACGGTCTTTCTTGGGTAGAACTCACCGGAAACACCTTTGAAAAAACGGTTGCAAACAACGGTGGTTGATGGAAAACGAAAAAAACCGGGTGTAAGACTGAAGTGGACGGATATTGAGGCTAGGACGGAACACAAAACGCCTCAATAATTTCGCGGTGGGAGCGCGGCAATTAGCTTTTGATGAAACGACGTAATACCAAAAGGACCGCGGCGTCCGGCGCTGAATATAGACCGGAAGAGGGGGCGCAGGCGCCGATTGGAGTTCCAGGGCCAGACGAGGCATCTCAATTGCGCCGGGCCGGACGGCTCCTGGCAATTGCGGATCTTTTTTGGATTCCACAAGCCGCGCTGATCGCATATGCCGCTGCATCGATGCTTGAGCCATTTTTGCTCAGCAGCAAACCGCTTGATTCAACAGGTGCTTTGATGCCTGTTTTTGCAGCTGCGGTTGGCGTGGTGATGCTCGCCCTTTTGCGCGTTGGTCTTCAGTCTTTTGCTATGAATATGGCGCGCCGCGCCGCGCGCACCGTTCAAAGCGTTGCCCGGACCAGCCTTTTGGCCGCTGCTGCAAAAGTCTCACCATCGGCGCCGTTCACGTCTTCTGGCGCCTTTGCCGCGCATTTGACCGAACAAGTCGATCTGCTCGGGCCTTATTACCGGAACTACCTGCCGCAGATGATGCGGGTGAAAATCGTGCCATTGGTGATCGTCCTGGCGGTACTGCCAATCAGCTGGATTGCCTCAATCATTCTATTGATCTGCGGCCCGTTGATCCCGTTGTTCATGGCGCTGATTGGGATCCGGGCGAAAAAGGCGAGCGCGGATCAACAGGACGAATTGACCCGGCTCAGCGGTACGTTGCTGGATCGGATCCGCGGCTTGGAAACCCTGACGTTGTTTGGTGCTTTGGACCGCACGCAAGAAAACGTGCGCAAAGCGGGTGACAGCTTTCGCCGGGGCACGATGAATGTACTGAAAATCGCCTTTCTGTCTTCGACGGTTTTGGAATTGTTTTCAGCGCTCGGAATTGCCTTTGCCGCTGTCTATATCGGCTTTTCGCTGCTCGGCGATATCTCCTTCGGAACGTGGGGCGTACCACTAACGTATTGGGGCGGCTTGTTTGTGTTGCTGCTGGCGCCTGAGTTTTTTGCACCCTTACGCGGATTTGCTGCGGCCTATCACGACAGAGCGGCAGGTCTGGCTGCACAGGAAAAGTTGACGGCCCTGACACGAGACTTGCCACAGCCGGAGAGGCAGGCGTCAGGGGATGCTTCTGCCACACAAGATGGTGACCACTCGTCACCGCCAGCGATCCATTTTGACAGTGTATCGATTTCCCATGGCGAGCGGCCGATTTATGAAGACTTTGATCTTCAGATTGCGCCCGGCCAAACGGTGCTTTTGTTTGGTCCAAGCGGCAGCGGAAAAACCACGTTGATCGATGGCATCCTCGGATTTCATGCACCAAACAGTGGGGCGGTTCGGATTAACGGTCAGAAACTTGATCCAGATTTTGCCCACCAGCTTCGCCAAAACACCATGTGGCTCGGTCAGGCACCGAAGCTGTTTCACGGCTCTTTGAAAGCCAATTTGCTGCGGGGCGCCAACCCGGAGAATAAGGTCAGCGACGACGACCTTTGGGCTGCATTGCACTTGGCCGGGGCCGAAACACTTGTCCGCGGATTGCCGCGTGGTTTGGCAACACCGCTTGGCGAAGATGGCTTCGGTCTGTCGGTGGGGGAAATCCGCCGGATCGCGCTGGCCCGCGCAGCAGTGCGCAAGAGTGCTGCTCTGTTACTGGCAGATGAGCCAACCGCCGGCCTTGATGATGAAACTGCCGCGGATGTTATTTCCGGTTTGAAGAAACTCTGCGAAGGCCGGACAGCTGTGATCGCCACTCACAATCCGGCGGTTTTGGCTTTGCCTGGACAAAAGATCGATTTGGCCCGCTATGCCGGGGCCAAGGTGATGGAGGTAGTCATATGACCGCCATCTGGACCTTTATTTGCCGCCAATATCGGCACAACAGGCTATCCTTCTGCCTTGGCATCATGGCCGCACTTATTCCGGCAATATCTGGTCTGCTTCTCCTCGGTGTGGCTGGCTGGTTTATCACCGTCGCCGGAATTGCCGGGGCGACCGGCATCTTTTTGAATATCTTTGTGCCGAGCGCCATGATCCGGGCGTTGGCGATTTCCCGCACAGCCGGCCGATACGCCGAGCGCTTGCTGACCCATGATGCGACCTTCCGCTTCTTAAGTGATCTGAGGAACAAACTGTTCTCTGCGATGGTTGACCGGTCCGCAAGGGGACAACGCTCCGGGCTTTTGTTGAACCGGTTGACCGTCGATATTGCGGCCCTGGATGGGATCTATCTGCGGCTGGTCGTCCCCTTCGCGGTGATTGCTGTTGTGTCGGTGGGGTTGATTGCCGTGTGGCTTTCGATGCCGATGATCGTTGCAATCAGCGGAACGATGTTCTTGGCAATCTGGGCCGGGCTTGCAGTTTTTGCGGCGCGAACTGCGGATGTAACAGCGGCCCGGCGCGCAGATGCTGCCAGTGAAGCCATGCGGCTGCGCGCAACAGACATGGTTTCCGGCCGCAGGGATCTTTCAGTATTTGGTGGATTGGCGCCCGTGGCAGAGACCATAGTGACCGCAGACACACGGCAAGGCGCTGCTGAAGACATTGAAGAGCGCCGGTCTGTTCGCCTGACGTGTCTTTCCACTGCGGTCGGACAAGTCTTCGTAGCCGTTATGTTGATCGCGGTTGCTGCTGCCGTTTCTAGCGCCGACCTTTCTCCGGGCCTTGCCATCGGTCTAGTGCTTGCTGCCATCGCTGTGCCCGAAGTCTTTGGATCCATTCTTCCCGGCCTGATTAAACTGCCGCGCATGGAGTTGGCTGCAAACCGGACCAACAACCTTCTTGAGAAGGACACAGTGGCGACGCCACGAAAGACACCGGTTGAAGAGCGTTTTGCACCTGAAATCGACCAGTCCCAAGCGATTTTGAAATTCGATTCCGTTTCATTCCGCTATCCCGGAGCAGAACGGGACGTTTTGGACAATCTGTCGTTCGAAATAGGTGAAAAAGAAACATTGGCGATTGCCGGACGAAGCGGGTGTGGCAAAAGCACGGTGGCAGCGCTGGGGGCACGGCTTCGCAGCGCCGGGCAGGGGCGTATCCTGCTGAATGGCCGCGATCTTTCGGGTATCCCAGAAACAGAGTTGCGCTCAAAAGTGACTGTTCTCAGCCAGCGGCCGCATCTCTTCAATGATACGGTCGCAGCGAATCTGCGTATCGCCAATCCGGCTGCAACGGATACGGAACTTTGGATCGCATTGGCGCAAGCCGCCGTTGCGCAGAGAATTTCAGAAAGCCCGGACGGCCTGGAAACGGTGCTTGGTGAGGGCGGTCTCGGCCTGTCGGGCGGTGAGCAAAGGCGCCTTGCTTTGGCGCGCGCTTTCCTGACCAGTCCTGATTTGTTCATCCTTGATGAGATGACCGAAGGATTGGACGCGGACACAACAATTGACGTTCTGGAACGGTTTTTTTCCTTCCGCGGACGGGCGGCCGTCCTGATGATTGCCCACAAGCGCATCGAGCTCGAATCGGCTGGCAGTGTATTGTTCCTCAACCAGCGCAAACTGGATCTGGCGGCCGAATAAGTCGGCTATTATTTCCCTTTTGGGATAAAATTCGCCTGCATTTTTGTAACCTTATGCAATCCTGCGTCGAAACTGCCGCATTGACCTCTTCTCGAGCGTAAGCCACGATCCCCGTTATGTGCTCAGGCCGTCCCGGCTTGAAAAGGGGGAAATGATGGAACTCAGTGTCGTCGACCTGTCGCGGCTGCAATTTGCCATGACAGCTCTCTATCACTTCTTGTTTGTGCCATTGACCATTGGACTGTCTGTCCTCCTGGCCACGATGGAAACGGTCTATGTCATGACCGGCCGCGAGATCTGGAAGCGGATGGTCAAATTCTGGGGCACGCTCTTTGGCATCAATTTTGTGCTCGGAGTTGCGACCGGGCTTACCATGGAATTCCAGTTCGGCATGAACTGGGCTTATTTCAGCCAATATGTCGGCGATGTCTTTGGCGCGCCACTCGCCATCGAAGGGCTGATGGCCTTCTTCATGGAGGCGACCTTTGTCGGTCTATTCTTCTTTGGCTGGGACAAGTTGTCGAAACGCCAGCATTTGGCAGCCACCTGGGCGGTGGCGCTCGGCACCAATTTCTCCGCACTCTGGATCCTGATCGCCAACGGCTGGATGCAACACCCGGTCGGCGCGATGTTCAATCCCGACACGATGCGGATGGAAGTGACGAGCTTTTTCGATGTGTTGTTCAACCCGGTGGCGCAAGCCAAGTTTGTGCATACGGTTTCGGCCGGATATGTCACCGCAGCAATGTTCGTGATTGGGATCTCATCCTGGTACCTGCTTCAGGGCCGGCATATGCAGATCGCCAAGCGGTCCGTCGCGATTGCTTCGGCCTTTGGGTTTGCTTCCGCCTTGTCGGTGGTCGTACTGGGTGATGAAAGCGGCTACGAAGCCAATTTGAACCAGAAGATGAAACTCGCCACCATTGAAGCGATGTGGGAAACCGAACCGGCTCCTGCCGCGTTCAACGTGGTTGCCTGGCCGGATATGGAAAAACGCGAAAACGCTTTTGCCATCGAAGTGCCTTATGTCATGGGCCTGATCGCAACACGGTCTCTGAACACGGTCATTCCGGGGATCAAAGAGCTGGTCGATCGGTCCAAGGACCGGATCCGGCAGGGGGCAGTTGCCTGGGATGCCCTACAAAAGATCCGGGCAAATCCGGCCGAGGCGGATGAGGATCTGCGGGAGACATTCCAGCAAAACGCCAACTCGCTTGGCTACGCCTATCTGCTGCTACCATTTACAGACACGCCGATGGAGGCGACGACCGAACAGGTTGAGGCTGCGGCCTGGTCAACTGTGCCGAATGTCTGGCCGATGTTCTATGCATTCCGGATCATGGTCGCCTGTGGCTTCTTCTTCATCCTGCTGACTGCGGTGTTTTTCTATTACTCCTCCTCCGGCCGGCTCAACACGTTGATAGAAAAGCGCCGCTGGATCCTGCATATCGCGGTCTGGTCAATCCCTCTGCCCTGGATTGCCTGTGAAATGGGCTGGTTCGTCGCCGAATATGGCCGGCAGCCCTGGATCATCGAAAGCATGCTGCCCACCTCGGCAGCGGTTTCCAGCCTGTCTGTGACCGAAGTGCTGCTGACGCTCGCCGGATTTATCGCGCTATACAGTGTGCTTCTGGTGATCGAAATCGCGCTCATGATCAAATACATCAAAATTGGTCCCGACGATGGAGAGGCGGCCCCGTCTCACCAAAAACCGGTGCGGCCTGCTGTGTCAGACGCAACCCCAGTACCAGCGGAGTAATCGGTCATGATCCTTCACGAATTCATCGATTATTCGACCCTGAAAATGATTTGGTGGCTGCTGCTAGGTGTTCTCCTGATAGGTTTTGCTGTCACGGACGGCTTCGACATGGGGGTCGGAACGCTGCTGCCCTTCATTGCTGGAACGGACATTGAGCGCAGGGTGGTGATCAACACCATTGGCGCCACATGGGAAGGCAATCAGGTTTGGTTTATTCTCGGGGGTGGGGCGATTTTCGCCGCTTGGCCGCCGCTTTATGCGATCAGCTTTTCCGGGTTTTACCTCGCTATGTTCATTGTGCTCGCCGCAATGATTCTAAGGCCGGTGGCTTTTAAATACCGCTCCAAGCGGCCTGATCCTGGCTGGCGCAATGCCTGGGACTGGGCGCTCTTTACCGGCTCGTTCGTCCCGGCCCTGGTTTTCGGAGTGGCGGTTGGCAACGTCTTGCTTGGTGTGCCGTTCCGGCTCGATCCGGACCTTCGCATGACCTATGAGGGGGCGTTTTTTGAGCTGTTTACACCGTTCCCGCTGCTGTGCGGTGTGTTATCCGTCACCATGCTCGTGATGCATGGCGCGGTCTGGCTGGTGATGCGGACTACGGGTGAAATTGCTGTCCGGGCCCGCCGGACCGGGACACTGGCCGCTTTGCTGGGCATTCTGCTGTTCGGGGTTGGCGGCTATCTGGTTGCAACCGGCTTCGTTGAGGGGTTCCGAATTACTTCTGATGTCGATCCAAACATGCAGGCCAACCCTCTTGCCAAACAAGCGGTGATCGAAGGGGGCGCCTGGCTCCGAAACTACGCCGCCCATCCGGTTCTTTGGCTGGCGCCAGTTTTCGGTTTTGTGGGCATGGCCGGCACTTTGATCCTGCTACAGACCCGGCTTGAAATGCCGATCTTTGTATTTTCCAAAATGGCTGTTTTCGGCATCATTGCGACTGTCGGTGTGTCGATGTTCCCCTTCATCTTGCCGTCTTCTGTTCAACCGGAAGCCAGCCTGACCGTCTGGGATGCATCGTCTACTCATCGCACACTCTTCAACATGCTGGTGGCCGTCATCATCTTCCTGCCGATGATCCTCCTCTACACGGCCTGGGTTTATAAGGTGCTGTGGGGCAAAGTGGATGAAGAGACCATCGAACGTGACAACCACACGGCCTATTGAGGCTCACTACAAAGGAGACATCCATGTGGTATTTTGCCTGGGTCCTTGGAATGCCACTGGCGTGCTGCCTGGCGATTTTGAACGCCATGTGGCTCGAGTTGCGTTCCGATGATGAACAGCGCCGGATGGAAAATGGCAGCTAAAGACCGGCTTATGTTAGGTAAATTTGCGAATTGTCTAGCAAAAACAAACAGCTTTAGTGTTGCAGTGTTGGACGTATTTACCGAATTGTAGCTGTTTATTGTTTCGGTAATACGCCTTAAGTGCACGTTTCTCTGTTGCTCAGTTGCAGCTGAGTGGGCGAAGCGCTTTGAAATTGTCAACGCCACCTGCTGGATGTGCGGAATGCTGAAGCAGTTTTACCTGGCATCGGGGCTCGCGCTTTTTCTTCTTGTCTCAGGATTCGTTTACAGCGCTCCTGCTGAACCTGTTGGTGTGGTTATCTACACCAATACCAAAAACGATGGGTCCTTTAATCAACTGGCTGCCGAGGGGTCTGAACGGGCTGCCGGAGAATTCGGTTTTTCCTTGCGCGAGTGGAGCAGCACAAGCAAAGAAGAAACGCACCAGGTTCTCTTGAACTTCGCGGCTGATGGCGTGACACATGTCTTGATCCTCGGTTTTGAAAATTCCGACGCTGTTCGCGACGTGGCGCAGAAATATCCGGAGATCAAATTCACGATCATTGATGCAGCCGTTACTGACCTTCCCAATGTGCGGTCTGTATTATTTGCAGATGATGAAAGTGGATTTCTTGCCGGCTATGTGGCCGGGCTCAAAACTGAGACCGGAACCGTTGGCACAATCGGCGGAATGGACATCCCGCCTGTACGGCGTTTTATGTGCGGGTTTGCTGCTGGTGCGAAACATGCGGATTCCAATGTGGAAGTTCTTTCAGCATTCATCGGACAAGACATTTTATCTTTTCGCGATATTCAGCAGGGAAAGGTGGTTGGCAAAGAAATGTTTGCCCAGGGCGCTGATGTTGTGTTCGCAACGGCCGGATTGGCCTCAGAAGGGGTGGCAAAGGCTGCGAAAGCAGCGGGTGCATTTGTCATCATGGTGGATGACAACCAGAACGGCTTTATTCCAGGAACAGTTCTTACCAGCGCTTTGAAACGGGTGAATGAGGCTGCCTACGACAGTTGGAAGTCTGTTGCAGATGGCACGTGGTCCGGCGGTTTGAAAGTTCTATCCGCAAAAGACAATGGAATTGGCTGGGCAGTAGACGACCACAATCGGGAGCTTGTTGCCGATATCGTGGATGATGTGGACGCTGTGACTGCCGCACTCGCCAACGGTGATATCGAAATTAACCCAGTTGATGGCGTTTCCGGTTGCGCTGAGGTTCTTTAGTTTCAGCAAAACAAAAGCCCCGGAACGGGCGTCCCGGGGCTTTAAAACGGAAAAGCAGAAACCTTAGGCGGCTTCGACCTTGGAAGCTTTCAGCTTCTCCAGGATGTTTTGCGGGGAAGAGACGCCATACGGATCGGTTTCGCAGTTGTCGGAGAAACCTTCCTCTTCAAACCACTGGTCCACGGTGCCGTCATTGACGATCGCGCCGTAACGCCAGGAGCGCATGCCGAAGCCCAGATTGTCTTTGGCAACCAGCATGCCCATCTTGCGGGTGAACTCGCCGGAGCCGTCCGGAATGACCTTGACCTTGTCGACGCCCTGAGCTTTGGCCCAAGCGTTCATGACGAAGGCGTCATTGACGGAGATGCAGTAGATCTCGTCGACACCTTCAGCCTTGAACTCATCGAACAGCTTTTCAAAGTCCGGCAGCTGGAATGTGGAGCAAGTTGGTGTGAATGCACCCGGTAAGGAGAACAGAACAACCTTCTTGCCTTTGAAGTAGTCGTCGCTGGTTTTGTCTTCCCAGCGGAACGGATTCGGGCCTTCGATGGATTCGTCGCGGACGCGGGTCCGGAAGGTGACAAAAGGAACTTTTTTGCCGAGCATTTGTTTATCTCCAATACGGATCGTGGAACAGACTTTCGGCCGGCCGGGAGGCTGACAAGCCCTGAGGTGGAGGAATAGGGATTTGGCCAGGACCGGGCCGAAAGAAAAAAACCGGCTCCGACCTAGCGCATTTGCTGCGTTGCGGCAAGACAGGATTACAAACTAGAATGCGTCAATTTTGCAATTGGTGAAAATTGCCATAGACGATTTTGAGTGCAATTGATTCATCTAGCCAAGAGGCGTTGGCATCCAATCAGTTGACTAGTTTTTTCCAATAATTTGAATGTTGAATGCAGTGCCGTCTTCTTTGCCTTTGAATTTGGCAAAATAGGCAAGGCCGGAGTTCGCAGTGGCGAACCAGATGTCCATAGGATTGCCGTCCCCAGCCTGTAACCGATAATGACGGACTGGGATTTGGAGGTCGCCGGAAGATAGGTGTTTTGCGCCCAAATACTCCGTTTTGGCCTCAAATACCGACATGTTTTCCGTGTCGAGTATACGAAACGATGATGGAAACTGGCGGTTGTTCCGTTGCCAAAAGAGAGGGAGGCTGATCAGGGTTGTATCGAAGTGGTCAGGTTTCAATCGCTGGTGCTTTGGATTGTTCTTTTCATCAGACAAAAGAATTTCAGCGACTGCCATCGTTTCTCCCGCGTACGGTACCACGGAGGCAACGACTTCCTTGGCGAGGCCGATCAGCTCTTCGTTTTCGATTTCCTGTTGGTTTTTCATTTGTGCCGCAAAGGCAAGATACTCTCCGTCTGAATGTTCAATTTTGGTCCAATAGGTTTTCTTGCCGTCGGATAGCTTGTTGGAAGCTTCCAGAAGAAGGCCTGTCTTCGTCACGGTTTCTTGCAGATTGCTGCGGATATCGATTTTGCTCAGGAAAAATTTGGTCTGAATGCGTGTTGTCAGTTTGTATCGATAGCCGCCGTCGGCGTTGGCTCGCTGGTCAAGGTCGAGCGTTCCGACCGGCTTTCCATCCAACTGGACTTCATATCTTAACTGAGCTTCTGACGCCGCTATTGATGCGCTGGAAAACAGGAACGCAACAGCAGCCAGCGCTTTGCAAACTGGAAGGTGAGGGAATGCCATAATGAATTTTGCCTTTGACAATTGAATAGTTGGGCTGTGTTCGAAGAAGAGCTGGATTTTGGCCAACGGGTGATCCCTGAACGTGGGCAAATCTCCCGCGCGACAAATTGAGCTCCTTCGCATAACACACGATGGATATATCGGCGAACGAACGTTCGTTTGCAATATGTGATGTTGATTTTTTGTCTGGTTGAATTTCTGCGCTCAAAATGGCGGGATAAATCAGCAGTATATGTACATCTATCAATGAGCTGACTAAGGTGCAGGCGGCGTGTCGGAGCACACCCGTTCGGTTTAATCGGATAATCGATTTCGGAATTAAGAATGCGGAAAGTTTTGTCTGCGGTGCGTTGGTTATGCATCGGGCTCGCGTCGATTGTCTTCGTGTGCCAGCTGGCCATGGTGCTGATGCGTTATTTGCTCGGTGTCGGGTTCGTCGAACTTCAAGACGCCGTCAGCTACTCGTTTGCGGCGCTTGTCGCCTTGTCCGTTGCAGTGACCTTTGACGCAGATCGCCATGTGCGGGTTGATGTTTTCCGGCAAAATTGGTCTTCCCGGATCAACCAAAAAATTGACTGGGCCGGGGATCTTCTATTGACCTTGCCAGTCTTCGGACTGATGGTCTGGACCGCCTTTCCCCTTGTGAAGAGTTCTTGGGTGATCCTGGAAGGCTCGCGCGAAACTGGAGGTCTGCCGGGGCTTTTTGTTGTCAAAACCTGTCTCGTGATCCTGCCGGCGCTGATTGTTCTCATGGTTTTGACACGGCTGGTCTCTGCTGTGCGGGGACGCTCTGCATGACCCCTGACATCTTGTGGCTTTTTGTTCTGGCGCTTGCCGTTTTTGCCGGGATTTTGTCGGGTGTACCGGTGATGCTGGCCATTGCAGGGGCTCCGACGCTTGTTGCGTTGGTTGCTGCAAGTGCCGGTCAATTCGACATGGGGTATTTTCAGGCCGTCCCCCAGCGTGTCTTTGGCGTGATGAGCAATCCCTTGCTTTTGGCCGTGCCACTTTTTGTGCTCATGGGTTTGCTGCTGGAAAAATCCCAGCAAGCCGAAAAGATGCTCAAAAGCCTGACGGCGGCGCTCGGCGGAAATCAATCCGCCCTGGCATTGGCCGTGGTGCTGGTCAGTGCGTTGATTGCGGCCTCCACCGGCATCATCGGTGCGACCATTGTTATGCTGGGCACCATCACGTTTCCGGCACTTTTGAACGCCGGGATCAACAAACATATGAGCAGCGGCCTGATTTGCGCCAGCGGCACACTCGGCCAGATCATCCCGCCATCGATCGTTTTGATCCTGCTCGGTGACCAGGTCTCCAATGCCTATTTTGAAGCCCAGCAGGAGGCTGGCAATTTTGCGCCGGATCCGGTGACGGTCGGCGATCTGTTTGCCGGCGCTCTGCTTCCTGGATTTCTGCTGGTTGCATTTTATGCAGGTTATGTGCTTTTGCGCCTGCGCGGTAAGGCCTCTGAAACCGACGCCCCCCCGGCCAAATCAGAAGCTTCGATCCTGGAGCTTGTCAAAAACATTGCGCCGACGCTCGGCCTGATCGTTGCTGTGCTTGGCAGTATTCTGGTCGGCGTGGCAACACCGACGGAAGCGGCAGGTGTTGGCGTTGCCGGCGCCCTGGTGATCGCAGCAGCCGCGCAGGGGCGGAAAGCAGCCCAAATCGCATCCGCGTGCGCTGTTTTGGCAGTGCTTCTTCTGGGGCTGCGTCAAAGCGGGATCTTCGGCCTGGAGTTTGACGGCGGAAAGATTGCCTGGACGGGAGCAACGGTAATCTCGCTGACGTTGATCATCCTGCTTGGCGCATTGCTGGTGTCTGTGATTGCGGCTCTGCCGCGCCGCGAGGTTTTGGTTTCCGCGCTGAGTGAAACGGTCGTCATCACCGGGATGATCTTCGGCATTGTCATTGCAGCAAGCATTCTGTCGCTGGTGTTCCGCGGTTTTAACGGCGATGAACATGTTGCGGAACTTCTGCAGTCCCTGCCTGGCGGTGCTTACGGCATGCTGCTCCTAACCATGCTGGTGATCTTCCTGCTTGGCTTCATTCTGGAATTCGTCGAAATCATCTTCATTGTGGTGCCGATTGTCGGCCCAATCATTCTGCAAAGCGACATCAGCCCGGTCTGGTTTGCCGTCCTGATTGCACTCAACCTGCAGACATCCTTCTTGACGCCACCGTTTGGCTTTGCCTTGTTCTATTTCAGATCGGTTGCACCGGATGCCATCAAGACCCGGGACATTTATGTCTCGGTTCTGCCGTTTGTGGTCCTGCAATTGTTCGCTCTGGCTCTTGTTGCCGCCGTTCCGGCGTTGGCGACTTGGCTGCCGGACGTCTTGTTCAAATAAAATCCGAGGGAGACTATCGATGAAAAGACGCGACTTTCTAAAAACCGGTGCCGTTGCCGCACCGGCGGCAATGCTCGCTGCGCCTGCCGTTGCACAGGGCAAGATCGAGTGGAAAATGCCGACATCGTTTCCGGCCAAGGCGCCGGGCGTCGGCACCAATGCCACCACCTTTGCTGCGCGCGTCAACGCCATGTCTGATGGTCAGTTGACCCTGAAAGTCTTTTCCGGCGGCGAGTTGGTGCCGCCGTTTGGCGTCGAAGATGCGGTTGAACAGGGCACAGCCGAGATCGGCCACTCAACACCGTATTATGCTGCGTCCAAGAACTCTGCCTTGCATTTCTTCTCGGCCATTCCCTTCGGCATGACCGCCGTGGAAATGACCGCCTGGCTCCAATTTGGCGGCGGCCAGAAGCTCTGGGACGAAATCTATGCCGAACGCGGTTTGAAGCCGTTTTATTCCGGCAACTCCGGTGTTCAGGCGGCCGGCTGGTTCAAAAAACCGATCAACAGCCTTCAAGATCTTGCTGGCTTGAACATGCGGATCGCAGGTCTCGGCGGCGAAGCCATGCGCAAGCTCGGCGTCAATGCGGTTCTGCTGCCGCCTCCGGAAATTTTCCCGTCCTTCCAGTCTGGCGCCATTGATGCTGCAGAATGGGTTGGCCCGCTCCTGGACCAGGCGTTCGGCCTGCAAAAAGTGGCTAAACACTGCTATGTCCCGGCCTTCCATGAACCATCTGCCGCTCTGGAAATTGTCGTCAACAAAGACGCCTTTGACGGCCTTCCGGCACATCTTCAGGCCGTCATTGAAAACGCTGCAGCCGCTGCCTCTGTCGAGACAACTGCACAGTTCGACTATTTCAACGCCGTTGCGCTGAAGAGCCTTAAGGAAGATGGCGTTATGTTCGGCGCGTTCCCGGACGATGTGATTGCAGCGCTAAAACCAGCTGTTGCTGAAGTCATGGCGGAAAATGCGGAAGCCAACCCGCGTTTTGCCGAAGTCCAGAAAAGCTACAACGCATTTTTGGATCTCGCCAAGGACTATGCGTCCCTAGTCAAGGAAACGACTTTCACCCAGCGGGTTTGATTGCTTAGCTGGTTCCTGGAAGATTGGCCTTTAGATCTGGCCGACGTATGCGTGCCTTCTCCCATTGGGAGAAGGTACCCGAAGGGCGGATGAGGGGAGAAAAACGCGGTTTGACCGCTTGTAACCCCTCTCCTGAGGGAAGAGGGGATATTTTGCAGATTGAATAGCGCAGCACCCGCTCATTCGTCCTTGATTTTGCCTTCCCGCAACACGATGAAAATGCCGCTTGCGACAATGACCGCCGCACCTGCGTAAGTCGCCATATCAGGAATTTCACGCCAGAACAGCCAGCCGAGCAGTGTGGCCCAAAGAAGCGCAGTATATTCAAAGGGCGCGATTGTTGCAGCTGGCGCCAGCCGGAACGCTTGGGTGATCATGGTAACGCCCGCAGTTCCAAAGACGGCAATTCCAAGGAACAGGCCGATATCGTCAAGGTTTGGTGTCACCCAGACAAAGGGCATGGCGATCGCAGTTAAAACCCCGCCGGTGATCACCTGATAGAGCATCAAGGTCCAGGCGCTTTCGCTCTTGTCGAGCCAGCGGGCGCTCAACATGAAAACAGCATAAAGAAAGGCCGTTACAAGCGGCAGTACGGAGGCTGTCTGAAAAGTTCCAGCGCCTGGCCGCACAACAATAACAACGCCGATGAACCCGGCCAGAACGGCCGACCAGCGCCGCCAGCCCACCTGTTCTTTTAAGAATAAAGCGGAGATGGCCGTAATGAACACCGGCGCGATGAATACCAAAGTGGTGGCTTCCGCGAGGCCGAGGTATCTCAGGCCGGTGAAAAAGCATGTCGCGGCCAATACCCAGACAATTCCGCGCAAAAAGTGAGCGACCGGTTGCCGGGACACCAGCGCCGATGGGCCAGCCAGTTTCCAGACCAAAAGAACGACGATCGGCAGGGCAATCAGGTTTCTTAAAAACAAGATTTCGAGGACCGGATACCCGCCTGTGAGCTCTTTGGCGATCGCATCGCTGATCGACAAGCTGCCGATGCCCAAACAGATCAGGAAGAGACCCGCCCGGGCATTGGACGGGGCATTTGAAGAAGACAGGGCCAAGGGAAGAAAACTCCGAAAAGAGAGCCAATTAATCATTGAGACTTGGGAGAGGCAAGTACGATGATCCGGATTGTGTCCTCCGATCTTGCTTTCGTCTGTCCGCCATTAAGTTCCACCGGGAAGGATAACGGGCGGGAGGTTCACACATTGGACTTGCAAAAAATCCGGGTTTTGCGTCTTTGGGTGCCAAATGATATGGAGGCGCCATGACAACCAATGACCGCCTTTACACCAGCCATCAGCCTCGCTTCGCCGTGGCGCCGATGATGGAGTGGACAGATCGCCATTGCCGGGCTTTTCACCGGCAGCTGTCAAAACATGCGCTGCTCTATACCGAAATGGTCACCACGGGTGCGGTGATCCATGGCGACCGGCAGCACATCATCGGCTTTTCAGATCTGGAACACCCGATTGCCTGTCAGCTTGGTGGGTCTGACCCCAAAGCCATGGCGGAGGCGGCCAAAATCGTGGCAGGTTTTGGTTATGACGAGGTCAATATCAACGTTGGCTGTCCGTCCGACCGGGTACAATCCGGGCGTTTTGGCGCCTGCCTGATGGAGGAACCGCAACTGGTTGCCGAGTGCGTTGCCGCCATGAAAGACGCCGTTGATATCCCGGTGACTGTCAAATGCCGGATCGGTGTCGATGATCAGGACCCAGAACCGGCCCTTGATGCTATGGCCGATGCAACCTTTTCAGCCGGTTCCGACGCGCTCTGGGTGCATGCCCGCAAAGCCTGGCTTAAAGGACTGAGCCCGAAAGAAAACCGGGATATTCCCCCCCTCGACTATGATCGTGTGATCCGCTTGAAACAGCGGTTGCCGAAGAAATTCATTGGGCTGAATGGTGGGCTCGAAACACTTGACCAGGCACAGCCGTATCTGGAAACGCTCGACGGCTTGATGTTCGGTAGGGCAGCCTATCACACGCCGCAGATCTTGGGCGAAGTTGACCGGCGGCTCTATGGGGCTGAAACCGATGACGTTTCGCCGTGGGAGGCTGTGCGCGGTCATATGGCCTATCTGGACGATCAGCTGTCTAAGGGCGTGAAACTCGCCCATATGACCCGGCACATGCTGGGTTTGTTCCATGGCCGCCCTGGTGCGCGCTCCTGGCGCCGTATTCTGACAGTTGAAGCCATCAAACCTGGCGCAGGGCTCGAAGTTGTCGAGCGGGCTTTGGCAGCCGTTAGTCCCGCCAATTTCGATGCGGATGCAGCAGAATAGCCTTCAGCCGATTGTGCCCTCCCGGACTTGATCCGGGACCAACTTTTGTGACCTTGATCCGTAAGTTGATTGTTATCGGGTAAGATCCCGGATCTTCGCGGTGCGTCGTCCGGGAACGCGCAACTTTCGTCAGCCGGGCTGTAGATCCTAAGGCGTCATGACCAGGCGGTCGCCTTCGATCCGCCAGCTTCTCAAGCGGTCAAGCGCGGTCATGCCGAGCAGGCTTGAATCCAAAGATCCGTCACGGGCGACAAAACCCCGGATGTTGCGCAAGGTGTGATCGCCAATCCTGAGCGTGTCTATACGAACAGGGGCCACCAAGGTCCGGCCGTTGGCGGTTGAAACGGGCACGGAGAAAGACAGGTCCCGTTCCTTGATCCCAGCCCTTTGAGCGTCCCGGTAGGTCAGCACAACGGCACTGGCCCCGGTATCGAGCAGAAACCGGGTCCGGCTGCCATTGGTTGCACCATCAACAACAAAATGGCCGCCGGCATCGCGGACAATCAAGATCGTTCCGTCTGGTTGAGTGACGGCCATGCCGGGAGCCAGGGCGCCGAGAACCCTATATCCGGCTTGCACAAGATCATGTTTGTAGGTGTAGCCGAGCACGAGAATGAGACCGAGGCCGCCCCAAAAGAGCGTGCCTTGAAGGATGTCGCGCACCTTTGGCTGACCGAAGATGAAGCTTGCCAAAAACACAAAAGCGAGGGCGGAGAGGGCGACAACACGGGGGCCGGTGTCATCAAAATTGAGGTTTTCCGGATCGGTTGGGTCGCCGAAAATGTAGTAAAACAGAGCAGCAGCTATGACCGTGATCAGGACAACGAGCACAAACCCGCGGATCTGACTGCGGCCATTCATCGGCCTGTCCCGGTATTTACGGCAAGCTTCGACCGGCGGGTGTCGAGTTCGTCCAAAACGGACTGCCGTTTGATATCTGAGAACCCGCTCCAGCCGGCAATTTCGTCCAGCGTACGAAAGCAGCCGATGCAGAGCTGGCTGGCGTGATCAATCTGGCAGGTTTTGATGCAGGGTGACTTCATGAGTGCGATATGGCGTTGAATTGCGGTCTTGCCAAGCTTTGTTAAAGATAATTAGGGATCAGAGGCCTGCGGGCTGGCCTGAGAAAGGGGCGGCGATGATCTTTATCGGCAATGTTACAGCCGATTGCGCCGTGTTTCCGACAAGGCTTCCCAGATTGTCACCAAGAGTCGTGGTGCCATTGATACTTGATCCATCGGCAAGACCGCTTGAGAGCAGCGCCTTCTGGAGTTCGGTTGAATACTGAGCAAGAGCTGCAAATTTACTGTGATTGGAGGTTTCGGCAGTTTCTAGTTCGGTGACGTTGAAGACGATCGCGCCGAGTTCAGCAAGTTCTTCATCGTTAGAGTAGGCGCCGAGCCGTTCAATTCCGCCGGCTATCGCGCGGGAGGCCCGCAACGCGCTGTCGTCTTGAGAGACAACAACAATGTACGGTTTTGGCGGTCGGCCGAGCCTTCGTAAGGTTGCCTTGAACAGGTCGATATCAATATCCGGCGCTGCCATGACAACACTGTCGAGTTTGCGGTTTAGTGTCTTATGGCTGGCCCGAGACATCTGGCGTCCGGTTTCCATCAAGAGATAGTTGCCCATGGAGTGAGCAAGGATTGAAATTTTTTCTGCGTTGCTGCGGGCGAGCAGCATAAGTGTTTTTTCTAGACCGTCGCGGGCGATTGCTGCGCTGTTTAAGTCATAAACATAGTTTTGCAGTTTGCCACGTGAAGCCCAGGTGAAAAAGACCGGAACGGTGGTTGAATTGGCGTCGTGCACGATCTGGACATAACGGTAAAGCCCTTCAGCAAAATGTGTATTGTAGCCATGGATGAACAGCATAATTTCGCGTTTGCCTTTGGGCAATGATGCCAGTTTCCGGTTGAGATCGGAGACAAATTTCTGTTCGCTATCAATGTAGTCTGCGCGGCGGGTGACAAAGTCGGTTTTTGGGTTTCCAGGAGCTGCTGAAGGCCATTCAACGGCTCCGGGCTTATGTGACGGCGGGACCGATACAACGGCCTCGGCAAAATTCAATGTAATAGAGCGTTCGCCGTTGAATAGAGTGCCGGGCCTCGGGTCGCGTTCTCGGGTTGTGGCAATCAGAATATCGTGCGCTTCAGCGCCTTTGGCTGGCTGCGTATTGGCGGTCAGTGCACCCGTTTCCGGGCGGGACGAGCAGGCCGCCACTGCCCAAAGTAGGATCAGACAGGTCGAAAGGCGCAGCAGCTGGTTAGAAAACGAACTCAATACAGTCATAAAATCCGCCAGACCGAACGTTGAAGGATCAAACAGTGGCTTTATGGCACCATAAGCAAACCGGTCAGGAATCCAAGTCCACTTAACTGTTGAATTGCACCAAGGACATCCCCTGTGGTGCCCTTGATCTTTTTGACGGCCAGTTGTCCCGCTAACAGCGCGACGATTGCCCCTGTGATCAGGCCGAGCGCCAAACCTGTCAGCGATATGCAAAAAACTGCCGGGAGGATCAGGACCGTAGTAACGAGCAGCGCTTGGTGGAGTGCGTCTCTATCCGGTTTCCCGAACCGGGCGGCAAGTCCATCGGGCCGGGCAAGCGGGTGGCGGCTCCATTGCCAGACCAGCAGAAAGCGGCTGACGGCTTCGCCCGTTACAACCAGTAAAACAGCATCGGCAACAGAAAAACGGTCAAGCAGCGCCGCGATTAATGCGACCCGCAGAAGGATAGCAAAGACCAGCGCAACGGTGCCAAAGGCCCCGATCCGGCTGTCTTTCATGATGTCGAGACGTTTTTCGACAGTAGCTCCACCGAAAAAGCCATCTGCAACATCGCTCAAACCATCTTCGTGAAGGGCTCCGGTGACGATGGTGAGGACAGCAGCCACTGCGACTGCAATGACCAAAGCCGGCAGGTCCGTCATGCCAAGTAGTAGGCCCGCACCGGCTGCGGGCAGTGCGACAAATGCGCCAGCCAAAGGAGCGGCCCGGGAGATGCGGGTAAAATCGGGCGGTGCCGCCGGAGTGTCAACTGTATTGACCGCAGGCAGCTGCAATCGGGAGAAGAATCGCACACATGTGGCCATATCCGCGAAGAGCGCGCTCATCCAGGGGATGAAGACCTTCGATTGATCCCAAGAAAACTCCATCATTGATTTAGATGAAGTTTCAGTATTTTGGTCGTTTTCAGGCCGCATAGTGACCGGTCCAGAACTTGAGTTTTGCCAAGACCGGGTTATAGAACAGCAACCGAATGAGACCAAGGGGCAGGTGAAAATTCCCGCTCCTCAACCAGAACCGTGAACACCATGTCCATGTCCGAAACCGCGCTGCCGTTCGATGATATCCGCAACCTTGTAAAGTCCATGCCGGGACCCGACGAAGAAGCGTTGCAAAAGGTCAAGGCGCGGGATGCGGAATTGACAAAGCCGGCTGGGTCTCTAGGGCGTCTGGAAGAAATCGCCGAATGGCTGGCCGCCTGGTCTGGCAAAGCCCCTCCAAAAGTCAGTCGGCCGATGGTTGCGATTTTTGCAACAGCCCACGGCGTTGCGGATGAAGGTGTTTCGGCGTTCCCAAGCGCGGTCAACCGGCAGATGGTCGAAAACTTTGCAGCAGGTGGCGCAGCCATCAATCAGATCTGCCGGGTCAACGACATTGGCCTGAAGGTTTTCGATCTCGCCGTCGATATGCCGACACCGAGCATCACTAAGGAAGATGCACTCGATGAAGCCAACTGTGCGGCAACCATGGCTTATGGCATGGAAGCTCTGGCTGGCGGCATAGATCTGATCTGTCTTGGCGAAATGGGCATCGGCAACACAACCGTGGCAGCCGCCGTCATGAACGGCCTGTTTGGCGGCACCGCGGCTGATTGGGTCGGCCGGGGTACGGGTGTTGACGACAGCGGTCTTGCGCGCAAACGCGAGGCAGTTGACCAAACCGTTGCCCGTTTGAAGGGCGAAAAGGATCCGCTGGAAGTGCTGCGTAGGGCTGGTGGGCGCGAAATTGCCGCCATGACCGGCCTGATCATTGCAGCGCGGCTGCAGCGGGTTCCGGTGATCGTGGATGGTTTTGTTGCAACAGCGGCAGCGGCCGTCGTTTATGCGCTCGATCCGGAGGGGCTTGATCATTGCCTCTTTGCGCATGTCTCCGCAGAGCAGGCGCACGCCAAAGCGCTGACCCACATGGGCAAAGAAGCCCTGTTTGATTTCGGAATGCGCCTTGGTGAAGGATCTGGCGCCGCACTCGCAGCCGGGATCGTCAAGACGGCCGCTGAAGTCCATTCAGGCATGGCGACCTTTGCCGATGCCGGTGTGTCTGAAAAGTCAGATTAGAAATCTGCAGAATTACCTGGAAGTTAGGCTGAGCGAGCGCTGTCGAGGTCGAACGTGCCGCTTTCCGTATCTGCCCAGACAACGTCTGGCGAGTAATTCATTATCCGGGCGCGCGGCAAGGTCATGATGGCCTCTGTGCCAACACCAAGCTCTGATTTGATGACAAATTTGCCGTCGTGCATATGCACCAGTGCCTGGACAATGGATAGGCCGAGGCCGGTGCCCGGCTCAGCGCTTTTGATGGCGTGAGAGCCTTGGCCGAAGGCCTCCAGCACTATCGGAATTTCGTCTTCGGGAATGCCAGGACCGGTATCAGTGATGGACACATACTGGCCGTCATCGCTGGTCCGCCCGACCTTGATGCGCACTTCTCCGCCGACAGGGGTGAATTTGACCGCATTGGACATCAGGTTCAGCACCACTTGGCGCAGGGCTCGCTCGTCAGCCCAAACCCGCGGCATATCCGGCTCATGCGTGTGATGCAGGATGATGTCCTTGGCGTTGGCGCGAACCTTCATCATGGTTCCGCATTCTTCCACGACGTCATCAAGGTACAGCGCTTCTTCTTGCAGTTCGTGACGGCCAGCCTCGATACGCGATAGGTCCAGGATTTCGTTGATCAGATTGAGCAGATGCTGCCCCGAGCCGTGAATGTCCTCTGAATAACTCTTGTAGGTGTCGTTCTTCATTTCTCCCAGAACTTCATCCTTCATGATTTCGGAAAATCCGAGGATGGCGTTGAGGGGGGTGCGCAGCTCGTGGCTCATGGTGGCCAGGAATCGGGATTTGGCCAGATTGGCCGCTTCCGCGCGGCGCCGGGCTTCATCCGACATGGCGTTTGCGGTTTCAAGTTCCGCGATCAGATGATCTTTTTCCGCCCGGTATTCCAGCATGGTGTTGGCGTTTTTCAGGAGCTGATTGCCCAAAATAAAGAAGAACCCTTGAGCGCCAATTGCCATCGCCGCCAACGTATAATGGATTGGGTCGATTTGCTGCAGGAATGTCGCCGTAACCACCAAGGTCATTGGCAATGTGCTGACCAAAAGGCACCGGGGCAGGGTTGCCGATTGCATCGTGTTCATGGCCACGACGATCAGCAGCGTTGCGAAATGAAAAATCACAAAGCCGTCGCCGGCATTTTCCGATTGCGGCAACAGGAAAAACGATGCCCAGGAACAGCCATAAAACAGATCGCCTAGAGTGAACCGCCGCCGCCAATAAATCCGGGCTTTTTGATCTGAAGGTGCACGCTCATAGGTGTGGCTGGTGACCACCATAAACAGATGGGTACACAGCGTGAGGACCAACCAGGCACCGAGGAAAAACGGATTGAGCCAGATCACAGAAATCGCAGTGACGATCAGTACAAGCAGGGGCACCGCAAATGCGGCGTTGATCCGGGTGTCGGCAAAAAGATGCTGGCGTTCCAGTTCAAACGTTGAATGCTGACGGTCAGGAGCGCCAAGCCGGCTGCGGGGTGTGCCGATCGACCGCGCCATCTCCCGGCGGCGTTGCGCGCGCTCGCGGTCGATTGCCTGGCTTTCGTCGTCTTTGAGTGACGCGGCGGTGTCCATTTAGCCTGCCCAAGGTGTTCAATTGGTTATTTCTATTATGCTTGTTTCTTCAATCTGACTCACCATTCCTTAAGATCATGCCTAGAATTGTGGTAAGCAAAGAGTTAACCGGATTGATCAAATTAAAGCATTGATTGGTATGTGGAAAATGGAATGCATCGCAACGCTGTCTAATGACATTCGGGCTTGCCGGATCTGTGTGGAGACGCCGGACAAAATGCCTCTGCCACATCAGCCGAGACCGGTGCTGCAGACATCGTCAAAAGCGCGAATATGTATTTGCGGTCAGGCACCCGGAACTCGTGTCCATAAAAGCGGAAAGCCATTTACTGATCCGTCTGGAGACCGGTTACGCACCTGGATGGGGATTGGGGAAGACGTATTTTATGACCCGGACAAACTTGCGATCGTTCCGATGGGGTTCTGTTTTCCGGGGCTGGATACCAAGGGCGGAGACCTGCCGCCGCGGCGCGAGTGCCGCAAGGCCTGGCACGACCGGGTGTTTGCAGCCATGCCGCAGATCGAATTGATCTTGGTGATCGGCCAATACGCGCAAGCCTATCACTTAGGTAACGCTCGAAAGGGATCGCTGACGAACACAGTGGCGGCTTGGCAAAGCTATTTCGAAAACAGCGGAACTGCTGCCAAACCACGCGTTATTCCCTTGCCGCACCCGTCTTGGCGCAACAATGCCTGGCTTCGGAAAAATCCGTGGTTCGAAACAGACTTGCTGCCGGTCCTGCAAAAAGAGATCGCCCGGCTTTTGGGCCGGGCGCAAGGCGTGGGACCCGCCCACGTGTGAGCGTGTTCCCCAGGGGAGTATTCCTAGGCCGTGTGGACGAATTGGCGACGCCTTTCGTGAAACAAAGGGCGAAAGATGACGTGGAAAGACCTGCAGAGCGCATCGGTTGATACGGTCAAGGGGGCGTCCGCGTCAGGTTGTTGCTCTTTTTTCACCCTAAGGGCTGGGCCTGCTGCGCCCAATCCTCTGTGCAAATCCGCCTTGATGATGCACCAGCATCACCTGCGGCAGATTTTCTTGATCCCAAACGCAGCAAATCCCAGCGAAAGACATCTCCAATTCGTCCAAACGGCCTAGTTTGTTGCCGTCTTTGCAGAAATCATCGGAAGGTCGCTTTGGCGGCTCCAGCCAACCATGCTGTCGTCATAAACCGCGACATTTTCATAGCCGAGTAGTTCCGTCAGCACGAACCAGTTGGTGGCCGCCCAATGGCCGGTGTTGCAGTAAGCAATGACCGGGTCCGACGAGGAAGCGGCAACTTCGACCGCGAGAGTTTTCAACTGATCCAATGGCTTTAGCGTGTTTGCGGCTCCGTCGTAAAACTGGGCCTGATCGAAATGCGTAGCGCCCGGAAGATGACCGAACCGTGTCGCATCGTCATGTTTTTCAAGACCGTTAAATTGAGTTTGCGGGCGGCTGTCGAGCAGCAGCGCATTCCCACCGACCAGGGATGCAACCTCATCCGTAGAAACAAGCAGTTCCGGCCGTGGTTCGGCGACAAACATATCGCCTTCGGGAACAATCTCGCCTGTTTCAACGGCATGTCCGGCCGCGAGCCATGCCGCATGGCCACCATTCAGGATTGTGACCTTGTCGTGTCCGAGATATTTGAAGGTCCAGTAGATACGGGCTGCTGCACCAAAATCGAGATCGGACGTGCCGGCTGGCACCAAGATAACGGTCCGGTCTTCATGGACACCGAGTTCGGACAGGGAGGCTTCAAGTTTTTCAATGGACGGCAAAACACCAGTCACGTCGCCGCGGGATGTCCGCCAGTAGCCTGGGTATTCACTCCACACTGCGCCTGGAATGTGGCCCTTGAGATAATCATCTTTGCCCGATTTGGCGAGCGGGGATCGAATGTCCAGAACAAGGAGGTCTTCGTCTTCCAAATTGTCATGAAGCCAACCGGTATTGACCAAAGGCGCAGCGTCCAGAGCGCGTGCCGCACCTGTCAGGCCTGTCAACTGGATCAGGGCGGCCAGAACAACGACTGCGAGCGTCTTGAGGCTGAGGGACAGGCCGGACATTTTCATCTCCAATCCGAGCAGGGTTTCGGAAATTTTTTCTATTCTTTGCCTGAGATCGCACCGTGGTTGGTCTCTATCAAGGGAAAATGACTTGAAAATTGGAAGAAAAATCTCAATTTCTCTTGCATTTCCGCCGCGTAGGACGATATTGCGGAAACTGGTCCCAACGGGCAAAACGAATCCTGGCTGCTAAGGCGGCTAACAGGCATCTCAACGCGAAGATTTTCCAGGTAATCAGATGATTGACCGTATCGACCGCCGTATCCTTTCCATTCTGCAGGAAGACTGCACAGTGCCGGTTGCCGAAATCGGCCGGCGTGTTGGCCTGTCGACAACACCGTGCTGGCGGCGCATTCAAAAGATGGAAGAAGACGGTGTGATCACCGGCCGGGTGGCGCTGCTTGACCCTGCAAAGGTCAATGCGAAAGTGACAGCCTTTGTTGCCATAACCACTAGCCAGCACTCCGAAGATTGGCTGAAGAAATTCGCCGATGTCATCCAGGAGTTTCCGGAAGTCGTTGAGTTCTACCGGATGGCGGGTCAAGTGGATTACCTGTTGCGCGTCGCTGTTCCAGACATTGAAGCCTATGACTCGTTCTACAAGCGCCTGATCGCCAAGATCGATATTTCAGATGTCTCGACCACATTTGCGATGGAGCAGATCAAAAACACCACAGCTCTGCCTCTTGCCTATGTCGCAGCGGAAAAACCGAAGGCCAATAAAGACGTCTAGAGTATTTTTGAACAATACAGAGTCACTTGATGGATCAAATCCGTTGAACTGAGGTGCGCCCGGCTTGTGGCCATCCGGGCCGCGGCACCGGCCGCGCCTTGTCAACAGACCCGAAAAGCGGATCAAGCGGCTCCGTAGTGTTCAAAAATACTCAAAGTTCCCAAAACGCGTCATTCCGGGATAGGATGCCGGGCGCGGAAGCGGGCGAATTCTGCGTCTGAGACCGGCTGGCCGGTGAAGATTTCGGCATAGAACGGCATGCGTGCCAATCGAGGCTCAAGCGGCTCAAACGGGCCATCTTTTTTCATCGAGATATAGCCGATCTGGGTTTGGTAGACCGTATTGGCGCGTACGTTGGCAAAAGCTTGTTCATGTCCAAAGCGGGTGAACATCGCTTCCAGGGCCTCGACCCTGATCTGATCGGCCTCATCCAGCAATCGCGCCAGCTTCGGATCGGTGTGCGCCCAATTGCGAACGGCAAATTCCAGGCGGGAGTCGAACTGGTCGGGAAGCAGCCAGAGATCAAAAATGTTCAACACCGCTTCTGTGACCGTCTCGGCGTAGTCTTCTGTCCGCTTGACTAAGTTGCCCGTGTTTTTGGTCTGCCACAGGGTGATCAGTGCATCCAGTAGATCCTGCCTACTTGAAAAATGGCCATAGAAGCTGGTCCGGGACAAGCCAAGCCGGTCAGCCAGCGGCATGACCTTTACAGAGTCTATTCCGCTTTCAATGAGGGCTTCATAAGCAGCTTGTACCCAGACATCGCGCGATCCGCGCCATCCGGATGTTTTGTCGATCAAAGAGCTCTTCATTCTTGTCCGGTAGCAGCGCAGGTCCCTGGAAACAAGCAAAATTGACACATGTGTTTTCAAAAGCGACATGAATGTCGTTTTTGCGGCTTTTCAAGTCCGGTGGATCGCTCTTACTCTGAAATCTCCGTTCATGAGGTGAGGAAAAGGCATTGAGGGAGAGGCATGTCTAAGGATCCGTTGCTGCAGCCGTATCAGCTGAAACATTTGACATTGAAAAACCGGATCATGATCACGTCACATGAGCCAGCCTATCCCGAAGACGGCATGCCGAAAGACCGCTACCGGGCGTATCACGAGACGCGCGCCAAGGCAGGTGTGGCCTTGACCATGACTGCCGGGTCGGCGGCGGTGTCGCGCAATTCGCCTCCAGTGTTCAACAATATCCTTGCTTATAAGGACGAGGTGGTGCCGTGGATTAAACGGCTCACAGATGCCTGTCATGACCACGGCTGCGCCGTGATGATCCAGCTGACGCATCTGGGCCGGAGAACGCACTGGAACAAGGGTGATTGGCTGCCGGCCGTCTCTTCATGCCATGAGCGCGAAGCTGCACACCGGGCGTTTCCAAAACAGGTTGAAGACTGGGACATTGCACGGATTGTTCAGGACTATGCCGACGCCGCAGAACGCATGAAAGCGGGCGGCATGGATGGCATTGAACTCCAGGCCTACGGCCACTTAATGGATCAGTTCTGGTCTCCGGTCACCAACACGCTTGAAGGTCCTTATGGTGGATCGCTGGAAAACCGCATGCGGTTTTCCACGGAAGTGATCGACGCGGTACGGGCGCGGGTTGGTGAGGACTTCATTCTCGGTATCCGGTTCACGGCCGACGAGGATTTGGAGGGCGGGATCACCGAAGATGAGGGGCTGGAAATCTCCCGGCGCTTGAAGGCAACAGGAAATATCGATTTTCTCAATGTGATCCGTGGCCATATCGACACCGACCCCGGATTGACGGATGTCATCCCTGTGCAAGGCATGCGCAATGCGCCGCACTTAGACTTTGCCGGTCGGATCAAACAGGAAATCGGTCTGCCGACATTTCACGCAGCGAAAATACCGGATGTGGCCACGGCCCGCCATGCGATTGCAGAGGGGCTGCTCGACATGGTCGGGATGACACGTGCCCATATGGCTGATCCGCAATTGGTCCGCAAAATCGCCGAAAAACGGGAAGAGGACATTCGGCCCTGCGTTGGGGCAACCTACTGCCTGGACCGGATTTATCAGGCCGGTGATGCGCTGTGCATCCACAATGCGGCAACGGGTCGTGAATTGACCATGCCGCATGACATTCCAGAAGCTGCTGAGAAAAAGAAGATTGTGGTTGTCGGGGCAGGGCCGGCGGGCATGGAAGCTGCCCGGGTGGCGGGCGTGCGGGGGCACGATGTCACGGTGTTTGAAGCTGCTCCCGACCCGGGTGGACAGATCCGCTTAACTGCCCAGTCGGAACGGCGGCGGGAGATGATCTCCATTATTGATTGGCGCATGGAACAATGCGCAAAAAAGGGAGTGAAGTTTCACTTCAATAAATTTGCAGAAGTTGATGATATTGAAAATGAAAGTCCGGACGTTGTTGTTATCGCAACGGGCGGGATGCCGCATACGGAGGTGTTAAGCGAGGGCAACGACCTGGTTGTCTCCGCTTGGGACATCATTGCCGGGGATGTCAAGCCGGGCAAGCGTGTCCTGGTCTATGACGATGCCGGGGACCATCCGGCGTTGCAGGCAGCCGAGTTAATTGCGAACACTGGCGCGCATGTTGAAATCATGACCCCCGACCGGTCGTTTGCGCCGGACGTCATGGCCATGAACCTGGTGCCCTATATGAGGGCGCTGCAAGACAAAGACGTTCGCTTTACCGTGACGTATCGTCTGAAGGCGGTCCGGAAGGCCGGTAATATGCTGTCGGCAGTTATTGGCACGGACTATTCCGCCTTCACTGAAGAGCGGGACTTCGATCAGATCGTCGTCAATCACGGCACGGTACCGATGGATGAGCTCTATTTCGACCTGAAGCCGAAATCCAAAAACCTTGGCAGCGTCAATCAGGAGGCGCTCATCTTCGGCCGCCCGCAGCCTATGGACGCGAATCCCGGCGGGGCCTTTGCGCTCTACCGGATTGGTGATGCGGTCTCTGCCCGTAACACACATGCGGCAATCTATGACGCTTTGAGGATAGTGAAGGATATCTAGAAAAGCGGCAGGGCTGACCGAATTTGCGGCACGTCTTTTGTGAATAAGCCGATGCCGGTTTTGAGCTATGGCCATGCGGCAAGGCACGGCAATTTTCTGCCAAATCAATGGCCGTTAGACTCGGCTCACAAAGGATGACGCAGTATGCGCAGCGATGCAGAGATTCTTTCGCTACTCATGTCCCGCCGCCCCGGATACTCCTTGCCGCAGGCGTTCTACACTGATGAGGATGTTTTTCAGGCAGACATGAAAAACATCTGGCACAAAGAGTGGGTTTTCGCGCTTCCCGCTGCAGAGCTGCCCAAGACCGGCAACTATGTGACCCTGGAGATTGGCGCCTATTCGATCATTATCGTGCGCGGTGCAGACGGCCAGATCCGGAGCTTCCACAACTCCTGCCGCCACCGCGGTAGCCGGATTTGCTCGGCATCCAAGGGCAGCTCTCCAAAGCTGGTCTGCCCCTATCATCAATGGACCTATGAGCTGGATGGCAAACTGCTCTGGGCCCGCGAAATGGGGGAAGATTTCAAGCCGGAGAACCACGGTTTGAAGCCGGTTCACTGCGCCGATATCTCCGGGATGGTGTTTATTTGTTTAGCTGATGTTGCGCCGGATATTTCGGACCTTAAGGCACAAGCGGCGCGCTATCTTGGCCCGCATGATCTTTCCAACCTGAAAGTTGCCCATCAGTCGACCATCACTGAGAAAGGCAACTGGAAACTGGTCCTGGAGAACAACCGCGAGTGCTATCACTGCTCCGGTTCGCACCCCTCGCTTTGCCGGACGTTTTCCGATGATCCGCATATCGTTGGCGGCACGGATGCTGCGGGATCCAATATTGGTAAGGAGCATATCGCGCGCTGCGAGAACGGCGGGCTGCCGTCCAAGTATTTTATCAACGACAGCGAACAATGGCGCTTTGTGCGCATCCCGTTCCTTGGCGATGCGGTCAGCTACACCATGGATGGCAAGGCCGCTGTGTCCCGCCGTGTCGGATCAGTTCCGTTCGACAATGCCGGATCCTGCCTGTTCTTCCACTATCCGAACACCTGGAACCATTTCCTGTCTGACAGCGTTCTGACGTTCAGCGTGTTGCCGGTGGGGCCGCAGGAAACCCGGGTCAGCACCACTTGGCTGGTCCATAAGGATGCCGAAGAAGGTGTCGACTATGATTTGAAGCGGTTGACGGAAGTCTGGCAGCATACCAACGATGAAGATCGTCAGATTGTTGAAGAAAATCAAATCGGTATCAACTCGCCGGCCTATGAGCCCGGACCCTATTCGCCCGTGCAGGAGAGCGGCGTGATCCAGTTCATCGACTGGTACACACGGACAATGGAAGCCGGTCTGATTGGCCGTTTCCGCGTAGCAGCGGAGTAAGTCATGGCCATGATTCCAATGCCGGACAAGGACACGCCTGTCTGGAGTGACAGCGAGCCTTTGGAATGCGTGAACGTTCTGCCGGAAGCGCCGAATGTGAAAACCTTCACGTTCCGCCCGCCGTCGGGCAAGCGCTTCGTCTATAAGGCTGGCCAGTTCATCACGCTTGATCTGCCAGTGCCGGGCGGCAATGTGCAGCGGACTTACACGATCTCATCGTCTCCGGCGACACAAGCCTATCTGTCGGTCACGGTAAAGGCGCAGGAAGGCAGTGTCGGGACACGCTGGATGCTGGATCACCTGGAGCAGGGGATGCAGATCAAGGCGTTTGGACCGGCTGGATTGTTCCATTTGCCCACGAGCCCTGACGGTAAATACCTATTTATCTCCGCAGGCTCCGGTGTCACACCTATGATGTCCATGGCGGCCACATTGTTTGAGCGCGGGGAAGAGCCGGACATTTGCTTTATTCAGTGCGCAAACCGTCCGGCGGATCTCATCTTCCGCAAACGGCTGGAATACATGGCGTGCCGCACCAACGGACTGCAGCTTCATTTTGTCGTTAATCAGAACGATCCTTATGAAGTGTGGACAGGCTACAGGGGGCATTTCAACCAGCTGATGCTGGGTCTCATGTGCAACGATTATCTGGACCGGGATGTTTATTGCTGCGGGCCGGAGGGGTTCATGGAATCGGTGCGCGAGATCTTGAACGCGCTCGGCTACGACATGGATCGCTATCATCAGGAGAGTTTCCAGGCGCCAGCGGAAACCAAAGAGGAACTGACGGAGTTCGACGACGTTGTGCCGCAGGAAGACACCCAGGCACAGATCGTTTTCACAAACTCCAATGTTTCGGCCTGGTGTTCGGAAACCGATACGGTGCTGGCCGTTGCAAAGGATGCGGGCCTGAACATCCCGTCCGGATGTACCTTTGGCGTTTGCGGAACCTGTAAGGTCAAGAAGGTCGCAGGGGACGTTCACATGGTCCACTCTGGCGGTATCAGCGATGAGGATGTGGACAACGGCTACATCCTGGCTTGTTGTTCCAACCCGATCGGCACGCTGGAGGTCGAGGTCTGAGGCGGTCGGTGAGAAAACATTCAAAAATTGAGATGTGTCAATGGCGGTGACCGCCATTGTGCTCTAACCTCCCGAAACAAGTTACGGGAGGACATCGTGATAGAATTTTGGAAATCGATTACCGTGGCCGCAGTATTTGCAGCGGTCACCCCAATTGTGTCAGCCAGTGCAGCGGAAAAAGGATCTGTACCCGAAGGCGTGACTGCCTACACAGTCCAGGCGGACTTTGAGGATGTGCGGTTCGGCCTTGAAAACGCGATCGTCAATCGCGGTCTGGTGATCGATTACACGTCGCACATCGGCGAGATGCTGGAGCGGACATCTGCAGATGTCGGCGGAACAAAGAAAATCTTTTCCAATGCCCAGGCCATGCTTTTTTGCTCGGCGGACCTCTCCCGCAAGGCTATGGAAGCCAATCCGGCGAACATCGCCTATTGCCCGTACACGCTTTTTGTTTATGACACACCGGATGCCGAGGGCAGTGTCACGGTCGGGTTCCGCCGGTTGAGCGAAATCGGGTCAGAAGCTTCAAAAGCTGCGATCGGCGAAGTCAACACGCTTCTGGACTCCATCGCGCAGGAAGCTGTGTCTGAATAGGCAAACTTGAGGTTAGGGCGCGTCGGGAAGGCCGAGGCGCCCGCGGACCTTTGCTGAGTCCAACTCGCGAAAGGCTTCGCGTCCAACGCGTTGACTGGGCTTATCTGGCGCGGACACAAGGTCGTTGGCCAACTGCAACGCGGGTCCATGCAGGCTGGCGGAGCGTTTGCCGATTTGCCGGAGCGCCCAATGAACCGCTTTCCAGACGAAATTGCGCGGGTCGGTTGCCCCTGATTTGATCAGCGGAAAATAACCCAGAAACTCGGTATCCGGTGACGTTTTGGCGTGGACGGCGCGCCAAGCAATCAGGGCAAAGGCCGCCCTGCGCAAAAACTCGCCTTCTTCTTCAGCCAGCGGGCCGACCATCGCCTCAGAACCAGCGCGTTTGGCCAGGATATTGGTCAACTGGTCACACAAGTCCCAGGATTGAATATCGGCCAGCCAGGCCCAGGCTTGAGTGTCTGTGAGCGCCTTGGGTGGGATCGTCAGGATCGCAAGCAGGCGGGCTTCGTGATAACCGCTCGCCCATAACTCCAATGCGCGGTCCTCAGACCGGCCAATCTGGCGCGCAAAGGGCCGCAGCACAGCCATCGGAACGCCAAACGCATTGGATGCATCGATCCCAAACCGCGCCAGTCCGGCGCGGTTTTCTTCTGAGCCACGCTCCTTCAATGCCTCCAGAATTGCCACGAGTGGCCAATCATCAGCTGAAGGTTTGCGGCTCATTGTGTTTTAGCCCTTGTCAGCGTTCCGCAGGCGAGCGATCAGGCTGGATGTATCCCAGCGATTGCCGCCCATTGCTTGAACTTCCGCATAAAACTGATCGACCAGTGCGGTGACGGGCAGGCGGGCGCCGGTGTCATTGGCTGTTTTCAGGCAAATACCCAGATCCTTGCGCATCCAGTCAACGGCAAATCCATAGTCAAACTTACCGTCGCGCATAGTCTCCCAGCGGTTTTCCATCTGCCAGGACTGGGCCGCGCCGCCGCGGATAGCTGAAATAACGGCTTCGACATCGAGGTCGGCTTTTTCGGCAAAGTGGATGGCCTCCGATAGACCCTGTACCAGGCCGGCGATGCAGATCTGGTTGCACATCTTGGTCAATTGACCAGCGCCGCTGCCGCCCATCAGGCCGACAAACTTGGAAAAACACTCAATCACCGGCTTGGCTTTGTCGAAGACATCCTGATCACCGCCGCACATGACGGTCAGAACGCCGTTTTCGGCTCCTGCTTGACCGCCTGACACCGGCGCATCAATGAAGCCGCAGCCCTTTTCCTTGGCGGCTGAATAGAGTTCCCGGGCAACTTCCGCAGACGCTGTTGTGTTATCGACAACAATCGCGCCTTCTTTCAAGCCGTGAAACGCGCCGTCTGGTCCAGTGGTCACGGACCGCAGGTCATCGTCGTTGCCGACACAGGCAAAAACAAAATCACAGCCTTCAGCGGCTTCTTGCGGGGTCTTGGCAAAGCTGCCGCCATATTCAGCAGCCCATTTCTCGGCCTTGGCCGTGGTGCGATTGTAGACGGTTACGTCGTGTCCGCCTTTGGTCTTCAGGTATCCTGCCATCGGATATCCCATAACCCCAAGACCGATAAATGCCACCTTTGCCATACTAAGGCTCCCCTGCAGACGAAGGCCCGGCTGCGGCCGGGCCTTTGGTATCAACGAACTGCATCAGGTTCTACGGCATTCTATTGCGCTTGTCAGGCCTGTTCCTTAGCGCTTCTGGGTCCGCTTGGCCCAAAAAAACGGTGCGAAGGATTTGCGTTCGGTCATTTTTTCTAAAGCCGCATGTGTGTGCGGGTCGGGGCGGGTGTTTGACGAAAAACGGCTGGCTTCCATAAAGCTCTGTGCATATATATTCAACATGATCTTACATCCTCATGCTTGGTTGTGTGAGAATAATGTGCTTGTTTCTGCCTCTAAATGCGAGTCAGGAAGAATTTTGTAATGTAAGGAAAAATTACATATGGACTGGCGCGCCATCCCGTCACTCAACAGCCTACGGGCATTTGCGGCCGTTGCCGAAACGAGAAGTCTGTCCGCAGCGGGGCGCGATTTGAATGTGACTCATGCCGCGATCAGCCAGCAGGTGAGAGCACTGGAAAAACACCTTGGCGTGCAGCTTACAAATCGGGCCGGGCGGGGCGTTGAGCTGACAGAAGAAGGTGCGCAACTCTACGAAGGTTTGCGCAAGGGGTTCGATGCGATTGGGGAAGCCATCGAAGCGATCAGCCGGAAAGCTTCAGCCCGTCCGCTGAACATCACCATGACACCTTCCTTTGCTGTCAGTTGGCTGATGCCGCGGATCAATGATTTCCGGCACAAACACCCGGATATCGAATTGATGTTAAATCCCAGCGCTGAAGTTGTGGAATTGTCGCCCGGAGGGACGGATCTTGCTGTCCGGTTTGGCCGCGGAACTTGGCCCGGCCTTGAGTCAGAACCGTTTTTGAAAACGAATTTCGTAGTGGTCGGCGCCAAATGTCTCATTGGTGACCGCAAAATCGAGAATCCTGAAGACATCCTGGACTACCCTTGGCTTCAGGAATACGGGACCAATGAATTGGCGCACTGGTTGGAACGGCAAGGTGTGGTTCCGCAGGCAAAGCTCAATGTCACTCATTTGCCTGGCTACATGGTTTTAGAAGGACTGCGCCGGGGAGACGGCATTTCTGCGACAGCCAAGGCTTTTATCGAACCGGACATTGAAGCGGGCAATTTGCAGGTTTTGTTTGAGGACCGGTTCCATTCCGGCGCGGGTTACCACCTCGTCACCCGGCCCGGCGTTCAACGCGCGGCGCTAAAGGCGTTTGTTTCCTGGATGCGGTCTTTGCGGCCTGAACAGTCCGATGGCACTTAAATTCTTGCGAGAGCTTGATCAAAATCCGCGATCAGATCAGCGATATGCTCAATGCCAAGGGATAGGCGCAGCAGATTTTCCGGAATGCCTGAGGTTTCGCCTTCAATAGACCGCCGGTGTTCAATCAGGCTCTCCGTGCCGCCCAAAGACGTGGCGCGCTGGAACAGCTTGAGCGCACCCGTGACTTTCAAGGCTTCATCTTTGCCGCCCTGTGTTTGTACGGACATCAGCGACCCGTACCCACCGGTCATCTGATTTCTTGCAGTCGCATAGTCTTTGTGGCTAGGAAGGCCGGGATAAAGAACTTTTTCGATTTTGGGATGGGCCTCCAAATGTTCGGCAAGCGCCATCGCATTGGCATTCATGCGTTCCACGCGCAGGCTTAGAGTTCTGAGGCCACGCAGCAGCAGCCAGGCCTCAAATGACCCCATGACGGCGCCGGCCATCCTGCGTTCAGTACAGATGAAGTCCCAGGCGTCTGAGGACGAATCTTTGGTGGTGACGACACCGCCTAGAAGATCCGAATGCCCGTTAAGAGCCTTGGTGGCGGCATGCATCACCAGATCCGCACCCAGTGTGAGCGGCTTCATGATCAATGGCGTTGCGGCTGTTGCATCCACGGCAAGCAAGGCGCCTGCGGATTTGCACAGGTCGGAGACTTTGCCGATGTCGGCAACCTTCAAGTAGGGATTGCTCGGGACTTCCAGCCAGACCAAGTCCGGTTTGGTGATCGCAAGTTCGTCCCGGAAAGTGTCGATGTCGCTGGCATCGCATTCGACCAAGGCAATGTCATTGCGGGCGCAATGTTGGCGCAAGAACAGTGTTGTGCCCCAGTAAATGCCTGATTGGGCCATCAAGGTGCCGCCGGGTTTGATTATCCGGGCGACGGCGGCAATCGCTGCCATGCCGGACGAAAACAGGCGGCTGTCTGCACCGTTTTCCAATGTGGCCAGGAGCGATTCAGTTTTCCGGAAGAGGTCGTTGTCATCACGGCTGTAAAGATGATCGCCGCTGACCAGCGCATAGTCTTCATCGCGGACAAACGTAGTCGCCACAGGGATCGGTGGCACGACCGCTCCGGTCGCCTGGTCAAATCCACCGCCGCCATGGGCAAGCAGCGTGTCAGCATGAAATGGTGGTTTGTGTGCGGACATGGAAATTCTCCAAAGACAGCGGGGAGGCGGCCGGGCAAAGGGACCGTGTCAGAGTGTGCCAAAGCACTGAAACGGTGACTGGTGTCACCGTTTCAAATGGCGGGTCAAGCGGGCTTCGAGTTTGTCCCAGACCCGGCGCAGTGTTTCCACGATCAAGAGATACGCGACAGCCGCCCAAATATACGCCTGGAAGTCATAGGAGCGGGAATAGGCCCGGCGGGTTTCCCCCATCAGATCTAGGATCGTGATGATGGATGCGATTGCCGATCCCTTGATCATCAAAATGATCTCATTGCCGTATGGACGCAACGCAACCATCAGCGCTTGCGGCAGGATGATTTTGAAGAACGTTACCAGCTGGGAAAGACCAAGTGCTTCTGCGCCCTCCCATTGGCCCTTGGGGACGTTTTGAATTGCGCCACGCAGAATTTCCGCCTGGTACGCGGCCGTATTCAGAGAGAAGGTGAAGATCACGCAATACCAAGCGTCGCGGAAGAACCACCACAGGCCGATCGACTTCAGTTCGGCGCTAAAGGCGCCAAAGCCATAGTAGACCATGAAGGTCTGCGCGAGCAGCGGGGTGCCGCGAAAGAAATTCACATAGGCATAGGCGGGCCAGGAAAACAGTTTCCACTGCGAGGCGCGCCCGGCTGCGATTGGGATGGATATCAGTGCGCCTAGGACGAGGGACACACCAACAATCTGGATGGTTAGGATGAACCCATCAACATATTTCGGCCAGTATTTTTGGACAAACGGACTGGCGATGTTGGAACCCAAAAAATAGACGAGATAGACACCGGACAGGATCCATAGCGCCATCAGCACGTGACCAACAATCCGGGTGTTGGTCCACTTTTTCGGAGGGGCAGGCGGACGGAGTGTCCCCGTGGTCGGGTTTGCGGCGGTCATCGTGCGGCCTCCCCACGTTTGGACCAGCGTTCAATGCGCATCAGTCCTGCCGAAGAGATCATGGCTAGTAGCAAATAAACCAGCAGAACTACCCCGAAGAATAGGAAAGGTTCCTTGGTGACGCGGGCGGCAATGCCAGCTTCACGCACAAGATCGGCAAGCCCAATCACCGAAACCAGTGAGGTTTCTTTCAAGAGTATGAGCCACAGGTTGCCAAGCGCGGGTAGGGCAAGGCGGATCAGTTGCGGTAAGATGATCAGCCGCATGGTTTGAAAGCGCGACAACCCTAAAGCATGACCGCCTTCATACTGGCCTTGCGGAATGCCGTTGAAGGCCGCCAGGAAAGCTTCGGACGCGTAGGATGAAAACACGAGTGCGAGGGCGACCATGCCGGCCGCAAAGGAGTTGACCTCAAAATAGACATCAAAACCGGCGAGCTTGAGCCCTTCCTGAATGGCTATTTGTGCACCGTAATAGACCAGAAACAGCGTCAGAAGTTCCGGAAGGCCGCGGAAAATCGTGGTGTAAATGTTGGCCGCAAGTTTCAGGCTGGGCTCAGAAGAATTCTTGGCAAGCGCGATCACAAAACCGAGCACAAGCCCGAACGGCAGCGTCGCCAATGCTAAGGAAATTGTAATCAGCACCCCTGAGGCGATCGTGTCTCCCCAGCCCTGATCCCCAAAGGACAACAGCGTCAAAGCTTCATTCATCGGCCGGCGCTTCTTTCTGTTTTTGTTGTTTCTTTGTCCGGCTGCCCCGCCAGCCGTCGTGTGAGATTGGACTCACAGTAAAGCGTGACACGGTGACCGCGCCACGCTCCATTTTTATAAGACGATCAAATTAACCGCCGTAAACGTCGAAGGAGAAGTACTTGTCGTTGATTTCTTTGTACTTACCGTTCGCAAGGATCGCTTTGATCGCATTGTCGAACATGTCCTTCAATTCGCCTTCACCCTTGCGGATCGCAATACCAGCGCCTTCACCGTTGATAACCGGATCAGACTTCAAGGTGTTGAGAACCTTACAGCAAGCGCCGTTGTCGGTTGCCAGCCAGTCGGACAGAACAACAACATCTTCGATCACAGCGTCGAT
Source organism: Labrenzia sp. PHM005 (assembly GCF_006517275.1). Lineage (NCBI taxonomy): Bacteria > Pseudomonadati > Pseudomonadota > Alphaproteobacteria > Hyphomicrobiales > Stappiaceae > Labrenzia > Labrenzia sp. PHM005. The sequence goes on along the minus strand of NZ_CP041191.1, from coordinate 4,365,451 downwards.
GCGGCCGTTTTCCAGATCCAGCTTGTACTCATCCGCTGTCGGATAGAGCTTCAGCTCAGCGTCCGGGAAGTGCGCTTCGGCATAGTTGGAGTGGGTTGTGGAAGACTGGGCGCCCAAAAGGACACCTTTGAGATCATCAGCAGAAACGCCTGCGATCTTCGAATCTTTCGGAACACCGATTGCTGGTGGTGTGTTGTAGTATTTGCTGGTGAAGTCGACCTTCTGCTTACGCTCTTCGGTGATCGACATGGACGCGATAATGGCGTCGTATTTGCCAGCCTGAAGGGCGGGGATCATGCCATCCCAGTCTTGGGTGACAAATTCACATTCGACCTTCATTTCTTCGCAAAGAGCGTTGGCAATGTCGATGTCGAAACCAACCAGCTGACCGTCAGCGGTCAGGGAGTTGAACGGAGGGTAGGCGCCCTCGGTACCGATACGGACTTTGGACCAGTCTTTAGCTTCCGCGCCACCGACGGCGGCCAGGACTGCAACCGCAGCTGCGGCCATACGCACAAAACGCATATTTATTCCCCTAGTATTTTGTTTGGGTCTTGGGTGGGTTCCTCCCACCATTTCGCCCGACCGCCCTATTCCATACACTTCGAGTCAAATTTCAAGCGGGCCTAGGAAAAAAACACAGTGCAAAATTGCCTTTTTTCGCGCAAAGGCCCTTGCTGGAAAGAATTTTCCCTCACCAGTGTTTCCTTTAAGTCAAATTCAGGCCAGCAGAAGGCGGATCATTGCTTTTTGTTCCGGCCAGGATTTGCCCGTTATTCGGTTGAACCTAGCGGCGGTTTGGTCTCATTCGTTTGTTCTGGAGCGTTTGAACCAGAAATTGCCAAGACCGATGCAAGAGACAGAACTGGGCGGAACACTCCGTCTCCGCTGTCCAAGTCTTGTGCATCGACGGTAAACGCAGGGCGGTTCGTCGCCTCGGAAATCTTCTGTTCAAAATGGGCCCGGTCAGCGTCAGGCAGGTTATCCAGGTCCTGTTCGCTCAATCCGTGTTTTTCCAGCTTCAGGTGGCGCAGTTTCTGGTCTTCCGGCAGTTCCTTCCAGGCCTCGTATTGGCGGGCAAGTTCCGCACGGATTTCCTTCATGTCGAAAACCGGTTTGTTTTCCGCCTTTTGCTCAGTTGAAAGTGTGTTGGTTTGAGCCAAGGTTGGTGGTGGGGCAGAGGCAATCATTTGGGACCTAGAGTGGTTGGCTTGATGCTGGTTATCGCATGCAAGGGTTGTGCCGCAGCTGGGTCATGAAACTTCCTTATGGTTTTCATGAACTTATTGAATTTGAAGCGGACGCTTGAACTCATTAGGTAGTTTTTACCGGGCATGAAGTGCCAGGCAGGAGCTTGGCACCGGTATGGCGCGAGCGGACTTCATTCAAAGTGGACAGGACATCATGGCGGACATTGAGCTTTTCATTGGCAACAAGAATTATTCTTCTTGGTCGTTCCGGCCCTGGATTGCGCTCAAGCACAAGGGCATTGCCTTCAAGGAAACCCTGGTGCCGTTTGACTTTGAGAACGGCAATCCGAAGTTCCGGGATTTTTCTCCCAGTATGAAAGTTCCGGTCTTGAAGGATGGAGAGCTGACGGTCTGGGACAGTCTGGCAATATTGGAATATGCCGCCGAGCGGTTTCCGGACAAAGGCCTTTGGCCGGAGGGGCAGAAGGAAAGGGCGCTTGCCCGGGCAATCTCAGCGGAGATGCATTCTGGTTTTTCCGCATTGCGTGGAGCGTGCCCGATGAACATGCGGCGTCCAGTGGAAAAGCTTGCAGTCGGTGAAGATGTCAAAGCGGACGTCGCACGCATTGTTCAGATCTGGGATGATTGCTTGGAAGCTTCAGGCGGGCCCTTCCTGTTTGGTGATTTCACCATCGCCGATGCCATGTATGCGCCGGTTGTCAGCCGGTTTGATACCTACGCGTTGACCGATGCGCCGGTTGCCGCCCGCTACAGCGCAGCTCTGCGCGAGACAACCGCTTGGCAGGCGTGGGAGGCCGAGGCCTTGAAAGAAACCTGGGTCGTGGCTGTCGACGAAGTCGAAGTCTAAGAGGATCATTCTGCTGCAACGGCGGCCGTTTGGACGAAAGCCGCCTGATTGGCCATATAAGCTTGAAGGTCCGACACAAATTGGCGGACCTTCATCGGGATGAACCGGTAGGATGGATAAACAGCATGCACCGGATGCACGCCGAAAGACCAATCCTCCAGGATGAGTTCCAGTTCGCCGGTGTTGAAATGCGGTTCGGACAACCAGGTCACCGCAGTACTGATACCAAGCCCGGCAACCGCTGCGCGTCTTAGGGCTGCGGAGTTGTTGATCACCATTGCCGGCGACACCGGTACCTTGGTCGGTTTTCCGTAAGGGCTGACTAGCTCGATGTATCCGGCGTCGGCTATATGCGGATAAAGCAGGAAGTCGTGGTTTTTCAGGTCCTCGATCGTTTGCGGCCGTCCGGTTTTGTCCAGATAGGCGGGGGACGCGATGAGGCAGCGTTGCATGTCGCCGAGTTTTTTGACGATCAGCCGGTCATCTAGAATGTGGCCCATACGGATAGCGACGTCGATCTGGTCCTTTTGCACATCCACCATGGCATCCGACAGCTGAACATCGAAGAAAATTGCCGGGTAAGTTGTCTTGAATTGCGTCAGGAAGTCGGCAAGAACGGGCTCGGTGAACGCATAGGGCAGGCTGACGGTCAGGCGGCCGCTCATTTGAGCCTCTGCACTTTGTACGGACCGGTCGGCTTCAGAAAGCTTTTCCAATATGTCGCTGGCATAAGCGAAATATCGCTCTCCCGCATCGGTGAGCGACAAGCGCCGGGTCGTTCGATTGATCAGGCGTGTGCCGAGATTGTCTTCCAGGCTGCGGACTTGCTGGCTGACGGCTGGCTGCGAAACCCCCAGACGGCTTGCTGCGGCGGAAAAACTGCCCAATTGCACAGCGTGTACAAAACTTGTCAGAGCACTCAACTTATCCATCGAAGTCTCCAAAATGCGGGAAATACGCATCATTCATAAGAACGGCTTTTGGTTCTTATAATAAATAGCCGCCTTTAAAATCCAGAAGAATAAATGAACTAAAGGGCACGGCCTCTTCTAGGGGGCGTTTTGGCAAACGGCTTTGGAGACAGACATGACGATTGAAAAGAGCGCGATGAACAGGCGCGGTTTTTTGGGTGGAGCCCTAACGGGTGGTGCTGCGCTTGGTGTTGCGAGTGGTTTGAACCTGATTTCAACGGGCGCTCAGGCCGCAGCACCAATGGCTGGTGCGCCGATGGCTGGTGCCATCCGGCGCAAGATCGGGAACTTTGAAGTCACCGCACTTCTTGATGGGTATTTGAGTATGGGCCCTGAGCTGATCCTCGGATATGACGAGGAGGCTGCATCCCAGCTTCGCAAAGCGGCGTTTATTGACACTGAAGCGCTCACCGGTCCGGTGAATGCTTATCTGGTCAACACCGGCGACAAGTTGGTGCTGATTGATGCGGGGACATCCGACAGCCTTGGGCCGACTGTGGGCCATCTCGGCAAAGCGCTGGCGGCCGCTGGTGTGACACCAGAGCAGATCGATGCGGTTTTGATCACTCACATGCATCCCGATCACTTGTTTGGTGTGTTGACACCGGCTGGTGAAAAGATGTTTCCGAATGCTGAACTATTGCTTCCGGAAGTGGACAATGCATTCTGGTTCGACGATGGGGCGATGAATGCGGCGCCGGAACAATTCAAGCCGTTTTTCCTGGGCGCACGCAAAAGCGCGGATGCCTATAAAGCGCGCCAGACGTTGTTTAATCCCGGCAAAGAAATCCTGCCAGGGATCACGGCCAAAGCCTTGCCCGGGCACACACCGGGTCATGTCGGTTTTGTTCTGGAGAGCAACGGCGAACGGTTGATCATTGCAGCAGATGTCGTTCATACGCTTCTGTATCAAACCCACTATCCGGAGTGGGGCATTGCTTTCGATATTGATCCGGCACAGGCGGTTGAAACGCGTAAGAAGTTTTTTGACGAAGTGGCCACCGACCGGGTGATGTTCGCAGGCGCGCACATTCCGTTCCCGGGCTTTGGTTATCTCGCCAATGAGGGCGAGGCCTACCGCTTTGTTGCGGCCGACTGGCCCTATACGTTCTGATTGGGAAAATTTCCCAAAAACAGCGGTCCCGGACTTGATCCGGGACCATAGTTTGTTGACCCCGGCTCAAGGCCGAGGAGGCTCAGGAATGAACGTTTGGTTGGTTGGGCCACTGAGCTTTCCCGGACGCAGCGAAGCGGAGATCCGGGATCTGTCTGTTGAGCGGGGGCTTTTGGGTCTCCAACTACAGCCCTCTTTATGTAAGCGCGGGAGGCACAGCCCTTGGGGCTCCGATAAAATACTAAAGAACTCCCATACCAGTGAATGGCAGGAAGGTTACCAGATCTCCGCGGTTGACGGACGTCGTTTCTTCCGGAATCTCGATCAAACCGTCGGCTTCACGAAGCCCGGATATCAATCCGGACCCGTCGCGGGCGAATTTCTGTGCAACTGTGCGTCCGGTGTCATCCGCCGCCAGAATGCCCCGGTAGAATTCGCGCCGGTCGGGCTTCTTCTTCGGCACCTCGAAATCTGATGGAATTTGAAAACGCTGTGGCTCGACAAAGGCGCCGCCACCCAACACGCTGATGACCGGGCGCGCATAGAGCATAAAGCAAACCATCGCGGCCACCGGATTTCCCGGCATGCCAAGGAAAATGCTAGAGCCGATCTGACCGAACATCACAGGGCGACCCGGTTTGATTGCCAGTTGCCACATATGCCGCTGGCCGAGTTTTGCCAGGGCTGTCTGCATGTGATCCTCCTCGCCGCGGCTGGCGCCGCCAGAGGTCAGGATCACGTCAAACTCCTGAGATGCGGACGCCAATGTGTTTTCAATCAGCTGCGCTTCATCTTTTAAAATTCCAAGATCTTTGATGTCGACCGGGAGATGTGAGCAAAGCCCGTTCAGCAGGAAATGATTTGAATCATAAACATCGCCAACCGTAATGAGATCGCCAGGACGCCTGAGTTCATCGCCGGTCGAAACCAAGGCCACCTTCAGCTTGCGATAAACGGCTATCTCAGCGACACCCGTCGACGCAATCGCGGCAATGTCTTGCGGCCTGAGCCGGTGGCCGACCGTTAGGATTGCGGCCCCTTCTTGAACATCTTCACCCGCCAGCCGGCAGTTCGCACCTTTTTTCAGACCTTGCGGGACAATGACAAAGTCCTGACCATCCTGCTGATGCGTTTCGCAATCTTCCTGCATGGCCACAGTATCGGCACCTGGCGGCATGACTGCGCCGGTGAATATCCGCGCGGCGCTCCAGGGGGCAAGGGTTTGGTCGCTTTTGTGACCTGCGGCCACGCGTTGGCTCAGACGAAAGAACCCGCCGGCTTCATCATGATCGGAGAACCGGAACGCATAGCCGTCGACCGCTGAGTTATCAGCGAGCGGAATATTGCGCGGCGCGGTGACGTCTTCGGCAAGGATACGCCCAAGGGCATCATCCAGGGAAACGGTTTCGATGGAAGCGACTGACTGGATGCGCTCCTTCAGGATCGCCAGAGCCTCGGCGTGTTTGAGCCTATCCTTGTCGTGCAAAAAACAGTCGTTCAAGTCTGGCTTGGCCGTCATGGCTCTTGTCTCTTCAAATCAAGATGCGCGGTGATGAAATCAGCAAGGCCTGAGACATCGTTCAAATCATAGACTGGCAGTGCCGTGTCGGACACGATGTGATCAGCAGCAATGGCGAGAATATTACTGTCTTCCGGCGCCAAGGGGCCTTTGTCTGCCGATTCTGTCCGGCGCGCTTCGATCTTTGGGTGGTTTTCCCGTTTGTAGCCTTCGATCAGGATCAGGTCGCAAGGGGCAAGACGCGGCAGGATCGCCGACAAGGGCGGTTCCTCTTCATCGCGCAATTCATGCATCAAGGCCCAGCGGCGGCCCGATACCAGCGCCACTTCAACGGCGCCTGCTTCCCGGTGGCGGTAGCTGTCCGCGCCCGGCTTATCGATATCGAAATTATGGTGGGCGTGTTTCACCGTGGACACTTTGAGGCCACGGGCTGTGAACTCAGCAACCAAACGGGTGACAAGCTGTGTCTTGCCAGAGTTTTTCCAGCCGGTGATTCCAAAAACGGGAGTGGTGGTCATGAGGTTAAAAGACTCGCCGCGCTTCGGGCCGTTTCAAGATCGTCCGGCCGGTTGGCATTAAAAAACGGATCAAGGCCGGTTGCCTGATCCAATTCGAAAGCAACTTCAATGCTGTCATGACGGTCTACAAAAGCGAGGACCTTGCCGCTTTGACCTTTGGCAAGCCAGTCGTGCAAATCCTCGGCAAGCGCTACGGGCCAGAGGCCAAATACAGGCTGGAGTTTGTCTGCGGAGCTCGCCAGCGCGATTACAGGTTTGTCGGCAGGGGTCGTTGCCAGGAACCGGTCGACGAGATCGACTGGGAAAAATGGAGTGTCTCCTGCGACGGAGATCACATGCGAGACATCCGGCAGATTTTCTCTCGCGTAGTCCAATCCTGCTAGAATACCGGCGAGTGGGCCGGCAAACCCGGCGATCGAATCTGAAACAACGGGAAAAGGAAACCTGGAGAACCGGTTGGCATCGCCATTTGCATTGAGCACGATTTGCGGAACCTGCGGGGACAAGCGGTCAAAAATGATCTCCAGCATGGGTTTGCCGTTGAGATCGAGCAGTGTCTTGTCGCCGCCGCCCATCCGGCGGGATTGTCCTCCGGCCAGCACACAGCCGAGCACCTTGTCCCGTGTCAGCGGGGTTATTCCCGGGGTCATTCCGCTTTGTTACTCCCTTTGCGTTCCGAGCCGCGCGGTTCATCCTCCGCAAGGGCCGGGTCCATGTCAAAATCTATCCGTTCCGCGCCCGCAAGCGTCAGGAACCTTTTTCCGCGGGCGCGCCCAATCAACGTCAATCCGGCTTGGCGGGCAAGTTCCACACCCCAGGCAGTAAAACCGGACCGGGAAACCAGGATAGGAATACCCATCATTACGGTCTTGATGACCATTTCCGAGGTCAGGCGGCCTGTGGTGTAAAAGATCTTGTCACCAGCTGGCACATTGTTGAGTTGCATCCACCCGGCGATCTTGTCGACGGCGTTGTGACGGCCAACATCTTCCATATAAACCAGAGGTGCATCTTCGCAGCACAACACACAGCCATGGATCGCTCCGGCCTCTAGATAGAGCGACGGCGTGGTGTTGATGGCCTTTGTGAGGCTGTAGAGCCAGGAGGTTTTCAGCCTGGCGTCTTTGGGCAGGCTAACCGTTTCAAAGCCTTCCATAACATCGCCAAAGACGGTGCCCTGGGCGCAGCCGGAGGTGCGGACCTTCTTTTTCAGCTTTTCCTCATAGTCGGTTTCGCGCTCTGTGCGCACGATGACTACTTCCAGATCCTCGTCGTAATCAATGCCGGTGATGACATCATCGTCCGCCAGCATGTTCTGGTTCTTCAGGTACCCAACCGCGAGCAAATCCGGATGGTCTCCAATGGTCATCATCGTGACCACTTCCTGGGAATTGAGGAACAGGGTCAGCGGCTTTTCCGTCACCACTTTAGTGTCAACTTGCGCGCCGGTGTGGTCGAAACCGGTGACCGTTGTTGAAAGTGCCGGATTGAGTGGATTGGGTTGAAGAATGTAAGGCGCCGTCACAGGCACGTAACTCCAGATTTGTTTCTAGTCAGACACTATGGGAGGCAAATGGCTGAGGGCAAGGTGTTAGTTTACAATTCTCAACTTCATCAAGGCCATAAAGGCACCGCCTGCCAGAAGCCCCCAAAACGCCCCTGATACACCAAAGAAGCTGACACCGGATGCGGTAATAGCAAAGGTGATGATGGCGCTGTCCCGGGTTTCGGCCGCTTTGGTTGCTTCGCCGATTGAAAAGGCGAGCGCTCCAAGAAGAGCCAAACCGGCAACAGCCTCAATTAAAATCCCTGGCGTTGCGGCGACGAAAGCCATGACCAAACCGGCAAAGAGACCAAACAGGATGTAGATAGCTCCTGAGGCCGCGGCCGCCCAATATCGTCTTTCCGGATCTTTGTGCGCATCTTCTCCTGCACACATGGCGGCCGTTATGGCAGCCAGATTGACGGCATGGCCACCAAAGGGTGCCGATAACAAACTGAAGATGCCAGAGAGCGTGAACAACGGCCCGCTGTTGGGCTGATAGCCATAAGCCCGCAAGACAGCAATTCCCGGGATGTTCTGAGAGGCCATGGTTACGATGAAGAGTGGCAAGGCAATGCTGATGAGCGCTTCGATCGTAAAGACCGGCATGATCGCAATGGGCCGATTTATCGCCGGGGTTTCTGCCAGATCGAGTGCGCCGCCCGCGTAAAAGGCAATGGCAAATGTCATCAGCATGGCGAGCGGGACTGCGTAGAGCCTGGCAAACCGAAAGGCCACAGCCCACGACAGGATGACGGCAAGCGCATAAAGGGGCATCTCAGCGACAGCACGGACTGGGGCAAGGCACAGCCCAAACAAAACGCCCGCCAGCATTGCATTTGCGAGTGGACTGGGAATAGCGGCTACCGCGCGTCCGAAGGGGCGGATCAAACCCGCCAGCACAATAAGGAGCGCACAGACAAGAAAGGCCCCGATGGCCGCCGCGAAACCGCCGTCTACCGGTCCGGCTGACGCCAACAACGCGGCACCCGGAGTTGACCAGGCAATGCTGACGGGAATGCGGGTCCACAATGAGGCGACGATCGCGCACAGACCCATGGCTATGGAGAGAGCCATCAAGCCGCTGGTTGCTTCGGCGGTGGTTGCCCCCACAGCAAGCAAACCCTGAATGACAATGGCAAAGGAGCTGGCAAACCCGACGATTGCAGCGAGCAGGCCTGCGGAAAAGGACTGGAGAGACGGACGCTTGGCGAACATGAAGGTGCGATTCCAAATATGGGGAAAGGCACACTAGGCTGCTCGGATAGGACATGGCCAGATCAGTTCGGCGCGCATCCGTCCAGAAACGGGAATAAATCCCGGTTAGATCATCAGCATATCGTTGGTCATCCGGCCTTCGCTCAATTCTTTAGCGAAGAGGCTGAGGGCCAGATAGGTTTCATCCCGGGTGACGTCGCCTGGATGATCCAGCAGCGGGCGCAGTTCTTCATGTCTGGATGCCGCGATACCGTCGGTCAGGTCACGGAAGAACATCAGCGAATTGGGGAACATGCGGTAATCCGCCGGTTCGTGGATAATGCCTTCGATGTCGTGCAGGCGCGGGTCATTCATGACGCAATAGACTGTATCAAGAACGGGGCCGGTATAACCTTCCAAAACCTGGATGATATGCTGGTCAACCAAAAGCAGCGCACCGGTCACACCAGCGCGGCGGTTGATGCGGCGAATGCGCAAAAGAGTCTTGTCGATTTCATCAGGCAGAGGCAAGCGCATCTTGTCCCACTTGATCTTGCTGCGGAAGCAGGCGCGGTAAAGTTCCATTGGTCTATCCTATCCGTTTGCCGATAGAACCAGCCTGCGCTTCAATTCCTCACATTTGCTTAAAATCTGAGTCAATGCGGAAGAAGAAATTACCTATTTGTGGCATTCTCAAAGATATGTGCAGAATTCAGTGCTTTCCTATTGTGGGATAGGGGCAAGAAAACTGTGTAAAATTACACTGGTTGATCTTCCTGTGTGCAATTCCTTTATCGGGCGGCCTCTAACTTAAACATTAAACCATTCTTAACTGCAGGCCATTCGTGCGGTAGAATCGAATAAACTGCGGTATCCCGAAGGGCGCCATCAGCTGTGCGCTGATGAGACCGCAGGACGCCATCCAGTTTTGCTCCGAGGCGTTCAATGGCTGTTCGGCTTTGCCGGTTCATAAAATGCGTCCGGAACTCAACGGCGATACACTCCAGGTCTTCAAACGCATGGGTCAGAAGCATCAGTTTGCATTCTGTATTAAGCCCCGTGCGTTGAACCGCTTTGCGGTACCAGGTGGAGCCGATCTCCACACGTTTATGAATCGGGTCGATGTTCATATAGGTGGTCATGCCGACGGCCTTGCCATCCGGTGTCAGCACGGTAAAGGGCAACATGGAGCCAGATGCCTGCAAGGACAAACGACGTTCAATTTCCTCACGCACGCCGTCCGGTTTGGGGACGCTCGTATACCAGGCCTTCCAAAGATCCCCTTCAGCAGACGCTTCTGCTAGATCATCGGCGTGCTGCATCGCCAAGGGTACGAGCAAGACATGCGTTCCGGTCAAAGTGATTGGGGAGGGCCAGGGCATGGGAACTCCGGATTACTGAAGTTTGTGGTTCTTAGGTCTTTGGGCTTTAGAAGGGGCGTTCTTCACCGGTCCACTTGAAGAATTTCCCCGTGTCCTTAACCGTTAGATTTTCTGAAAGGGCTATGACACCCTTGGCAACATCGGCCGGATCATTGTCGGCGCCATCGCCGCCCATATCGGTGCGGACCCAGCCCGGATCGATCAAAATGACCGGAACATTTTTGTCTTCAAGCTCTGTGGCCAATCCTTGCATGACTTTGTTGACGGCAGCTTTTGAGGCCCGATAGGCGATCCGGTCGGATTTGCGGTAGCCCATCCAGGACATCTGGCTGGAGATCGTTACAATCTTGCCGGGACGGTCTTTGAGGATATGAGGCAAGAACGTCTGTGCAACTGCGAGCGGCGCCAACGTGTTTACGGCAAGCGTTTCCTGAAATCCGGAGTAATCCATATTCAGCGGGTCTTGGTTTTTCGGGCCGATAATGCCGGCATTGTTAATCAAGACATCAATCGGAGCATCCAAATGATCCGCCGCAGCTTTGACGGCTGCATGATCGGTCACATCAAAAATCAGTGGCGTAGCTTTTCCGCCGAAACTTTCAGCAACGTCCCGGGCAGCGTCTTCTGTTCTCACTGAGCCGTAAACAGTCCAATCTTTTGACAGGGCTGCGCGGACAAGTTCGCGGCCAATTCCGCGATTGGCTGCGGTAATCAAACAAGTGGTCATAAAGTGTCTCGAATAAAGAACGGAATCTGGTTGGAGGAAAACTATTCTGTCTCTACAGCCAAGCGTCAAGGAGAACATTGTCCTTCAAGTGTCAGGGAGACAATCTCGCGCAGGCGCCAGACCTTGTAACCAGACCCCAACGACCCTAAGAAACGAAGACACACATCTTCCAAGAAGGTGACATTTGCGGTGGAGGGGCCGTTGTCACCTGTGAACGACAGGACGCTTCCATGAGTGAATCCGTTAAGAGCGCTGTGCTGGACCGGCTGCGCCAGATCAAAGGGCCAGATCTGGAGGGAGATATTGTCTCCCTGGGATTGGTCTCGGACGTTTTTGTGTCCGATGGTCGCGTGGCTTTTTCAATCACTGTCCCGGCCGATCGGGCTCAGGAACTGGAGCCCTTGCGCCAGGCTGCGGAAAAGGTCGTCAAGGAGGTTGATGGCGTTGAAAACGCCATGGTCGCGCTGACAGCTGAGCGGGCACCAGGCAGTGCTCCAACCCAGCCGTCCCGTCCGGCGCCGCAAGCTCGGGCACCGCAGCGTCCGGCAGAGGAACAGGCGTCTGCCAAGCCTGGAGTGCCTGGCATAAAGCACATCATCGCGGTCGCCTCGGGAAAGGGCGGGGTTGGCAAGTCGACGACAACGGCCAATTTGGCGCTGGGCATGGCAGCAAACGGTCTGAAGGTCGGCGTGCTCGATGCCGATATTTATGGCCCGTCGGTCCCGCGTCTGTTCAATGTCTCCGGCCGGCCGGAAGCCTTGTCCGGGCGGATGCTGAAACCCCTGGAAGGCTATGGCATCAAGGTCATGTCCATGGGGTTCATGGTGGAAGAAGAAACGCCGATGATCTGGCGTGGGCCGATGGTGATTTCCGCGCTCACCCAAATGCTGCGGGAAGTCGCTTGGGGTGAATTGGATGTTTTGGTTGTCGATATGCCTCCGGGAACCGGGGATGCGCAGCTGACCATGGCGCAGCAGGTGCCGCTCGCAGGCGCTGTAATCGTGTCAACGCCACAAGATCTTGCCCTGATCGATGCCCGGAAAGGGCTGGCGATGTTCAAAAAAGTCGATGTGCCGGTTCTGGGGATCGTGGAGAACATGAGCTATTTCCTGTGTCCGGATTGCGGCAGCCGGCATGATATTTTTGGCCACGGCGGCGCGCGCGCCGATGCTGAACGTCTAGATGTTCCATTCCTGGGTGAAATCCCGCTCGCTATGAAGATCCGCGAAACTTCAGATGCGGGAACACCGATTGTCGTATCCGATCCGCAAGGCCCGGCGGCACAAGTTTATAAGGAGATCGCCGCCAAGGTCGTGGCTGGTATCGAAGCTGGAACCGATGGCGGCGGAAGGGCCGCGCCATCGATCGTTTTTGATTAATTCAATCATTCAAGAGAGGCCGGGCAGTGGCAGAGCGGCTGCCCGGTTCTTTTAAGGTCTTCATGGAACGGCAGAAAAACAGCCAGGCAATCGCTGCGATGCTTGTCGCGATGGCCGGGTTCATACTGAACGACACGCTCGTTAAGATGGCGTCTGATGCGGTGCCATTGGGCCAAATCATTCTTGTTCGTGGTCTGATCTGTATCGCGGTGCTGAGCATTGCCGGTTATGTAACCGGTATGTTCCAAAATGCACGGGTGTTGATGCATCCAGCGGTTCTGGTTCGGGCTTTTGCCGAAACAGCGGCAACTTTGCTTTATCTCACAGCCCTGTTCCAATTGCCGATTGCCAATGCCACGGCCATTTTACAGGTGTTGCCCCTTGTCGTGACGGCAGCGGCAGCCGTCTTCCTGAAGAGCCCGGTTGGCTGGCGGCGTTGGATCGCTATTATGGTCGGGTTTACAGGTGTCTTGATCATCATCCGGCCCGGACTTGAGGGGTTCAATGTCTTTTCGCTGATTGCTCTGGCTGGAGTCGGCTGCATGGCCCTGCGCGATCTGGCAACCCGGCAGTTGCCGGCCGATGTTCCGACGCTGGGGGTCGCGCTGATCAGTTTTGTGGCCGTAACTCTACTCGGAGCAGCCCTTACACTTTCTTCCGGTTGGACGCCGATATCACTCACCGAAATCGGGTATTTGAGCGGTGCCGCAGGCTTTGTTTTGGCCGGATATGTTTTTATCATTTTGGCAATGAGGCTGGGAGAGATTGCCGTTGTGGCTCCCTTCCGGTATTCGATAGTCGTCTGGGCAATTGCTCTGGGATATCTTGTTTGGGGGGATATACCGGACGTCCTGACACTTGTCGGAATTACTATTGTTATTTTTTCCGGAACCTATAGTTTCATCCGCGAGCGCAGGTTGGGTGTTGCGGAGTAAAACTGCCCTGCAACCTATGCGGTAATTGCGCTAGAATTCTATTTTTGAGATTGATTTCCTGAGCGGTCGTTTCTAAGGTCTATGTTCAGTAGAAAGATCGTTTTTTATGGCCACTGAACTGACTGCACAGCCCTCTGGCGATTCGAAACGGATACCGTCCGTTGCAATCCTCGTGGCAATATCAAGCCTGTCTCCCTTCGCAATGAACATTTATCTGCCATCCATGGATGGTATGATGAAGGCATTTGAGGCGTCAGCGGGAGAAATCCAACTGACGATGGCGTTCTACTTTATTGCCATCGCAGTCGGCCAAATCATTTTGGGGCCAATTTCGGACCAATATGGCCGTCGTCCGGTAGTGGTTGCCGGAATGTTCCTCTTTGTGATCGGAAGCACGTTGTGCTTGCTGGCACCAACCGTCGAGTTTTTGATCGGCGCCCGGATAATTCAGGCTTTTGGTGGCGGTGCGGGTCTTGTGCTTGCACGGGCTATGGTGCGGGATGTTTACGGCAGGGAACAAGCCGCCAGTATGATCGGCTATGTGACAATGGGTATGGCGGTCGCTCCCACTATCGGCCCAGCAGTCGGCGGCTTTTTAGATGAGCAGTACGGCTGGCAGGGCGGCTTTATCTTGATGCTTGTGTTTGGGATTGGGGTCGCCATTTTTTCCTGGTCACATCTGCCGGAAACCATTCACAACAAGGCGCCGGTCAGTGTGAAGAAAATCGGGAACAGCTACTATTTGCTATGCCGGGAAAAAATGTTCTGGGCATTTAGCGCGGTCGCCGTCCTCATGGCTTGGTTGTATTTCGCCTATTTGGGGGGGGCACCCTTTGTTGCGGTCAGTTCCTTTGGACTAACGGCGAAGGAAATCGGCCTCTATTTGATGGTGGTGTCGCTGGGCTACATTCTCGGCAACTATATTACCGGACGGATTGCCGCGCGGGTCGGAATTATCCGCATGATCGCAGGCGGGGCTGTGATTGGATTTTTTGGTGTGTCGTTGCTGCTTGCCGGCACTCTAACCGACAGTTTGAACGGACCGCTCTTTTTCCTTCCAATGTTCTTTATTGGTCTTGGCAATGGCATCAGTCTTCCGAGTGCGCAGTCTGGCGCGGTGAGTGTTCGGCCGGAGCTCGCCGGAACGGCCGCCGGGTTGGTCAGTTTCTTTCAAGTTGGCGTCGGGGCCGTTGTCAGTAGTCTTGTGGCCTACATGATTTCTGCAGGTGTCGCCGGCGGTGATGAAATGTCGATGATCTTGGTCATGTTCGTCGGCGGAGTTGGCGGCATCATTTCGGTGGCAGCTGTATATGCCGGCGAAAAACAGCAAAATGAGTTTGCCAATACATAATAAAACCGGCGCACATCAGTACGCCGGTTAGTAGAATTGAATTCTCTGAAATTTGGAGACTACCCGCCCGTCACACTCATGTGACGTGAGACTGCCGGCTGGTTGCTTGTCCGGTCGATGACAAAATCGTGGCCCTTTGGCTTGCGGCCAATGGCTTCATCGATGGCATCGCTTAAAAGATCATTCCCTTCCGATGCCCGCAAAGGCGCCCGTAGGTCCGCCATATCATCCTGGCCGAGGCACATATAAAGCTGGCCAGTACAGGTTACCCGGACTCGGTTGCAGCTTTCGCAGAAATTATGCGTCATCGGTGTGATGAAGCCCATCCGGCCACCGGTTTCCCCAATCGTGACATAACGCGCAGGGCCGCCGGTTTTATAAGGTATGTCCGTCAGGGTGAACTGCTGCGCGAGGCGCTCGCGTACGGTCGACAGTGGCAGATATTGATCGGTCCGGTCTTCGTTGATCTCGCCAAGGGGCATGGTTTCGATCAGGGTCAGGTCGTGGCCATGCTCGTGGCACCATTCCAGCATGGGTACGATTTCATGCTCATTGACCTGCTTCAGCGCGACCATGTTGATCTTGATGGACAGGCCTGCCTCAGTCGCTGCCCGGATCCCATCCATAACCTTGCCCAGATCGCCCCAGCGGGTGACGGCCTTGAATTTTTGCGGGTCGAGCGTGTCGATAGAGACATTGATCCGCCGCACACCGCAGTCATAGAGTTCATCGGCGTAGCGGGCGAGCTGAGAGCCATTGGTGGTGATCGTCAGTTCTTCCAGCGCGCCAGTGTCCAGGTGCCGTCCGAGGTTGCGGATCAGGCTCATGATATTCTTGCGCACCAGCGGCTCGCCGCCGGTCAGCCGCAGCTTGCGTACACCCTTTTCGATAAAGGCTGTGCATAGCCGGTCCAGTTCTTCCAGGCTGAGAACTTCGCGCTTTGGCAGGAAGGTCATGTCTTCCGCCATGCAATAGACACAACGGAAATCGCAGCGGTCTGTGACTGAAACCCGTAGATAGGAAACCGCACGGCCGAAAGGATCGATCATCGGCGCAACCGTTTTCCGGCTGCCAGTTGCGGCTTGAGCAGCCTTTTGAGCCTCAATGTCTGTCACGTATGTCTCTCCCACGCGCCACCGGTTCTTTCCGGCTATCATATGGAGTTCTCCGCGCCGAGTTCAAATGAAAGCGGAGCGGACCATCCTTTTTCAGACAGACGGTAAACTTGCCAGTTTCGGTCTGTCAAATTGTCCTAAAGCACGAATTCGCGTTCCAGGCGGTGACTTCGATCAAACGCCGGCACATTGAGGTATTGAGAATTTTTTTTTGCTACCTCTTGAAGTGACACCAAAAGGTGACATATAAATAACACCAAATGGTGTTACATAGTGGAGGCGATATGAATTCCGGACCACAAGCCGTTTTCCGGGCACTTTCGGATCAAACCCGGCGCCAGATCCTTCTGCATTTGGCGGATGAGGATCTGGCGATAGCTGATATTGCCGACCGTTTCGAAATCTCGCGCACGGCGATCAACAAACATCTGACGATCCTGGAAGAGGGCGGGTTGATCAAAACCCGGGTTCATGGCCGTGAACGGCGCAATGAACTTAATCCCGAACCGCTGAAATCGGCTTTCGAGTGGCTGGGATACTTCGACCGCTTCTGGGACAGCAAACTTTCCAAACTGCAGCGTGAAATTGCCAAGGACATGAAAGAGCAAAAGGAGACCAAGGAATGACTGCAACAACATTGACCAAAACAATCATTCTCGATGCCCCCAAGGATGTGGTCTGGGCTTTTCTGACGGAGAAGGACAAGCTGACGCGCTGGTTTCATCCAGCTGAAGAGGATTTGAAGGAAGGTAGTGAATATACGTTGCTTAACCAGCACAAGGATATGACCCGCGTGTGTTGGGGAACGGTCCTGGAGATGAAACCGTTCGACCGGCTGGTCTATTCGTTTACCTTTGAGCAGCTTCAGGGTGCGTTGACGACGGTCAGCTGGGTCCTAGAGGAAGCTGCTGGCGGGACACGGGTCACCTTGACACACGAAGGCATCGAGAATGCAGCCGGCGAAGCAGCCTTTATGATGTTAAGCGCGTTGGATGCTGGTTGGGACGAGCATTTCGGCCGCTTGCGCAAAGAAGCCAAAATCCCGGTACCGGCCTAATCTTTCCGCTACAATTGTTTGCAGAACGTTTCCCCGGCCTTGCGCCGGGGATCCTTTTGAATCGGTCCGGTACAAAGGTGGGATTACATGGCAGCACATAATCTTGCGTGCCAATAAAATGGGGTCTTTAGTCCCGATACGCATCCATAAAGGCGCGGACTTCGGCCAGTAGCGGCAAGATCTCGGCGATTCTTTCTTCCGGAATTGCGTCTTTGAGCGCGGCCATATCAGGATCGATCGACCTGATCGCATCTTCCCGGAAGTTTTTACCAGTTTCTGTGAGCCAGACGGTTTTGCTCCGACCATCTTTTGGGTTGGGCCGGATATCCACGAACCTATGATCAATCAATCCGCTGAGCGTATGGGTCATAGTGGTTTTGGGAACCTGAAAGGCTTTGGCCAGCGCAAGCGGTGTCTGGCCGTCTTTCACCCGGATCAAATGGTTGATGACACTGAAATGCGGCAAGGTCAGCCCGTCCGGCAGCCGGGCTTCCATGGCGGCCCGGCTTAGTTGTGCAATGATACCGACTTCATTGAAGAAGCTGAAGAGCGTATGCCGCGAGCTGTTATCCATTCATTATCCGTGTTTCGAGCGACCAGCGCGGCGACCGGGGTGTTGCTGGACCATAGCCCAAGCGTCCCAGCATCTGTACTGTTTCGCCGGGTTTGGCAAGTAGACGATGTGCCTCGGCATAATGCGGCGCCATCTCTTCAAATTCCTGCAGCGCCTGACTGACCGGATGCAAAGCAAGGCCAAGACGGGTTGTTTCCAGGTTCAGCCGCAGCCAGCGGCGGCCTGCATCAATCTGTTCAAAACGCGTGTTTCCCGCGGTTGTCAAACTGATATAGGCCGGCGTCGCATTCAACATTTCTGTGTAGATTTTGACACCCTCCTGGAAACCGGTTGAGGTCGGATCAAGCTGGTTTTCGCGTGTAAGAATTCCGGCCAGCATCAAGCTCTCCAGGAAGGGGCCGCCAAGATCGATCCCATCGGGATTGGCATTGATTTCCGCTTTACCCATGCGCATTAGTTCAACGCTTTCCTTTAAGGTGCGGTGGGTGTTCATTTCCGTCATCCAGGCGTCCCAGGTCAAGGTTTTGATCCGGGCAACATCGCCAGGTTTCGTCCAGACAGATCCGTATTGGCGAAGTTCATCCTGCAAAGCAGTAGGAACAGGTTTTTCCTGAAAAGGTTCCTTGCACGAGCGCCGGTCCATGATGTGATCGGCCAAGCGGTCGGCTTTTGCTCCTTCTATGAGACGCACATCGGCAATCGGGCCATCCAACCCGTCTGGAAAGAGGTCGATCTGCGCCTCAAAGCCCTTGATGGTTGCAGCAATCGCCATTTGTTCCAGAAAACAGCCAAGCCCAACAAAAATCTGGCGAAGATGGGGATCGGTGTGCGGCAGGTCGCGGGTTTCATCCCGGTGAAGGCGGAAGGCGTCGTCTCCAGTTAGCTCAATCAGCCAGGGCTGGCGGTTATGCGGGTTTGGCGCGAGCAAGGCATAGGACAACGCAAACAGGCGCGGGTCATCATAGGTACCAGCCTTCTCCCAGGGTTGGAGAGCCTTCTCTGGAGATCGTGTCGCCACAAACGCACCAGCCGAGGCGGTTGCGGCAAGGATTAGGCCGCCACCCAGCAGGGCGAGGGTTTTCCGGCGAGATACAGTCATGGCAAGCTCCTATAAAGTGCGATATCGAACTATATAGTCCGAAGTCGCACCAAATCAAGTGTGTCAACAAATTTGATTTTTGTGGACCGAGCAGGGGGCAGAAGTGGAAAGGAAATGATCCGATCCGGCTTGCAAGCGTAATCAATCAAACTGAAAAGAGGCTCAATGACGACAATCGTTTGGTTCCGGCAGGATTTACGGGTTTCGGACAACCCTGCACTTTTTGAAGCAGCCCGGCGGGGCCCAGTTCTGCCTGTCTACATTCACGAGCCGCCAGATCAAATTGGCGAGAGCCATCCCTTAGGTGGCGCGAGCAAATGGTGGTTGCACCACAGCCTGGCAGCGCTCAAAGCAGACCTACCGGGTCTCATCATTCTACGCGGCTGCGCAAGGCATCTGATCCCGCAGCTTATGCAGGAAAGCGGAGCGGACAGCGTTTATTGGAACCGCTGTTATGAACCGCATGCCATTGCACGCGATGCCGATCTGAAAGCGGACCTGAAAGCTCAATTCATAGACGTGCGCAGTTTCAAGGCGTCACTGTTGTTTGAGCCTTGGGAACTGGCCACTAAGACAGGCAGCCCGTTCAAAGTTTATTCGCCGTTTTGGAAGGCCGCGCAGCAGCTCGCCGTTTCAGCGCCTCTCGCAGCACCTGAAGAAATCGTGTTTACAGCCTATGCCGACGGTGAAGGCTTGGGCGCACTCGATTTGCAGCCGGAGAAGCCGAACTGGGCAGCGGGCTGGGAGATAATCTGGCAACCGGGAGAGCAGGGTGCCCAGAAGCGGTTGATTGCGTTTTTGGAAAGCGGTCTTGGTGGGTATGGAGACAAACGAAACCGGCCAGATCTGCCGAATGTGTCCCGTTTATCCGCGCCTCTGCATTTTGGCGAAATCTCACCGCGCCAAATCTGGTCGGCCACGCAGTATGCGATGGCCAACAATCCGGCTTTGGCCGGGGACGGTATGAAATTCCTGTCCGAAATCGCCTGGCGGGAGTTTTCCTATCATCTGATCTATCATTTTCCGGATCTGCCGGAGAAAAACTGGCGTCCGGCCTTCGATGCTTATCCCTGGCGCGACAGCGTAAAAGATCTCGAAAGCTGGCAATGCGGTCAGACCGGATATCCGATGGTGGATGCGGGTATGCGGGAACTCTGGCAGACAGGTTACATGCACAACCGCGTGCGGATGATTGTGGCAAGTTTTCTGATCAAACACCTGCGCATTCATTGGAAACACGGCGAAGCCTGGTTCCGCGATACACTGGTTGATGCGGATTTGGCCAACAATTCAGCAAGCTGGCAATGGGTGGCCGGATCCGGCGCGGATGCCGCGCCCTATTTCCGGATCTTTAATCCGATCTCGCAAGGGCACAAGTTTGACCCGAATGGGGACTATGTGCGCCGCTGGGTGCCGGAATTGAGAGCCTTGCCGACCCAATATCTGTTTGCGCCGTTCGAAGCGCCGCCTTCAATACTATCAGAAGCCGGTGTTCAGCTTGGTGAGACGTACCCTTTGCCGATCGTCGATCACTGCAAAGCCCGTCAAGCTGCGCTTGCAGAGTATGAAGCGGTCAAATTAGCTGGACAAAATGCCGCTTGACCCGCAACACGGTGCCGGTATCGTCGCGCAGCCTTTGTTAGAGATTTCGGATAAAAAAACACGATGACCGACAAATCAACGCCCTGGCCAACTGAGCTGCGGGTTTCCAAGGACCGCAAGACGCTCACAGTCGCGTTTGACGATGGCGAACGCCATGATCTGAGTGCGGAATACCTACGTGTGTGTTCTCCATCTGCCGAGGTTCAGGGCCATGATCCATCCCAGAAAAAGACGGTGCCGGGAAAAAAGAACGTTGGAATCATGAAGATCGATCCGGTCGGCAACTATGCGGTTCGCATTCACTTCGACGACATGCATCATTCCGGAATTTTCAGCTGGACCTACTTGAACGAACTGGCGACCGAACGCTCCAAACACTGGGGTGGATATCTGCAGGAACTGGGTGACAAAGGCCTCAGCCGCTAACCTTGGCCTTAGTTGGACGCGGTCTTGATTTTTGCCGGAACCCTTTCCGGCTTGGACCGGCGGCTGAGAAAAGAAGATGCTTTTTGTGAAAACAGCATAGTCTGATTTGCATAGGAAGAGGCATTTGCCGGCAGATAGATAAGCACCGGCAAAACTCTTGCCGTAGTCAATTCCGCCCAGTCCGGTCCGAGCATTTCGATCAAACCAGCCGTAGTGCCAGTCGGCGCGTGTCTCTCCGCACTAGAATAGGTTCTAAGTAGAAACTGAGCCGACCAGGTGGCATCCGGGTCAGCCGCGGTGGGCTGATGGAAACCAACGGTCGCCTGGATCCGATCGTCTTCGGCCGTAATGACGGTTTGCATGGATTGGAAGAGATGCGGCTCGATGTCTGGCCAATAGGTGCGCACCAATTTGGCCAAGCGGTTTTGAGACTGATAGCCACCCAACGCTTTACTGCCGATAAGGCCGGCAAGTTTTTGGCCAGAAATCTCCAATATGCGGGCTGCCAAATCAGAAAATTCAGCATCGAAGGCGAGCACATATCTGGAAAACCCATTCGCTCTGAACGTCTCTACAAGCTGTTGGGCATTTTGTTCCAAGCCCTTGCGATCGAGCACAAGATTTGCCGGGACACAGGGACGAATAATCAGATGATCTCGCGACAAGCGCCGAGCAGTTGCCCTGAGGGGCGAGGTTTCGGACTGTGTGAGGAGCAATAGCGTGGCGCCATCTGGGTTGCCTGCGACACTGATCTTGAGCGGAGGGCTGTCGGTTGTTCGAGCTCTTGCATTCAGAGGGGATCCGGTAAGGCAAGTGGTATCCGCTGAAGCCAGGGCGGACGCGGGAAGAAGGATGCCAAAAAGAAAAAAGCCCGCTACTAGGATCCAGCGGTGCATTGGAACAAGAAACATAGTTTGCCCCTGATGTCAGGTTTTTGAAAAGACTGAAAGATTGCTTATTCCGCGACAGGTTGTTTTGTGTTCAGGAAGCTTTTGAGCTCTTCGTTTTCTTCTTCCAATTCACGGATCCGGCTGCGCAATTCGTTGATGCCGGGAGCCAGGTCTGCCAGCGTGAACCGCTGCGGGATGTGCTGCGGGCAGTTCCAATCAAAGGCCTGGAGTTTCAAGCGGATGATACGTTCAGGAAGCGCCCTGTAAGTGCTGTCGTGCACGTGGTCTAAAAGATTTTCATTGTCTTTGAGCGGGACTTGTTCCGCTGTCGCCCAGATTTTCAATCGGGTGCGGTTCGGATAGTCCATCAAGAACAGACAGACATTGCGGTTATCAGTCAGGTTCCCGGTGCTGATGTACTGCCGGTTGCCGCGGTAATCGGCATAGGCGAGGGTGGTGGGATCCAGGACTTTTAAAAATCCGATTGGTCCACCGCGAAACTGGACATAGGGCCATCCGGTTTCCGAAATCGTGGCCTGATAAAACCCGTCTCTGGCTTCGACAAAACGGGTCTCGTTTGTCGTAAACCGGTTGCCAGGATCAATCTCAGGGTCGTCCAGGGGCGCGTAGCTGCGCCGCGAACCGTTTTGCTCCTGTATGGCCCGCACCGTTTTCGTGAAGGCGATTTCTGAAAATGCGCGGGCCATACATGCTCCCTCCCGGAGGTGGTTAGAGATTAAAATCGCTGAGGCCCGGATGGTCAGCGGGCCGTGGGCCTTGCGGCCAATGGAACTTGCGCTCAGCTTCGGAAATCTTGAGGTCGTTGATGCTGGCAAAACGCCGGTGCATCAGGCCGCTCTCGGCAAACTCCCAGTTTTCGTTGCCGTAGGAGCGGAACCACTGGCCATCCGAATCTCGCCATTCATAGGCAAAACGGACCGCAATGCGGTTGCCCGCAAACGTCCAAAGCTCTTTGATGAGGCGGTAATCCAGTTCGCGTTGCCATTTTCGAGTGAGAAACCGGGCGACCTCCGCGCGGCCTTGCGGAAATTCCGAGCGGTTCCGCCATTGGGTGTCAGGGGTGTAGGCAAGCGCGACGTTTTCCGGCTGCCGGCTGTTCCAGGCATCTTCCGCTGCGCGGACTTTTTGCCGGGCCGTTTCTTCGGTGAACGGTGGCAACGGGGGACGGGTCTCAGTCAAGTGGGAGCTCCATGGCGAGAATGTGGTGAAATGGGGCGGTGGTTAGATGGTCTGCAGGCTGGTCTTCGCCAGCTGGACGCAGGACGTGAAGGGTCAAGAGAAGAAGGCAGGTCACGGCGCCAAGCGCATAAATTCCGGGAGGGTAGGCCGGTCTCATCGAAAACATGACAACGCCTTTCAGTAAATGGACAGAATGGTAAGTACCGATTTGTTCAGTTATGAATTTTATATGTACAAATCTGTACACATAGTCAAGAGTGTGTTCGGAAAATTTTCGCCGATAAGGCAAATACCGTGAGGCTGTGTGCGTCCGTGTTTCTTGAAGATTTTGCCTTTGTCATCTCGATAAAATGTACTTGGCGGCGTGGGGTATCCGGTCGTCATTTTCGCACGGTCTTTTTGAGGGGACTTGCGAGATGGCAGGAAAATATCTATTTACAGATTAGTACAGAAAGGAACCTCATGCGGCCAAGCAAACGTGATGAACTGGTGCGCAAAGCACTGACGATCTTTTACCGGGATGGCTTTCACGCCACCGGAATGGACCGATTGGTGGCAGAAACTGGCATCTCCAAAACCACCATGTTCAAGCATTTCCGCAGCAAGGACGAACTGATTCTTGCGGTCTTGCGGCTGCGTGACGAAAATTTCCGCAACTGGTTTTTCCGCCGTCTCGACGAAAAACTAGCCGCGCCGAAAGAAAAGCTCGCGGCGTGTTTTGATGTCTTGAAGGAATGGTTTTCCGAGCCGGCATTTCGCGGCTGCATGTTCATTAAGGCATCGTCTGAGTTTCAGGAGCCCGACCACCCGGCCTATGTTCAGTCGGCCGAACACAAGCGGCTGCTGTTAAAGGCCTTTACCGAGATCGCAGTGGAGGCGGGCGCCCGTAACCCTGAGCTCTTGGCGCGGCAGATCCTGGTCTTGAAGGAAGGGGCCATCGTTGCCGCCCATATGGGTTTTGATCCAGATCCGGCCGAAGCGGCCAAGGCCGCAGCTGTCGCCCTGCTAGACGCCCAACTCCAACCAGCTTGATCAAAACGGATACTCTAGACCGCGAACCCAAACAAAAAAGCCGGACCAAATGGCCCGGCTTTTTCTGGTCTTGGTCGGAAAAGCGTTACCGCTTGACGACGATTTTCGTGCCGACACCAACATTCTTGTACAAATGAATGACGTCTTCGTTGGCCATGCGGATGCAGCCGGATGAAACGGCAGAACCAATGGTCCACGGCTCAGTTGTGCCATGAATGCGGTAAAGCGTTGATCCGATGTATAGCGCACGCGCGCCCATCGGGTTGTTCGGGCCGCCTTCCATGTAGGCCGGCAGGATCCGGCCTTTGCGGCGCTCACGAGCCCGCATTTGTGCCGGCGGCGTCCAGCTCGGCCATTCGGCCTTGCGGGTCACGCGGTGTGTACCGGCCCACTGGAAACCGTCTTTGCCAACACCGACGCCGTATTTCATGGCCCGGCCGTTGGACTGAACGTGATAGAGGCGGCGCTCAGATGTGTCGATTACGATTGTTCCAGGGCTGTACGGCCCATCATAGCGTACCCGTTTGCGCTTGATCGGAGACGGTCCGCCCGGATGATATTTCATGGTGAGCCATTTTTGGGCTACCGGATCAAAGTATGTGCCTTGTGCAAACGCAGGTGCTTGAAGCATCACCGCTCCCGCCACAAGCGCCGCTACCAGATAAAAAAGTTTTCTCATAGTGTTTCCCCATCAGCGCCCAGCCCTCTTACGAAGGTGCGAATCTATTCTCTAAAGATAAAAAAGCGTCCTTGCCGCACTGTTAACAATAATGGCGCAAGCACAGCAATTTTCCTATCTCACGTGTCCGTGATCGCGGCTCATGCGCTGGTTTTTGTACCAATTGGGCAACAGAAACCGCGCGTAAGATAAGAAAAACCCGGACACGCACGCAAAAGTTACAACTGTACGGCAGCAAAAAGGGTGATGCAGAGCACAGATTGCCGCTTTGTCAAAAAGTGATTCTGCCTGTCAAAGGCCGTGGCTGCGGTCGTAAGGATTGATAGCAGGGGACTGCCAGCCGCTCAAAGTGCCGGTCTGAGGCCGAAAAACTTCCATCAGCATCGGGTGGCAGGGGGCGGTGTCGCTGGAGTGTTCCGACCCGCAATCACCGCCAGGGCACGCGCTCATCACCGCCAGCAGTCCGATTTCTGCAAAGAGCTCCAGATAATCGCCGGGCCGCACGGGGCTGGCTTTCATGAAGTATTGGCCGGTGTCCCGGGTAAAGCCGGTGCACATGAAGACATTGAGGACGTCATGCACGTGGGCTTCGGCCTCTTCAAGGCTCAATCCTTTCGCCTGGGCGAGTTCCCGAGTGAGGTTCGAGTGGCAACAGTGGTGATAGTCGGGTCCGCCAAGCGCCCGGCCGGTATAGGGATCGCAGCGGGTGCCGATGACATCGTGGACCGAGCCTCCGAATTCATCGATGCCGTACCAATTGAGCGTGTCTGTGGTGACCGTCGCCAGAGGCCGCATCGTCGGGAAATTCGACCAGAGCCGGTCTCCGGTTGTTACATGAGTGCCGTGCAGCGCCCGGGTTTTGCCCGAATAAAACCGCTCAGAAAGATCTGCGCTGTTGAACAGATTGAGATCGCCGACTTGGGGTCCCTCTATCGAGGTGATCTTCAAAAAACAGCCCTCAGGGACGTCGATTGAGGCCGCTTCGCGCGGCGGCACGGTCACTTCCCCGATTTTCTCAGCGCCTTCACGCGCCTTGGCATAAAGCTCAAGATTGGGAGCGGGCAGGGTTTCCGGCGGATAACAGATGACAGGTTTAATGGCCCGCAGCGCAGCTGCATCTTGAGGTTCTGACATCTTCTGTCCCTGCTACCAGATTGAAATTTCGGAGTATCCTATGTGAACCGTGCCGAAGAGCTTGGCAAGCCGGTGCCTTTCCGGTCACGGAGAATTGCAGGACGGGCTGGTCCATCTGATACCGTCTGCCTCCGCCGCGATGCGTCCCGGAACGCATCCTCCGCGGTCATCACAGGACTAGATCCGGTGATCTATCCCGTTTCGTTTCTACTCGATCATGTGCACTTTGAGGCAAGGTTACGGCATGGATTGCCCGGTCAAGCCGGGCAATGACGAAGGAATTGGTTAGGTCTCACGGCAACTTGAAGCCGTCATCCCGCACATGATGCGGGATCCAATGCCCGTATCCATCAAACGGAGTGTTTTTTCACCGGGTCGGACGCGGCTCCACCAGGAAATGGAGATCTCTGGCCAGTGGGGAGAAGGGGATTGGATCCCCGGTCGTGCCGGGGATGACTGGGGTGGGATATGGATAAATGCTAGACGGCCCTTTTGAATATGCTCGCCATCAATTGATTGCTAACTAAACGGTTTGGATGGAGGTTTGCGCGGACAGAAGTCAAGCGGGTTTGCCCAATCCGAGTACGTGTTTGCATCGGCATAAAAGCCTTCGAAGTAGTCTTCGGGCCGTGCATTGGTTAGGGCGTTTTTTGTTAATCCGATGAAGGCTTCGACACCATCGAACTCCCACGTCATGACCAAGCCAGCTTCCTTGGAGTGGATGCAGTAGTACGTGTCCCTTGTGATCGCCTGCGGCAGGCGTATCTTTGGACTATCTTGTGAAAACGCTTCAACGCCACAACGGAATACGTTTGCTCTGAATTCGTCATAGACATCAACAGAAGTTATATCGAGTGCTGCGAGAAAGCGGCCTATTTGAGGTTCGAGCGCAGGCTCCGGAATATCGTCTTGAGGGAGGAATAGTGCGTGGGTGAAACAGTAGTCCCCGATTGCCTCCTGAATCTCCGACGGTACGTCCTTCCGGCGGCCCAAACATGATGAGATCCAGACACACTGTGCGAATATCTCGAATGGGACTTCTGGACAGACAGCTGCATGTACGTCAGACCATCGAGTGGTTTCGCCATACTTCTTCGCATGTGTGGCCTGGTCTTCGTCAAAGCCATCAGCGCCAGAGACGCTTGCGGTCACATATTTTTTGCCGTCGATAACTGTCACTTTATTGGCGACAACGCTTTCGACAACGGGCCATCTCACAAAAGGGTTCAGGGCGATGAACACCTTGTCGTAAATACCGTCCCACCAATCTAAAACCGGAGTTCCCGGTGCGGGTTCTTTGATCTCCCGCGGGACGTTTTTGAAGTCTGTCTGAGCCAAGTTGAACCGCTTTGTTTTAACGAATTTAGCGAAAGGCGGGAACGGACAGCGTTTTTGCAGTTTGTAATATCCGTCCCGGCCAGCGAGCCGGGACCTGCAACAAAAAATTTGGTCCCGGGGCGAGCCCGGGATGGTGGGGTGACGGGAAAATCACCCCGCATATTACGTCAGCTCAGGTTCAGCTCTTTGAAAAAATCATTGCCCTTGTCGTCGACGACGATGAAAGCAGGGAAGTTTTCGACTTCGATTTTCCAAACGGCTTCCATGCCGAGTTCTTCAAATTCGACCACCTCAACCGACTTGATGCAGTCCTGGGCCAAACGGGCAGCCGGGCCGCCGATGGAGCCTAGATAAAAGCCGCCATGGGCTTGGCAGGCGCGGCGCACTTGCGCGGAGCGGTTGCCTTTGGCGAGCATCACCATGGATCCGCCCGCGGCCTGGAACTGATCGACATAAGCATCCATCCGCCCCGCTGTCGTCGGGCCGAAAGAGCCGGATGGCATGCCATCCGGAGTTTTGGCAGGACCTGCGTAATAGACCGGGTGGTTCTTGATGTAGTCGGGCAGGGGCTCGCCGGCCTCCAGCCGCTCGCGGAGTTTCGCGTGGGCCGCGTCGCGGGCAACGATCAAGGTGCCTGTCAGGCTGAGGCGGGTCTTGATCGGGTGTTTGGTGAGTTCACCTAGGATCTCGGACATCGGCTTGGTCAGATCGATCTCGACCACATCACCGCCCAGATGGTCGTCGGTCACTTCCGGCATGTATTTTTCCGGATGCATTTCCAGCTGCTCCAGGAAAATACCGTCCTTGGTGATTTTTCCGACCGCCTGACGGTCGGCGGAGCAGGACACCGCCAGCCCAATCGGCAGGGACGCACCATGACGCGGCAGGCGGATCACGCGCACATCGTGGCAGAAGTATTTGCCGCCGAACTGCGCACCGACGCCGGTCGCCTGGGTCATCTTATGGATCTCGGCTTCCATCTCCAGGTCGCGGAAGGCATGGCCGTCTTCCGAGCCTTCGGTCGGAAGGCCGTCGAGATAGCGGGCAGAGGCGTATTTTGCCGTTTTCAGGTTCATCTCCGCCGATGTGCCACCGATGACAACTGCCAAGTGATATGGCGGGCAGGCAGCGGTGCCGAGGGTCAGGATCTTTTCCTTTAAGAACTCGATCATGCGGTCGTGGGTGAGCAGCGATGGTGTGCCCTGGAACAGGAAGGTCTTGTTGGCAGACCCGCCGCCCTTGGCCATGAACAGGAACTTGTAGGCGTCTTCACCTTCAGAGTAGAGCTCGATCTGCGCCGGCATGTTGTTCTTGGTGTTTTTCTCCTCAAACATGGAGATGGGCGCCAGCTGCGAATACCGCAGGTTTTTTTTGAAATAGGCATCGCGCGCACCTTCCCCCAGCGCGGCTTCATCACCACCGGACGTCCACACGCGGCGGCCCTTTTTGCCCATGATGATCGCCGTGCCGGTGTCCTGGCACATCGGCAAAACGCCGTGGGAGGCGATATTGGCGTTCTTCAAAAGGTCGAAGGCAACGAACTTGTCGTTTTCTGTCGCTTCCGGGTCATTGAGGATTTTTTGAAGTTGCTCCAAATGTCCTGGACGCAGGAAGTGGTTGATGTCCTTGAACGCCTCTTCGGCCAAAAGGCGCAGGCCTTCCGGTTCCACCATCAAAACATCTTCGCCGTTGAACTCGGCCGTTTTCACATAGTCCGATGTCAGCTTGCGATAGGGCGTTGTGTCTTCGCCTTGCGGGAAAAGGGAGCTGTGATGATATTCGGGCGGGGTAACGGGCGCGTTCATGCGGAAAGCCTTCCTGATCTGGCTGGGTCTGGCTGAAAGCCGATCCCTGGCAAAGGTCTGTGGCGTGTTCATAAGCAATAGTTTCAAAAAGGCCAAGGCGCCATTAGACGCATTATTTTGATGTTTCCGGTTTCCTGTCCGTAGCGTTGAGCTGCCGGGCGGACTGTGAAATAGATAATGTGTATCGATTTCCAGCGTATTGAAGCGGCTGGTCTGAGGAAATGCTGGGGGCTTTATGGATTTTGCGTTTTGGGCTTTGTTTGCCGTGACTGTCTTTTCGACCTCACTGATTCCAGGACCAAGTACCCTGGTGGCCTTTACTCACGGGGCACAGTTCGGTTGGAAGCGGGCGCTTGGCACGGCTTCTGGAAACGCCTGTGCGTCAGTATTACAAGCCATTTTGGCTTGCGCCGGGCTTGGGCTTGTTCTGGCCCAATCCGCAGTCCTGTTCATGGCCATCAAATATGTTGGCGCCGCCTATCTGGTCTATCTCGGGATTACCATGTGGCGCAGTTCCGCCGCTGCAGTTGAGCTCAACCAGACCAGCCGGTCAGAGGCAGATCAGATACTCCGCCTGTTCCGGAGCGGATTTCTGGTCGCAGCCGCCAATCCCAAGGCAATTGTGTTTTTCACGGCGCTCTTCCCGCAGTTTTTGGATCCGACCGGAACCGCGAGCAGCCAGTTGGCCGGAATGGTGGGTGTGATCGCCATTGTGTCGTTTTCGGTCGCCATGATCTATGGCTGCCTGGGCAGCCGGTTAAGTGCGCTTCAGCTATCGCGGCGGATCATGGCACGTGTCCAAAAAACCATTGGCGGCTTGTTCGTCGCCAGCGGCATCGGCCTGGCAGCTTCGCGCAGTTAAACCGGCAACCCAGATTAGACCGCTGGTCAGCGTGTGGCTGTCAAATCCAGCGTAACGGAGACAGCATCGCTGACGGTATCGGTGGCGACACCCGATCCAAGGTTGTAGTCGAGCCGGTTCAGTGTCGCAGTGCCCGAGGCCTTGGC
This sequence comes from Labrenzia sp. PHM005, assembly GCF_006517275.1. Taxonomy (NCBI): domain Bacteria; kingdom Pseudomonadati; phylum Pseudomonadota; class Alphaproteobacteria; order Hyphomicrobiales; family Stappiaceae; genus Labrenzia; species Labrenzia sp. PHM005. The sequence goes on along the minus strand of NZ_CP041191.1, from coordinate 4,335,798 downwards.
GATATCACCGTCGATATCAAGCTTGAAATCCAGAACAACCGGATGGGAAAGGCCTTTGATGTCGAGCGTGCCGGTCGCCCGGTAGCTGTTGCCTTCAACGCGTTCGACATCGCTTGCAATGAACTTGGCTTCTGGGAACGCGGCCACATCAAACCAGTCTGCATTTGGCAGCGTGCCATCGAACTGGGCATTGCCGGTGGTGGCACTGGCCGCCTGGATGCTTGCCGAAATCTGAGCCTTTTCCGGCGCGTTTGGATCAAAGTCTATGGCTGCGGACCAAGTGCCGAAGGTCCCGGTCAGGGCCGTATCACCTTGCTGAACTTCAAAGGCCAGCGTGCTCTGTGCCGGATCGACTGTCCAAACGTCCGCTATCGCGGTTGGGGCTGCCAGAAGAGAAAATGCTGCTGCAGCAAAAATGCGAAATTTCAGTGTCATGCGTCGGCTTTCTCAGAAAATAGATCATCGGAACTGCGAGCGGGTTCGGTCGATACCATGCGTTTCAAAGTATCGTCCCGGGCGATGAAGTGGTGCTTCAGTGCTGCGGCGATATGAACAAGGATCAAGGCGATCAACAGGTAGGCGCCATAGGCATGCAGCGCTTTGAAGAAGCCTTCTGCCTGTTCTTTGGTGCCAAGCATCTCCGGATAGGGCAGATGGGGCACCGGTAGGGTGTTGAAGATTACGGTTGGAATGCCCCAGGGTGACGCCGACACCATCAGCCAGCCGGTGATCGGCATGGCAAAGATCAGGGCATATAGTCCGATATGGCCCAGATGGGCGGCCAGCCGCTCCCAGACAGGCATCCCGTCCGGAAGTTTCGGGGACGGATTGAGCAGGCGCCAGACCAGGCGCAGCGCAGCGAGCGCCAGCACCACAAACCCGAACGATTTGTGCAACTGGTAAAGTCCAAACAATCGCGGATCTGATTGGGGCAGTCGGTCGAGATAAAGACCAAACCCGAGCATGCCAAGGATAAGCATAGCCATGAGCCAGTGGAACGTAATGGCGATCCGGCCGTAGCCGGTGGGCGTGTTGCGGTACATGACGTTGCCTCAGGGAACAGGCGGGAAGTCTACAGATAGACTTCCCGGTGTTTGTTTAGTTCGTTGCTGTTGTGGTCAGCGTTTCTGTGTGGAACGTGATTGTGACGTCATCCCCCACGTAAGGAACGAACATGTCCATGCCAAAGTCCGAGCGTTTGATCACGGTGCTGACCGCAAAACCAACAGCTTCCTTCTTGGCCATTGGATGTTCGCCCATAGCGGTGACATCGACGGTCAGAGTAACCGGCTTGGTGATTCCTTTCAGGGTCAGATCGCCAGTGACTTCAAGCTGTTTCTCACCGGTTTGTGCGACCTTGGTGCTTTTGAAGGTGGCTTCCGGGAACTTGGCCGCATCGAAGAAGTCCGGGCTTTTCAAATGGATGTCACGGTCCGCCCAGAAGGTGTCGAGGCTGCCGATCTGGATGGTGAATTCGACCGAAGAATTCGCTGGTGTTTCCTTGTCGATCTTCAACGTCCCATCCCAGTCGCCAAAACGGCCGTCGGTGGTCGAATATCCCAGGTGGTTGTAGGTGAACGACAGGTTGGAGTGCGACTTGTCGAAGTCGAAGGCCACCGGTTCGGCAAAGGCGGTGCCGGCCAGAAGGGAAAGCGCGAAAGCGGATGTCGCAAGACGGATCATGTTTGAACCTCATCAAGAAAATGTCGAAGACGCTCGTCTGGAACGCTGATGGTTCACTTAATGTGATTTTTCCGTGGTGCAATTTGACTGACTGTTTTCGCTGGGTGAACAATTTGTGATTTGATGTTCGATTGTTAGACGTCGAACGAATCGGGAAGCCAAAAAGAGCGGAAAACCTGGATGGAAACCGCCAAAGAATGGCCGGAAACCTCGGTGAGTTGGCTCTCTATTGCAAATAGCTGCTTGTTTTTTTTAAAGAAAAACCTGATCTTCGCAGATGTCATGATGCCATCAAGGTTTTCAGGCATGGCTAGGCCGTGTGGACGAATTAGAGGCGCATTTCGTGAAGCAAAGGGCGAAAGATGACGTGGAAAGACCTGCAGAGCGTATCAGTGATACGGTCAAGGGGCAGTCCACGTCAGATTGCTGTGCTTTGCCTCACCCGAAGGCCCGGGCCTGCAGCGCCCAATCTTCTGCGAAAATCCGCCTTGATGATGCACCAGCATCACCTGCACCAGATTTTCTTGATCTTGAACGCAGCAAATCCCGGCGAAATACACCTCCAGTTCGCCCACACGGCCTAGAAACTGAGCTTCTTCGGAAGTGTTTTTCCCTTTGAACACCTGTGTAACTGTGCGTTCGAACCCTCAGGAGTAAAACTGTGAAACGTGCTGCCATCGTTTGCCATCGTGGTGCAAGTTTGAAAGCCCCGGAAAACACCCTGGCTGCGCTTGAAGTGGCAATCGCAGATGGTGTGGAGGTGGTCGAGCTGGATGTGAGACCATCGCGCGATGGAGTTTTGTATGTCCATCATGACGAAACGGTGGACCGCACGACAAATGGCTCGGGGCGTTTCGGGGATATGTTTGCCTCCGAGATTGATCAGCTGGATGCCGGGTCCTGGTTTTCGAAAGACTTTGCTGGTGAGCGGGTGCCCCGGTTTTCATCGTTTCTGGATGCCTGCAAAGGCCGGATTGCTGTTTATGCGGAAATCAAGGAAGGGGATCCGGCCGAGGTACGCGATATGCTGCAAGCCCGGGACATGCTGGAAGCTGCCTGGACCTTTTCGTTTGATCAGGCAATTCGCGCCGAGACCCGGGCCCGCGTACCGGACCTCCGGTTGATGGTGCTCTTCGATCATGTTGGGTCGGTCGAGCGGGCAGTTGCCCAGGGGGCCGCCATTTTGGAGTTTCAGGCGCATAATCTTGATGTGGACCTTGCTGAATCTGCCCGAGAGGCCGGATTGATCACGCAGCTTTTCTATGATGGCAACGACCGGTCAGTGTTTGAACTGGCCATCCGTTGCGGCATTGAACAGATGAACATTGACCATGTCGATGTGTTCCGCTCCGTCGAAGAAAGCCTGCTGGCGCCTGCGCAGTAGCGGTGTTCTTATTTTGTTTTCAGCTTTGCGAAGTGGTTTTCACTTAGTGTTAAATTTATCAATGCATATTCATTTCAAGTTCACTCTTCGTAACTTGGGATGTGTTTGGTGGTGGTTGCAAAGTTTTGCAATTTTGAGAAGAAGTCGTTTGTAAGGGGCATTTGTCAAAAAACTGCGTCGCTACTGGCGGTTGGTGTGTTTTCTTTTGTAGTTTTTCTTGCCGGGTCAGCGGATGCGCGTGCCCAGTGGATTGTAAAACGCGTGTCCGGGGTCGTTTATTTTGTCGCGCCTCAAGTGAAGGCATTCCGGGTCAAGCGTGGGATGGTGTTTGAGCCTGGATACACCATGGCTACACGGTCAAACGGCCGGGCTCTGATTGCCCGCGGTTCAGAAACAATTTCCGTGGGTCCAAACACCAAGTTCGCAATCTCAAAATATCGCAGCCAAAACGGCAAAACGACGCTGCTGCAGCGCAAAGGCAAAGTAACAGTTGATGTTCAAAAACGGCGCCGCCCACATTTTACTGTCGAAACGCCGTTTTTGGCGGCTGTTGTAAAGGGCACAAAGTTTGGAGTTTCAGTTAGCTCCCGCGAAGCGCGGGTTTCTGTTCAGCGGGGACTGGTGGAAGTCTCGGACCTTGCAACAGGTCAGCGGGCTTCATTAAGCGCCGGACATACAGCGACTAGCGCTCCTGGAAATAAAGCCGGATTGTCTGTCTCCGGCATCAATGCGCCGGCTGTATCGCCAGGAACGCCAAGGGCTTCAACCTTTGTGGCTCCCAATACACCAACTGTACCGAATACAGCACCAGCGAACAATACTAATCGGTCCGGCGGGCTTTTCGGCGGTATTTTCTCCGGAGGCTCTGCAAATGCCCAAGGACAAAGCACCAGCACCAATGCAGGTGGCGGAAACAGCAGTAATGGCGGCGCAAATGGGTCTTCGGGGAACGGGGAATCCAGCGGCAACAACGGCAACGGCAATTCCGGAAACAACGGAAATGGCAACGGCAATTCCGGCAACAACGGCAACGGCAATTCCGGAAACAACGGAAATGGCAACGGCAATTCCGGCAACAACGGAAATGGCAACGGCAATTCCGGCAACAACGGAAATGGCAACGGCAATTCCGCCAACAACGGAAATGGCAACGGCAATTCCGGCAACAACGGAAATGGCAACGGCAATTCCGGAAACAACGGAAATGGCAACGGCAATTCCGGCAACAACGGAAATGGCAACGGCAATTCCGGCAACAACGGAAATGGCAACGGCAATTCCGGAAACAACGGAAATGGCAACGGCAATTCCGGCAACAACGGGAATGGCAACGGCAATTCCGGTAACAATGGGAATGGCAACGGCAATTCCGGAAACAATGGGAATGGCAACGGCAATTCCGGAAACAATGGGAATGGCAACGGTAATTCCGGTAACAATGGGAATGGCAACGGCAATTCCGGTAACAACGGGAATGGTAACGGCAATTCCGGCGGCAACGGAAACGGCAACGGCTCCAGTGGCGAGAGCTAAGCTACGCTATGCGCATTAGGTCAAATCAGGTCTGGTACAAAAGGACGGTTAGCGCGCTGTTGATTGCGCTGGTTATGCTGACTGGCCTTTTGGCTCTTCGGTCTTCAGGCATCACAGACGCACTTGACCGGACGATATGGGAGCAGCGGTTTTCGGCCTCGAACCGCCCGGTATCCGGGGATATCGTGTTTGTCGATATTGATGCCCGGAGTCTCGATGAGCTCGGCGTCTGGCCAGTACCACGCAGCACGTACGCCAGGCTGATCAACCAGCTCACCGAAATGGATGTGTCGGATATTGTTTTTGATATCGACTTCAGTTCCGTTTCCAATCACGCTGAAGACGCGATCTTCGCGGATGCAATTGAAAAAGCCGGTAACGTAAGCCTGGCTGCCTTTCGGCAAGCAGCAAGTGGCTCTCAATCGACCGGCAAAGAAGTCCTAAATCAACCGATTGACAAGTTTCTGGATGTCGCGTGGCCCGTTGTTGTCATGGTGCCGGTGGAAGCTGACAGCAGGATCTGGCGCAATCTTTATGGCTACGAGTTGAGCGGTAACCAGGAGGTCTCCGCCGCTGCGTACTTGGGTGAGTATTCGGGCAATGCTTCGGGTTCATTTTGGCTCGACTACAGCATAGCTATAGATCAGATCCCAACCGTTTCCATGATTGACGTATTGAATGGAAACGTGCCGATTACACAGTTGTTTGGCAAAAAAGTTATCATCGGTGCCAGCGCGCAGGAGTTAAGAGATCTATTTCCAACGCCAGTCTTTGGCATGCTGCCGGGGGCTGTCATTCAGGCACTGGGTGCCGAAACGCTGCTGCAAGACCGGGCCCTTCAAATTCAAGGGGATGTGCTGGCAGTCGTTGCAGTCTTCTGCATATTCTTACTGTTCATGCTTAGCAAAGCAGAAGGTCTGGGGATCAAGATCGCAATTTTGCTTCTGGCATCGATTTCATTGGAAGTTGCCAGCTATTTGATCTTGCAGGAACGCCCTATTCAGATCTCAACAGCAAGCGCGCAGCTTCTTCTCTTCCTATCGGCGATCATTATTGTTTTCCGGGAGCTTGGGCTGCGGAAACTATTGTCGCAGATCTATCAAATCCGGCAACGGAACAGTATCCGGATGTTGGGACAAGTGTTCGACGATAGCTTCGACGCGATCGTTGTGCTGGATCGTAAAGGGAATGTTACGGCATCAAGCCAAGTCGCCCGCAGCCTTTTTGGACTGAATGACGTAGCCGGAGAGGAAGGTGGAAAAGCGCTGCCTGACGAGCTGGTTGAAGAAGCTGTGGCGGTTTTGTCCCTGCCCATCGGTATCCGGCCAGTACCTAAGCAAATGAGCTTGATTGATGAAAACGGTAACCACCGGATTATTGAATATGTGGTCACCCGTTCGGAAAAAGCGATTGAAGGACGAACGACCGGCAAGACACAAGAAACGGAAGCTCTGGCCTGCCTGACCTGCAGGGATATTACCGAACAACAGGAAGCCACCGAAAGGCTGTCTTATCTCGCCAAATATGACCCTGTCACCGGTTTGGTAAACCGCAATGGCTTCGAAGAGGTGGTCGCGCAGCGCGTTACAGAGATGCGAGCTTCCGGAGACCAGTTCTGTATGGTCCAAGTTGCTATTTCCAATCTTGATCAGATTATTGCTTCTCTGGGCTATTCCTATGGCGACATGTTGCGATCCGCAATTGCGCAACGGCTGCAGCGGCATTTCGGTCAGCGGTACACTTGGGGCGCCCTCACGGCGGATGTCTTTGCAGGCGCCTTTCCTGAACGTGAAAACTCAGCATTTTATGGTGGCGTCGTCCAAGAAATTCGCGAGGTATTTAGTCAGGACTATATGATTGAAGGGTCGCGAATAGCCGTTCAGTTGAATGCCGGTTATATCGTTGATGACGGTACCTTTGAGGTTGATGATTTCCTGAAAAAGTCGGGGAATGCTCTTGCGCGGGCGCGGAGAAATGAGCGTGTGGAGGTTGTAACCTTTCAGCCAAAAATGAATGAGGAACTGCATCGACGGAGAGAATTGGAAATGGAGCTTTTCAAGTCCATTTCTCGAGATGAACTGCGAATGTTCTATCAGCCGCTTGTTGATTTGCAGACCCGAAACATCATTGGTGTTGAGGCACTTCTTAGGTGGCGTCATGGCGAACTTGGCGAGATTTCTCCTGCAGAGTTTGTTCCGATCTCCGAAGAGAATGGATTTATCGTCGAATTGGGGACTTGGGTCCTCAACAGGGCAATGCGCGAAGCAGCGTCTTGGGGAAGCTCCATCCGGTTGGCTATCAATGTTTCGGCTCTTCAGTTTAGCCGCGGCGACATTGTGTCGACGATTCACGACGCCCTTCATACCAGCGGGTTTCCGGCGCAACGCCTCGATTTGGAGATAACGGAATCCCTTTTTATCGACGAGACGATCGACCTCCGGTCAAGCATGGAGGAACTTCGGGAAATGGGGTGCCGTTTTTCGCTGGACGATTTTGGTACTGGGTATTCGTCCCTTGGCTACATCCCGAACTATCCTTTTTCCAAAATCAAACTGGATCGAATGTTCATAACCAATGTTTCAGAGAACAAGAAAGACGTCGCCCTGATTGAAGCTGTCCTTCACATGGCGGACGCATTCGGGATGGAAACGGTTATGGAGGGTGTTGAAACGGAAGAGCAAGCCCGAACACTGACCAATTTGGGTTGCCGGATCGGACAGGGGTATCTCTTCGCAAAACCTATGAGCGCCAGCGACTTGAACCTTATGATAAAGGAATGCGCTTGAGTATCTAATGTCGCCAAGCCATGAATTGATCGTCTTGGCTACAAAAATACTCCCGACTAACATTTCATAGAAATTGAGTTTTGGATCAAGTGAGTTTGCATATTGATGCGCATGTTTGTGCATGTTAGTGCGTGTTTATGTCCAATGTTTCTCATTTGCCAGAGCAACGGCGCGCTGCGATCTTGAAAATCCTGGATGGCGGTGAGCCGGTGTTTGCAGCCGATCTTGCCCGAGAGTTTTCCGTTTCCGAGGACGCCATCCGGCGGGACCTGCGAAAACTCGCGGCCGAGGGGCTGTGCGAAAAAGTCTACGGCGGGGCAATGCCGCTCCGGCCGGTTCCAAGCCTTTATTCAGAACGGGCTGAGCGCGGGCAGGGGCAAAAACGAGCCTTGGCCAGAGCCGCCCTGCCACTGATCACCAAACGCCAATGCCTTTATCTCGATGCCGGCAGCACAAATGCCGCCCTGGCGGGCATGCTGCCGGATGATCTAGATCTGACGGTTGTCACCAATTCTGTTCCCGTGCTGTCCCGACTGATGGAGCGGGATGGGATCACAGTCTATGCGCTCGGAGGTCTCTTAAATCCTCAGATCGGCGGTATGACTGGAGTGCGTGCGGTGGCTGATGTGTCGCTCTACAGGTTTGACCTGGCATTCCTGGGGGCATGCGGATTGAGCCGGAAAACCGGCTTGAGCATTCATGACGGCGAAGAGGCTGCCTTGAAGCGGGCGGTGCTCAAAAACAGTTCCCAATGCGCCGCACTGGTCACCAGCGAAAAACTGGGTACATGCCTGGCGCATAAGGTCGCTGCATTCGAACAGGTGGATTATCTTGTTCTGGAGCCTGACGTGCCCTTGGCCGAGCGCGAAAACTATTCCAGTGGGACAAACACACTGCTATTCGCTGATGAGCCTAGAAACCGGGCCGGAGGGACATCGTCATGACTGCACGCGCTGCTGCTGTGTCCAGCAACCGGCCGGAAACCCGCCTGGCCACCCGGATGGTGTTTTTTGTACCTGGTTTCATCATGGGCGCATGGTCGCCGCTGATCCCCTTTGCCAAATTGCGCACCGGGCTGGATGAGGCCGGTCTCGGTTTATTGTTATTATGCCTAGGGATTGGCTCTGTGGTTTTCATGCCATTGGCGGGAGGGCTGTGCACACGGTTTGGCGCCAGAAACGTGATCCTTTATGGCGGTGCCGGGCTGTGCGTCGTTTTTCCGGCTTTAGGCGTGCTGGCCTCTGTCCCGTCGCTGATCGCCGCGGTGTTTCTCATCGGTGGCTTTCTAGGGCTTCTGGAAGTGGCGATGAACTCGCACGCGGTTGTGGTTGAAAGCGCCTCTGAACGGCCGCTTATGTCCGGTTTTCATGCTCAGTTTAGTGTCGGCGGTTTTGTTGGAGCAGGTGGTATGACACTGTTTCTGGCGATTGGCCTGACACCGCCCATTGCGGCGCTGCTGACGGCAGGCCTTGCGTTACTCATCTTGCTGTTTGCAGGACCGAACCTTCTGGATTGCAAAGGCCTGGCCGATGAAACGACACGCCGAAAGCGTATCCCGCCCGGTGCCATCCTTTTGCTGGCAGCTCTGGCTGCAATAACATTTCTAATCGAAGGGGCGGTCCTTGATTGGAGCGCTCTGCTGATCACCGAAAAGGGTCTTGTGGCAATCTCAGAAGGCGGGATCGGGTTCATGGTCTTTTCGATTGCGATGATGATCGGCCGATTGTTCGGAGACCGGTTCGTTGCAGCTGTGGGCAGCCGCAACACCTTGTTCTGGGGTGGCGCTTTGACGATTGCCGGAGTGCTACTGGCCTCCTTGGGGGCAAACATTTTTATAGCAATGATCGGGTTTCTGGCCATTGGCTTCGGCGCGTCGAATATCGTGCCGGTGCTGTTCAGCCTTGCCGGCCGGCAGCGGCAGATGCCATCCGGTCAGGCGATTGCGGTCGTCGCGACCGCCGGATATGCCGGGATTTTGCTTGGCCCGGCCGCAATCGGTTTCATTGCCGATGCAATTGGACTGACGCTAGCCTTTGCCGGTTTGGCAGCGCTGTTGGCGCTGGTGCCGCTCTTTGCAAAAAAGGCTGCCGGGTAGGCAACCTTTTCTTCCACTTTTTTCCTGTGTTATCCGGTCAAAGACCAGTTACGACGCCTTTAGAGTTAGAGCCCCAAACCGCCTAGGCAGCTGTATTTGATATTCAGGTAGTCATCGAGGCCGTATTTTGAGCCTTCATTGCCGATGCCACTGTCCTTGAAACCGCCGAAGGGGGCGACTTCTGTGGTGATCACACCCTCATTCACGCCCACAAGGCCGTACTGGAGGTTTTCCATGACGCGGAACGTACGGCCGAGATCCTTGGTGAAGAAATAGCATGCCAGGCCATATTCTGTATCGTTGGCGCGGGCGATGGCTTCTGCCTCCGTATCGAACTTGAAGAGCGCTGCCAGCGGTCCAAACGTTTCTTCGCTTGCCACCTTCATGTCGGCGGTGGCGCCGGTAATGAGGGTTGGCTCATAGAACGTGCCCGGTCCGTCGCTGCGTTTGCCGCCGCTCACAAGTTCGCCGCCTTTGGCGAGCGCGTCTGCCACGTGATCGGCGACCTTGTCCAAAGCGGCTTCGTTGATCAGCGGGCCTTGTGTGCTGCCACTTTCCAGGCCGTTGCCGGTTTTCAGCTGGGCTGCGATGGCGTCTTTCAGCTTTGCGGCAAAGGCATCATAGACACCTGCCTGGACATAAAGCCGGTTGGCACAAACGCAGGTCTGACCGGAGTTCCGGAATTTCGACGCGATCGCGCCTTCAACTGCTTTGTCGAGATCCGCGTCATCGAAGACGATGAAGGGCGCATTGCCGCCAAGCTCCATGGAGATCTTCTTCATGTTCTTGCCAGCATTGCCGGCAAGCAGTTTGCCGACCCGGGTCGATCCGGTGAAGGTGATCTTTTTGAGCTGCGGGTTTTCGCACATTTCCTCGCCGATTGCCGGAGCATCACCGGTGACGATGTTGATCACACCGGCCGGGACACCGGCTTTTTCAGCCAGAATGCCGTAGATCAACGCTGAATACGGTGTGAATTCAGCCGGTTTCATCACCATGGTGCAGCCCGCAGCAAGGGCAGCGCCAAGCTTGCGGGCGATCATCGAATTCGGGAAGTTCCAGGGCGTGATCGAACCAACGACACCAACCGGTTCCTTGGTCACCAGGATGCGCCGGTCAGCCCAAGGGGAGGGGATGGTGTCGCCGTAAATGCGTTTGCCTTCTTCGGCAAAAAAGCGGATGTATTTGACGCCAAGCGCAATCTCGCCTTTGGCTTCCGCGAGCGGCTTGCCCATCTCTGTGGTCAGGAGCACTGCGAGATCGTCGATCACGGCCATGATCTCATCGCACAGCTTGTGCATGATGGTGGCGCGCGCTTCTGCAGTCATGGCCTTCCAGGCTGGCATGGCTTTGTGGGCCGCCGCAATTGCCCGGTTTGTCTCCTCCCGCCCGCAAAACGGAATGGTGCCGATGGTTTCGCCGGTCGCCGGATTGGTAACATCCAGTGTTTTGCCGCTGTCGGCATCCTGCCAGGAACCGTCGATGTAGACCTGCTGTTTCAAAAGCGCTGGGTTGAGAGACATGGAGAACTCCGTGGCTAAAGAGGCGGGATCCGGATGCGTGCCGGTCTTAAGTGCCAATGTGATAGGCGCTCGCCTAAGGGTCTGGCAAGACCATTCGCACGTGAAAAATCAATGTCCGGGGGCTTTTATATGAAACCTACAAATGCCCTGCTGCATAAGGACAAGATTTCTGAGGGCATGCGCTGTCGTTTATTGAAACAGCAATATCAGATGGCGCGTAGCCGCCTGGTAACCGGCGGCTCTCTCCCTGAGGAAAAGGCACGGGAAAACGGCTTTGCCCGCCGGCGCAATTTAAGAAGACTTGATGCGCCTGGCTGGGCGGTAGACCGTAAATATCGGGAGCAGAAGGCTGGATTAGCTTCCGCCGAGACGGCTTTGAAGGACGGAAATCTCGTCGGCAAGCGCTTGTGCTTGTTTCTGGATCCGATCGAGGGCAACGCGCATGCTGTCGATATCAGCAGCTGCATCTTCTGCAACGGGCGGAGAGCCGCGTCCAACGAGCAGCCAAGTCGGGCTGACGTTCAAGATACCGGCGAGCAGGATCAATTTGTTCGAACGCGGCTCGGACCGGTCGCTTTCCCAGCTGTGCATTGTTGCAGTTTTGATGCCGAGGCGCCGGGCGAGCTGAGCGGTCGAAAGACCAGCGATGTCGCGTGCCTTACAAATGCGTTCACCCAAAGTGTAGTCGCTGCTGCGGTTTGACATGTGATTTGATCCGTTGTCTTCAGGCATTTCGACCGCGGGATAAACGGATTCCTGTGGCTCTGATGGCAAGTCTATTTTGTGAAGATGGGTCATGGCGCGAACCTCGCACGTTCTGGGTGTGCACCGCAACAGGCCGGAGGCGAATTGTCGCAAAAAGAAAGCTGGGTGGCGGTTTTCTGCTGCAAAACTGCTAAAAATACCGGTGGCAGTTGACGCGTTTTGACGGAAAACAACCAGAAACGGCCCCAAAATCCATTGCCGCCTCAATACTCACGTTCAAAAAAGATACCCGCCTTTGAGGATCCGTCTGCACCGACTTCGCCGCGAACCTTTAATCCCCGGTCGAGATCGATATCGACTTTGACCCGGCTGGAATCGCTGCGGGTGCCTTGTTCAACACCGAGGTAGATGTTGTCGTTGATATAGCGGCCGACGGAAACTGAAGGCCCGTCCTCGCCGGAGGTGTCGATATCGATCGCATCGAGACCGAGCGACTTGCGGATTTGGGCGAGCGGACCGCTGTCACTGCCACCGGTCAGCGTGGCGATCGCAGCACCAAGCTGGGCGATTTGCGATGCCGAAAGATTGCCCACCCGTTTGCCGAAGAGCAACAGGGCAAGGACTTCATCTTGTGGAAGTTCCGGCGAAGATGAGAAACTAATTTCCGGATTGTCGGCATCGCCGGAGACTTTCACCGTGATGGTGGTGTCACTGACCGTTGAGGTGGCGGCGAAATCGAGAACCGGCGTCATCGATCCTTCGAAGGTTGCCCGCCCGTACGAGAAGGTTAAACGTCGCGTCAGGATGTCGAATTGCCCTCGGCGCAGCGAAAACGCACCGACGGCTTGTGGATCCGCTGTAGTACCCACCACTTTAAGATTGCCTTCCAGCTCCGCATCGAGACCCCGGCCGCGAACAAAAATCCGACCAGGTGCTGAGACCAGGACGTCGAGGCGGGGGGGATTGCTCTTTTGCTCTGTAGCGCTTTGCTTTTTACCGCCGCCCAATTCGGCTGCCTGCCGGCGGACTGCGGCTGACGCATGCAGATGGCGCACTTCCACAGGCGCGATCGCACCAGGGAGCGACTCCGGTATGGAAACATCGGCTTTGTTGATGGTGACCGTTCCACCAATCAGCGGTGCGGCGGAGGCTGATGCCAGGGCCCCTGTCACGGATATCTTGGCATCGACTTCGGCATTGACGAGGCCGGGATCAATGTAGCGGGCTCTATCAAGCGCCAAGGTTAGATTGGCAGGAGATCCATTTTTCATGCCGACCGTTCCGGTCGCCGACAGCGATCCGCCTGTTGCCAGATCACCTGCGATGCCGTTCAAAGAGGCCTGGTCTTGAGTGATTGCAGCAGAGCCCCGGATGTTTTGCACGGTCAATCCGGTCGACAAGCTGGTGATTTTTAAGCCCGAAGGGGCTGCCGTGAGAGTGTAGGCAGGCGCTTGGGCGTTGCCACCCACGGTGCCTTTCAAGGAGACACCGCCATCTGCCCGGATCCCGGCTTCCAACAGCGGGCGTCTCAGGGCTGCCATCGGGATAGTTCCCGCGACAGAGAGCGAAATTGGCTGAGGCGATTTGAGACCAATGCGGCCGTCTGCACTGACCGACAAGCCACTGGCATCGGTGAGTTTGGTCTGCTGGTTGATTTGATTGTTTTTGAGCGTCCCGGTGGACGATAGCCCCAGAGCGGAGAGGCCATTTGCTTTAAGCGGGGCGGCAGTCAGGCCAGCACCGGTTAAAGTCCAGTCCGCTTGCGGATCCGAGGCACTGCCGGTTGCAGAAACTGAGCCTGAAAGGGTGCCTCCGATATCAAGGGACGGAACAAAGGCGTTGGCAAGCGAGAGGGGGACTGCATTGAGAGCCGCCTGTAGCCCGAGTGTTTGACCCGCAGAGCCGGAAATCGACAAAGATCCTTTGCCAAGAGCCAGCTCCAACGGCGAAATGTCCGCCGTGCCGTCTGTATAGCGGATCGCCGCGGGGTGTTTGAGCTGGCTCTTGATGCCTTGGTACGTCAGTGCCAGCTGGTTGAGGGCCAGCGTATAGCTATCTGCCGAAGGTTGGCTTAGGTGCGCGGACAGCGATAGGCCATCTTCAGCACCTTCTTCGAGTTTTACATCCGCATTTAAAGCAGTGCCGTCGCCGGCTGGCCGGGCCGTGATATCAGCGCTGCGCACAGGTGTTGCCGGTGTGATGAGATCAGTGAGCTGAAGATGGGCGGAAAGGCTTCTGGGATCGTATGGCTGGGTCAGATCCGCCTTTAAACTGAGAGACCCGAGACTGAGGGACGGGATGTCGATATCGGCGCCCGTCAGATCCAGCAGGAGCTTGGTCTTGTCCGGATCCGCCGTCAGCGTTCCCTTTACGCTGCCGCTGAGATCTGTGAGTACCAGCGGCGAGATTGACGCCAGGTCCGGTGCATCAATCTTCAACGCACCGCTTAAGGTCTCCAGCGGCTTATCCAGATCTGAGACGGTAAGAGCGCCGGTCACACTGTTGCCCGCAAGGCGTATGGCGAGCGGATCAAGGTCGGCAGAACCCTTATCACTCGTCAAATCCACATCAATTGAGACATTCTGGCCGCTGAGATCGGCTGATCCCTTGATATCCGCAGACGGCGCTGTACGGTCGGCAATCGCGTCGACGTTAAGATCCAGATTGTCGAGCGGCGTCCCGGCCAAAAGAATTTGTTTTGAACGGGCGGACGCCGAGATTTCAAGCTTGTCGACTGGTCCGGTGGTTTTAGCGCTCAAATCAAGGGCGCCCCCCAACTGGGGATCGGCTCGGGCGAGCTCAAGCAGAGACAGGGACAGATTTGATGTCAGGGCACCATTTGAATAATCGGCGGCCGCTGTGGCGTTAAGAGTGGCGTTTTTGACCGACAAATCCTGGATTGAAATCGACGTTGGACCGTTGAGTGCGATCGATCCGGTGACATCGGTTTTGCCGTGCAAGAGGGCATCTGCTTGGCGCACGCCAGTTTTTATATCGTTCCCGGCAGCAGAAAACTCGGCCGTGCCGGAGAGTGCGGTCGGGTTAACATCAAACGAGATGTTGGCTGCAAGCGCTCCTCCGAGATCACGGCCCGCCAATTGGGATAGAAACGCGAGATCGAAAACAGAAACATTCCCGTTCCCAGCGGCTTTGTCTTGCGAAAGGACTGTGTCTGAGAGGCCAATGTCGGCCACATTGGATTTCACATCCAATGTCACCAAATTGACAGACTTCTCAGCGGCCTTGAGGTGGCCATTGGCTGTGGCCGAAAGCCTGCCGGACAGCGCCTGTGTCTCGGGTGCCAGCCCCTGAAACCCATGGACATCCAAATCGAAGTTGAACGGTGTCGCGAGTATATTGGGGGTAAAGTCCGCTCCAGAACCGCTGGCTTTCAACGTGAGTCGGTCAACCTGGGCTTCTGTTGTCTGAAACGATTGCAGCCCGGCCTCCGCGGTCCAGTCGGCGGAAGTCAGCGGGCCATCAGCAGAAAGCTGAGCGTGAACGGGGCCAAAAGCAACGCGGCGTCCGTCGAAGTCAACGGCAATCAGCGCGTCGTTTCCTGCATTGATCGTCAGATCGGCCTTCGCGGAGATCCGATCCTCAACGATTTCCCCCTTGCCCGACAGTGTGACGGTCTGCGTTTTCAGATCAATCTCACCTTCATACGGCGCAAAGTTCAATGAAAAATCCGCACTGCCTGTCGCACGTGTGGTTCCGAGCAAAAACGCTTGAATTTCCGGCGGAGCGAGTGGCGCAAGATCGCCGTCCAAATCAAAGGTCAGGTTCCGGATGGCGAGGGTTTTGGTCAGTTTCGCGTTACCAGAGACGGTTTGATGTCCGTCCAGGGAAATGGCCAGATCCGCAGCCCAATCATCAATCGGCCCGCTGCCTGTCAGCGTCAAACCCAAAGCCGGCAGATTGGGCACATCCATAAGCCGGGCCGCTATACCGCCGCGTGGTTCAGACGCTTTGATGTCGAAGGTTAGTGTTTCATCTTCGGGGGCAAACTCTGCGCTCGCGGTCAGAAATCCGTCAACGCCATCGATCCGTTTGACGCTCAACTCGGCTGCAAACACCGCCGGCTCCAGCGCAGCTGTCCCGGACCCGGTGAGCGCCATGGCTATTGGAGTTCCCAGAACTGGTTCGCCGAGATTGATTTCTCTAACAGTCAACGCATTCAAAGAAATGTCGAACGGCAACCCAAAGGATGATTGGGATGTATTTGCAGTGTCATTATTGGGTTCGGCCGCGTCTGTAGAGTGCGGCAACCGATTGAAATCAAGCCGTTTCAGCGCGACGGCATCAAGATCCAAAGAGCCGGACAACAAATGTGACGGCGACCAGGAGAGATTGATTTCTTCTGCTTCCAGCCACAGGCCGGTGTCATCTGCAATCGCAATCCTTTTTGCCGAAGCATCCAGACCAAAGCCGATGTAGAGGTCTTCAATCTCGACAGTTTGTCCGGGTTTTGAGGCAAGGTCACTGACCACATTTGAAAGCAAAGTCCGTCCCGACGGGAATTGCAGGCAAACAATTACAAACAGTGGCACTGCGACGGCGACCGCGGCAAGCAGTCCGAAAATCCGCAAGGAGAGCTTTAAAAAACGCATTGGCGTCAGAAGGCCTGGCTCAGTCCGACATAAAGGGCAAAATCCGGATCATCCTTTTCCGGATCCAACGGCACCGCCGCGTCGACGCGAAGCGGTCCTATGGGGGTAAAATAGCGCAGGCCAGCACCAACGCCTACCTTCAGGCCGTCAGAAAAGTCGGGAATGGTGTCTTCATATGCATTACCGGCATCGACAAAGCCGACAATGCCGATCTTATCCGTGATTTTGACCCGGACTTCGCCTGACATTTCTACGAGCGACCGGCCGCCGACAACTTCGCCGTTCAAACGTGGCCCGACATTGCGGTAGGCATATCCGCGAATGGAGCCACCGCCGCCGGCAATCAAACGCCGGTTCGCAGGAACGGCGGACACCGACGGCGCGATGATCGATCCAGCAGAGAGCTTGCCTGCAAGGATAAACCGTTTGGCGTCATCCAATGCGTAGTAGGTCGAAACCGTGCCCTTCAGGAATCCCATTCCGTTAGAGTTTTTGGCGTCATAGGCCGGTTCGCCGAACACGGCAGCAAAGATGCCTTCTGACGGATTGAGCTTGTTGTCGCGGTTGTCGAATGTCAGATCCGCAGGCAAGCCAACCAGCAGGTACTGGTTTTCGCCAAATGCATCTTCTTCATCGGCATATTGAATTTCTGCGCCAACTCTTCCGCGTGTCGTCTCGCTGAACTCGCGGCTCAGATATGCATCATAAGTCATCGTCCGGCTGATATAGGCATCCGGATTTTCCTGCCGGGCTTCAAAGCTTGTTGAGAAGCTGGTCAAGGGACCCAAGACACCAGGCTTTTCAAAGGCCACCCGTGCAGAGTATTCCTGTTTCGAAATGTTCTCCGATCCAATGCGGCCAACTGAGCCTTCGACAGACAAGGTTTCGCCGCCGCCGAATAGGTTGCGCCGACGCCAATAGGCCTCCGCACTGAACCCTTCCGAACTGGACCAAGAGGCCCCGGCGCCGATCACATGGCGCTTACGCTCGCTGACTTCGATGGTGATTGGCAGTGTGCCGTCTGGTCCCGCGACATCGCCCTCGACAAAGCGCACGGATGAAAAGATACCAAGATCATTCAGCCGCTTGCGGGCTCTCGCAATATCCTCGGGCGAATAAGTGCCACCTTCCGGGATCATGGCTTGCTGAACCACGAAACCTGGTTTGGTGACGTCGGTTCCCGATACCGTCACAGCACCGAAGCGGGCCTTCGGGCCGGCATCGGCAACAATCGTTGCGTCCAGGGTCTTCGTGGCGTGGTCCGCTGTTATCCGGCGTTCCGCGATTTTCGCTTTTGGATAGCCCCGGCCACGCAGGAGCGAAACGATGCGTTTTTCGGCGCTCAGGATCTTTCCGGAACCGGCCGGGTCGCCCGGCGCGAGACCCCAGAATGACGGGTCGGTCGAAAGTTCGCTGTTGCGGCTTTCGATCGAGACTTTGCCAAATGTAAAAGCCGGGCCCGGGTTAACGAGAATGCGGACATTCACCGGCCGTGCATCCGGCAAACCAGCGCGCTCCAGCGCCGATTCCAGCGGCAATCGGTTCAGTGAGATATCGACCGTTCCGCCATAATGACCAGCGGCATAAAGGCGGGCAATCAACCTTTCCCGGTCGGACAGAGCACGGGCGATCAGACCGGCTTCTCCAGAAGGGGGCTTTTCCTGCTGACGGACCAGCAAGGATGCAGACGTCAGCTCTGATGCCAGTTCACCATCGTCACCGTCCGAAACGGACAGTTCGGCTTGATAAGAGATTGGATCCGGAACGGCTTCGGCTTCTTCCTTGGCGCTTTCAAAAAACTTCCAGCCGAAGATTTCAACGGCATTTACGGGAACCGGTAGGCCTAACAACGGCAAAGCGATGAATAAAGGCAGAAATCTGCGCGCAGACACAGCAAGACACGCCGCATTTTTTGCTAAAATGCTTGCGTAAAATGCGCTGAAGCGCTTGGACCGGATAAAACCCGATCCCTGAGACGGTAGACCCTTCACTTACTGCCGCCTGTTCAGGTTCAAAGCCGCCAATCTGGATAACAGAAAATACCGTTTTGAATCGGCAACTTGTCCGCGTTTGCAGCCCCTACAAGACGGATTTTAGTGCCGTCATGGTTAAGAGGCTGTCAACGTCGATAGACCACGGGCCCGGGTTGAATGCAAGGCGGCAGATCCGGGCACTCGACTGTGCGCTTTAAAACAGCGGCTCGTCGTCTGGAAGACCCATCAAGCGGCGGGCAGCTGTCAGGGTGTTGACCATCAGCATTGCGATGGTCATCGGGCCAACACCACCGGGCACAGGTGTGATCGCGCCTGCATGGCCCGCTGCTTCATTGAAAGCGACATCACCAACCAGGCGGGACTTGCCTTCGCCTTTTTCCGGGGCCGGAATGCGGTTGATGCCGACATCGATGACCGTGGCGCCTGCCTTAATCCAGTCGCCCTTGATCATCTCCGGACGGCCAACCGCTGCAACAACGATATCGGCAGCGCGGACGACGTCCGGCAAATCTTTCGTGCGGCTGTGAGCGATGGTGACAGTGCAGCTTTCAGCAAGCAGAAGGGCCGCCATCGGTTTGCCGACAATGTTGGAGCGGCCGACAACGACGGCGTTTTTGCCGGAAAGGGTGTCACCCAATGTGCGTTTCAAAAGGATCATGCTGCCGGCTGGCGTGCAGGGAACCAGCGCACTGTCGCGCTCGCCAGCAGTCAGCAGGCCCACATTGACCGGGTGAAAGCCGTCGACATCTTTTTCCGGCTTGATCAGGCGCAGCACTTTGCTCTCATCAATATGGCCGGGCAGGGGGAGTTGAACCAGAATACCGTGAATGTCTTCGTCGTTGTTGAGTTGATCAACAAGCGCAAGAACGGCCTCTTCGCTCGATTCTTCCGGCAGAGTGTGTTTGACGGAGTGGAAACCGCAAGCTTCCGCAGCGCGGTCCTTGTTGCGGACATAAACCTGGCTGGCTGGATCCTCGCCGACAAGAACTACTGCAAGACCCGGGCGCTTGCCGGTTTCGCTCAAGAGTTTGGCAGCGCGTTCCGTGATTTCGCCGCGTACAGATTCCGCAATAGCTTTGCCGTCGATGATTTGAGCTTCTGGCATTCCGCCTCCCTTAACCGAAAGACCGGTCTTTTGTTTCATGTCTGGTGCTCACCTATAGAGCGCCAAGCTGTTCTGTAAATTGCGGAAAACGTCGCATCATGCTCTGCTTTCGCCATTTACCGGTTTGACTGGTTACAGCGACTTGGCAAAGGCGTTCAATTCGGAGATGGCGCAAACGATATGATAGAGCGAACTGGCGGGTGCAGGTTCGTCTTCAAAGGTGCCGTCGACATTCCATTTGTCGCGGTATAGGCCCGCTGGAACATCTTCAAAATAGGCCGAGAGGGCTGCGACGGACAAAGAGATGTCTGCAACATAGGCCTCCCGTTCCGGCCCGGCGGAGATTCCGGCCAGCGCAATGGCGGCTTTGATCCATTCGGTTTGCCCCCAGAGGCGGGCGATTGGGTCGCGTACGCTGAAATCGTCATTGATGGCCATGAAAGCCGCGCCGCGGCTCTCATCGATGCCGTAAGTCCAAGCAATGTCATAAAGGCGCCGCGCAGCCACAAGCGCATCCGCATCGCGGCGCGACGTGCCCCAGCGGACCAGCAGCCAGGCCCACTCAAAAAGGTGGCCCGGTTCGATCGTGCGTCCTTCATCTCCCGGTAATGGGGCCCAGTGTAGATCAAAAAACTCGCGAAGACCGCCATTCACCGGATCAATCAACCGGGTCAGCGCGAGTTCCGCCAGTTCGTCAGTCAGGTTTGACCAGGCCGGGTCCTTCGAGACAGCTTCCCAGGCCATGCAGGCTTCCAGCAAATGCATGTGCGGGTTGGCGCGTAAAGGTATGCGGTCCGGGACATCTTCCCTGAAGCCAATGTCGGGATGCTTGTAAGTTTTGTAGAGGGTTTCCAAGAGCGATTTGGCTTCGGTTTCAGCCGTGCTGGCACAGGCCGGGATTTTATCGGCCATCTGGGCGAGGGCAAACAGCACAAAGGCCTGATTGTAAAGATCGAACCTGGAATCCGTCAGAGTGTTGTTAATTGAAACTGCGGCGGCAAAAGTGCCATCGGCCAAGCGGTAAGTTTCGCTCAACCAGGCCCAAAGCCGAGTGGCGATGTCTTCAGCTGGGCCACTCCAGCCGAGCCTGGCCCCTTCAAGGAATGAATAAATCTGGCGCGGTGCGACCCGGGCACGGCGGTCTATTGGAGCTCCAGCCTTCGTTTCCAGGTCGATAACTTCAAAACATTCGCCCGTATCAGGCGCAATGCCACCAGCATGCCAGGCGGGGAGCGCGTCTTCCGTCAACCATTGGGTCAGGTCGTCAGCGAGCTTTTTAACTTGCGCGGTTTCAGAAGACATGGCGGCCTATCGAGATAATGGGGCGCAATGGGCGCCCAATGAACGGGAAGTCCGCGCACGTTAGACCAAGGGTGCAGCGGCAATCAAACCTGCATTTCAAGATTGTGGGTTTTGGTGGTAATTCGTGGGGGAAATTACTGGTCACTGATTGAGCCGGAAAAACCAGCTCTCAAAGTTTTAGTCGGATTCCGTTTGCGGCAGCTCGTAATAATCGCCCTTTGACTCGCAATAGATATGGCTGGCAATGCGCAGGCCAGTGGCCCCATCCAAAGTCCCAGCCATGATGGAAACGACATCTTTGCCATCAGGCTCCCAGAACATCTGGCTTCCACAGACCGCACAAAATCCGCGTTTTGCGGTCTCAGATGAGCGGAACCAGGTGAGATGTTCGCCGCCAGTAATGTGTAAATCGCCTTTTGCCGCTTGGCTCGCGGCTACGAAATGACCGGATGTCTTACGGCACTGGACGCAATGACAAGCAATAACGGGGCGCAATGGCCCCGTTACCTCATAGGTGACACATCCGCAAAGGCAGCTGCCTTTCATCGTGTCATACCTTTCCGGTCAGACGTTGCTGTCCGGGAACGACGCCTTGCGTTCTGCCATATAGGCTTGCAGGGCTTCGTCGATGCCCGGATCAAGCTCCGGGCCGGTGTAGGCAGCCAGTTGCTCTTTCCAGATCTTGTTGGCACGCCAGGCGGCATCCAATTCACCGTCCGCCAGCCATTGCTCATAAGAATTGTTGTCGGCAACAGACGAACGGTAGAACGCGCTCTCAAAGTTGCGCTGCGTGTGGGCGGCGCCAAGGAAGTGGCCGCCCGGGCCGACTTCTTCCAGCGCGTCCATCGCGAGCGTTTCGTCGTTGACGTCAATGCCTTTGGCCAAGACATGCATCATGCCGAGCTGATCGGCGTCCATGATGAACTTCTCGTAAGACGAACACAGGCCGCCCTCGAGCCATCCGGCGGAGTGCAGGCAGAAATTGACACCGCTTTGGACGGTTGCTGTGATGGTTTGCGCGGCTTCCTGAGCAGATTGTGCATCTGGCACTTTGGAGGCTGTGAACGAGCCGCCTGAGCGGAACGGCAAGCCGGCCCGACGGGCCAGTTTGGCAGCGCCGTTGAGCAGGAGCGAGCCTTCCGGACTGCCGAAGGTCGGTGCACCGGATTGCATGGAGATGGAGCTGACAAAGGCGCCAAACACAACAGGAGCGCCTGGGCGCACCAGCTGGGTGAGAGCACAGCCAGCCAACGCTTCAGCCAGAACCTGGGCCAGCGTGCCGGCAACGGTTACCGGGCTCATCGCGCCGGCCAAAATGAACGGCGAAACAATACAGGCCTGATTGGCGCGGGCGTAGACTTTCAGTGCGCCGAGCATGGTCGCGTCAAACACCAGCGGGGAATTGGCGTTGATCAGCTGGATCATCACACAGTTCTGGTCGACGAAGTCTTCGCCGAACGTGATCTGAGCCATACGGACCGAATCTTCGGCACGCTCAGGAGCAGTCACAGACCCCATAAATGGCTTGTCGGAGTATTTGATATGGGAATAGACCATATCAAAGTGGCGCTTGTTCACCGGAAGATCGACCGGCTCACAGACGGTGCCGCCGGAATGGTGCATCCACGGTGACATGTAGGCGAGCTTCACGAAATTGCGGAAATCTTCGATGGTGCCGTAACGGCGGCCCTGATCGAGATCGGTCACAAAGGGAGGGCCATAAACCGGCGCGAACACAAGGTTGTTGCCGCCAATTTCGACGTTACGCGCTGGATTGCGCGCGTGTTGGGTGAATTGCGATGGCGCCGTTTTCAGGATCTCGCGCAGCATGCCTTTCGGAAAACGCACACGCTCGCCATCGACTTCAGCGCCAGCGATCTTCCAGATGTTCAAGACGTCCGGATCTTCCCGGAATTCCAAGCCAATTTCTGCCAAAATGCGGTCTGCATTGGCTTCGATGATGGCGGCGCCTTCATCGCTCAGAACTTCGTAGTTTGGAATACCCCGGCTGATATAGGGCGCGCCTACGAGACCTGAACCGGATTTGCGCCGTTCCCGGCGTGCTGATCGGCCACGGCGGCCAGTGCTGGCGGCGGCGTCTGACATTGTGGGGCTCCCTGAACAGTAAAATTTGTGTCGTTATGTCAAGTCTTAGAGAGGTTGACCAGCAACCTTTGTGCAGATGCGTCTTAACCTACTCTATTTCCGGCATAGAGTCTGAAGAGCGATGGAATGGTCGCCCGATGGCTTAGTCTCGTCGGTAAAACTATTCAGGTGTCGTGGCAACATGCCGCTATGCCGCAATTGAGCTATTTTGGCAGTCGATCTGCCGCAATACTGGCGGCCAAATGATCGAGGCTGGTTCACCTTGTCGGGTGTCCATCAGTATTGGTCGGAATAGATAAATCCGTCGTGGATGGAACACGCAGAAAGGGGCGGGCGATTGGCTGAGCGCCCCAGTCTACTAAAGAGGAATGAGAAATGTCAGCATTTCCTGACAAGGCACAAGTCGTCATCGTCGGTTTGGGCGGCATTGTCGGCGCATCGGTGGCGCACCACCTGATCGAGCGCGGCTGGACGGATGTTGTCGGCATCGACAAATCCGGCATTCCGACTGATATCGGGTCAACAGCGCATGCTTCCGACTTCTGCTACACCACCAGCCACGACTACCTGTCGGTCTGGACCACCCAGTATTCCATCGACTTCTTCGACAAAATGGGCTGCTACGCCCGTGTCGGCGGTCTTGAAATCGCCCGCACAGGTGACGATGCCTGGATGGAAGAAATCAAGCGCAAGGTAACCTCCGGCAAGGCGTTCGGCACCAATGTGCGCCTGGTGGATCCGAAAGAGATCAAGGAACTCTTCCCGCTTATCGAAGAAGATCAGGTGCAGGGCGGCATGTTCGATCCGGATGCCGGTCTTGTGATTCCACGGTCCCAAACTGTTTGCGGCAAACTGGTCGATGAAGCAGAGAAAACCGGCAAACTGAAATCCTTCGCCAACACACCGGCAACCTCGCTGGTTGTCGAAGACGGCAAGATCAAGGGTGTCGTAACCCACCGCGGCACGATCATGGCTGACCATGTTGTCGTGTGTGCCGGTCTCTGGGGGCGCCAGATCGCGGAAATGGTCGGTGAAGACCTGCCGGTTATGCCAGTCGATCACCCGCTGACGTTCTTTGGTCCGTACAACGAATTTGAAGGCACTGGCAAGGATATCGGCTATCCGCTCCTGCGCGACCAGGGCAATTCCGCCTATATGCGCGACACGGGCGACCCCAAGACCACAGAAGGCGGTCAGATCGAATGGGGTTACTACGAGCCGAATGAGCCGCGCATGTGCCATCCGCGCGATCTTCAGTCCAAGGAAGAAGCCCGCCTGTCGCCGTCTCAGCGCGATCTGGAAATGGAACAGGTTATCGAGCCGCTTGAAAAGGCGATGGAACTGACACCGGTCTTGGCGGAGCTTGGCTATAACGAAAGCCATTCCTTCAACGGTCTTCTGCAGGTGTCTGCGGCAGGTGGCCCGTCCTGCGGTGAAAGCCAGAAGGTGCGCGGCCTCTGGTACTGCGTTGCCATCTGGGTCAAGGACGGCCCAGGCTACGGCAAGCTGATTGCCGATTGGATCACCGATGGCCGGACCGAAATCGACCATGCGCCGATTGATTACTCTCGCTTCTACGCTCACCAGATGACTGAGAAATACATCGAAGACCGCTGCTATGAAGCCGCGCAGAAGATTTATTTCCCGGCGATCCATCCGCGTGAACCTTATGTTTCCAGCCGCGGCGTGAAACGCTCCCCATTCTATGAGCGGGAAGTGGAACTCGGCGGCTACTTCATGGAGCTTGGCGGCTGGGAGCGGGCGCACGGCTATGCGGCCAACGAGCACCTGCTGGAAAAATACGGCAACAAGGTTCCTGAGCGCAAAAACGAGTGGGACAACCGCCACTTCTGGCGGGTTTCCAATGCCGAACAGCTGGCGCTGTCCGAAGACTGCGGCATCATCAACCTGTCGCACTTTTATATGTTCGACGTTGAAGGCCCTGATCACGTTGCGCTGCTGGAATGGCTTTGTGCGGCCAAAATCGGCGGCGACAACAACATCGGCAAGGGCATCTACACCCACTTCCTCGATGATGAAGGCAATGTCCGTGCGGACTTGACCATCTTCCGCATGGAAGACCGGTGCCGCATCGTTGACGGCGCTGATGCAGGCCCGCGTGATTATCACTATGTTAAGCGCATGGCCGAAGACAAAGGTTTTGACGTCACCGTCACCGATGTGAGCGAAGAGTACACGACCATCGGTATCTGGGGTCCGAACGCCCGCGAGAACCTGAAAAAGGTCGTTTCCGATCCGGCTGCACTTGATCCGGAAAACTTCCCGTTCGCAGGCATCCGCAATATCGAGATTGCTGGCAAGAAGGTCTCCGCGCTCCGTCTGTCCTATGTCGGTGAGCAGGGCTGGGAGCTTCATATGAAGTATGAAGACGGTCTGGCTGTCTGGGATGCGCTTCGCGCAGAAGGGATCATGGCCGTTGGTGTTGAAACCTATGCCAACTCCCGCCGCATGGAAAAATCCTTGCGCCTGCAGAACGCTGATCTTCTGACCCAGTATAACCTCTATGAGGCGGACCTGGCCCGCCCGAAGGTTAAGGAAGCAGACTTCCGCGGCAAGGCGAAGCATTTGGAATACCGGGCGCGCGACAAGCAACCGGCCATGCTGTGCACATTGGTGATGCTGGAAGACACCGACGCCAGCGGTGTCGAACGGTTCCCGGTTGGCGCCATGCCGGTGCAGGATCCGGCGACTGGCCAGACACTGGTCGATGAACTCGGCCGTATCTCCTACACCACCTCGGTGGCCTATGGTCCGACCATCGGCAAGAACATTGCGCTTGCCTATCTGCCACAGGAATTCTGCGAAGTCGGCCGAAAGTTGCAGGTGGAGTATTTCTCTGAAACCTATCAAGTGGAAGTGGCCGGTGTCGGCTACGCGCCGCTCTACGATCCGGAGAATGCCAAGCCGCGGAGCTGATTGATCTCCGTTGGTCATCCCGGCCAAGCGAAAGTGCGAGCCGGGATCGGAGTGCCCGTGAACTTTGTTTATCCGCAAAGTGAAGTGGCTCACCGATCCAGGGTCTCGACTCCGTTTCGTCCGGGATGACGTTGACCGGTCTTGGAGATAGGTACTTTGCCGCCCCGGCCTCGAGCCGGGGCCCTATGGTTCCTGGTCCCGGTTCAAGACCGGGCCTGCATAGGTAGGGAAAAGAAAAACCCCGCGTGGACATCTGCGCGGGGTCTGCTATTGCAGGATCTTAAGATTGGCCGCGCGGCCTTAGGACGGTTTGGAAAGACAAAGAGATGTCGAAGTTTGAAGATCTTCTGGCCCGCAAAGGGGCATTGCTGGCGGATGGGGCAACGGGCACCAACCTGTTTGACATGGGCCTGGTTTCCGGCGATGCACCAGAGCTTTGGAACACGGACGAGCCGGAAAAGATCAAATCTCTTTACCGGTCCTTTGTGGACGCCGGCTCCGACATCATCCTAACCAACACGTTTGGCTGCAACCGGCACCGCTTGAAGCTGCACAATGCGCAAGACCGGGTGAAGGAACTCAACATCGCCGCAGTCAATCTCGCCAAGGAGGTTATTGCGGAGTCGGGCCGGGAAGTCCTTATCGGCGGTTCCATTGGGCCGACTGGCGAATTGTTCCTGCCGCTCGGCGCACTCTCTTATGAAGAGGGTGTCGAGGCGTTCAAAGAACAGATCGAGGGGCTTGTTGAGGGCGGTGTCGATATACTGTGGGCCGAGACCATGTCGGCAGTTGAAGAAATGAAAGCAGCGGCTGAAGCTGCAAAGGGGTTTGATCTGCCGCTGGTGATCACCGCAAGTTTCGATACCGCCGGAAAAACCATGATGGGCCTGGCGCCAAAAGGTCTGGGTGATCTGCAAAGCCAATTTGCCTGTACACCGGTCGCCATCGGTTCCAACTGCGGTGTCGGAGCGTCCGATCTTCTGGCAGCGATCATGGAGATCACCGAGGCCTTTCCCGACGCAATTGTCGTTGCCAAGGGCAACTGCGGTATTCCGCAGATCAAGGGCGATGAAGTGGTTTACACCGGCACGCCGGAACTGATGGCCGACTATGCCCGCATGGCGCTGGATGCCGGCGCGCGCATCATTGGCGGTTGCTGCGGCACATCTCCAGATCACTTGAAAGCCATGCGGGTCGCACTGGATACTTACAAGAAGGGCGTCCGCCCGACACTCGATCAGGTGATCGCCGAAATCGGCCCGCTGGTCTCACCTCCGAACAAGGAAGCGGATGCGGCGCGTGAAGCGGACGGCGAGGGCGCAGGTTCCGGCCGCCGAAGGGGGCGGCGGCGCGGTTGAAGTAAAGAGTTGGATGACAATCAAAGATTGAAACGCTAGCCTTCTTCTCGTTGTTAGACAAAGAGGGCATGATGGCACAATTCCGCTACTTGGTAGAAGATGTGGATGCGGCGATCGCGTTTTATCGCGATCGGCTCGGTTTCACGCTGAAACAGCAATTTGGTCCAGCCATGGCAATTCTTCTGCGGGACGATTTGGAACTCTGGCTAGCAGGGCCAATGGCGTCTGCCTCGAAACCTATGTCCAATGGAGCCCAACCGGGACCAGGCGGCTGGAACCGGTGCGTTCTTATGGTGTCCGGTATTGAGACCCTAGTTCAAAACATGGCGGAGAATGGAGTTACGTTTTTGAACGATGTTGTTTGCGGCCCTGGCGGCAAACAGGTCCTGTGCCGTGATCCGTCCGGCAATACCATTGAACTGTTCGAACCAGCCTGAACAAACGCTCTTCGCCTCGAAGGCAAGAATGATTACGATTGGATTTCAAAATACATTGACCGGTCAGCCGAATTTTGCCCGAAATTCGGCGCCGGTTAGTTTCTTGGTGTCTTCGGCAAAACAATAGTTTTCCGGCTTTTCGTCGATGAAATATTCCGCCCGCAATACCGATTCTGGATCTTCATCAAAGAGACCCGCCGGGACTCCATACATGTCGCCCGGTTTGGAATAAAAGAAGAGATGGGTGCCGCAGGTCGGGCAGAAGCCGCGGTCGGCACGTTTGGAAACCGAAAACCGCTTTATCTCACCTTTGAAGTCGGCCGATTTACATGGCACGGCCATAAACGGCCCACCGCTCCATTTCCGGCAGGTCCGGCAATGGCAGGCCTGGAGCGATGGAAGAGCGTCGGCTTCAAACGTGACGGCGCCGCATAGGCAAGATCCGGTTCTGCTCATGAGATTTCCTTATAATTGCCGAGTATAAGTACAGTACAGTATACGCAGTTTTTCCATTTTGATGATTTGGTCGAATGGTCGTATGTTATTCTCTAAGATTGGCAGCAATTGAAATTAGATATGATGTATCGATTCGTTCAATTACTAATCCTAGTTGCATTGTTGTCTATTTCAAAAGTTGCGCACTCCGGTGATGTTGTCACCTGGGCGAAAATGGATTTTCCGCCGGTGACCATTACGATCGGTGAAAATGCCGGTCAGGGTTATGGAGATTTGACCCGGAAGTATTTCACGGACCGTCTTCCGGAGTTCGATCACCAGCATTTGGACATGTCGATCAGCCGGATGGTTTCGCTGATGGAAACCAGAGACGGTGTTTGCGATGCGGCGATGTTCAAAACTCCGGATCGCGAGAAAGTTATGGTCTTCTCAGACCAGGTTTATTGGATCCAGGCGAACCGGATCATCTTTCTTTCGAAAAACAGAAGCCGGTTTGATCGCCACCTGACAGAAAATGAGACTGTTGATCTGGAAAGGCTCGCGGCTGACAAAACTCTGAACGGTGTTGTCGTTCGCGGGAGATCATATTCACCACGTATTGACGCCGCAGTTCAGCTGTTAGCCAAACAACCGCATTTTACCGAAGTCACTGATACCATTCAGATGTTCAAGATGCTTGAAAGAGAGCGCATTGATTGGGTTGCCGGTTACTCGTTTGAAGCGAATTTCTATTTTCGGAAATTGGGTTTGAGCAACGATTTATTGTCTTTTCGCGCAGAAGGGGATGCAGCTGTCATTCCGGGGTACTTTGCGTGTTCAGACGGGCCGGTTGGGCGCAGTGTCGTTGCCGGGATCAATCAACTCATCACCCAAGCGGGGCGCCCGCCCGAGTATCTCCAGTATTACAAAGGCTGGTTGGACAATCAGGCGCTTATGGACATCAACAAACTGATCGCGTCATTGAACTAGGGTCTGTGGCCGCTGTATGCCATTTGTTTATATGAGGCTTCCGGCAGTTGGTATTTGTTCTCTTCCGGTGCTTCCGGGTTGCCGAGTCCCCGAAAACAGTCTACCGCAACGCCCGGACTACCCCACTTTCGCTTTTAGCCTCAAGCCAGAACCGGAGCTTGGATTTATGCGCCCTATCGGCTTAACCCTGATTGTCCTTGCAACACTCGTTCCGATTTATTGGTACATTCCGCTTGGGGCGAACCGGGATGTGATCGCTCTTTTTAGCCAATATCTTGGTTCCGCCGCGCTGATCCTGATGGGGATCAATCAGTTTTTGGCAACACGCGTACCGGGGCTGGAAACTGTCTTTGGCCCGCTCGACCGGATTTATGTTCTGCACAAATGGCTTGGAATTGCGGCGCTTGTCGCTATGGGGCTGCACGATATTATTGACGCAGAAATGAACGGGCTGCGGGGCGGGCCACTCGCCGGGATAGCTGAAGATATTGGTGAAATCAGCCTCTACGGACTGATGATCCTGATTCTGGCTTCTGTCATCACTTTCATTCCCTATCATCTGTGGAAGTGGAGCCACCGGATCATCGGCGTCTTCTTCTTTCTCGGTGCGTTCCACTATTTCTTCATTGAAAAGCCGTTTTCCAACGCCGACCCGCTGGGGCTTTATATCTCTGCTTTCTGCGTCCTGGGAATTCTATCCTATATCTGGATGTCACTGCTTCGGCCGATGGCGCCGCGCGGCCACAAATACGAAGTGGATTTGGTGCGCCGTGTCGGTGGCCTGACGGAACTTGTTCTGCTGCCCAAAGGGCGCGGCATGAAACACAAGGCTGGGCAGTTTGCGTTTCTGTCGATTGATGGGGGCGGATTAGGAGAAGAGCATCCTTTCACCTTGAGCGGCGCTCCATCGAATGACCGAACCTTGCGGTTCTCGATCAAGGATCTCGGCGATTACACAGATCGTCTTCAGCGGAAAGTTCAGCCCGGCATGGAAGCAACGGTTTCCGGCCCCTTTGGGCACTTCAAGATGCCCACTGGGCGGGATCCGCAGGTCTGGATCGGCGCAGGTGTTGGCATCACGCCGTTTTTGGCCTTCGCTGAAAGCTTGAAGACGTCCGATACAGGCCCGGTCAAACTCTACTATTGCGTTCGTGAGCGGGATGACATTCCCTATGCGGTCGAACTGGAGCGGCTGGCAGAAGACGTCGAGACGTTGGAGGTGATCATCGTCAATACGACCGAAGGTATCCGGTTGACCGCTGACCGGATCGTTTCTGATCTCGGCGGCGATGTTTCGCAGGCCCATGTGTTCTTCTGTGGCCCAGTTCAAATGCGCAAGGCGCTGAAATCCGGTCTGGTGCTTAAAGGTCTGCGCGCCTCGCGCTTCCACTTCGAGGAATTCGAAATGCGCACCGGCATTGGTCTGGGTGCTCTGGCTGCCTGGTTGTGGGACCGGGGGACATTGGAAGTGGAAAAAAAGTTGGCTGCAAAGACCGAGCCAGCGGAATAGATACTCCAGGATACAAGGTCTCTTGCATTTTGTTCGTTTTGACGTTTACGTAATACCAAGCGGTATAAACGACGAAATTTGAACCAATTGGGAGATCTTGGATGCAGCCGGTCATGACTGCCGATGAAATCATGGACATGCTGGACGAGGTGTTTCCGCAGATCCATGCCGACGGCAAGGTCTATACCATTGAAAGTGTCGCGCCCGGCAAAGCGGTCCTGCGTTTGACGGCCAATGAGCGGCATCTGCGCCCCGGCGGGACGGTCTCCGGCCCGACGATGATGGCCATGGCGGATTTTGCGGCTTACGTCGTCACTCTGGCGCACATCGGCCCAGAGGCGCTGGCGGTCACCACCAACCTCAACATCAATTTTCTACGTAAGCCCGAACCGGGCGATCTTTTGGCGACCTGCCAGCTTTTGAAACTCGGCAAGCGCTTGGCCGTGGTGGATTGTTTTATTGCGGGGGACGGCCAAGAGGAACTGGTCGCGCACGCCACGGCGACCTATTCGATCCCACCCCGCAAATAAGTCAATCAATCTAAGGTCGTTGAACACAGCACCTTGGTGCCGTTGATCCGGAAGAACACCCCCCAGAACATGCTCTTTACGATAACGGATCCCGCCGGGGGCAGTCCGGCAGGCCGTTTTCCCTGAGCATGTTGTTCCAGCATCTTTAATCTTGCGAAATTGTAAGCGGTCGCTTCACCGCCAGAATGCGCGGTACTTGATGCCTGCATGGCTGCGGCTTTTACCGCCTCGACTTCGCGGGCATAGCTGCAGGGCCACGTATTCTCTGACGTGAGAACTTCAACAACTGCCTGCTGCATATCGCCTGCATCCGCCCGGCCGGCGACACCCAGCTGGTTGACAGCATCTTGCATCATGCCCTGAACAGCCGAGGCTTGTGTGCGTGTGGGGGCGGAAACGACTTTATACTCCTGGCGCAAGGGCGGCAGTCCGGTGCTTTCGGCAAACACGGTTGTCCGGTCGGCATCGGAGTGAACGGAAGTCGCAAGGATTGTTGTAGACATCTCCGTAGAAGAGCCAACTTCTGCGACTTTACCTTGAACAAAAGAATTGACGTCCTGTGTCCATTTTCGCCAGCCTGATGCAACATCGTCTTTGAGGGCAGGGGCAATGCCGCCGTTGGAGCAGGCCTCTGTTGTCTGAGCCAATTCACTCCGGGCAGATTCCAGTGCCCTGAGAACAGCTGTCATCTGGGTGTGTGCTGTTTGAAGATCTTGTTGCCAAGGCATGTCGTCCTCCCTTGATTTGCTCCCCCAAAAAAAATCTGAGAGCAAAACGGAAGTGTATTCGAAAAACGAAACAATTCTAGATGGTGAGGAGGGCTCGTTGAAGCAAGTTTATGGGATTATTCAAAAGGGCCGCTATGCCGATTGTTTAGCGCTGTCTTCCTTGAAGGTTCCTTCCAGATCCGAAGAATATTCAACGACCCTGTTGCGGCCGCCACGTTTGGCGGCATAGACGGCAAGATCGGCGCGATGGAGGGCTGTTTTTTCCGTGTCTCCCCGCTGGGAGAGATATGCACCGACACTCAGGCTCGGCGTATAAGTATTACCCTCGTGCGTGCAGGGTGTTTTGGCGCTTTCCATCACCCGGTCATAGAGCAGGCGGAATTCGTCCTGGGTGATGTTCCGGCACAGGATTACAAATTCATCACCGCCGTATCGGCCAACCACATCATCTTTCAAGCGAATGCAGGATTTCAAGACACTGGCGATGTGTTTTAGTAGAACATCGCCGCAAGCGTGGCCGTATTGATCGTTGACTTGTTTGAAATAGTCGACATCGACAAACAGGACCCCGGTCCCGTCAGCTCTGTCCGGGTCAATGAACAGCGCCTTCAAATGCTGTGTCACGGAATTGCGGTTTAAAACGCCGGTCAATTGATCGTAGCGGGTCAATTCCAGCATGCGTTTGTCGTTGTGCATCAGCTGCTGTGTGCGCCGGACAAAGGCGGCCACCGGGAACAACACAATCAGAACTGTGCCAAGGACAAGATAGAGGCTAACTTCCTGAAAGGTTTCTTCCAGGGCTTCCTCAAATGCAGTGGCGTCGACGTAAAGCTCAATGGTGCCGACCTTCTCGCCAGAAGCTGTGATGGCCGGGACATAAGCCTCAATGTAGGTTTCCGGTACGGTCCGCGCGCTATCTGGTTGCTCGTCATTGTCATCGTGGTGAACTTCGATGACCGGTTGCCCTGTGTTGAACGCCAGCAAGGCGTTCTTATTGGGTTTACCCTCTGCGGAATATGAACGTTCCAGACTTCCGTTTGACAGGAAAGTCTGCTTTCCATTTTGATCGAAAAGCTGAAAGCGGATGATATTGACCAGCGCGAAGGAATCCTCCAGCCGGTTGATGTCCTCCATGTCGCCTTCGCCAGTCTGAATCAAGGTGACGGCAGAGGGGGTCGTTTCCAAGAAATTCTGGGACCAGTGCTGCGCGCGTTCTTGCGCGTTGCGTTTGATCGCTTCCTGGACCTGCCAGTCGATCAGTGTATCGAGAGCGATCCACACAATACCGATTAGCGCCAGCGTGCCAGCCGCCGCGGCAAGGACGGTATAACGGTGGCGATCATAAAGGCGCCAAAGATTCATCCGAAATCCTTACAAGACTCCGCCAAAACCTAAACCGGAAGGACTTAAGGCTGTGTAAAGTCCTTGTGCGTTTGCACAGGGTCTGCAGGCTGTCTGCCGCCGAAAGTGCCTTTGGGTCATTCTAGTGAAGCCGGAAAGGAGTGTAGAGTCACCGGAAAATATGCGGTAATATAATACCGTTTTTTTAAGTCATTGAAAAACATAAGAAATTATAAGTGGTCAGCGAAATAAGGTTCTTGACGTCATCTGGGAGTGGGCGTATAAGCGCCAACGAACGAATTGAAGGTCCGTTCGCTGAGCTTTTTGTAAAGCCGCGCGGGCCTTTTCTTTAACCAGTAATCATGGATCGAACTCATGAAGACCTTCTCTGCCAAGCCGGCCGAGGTCGAGAAAAAGTGGATCTTGATCGACGCAGAAGGCATGGTTGTCGGCCGTTTGGCTGCCTACATCGCCAACCATCTGCGCGGCAAGCACCTGCCGACCTACACGCCGCATGTCGACACCGGTGACAACATCGTCGTCATCAACGCCGACAAAGTGGTCCTGACCGGCCGCAAGTACGACAACAAAAAGTACTACTGGCACACCGGCCATCCGGGCGGCATCAAAGAGCGCACTGCACGTGCCATCATGGAAGGCCGTTTTCCGGAACGCGTTCTGGAAAAAGCTGTTCAGCGCATGATGCCGGGCGGTCCGCTGTCCAACAAGCAGCTGTCCAACCTGAAGGTTTACGCTGGTCCGACCCACCCGCACGAAGCTCAGTCGCCAGAATTGGTCGACGTGAAGGGCCTCAACGCAAAGAATGACGGCAAGAGGGCTTAACAATGGCTGAGCTGCAATCCCTGGAAGAACTGGGCGGCGCGGTCGAAACCGCAGCCCCTGAAGCTCCGGTGCATGTCCAGAAGCTGGACGCACAGGGCCGTGCCTACGCAACCGGCAAGCGTAAAGACGCGATTGCCCGCGTCTGGGTCAAGCCGGGCACCGGCAAGATCATCGTCAACAAGAAGGACTTCACCGAGTATTTCGCTCGTCCGGTTCTTCAGATGATCTTGAAACAGCCTCTGATGATCACCGAGCGTGACGGTCAGTATGACATCGTCGCAACTGTTTCCGGTGGTGGTCTGTCTGGTCAGGCGGGTGCTGTGCGCCACGGCCTGTCCAAGGCGCTGACCCACTACGAGCCGGAGCTGCGCGGCGTTCTGAAGAAGAACGGCTTCATCACCCGCGACAGCCGTGTTGTTGAACGTAAGAAGTTCGGCCGCGCGAAAGCCCGCCGCTCCTTCCAGTTCTCCAAGCGTTAATTGCTGGATCCTTCTGGATTTTCAAATTCGAAAAACCCGCCGGAGCGATCCGGCGGGTTTTTTTTTGGAGGCGTTGTCAGGTGAAGTCGATATCGTAGTTAAAGCCTGCACCGCTGCTGCCGTTGTACCGAAAGTAGATTGAATCAACACCGATGATGTCGGCAGAACCGTCCTCGATCCGCATCCAGGAGTAGCTGTCGCCAATTGGGCCGCCGGGTCCGATATCCGCGCGGTGGTATCCCGATTCAACACTGAAGCCCAGGGCTTCCATTTTTGATTTATAGGATAGCCGGTTCACGCCGCCTGCCATCATCTCTCCAACATAATTAGCGAGCTGGGAATTGGTCATGAAGTCGACCATCTCCTGCGCAGCGGTATCTGCAGCAGTTTTTAGTGTCGCGGCATCAGAATTGAAATTGCGGGCAGTCAGTTCTGAATAGAGGCTTTCAAGGGCCTCATCCATCGTAAACGTTTGTAGCGGGATAGGTGTCGACGGGTAGTGTTCCCCTGTTTCTTCAACGAAAGCTGCAAAAACATTCAGCGACGTCGTTGCGATGCCGAGAGCTCCAGCACCGGTCAGCCCGCCAGTTAGAAAGCCGGCTGTCGCTGTTAAGATACTTAAACCTCTCATTAGATCGACACCATCGTTGCCATTAATGACGCCGTACTGGTCATACATTTCCTGCCACAACAATTCGCCCCATTCGTCAAACCCGTTATTGGCAGCAGACCAGGTGTTCAGTGCGGCTGTCGCGTCGGTTTCCAGTTGCAATACTTGGCTATTTGACAGATTGCCGAGATCCAATCCCATTTCTTCGCCGAGGTCGAATGCGCCGTCCTTCATCAACTCGAGACGGGTTGCAAACGTGTCATAGAGAGAGCCTAGTTGCTGGCTCCCAATTGAAAACATATCGATTTCTTGGATTGCGGAACGAGCATCACTGTAGTCATTGGAATCGGCCTGCAAAATCGTTGCAGTTAGTAGGAAGTTATCGATGCCGAAGGCTTCGTCGTTGGATGCTTGGTTCAATGACGAATGCCACTTGATTGTCAACTGTCCATCCGTGACAACGCTGCCTGGTAATTCGATTTCGTAGGTATGGCGCTGATCGACCCAACCCGCATTGGTGAAATCCGACGCGCTGCTAGCGGCAGTTTTGCGATAGGTGATGTTATCGTCGGCGGTCTGCCAGCCGTGTGTCCCTTCCGTTGTATAAACATGGAATGCACCGAGGTCGACTGTCACCCCGTTTATGTCGACATAAAGATGTTCGTTGTCCCAGGAGTCGACTTCCAGGAAATCGAATTTCAGCGAGAGCTCGCTGGTCCCGTTAGGGACTGTTACGGTTTTCGTGACGTCTTCATTTGCTCCGTAGTTTCCAAGGTACCCGTCCGAAGTGTCCGTGGCGGTCCACTTACCATTCACAAATCCAAATGGTGAGTTGCCGGACGTGTTGAAATTCCTGTTTCCGATGGTTTGAGTCGTTGTCGTAGTCATTCCATGTCCTCCTATCAGGAGCGCGATACGGTCACGAGTGCACTCAGAGGTAGAAACAATTCAATTGCGCACCGCTAATGTATCGCGCAAAAGTAGTATGTAAGCGCTTTCATCAAAATGCAAGCGCTTACATTTTGAGTATTTGACTGACTTTGGTTCAGAAGACCGGACTTAAGCGCACGATGTGCTGGTTCACTCAGCGAAACGAAAGTGCTTTCTCAAAAGCTTAGCGTTAAGCGCCGAACCTTCGCTCGAAGCAATTTATGCGCAGGGTTGTTTTGGCGGCACGGGTGCCAGAGCAGGTGGACGTCAAACCTGGGTGTCGGGAAGCGCGGCGGATTGCAGACCACATCGCTGCTGTAAAGGTGGGCGAGACGGTTTGGCATCATGCGCAGCGCGTCGGAACTTGGCACGAGTGTGGCGCAAGCAGAAAACTCGGCAACGAGATCGCAACGCGGCGCCTGTGGCCGGTTTTTTCGAGAACACGATCTGCGGCTCCAATGAACCCACCGCCATCCGGCGAAATCAGGGCATGTGGGAAAGCGTGGAGAGAAGCTGCGGGAGCTGCAGTTTTTTTGATGACGAACACTTTCACGACCGGGCATGTTCTGGATGTTGACGGCGGCCATATGATCCGGCAATACGCTACGCGATAGGGTCGGAAACCGGGAAGAATGTGTCTCCGGTTGACAGCCAGCTCGTGCGGCGATGGTTATGCAGAAGCGCCGCCTTTTTTCGTACGATCCGCTAGCCACTCATAGACTTCTGACCAAAGAGGTGCACACTCTGGTTTAAAGGCGCCTTCGTGACCAATGCGTTTGACATTGAGGTCTTGAGGGGAGGTGACGGTCAGGGATTTCGGGGCATTCGGATAGGCTTCCAACAAGACTTCATTGGCTTTCGGAGTCGCAATCGGGTCATCGCTGAACACCCAAGACCGGATTGGTGAGCGGACGGCTTCATAATGCTGGGGTGCTAAAGCGGCACAGAGATCCGGCAGGAAGTATTTCTGGCGATGGCTCCATTTCCGCCAAGTTTTGAAGACACGCGGCGGCAGGGCTTCGCCGCGCCAGCCGCCCACTGGTTTGATGTAGCCATGGCGCATTAGCGAGTAAGACCCAAGGCCCCACCAGAAAAACAGTTCGAGCGGCCGGTTGCGCAGTGCGTGGTGGCCAAAATATCCCGAACTCACAGCTAGGAAAGCGTTGCGGGCGATCTTGTGGTGGTTTGGCATCAGGCCGAGAAAATGCCCGCCGACACTATGGCCAATATGCGTGATTGGTAGGCCGGGCGCTGCTCTTTCCAGTGTTTCGATCCCGGCGGTCATGTCGTGGCGGCCCCAGTCCGGCAGTTCAATTGAAGACCCTTTCAGTGGCCCATTTACGGAATCGCCGATACCCCGATAATCATAGGTCAGGACGACAGCGCCCTGGTTGGCCAGATAGCCCGCCAAATGCCGGTAAAACCTGCGGGGAAAGCCTGTGCCTGCGGAAATCATGACCGCGATCCGAGGTGCAGGCCCAATGAAAAGGTCTCCGGCCAAGGGCCAGCCGTCGGAAGCTGAAAAAGTAATGGGTTTGCTTTGAACGTCAGGCATTCCCGAAAGTCTCCTTAACGTTTGATGTCCCGGAAGATTCGGTGTCTTGCCCGTTGATGATGGTGTCTGCGTTTTCAGCAATGTGTTTGAGGAAGCGCCCGATCACCTCTTGTTCCGTATCGGTGAAGGGGGCCAGCAAGGCAGCGTTATAGTGACGTGTGTGGTGACCCGCGTCTTTTGCAGCCTCCCGGCCGGCGTCTTCCAAAAACACCAGCGTGACCCGGCCGTCTTTCGGGCAGGGGCTGCGTCGAACAAGGCGTTTTTCCCATAATCGGTCGATCAATCCAGTCAGGCTCGATTTACCCATAGAGAGCCGGGCAGCAATTTCGGAAACAGGCTGGCCATCCTTTTCATTGAGCAAAAACAGAACAGCGATCTGGGTGATCGTCAGACCGGTGTTCTGGCGCGCACGGTGATCCGCGGCCCGGAAAAGCGCGGTATAGGCGACCTGCAGATGGTAGAATACGCGGAGTTTTTTGGACATTTATTTAGTTCGTATATGGATTATTTATAGTTCATATACGAATTAAAAATGCATCAAGCAAGATGATTTTTACGTAAACGAAAGATGGGTATTTTGCTGCTGGTTTCCGTCCTAAGGGATTGAACTTTGTCCGGACAAGCCCCAATCCTTTTGGCTGGAGAGTGATGATGACCCTTGAAGATGTTTGGAATGGATACCGCGGGCAGCTAAAGGCCTTTTTGCATTCCCGTGTGTCAAACCCGGCGGATGTGGATGATCTCCTGCAGGAGATTTCCATCAAGGTATTTGCCGGCCTCAAATCGCTCAAGCACGAATCCAAACTTCAATCCTGGCTCTATCAAACAGCCCAGAACGCCATTGTCGATCACTATCGCAGGGACGGACGGGGCAAGGATCTGGCGGCCGAGGATCTCTGGTATGACAAGGATGAAACAACCGTCCGTCAGCAATTGGAGGGATGTATCAGGCCGTTTATTGCCGCTCTGCCCGAAGAGACGGCCCAGCTCCTGACCGCGATCGATCTGAACGGCCAGCCGCAAAAGGCCTATGCCGCTGAACACGGTCTTGGCTATTCGACGCTGAAATCGCGGGTTCAAACAGCGCGGTCATCCCTGCGCGGGCTGTTTGAGGACTGCTGCCGGATGTCACTGGATGCAAATGGCAATATTGCCGATTACAGCCCGAAGGGCGGTTCTTGCAAAAATTGTTGAGCAGGGAGCAACTTCTTTTCGTCTTTTCCTGAGCTGCGCCGTCTTACCTGTAGATCCATGAAAACAGGAAAGACAGATGATAAGACTTGTGAGCTTCAAAATCTGCCCGTTCGTGCAGCGTGTAACCGGGTTGTTGGAAGCCAAGAACATCCCTTATGAAATAGATTACATCAGTTTGAAGGACAAACCGCAGTGGTTTTTGGACCTGTCGCCGACGGGCCAAGTGCCGATGCTGATCACTGAAAATGGTCAGCCGCTTTTCGAGAGCGATGCGATTGTTGAGTACATCGATGAAACCACGCCGCCGCTGCAGGACGGTTTGACACCGGAAGACCGGGCACTGAACAGGGCCTGGAGCTATCAGGCCTCCAAACACCACCTGGTTCAATGCAGCACCATGCAGAGCGCTTCCCGCGATACCTTTGAAACGCGGAACGAAAAGCTCAAAAAAGCCTATGCCCGCGCAGAAGCCCAGATCCAGGAGGGGCCATTCTTTTCCGGCAAAACCATCGGCAATGTCGATATCGCCTGGTTGCCCTTACTTCACAGATCTGCCCTTGTTGAAGAGCACAGCGGCTTTGACATGCTGGATGGCTTTCCCAAGGTGAAAGCCTGGCAGAATGCAGTCCTTAAGACCGGCCTTGCAGACCGCTCTGTGTCCCCGGACTTTGGACCGGAGTTTTCCAAGTTTTACTTAAACGAACGCACCTGGCTCGGCCGCGGCGCGCCGGAAGATGAGCCGGTCGCAACAATTGAAGCCGCCGCAGGCGGCGGTTGCTGCGGATAGTCGCAGTGGAAAAGAGTGCCAGGAACCGCCAAAAAGACTGGTGGTTCCTGGCAAACCTTCTTTGTCCTCCCGGTGAACAATACTTCTGTGCTGTTGGAACTGATCCGTTTGTCCAGATCTGGGCGTAATAAAAGATATGCTCAGCTGGATTGAAACGGGGGACACAAATGCGATTGAAGAGTCTGATATTCGGAGCTGTAACTTTTGCGGTGTCGAGTGCTGCACATGCCCAAGAACCAGCTGCACCCCAGCAGACCTTGTTCACCAATATCCACGTCTTTGACGGTGTGAACGAGCAGCGGATCGAAAACGCAAGTGTGCTGGTAGAAGGCAACTTGATCAAGACTGTGTCGACTGGTGTGATTGAAGCGCCGGATGCCACGGTTATCGACGGTGGCGGACGCACGCTGACGCCGGGCTTTATCGAGAACCATGCGCACTTGATGCTTATGGGTCCCAGTTTGAGCGCGATGGAATCCGGTGTGACGTGGGAGGACTTTGGCATCCATGCCACGCGGATGGCAGAGATGTACCTGATGCAAGGTTTCACCACAGTACGTGACGCCGGGGGTGCCAATGGAGGTTTACGCCGGGCGATCGATGCCGGTCAGATTCCTGGGCCGCGCTACTACCCTTCAGGTGCCTTTTTAAGCACCCGTGGTGGCCACGCCGATTTCGCCAATTTTACGGCCCCTCCAGGCATCGAGACCAACTTCAGCCGTCTCAACATGTCGCAAGAAGTCAGTGGCGTGGATGATGTTTACAGGTACGGGCGCAATAACTTCCGGATGGGGGCGACCCAACTGAAATTCATGCAGTCCGGCGGCGTCGTTTCGGCTTTTGACCCGTGGCAGCTGCTCGCTGGTTCGAAGGAAGAAATCGAGGCCGCGGTCCAAGTCGCCAATGAATACGGCAGTTACGTGATGGCGCATTCCTACCGCAAGGAAGCGATTTTGAATGCTCTGCATGCCGGTGTGAAGACCATCGAGCATGGTTTTTCGTTCGATTGCGAAATCGCTGAAATCATGACGGAGAAGGGGGCTTATATCACCACGAACTTGACTGCTTTTGACCCGGGCCTTCTCGATATTCCAGCCGTCAAGAACCAACCCTCGAGCCTGGCCAAGGCCATTTCGGCATCGGCAACCTTCGAGAATTACATTCCGAACATGAAGAAGTGTCCAGTGAAGCGGGGGTTTCAGACGGACTGCGTTGGCTCGGTCGAGGCCTGCAACATCCAGGTTGCCTATGAGAAGCACCTGAATGGTGAGTTCTTCGGCGCCTACCAGTCGATGGTTACGTTGACTTCGATCGGTGGTGAAATAGCCAAATTGTCTGGCGACTTCATGAATCCCTATCCGGCGGGCAAGCTCGGTGTGATTGAGGAAGGCGCCTACGCTGACATTCTCCTGATCGACGGCAATCCTCTAGAGGATTTTTCGGTTGTCGGCACAGGTGACACATGGTTTGGCGCTGACCCGCGCCCGGAAAGCCCGGAAACTATCCGTCTGATCATGAAGGACGGAAAGATCTTCAAGAACACGCTGAACTGATGCTGAGCGTTGCGGGACGGATCGTCGTCATGAAAAAAATAGCAGGAAAGGTTGTTGTTGGCGTGTTGCTCGGAGCAGCAGCCGGTCTCTGGGTAACGGCAAGTGTTTCTTGGGCATCTGAAGTCTCTTGGAGTGATCTGCCTGACGCGAAAGTGCAGGAGTATGAAGATCCTTATCGGGATCTCACATACGATCAGATCGACAGTTTACGGACAATCGCGCAACTACGAGCACGCTTGAAAAGCGAGGCTGCACCGGGCAACGTGCACAACGACCTGAAGACGCGGCTTACTGATTTACTTAAGA
This sequence comes from Labrenzia sp. PHM005, assembly GCF_006517275.1. Lineage (NCBI taxonomy): Bacteria > Pseudomonadati > Pseudomonadota > Alphaproteobacteria > Hyphomicrobiales > Stappiaceae > Labrenzia > Labrenzia sp. PHM005. Next base: position 4,294,449 of record NZ_CP041191.1, on the reverse strand, counting down.
GTTGGGAGACGTCCGGTCGTGACCCCGATTGGCTGATTAAGCAGCGGTGGGTTGTCGCCGAGCGAAGGAAGCTTGCTGCGACGGCAGGCAATCCGGATTTGGACGGGAGGGAGGTCACCTTCTCTGGATTTGTAATCCCAGCTCCACAAGATGCCGAAGGCAGATCCACCGCCTATTTGGTCGAAGTGCGCGGTATGTGCAGTCACATGCCGCCGCCTCCGCCAAATCGACTACTTCGATTGGTGTTTGAAGACGCCTGGTATCCGCGGTTCATTTATGAGCCGATTAAAGTCAGCGGCAGACTTGAAATCGCGCCCAGCCAGAGAACCATTCGTGTTGTTGACGGACCCGTCTCCATGGCGTCTACATTCCGGCTCGAAGTCGCCAGCATCGATGTAACGGTATCCCCAAACATAAATGCAAGTGAACGTAAGCCGTGGCCCTTGAGACCTCATTGGCAAGGGCGCCAAGCCGGAACGAGCCGCCCTTGAACGTCGGCGGCAGACATCCGGCGCTCACAAGACGGCTCTGCGTAGGCTTTCTTGTCCTGGTGTTCGGTTCGGCGCAGGCCCAGGATCACGGCAGCGGAGGTCTCGGTGGACCGAGCTCTGTACAATCGGATCTTTCTGACGGTGATGGACTGACCGACCCGCAATTCCGATCCCGGTTCCCAGAACCACTTCTGCCGCATTGGTTTGCGTTCAAGGAAACACTGAAAACAAATGCAAACATTGATTTCAAGATCGACTATCTCAGTTTAGGACAGTGGTCGAACTCAAATATCGGCCAGGGCCACGCAGTAGGCGGGATGGCCCGGATATATGGAACATGGCAAGCGTTTGAAAATGGAGGATTGACGGCCAAGCTAGAACATCGCACGGCCTACACCTCTGTCGCGCCGCAGTTTTTTGGGTTTGACAGCGGCGCGCAATCAATCACCGGCACGGCATTCAACGACATCCAGCTGGCCCTCACAAATCTTTTTTGGACACAGCGGGCGGAAGGTGGGGCCTGGGTTTTGCAGGCTGGGCAACTCGATGTAACGGATTTCGTTGATGTCTATGGCCTCGTCAGCCCATATACGGCCTTTCAAAACTTGGCTTTCAATACCAATCCGACGATCAACGCGCCGAACCAAGGCCTCGGAATTGCTGGCGGTGTCCGTTTGCATAAAAACATCTATGCGATCGCCAGTGTTGCGGACGCAAATGGTGATCCCACCCAACCAAATCTAAATGTCTTCAACAAGCGTGAAACCTTCAAGAGTTTTGAACTCGGCTTCATGAGTGGCCAAGACCGGATATATTTCGACAACATCCACCTGACCGTGTGGCAGAGCGACGGGGCCGACGACGGGTCTCGCAAGGACGATTGGGGAATTTCCGGATCAGCGGCCTGGTTCTTCGACAATCGATGGATGCCGTTCCTGCGTGCGGGCATTTCTCAAGGAAAAGCCGCACTTTACAAGAAAACAATTTCGGCGGGGCTTGGGCTTTATACGCGCGAAACGGATCTTTTCGGAATTGGTCTGAACTGGTCCGATCCGGGAGATGCCTTTGACGAGGATCAGTACACAGCTGAGATCTTTTATAGATTTATAGTTTCGCCGCACCTTGCAATTACGCCAAGCTTGCAGCTGATCGCCAACCCGGCACTCAATCCGGACCAAGAGAACCTGGCCATATTCGGCCTTCGCGGACGGATTGCGCTTTAGATTGACGCCGTTCCAGAGACCCAGAATTCATTGCGCCGGGCGGTGATGCGTCCGGCCAGGAAATCCACAAACAGGCGGACGCGCGCCGTGTTTTTCAGATCCCTATGGAGCAGCAGCCAGATGCTGCGGTAGGGCAACGGCTTCTGGAAAGGTGCGCGGATCAGGTCTGGATGGCGGTCGCCAAGATTGCATGCCAGATAAGCCATGCCGAGGCCGGAGGCGGCGAGGGTTATCAGCGGCACGAGCTCGGAGACCCGGTGCCGGAGTGTGGCCTTTGGATACCAGCTTTTTAGGATCCACGGTGCCGTCGTGTCGCCCAAGGGTTCATGCCAGCCGATGAATTCCAACCCTTCGCCCTCATTGTCGCGAACCCTGTTGGCATAGTCTCTGGAACAATAGGCGGCTTGGGACATGTCGACGAGACGCCGGCCGACCACATCGTCGGTAACCTCACTGGCGATCCGGAAGCTGATGTCAGCCTCGCGGCGGGTTAGATCGGCCACCTGATTGCTGAACTGCAGGTTCAGATCAATATCGGGATAAGCGTCGGCGAAAGCGGTGAAATCATCCATAATGGATGTCATCGCAAAGCCATGCGGCAGGCTGATATGGATGGTTCCACTCGGCTGGGTGTCTCGTCCGATGATGACGCGGGAGGCCGCCGCCATTTCCTCCTCAATCCGCTCCGCATGGGGCATCAGGTCTTCGCCCAGCTGCGTCAGCGCCAAGCCGGCTTTTGACCGGTCGAACAGGCGGCTGCCGACACGGTCCTCCAGAACTGCCAGGTGCCGTGACAAGGTCGTGTGGTTGACCTTCAGCGCAGTTGCGCCGCCGCGGAGGGTCCCGCTGCGGGCAACGGCAAGAAAATACTTCAGGTCATCCCAATCGAGGGAGTAACTTTCCGGAGTTGGCATGGCCATTTTCTCTGGTTCATTATTGAAACACCTTGTCTGAATTTACCTATCTACAGCGCAATAATCAAACACCTTACCTTCCAGTCAGACGAAACGAATGGAAGGAGTTTTCGAAATGGAAAACATCAAATCAGTCCTGATCACTGGAGCCAATGCCGGCCTTGGCCGTGAGTGCGCCCGCCAGCTGGCGCTGACCAGTACAATTGAAAAAGTCTATCTGGGGTGCCGCAGCCGTGAAAAAGCCGAAGCCGCCTTGACCGCTTTGGTTGCCGATACCGGACGCAATATTTTTGAAATTGTTCTGCTCGACGTGATGGATCCAGGATCTGTGCGGACGGCGGTTTCCAACATGAAAGCACCGGTCGACGCGGTGATCCTGAATGCTGGTGGCACCGGTGGACGGCACCCGACTGCACTGACGCCGCAGGGCGTCATGAACATCTATGCGGTCAACGTGCAGGGGCATGTTGTCCTGATCGACGAAATGCTGAACCGGCAGCTGATCACGTCGACCGTGCTTTATGCCGGGTCGGAAGCCGCCCGCGGCATTCCGAAAATGGGAGTTGCCCGTCCGGCGCTCAAAGATGCGTCGGTCAACGAGTTCTTGAACATTGCCGTCGGCCGGACATTCACTGCAAAGAGCGATCCGATGGACGCTTACGCCAGCGTTAAACTGACGGCGGCGCTCTGGATGTCATCGATGGCCCGTAAGAACCCGTATCTGCGTTTTGTGACTGTCAGCCCGGGCGGCACCACCGGCACCAACGGGTTTGACGACATGCCGTTCCTAAAAAAGCTGATGTTCAAGCACATTGGCGGAGTCCTGATGCCACTCTTCGGCATGATGCACAGCGTGGAAACCGGCGCCAAACGCTACGTCGATGTTCTGACCAACACGAAATTCAAAAGCGGTGGTTTTTACGCCAGCAAAGAAGGTTCGCCGACCGGAAAGATCGTCGATCAATTCCCGATGTTTGCCGCGCTCGCCAACGAAGAGTTCCAAGACAACGCCAATCAGGCGGTTCACCAGCTGGTTTAACGGACGCAGATCATTCAAGTTTAGGAGACGTACAATGGAATTTACACTTCAAATCATGACCGTTCTGGCCGCGATCATGCTGTTCGGCCTTGGAATGACATCCATGTTTGTTCCAAGCAAAATGCTCAAGAACTTTTCCGTCGAGCCGATCGGAACTGCAGGATTAAGCACAATTCGCTCGGTTGCCGGCGGATTGTTTCTGGCAAGCTTCGGTCTCATCGCCTTTGGCCTTGCGACCGGTCAGACGGAAGCCTTCCTTCCTGTTGCGCTCCTGATGGCTGCGGTTGTTATCGGGCGGTTTGTTGGTCTGGTCGCAGATGGGTTCGATAAGTCCGTGGTTCCGCCGATTATCGTCGAACTTGTCATCATCGCGGTTCTGATCAATGTCCACGCACCGACCGCTATGATCTGATCTTTCATCCGAAAACGACAACTGAACTTCACGAAGGCGGCGGGATTATTCCGGCCGCTTTTCGTTTTGGTTACAGCGTCAGGGCTACCAGAAAATCGGTGACTTGTTTCAATGGGCTTCCGTCCTGAAACGGTTTCATGGAGCGGATAGTCAGGGCAGACGGCAAGGTAACTTCGGTCTGAAATGGTGCAACGAGCTGTCCGCTTTCCAGCAGCGGGCGCACAAGCGTTTCATGGCCGATCAAAATTCCAGCCCCGTTTTTGCACTCTTCCAGGGCGAGGGAATAGAGCGAATACTCCGGACCACTTTTCAAAAGGTTTTGGCCAGGTGCTGCCTTATCCAGCCAGGTTTCCCAGTCGGACTTCCAGGTGGTGTCGAAGAGCAGGGTCTGCGCCGTGAGGCTGCCGGGCGCTTTCAGATCTTGCGCAACTTCAGGCGCACACACCGGGAAGATGATATCTGGAGCTGCGATAATATCGTTCTCGATATAATCTTGGGGTCGGAAAAAGATCGCCAGATCAAATGGTTCGCGAGCAAGGTTCGGGGGCGCTTCCATCGCTGTGATGGAGACGGACATTTGCGGCAAGGCTGTGCGTAAAGATGGCAGGCGCGGTGAAATCCAGAGCTGTGCAATGCTTGGCGTCGCCGCAATCCGGATGTCCTGCGGATTGGCAAGGCTTCTCAAGGTTTGAACGGAGGCGGCCATCGCGTCGAAGGCGGCCATGAAACCGGGCAGGACATTCGCGCCCAAAGGAGTGAGGTGAACCCCTTTGGCGTGCCGTTTGAACAGCTTTTTTCCGGTCCACTCTTCCAGAGATTTGATCTGCTGCGCCACCGCGGCAGGTGTCACGCACAGCTCGTCCGCAGCCGCTGCAAAACTGTTGAGCCGGGCTGCAGCCTCAAAGGCTCTTAACGCATTCAGTGGAGGCATTTTCGGACGGGGTGGCGCTACCGGCATAATGTTTCCATAGGCATAGAAAAACTAGGGCTACAAAATAGCAAAACTCGTTTGCGGGCACCAGGCAGCTCTGGTTTCTTTCGAGAAACCGTTCAGGAGATTGAGTATGACCGCATTGGAAAAACGAGACTGGGTGCCGGAGGCATGCGAACTCTACATTCAAGAACTGGCAGCAAAAACCGCGCAGGCAAGTCTTGAGGACACTGCGGCCCGGATCGACGATCTGATCGCGCAAAACCGCGAAATCCATGAGCGGGACTGTTTCAATCTCAATCCGGCCACCAATGTCATGAACCCCAAGGCCGAGGCCGCGCTCGCCGCAGGATTGGGATCGCGCCCGTCCCTTGGGTATCCGGGCGATAAATATGAAATGGGCCTGGAGGCGATCGAAGAAATCGAAGTGATCTGTGCAGAACTCTGCGCCGGCGTGTTTGAAGCCAAATACGTCGAAATCCGGGTCGGGTCCGGCGCGTTAGGTAACCTTTATGCTTTCATGGCGACCTGCCGGCCGGGGGATGCTGTGATTGTCCCGCCGGCGTCAATTGGTGGTCACGTTACGCATCATGAGGCGGGATGTGCGGGTCTCTATGGCCTTAAAATCTACGAGGCGCCGGTGAGCGTGGATGGATACACCGTTGATGTTGATGGCCTTCGGGAGCTCGCACGAACGGTAAAGCCGAAACTGATCACCATCGGCGGCAGCCTCAATCTGTTTCCTCATCCGGTTCGCGAAATCCGTGAGATTGCAGATGAACACGGCGCGAAGGTTCTGTTCGACGCCGCCCATCAATGCGGGATCATTGCCGGCAAAGCCTGGCCAAACCCGCTCACTGATGGCGCGCATCTAATGACCATGAGCACCTACAAAAGCCTGGGCGGGCCTCCGGGCGGCCTGATTGTCACGAATGAGGCAGATCTGGCCGAGAAACTGGATGCCATCGCCTTTCCGGGCTTGACCGCGAATTTTGACGCTGCCAAATCTGCAGCGCTGGCGATCACCATGCTCGATTGGCAAGCCTTTGGAGATTCTTACGCCACAGCCATGATCGACCTTTCCAAGCAGCTGGCGGCTGACCTCAGTGCGGCGGGGCTCACAATATTCGGGGCGGACAAGGGCTTTACCGGGTCGCATCAGTTCGCAGTTGAAGCTGCACCATTTGGCGGCGGGCAGGCAGCGTCCAAAAAGCTGCGCCAGGCCGGATTTCTGGCCTGCGGAATCGGGCTTCCGATTGACCCCGTGCCTGGGGACATGAACGGCCTTCGCATCGGTACGCCGGAACTGGTCCGCTGGGGAGTAAACAAAGATCATTCAGAAAAACTTGCCGGATTGATCGCCCGGGCGCTGACCACGAACGACCTCGGATCGCTCGCACAAGAGGTCAAGGAGTTCCGGTCAGAGTTCAAGGACCTTCACTTCATTCGCAAAGACTAGTCTTTTATTTCCCCTGCCGGCAGACGGAGGGCGAAAGCTGAGCCTGCACTCTGCCGCCGCATTGATTGGTATTGAGCGGCAAATGAAATCAGATGGAAATCGAAACGGAGCCTTGAACGATAAAAAGAGATAACGCTGCGGAATCAATGCGAATCTAGCTGGCCAATTGCATTTTTTTCGAATTGAATGGACAGGCATTTTGTTTTGAAGTCTGGAGCAGCGGCAATGATACATCCGATTTGGAACTTCAAAAGGGCTCTCATTCTCGCATCTGTTTGTTGTATCGGTCTCCCGCAAGCGGACGCCCAAGATACGATGGTAGAAGGCCGTCCGAAAACGGCGGCTGAACTTGGTATCATGAAGGGTACACCGCCCTCGCGAACTGTCGACATATCTGCCTGGGATAAAGGTCCGGACAATCGCTGGGCGTTTCAGCATATCAGTGAGTTTCTACATGTGGCGAATATCAGCCGCGGTTCAGGTCCGGCAGTTCCGCTTGAAACAGCATTTGACGATCTGTCCGGCCTGGAATTCAAAGGTCATGACAATGAGACACTGACAGTCGCAGAAATGCTTGTCCGCACCTACACAGACGGGTTTATCGTTTTGCAGGATGGCGATGTTATTTTTGAAAAGTATTTCAATGGCATGACGCCTGGTACACGGCATCTTCTGATGTCGGTATCAAAATCTGTTACCGGGACTCTGGCAGGAATCCTTGTCAACGATGGCCGGTTGGACCCTACGGCAGCGATCACGGACTATATTCCGGAAATGACAGGCGCGCCGGGTTTTGGGGACACCACCGTTCGCCAGGTCCTCGATATGACGACCTCCATTGTCTTCAGTGAGGATTATGCGGATCCCGATGCGGAAGTGGTAGCTCATGAAGCCACCACGGCTTGGCGCGGCGAAACAGCTCCGCTTGCAAAAGAAGGGGTCTACGCCTTTGCCACAACGATCGAGAAAAATCCGTCGAGGCCGCACGGACAGCAATTCCATTATGCGTCCATCAATACGGATGTCCTTGGCTGGTTAATAGAACGGGCTTCGGGCCAGCGCTTCGCGGAATTTTTCAGTGACGCGATCTGGTCCAAACTTGGCGTAGATCATGATGGTCAGATCACAGTGGATTACAAAGGTGCAGCCGCAGCAAATGGCGGCTTTGTATTGACTTTGAGAGATCTCGCCCGCTTTGCGCAGATGGTCCTCGATGACGGGTTTTACAACGATCAGCAAATTGTCTCATCCGGTTGGATCGATGACATCCGTTTCAATGGAAACAATTCTGCTTGGAAACCGACCAGTTACGCCGAAACCTGGCCCAACGGTTTTTACCGGAACCAATGGTACGTCACAAAAGATGATCACGGGTCCTTTTTTGCTGTCGGCGTAAACGGTCAGCACATTTGGATTAATCCGACCACCAGGACGGTGATCGTGAAATACTCCTCATTGCCAGTGAGTGCAGACAAGGACAACATTGTCCTTGGGTGGCTGGCCATGGACGCAATTTCCCGGTCATTTTCCGATTGATAAGTTGAAGTTGAGCAGCTTCCCGTGGCAAGAGGCGGGCGGGGGAACACTGTGAGATTCCCCGCAACCGACTGTGCAAATGTCCCAAGCCAAGTTTCTTGAAGGCAATCTCTTCCGTCATGTCACGGTGATGTCGATCACGTCCTCCATCGGACTGTTGGCGGTGTTTGCCGTTGATTTCATCGACATGATTTTCATTTCGATGCTCGGCAAGGAAGAATTGGCCGCCGCGGTCGGTTATGCGGGCGCCATCCTGTTTTTGTCCACCTCGTTCAACATTGGGGTGGCGATTGCTGCCGGGGCCTTGGTCGCCAAATCGCTCGGAGAGGGCGATAAGGGGCAAGGGCGTCAACGTGCCTCCAACGCACTGCTCGCCGGGATCCTGTTTTCCAGCCTGTTTGCCATTTTGATTTGGACGTCGCTTGATTTCTTGAGTGGATTGCTGGGCGCAACAGGCCGGACGAAAGATTTTGCTGTTGAATATCTCCAGATTGTGGTGCCGACGCTGCCGTTTCTGCTGCTCGGGATGGCCGGCGGGGCAATCCTGCGCGCCCATGGCGATGCGCGGCGGGCGATGATGGTCACGGTAACCGGCGGCATCATCAATGCCGTGCTCGATCCGCTGCTGATCTTCACTTTTGAGCTGGAATTGACGGGCGCCGCACTGGCAAGTGCCGCAGCCCGGATCTCCATGGGATACTTCGCGATTGCTGCAATCTTCCGGCATCACGGCGGGCTGGTCTGGCCAAAAATCTCCGCGTTTGCCGAAGATCTGAAACCGATTGCCGCAATCTCCATTCCAGCAATCCTAACCCAGCTGGCCACTCCGGTCGGGCAGGCGTTTGTTACGCGGGCAATGGCGGATTACGGCGAAGAAGCGGTGGCCGGCATGGCGATTGTCGCGCGCATGACGCCGCTTGCCTTCGGCACCATCTTTGCCTTGTCGGGGGCCGTTGGTCCGATAGTCGGCCAGAATTACGGTGCTGGACAATTCGGCAGGGTGCGCACGACTTTCCGGGATTCGCTGCTCTTTACCGCCCTGGTTGTTGGCTTTGCTGCATTGGTCCTCTTTGTGCTGCGGGCACCGATTTCTGCGTTGTTTGAGGCGCAAGGGCTGGCGAAGGATCTGATCTACCTGTTCTGCGGCCCGCTTGCCCTGGCGTTCTTCTTCAATGGGGCACTGTTTGTGGCAAACGCCTGTTTCAACAATCTTGGTCATCCACTGTACTCGACTTGGCTCAACTGGGGCCGGCACACACTTGGCACCATCCTGCCGGTGTGGATCGGAGCGGCGTATTTGGGTGCTCCTGGTGTTTTGATCGGCCAGGCCGCTGGCGGCGTTGTGTTTGGCGTCGCAGCCGTTTTGTTGGTGCGTATCGTTATCCGGGAAGTTGAAACGCGCGGTGACGCGCCAAAAGGACCCGGCATTTTCCAGAGACAGGCACGTCAGCTTATTTTGTTTTTTGATCGGCGTTAGCCGGGGGCAACTGCCCGCAGTAGACAGTTCATTTTTAGAACTTGTTTGAAACCGGTGCGTTTTTTCGTGCACTGACGCGAATGAGTTTTTGAAACCGCGGGCAGTCGATGTGCCGGGGGGCCGTGCAGTCCGCAACGTGGCGGATCATGTCTCTGAGCGCAGTCAGCCGTGTGATCTGATCATCCAGGTCGTCCGCTTTGTTCAGCAGCAAGGTGCGCGACAGCGACGGGCGGCCATCGGGACCGAACATGCCTTTGATTTCTTCCAGGGAAAATCCGGCCTGCTTGCCCAGGCGGATGATGGACAGCTGGTCAAGCACTTCCGGGCCGAACAAGCGTTTCAGCCCGCGCCGGCCCACCGAGTGGATCAAACCCTTTTCCTCATAGTGGCGCAAAGCGGACGCGGCGACGCCGGATTGATGCGCAACTTCTGAAATATCGAGTAATTTCATCTCTTGACCTCAAGTCGACTTGAGTTTGTAGGCTGGCAGCAATTCGGTCTCTAGACAAGAGGTTTTTGACAATGGAGCCGTCGCAAAGAACACAAAACCAATCGATCTGGCGGGATACAGCCGCCTTGGCGTTGCTTCTCACCGCGTCACTAAAAATCATGGCAAATGCGACCATCAGCCCGGCATTGCCTGCTTTGGAAGCCAGTTTTTCTGCAGAGGCGGGCGCAGCTTACCTGGTCCGGTTTTTGGTCTCCGCGCCGTCCTTGACAGTGGTCTTGGTCGCGCCGCTCGCCGGTCTTGCCGTAGACCGGTTTGGACGGGGATGGCTGTTAATGGCAGGCGTTGCCCTGTTCGCTTTGTCCGGCAGCGCCGGAGCCTATCTTCCGGATCTGAATACGATTATGGCGAGCCGGCTTCTATTGGGGGGTGCCCTTGCATTCACGATGACAGCGCAAGTGGCGCTGGTCGGTGACCTCTTTGAGGGCGAGCGCCGGAGTGCATTCATGGGCGGGCAGGTGGTTGCCATCAATTTCAGCGGGTTTTTGTTCATTGGCGGTGCCGGGTTGGTGGCCGACCTGTCGCCGCGGTTGCCTTTCCTGATCTATGCACTGCCAATCCTGTTGCTGCCGCTGCTTTGGCCGGTTGTCCGCCAGGAACAAAACCGGAGAAAAATGCTGCCGGATCTTGGGCAACCGGTAGACGGATCGTCCTCTGACCAGCGGGCGGCAGAAAGCAAAAGGTGGCGCCTGCCGGCGCTTTCAACTGGGGCTTTGTCGATGGTCACGGTGATGCTGTTCTTCCTGATGCCGAGCCAATTGCCATTCTATCTGGAGTACGCTGGCTATAACAGCGCCACAGGTACAGCGCTTGGCCTTGGAGCTTTGACCCTTTCAGGTGCCTTTACGGCGCTCCGGTTTCAAAAGATCCGCAACCGCCTGGGTCTGGCCCGGACGTTTGCTGCCGGATTTTTGATCATGGGATTTGGTTTTGCCACTTTGGCGGTTCAGGCGTCCTGGGCGTTTATCCTGCCTGGTTGTGCCCTGATTGGCATCGGCTATGCGCTGGTCCAGCCCTCACTATTTCTATTGGCCCTGGACATCGCACCGGCCGCACGCCGAGGTACGGTTTCCGGAATGGTGACCACATCCCTGTTTTTAGGGCAGATCGTCTCGCCGTTTGTTCTGACGCCCTTGCTGCAAGCGCAAGGGTTTTCCGCTGTTTATGTTACCGTTGGCGGAGTATTTGGCGTCCTGGCACTCGGTGCGCTGGCAGTCCAAAGCTGGGCGCGGAAGCAAGATATTCCGTCAACTAACGGTCCGATGAAGTCTGCCGTCAGATTAGCCAAAAGCTGAACAGTTTTCGGAGGCTCTAGTTTGGAAAAACCAGCACCTTAACCGGCAGCAGGAGGGACTGGATCCGGATAACAAGGGCGTTTGCGATCCCCATGCCATCCACGATCCGGGTGAGAAAGGCAGAGAAGCCGGATATCTCACCCGCCTTGATCGCCTTGTCGTGGTTCGAATAGGCGACACCAATACAACGGCTTCCAGGTGGAACATAATTCGCATGCCCGGCATAGATCGGCTCAAGAACCGTCAGGATCGTGCCCGGCCGGGCTCGGTCTTGAATGTCGATGAGTTGATCCGTTGGCCGTAGCTGTCCGCCCGCGATGACGCGTTGTATTTCCGTGACAGCCATTGGGATAACTTCAAGCGGTTTGGATGCACACGTGATTTCAACAATAGTTCCGAGGTGCAAGATTTGCGCTGAAATCTGGCCGAAACCGGCCTGAAACCGGCCGCGGCCCGATCCTTCAGGGACAAGAATACCAGCAGGCCGCAGGATCGGATTTACCAGGTCTCCCGGTTTCAGCTTGAACTGACGGACGGTTCCGTTGGTACCGGCATAAACCGTAGATTTCTCAATTTCGGTTTCCGCCTGCGTGAGAGCTGCCTCCGCGCTGGCCCGTTGGGCCGGCAGCAACACTCGTAGCCGGGCCTGAATTGCATCCCGTTGAGCTTTAATTGCGTCCAGTGAGCCAGACAGGCCGTCAACCGTCAGCCGCAAGCGTTCCAGTTCTTGCTCGCTCACCACATTCTGGTTTCTGCCAGCAAGGTCCTGACGCCTTGTCAGTTCATCTTGAGACTGTTTCAGCTGGCTTTCAGACGAAACGATGTTGCCTTCCGCCGCTGCGAGTTCCGCTTGCGCGACTGTAGCAGCTGCATCCACCTCTGCAATCCGGCGGCGGGCGGTTTCTGCGGCGGCTTGCTGGCGCTGAGTGTCGAGCCGGAAAATCGGTTCTCCGGCGCGGACGAACTCATTGTCTAAAACGTAAACCTCTTCTACCCGCCCAGGCCGGTCACTCAGGATCGAGACTGTGCGGAAGAGAGAGGTCACATTGGTGGTGGTGGGATGGAAATAGAAGATCACTGTCAACAAGGTGATCGCTAAAACCGCACAAGAGGTGATGCCCCAACGCAGTTCATACCAGACCGTGAACAGGTTGATCTCATGGCCGAACCGTTTGCCCTGTTTGTAGTGGCGATAAAGGTAATCGGGAACAATTGTGATCAGGGCACTGAAAATCAGTTCCAGCATTATCCGGTCCTTCTTTGGCCGGTTCGTCCGCGCCTACGGGAGGTTATCTTAACGGGTAGAACAATCTGGGAAATCGGGATGGCCGCTAGAAGAAGTGCAGCAACCCAAAAGGCGTTGTTGAATGTTATCAACGAGATGAAGCCGAGCAATCCGACAAATTGTATCTGGGTTTTACCCAATCCGGAGGCCATCCGGTCCGGCCAGGCCTGAACCGTGAAATAAAGCGCCCCAAACCCAACCATGACCAAGACGAGAAATATGCCGACAGCGATAAAAAGACCATCGGTTTGCCCTGGTGCCGTAATGAAAAACGGCAAGGGATCATGCAATATACCTTCGGAGATCGTGTCCACAGTTGCCCCTCCAAAACAAGAACCTTCAGAGTATTAGACAAAGTCCTTTCCCAAGAGGCAAGACCCCCAGTGTGGTTTGTTTGTATTAGAGAATTTGGAAAGGGATCAGACCGGTTTTGAGGCTTTGCCTGCCACATAGGCCTCCACCACAGACCGGTCGTCCCCGAGGGTTTGCAGGACAAACAGTTCTTCCGACAGAGTTTCGGCAGTTTCCATGCGCAGAGCCATTGGCCGGGTCGCTTTGGCGTCGAGGACGACTATATCGGCGTCCGTGCCTGGGTCCAATGATCCGATCCGGTCAGATAATGAAAGCGCTTCGGCATTGCCGAGCGTCGTCCAATAGAAGGTTTCTAGCGGATGCAGGCGCTGGCGTTGCAGCTGCAGGACCTTGTAGCCTTCGTCTAGCGTGCGCAACATGGAGTAGTTGGTGCCGCCGCCAATGTCGGTCGCAATTGCAGTCTTGATGCCCGCACCTTCTGTGCGTTTCTTGTCGAACAGCCCACTGCCCAAGAAGAGATTGGAGGTGGGGCAAAACACAGCCACGGAACCGGTTTCACGCATCACGCCCAATTCCCGGTCATTCATATGAATGCAGTGACCGAGCAGGGTCTTTCCGCCCAACAAACCGAAATCCTCATAGACCCCGAGATAATCCGCAGCATCGGGAAAGAGCTCTTTGGTGAAGGCGATCTCGTTGTGATTTTCGTTGATGTGGGTCTGAAGGTGGCAGTCCGGATATTCCTTTAACAGCGCCCCAGCCGCTTCCAATTGTTCCGGTGTCGAAGTAATCGCAAACCGCGGTGTGATGACGTAGTGGGCGCGCCTTGCGCCATGCCACTTTTCCAGCAACGCTTTGCTGTCGGAGTAGGCGCTATCTGCGGTATCGCAAAGGGCTTCCGGTGCGTTGCGGTCCATCATCGTTTTACCGCCCAGCATGAGCATGCCGCGCCGGTCCGCCTCTTCGAAATAGGCGTCGACCGAGTTTGGGTGGCTGGAACAATAGGCAACCGCAGTCGTTGTGCCATTCGACAAAAGGGTGTCGTAAAACCCCTTGGCGATGCGGTCACCATGGGCCTTGTCCGCGAATTTCTGTTCGGCCGGAAAAGTGTAGTCGTTGAGCCAGTCGAGCAACTGATCTGCCCAGGACGCAATCACTTGAACTTGCGGGAAGTGCAGATGCGTGTCGATAAAGCCTGGCACCAGAAGATGCGGCCGGTGGTCGATCTCTTCTGTTCCGCCGGGAGTTCCGGCAGCGATGTCTGCATAGGGGCCACGGGCAACGATCTTGCCATCTGAAATCAGAAGTGCGCCGTCTTCTTCGTAAAGGTAGGCATCGGTGTCGTCCGGGCCTTTTGGAGCAGACGAAAAGCTGAGAAGCCTGCCGCGCAGAAGTTTTGCCGATGTGTCTGCCACTTAAGAAATCCCTGATCGAAGCGTTGGCGGAACTCCATCATGGAGCAAAGCCTTTTAAACCTGGTGAAGAGCTGGGACAACGCGCGTTTCACTCTGAATTTCAAGAAGGTGTTCCACTGCTTTCAGTTGAAGCCGCTATCGAAACGATAAGGCTGTTCGATCTTAGACAGAGGAGACCCTGGCCGTTAGATCCCGCTTGAGCTTACAGGTCGACTGAGATTAAGTGCTGGCAGACGAAAAACAAAAGGTGCTCCATGGCTTCTGATTTGCCCCGCCCGACAGACAATGCGTTTTTGGGAAACTCCGTGAAAGGCGGGTCGCACGAACCGACCTATGGCGGTGTGTTGTCCTTCATGCGCCGCCGCTACAGCCGGGATCTGAACGGGGTCGATCTGGCCGTCTGGGGCATTCCGTTTGATGCTTCGGTCTCAAACCGGCCAGGCGCCCGCTTCGGCCCGCAGGGTGTGCGCCGTGCGTCGGCAATCTTTGACGGGGATCCGCAGTATCCGTTCGAGTTCGATCCGTTTGAAACGCTGGCTTGTGTGGACTATGGCGACTGTTCCTTCGACTATGGCCTGAATCCTGACATTCCGGGCCACATCGAAGCACAAGCGCGTGAAATCTTGGACACCGGCACGCATCTGTTCTCCATTGGCGGCGATCATTTTGTGACCTATCCGCTTCTAAAAGCCCATGTGGCAAAACACGGCCCCTTGGCGCTGGTTCAATTTGATGCCCACCAGGATACTTGGGACGATCAAGGCAACCGGATCGATCACGGCACCTTTGTCGGCCGGGCTGTTCGCGAAGGCCTCATCGATCCGGAAAAATCTATCCAGATCGGCATCCGGACTCATGCGCCGGAAACCTGCGGCATCGAGATCTTGAATGGCGAAGAAGTTGAGCTGCTGGGCGTCAATGGAGTTGTGGAGCTGATCGGTGACCGGGTCGGTGATGCCAAGGCCTATATGACGTTCGACATTGATTGCCTGGATCCTGCGTTTGCGCCAGGTACGGGAACACCCGTGTCTGGTGGTCTCACCAGCCGGGAAGCTTTGATGATCTTGCGCCGCTTGGGAGAACTTGATTTTGTCGGCGGTGATGTCGTCGAAGTGGCACCTGCCTATGATCATGCGGATATCACGTCGATCGCGGGCGCCAGTGTCGCTTTAATGTATATCGGCCTATTGGCGGAAAAACAGCGTCAACGGATGGAAGGCCTCTGACGTTCCCTCGGAAGATTCCCTGCCAGTGGTTCTTCCTGGTCCAGGTCACTTTTTGCATCTCGCCGGTCATCATTCGCTGGCTGTGTTTCCCAGAAACGGTAGAGCGGATGAGAGTTTTTCTGCATTCGGTAGAAACCTGCAAGTCGCTGGATACACACGGCGTGCGCGGCCCATGTAACAATTAGTCCAGTTGCCGTAAGCATTGGTGACTGAAACAGACCGCCAAGAATGGTAACGATCAGGCCGGTCCATGCAGTCAGATACAGCACAGCGAATTTGGCAATGCCGCTTGTTCGGGGCACCTGAGCGAGTTGATTAAGCCAGATCCGTTCACCAAACGCCGCTTGCCGGAAAACCGCCGGACCTCTGGCGCGAATAAGGCGCGCGACCGCCACCACGGCCCAGCATGTCCAGAGCGCAAAAATGCTGGCGAACAACGGCCCGATCCAAAGGCTCGACCAAGCAGCAGCGGCTGCAAATACGGGGATGATCAACCTCGCGGCCATGACCAGCGGACGGCACGGCGGCGGCGATCCAGTGCGGGCCGTAAAGCGCGGGGTGCCCATGGCCTTGGACCACTTGCTGGATGCGTTCTTGTCCAGCTGAAGGGGAGGCGGCGTTTGCATTGGCTTGGGACTGGCTCCTGTGGATCTGAGTTTATATCCCAGCCTCACCATGCATTGCAATTCTTGAGAATTCGCCAAAGTGATCGATCTGCAAACAATTTACAGTGTCATTATTATATATTTGTTTTGCTACCCCTTTTCCGGCTCCGAAGTTAACTGAAAATCAAGAGGGTTTCGAAATGGTTAGAGGGGGTATTGTCAATTTTCCCTTTGGCCGGTTGCCCCTCCTTTTATACAATTGGACCACGATGGACCAAGCATCGTGACTTCTAAAATTTCGTGTTTGAAGGCTGATCGTCGTATGACGATGGAAGGTAATAAAAGACGCGGCGATGTTGCCGACTGGCAAGCGATCGAATCGCTGGCCAGTGGACTTGAACAACTGAACGCCACGGATGAGTTTAGGTCTACTGCTGGCATGTTCGGAGACAACGGCTGGCTCCGGGCATTGTTGAACGATGTTTCAGACTATGTTTACGTCAAAGATAGACGGTCCCGCTTCGTAATGGCGAATAAACAGGTCGCTTTAGACATGGGCCTGAAGGACAGTTCGGATTTAATTGGAAAATCCGACCTGGAACTTCACCCTAGTCACATCGGAGGTGTGTTTTACACCGATGAACAGGCGATAATGGAAACGGGCACGGTTCGCGTGGATTTCGAGGAACGTGTTCTGTTGCCCGATGGAACAGAGAAGTGGTTCTCATCCTCCAAGTATCCGATACCGAATGCGGCCGGAGAGGTCGTCGGTATCGTCGGTATATCCAGGGATATTACCGGCCGCCAGAAAGCCGAGCAGCTCCTTGCAGGCCAAAACCAGATCTTGAAAGATATTGTTACTGGTGTGCCCCTGCCAGATGTCCTTGAAACACTTGTTTTTTTGATTGAGGGGCAGCTGGACGGTGTCATGGGGTCGGTGATGCTCCTTGATGAAACGGGAGAGCATATTTCTCCGGGAGCCGGTCCCAATTTGCCCGAATCCTATTTGGATGCCTGTAGCGGCATCCCTATCGGTCCCAGAGCTGGTTCCTGTGGTACGGCTGCATTCAGAAAAGAAGATGTTTTTGTCGAAGACATATTCGACAACGACCTATGGGCTGATTTCGTAGAGATTATGCGCGAATTCGATTTGCGTTCTTGTTGGTCAGTTCCCTTTTTCTCCAATGAAGGTGAAGTATTAGGGACTTTTGCCTTCTACACTACAAACGTGCGCAACCCAACAGAGCGGGAAATCAAAATAGCCCATGAAGCTGCGCATCTGGCTTCAATTGCTGTTGGCCGCGATTTGGCCGAACGGCGGATCCGGTATCTTGCGCACCATGATCCCTTGACTGGATTGCCCAACCGCCAGGAATTTAAAGCCAAACTGGAAGAAAAAGTCAAAACCAGCCGCAAGACCGGAGAGCCGGTTGCGGTCGTCTTTGTTGATATGGACAATTTCAAGTTCGTCAATGACAGTTATGGTCACACGGTCGGCGATGAAGTGTTGACTCTGGTCGCACAGCGGATCGTAGCGTCCCACAATGGAACCCACGAAACTATCCGTTTTGGTGGAGACGAATTCGTCCTGATCGTTGACGGGCCGTCTGCTCACAAATCTGAATTGAAAGATTTTCTCAGCGACTTGCGCAACAAGATCATTGAGACGATCCACTTAAACGCGCTGACGTTGCACGTCACCTGTTCGATTGGCGCGGCTGTCTATCCCTTTGATGGCGACGATGCAGAAGACCTCCTCAAGAATGCTGACCATGCCATGTTCGAAGCAAAGAATATCGGCCGGGACAGCTTTTTCATCTATGACAGCACAACGGCTCCGGAAAAAATCAACAGGCTGAAACTGATTGAGGATCTGCGGTGCGGGATCGCCTGCAATGAATTGTTTTTGGAATATCAGCCTCAAATCGACCTCATGAGTGGACGGATCATCGGCGCAGAAGCATTGGTGCGCTGGAACCATCCGCAACGCGGCCGGCTCATGCCCGGAGATTTCATCGACATTGCAGAGGAAACCGGTGCTATAGTACCGCTTGGACGCTGGGTATTGAACGAAGCGTGCCGGCAGAACAAAGCCTGGCAAAAAGCCGATCTTCCTAAAATCACCATCTCCGTCAATGTCTCTGCTGTTCAGTTCAAAGATACCGGCCTGATATCGGACATTAGTGGCGCCCTTGATAGCAGCGGTCTCGATTCGGAATATTTGGAAATCGAGTTCACTGAGAGCCTGTTGATCCAAAACGTTGAACAGGCAATTCAGTTGATGGAGGATTTCCGGCGGATCGGAATCAAGCTGGCGATCGATGACTTTGGAACTGGGTATTCCAGTCTTGTGGCACTGAAGAATTTCCCGCTGACCCGGCTGAAGATCGATCAGAGTTTCATTCAGGACCTTGAATATAAAGAAAGTGACCGGGCAATTGTGCGCGCCATTATCGCTCTGGGGCGCGAGCTCGGTCTGAATGTCGTGGCCGAAGGGGTGGAAACGGCAAAACAGCAGGCGTTTTTGCTCAGTTGCCGATGCGAGACCACCCAGGGCTATCATTTCGGCCGGCCGATGGCAGCTGACAAGTTCGCCAAACTTCTGGGCATGACCCGCACACCACTGGATGTTGCCTAAACGGCAACCTCCAGTCAGTGTCGTTTAAAGGGCAGGGGAAACACCCCGATTTGGTGGTGCGGCCGACGTTATTTTAGCTGTGGTAATGACTTTCTGCTTAGACCCGGGTCATGACATAACTGCCTGGCGCATCTTCTAGAATTTTCATTCTGTTGGCCCCTGGCTTGCGCGGCTTGGCTTCCGCATCATCGTTCTCGCGAATCCATTGATCCCAGTAAGGCCACCAGGACCCTGGATGCTCTTCTGAGTTCTTCAGCCAATTCTCGAGTGCCCCTTTAGGAGCACCACCTGTCCAATATTGGTATTTGTTCTTGGCTGGCGGGTTGACCACACCGGCAATATGGCCAGATCCGGACAACACATATTCCACCGGTCCGCCAAAACAGCCTGAGCCCAGGAAGACCGATTTGGCCGGAGCAATATGATCCTCGCGGGTGGCCAGATTGAAGATCGGGATTGTCACCTTGGATAGATCGAGCCTCTCGCCAGCAATTTCCATTTCCCCTTTGGACAATTTGTTATCGAGATAACAGTTGCGCAGATAAAAGGAGTGGTTTGCCGCCGGCATGCGGGTCGAGTCGGAGTTCCAGTATAGTAGATCGAAGGGGAAGGGCTCTTTGCCTTTCAGGTAATTGTTGACCACATAGGACCAGATGAGATCATTGGACCGGAGCATGTTGAAAGCAGACGACATTTTCGAGCCGTCCAGATAGCCATTGTCAGCCATCCTTTTTTCCAAAACAGAAATCTGTTCTTCGTCAACAAAGACCTTCAAATCACCCGCATAGGTGAAATCGACTTGCGTGGTAAAGAAGGTCGCGGTCTTGATACGCTCATCTCCGACTTGCGCCATATAGGCCAATGTTACACCGAGTAGCGTGCCGCCAACGCAGTAGCCGATGGCATTGACCTCTTCCTGCCGTGTGGCACGTTTGATGATGTCGAGCGTGTTGAGGATGCCCTCTTTCATATAGTGCTCGAAGCTTTTTTGCGCCTGCCGTTCGTCCGGATTGACCCAGGAAATGACAAACACGGTGTGGCCTTGATCGACAGCCCATTTGATAAAGGACTTCTCCTGATTCAAGTCCAGAATGTAGAACTTGTTGATCCACGGCGGCACGATCATCAGCGGCCGCTTGAGCACTTTATCCGTTGTCGGCGAGTATTGGATTACCTGGCAAACATCGTTTTGAGCGATGACTTTGCCCGGTGTATTGCCGAGATTGTCGCCAAGTTTGAATTTGGTCAGATCCGTCTGCCGGATTTTCAGATCACCCTTGCCCGACTTTAGGTCCTCGGCCAGAAATTCCATGCCTTTGACCAGGTTTTCGCCATTGCTCTCCAATGTCAGGCGCAGCAGCTCCGGGTTCGTCAGCAGGAAATTCGATGGCGAAAGGGCGTTTGAAATCTGAGTGACGTAAAATTCGGCCTTGTGGCGGGTGTGCTCGTCAAGACCTTCAGCGTCTTGAACCATTTCTTCAGCCCATTGGCTGGTAATCAAATACAGCTGTTTGACGAAGTCGAAGTACTGGTTGTTGTCCCAGTCTGGATCGGCGAATCGTCTGTCTTTTGCCGGTGCCGTAACTGCTGGTTCGGACTGTTCACCCATCATCCGTTTTAGGGACGAGTTCCAAAGGTCTATATAGCCAGTCCACAATCGGCCTTGCGCTTCAATTGCGCGCTGCGGATCAGACACCCAGTATTCGCCCACCTGAGCCAGGGTCTTAACAACACCGGTCAACTCATCCGTTGAATCGTGTTTGATTTTACCTTGTTCGCGCGGTTCCAAATATGCGGCCAGCGCTTTGCCTGCATTTTCCAGTGTCTTTGCAAGATTTTGAGCAAATGCTTCCGGATTGTTGATGATATATTGCAACATGGGATGCTGGCGGTCATCAGCCATAAGCAGGGATTCCTCCGACTTCCGGTCTTTGTTGCTGCCATTTGGAGGCGGCAGCTTCTTGGTTGGTTCCTTAGCGTTATCTAATTCTATTTGCGCTTGTATTGGGAACGGTTAATCCTTTATGGCACAACGTTCAGGCGCCGTCGATTGCTTTCCCTTACGCACTTTGACGATGTGCTAGTGGACTTGTGTGACACTTCTGTGGAAGTCGGTCGCGAGCAACAAATGAGGAACCTCAAAAGATGCGCGCATGGGCCAGTCTGGCAACCAGTTTTTTTCTCGCAGCCACGCTATGCGCCTGTGGAGTGGGGCCTGGTACACCGTTGTTCGAGGCCATGAACCCGGGGCAAGAGACAAAATCAGGGACGGTTCAGCCGCCCGATGGTTATGGCCCGCCGAAAGGCACGATTGAGTCCCAAGGTCTTATCAACAATCAGCAGCGTAAAGAGACCGCCGAATATTTGAAATCGCTCGCAAACGACGGTGAATCGGTCCAAGCTGAATCGCGTGCGGCACCTTCAGCGGAAGAGCTGAGATTAAGAAGATAATAATTACACTGATAGTTATGCGGATGGTTAGTCAGTTTTTTACAACTGCTCCTTACAGTTTTCGTGCCGAATAGACCGGTGCAGAGACCTTGATGACGCTCGATAC
Organism: Labrenzia sp. PHM005; assembly: GCF_006517275.1. Classification (NCBI taxonomy): domain Bacteria; kingdom Pseudomonadati; phylum Pseudomonadota; class Alphaproteobacteria; order Hyphomicrobiales; family Stappiaceae; genus Labrenzia; species Labrenzia sp. PHM005. Next base: position 4,273,126 of record NZ_CP041191.1, on the reverse strand, counting down.
TGCAACTTTGTTTGCCGCAATTTCCGTGATCCAGATGGCAGGGGCCGTCATACTGGTTCTTTTCTGGATGATCTTGTCCAAGCGGGGGGAAATTCAAGCAGGCAGTTTGCTTTGGTGGATTGCAGGCCTTTTGCTTGGTGCCAGTTCGATTGGATTGATCGCGATGCGCGGTCAAATCAGCGACTTTTGGAGCATTGGTGTTTCCAATTTGCTTTTGATACTGGCGGTTGGATTGAAACGTGCTGGTGTGGCGTCGATCTTGGGGCGAACCCAAAACCTTTGGGTTTTTGCAGCAACAGGTATTCTTTGGATACTGTATTGCAGTTATCCGCCCTTTTTTGAAAGCTTCATTGCGCGGATCAATTTTATCCAGCCCTGTTTAATTACGCTCTGTATTTGGATCGTCTGGATGGCATTCTTCCAGAATCGGGACCGGCTTTATTCGGTGACGTTGTTAGGTGTCACTTCGGCCTTAGAAGCATCCGGATATCTTTGGTATTGGACCTACAACAACCTTGCCGGAAATACGGATGCGCTTGAAATGTTTGCCGATCCGGCAACAGCCATCTATTTGGTCTGGATCATGTTGGCCTTGGTGATGACCATAGTTTTGCCTGTGGGCATGGTCATTGAAATCCTGGTCCTGCGCTATAAGGAACAAGCCTATCAGGACCCGTTGACCGGTTTACCCAACCGGCGGGCATTCTGGAACACATGTCACAAATGGCTTTCGAAAGACGGGGGGCAATCCAAGGGATATGGCCTGATCCTTTTTGACATTGATCAGCTCAAATCGGTCAACGACAGCTTCGGTCATGCCATGGGGGACGCGGTTCTTCAGTTGTTTGGACGCGTCGTGCGCGAAGCGATTGGCAAAAACGCATTTGCCGGACGGTTAGATGGCGAAGAATTTGTCATCTTTCTTCCAGGGTTCGATGCGCAAGGCAGCCTGGTGGTTGCGCAACGGGTCTGCCGGCGGTTTGGTGTTGAATGTGAAGAGGCGACCGGGGGCAAACTTATAGTCTCTGCAGGGGCTGGGCTCGCGGTTTTTGGAGCCGGCATGCCGCCGGAACGTGGTGTGGAAACAGCTGCTCGGGCACTTCAGAAGGCGAAAAAGCTGGGACGCGGCCAAATAATTGTCACAGACGCGATCAAGGGCAAGGGCCGCACCCTGGCATTCGGCAGCGCGTCAAAGCCCATAACCAAGCGAACTGCAGCTTAAGTCATTGCGATTATTACCTAAAAACAACCTTGGATAACTCAAAAACTTTTTTCTCGACTAGAAGGCGAAATACTAAGATGAATTACCCATTAGTAGTTCCCGGTAGGTGGGGGCACAGATGCTTGATGCCAAGACGATCTTGTTTTCATTGGTTGTTGCGGAGCTGACCGCCAGCGCCGTGCTGTGCTTTTTGTTTTTTTTCTGGAAACACCGCGACAGTGCTGGAAATGTGTCAGTCGGCCTCTGGTCAGTGGCGTTTTTGTTCGGCGCGATCGGGACGTGTTTGCTCAGTTTGCGTGGAACGCTGCCGGATGCCATAACGCTACTCTTGGCGAATTTCCTGATCCTGTTTGGCACTGGCATACGCAGGAGCGGTGTCGCTGCTTTTTTTCAAAAACCAAAGCTGTTTTGGGTCGCTGGACTGGCTGGCGCGGTCTGGCTTGGATTGTGTCAAATCCCGGAATTCCGCCAGTCCTTGAGTTACCGCGTGAGTTACAATCAATCTGTCATGATCCTGTTCATTCTATGGACTGCGATCATCTGCTTGCGCAGCAATACCGAAAAGCTGGTGACACCGAAAATCTATGCGTTCAGTGCCGGGCTGGAAGCCACCGCTCATTTCAGTTTGATGATTTGTCTGAGCTTAGGAGCCAGCAATGAATTTCTTGAAGCCATCAAAGGCTATGTGGTGACCATCGCTTTGCTTGTCATTTTGGTGTCCATGGTCTTGTGTATGTTCACGTCGCTGTCCATGCCAATCGAAAGATCGCTTCTGCAGTTTAAAACGAAAGCTTACTTGGACAGTCTAACGGGCTTGCCAAATCGCCGTGCCATTTTCGAACATGCAGAGGCACTGAAACGGCGGCTCACAGGCGCGGACTTTTTGACCGTTATCCGCTTTGACATCGATGATTTTAAACTCATCAACGATACGTTTGGTCATGCTATGGGGGACTGCGTATTACGTATGTTCGGATCCGTCTGCCGGGACACGCAGCTGGTCAATACCGTTGCAGGGCGCCTTGGAGGCGATGAATTTGCTATTTTGTGTCAAGGCATAGGACCCAAACAGGCTAAGCACCTGGTTGTGCAGATAAAACAACGTTTTGCCGATGCATGTTTGCAGGCCACCAATGGGGATGCCCAAGTCAGCCTGAGTGCCGGTATCAGCTATGTGCCGGTCAAGCGCGGTATTGATGAAGCCCTCGAAGTTGCGGACAAGGCGACTTACGAAGCGAAAAACAGAGGGCGTGGACAAACGGTTATCATTGCCTTGCCTGCGGACAAGCTCCCGGAAAAAAATGATCAACAAAACTTCATGCAATTACATTCCGGTTTGGCCTAAGCGGAGGTCAGTCAAAATCTCATTTTGGGGTGTTTGTTGAACTGGTATTGCCGATTGCGGTTGGGTTACGCAAAGACACCGAAATTTTGGAACTTGGTGAAATGCACAATTAGTTGGCTTGCCTATGAAAGATGGGTGCGAAAATGAAAAAGGCCTGTTAAAAGGGCGCGCGAGACCGCCTCTCCGGCAAAATCGTGTTCCAAAATACCAAGCCGCAAGGATCCGCACCCATGGAGGAATTCCACAAAATCAAACGGCTGCCGCCGTATGTTTTTGAACAGGTCAACCGCTTGAAAGCAAAAGCGCGCGCGGCGGGTGCGGATATAATTGACCTTGGTATGGGCAACCCGGATTTGCCGACCCCCAAACACATCGTCGATAAGCTGACAGAAGTGGTGCAGGACCCCCGCAGCCATCGGTATTCCGCTTCGAAGGGTATCCAGGGGCTGCGCAAGGCTCAGGCCGCCTATTATGAGCGCCGGTTCGGAGTGAAGCTTGATCCCGATACCCAGGTAATTGCGACCCTCGGCTCCAAGGAAGGCTTTGCCAATATGGCACAAGCGATTTCTGCGCCCGGTGATGTGATTTTGAGTCCGAACCCAAGTTATCCGATCCACACCTTCGGCTTTCTGATGGCCGGGGCTTCGATCCGCAATATTCCCGCCGAACCAAACGCTGGGTTCTTTGAGGCTCTGGAAAAGGCGGTCATCCACTCCGTACCCAAGCCGATTGCGATAATCCTGTGTTATCCGGCAAACCCGACGGCCTATTGTGCGGACCTTGATTTCTATAAGGATGTTGTTGCTTTTGCGCGCAAACACAACATCTTCATCCTGTCCGATCTCGCCTATTCGGAAATCTATTTCGGCGAAACGCCGCCGCCGTCCGTGCTCCAGGTGCCGGGCGCAATGGATGTGACCGTGGAATTCAATTCGCTTTCCAAGACATTTTCCATGCCAGGGTGGCGCATGGGGTTTGCGGTTGGCAACGAGCGCCTCGTCGGTGCGCTTGGCCGGGTGAAATCCTATCTCGATTATGGCGCGTTTACACCGATCCAGGTAGCGGCAACCGCGGCCTTGAACGGGCCTGAAGACTGCATCCGCGAAACCCGCGAGATCTACAAGAAAAGACGCGATGTGGTGGTGGAGAGTTTCGGCAGGGCCGGATGGGACATACCTGCGCCGGAAGCCAGCATGTTCTGCTGGGCTCCGATCCCGGATAAGTTCAGGTCTCTTGGCAGCCTTGAGTTCTCCAAACTGCTGCTTGAACGCGCTGATGTTGCGGTTGCACCGGGTATTGGTTTTGGCGAATACGGAGACGGTTTCGTCCGCATCGGGCTGGTGGAAAACGAGCAACGCCTGCGGCAGGCTGCAAGAAATGTTCGCCGGTTCCTTGAAACTGCGGACCAAAAGCTGCACAACGTCATCCCGCTCGAGACATCTAGCTGAATAGAATTGGATTAATCCCCGAATGGCAGACGCATTGAAAATCGGCGTTGCTGGCCTTGGAACGGTCGGTGCCTCCGTGGTGCAACTTCTCAACAAACATGCAGGCCAGAATAAGCATGCAGCACAGATTGCATCAAAAACTGGCCGGGGGATTGATGTAATTGCCGTCAGTGCCCGAGACAAAACCAAAGATCGCGGCTTTGATACCAGCAGCTATGCTTGGTACACCGATCCGGTCGAAATGGCGGAAAAAGCCGATCTTGACGTATTTGTCGAACTGATCGGCGGAGATAGCGGCACAGCAGAAGACAGTGTGCGGGCTGCGCTCAGCCGCGGTATTGATGTCGTCACTGCAAATAAGGCGCTTCTTGCCAAACACGGCGTTGATCTTGCGCGCCTTGCCGAAGAAAACGGCGCCTGCCTGAACTATGAAGCAGCTGTGGCTGGCGGTATTCCGATCGTCAAGACCATGCGCGAGTCCCTGGCCGGGAACGATGTCAGCCGTGTTTACGGCATCCTCAACGGCACCTGTAACTACATCCTCACCCGGATGGAGGCCGAGGGCTTGAGCTTTGAGGCGTGTTTGGCCGACGCTCAACGCCTTGGGTATGCGGAGGCTGATCCCACCTTCGATATTGAAGGTAATGATACGGCGCACAAGCTGGCCATTCTGACGAGCCTTGCCTTTGGCACGGAAATCGCCAGCGACAATATTTTCATGGAGGGGATTACCTCCATCACCACGGCGGATATTCAGGCCGCTGACGAACTCGGTTTTCGGATCAAGCTTCTGGGTGTGGCGCACCGCACCGATACTGGCATTGAACAACGCGTACATCCGACCATGGTGCCGAAAACATCGGCGATTGCCCGGATCGATGGCGTCTTGAATGCGGTAGCAGTCGATGGCGATTACGTCGGCGAAATCGTTCTCGTTGGCCCGGGCGCCGGCGGCAATGCGACCGCCTCGTCCGTGGTTGCTGATATCACAGACATCGCCCGTGGCGACAAAACTCCGGTTCTGGGCATGCCAGCTGCTGAATTGCAGCCCTATGAACGGGCCCGTATGCGGTTGCATGAAGGCGGTTACTACATCCGTTTGTCGGTTTATGACCGTCCGGGAGCTTTTGCCGAAATCGCAAGCCGCATGGGCGACGCCGGAATTTCGCTGGAATCGATTGTCCAGAAGCGGCATCCGGCTGCGGGCACTGAAGATGACAAGACCGGTGGTGATTCACCGCAACCAGTCATTCTGATCACTTACGAAACAACCGAGATCGCCATCAAGGAAGCGCTTGATGCGATCATGTCGAAGGGTGTTGTTGCAGAACAGCCCCAGATGATTCGGATTGAAAAACTCAAATAAGTAATACGTCCCGCGGGCGTGCAGTGCGGGGAGAAGCGGAGATGTTGATGTCCAAAACCGAAACTCAGGCATCAAGTGGCCTGGACCGTATCCTGACCTTGGAACTGGCCCGTGTCAGCGAGCGGGCAGCGGTATCTGCAGCACGTCTGCGCGGTCACGGCGATGAAATGGCCGCAGATCAGGCTGCTGTTGACGCGATGCGGCGGGAGCTGAACAGGTTGCCGATCGACGGAACGGTGGTGATCGGTGAAGGTGAGCGTGACGAAGCTCCGATGCTCTACATCGGCGAAAACGTTGGTACCAAACAGGGCCCGAAAGTCGACATTGCGCTCGACCCGCTAGAAGGCACCACCATCTGCGCCAAAAACCTGCCGAACTCCTTGGCTGTCATTGCTTTGGCACCGGAAGGAGATCTTCTGAACGCGCCAGACAGCTACATGGATAAGATCGCCATTGGGCCGGGTTTTTCCGAAGGCTTGATTGATCTGGATGCGCCGATTGCCGACAACCTGGCTGCCGTTGCCAAAGAAAAGGGCGTGAAGATCGCTGAAGTCACCGCCTGTGTTCTTGATCGTCCGCGCCATGCACGTCTGATTGAAGAAATCCGGGCAACCGGTGCTGCGATCCGGCTTATCGGCGATGGCGATGTTGCCGGCGTCATTCATACGACAGACCCGGATGAGACCGGCATCGACCTTTATGCCGGTATCGGCGGCGCGCCGGAAGGTGTTCTGGCAGCTGCGGCTCTGCGTTGCATCGGCGGTCAGATGCAGTCGCGTCTGGTGATCACCCGTGACGAGCAGGTTGAGCGCGCGCACCGCATGGGCATTGACGACATCAAGCGCAAGTTCACCCTGGAAGAAATGGCTGGCCCGGACGTTCTGTTCGCTGCAACCGGCGTCACTGACGGCAACATGCTGCAGGGTGTCCGTTTCGGCCGGAACCAGATCACGACCCATACGGTTGTTATGCGTTCGTCCACCGGGACTGTCCGCTACATCAAGGCCCAGCACACGCAGCTGGACAAATTCCACCTGGATTAAGCGAAGTAGATGCGCACAGGGTTTGGCGAAGAAGAAAAGGGGCGCCTCGTACTCGGGGTTGCCCGGTCCGCCAATGACAACGCCTGGCGCGAACGCCTGAGTGCGGGCGAAGCCCGCGCGGCAATGGCGATCTCCCAGCACCACGGGCTGCCGGATGTGCTCGCCCGGGTCATGGCCGCCCGCGGAGTGGCCGCAGAAGACGCTGAAGCCTTCCTCGATCCATCGTTAAAAACCTTGATGCCGGACCCAAGCAGTCTGGTTGATATGGATGCAGCCGTCGCCCGCGTGGCAGACGCCGTCCAAGCTGGCAAGAAGATTGCGATTTTTGGCGATTATGACGTGGATGGCGCGACGTCTTCCGCCGTTTTAGCCAAATATCTGCAATGGCTTGGTCTTGATCCGGTGATCCACATTCCGGACCGGATTATCGAAGGCTATGGGCCGAACGGCCCGGCAATCGAAAATCTTCATGCCGGCGGCGCTGAATTGCTGATCACGCTGGATTGCGGCAGCACATCCTTCGAAGCCTTTGAAACCGCGCAAAAACTCAATCTTGATGTTGTGGTGATCGATCATCACCAGGTCGGTGAAACGCTTCCCGATGTCCGGGCATTGGTCAATCCCAACCGGCAAGACGATTTGTCAGGGCAGGGGCATCTGGCCGCTGTCGGTGTGACCTTCCTGTTCCTGGTTGGTTTGAACCGGGAACTGCGTCAGCGTGGCGTATTCGATGGAAAACAGCCGCCAGATCTAATGGCGCTTCTGGATTTGGTGGCGCTTGGGACTGTCTGTGATGTGGTGCCGCTTCAGGGGCTCAACCGGGCCTATGTGACGCGCGGCCTTGCGGTCATGCATCAGCGCCGGAATTTTGGTTTGACCGCCCTTTCAGATGCTGCCCGGGTCAGTGGCAAACCGGCCCCATATCATCTGGGTTTTTTGATCGGTCCGCGGATCAATGCAGGCGGCAGAATTGGGGACGCGGCCTTGGGCGCGCGCCTCCTGACGACAGCGGATCAACACGAAGCGCGCGCGATCGCCGAACGGCTGGATCAGCTCAATTCCGAACGCCAAGCGATGGAAGCTGTGATGCTGGAGCAAGCGGGGGCCGAAGCGGCCATGGCCGTTGACCAGCGCGATCCGGCGGTTCTGCTAACAGGCTCCAACGATTGGCATCCGGGCATAGTCGGATTGATCGCCTCGCGGCTGAAAGAAGCGCACCGGCGGCCGGCCTTCGCCATTGCCTATGATCAAACCGGCAAGGGGACTGGCTCCGGACGGTCGATCAACGGTGTTGACCTGGGCAAAGCGGTCCGGCAGGCCGTTGAGGATAGGCTTTTAGAGAAGGGCGGCGGCCATGCCATGGCTGCAGGACTGACCGTTCTTCAGGACAAGGCTGCAGACCTGGAAGCCTTTTTCAATGATGTCCTGAAAGACGATGTGGAGGCTGCAACCGCGCACCGGGAGCTGAAGATTGACGCGGCCCTAACGGCAACCGGGGCAACTCTGGATCTGATGGATCTGTTGGAAAAGGCGGGGCCTTATGGCGCAGGCCACTCCGAGCCGGTATTTGCGTTTCCAGCGCATCGGGTGTCCTTCGCCGATGTGGTCGGCAAAGGTCATGTCCGCGCAACCCTTGCCGCTGGGGATGGGACTGCGCTCAAGGGTATCTGCTTTAAGGCCGAGGACAAGCCGCACGGACAAATGCTTCTGGAAGGCCGCGAACGGAATCTCCACGTGGCCGGATCTCTTTCCATCGACACGTGGCAAGGCACTCCAAAAGTCCAGCTGCGCATTCTGGATGTCGCCGACCCGCAGAAGGTTCGGATCTGATACTGTTTTTGGCTCCGTCCATTAACCCGTCCCTAACACCCTTGCCGTAGCGTCCGAACTACGAAGGAATCGTGAGGGTTTAGTATGCGTACTCAGAATGAGCTGTCGCCCTATTTTCAAGAGATTGACCTGCGTACCGGACGAGCTCTGAAAGGAATTCGTGAAGTGCGGAGATCCGCCAAGCTGCGTGCGCTTCCCGCGGAACCGAAACCGATTTTTATCAACACCGGCTTCCTGGTTCTCCTGACGTTTTTCATCGCCCTTTTCGTCAGCTGACCGGTTCCCGCCTTTTCTGGCTTGAACCAACCGGCAATATGCCATTATCTCAGCCGCTCAATTTCTAGGTGGGGCGGCATGAACAACTATCCAATCGCACTTTGGTCCTTTAATCTCAGCCGGGCGCCGGGCTCGGCTGCGGCGCTGGCCGCGATGATTGAAGAAGGCCTTCAGAAGGCCGCAGACGGTGGTGCGAAACTGCTGGTCCTTCCCGAATATATTTCTGAAACCTGTCTCGCGTTTAAACCAGATGGTTTGTCCCCGAGCGAAGAAACAGCCTTTATGGCCGATGCGGGCGCAGAGCTCTTTCCGTTGCTCAAAAATTTGCCTGAACGCTATGGCGTCTCTCTTCTTGCTGGTTCCTGGCCGGTGAAGACCTCTGCCGGTATCACCAATACAGCCGTTCTTCTGGCGGCAGATGGTCGGGAAATCCGGCAGGACAAGCTCAGTTTGACACCATTCGAACAAGACACAGAGACTTGGAACCTGACACCGGGCACCGAACTCCAGGTGTTTGAGCTCGACGGCTTAAAGGTGGCAATCCTGATCTGCCTTGATATTGAAATGCCGGCATTGAGTTGTCTATTGGCACAAGAGAAGGTCGATCTCCTACTTGTGCCGTCCATGACTGAAAAGCTGTCCGGCTATCACCGGGTTTATGGCTGCGCCAAGGCACGGGCGGTGGAACTGATGTGCGCTGTTGCGGTGTGCGGTGTGGTTGGTCGGGCGGAGGGCACGACGCAAAACGAAACCAATGTTTCTGGCGCAGCTCTTTATCTGCCTTGCGAAGAGGATTTGGGGTTCACCGGCATTGGAGCAGAGATTGCGCCAACCGGCGGTGAGGCGGATGAGGAGCCGTTTCTATTTGCGGCTGTCCCGGTGGCCGCGATTCGGGATTTGCGCCAGGGAGCCGCCGAAGTTTGGCCTGGGGCCTGGCAGGCCGACCATGTGTTGTTAAAGGTCAACTCACAGCGATAACAAGGTAATTTCGAAATTCACGCACAAAGTGCACTTTTTCTGGACATATTTGAACATTAGGTATATGCCTTCAAACCTCGATGTTCAGTTGAAAGCAATCAACGTTCAAATGAAAGTGCTCTATGAGTTTCGCGCCCACATCATTGTATGAGCGGTCAAGCTGGCTGCAGAGTTTTCAAGCGATGTTCCGCAGGCCTGCGCGTCTGCAAATCGCAGCGCTTTGCGTGCGGGAAAATAATGGTGGCCGCGAAGTTCTAATGGTGACGTCAAAATCGAGCCGCCGGTGGATCTTGCCGAAAGGCTGGCCGATCATGTCGCGCAAACCGCACCGGACGGCCGCAATTGAGGCTTATGAAGAAGCTGGTGTGGTCGGCAAGGCCCGCAAAAAACCATTTGCATCCTTCAAATCCTACAAAGGAGCGGACGCCGGTCTTCGCCTTAAAACCGATGTTCTGGTCTACCGCGTCGATGTCGACGAGATGGTGCGGAATTATCCGGAAAAGGGCAAGCGGACTGTCACTTGGGTTCCGGTCGAAAAGGCCATCAAAATGGCTGATGAACCGGGTCTTGCAAAGGTCTTAAGGCGCTTAATTAAATAAGCTGGCAAAATTGTTGGCGAGATCGACTGCCGGTCGGTTGACCTTTTGTGAAGATTGGGTAATGCAGGCGCCGTAATTGGCGCCCGCTGCGTCATGCGTTCAAAACGTCCCGGATTCGCAAGAAAACATGCAAGATCTCAAAAAGCCGACCATCGACAAAGACCTCGATAAATTCAGCTATATGGAAGAGGCAGCGGGCACACTGTCACGGCGGTTGATCGCGCCGGGTGTTGCGCTGGTCTTCATCGTGCTTTGTGCCCTGGGTGCTGCAGCGACGATGGCCGATGCTCCGGGTGGGGTTTTGATTGTCGCGGCGGCTGCGATCGGCGCCTACATGGCGCTGAACATCGGTGCGAACGATGTTGCCAACAACGTCGGCCCAGCGGTTGGGTCGCGGGCAATGACCCTGGTAACTGCCTTGATCATCGCGGCTGTCTTTGAAAGTGCCGGCGCGCTGATTGCCGGCGGCGATGTTGTCGGCACGATCTCAAAAGGTATCATTGATCCGAACTCGGTTTCGGATCCGTCGGTATTCATGGCCGCCATGATGGCGGCGCTTGTGTCATCGGCGCTCTGGATCAATCTTGCCACCTGGATCGGCGCACCGGTCTCCACGACACACTCCATCGTCGGCGGGGTTATGGGCGCAGGGATTGCTGCGGCAGGTCTCAGCGCGGTTGATTGGGGCACAATGGGCAGCATTGCTGCCAGCTGGGTGATTTCGCCGTTCCTCGGCGGGCTCATTGCGGCTTGTTTCCTGGCCTTCATCAAGACGTTCATCATCTATACCGATGACAAGATTGCCTCCGCGCGCCGCTGGGTGCCGGTTCTGATCGGCGTCATGGCCGCTGCCTTTGGCGCTTATCTGGCACTCAAAGGCCTGAAGAAGATCATCAAGATCGATATGCCGACAGCGTTGCTGATCGGAGCGGCGGTTGGGGTTGCTGCCTGGGCAATTGTGCATCCGATCATCCGGCGTCAGTCGGAAGGTTTGGAGAACCGCAATCAATCGCTGCGGATCCTGTTTTCAATTCCGCTGGTGTTTTCAGCCGCATTGCTGTCCTTTGCTCATGGTGCGAATGACGTGGCCAACGCTGTTGGCCCGCTGGCTGCCATTGTACACACCGCTGAATCCGGTTCTGTCGCTGCCAAAGTGAGCATTCCTTTGTGGGTGATGGCCGTTGGGGCGTTTGGCATTTCCTTCGGACTTTTGCTGTTTGGTCCGAAGTTGATCAATATGGTCGGCCAGCAAATCACCAAGCTGAACCCGATGCGCGCCTATTGTGTGTCCTTGTCGGCGGCCATCACGGTGATCATTGCCTCCGGTCTCGGGCTTCCGGTAAGCTCCACGCATATTGCCGTTGGCGCTGTGTTTGGCGTTGGCTTTTTCCGTGAACGTTACACGGAGCGCTCCAAGCGGCGTTTGGAATACGTCAACAAACACAAGCCGAGTGGCCAGAAAAAGGTGCGTCCGATCCGCAATCGTGAGGAACAGGCCCGCCGGCGTCTGGTGCGCCGGGCGCACTTCATGACGATTGTCGCCGCCTGGGTGATCACCGTTCCGGCCGCCGCGATCCTATCGGGCGGGCTCTATTTCGTGATGGTCAATCTGATCAAGTAAGCGCGGCCTGCGGATCCAGTTCCAGACTATCAAGCCAGGTGCCCAAGGGGCTCCAGGCGCAGCTCTGCCCAGACGGGTAGATGATCTGAAGCGACGCGGGCGGTTTTGGATTTGTGGACACCAGCTTTCTGAACAGTGAATTCCGGACTCGTAACAATCCGGTCCAGGCTGCCGACGGGCAGGGGGCTGGGAAAACTGCGTCCCGGTGTCGTGACCTCGTAATGCTGTTCAAACAGGCGAATGCTGCCCGCTGAATCGCGCCACTCGTTGAGGTCACCAATCAAAACCGTCGGCAGGTAGGTCAGGTCCTCGTGGAGCTGATGCATCAATGATGAGATCTGTTTCTTGCGGAAATGGCCAACCAGGCTCAGGTGCATGGCCGCGACGCGGATCTTTTGATCTTCAACTTTAAGATCCACTGCCACCGCGCCACGTGGCTCGAGTTTGGGCAATTCAATCCGCCGGTAGTCCAAGATCTCGATCCCGTTTCGCACCAGGATCGCATTGCCGTGCCAGCCAAGACTGTGTTCGCCGACTGCAAACGGCACGGGCCGGTAATCGGTCTCGGCAAGGATCGTGTCGCGATCAAGTGTGCTCTTGCGCGGGCCGAATCGTTTGTCGGCTTCCTGCAGCGCTATGACATCGCAACCCAGCTCACAAATAACCTTCAGCGTCCGGTCTGGCCGGCGGCGGGCATCGACTCCGATGGACTTCTGGATGTTGTAGGAACCAATTTTGAGCATGGGGCGTTGAGTATTACCAATTGGGCACAGGATCTGTCGGAGATAGACGCGCAGAAGGTGGCGATATTATGCGGCCCGGCCTTTTTCCGGATCCATGCGCTGCGTAGCACGTTTTAAGGCTTCAAAACACATCGGGTCGAGCGCGCTGCCAGTATCGCTTTCGATAATGCCGAGTGCTTTGGAAAAAGGCATAGGTCCGCGATAGGGCCGTTCTGCAGTCAGGGCATCGAAAATATCTGCAACTGTTACGATCCGCGTTTCCATGGATATTCGGCCGGCGGTCAATCCGTCGGGATATCCGTGTCCATCCAGCTTTTCATGGTGACCCCTGCCGATAGAGGCAAGGTCTTTAAAGGCGCCGATGCGTGACAGGATTTCATCCGAATAGACCGGATGCATCCGCATCGCCTCCCATTCGGAATTGTCCAGTTTACCGGGCTTGTCGAGAATAGAGTTGCTGACCCCGAGCTTGCCAATATCGTGAAGGAGCGCGGCTCGTTTCAAGAGTTGCCGGTCGCGGTCACTGTACCCAAGTTCTTCCGCAATCATATCGCTATAGAGCATGACCCGTTCGCTATGGCCGGCCGTGTACGGGCTTTTTGAATCGATGACCTGAGCGAAGCCATGCGCGATATCGTCGAATTGTTTCTCGTCGGCAAACCGCGTGTTTTGAGCTGGTTCAAGCCCGTAGACCACAGTTTCAAGCGTGTCTGACTGGAGTTCCTCCCAAAATCCAGGTTCCCGGGCTGCGGTTTCGGCTGCTGCGACGAGATCGGGATCGAACCAGGTACCGCTTCGGCTTTTTAGCTCGTGTATGGCCCCGGTTTTTCCAGAGTTGACCTGAAAGACATCCAGAACCTGGGCCATAAGAGCGATTTGTGAAAACAGCGGAATGTCGCGCTCTTTCAGCTTATGTGGTCGTCCATTGCCGTTCCAATGTTCATCCAGGCTATAGATCCCATCCACAACGTCATTGGAAAAATGCATTTGCCTGGCAATGTCAGCACCGCGCTGGCAGCGGGTTTCAATAAGTTCCTTGGCGATGTCGCCGCCATTTTGAAGGATATTCACGATCGCCCGGACCCGCTCGGCGAACCCGTGTTTGAGACCCGTTTGAGACAAGACGAACCGCAATGCAGCAGGCAGACTGTCACTGATTGTTTTGAATCCGTGTTTGAAAGTGTGATCATCCGTGAGATAGAGCTCGCAGATACGGGCTGCGTTGCTGGAACACCCGAGATCCTTCAGGAGGAGAGTGTAGTAGAGGTCGCTCAGTTGCGTGTCGGGCAGACCCACCTGGCGGCCGATCTTGGTGCCGATCCAGCAGCATCTCACACAATGCCCGCGCGGCTGGCCTTCGGTAATGTCGAGGGCATGGCTGAGCGCGCCGAGCAGTTCTGCCAGTCTCAACTGTTGTGATGCATTGCTGGTCAACGGAAACGACCCTCGCGATGTGGTTTCCGCAAGGGTCGTTGAAGTTCGTTAAAATGATGTTGTCCCGGTTGGGGAGCTAATCAAGCTGCGGCCAGTTCCTGAGCGCTGTCGACCAGAATGCCGGCAACATAGTCCATGAAGGACACCCAAGCCTCGACCACAAAGGTATCATCGCCGGTCCGCCAGATCATCACCGGGGACTTGTGGAAGAGTGTGCGTGTCACCGTGCCGACCGGGAACTCTTCCAGCGAGAAATCGATGAAGATCCCGGTGTTGAGAAGCCAGGCTGCTTTTTCACCGGAGACGATCAGAGCTTCGGAGCGATGCGAGATGTCGACAAGCGAATGCGGCTGACCGGCCAGCTTGTCTTCGATCGCGGAAAAGACTGCATCAAGCTCTTCTTCAGGCGCCAAAAGGGTCCATTCGTCCGGGCCCATCCAGAGTGCAGCGCGCTTCTCGCCGGTCTCATTGCCCATTGGCGTCACTGGCAATTTGGCGCCGAAGGCGTCACCGGTTGCCGCAATCGCTGCTTCGCGAACCCGCAAGGAAAGGCGGGTCATCGGAGCCGCTTTCAGGATCGACACTTCGGCCAGGCTCAGGAGCGGGCTTTCGCCCGCATCCGGCGTGATCACGTCATTTGCCAGAAGATCAGACATTGAGCCGCGCTCCTTCCTTGTCAAAGAATATCGGGCTGGTCACTTTCACCTCGATACTGCCCTCCGGCATCGGCACATAGAGGGATTTGCCTTCCAGTGCATGGCCGTTCTTCACAATGGCCAGAGCGATGGTGCGGCCCATGGCCGGGCTGTAATAGGACGAGGTGACGTGACCTTCGGCCGGTGTGCCGGTCGCCGGGTTCTGGGCAACCGTGATCTGGGCACCTTCTTCCAGCTTCACCTTCGGGTTCTTGGTCAAAAGGCCGACGAATTGCTTGCGATTGTCCGCCACCAGATCTGGACGCTCCAGGCCACGCTTACCGACGAAGTCGAGCTTCTTCTTGCCGATTGCCCAGCTCATGCCGGCATCTTGTGGGGTCACAGTCCCATCGGTGTCCTGACCGACGATGATGTAGCCTTTTTCAGCGCGAAGAACGTGCATGGTCTCCGTGCCATAGGCCGTGCCGTTGTGCTTCTCGATTTCACCGGCGAGTGTTTCCCACATCATCTTGCCGTGGCGGCGCGAGACGTTGATCTCAAAACCGAGTTCGCCGGTAAAGGAAATCCGGAACAGGCGGCACGGCACACCGCAGAACGTACCTTCCTTGACGCTCATGTGCGGGAAAGCTTCTGCGGAAAGATCAATGCCTTCAATGAATGGGGCAATAACGTCGCGTGCCTTCGGGCCCTGAACCGCGGCCACGGCATATTGTTCCGTGGTCGATGTGATCCAGACATCCAGATCCGGCCATTCGGTCTGCAGATAGTCTTCCATCGTGGCAAAGACACTCGGCGCGCCGCCGGTGGTCGTTGTCACATGGAAGCGGTCATCTGCCAGACGTCCGATAACACCATCGTCGACGATGAAACCAGCATCATTGAGCAGGAGACCGTAGCGGCAGCGCCCAGGAGCGAGTTTCTTCCACGGGTTGGTGTACATCCGCTCCAGGAATTCGGCCGCATCCGGTCCGACAACTTCGATCTTGCCGAGTGTGGAGGCATCGAACAGGCCGACGCTTTCACGAACCGTTGCACATTCCCGGGCAACGGCCGAATGCATGTCTTCGCCCGATTTCGGGAAGTACCAGGTTCGTTTCCACTGGCCGACGTCTTCATAAACGCCGCCGTTGGCCACCACCCAGTCGTGGGACGGAGTTTTGCGCACGGGATCAAAGTGATCGCCGCGGGCAACGCCAGCAAACAGGCCGAAGGTTGTTGGCGTGTATGGCAGACGGAAGGTCGTCAGGCCCACGTCCACAATCGGCTTTTCCAAGGCGCTGGAGGCGATGGAAAGCGCGTTCATGTTGGACAGACGCCCTTGGTCCGTCGCCATGCCGGTTGTCGTGTAGCGCTTGATGTGCTCGATCGACTGCATGCCTTCGCGGGCTGCCAACTTGATGTCCTTGGCCGTGACGTCGTTCTGATAGTCGACAAAAGCTTTGGAGCGGGCCGCGTTGCGGTCATGGGGCAGGGCGCCCAGAACCGCGCCGTGGCCAGCTTCACCGCCGGAGGCCGCCGCATAGGTGACCTTGGCCGTCTTGCCGGTCGCCGCTTTGGCGGCTTCCTCACCGGCGGCATAACCGTCTTCCAGTGTTGCCTGCAGACCGTAAAGGCCCTTGGCAGCCCCGGCGGAACGTTCGTTCTGAACGGATTTGCCAGGAACATAGGCACCGACTGGCTCGTCCCAAACGACTTTGCCGCGGGATTGGGAATAGAGGCTTACGGTTGGAGTCCACCCTCCGGACATCAGGATAGCGTCGCAGCCGATTTGTCCGCTGGACGCGACTTGGCCAGAAGGCATGATGCGGCCCAGCAGTGCAGATTTCACCCGCTTGCGGCCGAGCGTACCGGTAACAACGCTGCCGACGTCGACGCGGATGCCGCGAGCCTTGGCAATCGCCATCAGGCTTTCCGGCGGCGATTCCCGAAGGTCGACAATGGCAGCGACTTCAACGCCGTGATCGGCGAGATCAAAAGCGGCTTGCCAGGCGGTGTCACAGGCGGTCGTGACCAGCACCTTGTGGCCGACCTTGACGCCATAACGGTTGAGATACGTCCGGCCGGCATCCGCCAGCAAAATACCTGGGCGATCGTTTTCCGGGAAAATCATCGGGCGTTCAATGGCGCCGGAAGCAATGACAACTTCCTTGGCACGCACTTGCCACAGACGTTCGCGCGGCAGCTTTGGGTCGGGATCGCTGAGATGTTCGGTCACGCGTTCGGCGAGCGCGATGTAATTGTGTGCGAAATAGCCGAAGGCGGTTGTGCGTGATAGCAGCGTGACATTGTCCATGCTCTGCAATTTCACGACTGTATCCCGCGCCCAATCAGCCGGTGTTTTGCCGTCGATGGTGGCGTTTTCTTCGCTCAAAAGTGAGCCGCCGAATT
This sequence comes from Labrenzia sp. PHM005, assembly GCF_006517275.1. Lineage (NCBI taxonomy): Bacteria > Pseudomonadati > Pseudomonadota > Alphaproteobacteria > Hyphomicrobiales > Stappiaceae > Labrenzia > Labrenzia sp. PHM005. The sequence continues at coordinate 4,256,177 of NZ_CP041191.1, read as the reverse complement.
CGGCTTGTTCGTCGCAGAGGATAACTTTTGCGCCTGTCTCAGCTGCTGCGAGTGCGGCTGCGAGACCTGCGGGGCCGGAGCCTGCAACCAGCACATCACAATGGGCGTAGATATTGCCGTAGCTGTCATGGTCCGGGTTTTTCGGCGGATTGCCGAGACCGGCCGCAGCGCGGATGACCGGCTCATACACCCGGTCCCAGAACGCCTTCGGCCACATGAACGTCTTGTAGTAGAACCCGGCCGGGAACAGCGGCGCCATGAAATCATTGACCGCGCCGACATCGAAGCCGAGCGACGGGAAGCGGTTCTGAGAAACTGCTTCCAGGCCTTGGTAGACCTCGACTTGAGTGGCACGCAAGTTCGGCGTCTGGTCGCCCTTGCGGTAAACGCCAACCAACGCGTTCGGCTCTTCAGACCCGGCGGTGATGATGCCACGCGGGCGGTGGTATTTGAACGACCGACCGACCAGGTGAACACCGTTTGCCAGCAAAGCTGAGGCAAGCGTGTCGCCTTTATGGCCCTGCATTTCCTCACCATCGAAGGTGAAGGTCAGCTGTGCGCCGCGGTCGATGCGGCCGCCTTTTTCTGTACGGAATGGCTGGCTCATTTGCCGGCCTCCTTGGCCAATGCTTCAAGATCCGGGCATGGTTCGCCGGCCTTGTAAAACGTCAAGAATTTGTCGCTCACAGTGTCACGCACGGCGTTGAAGAACCGTCCGCAGCCGTGGATGTGGCGCCAGCGCTCGGCATAAACACCTTTGGTGTTGTCGCGCATGTAAAGGTACTCAACCCACTCTTCGTCTGTAACTTCGGACGGATTCGCCGGGCGGGCGATATGGGCCTGGCCGCGGCAGGAAAACTCAGTTTCCGGACGCTTGACCTTGCAATAAGGGCAGTAAACCAACAGCATGTCTGAATTCTCCCCTTAGTGCGCAACAGCAGCTGCGGCTGCTTCGTCGATGAGACGTCCGGTTTTGAACCGGTCGATGGTGAAGGGTGCATTGATCGGATGCGGCTCGTCTTTGGCGATGGTGTGCGCAAAGACGTGGCCTGATCCCGGTGTTGCCTTGAAGCCGCCGGTGCCCCAGCCGCAGTTGACATAGAGGCCTTGAACCGGGGTCTTGGACAGGATTGGTGAGCGGTCCGGAGTCACATCCACGATGCCGCCCCAGTTGCGGAGCATGCGCATACGGCGGAAATGCGGGAACAGTTCGCAGATCGCGTCGATTGTGTGGTTGGTGATGTGAATGCCGCCGGTTTGGCTGTAGGAAATGAACTGGTCGGTGCCCGCACCGATCACCAGTTCGCCCTTGTCAGACTGGGAAATATAGGCGTGGATCGTGTTGGACATGACCACACACGGGAAAGCGGGTTTGACCGGTTCGGAAACCAGCGCCTGCAACGGGAAGCTTTCTAGCGGCACTCGGACACCGGCCATATCCATGACCGTCGACGTGTGGCCGGCGGCAACAACACCAACCTTTTTGGCCTTGATGAAGCCCTTGGCAGTCTCAACGCCTTCGACCGCGCCATCGGCACCGCGTTTGATGCCGGTGACCGCGCAGTTCTGGATGATGTCGACGCCCATTGCGTCTGCGCCGCGGGCATAACCCCAGGCAACCGCATCGTGACGGGCGGTGCCGCCGACGCGCTGGAGAGCTGCACCCATGACCGGATAGCGGATATCCTTGGAGATGTTGAGCGGCGGGCAGTATTCCTTGGCCTGTTCCGGCGTCAGCCATTCATTCTGGACACCGGCAAGCCGGTTGGCATGAATGTGGCGCTGTGCGACTTGAACATCATGAACCGTGTGGGCCAGCATCATTACGCCACGGGCGGAGTACATGACGTTGTAGTTTAGGTCCTGCGAGAGACCGTCCCACAAATTGATCGCGTGGTTATAGAGCGCCGCGCTTTCTTCCCAAAGGTAATTGGAGCGCACGATGGTCGTGTTCCGGCCGGTATTGCCGCCGCCGAGCCAGCCCTTTTCAAGAACCGCGACGTTGCGAACGCCGTGTTCCTTGGCAAGGTAATAGGCCGTGGCAAGGCCATGGCCGCCGGCGCCGATGATAACGACGTCGTATTCAGCTTTCGGTTCCGGCGCCCGCCATTGGCGGCCCCAGTTCTGGTGCGCGGAAAAGGCGTTTTTCGCCAGTTCCAGGAAGGAATATCGCTTCATAAAGAGCGGCTCCGCACGTTTTGGACCGTGCCCGTCCTTCAATTGGAAAACGGCCGCGGTCCGGTCCTAAACTTCAAGTCTAAAAGAGCAAGCCAAATCACACGGGGATCGAACTTGTCCGTTGGGGCGCATCTTCGCGATTGCGCTCCCTTCTGCATATCAGGTTTCGGTCGCTTGTTGGTCTGAATGCGACATAATTCATTTCCATGTTTTGCTGGGCCTGCAGGAGATGCCCAAATTGGCGAAAAACAGCGAAATTGAACCATTTTGATGGAGAACCTTTAGTGTCCGAAACCTGTTGAGTTGCGCAAATCCGACAGCGGATGTCGCCCCGGTTCTTGCAATTGAGGCTGGTGAGGGTAACTCTTTGGAGAAACATCAAAATGGGAGATCCTCCAATGCAAGTTCGCGCAGCAGTGGCGGTAGGCGCCGGTAAGCCGCTTGAAGTGACCACCGTCAATCTGGAAGGCCCGCGGGCATTTGAGGTGCTGGTCGAGGTCAAAGCCACCGGTATTTGCCACACGGATGAATTCACGCTGTCTGGCGCGGATCCTGAAGGGCTTTTCCCAGCAATTCTCGGTCACGAGGGGGCCGGTGTTGTTGTCGAAGTCGGTAAGGGCGTGACCACCTTGAAGCCGGGTGATCACGTGATACCGCTTTATACGCCGGAGTGCCGGACGTGCGAATACTGCCTCAACCCGAAGACTAACCTCTGTCAGGCAATCCGTTCAACGCAAGGTCAGGGTCTGATGCCGGACGGCTCGTCCCGGTTCACCACGCTCGATGGTGACCCGATCCTGCACTATATGGGCACGTCAACCTTCGCCAACTACACGGTTGTGCCGGAAATCGCACTGGCGAAAATCAATCCGGACGCCCCGTTCGACAAGGTTTGCTACATCGGCTGCGGTGTAACCACTGGCATTGGTGCTGTGATCAATACCGCAAAGGTCGAGATTGGATCGCGCGCGATTGTTTTTGGTCTCGGCGGCATCGGACTCAACGTCATTCAGGGCCTTCGTCTTGCAGGGGCTGATCAGATCGTCGGTGTCGATCTCAATCCGGCGAAGAAGGAAATGGCGGAGCGCTTCGGAATGACCGATTTCGTCAATCCGTCCGAGGTTGAAGAAGATCTGGTGCCGTATCTGGTCAACCTCACCAAGGGCGGAGCTGATTACACCTTCGATGCGACCGGCAACGTCAATGTCATGCGCACTGCGCTGGAATCTGCCCACAAGGGCTGGGGCGAGTCGATCATCATCGGTGTGGCACCTGCCGGTGCTGAAATCGCCACCCGTCCGTTCCAGCTGGTTACCGGGCGGTCCTGGCGTGGAACAGCTTTTGGCGGTGCGCGCGGGCGGACGGATGTACCAAAAATCGTCGACTGGTACATGGACGGCAAGATCGAGATCGATCCGATGATCACGCACACCATGCCGCTGGAAGACATCAACAAGGGCTTTGACCTGATGCATGCCGGCGAGTCGATCCGCTCAGTGGTGCTCTACTAAGCCCGTGACGGGTTTGGTTGTCAGATCCGCCCGCGCGGAAGATGGGGATGGCATCTGGGACATGCTGAACCCCGTCTTCGCGGCCGGTGAAACCTACACGGTCGATCCTGATGTCGACCGTGAAGGTGCGCTGTCCTATTGGACTGGCGGTAAAAAAGTCTTTGTGGTTGAACGGGACGGTGAGCTTCTGGGCACCTACTACATCGTTCGAAACCAAAAGGGCGGTGGCGCACATGTTTGCAATTGCGGGTTTGTCACCGCCGCTTCCGCGCAAGGATTGGGCGTTGCCAGACTGATGCTGGAGCATTCGCTCGAAACGGCGAAGGCCGACGGGTTCAGGGCGATGCAGTTCAACTTTGTCGTCTCGTCAAATACGCGTGCAGTGGAGATCTGGCAGCGGTACGGTTTTGAAATCGTCGGCCGGTTGCCGGAGGCATTCCATCATCCGCGCGACGGATATGTCGATGCGCTTGTCATGTACCGGAAGCTTTAACGGTCCTGGCGCTAATCTCTTATGGAGTTTCCATGAAAACCCTTTCTGAAAACAAATGTTTTGGCGGTGTGCAGGGTGTTTACAGCCACGAAAGCACGGCAACGGACTGCGAAATGACCTTTGCAGTCTATCTACCGCCGCAAGCAGAAAAAGGCCCGGTACCCTGTCTGTGGTACCTGTCCGGCCTGACTTGCACTCATGAAAACGTCATGACCAAGGCAGGGCTGCAGGCGCATGCCGCTGAATTTGGACTTGCACTTGTATTCCCGGACACCAGTCCGCGCGGCGACGGTGTTGCCAATGATGAGGCCTACGATCTGGGGCAGGGCGCTGGCTTCTACGTCAATGCGACAGAGGCTCCCTGGGCGCCGCACTTTCAGATGGAAACCTACATCGCCGGTGAGTTGCGTGATCTGATCCAGGAGGAATTCCCGGTCTCAATCCATCACGGCATCACCGGGCACTCCATGGGCGGTCATGGCGCGATGACCTTGGCGATGAAATACCCCGGGCATTATCAGTCGCTCTCGGCGTTTTCTCCGATTGCCAATCCGAGCCAATCCGATTGGGGCCGCAAACAGCTTGGCGCCTATCTCGGCAACGACGAAAGCCTGTGGGCCGCGCACGATACGGTGAGCCTGTTGAAGACCAAAGGCTGGGTGCACGACATCTTGGTCGACCAGGGCGCGGACGATCAGTTTTATGATCTTCTCAAGCCCGAAGCTCTGGCCGCGGCATTATCGGAGACAAAAACGGCCAACAACTTCCGTCTACACGCAGGATACGATCATTCCTACTACTTCGTCTCGACCTTTGCCCGCGATCATGTTGCTTGGCACGCGGAGCGCTTAAAAGGCTGATACGGAGTTTATTTCGGACGGACGCGGATCGCGCTTAAGGCTAGTGCGATCCATCCTAAAATAATCAGCATGCCGCCAGTTGGGGCCGCCATGGCAAACAGTCGGCCGCCGACAAAGACGCGCGCGATCAAATCGCCGCTGAACAAAAAGATCCCGCCAACCATCAATAGGAAAACGACCGGGAGAAACGGCACACGCCGCGCTTGCGCCAACAGGCCAAGACCCAAAAGAACCGGGGCGTGAAACAACAGCATTTGAGCCGATGTTTTTAAAAGACCGCTTGAATCCGCATGCGCTGACAGAGCGAGCAGCGTCACTCCCGCTGCGCCGATCAAACCGCTGAGGATGATCGAAATTCGCAAGAGTTTTGAAGTTGGTATGGGCTCTGAATTCGGCGCTTGGGCGGTCATGGATAAAAGCTTCTCGTTCCTAGAGCATTTCCCGATTAGATAGGCTAATACCCGCAAGAGGAATTACTTCAGGCGGGCATCTTTCAAAGCCTCGAGCATAAGCTCGGTTTCCCGTACCGGGTCGCCGCCAGCGTCAGGAACTTCTACATAAGACACGGTCACCGAGTTATCGGGCGACGCCAATATGACGGTGAAGTAAATCCACACGCCTTTGTTCAGGAACTCCAGATCCAGTTTGATCTGCGGACGTGTCGCCCAATCCAAATCAGCTTGGCCGGCCATGGAATAGCGCAGCGTATCTTCTTTGAAGAAGAGCTCGGCGGAGGTTTTCACCAGATCCGCGATGTTGGCGTGCTGTTCCAGCCGGATGTAGGCTGCAAAATCTAGGACATCGACCAGCTTCAGATCCTCGATAAAGCCGGTCAGTGTTTCCGCAATTGCGGTCTGCCGTTTGCGGTTTCTCAGATCCACAGCCGGTTCCACAGCGGCCGCCCCGCGCGGGTTACTCATGTCCAAGCCCTCCAGAATTCAACGCTTTATACAGCGGTCTTGGATTGGCGTGAATAAACGAAACAGATAATTTCCGCAACGGCGCGATAGAACTCCGGCGGTATCATCCGCTCGACTTCTGTGGCCGCATAAAGTGATCGGGCCAACTGACGATCCTCAATCACCGGAATGTTGTTCGTTTCTGCAATTTCACGGATTTTTAGGGCGATCAGATCTTGCCCTTTGGCAACAACCATTGGAGCCGGGTTCTTTTCTCCGTCATACTTGAGCGCAACGGCAAAGTGCGTCGGATTGGCCACCACCAACGTCGCCTCCGGCACGGCTGACATCATCCGGCTACGGGCCCGGTCGCGGGCCAGTGAGCGCTGGCGTGCCTTGACGATCGGGTCGCCTTCCATCTGTTTGTGTTCGTCCTTGATCTCCTGTTTGGTCATGCGCAAGTTCCGCCGCCAATGCGATCTGGACCAAAGCACATCCACGGTCACCAGCAGGATTGTCACGATGCAGACGCCGGAAATCAGCCGCAGGGAGATCTGCAGGATGGTTTCGGGAAGGGCGCTTGGGTCGGTGAACATGGCGTTGATCAAATCCGCTTCATGAGTGCGGAACTGGCCGTAGGCCACCGCGCTGACCGCGCTGAACTTGAAAACGGCCTTAAGAAATTCGACCAAGCCCTGGGCGCCGAAAATCCGCGTCCAACCTTTTTTGAGCGACAGTTTGCTGAGTTCGGGTTTGATCCGGTTGGGAACAATGCGCGGCTTGTTCTGGAGGAACGCCGATGCCAAGCCAGCTGCCGACAGAATAGCGATGATTGGCGCCATGAACAGGCCCACTTTGATGGACAGGCTGTGTGACAGCATGAGTGCATCTGCGCTGTTACCAAGGTCCAATCCTCCCGATAAATCCAGGAGATGCGCCAAGTCCGAAACCAGCTGGCGCACTCCAGCTGTTAAAGCAAAACCACCGATCAGCAGGGTTGCGAGAAACATGGCGAGGACCGGTGCCTCTTTGGAGACAGGCGTGTTGCCTTTCTCAATCGCATCCTGGATTTTCTTCTCAGTAGGTTCCTCTGTTTTTGAGTCCTTATCTGCTTCCTCCGACATAGGTCCGCGTTTTCCCTACACTGGCAGACCGTCGGAGCCATTAAGGCGGTATTGCTTAGGCAAAAAACGCCCCTTCGTCCTGTTTCGGATTGAGCTCGATTTCGCCGCGCCCAGCCATTTCCAACGCGAGGTTGGTGATCGAACTGCGCGCCTCCAGGACATCACGCTGCGCCGCCGGCTCGCCGGCAGCCAGCTCGTGCTCGGCAATCCGTCGAGCACGCGAAGTCATGGAGGAAAGCACCACTTCGCGGAATTCCGCGGTTGTGCCTTTTAAGGCCAGAACAATCCGGTCGGCGGGGATCTGGTCGAAGATCGCCATGCGGGTGCGGGCGTTGAGGTTCGAGATGTCGTCGAAGGTGAACAACAGACCTTTCAGAAGTTCGGCCGTCTTCGGTTTAATTTCATTGAGGTTTTCAAGTGCATCCTCCATGTGATCGCGCTCCATCTTGTTCAAGATGTCAGCCATGCGGGCATGGGAGTCGGCTTCCAGCGTTCCGGACAAATTGAGCATGAAGTCTTCATGCAGGGTTTTTTCCACGTCGCGCATAATTTCCGGAACAACAGCCTTGATCGACAGCATCCGGCGGACGAGCTGGTTGCGCATATCGGCACTGACGTGGCTGAGGACTTTCGCGGCTGCGCTTGGTTTGATTTTGGTCAGAATGAGCGCGGCCGTCTGCGGGTGCTCCTTGAGCAGATAATTGGCGAAGACGGTTTCGGAGACCGTTGTCAGCCGGTCCCATATCGAGCGGTTGGAGTTGCCGTGAACATCCGACATGATGTCAGCCAATTCCTCGTCAGGCAAAACGCCCTCGAGCATTTTTTCGACTTCATTGGCCGATCCGAACAAAGTAGTGCCATTGGAAAACTGATCGATAAAGTCTTCCGCCAGTTTGTCCAATTCCGTTGATGCGACCGTCCCAAGCTGGGCCGCGCTCACCGTTATCATACGGATTTCTTCCTGATCGAAGTGGCGCAGCAACCGTTGCGAACTGGTGCGTCCAAGCGACAAGAGCAGGGCGGCAACACGCTGAACCCCATTAAGGCGCCGAACCGGTGGCGCCGGCGGTTTGGGTATGGCGGCGGCAGGCGCCGGGGCAGCTGTGGCTGGGCTTGTCATTCTTGCATGATCCTCAAAAGGAGCCTGGGCAATTTGTAGGTTTAAAGGCTTGGCTGGCAACCAGACCTCAGATTTCGAGAGGGCTAGTCTGGGAGCTGATGATCTCGGTCAGAGACACGCCGAAACGGGAGTTATCGTCTTCCACGACAACCACTTCGCCGCGGGCAATAACACGGCCGTTGACAACAATATCGATTGGTTCACCGACCCGGTGGTTGAGCGGAATGACGGCACCGCGCCCAAGTTTGAGAAGATTGGAAACCAGCATTGTTGCCGAGCCCAAAACCACTTGGATATTGACCGGAATACCGAGAATGGTGTCGAGGTTGCGGTCATCACCCATTGTGTCATCTGCGCCGGTTTTCTCCGGAGCTTCGACGGTGGCGAAATTGGCCGCTCCCGCCGGCTTAATGGTTGCACCGGTTTCAACATCAACGTTTTCGATAATCGTGTCGGACATTAGAAAGTATCCTTTTGGTTCATTGAGACGGAGCGGAACGGGCTTCCAAGTGTGTTGTCGATTTTATGGACCCGGGTCGGTGTTTTAGGACCGCCGGTCCCCCGGTGAATAACCGGTGCATCTTGTGGGGAGCTTGCCGAATCTGGTGCTGAACGATGAGCTGGGTCGACATCGCCGCCATAAAGCTCCAAATCGTCCCGGGTTGGCGTGAATCTGTCCGCTTTCTGCATGAGCGCCGTAGACTTGGAGAGTTCCTTGAGTTCGGACTTTAGGACCGACTGCTGGCGCTTGGCTTCGCGGGTCAGCGCGTCAATTTCTGCGATCAAATCGCGTGCATCATCCATCCGGCTGCCGAGGGCGTTTAGGATCTGAGCGCCCTTGACGTTGATTTCCTGAATGGAGACTTCAATGCCGTCCAGGGCCAGAGCCGTCTGATCAAAGATGCGCTGATAGTCTTCATGGTAAGACCCAAGTCGGCGCAGATCTTTGTGCATCTGCACCATGCGGATGGTGGTTACGACCAGTGCCAGCAGCAGCACACCGTCAACGATTGCGGAGATCATCGAAAAGATCCTTTTCTTCCTCGTGGATGAGTTCTTCGATCTGCAGGGTGTAGGATCCGTCCAATTGTCCGAGCTGGCAGGTGAAGATCGGCTGTTCGTTGCAGGCCAGCGTCACTGGCGTGCGGGCTGTTGCCTGCAATTCAATCACCTGGCCGACTTCCAGATTGGACAAGTCCCCGAGGTTCATTTCGCGTTCTTCGAGGATCGCTTCCAGCTTGACCTCAGTTCTCTGGATCTCGTTGTGGAAATGCTGCGTCCATTGTTTGTCGCGGCCGGACATTTCCCCGGACAAGACTTGTGACAGGCGTTGGCGGAGCGGGTTCAAGGTCGCATGCGGTAGCACGACAAAGACTTCACCACCGCGCCCGATGGCCTGCTGCAAGAGCCGTCCGACGACTGCTGGATTGTTGCTGCGGCCGACAACGGCAAAGTCCATGCGGCTTTCGATCCGTTCGATCTTCAGCGTTGTTTCTGCGATTGGTGCGAACGATTCCGCCAAAGCTTTGGCAGCGACTTCAAATATTGTCCGGGCAATCCGCGTTTCAATGTTGGAAAATGGACGTTCTTCGTCAACCGGAGGTTCCGTGCCGTCGGCACCAAACAGGACATCGACGAGCGTGAATATGAAATCCCGGTCGAAGCCGACGAGAACCCGGGCGTCCCATTCCGGCGAATAGAGCACGGCGACCAGAGCGTTCGATTCAAACTCCTCCAGAACATCGCCGATCCGGCTATTTTCGACATAACTGACCGAAATATAGGACGGTGAAGGAGACTTCTGGCGCATCACGTCGGCCATCAGGCGGGCCATCCGGTCAAACACCACCGGCAGCATGGGTAACCGGTCGACCGAAATTCCAGCTGCATCCAGGAGGCGGTCCGTGATCATTGCCCGTTCGGAATTGGTCGCGGCAGACGTATCAATTGCTTCGTCGAGCATGGTTTAAGCAGCTCCCTGGAGGTCGGGCGTGCTGCTATCAGCAGCGCCGGCGCTCATGGTTTCATTTTCAACTTCATCGATTGTCGGACGGTCGTAGCCGGAAATGGTCTTGCGGCCGTGCTCCAGGGCGATTTGTGGATCGGCGCCGTTCATGAACGCAAGCAGGGTCTGTTTGACTACGATGTAAGTCCGTAACCGGGTTTCTCGAACAGATTTGATCTTCGTCGCGATTGGGCCGAACAGAGAATAGGAAAAGAAAATTCCAACAAAGGTGCCGACAAGCGCTGCGCCAATCAGACTGCCCAATAGCTGGGGGGACTGGTCAATCGCACCCATTGCTTTGATGACGCCGAGAACCGCAGCAATAATGCCGATAGCGGGTAGGGCGTCAGCGACACTGCTCATAGCGTGATACGGTTTCAGCTGGTCGCGGTGAATGGTCTGCAGTTCCTCGTCCACCAGCGCTTCGATCTCATGCGCCCGTGCGTTTCCAACGATGATCAGGCGGAAGTAATCGCAGATAAACGTCGTCATGTTGGCATCGCGCAGCACAGACGGATATTTTTGGAATATCTGAGACGTGCTCGGATCCTCAATATGCGGTTCAACAGCGTTGCGGCCCTTGGCTCTCAGTTCCCGCATCAAGCCGTAGAGAAGGGCGAGGACATCGAGATATTCGCGTTTGGACGGAACTGCGTTGCGAAGTGCGTCGGTGACAGCAACGGTGGTTCCAAGAATGGTCTTCATGGGATTGGCGACGACGAAAGCGCCGATTGCGACCCCCAAGACAATCACGAGTTCCCAAGGCTGCCAGAGAACCAGGACTTTGCCGCCCATGGCCGCAAATCCGCCGATCAGCGATGCCCCAGCAATGAAAAGACCGAGAATAATAGTCACCAAACAGCTCCTATCGGGTGAGGTTTTGACTGTGTTGATGACGAAACTAGGAGCTGAGACTTGTCTGAAGCTGACCGATTAGAGCGCCGGGCGTAAACGTGAAAACGTTTGGTGGCTTTGGGCGGTTTATCCGGATAGGCGCGGCACGCAACGCGATGCGGGGCATCGGCAAGAGGTGCAACGCAGCCGGCGGAACGCCAAAAGCCACCCGGAGGGCCTCGTCTCATTGGCCAGCTGGCGTGCGTTGGCCCACCCTAATGGTGCCAGCACCACTGCGGGCGTCCCGCCTTGCCAGCAAACAAATGAGACGGGTCAAACGCTTCCACGTTTTCGCCCGGCGCCCTAAAAAAACCGGCCCGGCCAAATTCGGTCAGCCTGGCGTAAGCTAGCGCGGTGAGTGTGCGATCGAAGAAATTCCCCGCTTAAAGGACGCGGATATGATCAACACACTCACACAAGTTCAATTGGTTCGAAGCAACATGGACCGCTCACTCGAGACAATCGCATCCGATCCAACTGTTGAACGCCAAACTGAGTATTACCGGGATAACATCCGCAATATTAAGTCCGTGGATGACTTTCTCGCTGATGACCGCATCTTCCGGTACGCTATGTCAGCGATGGGCCTAGAAGATATGATTTACGCGAAGGCCTTTATACGTAAGGTGCTGGAAGAGGGGACTGCATCCAGCGATACATTCGCGAACCAGCTTGTTGATAAGAGATACGCGGCTTTTGCAGAGACCTTCAATTTTGCAAGTTTTGGTGAGGCCGCCACATCGTTCGAGCGCACTCAGGAAGGTATTGTCGATAAATTCCATCGCCAGACCTTGGAGACCCGTGAGGGCGAGTCCAATCAGGGCGTGCGGTTGGCACTTTATTTCGAACGTAATGCTTCAGACGTCACGAACGCATACGACCTTCTCGCGGATCCAGCACTGTCCCAAGTGGTTTATACCGCTCTGGGAATGTCAGATGAATTTGCATTGGCCGATATCGACAAACAAGCTGCCTATTTTGATGAGCGGATTGACTACGAGAAACTAAGCGATCCCGACTATCTATCTGACTTTCTCGGCCGGTTTTCAGCGCTTTATGATCTCAAAAATGGACCTCAGGCTGTCTCGTCACCAACGCTTGAGGTCTTTGCTGGCGGCACTGGTATGGTTTCCATGAGCGAAAGCCTTCTGTCCAGCCTTCAATCCTTTAAGCTGGGCGGGAGCTAAGATATGCAATCTTCCCTTTATGTCGCCCTGTCAGCACAGGTTGCCTTGTCGAACCGCCTGGAAACGGTATCGCGCAATGTCGCCAATATGAATACAGCGGGATACCGCGCGGACGAAATAAACTTTGCCGAACTGGTCTCCAAGGCTGGACCGGACAAAGTCAGCTTTTCCAGTGGTGGCGAAAACTATATTTCCCGCCAAGGCGGCAGTCTCAACAAGACGGACAATCCCTTGGATCTCGCTGTCGAAGGTGAGGCATGGTTTGCCATTCGTGATGGCAACGGCACACTGTCCTATACACGGGACGGACGGCTTCAAATGGCCAATGACGGCACGTTGAAAACAGTGACCGGCCAGCAGATCCTTGGCGCAGGCGGTCAGCCCATCCAGCTAAACCCCGAAGCCGGAGCGCCTTTGATCACGCAGAACGGTGATATCGTGCAAGGTGATGGTGATATTACCGGTCAAATCGGTCTTTTCCTGATCCCGGAGGACGCAAAACTTACCCGCAGGGACAATTCAGCCGTAATCCCGGACAAGCCCGTCACGCCGGTTCAGGTTTTTGACAAGAACGCTGTCCGGCAAGGTTATGTCGAAGGCGCCAACATAAATCCGGTCCGCGAAATGACCAAGATGATCATGATTACACGTGCTTTTGAAAGCGCGACGAAGATGATCGACATGGGCAATCAAAGCCAGGAAAAGGCGATCCGTGAACTTGGGGCAACGTCATGAGTGCGGTTGCCGGGGTGGCACCAGCGTTTGAGGATCCTTCTCCGCAGGCCGTTTATCGGCAGTACGTTGCAACCGCAAATCGGCGCGATATGGCTTCAAACTCATCTGACGCGTCTTTCGGATTTGCCGACTTTATCGATGTCATCAATCCGCTGCACCACCTCCCGGGCGTGTCGCAACTCTACCGGGCTGCGGTCAATGATCAGATTTCCGAGGAAGCCAGCTACACTGGCAAAGCTCTTTACGGATTTGCATTGGGTGGGCCTATCGGTATCGGCTTGATGATGGCTTTTGATGCCTTGAGTGGACAAAAAGGCGGTGCACAGGAGATAGGGCCAGCCGGCGATGAACCTCCGCTTGCCAATGATCAGAGTTCGCCGGATGGCCCCGAAAACACATCTCCATCAAAACCGGGTCAGGCGCAAATTGTTACAAACGCCGGTTTATTGGGTGAGACCGTTGCTGCTGCAACGCAAGACGCGGCCGGTTTGCCGTTCGATTTAACCCAGTTTGGGAACACTGCTGGGAGCACCGCAGCTTTAGAGGCGGCCTCACAATTGAAGATACCGGAACCGGGGCGGGTCCGCAGTGTTCCAGATTTGGAAAGTGTTGAAGCGGCGGTAAAACAAAAATTGCCGGATCAAGACGAACTCGCTCGGCTTGCCACACATAAATCCAATCATTTGTCCCTTGATGTTTTGAAAGTTCTTCAGGAGCGCCATGCAAAGCTCACAGCATCTCAACAGTCTTGATCAGATCACGGCCTCTTTGGCAGCCCTAGAAACAGAAGTCGGTCACGTCAAATTGAGTGGCCAGGTAACCCAAGTCTCCGCCGAAGCCATCCGGGTTTCCGGACTGTCGCGTGTCGTTTGTTTGGGAGATCTTGTTAAATTTGAAGGCCGCTCTGGTGTGCGACAGGGCGAGATTATCCGTTTGGAACAAAAAGATGTTGTGGTCAAACCAATGGAGCGGGTGTCCGATATTGGCATCGGTAGCACAGCATCTGTCATGGGGGGCCTGGCTATTCACCCAGATATGAGCTGGCGCGGGCGGGTCATCAACGCGCTCGGAGACCCGATCGACAGCAGGGGAAACTTACATCACGGTGTTGAAGCATTTCTGCTAGACCGGGCGCCTCCGCCGGCCATGAACCGGGAAAAAATCTCCGAAGGAGTAAAAACCGGCGTCCGTGTGATTGACTTGTTTACACCGCTTTGCGTTGGTCAGCGCATTGGTGTCTTTGCAGGCTCTGGCGTCGGTAAATCCACATTGCTTGGAATGTTGGCAGGGTTCGGTGATTTCGACACAGTGGTTGTCGGCCTTGTTGGGGAACGTGGAAGGGAAGTCCGGGAGTTTATTGACGACATTCTCGGAGAGACGATCAAATCTTCTGTCGTTGTTGCCTCGACTGGCGATGAAAGTGCCATGCAGCGCCGCCTTGCGCCCAAAACAGCAATGAGCGTTGCGGAGTATTTCCGGGCCCAGGGACACAAAGTCTTGCTCATTTTGGATTCGGCCACCCGGTTTGCGCATGCTGCCCGCGATGTCGCCTTAGCCGCTGGCGAACCACCGGTCGCACGCGGGTTTCCGCCAAGTGTCTTTGCAGATTTGGCGCGTTTGATCGAAAGGGCAGGGCCGGGCCATAGTGGTGAAGGCTCAATCACCGCGATATTTTCCGTCCTGGTTGATGGCGATGACCACAATGATCCCGTCTCTGATACCATCCGCGGGCTGCTCGACGGGCATATTGTTCTGGACCGGAAAATCGCTGAAGCCGGCCGCTACCCCCCCGTCGAAATCTTGAAATCGACGTCACGGCTAGCATCGCGCGCATGGACCGGCGAACAGCAAGAGCTGATCCACAGGATCAAGGGACTGATTTCCCAGTATGAAGACACTAAGGACCTTCGGATGATGGGCGGCTTCCAAGCCGAAGGTGACGAGCTGTTGGAAAAAGCTTGTCGATTGGTGCCCAAAATCCATGAGGCCATGCGCCAGGGCGCCCAGCAGACCATTCCTGCAGACCCATTTGCAGAATTGGCGCATGCTTTGTCCGCTGACCCGTAAACCAATTTCCAATATTCCATGTAAAAGTGACAGGGAGCCGCTTTATCTTGCGGCTCTTGTCGTATATAAACTGTCAAATGCAGTCCGAAAGCGTGGAAAATAGAGCTATTAACTGATTTTATTCAATTTTTCTATTATTTTATACGCAATATAGTCTCAGATTTATTTAGTTTTTTGTGTGGATATAAGCCGCTGGCTTACTAATACTGAGCAATTAAAGTGATCCCCTCGGAAGAAATGTTGACCTCGCGACTTGGTAATTTTACCCATATTGCATCGCAACTTTAGGGGGTTTGATTATGTTTATTATCGTTGACGAGCGAGAGATCGTCACCAGTGGATATGCCGCGGCATTCGAACGTGAAGGCTATGCTTCACTTGAACTTTTGCCCACAGAATTGCCTGACTGGTTAGAAACTGGGTGTTCTAAAGATCTTGCCTCTGTTGATGCTATTTTGATTGGCGAATGCGTGGAGCGGACGACCTTTGTAGGCCAGATCAGAAGCCACTGTCCGGAAGCGCAAGTTGTTGCGCTGGAGGATGCTGCCAGTTTGCAGGGCACGCTTGATCTGTTCTCAGCCGGGTTTGACGAGGTTCTGAGAAAGCCAGTGCATGTTCGTGAAATTATCGCCCGTTTCGGCGTGTTCCGCCGCCGTGTAATGGCTCGGGATACCTCATCTGAGGCCGGGGCAATTGAAGTGTTTTTCGACGGCCGGGATCCAAAAGTTGGCGGTGAGGTTATGGAGTTGCCTCGCCGTGAGCGCCGGATACTCGAATACCTCGTAAAAAACAAAGGCCGCCGGGTGACTAAGACGCAGATATTCAATGCGGTCTATGGTGTTATGAATGAGGGTGTAGATGAGTGCGTGGTGGAAAGCCATATCTCAAAACTGCGAAAGAAACTTAAGCGTGAACTCGGTTTCGACGCGATCGAATCCACCCGTTATATCGGGTACATGTTGAAGGATGGGGGTGGGGCCAAACGATTGGTGAGCGACCACTCCCGGGCTACTTCAATGCGGCAAGCAGTTATCCCACCCATGCCTGCCTTAAACAAACGCGAACTGGTTTTGGCTGTCGAGAATGCGGGTTGATCTGCCGTTGTGTTGCAGCAAGCGTTTTGCCCCCTAAAGCTTGGCGTGTTTTAGACTGCGGCACACGGCTACTTGTTGTGGACCTTCCGAGCACGAGTGACACTAATCGGGAGGTGCCATCCGACCGGTAATCCGACCGGCGCTCGGGTACATAATTGAGGACTTTAAGGTCGACACTGCCATTTTTTCTTCGAGGCAGTAGCACGTATTCGTAAGACTGCGACGTTTGCAGGGCCTTGCCGGGATGTCCGGGAAAACGTTCTGTAGACCGGATTAATAATCCTGCCAAGCTCAAGCGTAGGTGATAATGTCGAACGCGCATCCAAAAAAAGTGAAATGAATGCCGAATATAGGCGTAAGTAACAATTGTGTTTTATGAAAAATTTAGAAAACTAGTTCAAGCTCTTTAAAAGCGCCGGGGTTGAGAAACTTGCCGAATCTGTTCCCCAAGGCCTGTCTAACGTTGTTGGAGTTAGAATGATCCGGGATTATTTTCACGGAAATGGAGTGAATTGCCTAGGCATTTGTTTCAATCTAGCCGCGCTTGTCCAAGACGCGGCATACTCTAGGAAACAGCAGTCCCAATGTCCATGGCTCCGATCAGGGGAGCATTGAATTGAGCGCGAGTACCAGTTCGTCTTTGCCGTTCGCTGCATCTGAGATGGGCCGCAACAGTCTGTCGCGGACCTTTATTGTTTATACCCTTGGTTTGTTTGCCGTTCTGGGTGTGATTTTCATCGGCATATTGACGAAGATCACATGGGATTCTTCTCATGCCAGAGCTATCCGGGTCACCGAGGCATTTTTTCAAGCGACAAAACGGCCGTTCGAACGGGCGATCTGGACTGTGAACGCAGATGCGACACTTCAACTCATTCGTGGACTTGAGAGTTTGGAGGTTGTTGAGACGGTTTGGGTGGAAACGCCAGATACCGGCAACTTTGGTGATCCGCCTTCGGTGGATAGGCGCCGGTCGGCTTTGAGTTATACTCTCAATTCCCCAAGTACGATCCTGCATAAAGATATGATCGGGCAGGTTTTTATCCTGATTGACCGGAATTCAATATCTTACGAAATCGTTTCGACGGTTGGGTTTATCGTCACTGCAATTATCGTCTACTTGTTGTTGCTGGCCTTCGTGATCCGGGGGATTTTCCATCGATTGATTGGATTGCCGTTGTCGGAAATTGTGGCTTACTTATCCACGCCGCGTCTGATTGAAGATCCGCCTACACAACCGCTGATGCCGGGCCGCGCCGACGAAATCGGTATTCTAGCCTCAAGTCTCCAATCTATGGTGCAGCGTAGACATTTGGATTTGCAAAAAATTCAAGAATACCAAACTAACCTGGAAGAACTTGTAACGCACCGAACGGAGCAGCTTAAATTGGTGCAGGAAGAACTGATCCAGGCAGATAACCTTGCTGCGCTTGGTTCCTTGGTCGCCGGCGTGTCTCATGAACTGAACACTCCGCTTGGCAACGCTTTTATGGCTGCAACCACGATCAAGGATTCCGCAACGCATTTGGATCATGAGCTCGAGAAGCAAACCTTAAGTAAGGACGTCTTGGAAGAAGAGGTCAATCGGATTTCAGAAACCGCTTCGATAATCGAAAAGACTTTGGCCCGAGCCCGTGAACTCGTCGGCAACTTCCGCCAGGTGGCTGTCGATCGGCAGAGCGAGAAGATGCGTGCGTTTAATTTCGATCACATCATTCGTGAAACGTTGGCGACGCTTCAGCCAACCTTACAGAAAACACCGTATAAGCTTGAACTTGAACTGGATGCCGATCAAGTCATCGACAGTTATCCCGGAGCGGTGAGCCAGCTTGTTTCCAACTTTGTCGAAAACGCTGTTAAACATGCTTACGAGGGCAGGGATCACGGAACAATCCGGCTGTCGTCGAGGGTTGAAGAGCGAGAACCTGCCGGCGGGGGCGTGGCAGAAAAACACATTGTGTTTAAGTGTCTTGATGATGGGGTCGGCATTCCGGAGAAAAATTTGAAGAAGGTCTTTGAGCCGTTCTTTACTACGAAATTCGGCAAGGGAGGGTCGGGGCTCGGCATGGCAATTTGTTACCAACTTGCAACCGAAGCCTTGAACGGTATGATTTCGGTGTCCTCCAAAGTTGGACACGGTACGGAATTCACAATTGAAATCCCTGTCACAGAACCTGAAGCGAAAAAGGCGCAAAAAATAACAAGAAAGAAGGTGCACTGAGATGGTAATGGATTTTTTGGCGCCTTCTGAGCCTAAAGTAGTCAATGAGCTGGAGAAGCCGTGGAAGGTGTTGATCGTCGACGACGATCCTGATGTACATGAAGTCACGCGCATTGCTGTTTCCGGCACCAAATTTGAAAACCGGCCTTTCAGACTTTTGCATGCCTTGTCAGCGCATGAAGCCAAAGAAATTCTTCGAGAACATGACGACATCGCAGTCGCTCTTGTTGATGTGGTTATGGAAAGCGATACTGCCGGTCTCGGATTGGTAAGTTGGATTCGTGATGATATTGGCAACCGGTTTACCCGTCTAATTCTGCGGACCGGGCAGCCCGGTTATGCGCCGCAAACAGACGTCATCATGAAGTTCGACATAGACGGGTACGCAGAAAAAGCTGAGTTGTCCCGCACCAAACTAATCACAGCGATTGTCACGGCTTTGCGCGGTTACAAACTGGTTATGTCGCTTGAAACCAACCGCCGCAAATTGAAGGAACTCAACGATCATTTTGCTGAGATCGTGCAGCAAAATGCCCTGAGTGAATTTGCTGCTGCGGTATTGGAACATTTCACTTCGCTTATCGATAAACCGGTTGACTGCCTGCTGTGCGGTTTTGAAACGCTGCCGGAATACATCGGCGCAGATAAAGCCGATATTCGTGTGTTATCTGCCCGCGGCGTACACGAAGATAAAGTTGATCTTCCGTTGGATGTTATAAGCAGTACGGAAATCCGTCAGACAGTGCACCAGTGTATTGAAACTCAGGAGATTTGCTCTGGCAGTGACGGTGTAGCCCTTCCATTGGTCACCCGTAACGGCATGTCTGGCGCACTCTTTATGGGGACGAGCTACGCGAACCTTGAGGAATCTATTGGCACTGAAGTTGTGCAGCTATTTATGTCCAATGCCGCTCTCGGGTACGAAAAAACTGGGCTCTTAGAGCACATCCGGAACCTCGCCTATGTCGACCGATTGACCGGTTTGTCCACGTTTTCTGGTTTTTTGGAGGCCTACTACCGCAACACATTGACCGCTTCGAAGTTGCTCGTGGTCCATGCTGATATTCAGCGATTCCGTATTATTGTAGACGGTATCGGCGATGAGAAGGCTTCTGGCGTCTTGAAAAAGACAGGACATCGTCTGTCGCGGACGTTCCCGGACGCCCTGTCAATTGCCCGGAAAGAAAAAGATGAATTCTTGATCCTTTTGAAAGGTGGAGACGACGAGGATATTCAAGACGTGGTCTCGCGGATTGAGCGTGCTTTCCAAGAACCAATTCGACTTGATGACACTCAATTGATGCTTAGACCGCGGCTTGGGTTTGCCCAATCGTCTGGCCCAGCCGATACTGCGGAGCTTGTCGCAAGTCAGGCTTCGATTGCGCTGAATGATGTCCGTCAGAACGCCAACATGAGCCACGCAGTGTTCAATCCTCAGATGCAGGAAGAAGCGTTCGAGCGTCTACGCCTAGCGTCTCTGTTGACTGGCGGTGAGGATCAGACAGAATTCTCTGTTCACTATCAACCAATTATGTTGGCCAGGGACGAAAGTATTGCTTCTTTTGAAGCTCTCATGAGGTTCCGTAATCCTGGAGGCGCATTCCTCAACACCGCACGAATGATTGATGCGGCCGAAACCAGTGGTCAGATCACTGAAATCGGGGCATGGATGTTCCGCAATTCTTTCGCGGAATTTAGTAAAATGGATGGAGTTGGTGACCATGTGACGCTCAATGTCAATTTGTCACCGAGACAAGTTCATGCAAAACGGATCTACAAAGACATTGAAGATGCCGCAAACAACGCGTCTCTACCCCTCAGCCGTCTGGTTTTTGAGGTAACGGAAGGGTTGTTCCTGAGCAATGATCAAGTAACTCTGGATCTGCTTCATTGGCTTCGAAATCGCGGAGCAAAAGTGGTGATCGATGATTTCGGCACCGGGTATTCGTCGCTTGCTTATCTACGCAAACTGCCGGTCGATGGCATAAAAATCGACCGGAGTTTCATTATGTATATGGATCAGGACCCAGATGCTTTGGCGGTGGTCAAATCGATTATTGCGGTCGCGCAGGCACTTGATCTCAATGTCACAGCCGAAGGTGTGGAGAATGTTGCGCAGCGGCAAATCATGCAGGAACTAAACTGTACCCATCTGCAAGGGTACTTGTATTCTAAACCGCTGGACACTGCAGATTTGAACAATTTCATTAGTAAGGCTATCGGCCCTGGAGTAGCCTACGGGTAATCGAAGAATTGGCTTCGCACGAACTTAAATCTAATACACATTTGTAATCCAGCCATGAACGAATGACCGCGATACGTAGGTCCAGCGTAGCAGACCACTCATTGATGTGTTGCGCGGTACAGCCAGCGGACCGCCCGTGTGAAATTGATTGGGAACGCGAGCGTGTGATCAATGTCGGCTATGATATTGTCGCGCAGCTTTAGACTAGGAAAGTTTCGGCTTCGCAAGTTTTCCAAGAACTGGGTCTGGTCATCAACCATTCCAGCCTCCGCTTCCCCTATGCCGAAGTAGACAGTAGCATCTAGGTCATTGTGTTCATTTGCGTATCTTCTCTCAAGGTGAAGCATTGCCTTTTTGTTGAGCCAGAGGGACGGACTCGAGATGATGAAGTTTCTAAATAGGCCTGGGTTCTCGAACAACACCCATGTTGCAAAGAGACCACCGAATGAATGGCCCGCAAGCGTCCGCTGAGAAGGATCTGCACGGTAGTTTGTTTCAACAAACGGGATCAGTTGGTTTTCAATGAAAGTCAGGTATTCACCTGCGCCGCCTGTTGGTCCGACAACGGTTTTCCAAACACCGGAGGCATTCGGCGTATAATCCCAGGTTCGGCTTCTTTTTCCGGTTTCACCAGACGCATAGGAAATGCCAACGAGAATTATCTGTTCATATAGATTTTCATAATCAGGGGTATGCGTAATGCCGGACGCGATCTGAAATGTGTAAGGGCCGTCATTCAGATAGACGACCGGATAGTATCTTTCTTTGTCTTGAGCAGTATTATAGCCGCGAGGTGTTTTAACAAATATGGAATAGTCGCGGCCAGTTTCCTTGGAATACACAGTGTGTATATGGGATCTGGGAATAGAAAATCCCTGGTCTGAAGACTGTGCGCTGTTGTTGGCAAGTATTACTAGAGCTGCAAGAGCTCCCAAAATGAAATGCTGTAGTTTCATCCATCTATCCTCTGCAAAAGCAATAACTGAATGACTATCAACGCCCCCCTCAAGAAGACCACTCTTTGAAGCATGGAGAGTAAAAACATATTGCACGATCGAGGATCCGTGGCATCAAACGGGTCGGCCTTTTCGATGGTTCCTTTTCCGTCAGGTCTTGGGAGGGAATGCTCCGTAACTGCTCACAACTCTGTTGTATTTCTCAGTGTTTTCCCTTGTTTGAGGAAATGGACTGGCTTCAACGTGATCAATCGTTGGATTGAGATAACAAATTAGCTTGCGAATTGGTTTTGTAAAAGTGCCGCTGCGTAATTGGGTTACGTGTAGCAGGTTTCAGACGCTGCAAGACATCTACCAAACAAACGCCAAAGTCCGCATAAAAACGGGGCTTCTTTGCAAACTTTCAAAGAACCAGAACTGGAACGGTCGCGCCGGCTGGTTCGGCGGGAGCGTGGGGCGGTCGTATGATCAGTCCACCAGATTTGGCCAAAAGCGCTAGCATAGAGCTGTCCTGTTTGGGGAACGGCGAAGCTACTAACCGGCCGTCATCGTCTTCTGACAGTATTGCCCGCACATAGTCCTGCCGCCGGTCGTTTTCGCCCAAGTCCATCGCTAGAACGGCTTCTTTGGGGCGGCTGTCCAGTTGTGGCATTCCGGTCATGGCGGCCATCAAGGGTTTTAGGAACAACAAACCGCAGACGAGACTGGAGACAGGATTGCCGGGAAGACCAAGGACCTTTGTTTTACCGAGGCGTCCGGCCATGAGCGGTTTGCCTGGCCGCATGGCAATCCGCCAAAAGGCGAGATCCATGCCCTTGTTGCCAAGAACATCTTGCACCAGATCATGATCGCCGACGGAGGCCCCACCCAAGGTCACCAGAATATCGGCGTCTTCCCGCAGCGCCCGATTGACATGTTCGGCCAATGCCTTGGGTTCATCTGGCGATATGCCGAGATCAATCGGTTCACCGCCGCAATCCTCCACCATGGCGGCAATGCCGGCATGGTTTGATGCAATGATCTGGTCGGGACCGGGCTCAGTACCTGGCCGGACCAGCTCATCCCCGGTTGCTAGAATGGCGACTTTGGGTTTGCGGACAACGGGCAGCGTAGCATGGTTCATGGCAGCGGCCAGAGCCAAGTGCCGGTAATCCAATTTGAGCGGCGGCTTTAAAAGAACATCGTCTTTTGAAAAATCCAGTCCCGCAGGGCGGACAAAAGCCCCTTTGCCGGGAGCAATTTGAACCGTTATGCGGTCGCCGTCTCGTTCAGCGTTCTCCTGGATCAGGATTGTATCAGCGCCATCTGGAACTGGTGCCCCGGTGAAGATGCGAACCGTTTGGCCGTGTCCAACGCTTCCCGCAAAACCGTGTCCTGCAGGGGCTTCGCCGATGACCTCAAGACTGGGCTTAGATCCAACTAAATCCTCATGCCTGATGGCGTATCCATCCATTGCAGAGGCTGCAAAGGGGGGCTGTGTCCGGGTGGAGGCGAGGGGCGCGCCCAAAAAACGGCCATTGGCGTCGGCCAAAGATACATGTTCCGCGTCAAGCGGTGTGACACCGGCAAGAAGCTTCTCAAGTGCCTCGGAAACGGGCATCAGGCTCATCAAGTGCCGCCCTCGCTGCCGTCTTTTTCAAGTGTCCAGTGACCGGACTTGCCGCCCGCCTTTTCAACAAGGCGGATATCACCAATCACCATGCCGCGGTCGACCGCCTTGGCCATGTCATAGATCGTCAAGCAGGTCAGAGAGCAGGCGGTGAGCGCTTCCATCTCAACCCCGGTCTGGCCACTGACTTTTGTTGTCGCGGTGACGATCAGGCCGGGTAGGGCATCATCTGGTTCAATATCGACACTCACCTTGGACAACATCAGCGGATGGCAGAGAGGGATCAGTTCGTGGGTTCTTTTGGCCGCCAGAATGCCTGCGATCCGGGCAGTTCCGATAACATCACCCTTTTTGGCATTACCGGAACGGATCAGGTCCAGGGTTTCCGGCCGCAT
Organism: Labrenzia sp. PHM005; assembly: GCF_006517275.1. Classification (NCBI taxonomy): domain Bacteria; kingdom Pseudomonadati; phylum Pseudomonadota; class Alphaproteobacteria; order Hyphomicrobiales; family Stappiaceae; genus Labrenzia; species Labrenzia sp. PHM005. The sequence continues at coordinate 4,232,584 of NZ_CP041191.1, read as the reverse complement.
GGACACGCTGCCACGGGCGACAGCTATTCTATGCGTCACGGACTTTTCCGAAACATCGACCATATTGGCCGCGCCAGCTTCGTCGAGATGGGTCAAATTAGAAGTTTGGTCTGCCATTCTGCGATTACACTGCCTTGGACAACGTCTCGCGGGCAAGCAGGGATTTGGTCGCACCTGCAACATCATCCTGGCGCATCAGACTTTCCCCGATCAGGAACGTCGAAATGCCAACCTTGTTCATCCGCGCCAGGTCAACCGGAGTAAACAGTCCGGATTCGCCAACGATTATCCGCTCATCCGGAACTTGCGGCGCCAACTCTTCGCTGGTTTCCAGCTTGGTTTCGAAGGTTTTTAGATTGCGGTTGTTGATGCCCATAAGCGGGGAGGAGAGTTTTAGCGCCCGCTCCAGCTCCTCTGCATTATGTACTTCCAGAAGAACATCCATGCCGAGGTCAAAGGCTGTATCTTCAAGCGCTTTTGCGGTCGCGTCATCGATGGCTGCCAGGATGATCAAAATGCAGTCGCCACCCCAGGCCCGGGCCTCATAGACTTGATAGGGGTCATAGAGGAAATCCTTGCGCAGCGCCGGAAGGGACACAGCGTCACGAGCGGCTGTCAAAAACTCCGGTTTGCCTTGAAAGGACGGCGTGTCGGTCAAGACAGAGAGGCAGACCGCGCCGCCGTCTTCATAGGCTCTAGCCAGCAGCGGCGGGTCAAAGTCATCACGGATCAGCCCTTTGGACGGGCTGGCCTTTTTGATTTCGGCAATTAGTGCATAGTCACCAGCTGCGTGTTTGGCCTCAATTGCTTTTTGAAAGCCACGCGGTGCACTGACGTCCTTGATGCGGGCTTTGAGATCGTCCAAAGAGGTCTGAGCCTTGGCAGCCGCGATTTCCTCGCGCTTGTAAGCCTCGATTTTCTGTAAGATATCCGCCATCTAATTATCCGTTCGAGGCCGCGACCAATTTGTCCAATGTGTCGGAGGCAGCGCCGGTGTCAATCGACTGTGCCGCCATGGCCACACCGTCCTTCAGACTGCCGACTTTATCCGCCACCAGAAGGGATGCTGCTGAATTGAACAACACAATGTCCCGATAGGCGTTCTTTGCCCCCGCCAGAACGTCGCGCAAAGCCTTGGCGTTTTCGGCTGGTGTGCCGCCTTTTAGATCTTCAAGCTTTGCTTCCGGCAGTCCCGCATCGGATGGTGTGATTTCAAATGACCGGAGCGCACCGCCGCTTAGCTCGCAGACATAGGTCGGCCCTGTCGTGGTGATCTCGTCCATGCCGTCGGAGCCATGCACGATCCAGACTTTTTCTGAGCCAAGTTCTTTCAAAGCCTCAGCGACCGGCTCAACCCATTTGCGGTCAAAGACACCGGTCATCTGTCGCTTGACACCGGCCGGGCTGGAAAGAGGCCCAAGGAGATTAAAAATCGTCCGTGTGCCAAGTTCCATTCGTGTCGGGCCGACATTCTTCATGGCTGCATGATGGAGCGGCGCAAACATGAAGCCGATCCCGGATTTGCCGATGCATTCAGAGATCTTTTCCGGCCCGATTTCAATGTTTATGCCAAGCTCAACCAAGGCTTCCGATGAGCCGGACTTGGAGGAGAGCGAACGATTGCCGTGTTTGGCAACCGGAACGCCGCATCCTGCGACCACAATGGCCGTGCAGGTCGAGATGTTGTAGCTGCCGGAGTTGTCGCCGCCTGTGCCCACGATATCGATGGCATCTGCAGGCGCTTCGACCGGCAGCATCTTGGCGCGCATGGTCGCGACTGCGCCGGTGACTTCTGGCACAGTTTCGCCGCGTACGCGCAGAGCCATTAGGAAACCGCCGAGTTGAGACGGGGTGGCCGAACCGCTCAAGATGATATCGAAGGCGTTCCGCGCCTCATCGAAGCTCAGCGACTCGCCATCAGCGACCTTTGCAATAAAGTCCTTAAAACCCTGCATTCTACATTCCGTAGCTGTTGTGAGCGGTGCCGTCCTGGTTGAGGCCGATGACCTGAGCGATACCGGCATCGTTGATTTCAATGCCCGCACGGTTTTCCTGTTCTGAAACGAACAGATTGACCAAGGACCGCTGGAACTGCTCAGACAACTGATTTTTAAGTGCCTGGGCTTCAGGTGAAGCTGCATCAAAATCCGGAATGGATGTGGCTGCGACTTTCAGGATAACCCGGCCATTGCCATCGGCCGTCGCTGCGGACGCAACTGTTCCTGTTGGGCCTTCAAAGACGGCGCTTAAGGCTTCCCGGCCAAGGTCGCCGGTCGGCTCTGAACGGGTCACACCTTGTGCGTTTTGAATAGACAGGCTTTCTTCGGCGGCCAGATCGGCAAGAGATGTGCCGCTTTCTGCCTTTGCCAGCACGTCCGTGGCTTTAGTGCTCAAGCGTTCATTCAGCTGATCTTCTTTCCAGGCCGTCACGACATCTGCGCGGACTTCGTCCAGATCGCGGTCACGAACCGGGGTTACCTTGGTAACGTCGTACCAGAGGTAGCCACGTGAGCCGATTTGAAGGACGTCGTTCTCAACGCCTATGTCGCTTTCAAAAATTCCAGCCAGGAGCCCATCTGCATCTGGCAGAATTGCGTCCGTCCCGACAGTGGATTTGCCGGCACTGTCAAATGACCCAGTGGATTTGACCGGTAAGGAAAAACGTTCCCCGATCTCATCAAGAAGTGCGCCACCTGCGCGGGCATCTTCAATTTCGTCGAGAAGATCGAGAATTTCGCGCTCTGCTTGCTCAAGAGAGAGCTCTTCGATCAGCTCGGCCTTCACATCCGCAAACGGTGTCGTGCTGGCCGGAAGAATTTCTTCAACATTGACAATGACTGTTGAAAACCGGCCTTCAACCGCCCCGCTGGATTGGCCTGCGCCAAGTCCAAAGACGGCTTCGCCAATGGCTTCATCAAGAAAATCGTTCCGGGCCATCACGCCGAGCGCGACGTCGTTGTTGCTGAGGTTCCGGTCAGCCATGACATCTGCAAAGGACTTGCCGCCAGCCAGTTCATCGGCAGCTGTTCTGGCGTCGTCTGCAGAGTTGAATGACATTTGACGGACGCGGCGGCGCTCCGGTTCAGCGTAGTTGCCGATCCGGCGGTCATACTCTGCCTTGGCATCTTCTTCGGTAATGTCTTCCGGGCGGGCAAGTGCGGATGGGACAAGTTCGACATATTTGATTTCCCGGTACTCCGGTGCGCGGAAACCTGTCTTGTTGTCTTCATAGTAGGCCGCGAGCGCATCGTCGGCCGGCTCTTCGATCTCGCCGATCTGATCTGCCGTGATAACCAGATAATCAACGGCCCGGGTTTCGCGCTGATAAGCATCCAGGGCGGCCAGATAGGCTGTTGGTGCAGTCATGCCGCCAGACAGGCCTTGGACCATCTGGTTACGCTCTGCGCCATTGCGCCGTTCGATGACATATTCATCTTCGCGGTAACCGTTGGCCCGGAGAACTTGCTGCAGCCGACCGCGTTCGTAGCGGCCTGTGGCGCCGGCAAAGGCCGGATCCGCTTGAATGATGGCAGCGAGGCGGTCATCGGAAACACCGAGCTTCAGGTCGGTTGCCGCATTGCTCATGGCAGCTTCTGCAACCAACCGGCCAAGAGCTTGTTGCGGAATGCCAAGCTGCGTGCCTTCAATTGGGGTGAGGGGGCGTCCAAGCTGCTGGCCGATCCGGTTTAAATCCTGGCGGTAAGCCCGGTCGAATTCCATCAGGGAGACTTCGGTTTCTCCTACCGTGGCCGCTGTGTTTTGGCCGAATCCTTGCAGGAAGTCGGTCACACCCCAGATAGCGAAGCTGAAGATCAGCAAGGCGATGAACAGTTTTGCCAACCAGGTACCAGCGCCCTTGCGCAATGCGTCAAGCATGACGTCTCCCGTTTCTTTCTTTTCATTCGGCCCGGACGTAGGGCCGCTGCCCGGCTTCAGACGAAGCGGGCGGATCATAATGAGGCCTTCATATACGAGCAAGACGGCAAGAACAAACATCTTGATGATAAGGCGTTGCATGGCGGCGAACGTTCTGGTCTATAGGCGGAAAATACTCAGGAGAATTGCATGAGCACGCCGATCAAGCCGCTGGTAGCCGGTAACTGGAAAATGAACGGACTGAAAGCCGGTCAAGCCGAACTCCACAAGATGCTGGCCGGTATTTCAGAAGATCTGGCCGACCGTGTGGATGTGATGATTTGCCCGCCTGCGACTCTGATCTCATCGTTTGCGGACAAGATATCCGGCAATCTTATGGCAATTGGTGCACAAGATTGTCATGCGGCGGCCTCGGGTGCTCATACCGGTGACATCTCTGTAGCTATGATCGCTGATGCCGGTGCCAAAGCTGTGATCGTTGGTCATTCCGAGCGGCGGACCGATCATGGCGAAAGCGATGCGGATGTAAAAGCCAAAACCGAAGCCGTCTGGGCTGCAGGTTTGATCGCGATTGTGTGCGTTGGGGAAACCGAAGCGGAACGCAAGGCCGGTGATGCAGTCGCTGTTGTCGAACGTCAGCTCGAAGGCTCTGTGCCGGACGGCGCAACTGCGCTCAACACGGTTATTGCCTATGAGCCGGTTTGGGCCATTGGTACCGGTTTGACGCCGACGGCCGGTGATGTTGAAGAAATACATGAAGCCATGCGGGTTGCTCTGGCGGGCCGGTTTGCTGCTGAAGGCAGCGCTATGCGGCTGCTCTATGGCGGCTCTGTAAAGCCGGGCAATGCGAGCGAATTGATGGCAGTGGAAAACGTTGACGGCGCGCTTGTTGGCGGGGCCAGCCTTAAGGCAGATGATTTCCTGGGCATCCTTGCGGCATACGAATAATGTGCTGAACCTTGACGCTTTAGGAAAGAAGCATCAATTCAAGGGTAGAAAGCGGCGGTCTTGTGGTGTAGAAGGCCGCCAATCTTGTATTTTGAACTGAACGGAAGCCGATGGAAACCGTAGTCATCGTGATCCACCTGATGGTCGTCCTGGCCCTGGTGCTTGTTGTCCTCCTGCAGCGCTCTGAAGGCGGTGCGCTCGGCATTGGCGGCGGTGGCGGCGGTGGCGTCATGTCCAGCCGCGGAACGGCAAACGTTCTGACCCGTGCTACTGGCATTTTGGCGGTCGCTTTTTTCGCAACATCTTTGACGCTCAGCTTGATCGCCAAAAATGAAGAAAGCCCAGCATCTATTCTCGATGCTGCTCCAGTTGCAACAGACGGCGCGCCGGCAGTCCCGGGTGCTGACGTAGATGGCGGCACTGGCGGCGGGATTCTTGATTCGCTCAAACAACAGAGCCAACCTTCTGGGCCGCAGGTTCCAGCCGCTCAATAAGGGAGCGGCGCCGGAAAACCGGCCTATTCGCCTAACATATGCCCTGCGGCTCAAATCGCAGGGCATTTTTATGTGTTAAGAACGTAACTCCCGAATGGTCAAACGGCCCTTCGAAAGGATATGGTATTGCTCCATGGCGCGATACATTTTCATCACTGGCGGCGTGGTCTCCTCGCTTGGTAAAGGTCTTGCTTCGGCGGCACTGGGCTCTCTGCTCCAGGCCCGGGGCTATAAGGTTCGGCTGCGTAAGCTCGATCCGTATTTGAATGTCGATCCGGGCACTATGAGCCCGTATCAGCATGGCGAATGCTATGTGACAGACGACGGGGCGGAGACTGACCTTGATCTCGGTCACTACGAACGGTTCACCGGGCGTCCAGCCAATCAGCAGGACAACATCACTACGGGCCGGATTTACCAGGACATCATCGCCAAGGAACGGCGCGGCGATTATCTGGGCGGCACGGTTCAGGTGATTCCGCATGTGACCGATGCGATCAAAAACTTCGTTCTATCCGGCAACGAAGACTACGACTTCGTCCTGGTCGAAATCGGCGGAACTGTTGGCGATATCGAGGGCTTGCCGTTCTTCGAGGCGATCCGCCAGCTCGGCAACGACTTGCCGCGCGGTGATGCGGTTTATGTTCACCTCACTTTGATGCCGTATATTCCGGCCGCTGGTGAAATGAAGACCAAACCGACTCAGCACTCGGTGAAGGAACTGCGCTCGATCGGCATTCAGCCGGATATCTTGATGGTCCGCTGCGACCGTCCTATCCCGGAAAACGAGCGCCGCAAGCTGTCGCTGTTCTGTAACGTAAGAGAAGGCGCGGTCATTCCGGCCTATGACGTCAAATCGATCTACGATGTGCCGATCGCCTATCACAAGGAAGGCCTCGACGATGAAGTGCTGGCGGCCTTTGGCATCAAGGGCGCTCCGGCGCCTGTGCTCGACCGCTGGGAAGGCATTTCAGAAGCCGTGGCCAACCCGGAAGGCGAGGTCAAGATCGCCATCGTCGGCAAATACACCGTTCTAAAGGACGCCTACAAATCCATGATCGAAGCCTTGGTTCATGGCGGCATCGCCAACCGGGTAAAGGTCAATCTGGAATGGATCGAATCGGAAACCTTCGAGAAGGAAGATCCGAGCCCCTATCTGGAAGGCGTACACGGCATTCTGGTTCCCGGCGGATTTGGTGAACGCGGCGCGGAAGGCAAGATCGCTGCCGCGCATTATGCCCGGACCCGCGACATTCCCTATTTCGGAATTTGTTTCGGGATGCAGATGGCCGTGGTTGAGGCAGCCCGTAATCTGGCTGGAATCACCGAGGCCAGCTCGACGGAATTTGGACCGACCGATGAACCGGTTGTCGGATTGATGACCGAGTGGACCAAGGGCAACGAAAAGGAAAAACGCGTTGCCGACGGCGACCTTGGCGGCACCATGCGACTTGGCGCCTATCCGGCGGCGCTGAAGTCCGGCTCCAAGATCGCGGAGATTTATGGTTCGGCAGCGATTTCAGAACGCCACCGGCACCGGTATGAGGTCAACATCGACTACCGGGAACAGCTGGAAAAATGCGGTCTGATTTTTGCGGGAACCTCTCCGGACGGTGTTCTGCCTGAAACGGTGGAAATTGCCGGCCATCCATGGTTTATCGGGGTTCAATACCACCCGGAATTGAAGTCCCGGCCGTTTGAACCGCATCCGCTGTTTGCGTCTTTCGTTGGCGCAGCACTTCAGCAGAGCCGACTGGTTTAGGGCCAATCCTAACTACCTGGAGAGAAAAGAATGGTGCGCGGCCTCGATCATGTTGTGATGCCTGTTCATGACCTTGAAGCCGCCGCCAGAGCGTTTGAAAAGCTCGGCTTTACAGTGTCGCCTGAAAACCGGCATTCCTGGGGCACGGCCAACCGGTTGATCCAATTGGATGGTTTTTTTCTCGAAATTCTGACCGTTGCCGACGACAGTTTGATCACCGACAGTGAAGGATCTTCCTTTTCATTCGGTGGTTTCAACAGGGATTTTTTGAACAAGCGGGAAGGGGCCAGCATGCTGGTCCTGGACAGCTCTGATCCGGAAGAAGACCGGGCCGATTTTGAAAAGGCGGGGCTTTCACTCTTTGATCCGTTTTCCTTCGGCCGAATTGCCAATAGGCCGGATGGCTCGACCGCTGAGGTTGGCTTTGATCTGACCTTTGTCGGAAATGCGGCAAGCCCGGACATCGGCTACTTTACCTGCCGCAACAAGTTTCCTGAAAACTTCTGGCAGCCTGTTTTGCAAAACCATGCAAATGGCGCTCAGGCGATCAAGGCGGTTTATATGATTGCGGAAGATCCCTCAGATCATCATGAGTTTTTGGGTGGGTTCACCGGCCAACGGGAAATGCGGGCGACAAGTCTCGGATTGGAACTCGACACCGCCCGAGGCCAGATTTCTGTCCTAAACCCTCGGGCTTACCGGTCACTCATCGGCGATGACGCCGCTAACGCGATGATTGGACCCTTGCCACAAATCGCGGCAATTGAAATTGCTTGCACTGGTGTCACAGAACGGCGTGTTGTTCCCGCCAGTCAGCTTTTTGGGTTAACTCTCATCCTTTCGCCAGCCGCTTAAGTCGTGCAGGTAACGCAATCTCCGCACTTCTGGGCCTTCGCAAAAAAAGGTTGAAATTGCGGCGGCATTGTCGTTTTGCGAGTGTATAAACACTTGCTGAGCCGCGTGATCAGCCTATTTGTTTTATTGGATTATGTGATCTCGCGTTCAATTATGGAGTTTCTCTGTATGACGGTTCGGAGTTTTTGGGTCGTTTTCCGGTGGTTTTTAACAGCCGCTTTTGCGTCTGCTTTTCTGGCCGCGTGCTCACCGACCACGAGCACCCGGGACAATCCAATTCCAGGCACATATGTCAACGGCAAATACATTGAACCTCCGCCGCGATTGTTTGGACAAGGACATGGTGGCCGTTGATCCGAATGGCGTACTTACTATTCCTTCGCCTTGACAGTAATGAACCATCGGAATTCAGAGCCAATCGCTTGTTCTGACTGGTATCAGACCTTTTGCCTGCTGAATTTCCTAATAGGTCCATACATCTAATTCGCCAAATCCGGATTCATCTGGATCTTTTTTAGGCGTTGAAACTACCCCTGCGGTTTCACACATTTGCTCCACATCGTTGGAGAATAAACCCTTGTTGAAACCGTAAGTCCTTCTATAGTGAACGCAATTGATCATAATGGCCGCCCTGGCCATCAGTTGCGGAGCCTACTCGTATGCATCCTGAGCGTTCTGGCCTCAAATCCAGCTTTGCAATTCTGCCGGTCCTGGCGGCAGTATTTCTGGCCGGGTGTTCCGATAACAGCGCAGAGCAGCAAGCCGCGCCGCCGCCTCCTTCCGTCACTGTTGAAAAGGTGGTCAAGACCGAAGTGCGTGAAAGCGCCCGGTTTGTCGGCCAGATTGCGGCGGTCGATCAAGTTGACCTGATTGCTCGTGTCAGCGGTTTCTTGGAAGAAAAGAAAGTCCCAGACGGCTCAATGGTGAAAGAAGGCGCAGCGCTGTTCACCATCGAAAAAGCCGAATATGAAGCAGCCCTTGCTAAGGCCAAAGCCGATGTCGCAAGCGCGAAAGCAGATGCGGCCTTAAAAGCTGCTGACGAAAAACGCGACAAAGACCTGCTCCAAAAGGGGCATGTATCAGAAGCGGCATACGAAGCAACTCTTGCCCAAAAACAACAAGCGGAAGCATCTGTCGCTGCCACTCAGTCCGCCTTGCAGCAGGCAGAGCTCAATCTCAGCTATACCGACATATCGGCACCATTCCCGGGCCAGATCGGTAAAACGACCTACAGTGTCGGAGAGGTGGTCGGTCCGACCGCACAGCCATTGGTAAAGCTGATCCGCCTTGCACCGGTCTATGTGAATTTCTCTGTCAGTGAAGCTGAATATCTGAATGCCGTAAAAACTCATGGCATCAACCCTGCTGATATTTCACCTGACAAGTCACCCGATATTAAACTGGTGCTCCCAAACGGCGAGGAATACCAGGAGAAGGGAAAAATCGTCTACATCGACAACGCGATTGATCCGACGACCGGAACGTTATCTTTCCGCGGCCAATTCAAGAACGAAGATGTGCGTTTGCTGGCTGGAACATATGTGACCGTGATCCTCGAGGCGCCGGAAACTCTAGAGGCGCTCGTCGTCCCACAATCAGCGATTCAACGCGATCAGAAAGGCGATTTTGCGCTGTTGATTACGGCCGACAAGAAAGTTCAGCAGGTTTATGTCGATCTCGGACAGCAGATTGAGACCAAATTTGTGGTCAACAAGGGGCTCGACGAAGGCGCGGAAGTAATCACCGAGGGATTGCAGAAGGTGCGGCCCGGTGTTGAGGTCAATCCTGTTCTTGCCTCCCAGCCTGCGGAGCAAAGCTAGATGTTTTCACGCTTTTTTATCTACCGGCCAAAATTTGCGCTGGTTATTTCCATTGTCATAACGCTCGCTGGTTTGCTCGGCTATGTCTCGCTTCCGGTTGAGCAGTTTCCCAATATCACACCGCCGGTGGTAAATGTCGCTGCGACTTACACGGGCGCAAACGCGGAAGTTTTGGAAGAAACTGTGGCTGCGCCTATTGAGGCGCAGGTGAACGGCGTTGACGACATGATTTACATGCAGTCGACGAGCAACGACAGCGGCAACTATTCGCTGAACGTGACATTTGCCGTTGGAACGGACCCTGATATTGCGACTGTCAACGTTCAGAACCGGGTAAGCCAGGCAACCAGCCAGTTGCCGTCCGAAGTGACGCAGAATGGTGTCACAGTCCAGAAGGCCAGTACCAACATGCTGCTGGTGGTGACGCTCTATTCGCCTGAGGGCACGTATGATGAGCTGTTTCTGTCGAACTATGCCTCAATCTATATGAAGGACGCGCTTGCGCGTGTCCAAGGCGTAGGCCGTGCGGATGTAATGACCGACTTTGCATATGCAATGCGCATTTGGCTGGATCCGGACAGGCTAGCAAGTCTCGGCATGACACCGACAGACTTCATCAACGCAGTGAGGGATCAAAACGTCCAGGTTGCTGCTGGGCAGATTGGTGCACCGCCGGTGCCGGACGGCCAGCAGTTCCAGTATACCATCAAGGCTGAAGGCCGGTTGGCCGACGCAGAACAATTTGAAAAAATCGTTTTGCGAACTGGTTCGGATGGGGCGGTTGTTACGATCGGAGATGTTGCCCGTGTTGAACGCGGCGCGCAATTCTACAATGCGAGTGGCCAGTTTAATGGTCAGCCGTCGACCGTTCTGGCGATTTATCAGGCTCCGGGCGCGAATGCGCTCGCGGTGGCAGACGCGGTGAAGGCACGGCTCGAAAGTCTTTCCCAAAATTTTCCGGACGACGTGGCATACGCTGTGCCGTTCGATACCACTGACTTTGTTCAACAGTCCCTCAATGACGTGATATCGACCTTGTTCCTGACCTTCCTTTTGGTGGTGTCGGTGGTGTTCATTTTTCTCGGAAACTGGCGGGCGACGATCATTCCGACTGTCGCCATACCGGTTTCACTGATTGGTACCTTTGGGGTTCTCCTGGCTCTGGGCATGTCGTTGAACACGATTTCTCTGTTCGCACTTGTGCTGGCGATTGGGATCGTGGTGGATGATGCGATCGTCGTGGTAGAGAACGTTGAACGGATCATCGCGGACGAGGGACTGGGCCCGAAAGAGGCAACAGCTAAGGCCATGGAACAGATTACTGGGCCCGTGGTTGCGACAACTCTTGTTCTGCTCGCCGTTTTTGTCCCGACGATTTTCATGCCCGGGATCACAGGTCAGCTTTATTCCCAGTTCGCAGTTACAATTTCCGTATCGGTTGTTATTTCCTCGATCAATGCTTTGACACTGTCTCCAGCATTGTGCGGGCTCATCTTGAAAGCCAGATCCGGGCCGCCAAAAGGCGTCATGGGTATGTTCGACCGGGGGATTATGTCCATCCGGGATGGGTATACGTCGATTGTGCGCAGGCTTGTGCGGGTCGCGGTTCTTTCGCTTGTCGTCGTTGCTGGTGCAGTCGCAATGATCATGACGCTCGGAAGCACGCTGCCTCAAGGGTTTCTTCCGCTGGAAGACCAAGGATACCTTATGGTCGATGTCCAATTGCCGGACGGCGCAGCTCTTGGCCGTACGGAAGGCGTGACCCAGCGTGTGGTCGATCTGGCAACCGCAACGCCAGGTGTTGCAAACATCGTTCTGGTCAATGGTTATTCAATTTTGAATGGTGCGACCTCTTCGAATTCTGCTCTGGTCATTGCAACCATGACCGGCTGGGATGAGCGGCAGGATCCAGGTCTTAGTATCAATGATATTCTGGGCAAGTTCTGGGCCCAGTTCTCGACGATACCAGGTGCGAACATTATTGCCTTCAACCCCCCACCGATCCCCGGTCTTGGCACCACGGGCGGAGTGCAAGCCATGTTGCAGCAAACGGCTGGCGGAAGTCCGCAGGACCTTGCATCAGCGGTTGGGTCGATGGTCTATTCGGCCAACCAGAACCCGTCTATCGCCAGGGCGTATTCCACATTCCGAGCGAACGTGCCGCAAGTCTTTGTTGATCTCGACCGGGAAAAGGCCAAGACACTACAAGTCAATGTCTCGGATGTGTTCACGACCCTACAGGCCTATCTCGGGTCGTTTTATATCAACGACTTCAACATATTTGGCCGTGTCTACAAGGTCATGATCCAAGCTGAGGGTCGTTTCCGCGACAGGGTCAGTGATATTGGAAGTCTTTATGTCCGGTCCGGAGACGGCACCATGGTGCCCTTGCGCAGTGTTCTGACGACAGAAAATGTGCTCGGACCGCAAATTCTTACGCGGTACAACATGTTCCGCTCGGCAGCCTTGATGGCTGATCCTGCACCCGGCGCTTCGACCGGGGTTGTGATCGACGCTGTCGATCAGGCTGCTGTTGAAGCTATGCCGCCGGGATATGCATACGAATGGACCGGTACTGCGCTGCAACAGCAAGGGGCGGGGTCTATCGTTATGTTCATCCTGTTGCTGTCAGTGATCTTCACCTATCTCTTCCTGGTTGCTCAATACGAGAGCTGGACAATGCCTGTGGCGATCTTGATGTCGGTTACATTTGCGTTGTTGGGCGCTCTTGTCGCGGTGTTCCTTACCGGTGGGGATGTCAATCTTTACACGCAAATTGGCATGATCATGCTGATCGGTCTTGGGGCAAAAAACGCAATTTTGATTGTTGAGTTTGCTATGGAGCAGCGAGACAGTGGCAAATCGATCAAGGATGCGGCAATCGAGGCGGCGCACTTGAGGTTCCGGGCGGTGATGATGACAGCCTTGTCCTTCTTGCTGGGTGTTGTTCCGCTAATGACAGCATCAAGTGCCGGTGCTGCCAGTCAAAAGGCGATCGGGTTTGCGGTTTTTGGCGGCATGTTCTTCGCAACGACCATCGGAGTGTTGCTGATCCCTGTCCTCTATGCATCGCTTCAGACCATGCGTGAAACCGTCAAAGGCTGGTTTGGGGACACTCCGAGCGTTCCAGGGGAAGAAAGGTCCCAGACAGCCTCCTAGAAACCGAGGGAAACCAAATCAGCTTACGTAGCCATGGATGTCTGACCTAAGACAGGAAGGCTCCGGATAAATCTGGAGCCTTTTTGCGTGCGTCGGCGGTGTCCGCAAAGAGCAGGATGAAACAAAGGAAGATCAAAAACACATAAGACCAATTGTGTAACGCTATACTCTTAAAAGTGAGCGGCCTAGTTAAATATTCCAATGCCGATGGGCTGACAAAAAAGATTACACGTCAATTATTATTAGACGATGTCAGGTAATGGCTGTGTATTTCTGTGGAATATGTCAAAAATGACGTTGCCAAGCGCAAAAATTGCAATTTCCGAGAATTGCACGCTTTTAAATTTCTGCTATTTTTTTTGAAGATTTGGTGAGCCGACAGGGGTTCGAACCCTGGACCTACTGATTAAAAGTCAGTTGCTCTACCAGCTGAGCTATCGGCTCCCACCAAATCCAACTTGGGAGGCGCTTCGTTTGCGCCGCACCGCGTCGGTGGCGCTGTGTTTATGCTGACACTGGGGACATTGCAAGAGGCAATTTCGTTTTTTTCAACAGGCCTGCAAAAAATGCGGGGAGCGCAGTTAGAAAAACGGAAATTTGCGTCAAAAATCCTACCAATGAAGTGTTCATTCTTTGGTGGAAGTAAATATTTATGTAAAAAGATGTATGTGGCATAAAAGTGTCGAAAAGTACCGTTGCGTAATTCGACGTTAATTTCAATTTTAAGAAAATACATTCCGTTGTACTGCTAAAAGTGTCAGGTGGCGGCCCGAAGCATTGTCATGTAACTTGATGGGACTGTGAGAGGTGACATGCATTCAACAACGAAAGAGACACAGATGAACTCGATCGAGTTCGATTTTGTGAAAGGGCACATCGCTGCGACGATGACTCTGATTCACGCCCTGATCGATCAAGGGGCAGTCGATAGAGAACGCCTGGATGGATTCTTCAAAGGGTTCATCGATGACCTTCCCAACAACAGGGATACGTTAAGCCTGCGATTGATCATTGATCAATGGCGGGAAGGGCTGCGCAATGGCGAATCCGAAGAAACGCTAAAAGGCGAGATTTTTGCGGTGATCGAAGGAGGGCGGATCAACTAAGGCCTCGCGATTGCCACCGGCCAATGGCGGCCGGTGTTTTTCTTTCCTATTGAAATTAAAAAAAGCCAATTGGCACCCATGAGAAGGTTGCCTGAAAAAGAATTGAACTTTCCCATCCTGAACGTCTTTATCTGACATCACTGTGCACCAAACTGTGATCGCGCTTGCCAACTATCTTCTGGTGGCTGTGTTTGGTATGGCTTACCGCTAACGCTACGAAAGATATTTTGGGGGCGGTGGTGCTAAGTGATTGCAACAGTTTGACAGCGGTTTTCTTCAAGCTCCAGTTTGCCGTCATGAGAGCAGCCGTGCTGTTTATTCGAAATCTAACGATCTTTATTGGGATAGGTTTGGCCCTTCTTGGCGGCAATGCTGAGGCGCGGGACCAGATGTTCATGACACTTGGAACGGGCAGTGTGACCGGTGTCTACTTTCCAACCGGGAATGCCATCTGCCGCAGCATTAATGAAACACGTTCTGAACACGGCCTCCGCTGCGCGGCTGAAACCGGCCGAGGATCAATCGGCAACTTGGAAGACCTTCGATCCGGAAAAACGGATTTTGCCATCATCCAGGCCGACTGGCTGCATCACGCCTATTCTGGAACTTCGGTTTTTGGAGATAAAGGTCCATTTACAGATCTTCGAACTGTTTTGGGGCTGCACGTGGAATTGGCGACGATTGTCGTGCGTGAAACTTCCGATGTTCAATCATTGACAGACTTGAAGGGAAAACGGGTCAACATCGGCCCTGCGGGATCCGGTTCAGCGGCAACATGGAAGCAAATCGCAGAGCTGTCTGGTTGGACTGATATTGAGCAACAGCACTTTACCCGCCAAGACTTGTCGGGACTGGGAGAGGCGCTGTGCACCGGAGCCATAGATGGTTATTTTGTTTTTATTGGCCACCCAGCCGGTGTGGTTGAAGATACACAGGAGCAATGCGGCGTCCGCTTCATTGAGCTTGATGATCAGATAATCTCAGCCATGCTTGAAGATGCTGCATTTTATCGGAAAGCAGTCGTTCCAGACGAGACTTATGAAGGGCAAAGCGTGGTTGCGACGTTTGGTACGCCGGCGTTGGTCATGACCACCAAAACCATGCCCGAAGCGGTCGTTGACACCGTTGTCCGGTCCGTATTTGGCGACTTTGAAGATTTCCGCACGGCCCATCCTGCACTTGAGTACCTGCAAAGGGCAGAATTAGCCAATCCCAAGACGATTGCCCCGCTTCATCTTGGCGCACTACATTTTTATCGCGAACAAGGCTATTTGAATTAGCGGCAGATTCCTGAAAGGGCTGTGCCTAGGCCGCGTGGACGAATTGGAGAGCAGCTCTCCAAATGGTGAGCAGTTCGTGTTTGTGCACTTTGCTGAAGCCGGGTACATAGCGTTCGAAGCGCCCGTTGGAAGAAGTACTTGTCTGTGCGCAATAAATAGAACTGGTGGAAGCAGGAATGATACAGGACGTAACCATTATCGGCGCTGTGCTTGCGGGCATTTTGTCGTTTGTGTCCCCCTGTGTTTTGCCGTTGGTTCCGCCGTACCTTGGTTATCTGGCGGGTGTGTCTCTCGATCAGCTGACCGGTGAGGATGACGCAGACGGTGACGCATCACAGCGCGTCTTTTTCAGCGCCGTCGTCTTTGTTCTCGGGTTTTCGACAGTGTTTGTCCTGCTGGGCGCTACAGCCAGTTTCCTCGGCCAATTTATCCGGACCTATCTCGACTACCTTGGATACATTGCAGGGGCTGCCATCATCGTGATGGGGCTGCATTTCCTAGGCGTTTTCAAAATCGGGCTGCTTTACAAGGAAGCGCGCGTTCATGTCGACAAGAAGCCGGCAGGTCCGCTCGGGGCCTATGTGATCGGATTGGCCTTTGGGTTCGGATGGACGCCGTGTGTGGGGCCGATCCTGGCCGCCATCCTGTTTGTTGCCGGGGCAAAGGACACCGTGCTTCAAGGGACCATTCTCCTGTCCGCCTATGCCATGGGGCTGGGCATTCCGTTTTTGTTGGCGGCTTTGTTTGCCGGACCGTTCCTGCGCTTCATGAAGCGGTTCCGGAAACACATGGGCGCAGTTGAAAAAACCATGGGCGGGATTCTTGTGCTCACCGGAATCATGTTCCTGACAGGTCAGATGGCCGTGTTTTCCTACTGGCTGCTGGAAACGTTCCCAGCGTTCCAATACATTGGATAAACGAGGCAGGTGCCCTAGCGGGATCCAAAAAAATCACACACTTTGGGAATGGCATGAAACACGGTTCGAGACTGTTTCAAGACCGTCATAATCTCGAGAGATTTTAGTAAGTTGTTTGCGGAAAGTCCGAGGCCGCGATCATAGGTGCACCCGCATAAAGCGCCGGTTGGCACAGATCTGTGACATCAAGAAGATAGAAGCAGGCCGCTGCAGCATCGGCCGCATTGCCAAACGGACCGACCAAAAGCGATACACCACCTTGAGCCGAGCGGTTTTTAATCAACGGACGCAGATCGCGCATGCGTTCTTCGTTTTGTTCCTTGAACTTCGACCAGGCGTTTGCAGCTTCGGCAAGCGACGAGAAATGGCCAACAATCGCACCAAAATCACTGCGCTTCAGCGTACTGCGGCCGCCGCCGCGTAAGGTGCCAGCCGCATCTGACGGCGCGATAACTTTTGGCCGCAAGGTGGTGCTGGCTGGTGTGCTGTCAAATTCCTGTAAAGGCTGCAGTCCGGACTGTTGCGGAATTGAGCCGGTCGCCAGAGACCCGTTGGTGTCTGCTGGAGGCAACTGAACAATTTTCACCGGCGCTTGCTGCGAAGCTGTTATGGGAAGCTCAGGGGCCCGCTGTCCTGTGTGAAGATTGATCCGCCGGGACGCCGGGCGGCGTCCTGCAGCCTGTTCATCCCTCATGGTCTCTGTAGACGCCATGATTGCCGGTTTGGCGGTAGAATTATTCGCCATTTTTGCCGGTTTGGGCAGAGGTGCCATGGGCCGCTTAACGTGCGAGGCGTCCGCCAATTCTCGAGAACTGGATCCCGAAAGGAAAGAAGCCGTTGTTTGACTTTTAACGCCCTGTTTGTTGCTGGAAGCAAGCTCAGCCGGATTTGCAATTTCGGCTTCAAGAGCAGCTAGCCGCTGTGAATAGGCATCGTTCTGCGCGCTCATTGTGCTCAAGCGGCGGCGCAGCCGGGCGATTTGTTCTTGAAGCACAGTGATTTGGCTTTGTTCCAGCGCACTTAGCGTGCCAGAGGAGGGTTCTCCTGGCAGGCGCAAGACTTCAATCGGTTCGCCGCGTGCTCCGGAGCGAATTGATCCGGTTGCGGTCACGTCTCCCTCAGGCGGCAATTGGATGCCTGATAGTCGGTAGGCAGTCTGGGTGGTGCTAAGTGATGTGGAACTGAATTTGTAGGACGCCATGCCGACTGTGCCCATGGCAAGCGCTGCAAATGCCCAAGACAGCAGACCGACACGCGAGGGCGTGAGGGTGTCGCGGATTGTATCCCGCATCGGTTTTTTGGCCGGCGCCGCCTTCAACGTTCCTGTTTCCCGATTCTCGTTTCGAATCCTTCGAAAGGTAGTCTATTTGGCGCTGAATATGGTTAATGAAACGGTAATATGCACTGAAGGGAGTTCTGATCTTTCAATGTTCTGTGGATCGGGGCATATAGAGGCCAAATCATCTATCTTTGCTTTACAAGTTGAAAGAGTTGGGACATCAATGACATCGCGAAGCTGTCACTCTGTGGTTCTGGCCGCTGGCCTCGGCACTCGTATGAAATCGGATCTTCCGAAGGTCATGCATGAGATCGGTGGGCTGCCCCTTGTTGGCCATGTCCTGAAAGTCCTTGCTGACGCGGGATCGGAGCGGGTGTCTGTTGTTACAGGCCCAGACATGCCGGATCTTGAAGACCTTGTCGCCAAACTGGCCGCTGCCGCACAGTGTTTTGTCCAGACTGACAGGCTCGGAACGGCGCATGCTGCGCTTGCTGCATCATCAGCGATGGAAATGCCAACCGATGATGTTCTGGTGCTGTTTGGTGATACGCCTTTGGTGACGTCGGAAACCATCAGCAAGGTCCGTGATGCTTTGGCTGAAGGCGCAGACCTCGTTGTGCTAGGGTTCGAGACCAAAACGCCCCACGGATATGGCCGGTTGTTGATGAAAGACGGCCACTTGTTGGCGATCCGGGAAGAAAAAGATGCCAGCGACGCAGAGCGTCAGATCACGTTCTGCAATTCGGGGATCATGGGCTTTGCCGGAAATCATGCCTTGGACCTGATGCGGGCGATCGGCAATGACAATGTTAAGGGTGAATACTATCTGACCGATGCGGTCGAGATCGCAAATGAACGTGGTCTGAAAGTGGTCGCGGTCGCGGGCTCAGAAGTGGAAACACAAGGGATAAATAACCGCGCGCAATTGGCCGCCTGCGAAGCCGATTTCCAGGCGCGCAAGCGAACAGAAGCGCTTGATAGCGGCGTTACGCTGCTGGCGCCGGATACCGTGTTCTTCGCTCATGATACGGTTATCCAAGCCGATGTGATCATTGAACAAAATGTTGTTTTTGGGCCTGGAGTGAATATCCGTTCAGGTGCGCACATTCGGGCATTCAGTCATCTGGAAGGTGCCGCAGTTAGCAGTGGCGCGGTGGTCGGGCCCTATGCCCGGCTTCGACCCGGAACCGAGCTTGGCAAGGGCGTGCGGGTTGGCAACTTTGTGGAAGCCAAAAATGCAAAGTTCGGTGAGGGCGCAAAGGCCAACCATCTGAGTTACGTCGGGGATGCCAGAGTTGGCGCAAAAAGCAACATTGGTGCTGGTACGATCACCTGCAACTACGACGGTTTTTTGAAACACCGGACTGAAATTGGCTCAGGAACTTTTGTCGGGTCGAACTCAACATTGGTCGCTCCAATT
Organism: Labrenzia sp. PHM005; assembly: GCF_006517275.1. Taxonomy (NCBI): domain Bacteria; kingdom Pseudomonadati; phylum Pseudomonadota; class Alphaproteobacteria; order Hyphomicrobiales; family Stappiaceae; genus Labrenzia; species Labrenzia sp. PHM005. The sequence goes on along the minus strand of NZ_CP041191.1, from coordinate 4,213,668 downwards.
TCCATAGGTGGGGGCGCATTTGTTGCCGCAGGCAGCGTGATCACCAAGGATGTTGCAAGCGATGCCATGGCGTTCGGCCGTAGCCGTCAGCAAGCAAAAGACGGCATGGCAAAGGTCCTCCGGGAAAAGCTCAAAAAAGCCAAGGATCAGAATTCCTGACGGTGGTCTGGGCCGGATGAGCCTTGTCATTTTCTGAAACAGGGTTTGATTTCAGTTTTCAACGCTGCCTCGTCTAAACCGGGGCGGTCACTCGATTGTGTTTGGGTAAGGAATTAGCTGCATGTGCGGAATTGTAGGCATTTTGGGCGGGGTTGCTGCGGCGCCAAGGCTGGTGGATTCGCTCAAGAGGCTGGAATACCGCGGATATGATTCTGCCGGCGTTGCCACGCTCGTTGATGGTGCTCTGATGCGCCGTCGGGCCGAAGGCAAACTGCGCAATCTCGAAGCAGCCCTTGAAAACGCACCATTGGCGGGCACAAGCGGCATTGGCCATACAAGGTGGGCGACACACGGGGCTCCGACTGTCGGCAATGCCCATCCGCATCAGGCCGGATCGGTCGCTGTGGTCCACAATGGGATTATCGAGAATTATCTTGATCTGCGCGAGGAGGTATCTGCCGCCGGTGCGATCCTGGAAACGGAAACCGACACGGAAGTCGTCGCCCATTTGCTGGACCTTGAGATCGCCAAAGGTGTTTCTCCAACAGATGCCGCCGCCACAGTTCTGCCGCGGCTGAACGGCGCTTTTGCACTGGCCATGCTGTTTTCTGGCGAACAGGATTTGATGATCGGCGCCCGCAAAGGCTCACCGCTTGCTGTCGGTCATGGCGATGGAGAGATGTTCCTGGGCTCCGATGCCATTGCCTTGTCGCCCTTTACCGACCGGATCACCTATCTCGATGAAGGTGATTGGGTGGTGCTGACCCGGACTTCGCATCAGATCTACAATGCGGACAATCAGCCGGTAAGCCGTCCGGAGGCGCGGTCTTCGGTGACGGCCGCCTTGATGGATAAAGGCAATTACAAGCACTTCATGGCCAAGGAAATCCATGAGCAGCCGGAGGTCCTCGGCCATACGCTGTCGCGGTATTTGGATTACGGTGCCCAGACCGCAAAGGTGCCAGGTGCGGATAAGATGCAATTTAAGAGCTTGTCCCGCCTGGTTATTTCGGCTTGCGGCACAGCATATCTGGCAGGCCTTGTGTCCAAATACTGGTTTGAAAAATATGCCCGCCTGCCGGTGGATATCGATATCGCCAGTGAGTTCCGCTACCGCGAAACGCCGATGAGCGCCAAAGACAGCGCACTGTTCATTTCGCAGTCCGGGGAAACAGCCGACACTCTGGCCTCCTTGCGTTACTGTAAAGAGCAGGGGGCATCGATTGGGGCGGTGGTCAATGTGCCGGAAAGCACGATTGCCCGAGAAGCCGATGTGGTTTTCCAGACGATTGCAGGGCCTGAGATTGGTGTGGCGTCCACCAAGGCCTTTACGTGTCAGCTGGCCGTATTGGCAGCGCTTGCTTTGCAGGCCGGCCGGGAGCGCGGTGTTTTGTCCGCGGATGACGAGAAAAAGCTGGTGGCCGAACTCACAGAAGTTCCAAGCCTGGCCTTGAAGGCACTCGCCAGTGAAACCGCGATTGAAAAACTCTCCCAGCCGCTGTCGCAGGCGACCAATGCGCTCTATCTCGGCCGGTCGACGAGCTATCCGCTGGCGCTGGAGGGAGCACTTAAGCTGAAAGAGCTGTCCTACATTCACGCCGAAGGCTATGCGGCCGGCGAGCTGAAACACGGCCCGATCGCGTTGATCGACGAAAACATTCCGGTTTTTGTGATTGCGCCACATGACGGAATTTTCGAAAAAACCGTCTCCAATATGCAAGAAGTGGCGGCACGCGGCGGCCGGATCATTCTGATTACGGATGAAAAAGGGGCGTCTGAAAGCGGTAATGCAGCGAAAGATACAGTGATCCTGCCAGAGATGTCGGACATTGTCGCGCCCATCATCTACGCTTTACCCGTCCAGATGATTGCGTATCACACGGCGGTTTTCATGGGGACGGATGTCGATCAGCCCCGCAATCTCGCCAAGTCTGTGACGGTGGAATAATCATGCCGGCTGCGGACAAGTCAGACATCGTTCTGTTCGAGGAACAGCACCGGCAGGATGTCATCGCGCTTTGGAAAAAATGCGGTCTAGTGCGCGCCTGGAATGATCCGGGCAAGGACATTGACCGGTGTCTCAGTGTGGACTCCAGCCGCTTGTTTGTGTTGATGAAAGACCAGACAGTCATTGGCACGGTGATGACCGGGTATGATGGCCATCGTGGTGCGGTTTATTATCTAAGTGTCGATCCGGCGCATCAGGGCGGCGGATATGGGCGCAAACTCATGCAACACTGCGAAGACTATTTGACCGGTCTTGGCTGCCCAAAGATCAATTTGTTTGTGCGCAAGGACAATGACGCCGTGCACAGGTTTTACGGGGACATGGATTATGCGCTTGAAACGTCGGCAGCCTTTGGAAAACGGCTAATTCCCGACGTCTGAAGGCGCACTGTTGGTGCCAGGGTCCGCTGGCTCCTCAGAGTTTGATTTCGGACCGGACGGTCGGGTCACCACGTAGATCGCACACGCCGCCATGCCAAGAGCGACCAGAACCGCAAGCCAAGTTGCTGGCGCCGCGGACCAATAAAAGACTGCAAATCCGAGAGTCATGCCGCCAACCGCATAGAATTTTGCCATGGGCGGAATGGCGCCATGATGGCGCCAAGCGACCACCGACGGGCCTACGATGGGATGTTCGAGAATTTTTTGTTCAAGCCGGGGAGAAGACCGTGCGAAACAGGCCGCCGCGGCAATGAAAAAAATCGTGCTGGGCAAAATTGGCAAAAAAGCCCCGATGATGCCCACCGCCACACAAGCCAATCCAAGTAGTATAAACGTGCTCCGGTGCACTCGTGCCTCCGATTTCGGCATTTTGCGGGGACTTCGCTGAAAATTTATTCGAACGAAGGATACCGCGCCGCGACAATGATACTTATCTAGCTTATGGCTGGATGCAAAACGGGAACTCTAAGAGACGATGATCAGGTTTCGCCGATGAGCAAGAAACATAGTGCAGATGATGAGCTATTGGTACCCCACCGGCCGGGTGCAGCGACGCGTTTGCGGAATTATTTTCTGACAGGCTTGGTCATCACCGGTCCGATCGGGATCACTTTGTGGCTCACCTGGACGTTCATCAAGTGGGTCGACGGCTGGGTCAAACCCTTCGTGCCCGCCAACTATAATCCTGAAACCTATCTGCCGTTTTCCATTCCAGGCTTTGGTTTGATCGTCGCGATTTTCGCGCTGACGATCATTGGCTTTCTGGCGGCGAATTTCTTGGGCCGTAGTCTGATCAATTTCGGTGAAAATCTTGTCGGTCGAATGCCGCTTGTTCGCAACATTTACAGTGGCTTAAAGCAGATTTTTCAGACGGCACTTGATCAGCGCGGGACGAGTTTCAACAAAGCGGCCCTGATCGAATATCCGCGCCGGGGCTTGTGGGCCATCGTGTTCATTTCAACGGAAACCAAGGGCGAAGTGTCGTCGCAGCTCAAAAATATGGCCGAGACCGTTTCGGTGTTTCTTCCGACCACGCCGAACCCGACATCGGGTTTTTTGCTTTTTGTTCCAAAAGCAGACGTCATTGAGCTCAACATGAGTGTTGAAGATGCTGCCAAATTGGTGATCTCCGCAGGCCTCGTCAGCCCGGAGTATCCCGAACTTGTCGAAGATCTGGTTGTTGACCCGAAACAGGCAGAGCGTTTGAAAAAGACCGAGGATGCGTAAGCGCCTGTCGCTGAGACCATAAAGCTTCACATCTGTCTTCAATTTCGATACCGCTTGTTGGAGCCATTCATAGTTTTCTCAGCCGGTCCAACTTTCATGCCCTTCATTGATGATCTGATTTCCTTTTCCGAAATCGCTCCGGGAGAAATCTCTGAAACGGCTCTCAAGCTGGCGCAGTTCTCGTTGCTCGATTGGCTGGTCTGCGGCAGGGCCGGGGCGGAAGAACCTGTTTCCCAAAAACTGCGGGAATTTGCAGCGCGGGAAGGGGGCATTGAAGCCGCCTCGACTTTTCAGGGGCAGAAACTGCCCGCACGGACGGCGGCGCTCGTTAATGGCGCTGCAAGCCATGCGCTCGATTATGACGATACCCATTTCGCCCATGTGGGCCACCTGTCGGTCGGGATCTTTCCGGCAGCCTTGGCGGCCGCAGAAGAGGTCGATGCCAGCGCTGCGGACATGATCGCGGCCTTTGCAGTTGGTACGGAGGCCGCGATCCGCATCGGTCTTGTTTTGGGTGCGCGCCACTACAATACGGGGTTTCATCAGACTGCGACCGCCGGAGCTTTTGGCGCAACGATTGCCGCCGGACGCCTTTATGGCCTGTCACAAGAGCGGATGCGGGCGGCCATTGGCCTCTGCGCGACCCGCGCTTCCGGCCTGAAATCGCAGTTCGGCACCATGGGCAAACCTTATAATGCGGGCATAGCCGCGTCCAACGGTGTGGAATGTGCACAATTGGCAGCGCTCGGCCTGACGTCGTGCGATGACGGCTTGTTGGGAAACCAGGGATTTGCGGAAACCCATCATGCCGGGCTGCCGCTGGAAACGGCCGGCTGGGACGATTTTGCGGGCGGAAAGCTTTTGTTTGAGGACAACAAATACAAACTTCACGCCTGTTGTCATGGGCTTCATGCCATGATCGAAGGTTTGCTGCTTGTCAGGGGCGGCGGTTTTGCTCTTTCGGATGTTGCGGCCCTGTCGCTCAAAACAAATCCGAGGTGGCTGAAGGTCTGCGACATCAAACATCCGCGCACTGGATTGGAAGTCAAATTCAGCTACGCTTGGCTCGCCGGCATGACCTTGCGCGGCGATGCGACTGGTGCACCTAACCTCTACACAGATGACGTGGCACAAGACCCGGAGCTCTCCGCTTTGGCGGAAAAAGTCACGGTGATCGGTGAGAACAGTCTAACGGATCTCCAAGCCGAAGGTGTTTTGACACTGAAATCCGGCGAAACCCGTCCTATCTCCTTTGATCTCGCAGCGCCGCTGCCACTTGCCATTTTGGAAAAGAAATTGAAGACAAAGGCGCAGGACTGTCTCGGCTCCGATGGCGGACGGATCTGGGCCATGCTCGATCAGCTGGAGCATATGAGCGCCCGCGAGATTGGGGCTCTTGTTTCTGGATAGATTTGTCTGTGGCCATTCACGGCGGCGGGCCAAGAGGATGAATTTTTTCGGCGAGTTATTCATTGTCATCCCGGAAAAGCCATCGGCTTTATCCGGGATCGGAGAGCCAAAGAAACCGTGAGTTTGTGGCCCTCCGATCCCGGGTCTCCGCTTAGGCGTCGCCCGGGATGATAAGCTGATGGGTCTGAGAGCCGAATAGGCGGCCTCACAATCAAATCAAAAACCGAAAATCTATCCCGCGCGCAGCAGCTGGATCGCGGCGTCGCGGCCGAAGAGATAAAGCAGGCAGCGCAGGGCTTCGCCGCGCGGGCTTTTTAGATCCGGGTCCGTTTCCAGGATCAACCGGGCATCGTCGCGGGCAATTTCCATCAGGTCTGCATGGTCCTCCGCCCGGGCAATCCGGAAACCCGGCGTGCCGGACTGACGGGTGCCTAGGATTTCCCCACCGCCGCGCAATCGCAAGTCTTCTTCGGCAATCAGAAACCCGTCGTTGGTCTCGCGCATGATGTTAAGGCGCGCGCCTGCCGTTTCTCCAAGCGGGCCCTTATAGAGCAAGACGCAGGACGAGGGCTTGTCGCCGCGCCCAACCCGGCCGCGCAGCTGGTGCAATTGGGCAAGGCCGAACCGTTCCGCGTGCTCGATCACAATGATGGTGGCATCTGGAACATCAACGCCGACTTCAATCACTGTGGTTGCCACCAGGATCCGGGTCCGGCCGGACTTGAAATCGTCCATGGCGGCATCTTTTTCGTCCGCGTTCATGCGGCCATGCACCAGCGAGACTTTCTGGCCGAGCATATGTTCCAGCACCCGCTGCCGATCCTCAACCGCGGCAAGGTCGATTTTTTCTGATTCTTCAACCAGCGGGCAGACCCAATAGACCTTCTGGCCGTCCCGGGTGGCAGCTCCGACGCGGCCGATGATCTCTTCCAGCCGGTCTAGCGAGACGGAGACTGTCTTGATCGGTTTGCGGCCAGCCGGTTTGCCGGTGAGTTTGGTGACATCCATGTCGCCAAAACAGGTCAGCACCAGCGTGCGGGGGATGGGCGTTGCCGTCATCACCAGAACATCGACGCCGCGCCCCTTGGCGGATAGAGCCAGCCGCTGGTGAACCCCGAACCGGTGCTGCTCGTCGACCACGACCATCCCAAGGTCCTTGAACGTCACCGAACCCTGAAACAGCGCATGGGTGCCAACCACCAGGTCAATATCTCCTGCGTCCAGCTTCTCTTGAAGCAGGCGGCGTTCCTTCTGGGTGTCCTTGCCGGTCATCAGCGCCAGCCGGATGCCGGCCTTTTCGCAAATCGGAGCCATGGAGGCGTAGTGCTGGCGGGCGAGAATTTCAGTTGGGGCCATCAGGCCGCCCTGCGCCCCGGTTTCAATCACTTGCGCGAGTGTTGCCAGGGCCACAACGGTTTTGCCGGCGCCGACATCGCCTTGCAGCAAACGCAGCATGCGGACCGGCTCTGCCAGGTCGGCGTTGATGTCCTTGATGGCGTCTTTCTGGCTGTCGGTCAGCTCAAAGGGCAAAGCTTTGATCACCGATGCCTGAAGCTGGCCTTGAGGTTTCCGTTCGATGCCGCCAAGCGTGCGCATGTTGGCCCGCACTAAAGCCAGCGCAAGCTGGCTGGCAAGCAATTCGTCATAGGCGAGGCGCTGCATAAACGGCGAATGCGGTTCGGTATCCTGGCGTTCCTTCGGCGCGTGCAAGGTTTCCAGAGCTTCAGCAAAATCCGGCCAGGCGGTTTGATGCAAATGCGGTTCGTTCAGCCATTCCGGCAGATGCGGGATTTTCTCTACCGCCGCCTTCATGGCCTTTTGTAGTGTTTTGGAGGCAAGACCGGCGGTCAGCGGATAAACCGGCTCGATCGGCGGCATCTGGTCCGCTTCTTCCGGCGAGACCGAATAATCCGGATGCACCATTTGTGGCCGGTCATTGAACCATTCCACCTTGCCGGAGACGATCCGCCTCTCGCCTTCCGGAAAGGTTTTCAAAAGCCAGTCTTGCCGGGAATGGAAAAAGACAAAAGTGATCTGGCCCGTCTCGTCATAAGCGGAGATCTTGTAAGGCGCCTTGGAATGGCGGGGCGGAGCGGAGTGACGGCCGATGGTGACATCCAGCGTGACAATGTCTCCATTTTCCGAATAGGCGATCCCCGGCTTGTGACGCCGGTCGATCAGACTGTGCGGGATGTGAAACAGCAGATCGGCAACAGTCGCGTCCCGATCCGGCTGGCTGCCAACAAGCCCGGCGACAAGTTTGGCGATTTTCGGCCCAATGCCGGGAAGGGTGGAGACCGGAGCAAACAGCGGATCTAGAACCGGAGGGCGCATTCAGGGGAGGAAACCTTAAGTCAGACAGGCCGCAAAGCGGATTTGATATCCTGTTCTGACATGAACCCCATCTTAAGTGCAACAATTAGAACAATCTGTGAACTTCGGCGCTGACTTTTCCAAATTTCAGCGCTATACAGTCGCCAGATTTCATTCTATCCGCTAGGCTTGCGTATCTCGCATTTGCCGTTTTCCGGTTCAGCTTCCAAAGGCCTTCCATGTCCGATCATCCCAGCGCGACAAATGACAACGAAACAAACGGCCGGGATGTGCGGCGTAAAAAAATCCTGTTCCGCTGCTGGCACCGGGGCATGAAGGAAATGGATTTGCTGCTCGGCGGGTTTGCGGATGCCATGATCGACGACCTCAATGAAGAGCAGCTCAAGGAATTGGAGCATCTGCTGACGGCGCACGATCAGGACTTGTATGCCTGGATGACGGGCCGCAAACCGCTGCCGGAAGAATGGGACAGTGCACTCTACCGGCAGATTATAGCCTATCATGAAGCTGCCGGACCGGCAGGCTTCAAAAAATAACAAAACAAGGACGGTTGCTGTGTTCGACAGCTTGTTGAAGGACCAGGCCAATGTGACGTTGGCTGGCGTGCCCGATGGTGCGGAAAGCTATGCACTTGCGCGGCTTTTGAATGAGAGTTCGGCAAGCGGCCTGGCGCTGGTCTTTATTGCGCGCGATGCAACGCGCATGGCGATGATCAGCGAGGCATTGAGCTTTTTTGATCCAGGCGCGGAAATCATCCAGCTGCCGGCCTGGGATTGTTTGCCTTACGACCGGGTGTCGCCAAACCCGGCGATCAGCGCGCGCCGTCTTCTTGCGCTTGGTCAACTGGCTCGCGGCATCGAAGAGGGCCGTAAGGTTCTTCTGGTCACCACCTTGAACGCGGCCGTCCAACGCGTGCCGGAACGCGCCTTCATGGCTGATCAGACGCTCTCCATGGCGCCAGGCAATCAGATCGATATGGCTGCGATTTCCAACTGGATGGAAATGAACGGCTTTTCGCGCACGCCAACTGTTCGGGAAACAGGCGAATACGCAGTCCGCGGCGGCATTGTTGACCTCTTTGCTCCGGGCGCTGAAGAGCCGGTGCGTCTCGATTTCTTCGGCGATACGCTGGAATCGATCCGTTCCTTCAATCCTGAAACTCAGCGCACCTCCAAACAGCTGAAGCGCCTCGACTTGGTGCCGATGAGCGAAGTAGTGCTGTCCGAGGAGGCCGTTTCCCGGTTCCGCCGGTCGTATCTGGCAAGTTTTGGCGCCGCCAGCCGCGATGATGTGCTTTATCAGTCAATCAGCGACGGCCGGCGCTATGCCGGTATGGAGCATTGGCTGCCGCTGTTTCATGAGCGGCTGGAAACGCTGTTCGATTTCATCGGTGATGCCCCGGTTGTGCTGGATGCCAGCAGCGGTGATGCCGTTCGGGAACGGCTCGAGCAGGTCGGCGAGCACTATAAGGCGCGGGAAGAAGCCCGGGAAATGGGATCTGGCGCCGGAACAGTGCCCTATATGCCGATTGCGCCGGATCTCTTGTATTTCACGCCTGAGGAATGGACCGCCGCACTCGCCGACCGGGCAACCGGGACGCTTGATGCCTTCACACCGCCGCCGGGCAGCGGCAAAGCGGTGATCGAACTCGGCGGCCGCCAGGGCCGCAGTTTTGCCGCCGAACGCACGGCTGGCGACGTCAACATTTTTGACGCGCTGACAACCCATGTCCGCGATCTGCAAAAAGGCGGCAAACGCACCGTTATCGCCTGTTGGTCTGATGGATCGCGTGACCGGCTGGGACAAATCCTGGGTGATCACGGATTGGGTGCCGTCCAGAACGTGGAAACGCTTCAGGAAGCCGAAAAACTGCCGGAAAAGACCTCGGCGCTCTGTGTGCTCGGCATCGAGCACGGCTTTGAACTCTCCGACATTGCTTTCATCGGCGAGCAGGACATTCTGGGCGACCGGCTGGTGCGCAAATCGCGCCGCAAGGCCAAGGGTGCCAATGTCATCACCGAGGCAACCGGCCTGTCGGAAGGCGATCTTGTCGTGCACGTCGAACACGGCATCGGCCGGTTCATTGGCCTTAAAACCGTGGAAGCCATTGGCGCACCGCATGATTGCCTCGAACTGCAATATGCCGGCGGTGACAAGCTCTATCTGCCGGTTGAAAACATCGAGCTTCTGTCCCGCTACGGATCGGAAGATCAGGAAGCGCAGCTCGACAAGCTCGGCGGCGGGGCCTGGCAGGCGCGCAAGGCCAAACTCAAAAAACGCATTCTGGAAATTGCCGACGGTTTGATCAAAACCGCGGCGGAACGCGCCCTGAAAACCGCGCCAGTCGTCGAAACGCCGGAAGGGGTCTACGACGAGTTCGCCACAAAATTCCCGTATGAAGAAACCGATGATCAGTTGAACGCCATTGATGCGGTGTTTGAAGACCTTTCCGCCGGCCGCCCCATGGACCGGCTTGTGTGCGGCGATGTTGGTTTCGGCAAAACGGAAGTGGCATTGCGTGCAGCCTTTTTGGCCGCCATGTCCGGGCGCCAGGTCGCCGTCGTTGTGCCGACAACACTTCTGGCGCGCCAGCATTTCAAGACGTTTTCGGAGCGCTTTCATGGTCTGCCCATTAATGTCGCCCATGCCTCGCGTCTTGTGCCCACCAAGCAGCTAACCCAGACCAAGAAGGGTGTTGCCGACGGCTCCGTTGACATCGTTGTTGGTACACATGCGCTTTTGGGAAAATCCATTCAATTCCGCGATCTTGGGCTTCTGGTCATCGATGAAGAGCAGCATTTCGGGGTGAAGCACAAAGAGCGTCTGAAGGAGCTGAAGTCGGACATCCACGTCTTAACCCTTTCGGCGACGCCTATCCCACGCACGCTTCAGTTGGCTTTGACGGGTGTGCGCGAACTCTCGTTGATCGCGACGCCGCCGGTTGACCGGCTGGCCGTCAGAACCTTCGTGTCGCCGTTTGATCCGCTGGTGGTGCGCGAAGCCCTGCTCAGAGAACATTACCGCGGCGGGCAGAGTTTTTATGTCTGTCCGCGCCTGTCGGACTTGGCGGAGCGCAAGGAATTTCTGGAAGACAATATTCCTGAACTCAAAGTCGCCGTTGCCCATGGTCAGATGCCGCCGGGCGAGCTGGAAGACGTCATGAACGCCTTTTATGAAGGCAAATACAACGTGCTTCTATCCACCACGATCGTGGAATCCGGCCTTGATATTCCGACAGCCAACACGCTGATCGTGCACAGGGCGGATATGTTCGGCCTATCCCAGCTCTATCAGCTGCGCGGCCGGGTCGGGCGTTCCAAAACCCGCGCTTATGCGCTGTTTACCGTGCCGGCCAACAAGACCCTGACACCGACTGCGGAGCGGCGATTAAAGGTCTTGCAGTCGCTGGAAACACTGGGCGCGGGCTTTCAGCTCGCAAGCCACGATTTGGATATTCGCGGCGCCGGAAATCTTTTGGGCGAAGAACAATCCGGCCATATCAAGGAAGTTGGGTTCGAGCTTTACCAGCAAATGCTGGAAGAGGCGGTTGCCCAGCTTAAAGACGGTGGAGCGGACTTTGGCGAGGAACAATGGTCGCCGCAGATCAATATCGGTACGCCGGTCCTGATCCCGGAAGACTATGTCGGTGATCTACAGTTGCGCCTGCAGCTTTACCGGCGCCTTGGCGATGTTACGGAAGCAGAAGAGATTGATGCCTTTGGTGCTGAGCTGATCGACCGGTTTGGCCCGCTACCGGAAGAAGTCCAGCATCTTCTGAAAATCGTCTATATCAAAGGGCTGTGCCGCAAGGCCAATGTCGAAAAGGTCGACGCGGGTCCAAAAGGGGTTGTGGTCTCCTTCCGAAACAGCGAATTCGCCAATCCGGCAGGTCTTGTTTCTTACATTGCCGAGCAAGGCGTTTTGGCGAAAATCCGCCCTGATCAGAAAGTTGTTCTGACGCGCGATTGGGAACAGACGGACAAACGCCTCAAAGGTGCTGCAACTATCCTGACCAAACTGGCAAGGTTGGCGGCAGCCTAAGGGCGGCCGCTGGTCATCGCGGGTCGGCGATCTCCTTGTTTTTCGCCGTTCCGTACCTGCGGCAATGCGCCTGTGGCGTTACGCGGTTCTACTTATATGATCCGGGCAAATCTGCTTGTCAGGAGCCGGACACATGATTGCAGCCGATACTTTGCCACTGGATAGTCAGCTCAACGCCTATCGGCAGCCAAAAGATTTCATGGATGTTTATAGCGGTGACCTGTCAGTGCGACCGGATCTACTTGAGTGTGACATCCGTGCATTTGGGGTGCATTTCACCACCATCGACATGGCCTGGGCGCAAAAACTGCTAATACTCAGGGATCAGGTTGTCCGCCCCTTGGGTTTGAAGACGACCAAAGATTTGGCGAAAGACGGTGTGAAGAAACCTGTTTTGGACCTCCAGGCCGGTGACCGGATCCAGTTTTTCAAAATCTATCAGATCGGTGCGGACGAAATTCTTTTAGGAGAAGATGACTGGCATCAGGATTTCCGGCTGTCGGTTTTCCGTAAAAGGGGGCCGTCGCCACGGGTATATGTGTCCACCTGCTGCCAGCGGCACAATATTTTTGGACACGCCTACCTCGCTGCGATCCTTCCGTTTCACAAGATGCTGGTTAAGCAGAGCCTGGAGAACGGATTGAAACGGCCGCTAGGGGGCTGAAGCATTCAAATTGACATCGATAGTTGGTCTGATCATCAACATGAAGGCTTATAGGTTCCACGCAGACCAGAGGGGCATGGCAAGTGGTGTCCCGAGTGGGTTTCAAGGCATCGGCATTCACCTAGAACCCGACTTGCGGCCATCGGTATGATTTTGGGGCGCTCCAAATCATGTCGAAAATCTAATCGAAGCCTGCTTCCCAGCCGTCTTCGCCGATCAGCGGCACAAAACTGACGTCACCAAGATTTTTGGTGTCAAATTCATCTTCGGAGATGCGGGTGATCCGCCAGAGCATCTGATGATGGCGGGACGGGCCAATGGGGATTACCAAATGTCCGCCAATCGCCAGCTGCTGCTGCAATTGGTCCGGGGTGGCCGGAGCGCCGGCACCGACCATGATGGCATCATAGGGAGCTTCCTTCAGATACCCTATGCTGCCGTCGGCACAATGAACTTCAATCGCGCCATAACCGGCCCGGGCCAGATTGTTTTTCGCCAGATCGACTAGATCAGGTTTGCGTTCTACGCCAATGACCGTGCCAGCCAACTCGGAAAGAACCGCAGCTGAATACCCAGAACCGGTGCCGACATCCAGCACCTTGGAGGTTTTTGTCAGGCCGAGAGCCTCGCACATATAAGCAACGACATACGGCTGGGAAATCGTTTGGCCGAGACCGATCGGCAGTGGGCAGTCCTGATAGGCCCGCTCCTTGTCGTCTGGCGCCACAAACAGATGGCGTGGCACGCTGACCATGGCATCGAGAACCCGGACATCATCCACGCCCCGGGCCCGGATTTGCCGGTCCACCATCTGTTGCCGCTCTTTTACAAAACCTTCCATGGTCAGGGTCCCGGTGTTGGGGATAAGCATACAAGTTTAATCCGGATCGCAAGAATCTATTAAGCCTGAAACGGCATAGTGGAACAACCAAGAGACCAAGTGTTCCGTGTTTAAGGTCCAAAGAGTGCCCCGAGCAGCTACGCGTCAGCGAAAAAAATCCTTTTTGCGCCGGTTAATCACGCCCGCAATTGCTATTGCGGTGCTCGCCTATTTTGGGTTTCATGCCATGAATGGGGAGCTTGGCCTGGTTGGACGGGCCATGATCGAACGCCAAGTTGCAGAACTTGAAGGTGAGCTTGAGTTGCTGACGGCAGAGCGGGAAGAACTGGTGGCGCGGGTCAGTTTGCTCCGCCCGGAAAGCCTCGATCCGGATATGCTGGACGAACGGGCCCGTCTTTATCTGAACCTAGTGCACCCGGACGAGTTGGTTGTACTGCGTCCGGCAGCAGCGCAGCAATAAACTGAAATTAAGTTGATTTATGCAACTTAACAAAATTTCAGTTAAGTAGAAAATAATCCATACATTACATCGCTTTAATTCCGTATCCCTGTAGGAATTGCACGGATTGGATTGCCCTTTGTTACAGGATAAGTTCTTCTCACCTGTCTTAGGGGAAACGTCACACCGAGTTGAGGGATATGGCTGCAGCTAAGAAGACCAGTGCCGGTACCACCCGGACCCGCAGATCTGCCAAGAAGGCCGAGCCTGCGATCGCCGAATTTACCAAGGACGATGAGCTCCACGCGTATCGCGAGATGCTTCTAATCCGCCGTTTCGAGGAAAAAGCCGGTCAATTGTACGGCATGGGCCTCATCGGCGGCTTCTGCCACTTGTACATCGGCCAGGAAGCGGTCGTTGTCGGTATGCAAATGGCGAAGATCGAAGGCGATCAGATGATCACCGCTTACCGCGATCATGGCCATATGTTGGCAATGGATCTCGATCCAAAAGGTGTGATGGCCGAGCTCACCGGCCGCCGCGGCGGCCTGTCGAAAGGCAAGGGCGGTTCGATGCACATGTTCTCCAAGGAAAAACATTTTTATGGCGGCCACGGCATCGTTGGCGCCCAGGTGTCTTTGGGAACCGGTCTCGGCTTTGCCAACAAGTACCGTGAGAACGGCAATGTCTGTATGACATTCTTCGGCGACGGCGCCTCCAACCAGGGCCAGGTTTATGAAAGTTTCAACATGGCCGAGCTGTGGAAGTTGCCGGTCATTTATGTGATCGAAAACAACAAATACGGCATGGGAACCAGCATCGAGCGGTCTTCCTCTGTGACCGATCTGTCCCAGCGCGGTGCATCCTTCAACATCCCCGGCGAAAAAGTCGATGGTATGGATGTGCGCGCCGTCAAAGAAGCGTCTGCCCGGGCACTGGAATGGTGCCGGTCCGGCAAAGGTCCATACATCCTGGAGATGAACACTTACCGCTACCGCGGCCACTCCATGTCGGATCCGGCGAAATACCGCTCCAAGGAAGAAGTGCAGAAGATGCGCTCCGAGCATGATCCGATTGAGCAGGTCCGCCAGCGGCTGCTGGACAAAGGCTGGGCAACGGAAGACGACCTGAAGGCCATCGATAAAGATGTGCGCGCTCGGGTCGCCGAAGCTGCGGAATTCGCGCAGACCGATCCGGAGCCGGATCCATCTGAACTTTACACCGACGTTTTGCTTTAAGGCCGGGGGACAATATGCCGATCGACATTTTGATGCCGGCGCTTTCGCCGACAATGGAAGAAGGAAAACTCGCCAAGTGGCTGAAAGCCGAAGGCGATAGTGTTTCCGCAGGCGATGTGATCGCCGAAATCGAAACCGACAAGGCGACCATGGAAGTGGAAGCCGTCGACGAAGGGACCTTGGGCAAAATCTTGGTTGCTGAAGGCACCGACAACGTCAAGGTCAACGAAAAAATCGCAATTCTGTTGGCCGACGGTGAAGATGCAAGTGCTGCTGATGCAGCGGCTGCAGCGCCGGCCGCTGCTCCGGCACCCGCTGCTGCTCAAGCCCCAGCGGCGCCTGCCGCTGCTGCTCCGGCCGCACCGGTGACATCCGAACCTGCAGAGGACCCGGAAATTCCAGCCGGCACGCCGATGAAGGCATCGACGGTCCGCGAAGCGTTGCGCGATGCCATGGCGGAAGAAATGCGCCGCGACGAAGAAGTCTTCGTCATGGGTGAGGAAGTGGCCGAATACCAGGGCGCCTATAAGATCACTCAAGGCCTGCTCGATGAATTCAGCGCCAAACGGGTCATTGATACGCCGATCACCGAACACGGCTTTGCCGGTTTAGGTGTTGGTGCGGCCATGGCCGGCATGAAGCCGATCGTTGAGTTCATGACGTTCAACTTTGCCATGCAGGCGATTGACCACATCATCAACTCTGCGGCCAAGACCCTTTATATGTCGGGTGGCCAGATGGGCGCGCCGATTGTCTTCCGGGGTCCGAACGGCGCGGCAGCGCGCGTTGGTGCCCAGCACTCTCAGGACTATGCGTCCTGGTATGCTCATGTGCCGGGCCTGAAAGTCATTCAGCCGTATTCTGCTGCTGATGCCAAAGGCCTGTTGAAAGCTGCCATCCGCGACCCGAATCCGGTCATCTTCCTCGAAAACGAAATCCTTTACGGTCAGTCTTTCGAGATCCCGGATATGGATGATTTTGTCCTGCCGATCGGCAAGGCCAAGATCGAGCGCGGCGGGACAGATGTCACGCTGGTCTCCTGGGGCATCGGCATGACCTACACGCTGCAGGCGGCTGATGAGCTGGCGGCCATGGGCATTTCGGCTGAGGTGATCAACCTGCGGTCCATCCGTCCGTTGGACATCGATACGGTACTGGCCTCTGTCCGCAAGACAGGCCGGGTGGTCACCATCGAAGAAGCTTTCCCGATGTGTTCCGTTTCGTCTGAGATCGCATATCAGGTTCAGGAAAAAGCCTTCGATTACCTCGATGCGCCGATCCTGCGTGTCACCGGCAAGGACGTTCCGATGCCGTATGCCGCAAACCTGGAAAAGCTGGCCTTGCCGAATGTTGGTGAAGTCATCGATGCGGTTAAAGCGGTAACCTACACAGCCTGAGGCGGGAGAGACCGATATGCCAATTAATATCACCATGCCGGCACTCTCTCCGACCATGGAAGAGGGCAACCTGGCCAAGTGGCTGGTTAAGGAAGGCGACAGTGTTTCGGCTGGCGATGTGATCGCCGAGATCGAAACCGATAAGGCGACCATGGAAGTGGAAGCCGTTGACGAAGGCACCGTCGGCAAAATCATTGTTGCCGAAGGAACTGAAGGCGTGAAGGTCAATGAGCTGATCGCCGTTCTTCTGGAAGACGGGGAAGATGCCAGTGCGATCGGTTCGGCACCAGCCGCTCCGGCAGCTGCCCCGGCAGAAGCTGCTGCACCTGCTGCGGCCGCCCCGGCACCGGCAGCTGCGCCCGCCGCCCCTGCGGGTCCTGCACCGGTTGCAAACGACGGCAACCGGATCTTCTCCTCACCGTTGGCGCGCCGTTTGGCGCAGCTCAACGGCCTTGATCTGACAGCGCTCTCCGGCACCGGCCCGCACGGCCGGATCGTCAAGCGGGACATCGAGGCGGCTGTTGCGTCTGGCACCGGCAAGGCCGCTGCTCCAGCTGCCGCCGAAGCGCCGAAGGCGGCTCCAGCTCCGGCAGCCGGTCCGTCTTCAGACCAGGTTCTGAAGCTCTTCGAAGAAGGGTCTTACGACCTGGTTCCGCACGACGGCATGCGCAAAACCATTGCCAAGCGCCTGACAGAATCCAAGCAGACCATCCCGCACTTCTATGTGTCGGTGGACTGTGAACTGGATGCGCTTCTGGCGCTGCGGTCTCAGCTGAATGGCGCAGCTGCCACCGACAAGGATGGCAAACCGGCCTACAAGCTGTCGGTCAACGACATGACCATCAAGGCGCTGGCTTTGGCCCTGCGTGATGTGCCGGATGCCAATGTCTCCTGGACCGATGACAACATGGTCAAACACAAACATGCCGACGTTGGTGTGGCTGTGTCGATCCCGGGCGGCCTGATCACTCCGATCATCCGCCGGGCGGAAGAAAAGCCGCTGTCCGTTATTTCCAACGAGATGAAGGACATGGGTGCACGGGCGAAGTCCAAGAAGCTGCTTCCTGAAGAATATCAGGGCGGTACGACGGCTGTCTCCAACATGGGCATGATGGGCGTCAAAAACTTCTCGGCCGTTGTGAACCCGCCGCATGCGACCATTCTGGCCGTTGGCGCGGGTGAAAAACGCCCGGTTGTCAAAGACGGCGAATTGGCTGTTGCTACCGTCATGACCGTGACGCTGTCCACCGACCACCGCTGTGTGGACGGGGCGCTCGGTGCGGAGCTGCTCGCCGCCTTCAAGGGCTACATCGAAAATCCGATGAGCATGCTGGTCTAAGGCATCTCTCCGGCGCGGTCTCAACGCCGCGCCGTTTTCTTTGAAGACTTCCATAGCCTTAGGAAAACACCATGGCTGACACCAATTATGACGTGATCATCATCGGCTCCGGGCCGGGCGGTTACGTCACTGCAATCCGGGCAGCTCAGCTCGGTTTCAAAACCGCAATCGTGGAACGCGAGCACCTGGGCGGCATCTGCCTCAACTGGGGCTGCATTCCGACCAAGGCACTGCTGCGCTCTGCTGAAATGATGGACCACGCCAACCACGCCAAGAGCTACGGCTTGAAGCTGGAAGGCAAGATGACCGCAGACGTCAAGGACGTGGTTGCCCGCTCGCGCGGCGTCTCTGCGCGTCTTAACGGCGGCATCGGTTTCTTGATGAAAAAGAACAAGATCGATGTGATCTGGGGCGAGGCCAAACTCACCAAGCCGGGTGAACTGGTCGTCGGCAAGCCGTCCAAACCAGCGGTTCAGCCACAGCACCCGGTGCCAAAGGGCGTAAAAGGTGAGGGCACTTACACTGCCAAACACATCATCGTTGCAACCGGTGCCCGCCCACGCGCGCTGCCGGGCATCGAGCCGGACGGCAAACTGATCTGGACCTATTTCGAGGCCATGAAACCGGACGTCATGCCTAAATCCATGGTAGTGATGGGGTCTGGCGCCATCGGCATCGAGTTCGCGTCTTTCTACCTCTCCATGGGTGTGGAAGTCACCGTGGTTGAGTTGATGAAAAACGTCATGCCGGTCGAGGATGAGGAAATCTCCAAGATCGCCCGCAAAGCGCTGGAAAAGCGCGGCATGAGAATCATCACCGAAGCTAAAGTGTCCAAGGTCGACAAAGCTGCAAACTCCATCACAGCCCATGTTGAAACCAAGGACGGCAAGATCGAAAAGATCACGGCCGACCGCCTGATTTCCGCTGTTGGTGTCCAGGGCAACATTGAAAATCTTGGCCTTGAAGCGCTTGGCGTTAAAACAGACCGCGGTTGCGTTGTCATTGATGGGTACGGAAAGACCAACGTGCCAGGTCTCTATGCGATTGGCGATGTCGCCGGTCCGCCGATGCTGGCTCACAAGGCTGAGCACGAAGGTGTTGTTTGCATTGAGAAAATCGCAGGCGTTCCAGGTGTTCATGCCATGGACAAGGGTAAGATCCCGGGTTGCACCTACTGTACGCCGCAGGTGGCTTCCGTTGGTTTGACTGAAGCCAAGGCGAAGGAAGCTGGCCGTGACATCCGTGTCGGGCGCTATTCCTTCAACGCCAACGGCAAGGCGATTGCCCTTGGTGAAGACAACGGCATGATCAAGACGATCTTCGACAAGAAGACCGGCGAATTGCTGGGGGCCCATATGGTCGGCGCAGAAGTGACCGAACTCATTCAGGGGTTTGTTGTCGCGATGAACCTTGAGACGACCGAAGAAGAGCTGATGCACACCATCTTCCCGCATCCGACCCTGTCGGAAATGATGAAGGAAAGTGTGCTGGACGCTTATGGGCGTGTCCTCAACGCCTAAGTGAAATTGCTAATCTATGACTAGACCCGGGCGGCGAAATGGCTAACGTATCGTCGTCTGGGGCAAGGTGCATAAGGAGCCTTTGGTTATGGATGTAAAAGCAATTTTGATTTGGGTCGCGATTGGCATCATTGCAGGCTGGCTTGCCAGTATCGTTGTCGGCGGCGGCGGACTGATCCGGTATCTCATTATTGGCCTTGTTGGCGCTTTTGTAGGGGGTTTCCTGTTCAAGGCTGTCGGCATCAACATCAATCTCGGCAACGCCTATTTAAATGAAATCGTGGTCGCAGCCGTTGGCGCAATTGTTGTCGTTCTTCTTGCGCGGCTGATTGCCTGACTTTTTGGAGATCCGGTATGGGATTGATTATCACTGTCATTATTGGTCTCGTTGCAGGCGCTGTGGCCCACCGGGTGCTCAACAGCCGGGGAGGCTTTCTTGGGAGCCTGGTGGTTGGTCTGGTTGGCGCATTGATAGGCGGTGAACTTGCCTCGATCCTCAATCTGAATGTCACCGGCGGCATTCTTGATCGGCTGATCATTGCTGTCATTGGCGCTATCCTGTTTCTGTTTGTCTGGAAGAAAGTGTTCAAGTGACTGAAGAGGTCACTGCGGAACACCGGCTTGCCACCTATGGCACTCTTGCGCCGGGCCGGGTGAACCATCATCACCTTGAAGATCTGCAGGGCGAATGGACCAGCGGTGTGATCCGGGGCCGCCTCGTGGAAGCTGGCTGGGGCGCTGAGCTGGGTTATCCAGGATTGGTTCTGGATCCGGCAGAAGGCCCAATCGATGTTCACTTATTGACGTCAAAAGACCTCGTTGACCACTGGGAGAGGCTGGACGCGTTTGAAGGTAGCGGTTATCTACGCGTTTCAGTCGATGTAGAGACACCAGCTGGCTGCGTTTCCGCTTCGATCTATGTGATTTCAAACGAGACCGACGCATGACACCAGACGCTTTCGCCCGCATTTCTGACTTTCCGATGACCGCGTCGGACAAACTCCGCTATGCCGACACGGACAGGCAGGGCCATGTCAACAACGCGGTGTTTGCCACTTTTCTGGAAACCGGCCGGGTTGAAGTCATCGTCAATGAAGGTCTGGCCGATGTGGGGGCATCTTTTGTTATCGCCCGTCTTGAGCTGGACTTTCTGGCGGAAGTGAATTGGCCCGGCGACGTAGAGATCGGAACTGCGGTCAAGGAAGTTGGACGCAGTTCGTTTAAGCTCATCCAGAAAATCTTCCAGGATGGTAAGCCGGTGGCCAACGCCGTCACTGTGATTGTTCAAATGAACAATGAGACAAGAAAATCTCACCCTTTAACGGACAAAGCGAAATCGCGGCTCAGTGAATTGATGAGCCCTGCAACAGGCTCTTAACTGGCATACCGGTTTGTGGCTTGACCTCACAGGCAAGAAGAGACACTTAAGGCTCCATGGTTACGATCGTCGACACGCTCAATCGCCCGAAAGACCAATCCGAAGCGCGCCCGCGCCATCCGGAAAAGGCCCACCGCCCGGACAATCCTGTTCAGCGGAAGCCGAAATGGATCCGCGTCAAGGCGCCGACGTCGCCGGTCTATAAAGAGACGCAGAACACGGTGCGAGAGAACAACCTTGTCACCGTGTGCGAAGAAGCCGGCTGTCCGAACATTGGGGAATGCTGGTCGAAAAAACATGCGTCCTTCATGATCCTTGGTGACACCTGCACACGCGCCTGCGCATTCTGCAATGTACGCACAGGCATGCCTGGACCGGTCGATTTGAACGAACCGCAAGGCGTCGCAGACGCCGTGGCGACCATGGGACTTCAGCATGTCGTGATCACGTCGGTGGACCGGGACGATCTCGACGACGGCGGCGCAACCCATTTTGCCAATGTGATCAAGGCGATCCGCAAGACAGCGCCGTCCACGACCGTGGAAGTGCTGACGCCGGATTTCCTGCGCAAAGACGGTGCGGTAGAAATCGTCGTCGAAGCACAGCCGGATGTCTTCAACCACAATCTGGAGACCGTTCCGTCGAAATACCTGAAGGTTCGCCCAGGGGCACGGTACTTCCACTCCATCCGTCTTCTCCAGAAGGTGAAGGAACTTGATCCGCAGATGTTCACCAAATCGGGCATCATGGTTGGACTTGGTGAAGAGCGTAACGAAGTGTTGCAGCTGATGGATGATCTCCGGGCCGCCGATATTGATTTCCTGACGATCGGCCAGTACTTGCAGCCGTCCAAGAAACACCATCCGGTGATGTCATTCGTCACACCGGAAGAATTCAAGGGTTATGAGCGGATTGCCTATGCCAAGGGCTTCTTGAAAGTCTCGGCGAGTCCATTGACCCGCTCGTCTCATCACGCAGGTGAGGATTTCGCGGAATTACGGGCTGTACGGAAAGCAAAACTCGGCCATTAATAGAAATGGTATAAAGAAATCGGCAAGGCGATAGGATCAGACTGACCCATGCCCAGTTTTTCATCTTCGCATAAGGTCAACCATAAGGCGGATGACATGTTCCGCCTGGTCGCCGATGTTGAGCAATATCCAAAATTTGTGCCGCTGTGCCAAGATCTGCATGTGCGTGGCCGTAAAGAGCTGAGCGAAGGGCGGACTGTCTTGGTTGCCGATATGACGGTCGCCTACAAGCTCTTCAAGGAAACCTTCACCAGCCGGGTGGAGCTGCAGCCGCAGACACGGACGATCCTGGTTGAATATCTCGATGGCCCCTTCAAGCACCTTGAAAACAAATGGACGTTTGAGGAGTTGGAGGACGGTGCCTGCACTGTCGGCTTCTACATCAATTATGAATTCCGCAGCCGCACACTGGGCTCGATGATGGGTGCCATGTTCGACAAGGCGTTCCGGAAGTTTTCGAGCGCGTTTGAAACCCGCGCCGATCAGGTCTACGGCAGCTGATTTCAGGCCGTGACAGGCACGGCCCCGCAAGTTTCTACTTAAATTGTTTGAAAGCGTCGCGGATATTGTGAAGACGGCTGGCGCGGGTTTGAAAGTTGCCTTTTGTCTCCCGAAGATGTTCAATTTCCCGCTTTTTCAATCCGAGGTCATCCAAGCTCGCAAAGGCTTTGTTATCCGAACACACTATTGTGCGGGATGCGCCGAAATTCTCTTCGAGGACGAGCGTGCGGCCGGCTGAAACTTCTTCCTCGGTCCATGCGACCGTAGTCGATGTGACCCAGAATGTCCGGTCACAGTATTGGGCTTCGTAGTAACCCTTTCGCGGGTTGGTCAAGATTTCATGAGATCCGGTGAACCCGCCGTTGATGTGTTGCGACCGGATATAAAAGTCACTTTGGGCATAACTCGAACCGGCCAAAACGACCGCGGGTAGAAATACCAGCGCCGCGACGCAAACAGAGCGTTTCATGTGTCAACCTCCTATGCAGTCTGGGGTTCGAAGGATCGTCTAAGTCTGTCCTTTATACCTCAAGTGTCTTGCCTGAGCCTTACCAAGCGTTTTTCGGACTTAATCTGAGGCGTGGTAGGAGGATTTCCCTGATGTGTTTCCTGTCGGACTGAATGATTTACTGATAGCAGCAAACCGGTTGATCCGGCTTTCGGTCGGGCCGTCTTCTTGGACGATAATCCTCGGGTCTTCGTGGATGCCGAGATCTGCCAGGGTTACTTGTTCTTCAGGGTGGGCGCAGATCGGCCGCCAGCCTTTACCGCGGTTAAATTCGACCCGCACTTCATTGCCGCGGTCAACTTCCAACTGGGTCCAGGCGACAGTGGCATAGCGCACCCAGTAGGATCGGTTGCAATAGGTGACTTCAACGAGGCCGTCTGCCTTCCGGTTGTAGATACGGTGAGACCCCCGGAAAACTCGATGGTCATCTCGTGAAATGATGTGAGTATCGCCGATCTTGGGCGTCGCTTCCTGAGCCTGTGACTGCGCGCTGCAGGCAAATACCAGCCCGGCAGCAAAAACGGTCTTTGGGATTCTCATAATCCGGTCCTTACCCGCGAACTCATTTCGCGATAGCACTATTGCACGCTAGGGTAATAGAACGATCACCTCTAGATGTGATTACATAAAGCCGTCGAAATTGATTCTAAATTTAAACAATGTGCTATTGGCCGAAAATCACTAGATAATTCAAATAATTTCCATCACTGCGTGTGATAACTTTTATGTCGGGATTCTTTATTTGATTTGCCGAATACACCGCTGATTTTGGATAGGCGGCTGGCTGGTTGGTCATCATCGGCTCCTTGTTGCAGGAATTCCCTTGCGGGCATATTGATGCCAAGGTCCCGCAAGGCGACCTGATCCTGAGGACGCTGACAGATTGGCCGCCAACCGCGGCCGAAGTTGAACTCGATCTGCACATGATGGCCGAGGTCGGCTTCAATTTGTGTCCACGCTACAGAGTTGGCGCGGACAAAATAGTCGCGATTACAATACTGCACATGTTTTAGCCCTTTGGCATGTTCCAGGTATAACTTGTGGCTGCCAACAAATGTGCCGTACTGATCCCGGGAAATAAAATAGAAGTCACCCGGCAAAGGAATTGCTCCAGCTTGGGCGGCGAGTGGGAACAGGAAAGTTGTTACCGCCAATACGGCGTAGCGGATCGTCATGGCCAGCTTTTCTTCGATTTATTCCGCTGCAACCTACACACGACAAAAATTGCCGTACAGCGCCTTTCTTGCTCAACGTAAATCAGAGGTTAGTGCGAGCGACACTGTTTTATGTGAGTTTGATTTGTATTGTTGGCGACAGCGTGGAACCACCCGGAATTGCTTGTGTTGCCGAACCGGGAAAAGAAAATCCGATTATTTGTCAATAATTTAATTTAAAGCATCAAGTATTGCTGTCAGCGCTGTTTGGACGGTCTCAAGCCGGATCGATTGGCGTCCTCGGTCTGCAAACCAGCAATGAAGGTGGGTCGTAGGCTGGCCTTTTTGTGCAACTGCAATATGGACCGTTCCGACTGGTTTTTCATCGCTGCCACCACCCGGACCTGCAATGCCGGTCACAGAAACGGCAATATCAGCGCCGGAGCTTTTTAAAGCTCCTTCTGCCATGGCTATGGCAACGTCCTTGCTAACCGCACCAACCTTTGCGATGAGGTCCGCCGGGACACCGAGCATTTCTGTTTTTGCTTCGTTTGAATAAGTAACGAAGCCCCGGTCTACCACTGCAGAGGAGCCTGGAATCTCGGTCAAGGCCCCGGCAATTAAGCCACCGGTACAAGATTCCGCGGTAGCCACCATTTTTTTGCGCGCGTTGAGCGCGTCCAGAACTTTAATGGCCAGCGGGGAGAGATCCTCAAGCTTGGTCAGTGATGCATCGGTCATGAAGGTCTCATTCATCCTCGTTTAAGGGTAGGCGGACAGTCACGCTTGCAAGGGCGGCAATGCCCTCTTTGCGTCCTGTGAAGCCGAGTTTTTCCGATGTAGTCGCTTTGACCGATACCCGAGCGAAGCTTAAGCCGCATATTTCGGCAATAGATTTACGCATTGCCTCCCTATGCGGCCCAATCTTAGGGGCTTCGCACACGACGGTCACATCGATATGAGCGATCCGGCCGCCGAGGTCACGAACGCGCCGGACGGCGTCAATCTGAAACTGGTCGGAGGCTGCGCCTTTCCACTTCGGATCACTTGGTGGGAAGTGCTGGCCAATATCACCGTCCCCAATAGCGCCAAGTGTTGCATCTGTAATGGCGTGCAAAACAACGTCGGCGTCCGAATGGCCCTTCAGCGTTTTGTCATGAGGAATGGAAATTCCGCCAAGTATGACTTCTTCGCCATCTTCAAATGCATGAACGTCATACCCAATGCCTGTGCGGACATCCTGCAGGTCGGCCAAAGTGGGGGCAGGGGTCAAGTTTGCAGTCATTTTAAAGAAGCTGGCCTGTTGTTCGGCGCGGATCATGTCCGCTGGTGTTGTGATTTTAAAATTGGCTGGGTCGCCGTCGCTTAAGGTGATGACCATACCATGCCACTCAGCAAGGCTGGTGTCGTCTGTGAAATCAAAGCGGTCAGCGCCTGCTGCTGCCCGGTGAGCTGCCAGGATCCGGGAAAGCTGGAAAGCTTGCGGGGTTTGCGCGGCAAATAGATTGCTCCGGTCGACTGTTTCCAATTGATCTTGTCCGCTGGTCTGCCGTTTGAGCGTGTCAACGACGGGGACGGCGGCCAATACGCCTTGGTTTCCAGAGTGGAGGGCTTTTATGATCCGGTTGAGCACATCTCCTGTGAGGAAGGGGCGGGCTGCATCATGGATCAGAACATGAGAAAACTCGTGCGGTTCTAAAGCTGTGAGGCCATTGAACACTGATTGCTGCCGTGTCTTGCCGCCAATGACCGGCGGGAACAGTTTTTCAGCCGTACCAATTTCAAGCTGGCTTGTTGCATCTCGGTAGGCTTCGGCGTCATCCGCATGAATCACTGTGAGTATACGGGATATTCCGGGGTGATTCCCAAGGGCATTCAATGTATGGGAGAGGATCGGCGCACCGGCAATTGTCCGGTACTGCTTCGGGGTGGCGCTGCCATCTTGCGCCATTCGGCTGCCACGTCCGGCAGCGACAACAAGAGCAGCGGTGGTTTCTGGCATAACGAGATTTTCTCCTGCGGGCGATGGCCCGGTGTTGAAATCGTCTTTAACCAATTTGGAAGCCTGATCGCAATTTATCCCTTGTTGTCATTTTGAAATTGTCTAGTATATAGGCAGAAAGAAAAATGCACAGACAATGAGCATTTATGAAACCGCGACGTCACCCGGCATGACACCCATCACCATTGGTCGGCATACTTTGAAGAACCGCGCTGTGCTTGCGCCGATGTCTGGCGTGAGCGATTTACCGTTCCGCCGTCTGGCAGCAAGATTCGGTGCTGGCATGGTCGTCAGCGAGATGGTTGCCAGCGAATCCTTTGTCAAAGGGGATGCTGAAACCCAAATGCGGGCCGAGGCTCAAGATGAGGGCTTGCATGTTGTCCAGTTGGCTGGTCGCGAGGCGTGCTGGATGGGCGAGGCGGCTAAGGTGATCGCCGGGCTCGGTGCCGATATCATTGATATCAATATGGGCTGCCCTGCCAAAAAGGTGACGTCTGGCTATTCCGGATCGGCCTTGATGCGCGATCTCGATCATGCGTTGACCCTGATCGAGGCGACAGTTGCCGCCGTTGATGTGCCGGTCACTTTGAAAATGCGCCTTGGCTGGGATGATACTTCCATCAACGCGCCGGAACTGGCGCGCCGGGCAGAGGTTGCTGGCGTCCAGTTGATTACAGTTCATGGGCGTACCCGCTGCCAGTTCTATAAGGGCACAGCCGATTGGCGGGCGATTGCCGATGTGAAATCGGAAATTTCGGTTCCTTTGATATCCAATGGCGACTGCGCCGGATTTGAAAGCGCTGAACAGATGCTGACCGCGTCTGGCGCTGATGCGGTGATGATCGGCCGCGGAGCTTACGGCCAACCATGGCTTCCTGGTCATGTCGGGCATTATCTGGAAACCGGCGAGCGTCTTGAAGCGCCGGCCGGTTCTGATCTCGCAGATTTGGTTGCTGAACACTACGGCGCCATTCTGTCTCACTATGGTGTGCTGCCGGGTGTTCGGATAGCCCGCAAACATCTTGGCTGGTATTTGGAAACCGCCGCCGATCAAGGCGGTGCTGACATGCCTGCAGCTTTGAAAAAGACCCTCATGACATCGAACCAGCCGGATGAGGTTATCCGGATCGCGTCAGATTGGTTTTCCTCCTGCAACACACGGACGGCAGCTTGACGGATTTTGATTCTCCCAAAGGCCGCAAGGCAGCGCTCGCCAGTGATGGCCCAACCATTTTGGATGCCTTGCCGCACCCGGTCCTGCTTGTCGCTCCAGATGGCGTGATTGAATCGGCCAATATGGCGGCCGAATTTTTCATGCGCTCAAGTATTTCGGTCCTACGTCGGCATCCGATCAGCGAATTTATCCCTTTTGGCAGCCCGTTGCTCACTTTGATTGATCAGGTGCGCGAGCGCGGCGCGCCAGTGAATGAATATAAAGTCGATATCGGGTCGCCTAAGATTGGGGCGCCGAAAGTCGTTGATATCAATGCGGCTCCCGTGAGCAATCGGCCTGGCGCTGTTGTGCTCATGTTCCAGGAGCGCACGATGGCGGAAAAGATTGACCGCCAGCTGACCTCTAGAGGGGCTGCCCGGACTGTTACGGGGCTTGCGGCCATGCTTGCTCATGAGATCAAGAACCCTTTGTCAGGAATCCGCGGTGCAGCCCAGTTGCTGGAACAATCTGCGCCGGATGAAGACCGGGCTCTGACCCGCCTGATCATGGATGAAACAGACCGGATCGTGAAACTGGTCGACCGGATGGAAGTTTTTTCCGATGAGCGGCCGATCGAGCGTGAACCAGTCAACATCCATATCGTTCTCGACCATGTGAAGCGCCTGTCCGATAGCGGGTTTGCCCGCGGCAAACGGATTATGGAGAATTACGACCCGTCGCTGCCGGCGGTTTACGCCAACAAGGATCAATTGATCCAGGTTTTCTTGAACCTCATCAAGAATGCCAGCGAGGCGATCGGTGATGATCCGGATGGCGAAATCCGGGTCTCAACTGCCTTCCGGCCAGGTGTCCGCTTGTCGGTTCCGGGAACCGAAGACATGGTCAGCTTGCCGTTAGAATTCTGCGTCCAGGATAATGGTCCGGGCGTTCCCGAAGATTTGCTGCCGCATCTGTTTGAGCCATTTATCACAACAAAAACAAACGGTTCTGGGTTGGGCCTTGCACTTGTTGCCAAGATCATCGGAGATCATGGCGGCGTGATTGAGTGCGACAGCCAGCGTGGAAAAACCGTTTTCCGTATCCTGATGCCAGCGTTCAACACTTCAGATTCCGGACCTGGGACCGGACCAGCATAAGGGCTGATAGACTATGCCGACTGGCACAATCTTAGTTGCCGACGATGATGCCGCCATTCGCACTGTTCTCAATCAGGCTCTGTCCAGGGCCGGTTATACTGTGCGTTTGACATCGAATGCGTCGACCCTGTGGCGTTGGGTGTCTTCCGGCGACGGCGATCTGGTGATCACCGATGTCGTGATGCCGGACGAGAATATTTTTGATGTGCTGCCGCGCATCAAAAAGATGCGGCCCGAGTTGCCGGTTCTGGTGATGAGTGCGCAGAACACCTTCATGACGGCCATTACAGCATCCGAAAAAGGTGCTTATGAATATCTGCCCAAACCCTTCGATCTGAAAGAACTGACCGGCATCGTCCAGCGCGCTCTTGAAGAGCCCAAAAAACGGCCGGTTGCTGAGGTCGAAGAAAGCGGTGAGGGCATGCCGCTGGTTGGCCGGTCGCCGGCCATGCAAGAGATTTACCGTGTACTCGCGCGTTTGATGCAGACCGATCTGACCGTGATGATCAACGGTGAATCAGGCACGGGCAAGGAGCTGGTCGCCCGCGCGCTCCATGATTATGGCAAGCGCCGCAACGGTCCCTTTGTGGCGATTAACATGGCCGCTATTCCAAGGGATCTGATCGAGGCGGAGCTATTTGGCCACGAGAAGGGCGCCTTTACCGGTGCGCAGAACCGGAGTTCTGGCCGGTTTGAGCAGGCTGATGGCGGTACGCTGTTCCTTGACGAGATTGGCGATATGCCAATGGAAGCGCAGACCCGGCTGCTGCGTGTTCTACAGCAAGGCGAATACACCACGGTTGGCGGCCGTACGCCGATCAAAACAGATGTCCGGATTGTGGCAGCTACCAACAAGGATCTGCGGCATCTGATCAATCAGGGCCTTTTCCGTGAAGATCTGTATTTCCGCTTGAATGTTGTTCCGATCCGCCTCCCACCGCTGCGCGAACGTGTGGAAGACATTCCAGATCTCGTGCGTCACTTTTTCTCAATGGCAGAAAAAGAAGGCCTTCCGGCGAAACAGGTCGATCAGAACGCCATGAACCTGATGCGCCGCTACCGCTGGCCGGGAAACGTGCGAGAACTGGAAAATCTGGTCCGCCGGCTTGCGGCGCTTTACCCGCAGGATGTTATCGGTGAGGCAATGCTCGACCATGAGCTGAGCCAACCAACTGTCAACCCGCTTGAGGAAGATGCTCCGGAGTCGATAGATTTGGGCGGATCGGTTGAGAAATACCTGTCAGGTTATTTCGACACATTTGGCGAGGCGTTGCCACCACCCGGTCTTTACCACCGGATTTTGCGGGAAGTGGAATACCCCTTGATCAGTGCAGCGCTGGCCGCAACCCGGGGCAATCAGATCAAGGCGGCCGAACTCTTGGGCGTCAACCGCAACACGTTGCGAAAGAAAATCCGAGATTTGGATATCCAGGTGATGCGCTCAACCCGTTGAGGCGTCACATAGGCAGAAACACTCGTCCGCCGTCAAAATTCTCGGTGGACGAAATTGCCTTGTCGTAATTTCGCAACATTGTGTGGTAAGTTTGCCTCAATCACGCGGTAGAGACCGCCAATCAATAAGTTACAGGCAAACACCAGAGGCGGAATGATACTGGAAGCTACTCAGCATTCCATTGCGCAATCGGGCGCCACCAACAAGTTATGGCGGCGGGCCGGTCTGGCCATCATGATCCTGGCCCTGATCTCCATCACCGTTACCTTTTTCATTCTGATGGGGCTGACGTCGATTGATCCGACCCTGGATGTGATCGTCACGGCGATGGCGATCAACGGGATCTGGGCGGTTATTCTGCTGGCCCTGATCGGTTATGAAATTGCAAAACTTCTGCATGCGCGCCGCCGGGGCCGCGCCGCCGCGCGGCTACATGTACGCGTTGTGGCACTGTTCAGTGTTGTTGCGGCAGTTCCAGCAATTTTGATGGCCATCCTGGCTGCTGTCACCCTTGATCGGGGGCTTGACCGTTGGTTCGAGGATCGGACCCGGCTGATCATCGACAACGCTTTGACTGTTGCGCAAGCCTATCTTCAAGAGCATGCGAGGGTATTGCGCGGCGACCTTATTGCGATGACCACCGATTTGGATAGGGCAAAGCCGGTCTATGACTTTGAGCCCACGCGGTTTGACCAGTTCTTCCGCACTCAGGTGTCACTTCGAGGGATTTTGGCCGCGTATATCCTGAATGATAAAGGCGAAGTGGTTACACGGGTTGTTCTTGACCCAAACGCGGAAATTCCGTTGCCGCCTGCAGACAGTTTGTTCAAGGCGAAATCCGGCGATCCAATTCTCATTGCTCCGGGGACATCCAATCTGGTCGGCGGCGTCATGAACCTTTCCGCCTATGATGGGTTTGTGCTTTATGCTGTGCGTCGCCTCGATCCACGCGTAGTGGAATACATGGGACTGGCCGAAAGTGGCGCGCTGCAGTACCAGCAAATGGAAAACAGCCGGTTTGGTGTTCAAGTCGCCTTTGCTCTCGTTTATCTCGGCGTTGCGCTGGTTCTTCTCTTGTCGGCTATCTGGATCGGGTTTGGCTTCGCAAATCAGCTGGTTTCACCCATCAGAACGCTGATTTCGGCCGCCGATGAGGTTGCCAGCGGTAATCTCTCAGTCACGGTTCCGACTGAAAAAGCAGGCGGTGACCTGGCAAACCTTGGTCAAACTTTTAACAAGATGACCGGGCAGCTGGTTGGCCAGCGCGATGCATTGCTCGCCGCAAACGAGCAAATTGACCGCCGGCGCCGGTTTAACGAAGCGGTGCTATCGGGTGTTTCTACCGGGGTAATTGGCATTGATGACGAGGCTTCGGTTATCCTGATCAACCGGTCTGCAGAAGTGCTGTTGCAGGTGTATGAAATCAGTACGCTGAATTTGCCACTTTCTGAGGTTGTTCCCGAGCTAAAAGACTATGTATCGGATGTATTGGGGCATCCGGGAGAAAAGCTACCGGAAACTCAAATCGAAATTACCCGCGGTGGCCGTCTAAGAACCATCAACGTGCGCACGACGAGTGAACAGTCCACCCGCAGTGAACATGGATTTGTGGTGACGTTGGATGACATTACCGATCTGGTCTCCGCCCAGCGCAATTCCGCTTGGGCCGATGTTGCCCGCCGCATTGCGCATGAAATAAAGAACCCGCTGACCCCGATCCAATTGTCTGCAGAGCGGATCCGCCGCCGGTATGGCAAGCGGATCGAAGAGGATCGGCAGGTGTTCGACCAGTGCATCGATACGATTGTCCGCCAGGTTGGGGACATCGGTCAGATGGTCGATGAATTCTCGTCCTTTGCCCGCATGCGCAAACCAAAGAAAAATACCAGTGATTTGCGTGAAGCCGTCCGCAATGCGGCGTTCATGCAGTCGGTCGCGAACCCGGAGATTTCGGTGACCGCCGATTTGCCGGAAACGCCGGTCCTGGCAACCTATGACGAGCGGCTTGTCGGCCAGGCATTCACCAACGTCATCAAGAATGCCACGGAAGCCGTCGCGGCGCGCACCGGAGAGGATTTGCCCAAGGGGGAAATAAAGGTCCGCCTACGCTGTGAGCCGGTAGAGGCTCCTGAGCGGGTAATTGTGGATGTGATCGACAATGGTATCGGCCTGCCGGAGGAAAACCGGTCCCGGCTGCTGGAACCCTATATGACGACCCGGGAAAAAGGCACAGGGCTTGGCCTCGCGATTGTCCGGAAAATCCTGGAAGACCACGGCGGCGGTATTGATCTACTAGACGCCCCCAAAAACGAACCGGGTGACACCGGAACCCTTGTTCGCCTGACGTTGTCGATGAAAGCCGACAGCCAGGCAATTGAAGAAACCAATGAAGAAACAGTGACTGCCCATGGCGCATGATATTCTTGTTGTAGACGATGAAACCGATATCCGCGAAATGATCGCCGGTATCCTGGATGATGATGGTTATGGCACACGTACCGCGCATGATTCTGACAGCGCCATCGCCGCTGTTAAGGAGCGTAAGCCGTCTCTGGTCATTCTCGACATTTGGTTGATGGGCAGCCGGCTGGATGGCCTTGCCCTATTAGACCTGTTCAAAGAGACCGATCCGGACATGCCGGTGGTGATCATTTCCGGCCACGGCAACATCGAAACCGCGGTTTCGGCGATCAAACGAGGGGCCTACGATTACATCGAAAAGCCGTTCAAGGCGGACCGGCTGGTCCATATCGTCGAACGGGCTTTGGAAGCGTCCAGCTTGCGCCGGGAAGTGCGTGATCTCCGCCAGCGCAGCGGGGAAACCAGTGACATTGTCGGGGATTCCTCCGCAACGCACAGCTTGCGCCAAACGATCCAGAAAATTGCCGGAACCAACAGCCGGATTCTAATTGCCGGCCCCTCCGGTTCGGGCAAGGAACGAGCCGCGCGCATGATCCACAACATGTCTCCGCGCGCCAAAAGCCCGTTTGTTGTCTTGAACGCTGCGACAATCACACCGGCCCGCATGGAAGAAGAGCTCTTCGGAATCGAGGACGAAAACGGCAACTTGCGCAAAATCGGCGCATTGGAGGAAGCACACGGCGGCACGCTCTATCTCGATGAAGTCGCGGATATGCCGGCCGAAACCCAAGGCAAGATCCTGCGTGTCCTGGTCGAACAAAGTTTTTCCCGAGTTGGCGGCACTGGTAAGGTCCAGGTGGATATCCGGATCTTATCCTCGACGTCGAAGAATTTGGAAGAGCACATCGCAACGGGCCTGTTCCGCCAGGACCTCTACCACCGTTTGAGCGTTGTCCCGCTGCGGGTCCCAGGACTTGCCGAACGGCGTGAGGACATCCCGGTTCTGGTGCGTCATTTCATGGAACAGATCTCCGGAGCCTCCGGTATTCCGCTACGCCCGATTGGTGATGATGCCATGGCCGTTCTGCAAACTCATGACTGGCCGGGCAACGTCCGTCAGCTGCGCAACAATGTCGAACGGTTGATGATCTTGAGCCGGGGAGAGCCGGACAGCACGATCACCGCAGATCTGCTCCCGGCAGAAATCGGTGAGACGTTGCCCAGCCTGCCGTCATCCGGTACGGGCGAACACCTGATGTCCGTGCCCTTGCGCGAGGCGCGGGAAATCTTTGAGCGGGAATATCTTCAGGCTCAAATCAAAAGATTTGACGGCAACATCTCGCGCACAGCTGAATTTGTCGGTATGGAACGCTCTGCATTGCACCGCAAGCTTAAGACTTTGGGCATGACCTGAGGCGCCAACGCTTTGTAAGTTGCTCCTGCGAAAGCCGGAAAGGGAATTTCCATGAAGATCGTTATTTGCGGTGCCGGCCAGGTCGGATACGGGATTGCCGAGCGCTTGGCGGCAGAGCAGAACGATGTTTCGGTGATTGATTCCTCACCGAAACTCATCAACGCGATCGGCGATCAGCTCGATGTCCGTGGTTTTGTCGGGCATGGTGCCCATCCGGATGTTCTTGCCCAGGCTGGCGCAGAAGAAGCCGACATGATTGTCGCGGTCACACTCTATGACGAAGTCAATATGGTGGCTTGTCAGGTCGCGCATTCGCTGTTCAACGTGCCGACCAAAGTCGCCAGGATTCGGGCTCAGTCATACCTGCAAGGGCGCTGGCGCAATCTTTTTTCCCGCGACAACATGCCAATTGATGTGATCATTTCGCCTGAGATCGAGGTGGGCGAAATGGTTCTGCGCCGCCTGGCGCTGCCCGGTGCCGTCGAAACGGTCCGCTTTGCCGATGACAATGTGGTCGTTGTTGGCATCATGTGTGAAGAAGATTGTCCAGTGGTTGATACACCGCTGCATCAGCTGACCGAATTGTTTCCAGATCTAGGGGCGGTGGTTGTCGGTCTCTACCGGAACAACAAGTTGTTTGTTCCCAAAAGCAGTGATTCCATTCTGACTGGGGATCTTGCCTATGTGGTTGCCAAGCGCGACCAGGTCCGCAGGACACTTGGAATTTTCGGCCATGAAGAGCCCGAAGCCGGCAAGGTCGTCATTTGCGGTGGCGGTAACATTGGTCTTTACGTGGCGCGGGCATTGGAGCAGCGTCAGACGGGCACAAAAATCAAGCTTATCGAAGCCTCCCGCGATCGGGCGATGTCGGTCGCTGATGATCTCAAACGATCAGTCATTTTGCACGGCAGTGCGCTGGATTTGACGATCTTGAATGAAGCCGACGCCGGTGACGCAGACACAATGGTGGCTCTGACCAATGAGGACGAGGTCAACATTCTGTCGTCCGTGATGGCCAAGAAGCTGGGTTGTAAGCGCTCGCTTTCTCTGCTCAACAATCCAAGTTATCCGGCGTTCACCAATGCGCTTGGAATTGATGCTTTCATAAACCCGCGGGCAGTGACTATTTCAAAAATTCTTCAGCATGTGCGCCGCGGCCGGATCCGGGGTGTCCACACCCTGCAGAACGGGGCTGCGGAAATTGTTGAGGCGGAAGCGCTCGATACGTCGCCGCTGGTAGGCAAACCGCTGCGTATGATCGATCTGCCTTCTGGTATCCGCATTGGCGCAGTGTTCCGCAATGGCGAGGTTCTAACGCCAAATGGCGACCTGCAAATCCAGGCGAAAGACCGCATCGTCATCTTCGCAGTTGCCAGCAGAGTGCGCCAAGTGGAACAAATGTTCCGGGTCAGCCTCGACTTCTTTTAAGTCTTTTGGCTTAGAACTGGCCTTGCATTTCTCTGACCAAGCGGTCAAAACGATAACAATACCAATTGGTTCAAAATGAACCGGCTTGGATCAGGAGAATTCATGAGCCGTATTGCCTATGTGAATGGCCAGTATGTCCGGCACGCTGATGCCGCTGTCCACATCGAAGACAGGGGATATCAATTCGCGGACGGCGTTTATGAGGTTTGCGAAGTCTGGAATAACCAGATTGTAGATATGCCACGCCACTTGGACCGCCTCGGACGTTCGCTTAGCGAACTCTCGATTGATTGGCCAATGAGCAGGGCAGCTGTAGAATTTGTCCTGCGCCAGGTTGTGCGCCGGAACAAAGTTCACAATGGCATTGTCTACATTCAGGTCACCCGCGGTGTATCTCGCCGTGACCACTTCTTTCCGCCTGAAACCGTAGCACCATCTATTGTTGTGACGGCACGCTCGTCCAGCCCGGCCGCTGGCCAAGCTCTCGCCGAAACCGGTATTTCGGTCTTCAGTTATCCGGAAAACCGTTGGCCGCGAGTCGATATTAAGTCCATTGCTCTCCTACCGAACTGCTTGGCAAAGCAAAGTGCCAAAGAAAAAGGCGGCAAAGAAGCATGGTATGTCGATGCGGACGGAAACGTCACAGAAGGCGGGTCTACCAATGCCTGGATCGTAACCAAAGAGGGCGTGCTGGTCACCCGGCCCGCGGAAAACGGCATCCTGCGCGGCATTACCAGAGCGGGTATTTTGGACCTGGTTGCACGGGAAGGGCTGGCATTCGAAGAACGGGCATTTAGCCTCGAAGAGGCCTATGATGCCCGCGAAGCATTTGTTACCGCTGCGACAAATATCGCTATGCCGGTAGTACGAATTGATGAGCGGGTTATCGGCAATGGCCATCCCGGATCGGTTGCAACCCGATTGCGCGAACTGTTCCATACTGCTACTGATTTGAAGGTGGTGTGAATCGACGCCCCGCTTGGCTGGGTTGGGGCGTGACATTGAGCTGGGGCAGAGGGCTCCTAAAGGTGGGCAACGCAAAAAGCGGGCAGGCTAGTATCGCTGCAATCTAAATGGATTAGTATCGATAACTGCAGGCCAGGAAGAAGCCGGATGCTCGGCCGCATCCGGACAAACAGGAAAAAAAAACACATGGCTGAGCGCGCACAAAATTTACAAGACACTTTCCTCAATCACGTTCGCAAACAAAAAACACCCCTGACGATTTTCTTGATCAACGGTGTCAAGTTGCAGGGTGTTGTGACCTGGTTTGACAATTTTTGTGTCCTGCTGCGCCGCGATGGGCATTCGCAGCTGGTTTACAAACACGCTATTTCCACAATTATGCCAAACGGACCTGTTCAACTGTTCGATCAGGCTGAGGAAAACGCGGAAAAGGCTAACTGATTGAAACCGAAGTCTCGCGAAGACGACTTTTCGAAATCGAACGGTTCGGAAGAACCTGGACAGAAATCGCTAAGGCAAAAAGACACTGGGGTGGATCGTCTGCCCCAGCGTTTCCGTGCGATGATTTTGGAGCCAGTGATCCAGCTGCGTTCCGAAACCGCCCAATCGGAACTGCGTGCCAACCGCAGTCCGGAAGCCCGGCTTGAAGAAGCATTGGGCCTGAGTGCGGCCATCAATCTTGATATTGCGCATTCTGGTGTTGTGAAGGTCAACAATCCCAAACCCGCAACTCTGTTTGGCGAAGGTAAGGTTTCCGAGTTGGCCGGCATTGTGGCCAGTGAGGACCTTGATTTGGTGGTCATCGACCACCCATTGTCACCGGTTCAACAGCGAAACCTGGAACGCCATCTGAAAACCAAAGTGATCGACAGGACCGGTTTGATTCTGGAGATTTTTGGTGACCGGGCCCGCACCAAAGAAGGCCGTTTGCAAGTCGATCTGGCGCATCTGAGCTGGCAGAAAAGCCGTCTGGTGCGCTCCTGGACCCACCTGGAACGTCAGCGCGGTGGCGCCGGCTTCATGGGTGGCCCAGGTGAAACGCAGATTGAGGCCGACCGCCGTCAGATCCAGGACCGGATCCTTGCCTTACAAAAACAGCTAGACAGTGTCCGCCGGACCCGCGAGCTGCACCGGAAAAAACGCAAGAAAATTCCACAGCCGGTTGTTGCCCTGGTAGGGTATACCAATGCAGGCAAATCGACCCTGTTTAACCGGCTGACGGAATCGGATGTGTTCGCAAAGGATCTCCTGTTTGCGACCCTGGATCCAACCTTGCGCAAGATTACCCTGCCGCACGGCCGAGAGATCATACTGTCAGACACTGTCGGGTTCATATCCGATTTGCCCACCCATTTGGTTGCAGCCTTCCGCGCGACGCTGGAAGAGGTGCTAGAGGCTGATTTGATCCTTCATGTACGCGATATCTCGCATCCGGATACGGAAGCGCAGGCGGAGGATGTTCAAAAAACTCTGGAAGATCTGGGAGTCGATGCGCAGACCGGAGCGCCAATCATCGAAGTCTGGAACAAGATCGATCTGCTCGACGAAGCATACCGGGATAAACTCTTGGCCGAGGAAGGCGGCGAGGGACCGGTGGCGCTCTCCGCTGTAACCGGCGCCGGAATTGAACAGCTGAGTGCACGTATTGATGCCTATATGGCCCGGCACGATGATATTTTGTCGGTCAAGCTACCTGTTGCTGAAGGGGCTTTGATTGCAAAGCTTTACCAAATGGCAGAAGTTTTAGAGCGAACGGACGGCGAAGAATTTGTCTCAGCTGAGGTTCGGGTCTCTGACAAGCAGCGCGGACCGTTCCGGGATGTTTATTCTGCATTTTTGACTGAATGAATTCGGCAGAAGCTGATCGTCGCGGGTGCAGACAAGAAAACGCTGGTTTTAATCCGTCAAAAGTGGGCAGCAATAAAGTTGCTGCAAAGTCATCAGCGGCAGGGCCTGATTAAGCAAAGCCAGTTTGCGCTTGTAGCCATCCTTCTGGGTAAGCGCGACCACCAGTGGTTTGCGGTATAAAATCCGTTTTTCGGCGACCAAACCGGTGAGACCCAATTCCTTGGCTGTGTGCAAGAGAACATTCGGATCGGTGACCGCAGCATCAATCCGGCCGGCAGCGAGGGTCCGGCTGAGTTCTCGTTCGTTTTCGTTGGCATCGGCCTGTTCTTGATGTTTTTCGAACAGCGCCTGCAAGTCCACAGGATAATCATAGGTGCGTACAAACCCGACTTTATAGCGTTTAAACAGATTTGACGCCGAACTCCATTCAAGCGGGTTTTGGTTCCGGATAACACCGATTTGCGACATGGCAACCGGTTTTGACGCGGCAAAACCTTCTTCAACCTCTTCCGGCCAGGCTGGAAAGTAGCCATCGAACTCAGGTCTTTTGGCAAGCAGTTTTGCTCGTGGCCAGGGCATATATTCAATATCCAGCTGGACGCCGACTATTTTGAGCGACCGCCGTAGGGCGGCAACGGCGATCCCACCATTCTCAATATTTGGACTTGAATAAGGTGGCCATGATCCGGAAGCAATTCGCCAGACTTCAGCACCTACCGACTGGCCGGTCAATGTCAGCAAAGTGACAGTGATTATCCAAAGAAGGCTATGTTTCATTCAACTTTCCGGTCCGTAATGCCTACCGTTTTCCCCGTCAATTTGCTGCATTGTGCTGTTCGATTAACTCATTCAAGAGGTGGCGCCGGGCTTTGAAGGCCGGTTGGTTTGGAATCGCTAAAACCAACGGCTTTTCAGTAATCAAACTGGGATTTGCTTCCAAATTGTCGAAGCCGAGTTCTTGAGCAAAATAGAGCATGACATTGGGGTCTGTAATCGCAAGGTCCATCCGTCCAGCTGCCATCTTGCGGGTAAGATCCCGCTCATTATCACAGCCAGCCTCCAGAGGTCTGTTCCGGTCTATCAGCGTTTGGATTTCCTTCGGATAGACATAAGTGCTGACATAGCCGACCCGGTATTTTTTAAAGAGATCTTTTAAAGAGCCCCATGAAACTGGTGTCTCTTTCATTTGGACGACGCCAACATAAGACATCACCAAGGGTTCAGATGCCAAGAAACCGGCTTTCACTTCTTCTGGCCATGCGGGGAAGTACCCGACGTAAGAACCAGAGCGCGCCAGCGCCTGAGCCCTTGGCCACGGCATATACTCGATTTGAAGGTCGATCCCGCCTGATTCAAGAACTTTGCGGAGCTCCGCAACGGCAATACCACCGCCTGGTAGATCCGGACTGGCATAGGGCGGCCACTCAAGCGCTGCGACACGCCAAGTTTCGGACTTTGTTGGGGCGATTTGTAGGGCCAAGGCGAGGAAGAGCCAGAGGAATTGGCGAAACAGAACCATTTTGCTCCAACTGTACAAATGGATAACGTTACGGAAGTGAGTGTGGCATTTTTACGCAGTTGGGAAAACCTGCCAAAATTACATTGGCCGAATTGTTGCCGGCATTTTTGCCTTTTTGACTAATTGCAATAAAAAGAAATAAAAAATTCAATGAGTTGTCGATAAGTTGGCGACGGATTATCTGACCCTTATTTCTTGTGGTGCGAGTGAAATTACTCGCGGTTGGTCGAGTTTTTGGCGGCCTGCCAGGCAGCCTCCATCTCTTCCAGACTCATCGCATCCAACGTCGTTCCATTCGTTTCGGCGGTTACTTCGATAGTAGCAAAACGCTTGCGGAACTTCCGGTTGGTCCGGCGCAAGGCTTCTTCCGGATCGATGTCCAGATGCCGGGCGAGGTTTGCCAGCGCAAACAGAGTGTCTCCGAGCTCATCAGAAATCCGGTCTTTATCCGGTGCAGACTTGGCAAGCTCTTCGTCCAGCTCATGTGTTTCTTCGCGGATTTTATCGAGGACAAGCCGGGCATCGTTCCAATCAAACCCCACCTTTGAGGCTCGGCGTTGCAGCTTGTCGGCTTCTTGAAGGGCTGGGAATGCCGTTGGGACATCATCCAGGAACCCCTTTTGGGTTTCGGTCAAACCGAGCGCTTGACGCTCTGCCAGTTTCTCGGCGCGTTCCTCCGCTTTGATCCGCTCCCAAATACCTTTGACATGATCCGCTTTTTCGCCGTTTTCATCGCCAAAGACATGCGGGTGCCGGCGGATCATCTTCTTGGTGATACCTTCAACGACGTCTTCAAAATTGAAGTGTTCATCCTCTTCCGCCATACGGGCGTGATAGACAACCTGCAGCAAGAGATCGCCGAGCTCTTCCCTTAGTTCCAGCATGTCCGACTTGGCAATCGCATCGGCGACTTCATACGCTTCTTCCAGCGTATAGGGAGCGATTGTCTCAAAACTCTGTTCTAGGTCCCAAGGGCAGCCTGTAACCGGTGTTCTAAGCGCGGCCATGATTTCGATCAGGCGGGAGATGTCGCGGCTGGGTTTCATGGTCTTGTTGGTCCTCGCCTTTACGTCGCTGCCGGCCGGATCCAGCAAATCGTACCCGTGTGCACCGGCTTTTAGCAGATTCACGATCGGGACGTCAGCGGGGATGAAACGGAAAAGAGTGCGCTAACGATGGGGCTACAAGCTGCCTGTCGTTAGTGCCGTCCCGGCCTTGAGCCGGGACCAAAAGTGTCCGTTGAACATATCCTGGTTTTATCCGGGATAGGCACAGGGAGTGCTGGCCCCGGCTCTGGGCCGGGGCGGCGTATTTTGCTTAGCCCCGTTGGGACGGATGCCAGAAGGTCACTGCGCGTTCCAGAAGCGCAACAATGCCGTAAAACAAAGACCCGGCGAGCGCTGCAACGGCAATTTCCGCCCAGACCATGTCGACATTCATCCGACCGACTTCCGTGGAAATCCTGAAGCCCATGCCAACGATCGGTGTGCCGAAGAACTCAGCAACGATCGCGCCGATCAAGGCCAG
Source organism: Labrenzia sp. PHM005 (assembly GCF_006517275.1). Classification (NCBI taxonomy): domain Bacteria; kingdom Pseudomonadati; phylum Pseudomonadota; class Alphaproteobacteria; order Hyphomicrobiales; family Stappiaceae; genus Labrenzia; species Labrenzia sp. PHM005. The sequence continues at coordinate 4,173,211 of NZ_CP041191.1, read as the reverse complement.
CGTGGAATTGATCTTCAGAGCATTGAAGATGAACGGCATGGCCATCGGCAGGCGCAGTTTGAATAGGGTTTGCCAGTAGTTCGAGGCATAGGTGCGCATCAGGTCCCGTTGCATCGAGTCAGAGGCTGCAAGGCCCGAGACCGTGTTCACCAGCATCGGGAAGAACGTCATGATGATCACGACAGCGGCTTTTGAGGGCCAGTCAAACCCGAACCACATGACCATGATTGGCGCGACACCAATGATCGGCAGTGCGGACACCAGATTGCCAATCGGCAAAAGTCCGCGGCGCAGGAACGGCACCCTGTCGACCCAAATGGCGATCAGGAAACCGGAGCCGCAGCCCAGCGCGTATCCAACCAACACGGCTTTCAGGAACGTCTGTTGAAAGTCGGCCCAAAGCGTCGGGACGGATGTGGTCAGGCGGACCCAGATTTCGGACGGGGCCGGTAGCAAAACCTTAGGCACACCCGCGCCGGTGACGATCAATTCCCAAAGCACCAGAATGGTGATGCCGAAGAGGGCCGGGATCAGCAGATTGATGATCCGGGTCGTGAGAGGAGAGTGGCTTTTCCAGATGGCGAGACGTTCCACGAACAGCCAGGATGCCGCCCAGGTGGCCGCCATGAGAGCCCAAAAGCCCAGCGCCGCTTCGCCAACATGATTGCTGGCGGCGCTTATCAGCAAGGATGCGGCTATGGCCGTTACAACGCCAAGCGCAATGTCGCCAATCCAATTGCGCGCAAAGCCGAGCTCATAACGCACGCCCAGAATGGCCAGCATAGCCAAGCAAAGCGCCAGCTGCGGAACTTCCATGATGCCAATGTCGGGCGAAAAGGCCGTGCTGAACAGACCGACGACCACCATCGCCACCACGAACCAGGCGAGCAGAGCCGGCATATCGAACCGGCGTCGTTTGATCGATTGCGTCGTCATCGGGCCATCCCCATGCGCTTGAGGGTGATTTTTTCAAGGCCGCCAATGAGCGCAACCAAAGAACCGGCAAGGAAAGCCGCCATCAAAAGTGCCGACCAGATCTGGACGGTTTGGCCGTAATAAGATCCGGCCAGCAGCCGGGCGCCGAGCCCAGCGACGGCACCTGTTGGCAACTCGCCGACGATGGCGCCGACAAGGGAGGCTGCCATGCCGATCTTCATCGACGTGAAGAGATAAGGCACCGCATAGGGCAAACGCAGCTTCCAGAAGGCCTGCCACCGGGTTGCGGAGTAGGTGTGCATCAGATCCATGTGAATGACTTCAGGAGAGCGCAGGCCTTTCACCATGCCGACGGTGACCGGGAAGAAAGACAGATATGTCGAGATGATCGCTTTGGGTAGGAGGCCGGATATGCCGACAGCATTCAGAACCACGATAATCATCGGGGCGATCGCCAGGATCGGAATGGTCTGCGAAGAAATCACCCAGGGCATTAGGGATTTGTCGAGCACACGGCTATGCACGATCCCGACAGCTAGCAAGATCCCGAGCAAAGTGCCGATCAGAAAGCCGAGCAGGGTGGTTGAAAGGGTGATGCCGGTATGAAACACCAAGGACCGCTTTGAGGTGATTTTCTTGAGGACCGTGGTTTTGTAGATTTCCTGAGCGACCTGATGCGGCGCCGGCAAAACCGGGCGCTCCTGTGCCAATGTATCTCCAACCAGTTCGGTGAACGGCACGTCGGCGCGGCTGGAGCGTTCATAAATCTCTTTTTGGAACGGGGTATTGAGCGCAACGGCCGCGATGTACCAGATGGCCAGAATGGCCAGGACAACCACCAGGACCGGTCCGACTGTGCCGGACATCAGTCCTGCGAAAGGATTGGTGGATCGGGGAGGTGCGAGGGCTGAATCTGTCATTTGTCCGCCTCCCTCAGTCTTCGTAGGAATGACCGGCCTTGAGGCCGTCGCGGACGCGGTGCGCGATCTTCAAGAACTCCGGCGTTTCCCGGATGTCCAGGGTCCGGTCCCGCGGCAGGTCACTTTCGATCACGTCATAGATCCGGCCCGGGCGCGGGCAGAGCACGACGATTTTCGTCGACAAGAACACGGCTTCCGGGATCGAATGGGTGACAAAAACAACCGTCTTGTTGGTCTTGGCCCATAGCTGAAGAAGTTGCTCGTTGAGATGGTCGCGCACGATCTCATCAAGCGCGCCGAACGGCTCATCCATCAACAGAAGGTCGGGCTCCACGGCAAGGGCGCGGGCGATGGATGCTCGCTGCTGCATCCCGCCGGACAGCTGCCAAGGGTATTTCTTTTCAAAGCCGGCAAGGTTCACCAGCTCCATATTCTTCTTGATCCGCTGCTGCTGTTCTTCGGCCGGAAGCCCCATGATTTCGAGCGGCAGGGCAACGTTCTTGGCAATAGTCCGCCAGGGATAAAGGGCTGCCGCTTGAAAGACATAGCCGTAAGAGCGGTCGAGCCGGGCTTGTTCTGGAGAAACGCCATTGACCGTGATGGATCCGGCAGTTGGCCGTTCGAGATCGGCGATGACCCGGAGCAAAGTTGTCTTGCCGCAGCCTGAGGGGCCAATGAAGGAGACAAAATCGCCCTCATCGATCTTGAGATCAATGTCTGACAGCGCATGCACTGGTCCATCATTGGTCTCGAACGTGAGCGAGAGATTATCAATATCGATCACCCGGTTCGCCTGTTCAGTCATGGCATCTTCCAGTCCATCTTCAATTTCAGCGGCAGTCAGCATTTTTCTTATTTCCAGTACCGGTCATTTCAACGGGAGTGCCGGGTATGATTTTGAGCTGCCGCGTAAACGACGCGGCAGCAAAGTTCAAAGGGGCCGATTAAACCCCACTTGCCGGGATGCCGGTGCGTTCGACCTTGCGCGGCGCGGTCAGTTCCTTCCAGGTGCTGAGCGCCTTGTTCACCGCCTGATACGGCTCGCGTTTAACAAACTCGCCATGGCCCTGTTTGTGGTTGACGGTGCCGTCTTCGACGGCGACACGGCCACGGGTGAGCGTATAGCGCGGCAGGCCTTTGACCTGTTTGCCTTCGAAGACATTGTAGTCGATCGCCGATTGCTGGCTGGACGCCGAGATTGTCTTTTCTTTCGCCGGATCCCAGACCACCAGATCGGCATCCGCTCCAACCAAAACAGCACCTTTTTTCGGATAGATATTCAGGATCTTTGCGATATTGGTTGACGTCACAGCGACGAATTCGTTTGGCGTCAGGCGGCCGGTACCAACACCATAGGTCCAGAGCATCGGCATGCGGTCTTCCAGGCCGCCGGTGCCATTCGGGATTTGGGTGAAATCGCCAACACCTGTGCGCTTTTGTTCTGTTGTGAAGGCGCAGTGGTCGGTGGCCACCACCTGCAGCGAACCGGACGCCAAACCAGCCCACAGGCTGTCCTGGTGTTTCTTGTCGCGGAACGGCGGGGACATCACCCGGCGGGCAGCATGATCCCAATCGGCATGTTTGTATTCGCTGTCATCCAGCGTCAGGTGCTGGATCAGCGGCTCACCGTATGCGCGGATACCGTTTTGGCGCGCCCGTCGAATGGCTTCATGGGCCTGTTCGGACGATGTGTGCACGATATAGACCGGAACTCCGGCCATGTCGGCGATCATGATGGCGCGGTTGGTGGCTTCGCCTTCCACTTCCGGCGGGCGGGAGTAGGCATGGGCTTCCGGTCCGTTGTTGCCTTCCGCGAGCAGTTTTTGCTGCAGCGTTGCGACCACATCACCGTTTTCTGCATGCACCAGCGGCAGGGCGCCAAGCTCGGCACAGCGCTGGAAGGAGGCGAACATTTCATCGTCGTTCACCATCAAGGCGCCTTTATAGGCCATGAAGTGCTTGAAGGTGTTGATGCCCTTCTCGCGGACGACGGTTTGCATTTCGTCAAACACCTGCTCGCCCCACCAGGTGATCGCCATGTGGAAGGAGTAGTCGCAATGCGCCATGGTGGACTTGTTGTCCCACATCTGCAGAGCTTCCATCAGGCCTTGGCCTGGAGACGGCAGGGCGAAGTCAACAACCATGGTCGTGCCGCCGGCAAGGGCTGCGCGGGTGCCGGAATCAAAGTTGTCGGACGAGAAGGTGCCCATGAACGGCATTTCAAGGTGGGTGTGCGGATCGATCCCGCCCGGCATGATGTAACACCCGGTCGCATCCAGCGTTTCATCGCCGGACAGGTTTGGGCCGATCTCGGTGATGACACCACCTTCGATCTTGACGTCCGCTTCGTAGGAAAGGTCAGCGGTGACGACGGTACCGCCTTTGATCACTTTGCTCGCCATTGTCGTTCCCCTTTTTGTCTGCCTCACCATCCGGATAGGCCTGTTTGTATAAGTCTCTATTGATTTCTTCAGATCTCTGCCTGGCACGTGATGACTGGAGCAGAAAGATCCGGATCTTTTTGGATCATGTTGATATTCAACCGCGCGCCTTCCGCACATGCCTTGCCAAAATCAATGTCGGCATCTGTGTATTCGGCATTGAAAGCGGGCTTGTCGGCGCGTGGGTAAGCGGCGATTTGTTCACACCACCCATCCTGATAACAGCGGTCGGTGATGGCAAAATCGAAATGCGGAAGCAGTGCGCCGGTCAGCTCTGGCGCGTTCTTTTGAGCAATCCTGAGGCCCAGGCCATGAGCAACATGCGCGAGCGTGGTCGCGTATTGGATCGCGTCCTTGGCTGAGAGCGCAAATCCGCTGTCTTTTTCATAGACATCCATGTTGTCCGGTTCGACGGCTGTGAATCCCTTAGCCTTGCAGGCCAAGAAGCGTTTGGTCATCAATGGCACGAGAACATCCAGGCGGCGAATGTCTAGATACTGTTCGCCAGAGTGGCCGTCCCGGTTTTTGCCGACAACGGATATTGGAAACGCGGCTTTGTCCGCAGATGTGACCGTCACAGTCCCGATGCTGACGTAACAAGCGGTCATAATGCCCTGGGTTTTCAAGACCTGCAGTTGCTCCGGCGTCACCAGGTCGGGATTGAGGGCCAGCATTTCGACATCGCGGTTGAGGTCCACCGGGCCGGAAAGCTGCCAATCCCACCGGTCGCCAACGTCCAAGGGGGAGGCTGATACCTGTGAAGAGGAAACGGCAGCCGCAAAACCCAGCGCGCAGACGCCTGTAAGAACCTGTTTCGTCAGGCTCCCAAAGACAGCGGCGACATTCGGTTTTGCAGATTTCACGCGTTCTTCTCCCAACCATAAAGGCTGTTGCTTTGAGGTCCCGGCTCAAGGCCGGGACGGCCTACTAGATTTTTCGCTGTCCCGGACTAGATCCGGGACCAGAATTGCCAACCTCTATTTCTACGCCGCCCCGGACTCGATCCGGGGCCAATACAGTTCCCTAAAACGGTATTTGATCACATATGTCTCGCCAACTTGGATTGACCTTGGAAATCAGCTCCTCCTTCCATTGGCGGCGCCACCGTTTCAACCGTCTTTCCTGATGCACTGCGTCCATCACTTCATCGAATACTTCGAAGTAGACCAGCGTCTTGATGTTGTATTTCTCCGTGTGACTTCCTGGTATGCCTGCAGCATGTTGCTCCACTCTATTACGCAAATTCCGCGCAGAACCGATATAGATTGCTCCATGTGGTTTGTTGGCGAGAATGTAGACGTAATGGACCATGTCCTTTTGTGTTTGAGGTCCCGGCTCAAGGCCGGGACGGCAGCAAGTTAAGTACGCAGTCCCGGCCTTGAGCCGGGACCAAACCCCGTATCACTCCACGATCTCCGCGGTCTCGACGACTGCGTGGAACAGAACATCCGCGCCGGCCTTAGCCCAGTCCTTGGAGATTTCTTCCGCCTCGTTGTGCGACAGGCCATCAACACAGGGACACATGATCATCGCGGTCGGAGCGACCTTGTTGATCCAACAGGCATCATGCCCAGCGCCGGAAATGATGTTGCGGTGGGAATATCCCAGACGTTCGGCAGCATTGCGCACAGCCGTTACGCAGTTTTCGTCAAAGGTCACCGGATCAAAACCGCCGACCTTTTCGAACTCGACGTCCAGACCCATATCATCGCAGATTTTCTTGGCGCCGATTTTCAGCCGCTCTTCCATGTCGGTGATAACCGCCAGATCGGGCGAGCGGAAGTCGATGGTGAAGACCACTTTGCCCGGGATGACGTTGCGCGAATTCGGGTAGACATCGATATGGCCGGCTGCACCAACAGCGTGCGGTTTGTGCGACCAGGCGATTTCATCCACCAGATCCAGAATACGCGCCATGCCAAGACCAGCATTCTTGCGCATCGGCATTGGTGTGGAACCGGTGTGGCTGTCTTTGCCGGTGACGGTCACTTGCGTCCAGGAGAGACCCTGGCCATGGGTGACGACGCCAATGTCCTTGCCTTCCGCTTCCAGGATTGGGCCCTGTTCGATGTGCAATTCGAACATTGCGTGCATTTTGTCTTTGCGGGCGCCAACTTCTTCGTCGCCAACCCAGCCGATGCGTTTCAGCTCATCACCGAATTTGAGGCCCTCGTGGTCTTCTTTTGCGTAGGCTTCTTCCAGCGTATGGATGCCGGCAAAAACGCCGGAAGCGAGCATGGCCGGGGCAAAGCGGGTGCCTTCCTCGTTGGTCCAGTTGGTGACCACGATCGGGTGCTTGGTTTTGATGCCCAGATCATTCATGGTGCGGACGACTTCCAAGCCGCCAAGGACACCGAGTACCCCATCGTATTTGCCGCCGGTCGGCTGGGTGTCGAGGTGAGAGCCAACGTAAACGGGCAGGGCGTCCGGGTCGGTGCCCGCACGGGTCATGAACATATTGCCCATGGTGTCGACTCCCATGGTCATGCCGGCATCTTCACACCATTTCTGGAACAGTTTGCGGCCTTCACCATCTTCATCGGTGACGGTCTGACGGTTGTTGCCGCCGGCAACGCCCGGGCCGATCTTGGCCATTTCCATCAGGCTGTCCCACAGCCGGTCTGCGTTGATCCTGAGGTTTTCGCCCGGAGCTGCCATGGTGGGTTTCTCCTATTTTAGTTCCACTTCGACGAAGGACATCGGTGTGTCTCCGCCGTTGATTACATTGTGTTCCACGCCTTCGGTGCGCCGGTAAGCTGTGCCTGCCGGAACTGTAACTGTCCGGTTTTCTCCGCCGGGCTCTTCCAAAAGCATCTCGCAATTCGTGATCGCAGTGATGACGTAGTCATATTCATGACGATGCCAGCCGGTCTCGGCACCCGGTTCAAAATCAAACCGGGTGACCCGGACGCGGTCGTCATCAACAAGCGTTTCACTCGTGGCGGCTTGCCGTGTCATAGCGGGCCTCCGATCAGTCGATTGCGTTTAGGACAGACCGCAAGGTGTCGAAGATCTCGTCGATCTGTTCCTTGGAGATGATCAGCGGGGGTGACAGCGCGATGATGTCCCCAGTGGTGCGGATCAACAGGCCATCGTCATAGGCCTTCAAGAAGGCAGAGAACGCGCGTTTGGTCGGCTCGCCTGCGATTGGCGTCAGTTCGATCGCACCAATGAGGCCCAGGTTGCGGATGTCGATGACATTCGGGCAATCTTTTAGCGAGTGCAGGCCGTCTTCCCAGTATTGAGCAAGATCCGCTGCGCGGGTCAAAAGACCTTCCTCGTCATAGGTGTCGAGGGTTGCCAGTGCGGCTGCGCAGGCCAGAGGATGCGCTGAATAGGTATACCCATGGAACAATTCGATCATGTGTTCCGGACCGGTCATGAACGCATCGTAGATGTTTGACGAGCAGAAGACTGCTCCCATCGGAACAACACCGGAGGTCAGACCTTTGGCGGTGGTTACGAGATCCGGCGTCACACCAAAATGATCGACTGCGAACGGCGAACCGAGGCGTCCGAAGCCGGTGATAACCTCGTCGAAGATAAGCAAAATGCCGTGCTCATCACAGATCGCCCGCAAACGCTCCAGATATCCCTTCGGCGGGATCAAGACACCAGTGGATCCGGCAACAGGTTCGACGATCACGGCTGCGATGGTGGAGGGATCATGCAGTTGGATGATGCGGATCAGATCTTCGACATACTCCGCACCGTTTTCCGGCATGCCGCGGGAGAACGCGTTGCGCTCCAAATCATGCGTGTGGCGCATGTGGTCGACACCAGTCAGCATGGTCCCGAAATGCTTGCGGTTGGCAACGATGCCGCCAACGGAAATGCCGCCAAAACCAACACCGTGGTAGCCGCGTTCACGACCGATTAGACGGGTCCGGGTGCCTTGACCAATGGTCCGCTGGTAGGCGAGGGCGATCTTGAGGGCCGTGTCGACGCTTTCAGAGCCAGAGTTGGTGAAGAATACATGATCCAGCGGCGTCGGCATCATGGCAGCCAGGCGGGCGGCCAGTTCAAACGCCTTCGGGTGCCCCATTTGGAATGCGGGCGCATAGTCCAGCTCGGCAATCTGCTTTTGAACGGCCTCAACGACTTTCGGCCGGGAGTGACCGGCGTTACAGCACCAAAGCCCTGCCGTGCCATCCAGCACTTGGCGGCCATCGGCGGTGGTGTAGTGCATGTCTTTTGCCCCAACGAACAACCGCGGCGCCTGTTTGAACTGGCGGTTGGCAGTGAAGGGCATCCAGAACGCTTCAAGATTATTGGTCGCAGCTTGGCTCGATGCTGCTGATGCCGATGACGACATGCGTCCTCCTCGCGGCCCTTTAAAAATTGGCGTGGGCCGACTGTTGGTTGTTTCAATGGAGGAGAGTAAGGCATAGGTCAGGCTCCCGCGCCAAGCAGGAAATTGCCTGAAATGCCGGGTCCTCTCCCCCTGGCTGTTCCAAATGCATCCCGCGCGGGCTTTTGCCTCTTTTGCCGGAAGCTATGTCCTCTGTCGGCCGATTGGCCTTGCCGTTATCCGGCCATTGTTTTGCAATGGTCTGGCTGATTCTGATCCCGTCTGCCCCATTGCGGCGCTGATGCGGATCGTCTAGCCTTCTGACCATCTGGTCAATTTCAGCCTATGGCGGATTTGACCAAATGGTCAAGATGCAAATTCAGCCGGTATGACTAATTTCTGATCATGTCCGTTGAAGGTGCATTTAAATGGCGACGGACGGCGCTGTTCTTTAGGTTCGCAAACCTATTGGAATGGCAGGGAAAAGGCCCGGAGGGGGCCGAGAGTGGGGTACTTATATGGCCGATGTGGGTGGGCAGGCGCCTGCGAATTCTAGGTCCGGCGGCATGAGCCGGATTCAGGAGAAAAACCGGACCCTGATTCTGGATGCCGCCTTACAGGAGTTTTCCAAATTCGGATATTCCGGCGCGACGGTGGAGCGCATTGCAGCAGAAGCGGGCATGTCGAAATCCAATCTGCTCTATTATTTTTCATCCAAGGAAGCGATTTATACGGCAGCTCTTGCTCATATTCTGGATGTCTGGCTGGCGCCCCTGAAAACGCTCGATCCGGAGGGAGATCCGGCCCAGGAGCTGTCTGAGTACATCCGGCAGAAGATTGAAATCTCTGCAAGCTTCCCCGAAGCCTCCCGGCTTTTTGCCAATGAAGTGATGCAAGGGGCCCCACAGATCCTGCCGATCCTGGAAACCGATCTGAAGCGCCTGGTCTCTGAAAAGGCCAAGGTGATCGAGAGCTGGATCGACGCCGGAAAAATCAACGAGATCAGCGCTGTTCATCTGATATTTGCCATTTGGGCAACGACCCAGCATTACGCAGACTTTTCCGTTCAGGTCCGCGCATTGACCGGTAAAGATTTGAGCGATGAAGACTTTAAACTGGAAACCGAACGCGCGGTGACGCAACAGATTCTGGCCAGCATTGGCCTTTCGATGCCTGAAGAGTCTCCGGAAGACGCATGAACGACGAACCGGTTGGCCCAGCTCAATCCTCGCGAATTCCGGTAACCGGAAACCTCTACATCCTGCGCGATGACTTAAGTGAGGACTTTATCCGGGCGTCCGGACCGGGTGGTCAAAACGTCAACAAGGTATCAACTGCGGTTCAGCTGCGCTTTAACCTGCGCGCCAATCAGACGCTGCCCCAGGAAGTGAAATCCCGTGCGGCCAAGATTGCTGGTAGCCGGCTGACCCAATATGGCGAGATCATTCTGCAAGCCGACCGCCACCGCACCCGTGAGCGGAACCGTGAAGATGCCCTGAACCGCCTGATCGATCTGCTGAAACGGGCAACGGAAAAACCAAAACCGCGCAAGGCGACCAAACCGACCCTTGGGTCTAAGCGGCGGCGACTGGATGCCAAAAAACAACGCGGCCAAGTGAAAAAACTGCGCGGCCGCTCCTCCGGATTTGACGACTAAATTTTTGGTTCTGTCGCCTCGGCAAGACTTCGGACGCCGGCGCCAAGGTCACAGAGCCAATCAATCCAAGGCCTTGCCCATTCGGCCCGCCAGATCCTGGATAAATTGAAAAGCGACACGGCCCGACCGGCTGCCGCGGGTTGTCGCCCATTCCAGAGCCTCAGCACGCAACTTACCGTCTTCCAGCTTCAAGCCGTAGTGGTCCGCATACCCGCGAACCATGTCCAGATAGTCGTCCTGGCTACATTTATGGAAACCAAGCCACAGGCCGAACCGGTCTGATAGAGAGACTTTTTCTTCAACTGCCTCAGACGGATTGATCGCAGTCGAGCGTTCATTTTCCATCATGTCGCGTGGCAGCAGATGCCGGCGGTTGGAGGTGGCGTAGAAGATAACGTTGTCCGGCCGGCCTTCGATGCCCCCCTCAAGTACGGCTTTCAGGGATTTGTAAGAGGTGTCGTCGTGATCGAAGCTGAGATCATCGCAGAAGACGATAAACCGGTAGGGCGCTGATTTGATCTCAGCCATCAGTTTGGGCAGCGATTCGATGTCTTCCCGGTGAATTTCAATCAGTTTCAGCGTGTTGGATTCAAGTTCTGTATTCACTGCTGCTTGCGCGGCTTTCACCAGCGAGGATTTGCCCATGCCGCGTGCACCCCACAACAGCGCGTTATTGGCCGGAAGCCCTCTGGCAAACCTGCGGGTGTTGTCGAGCAAGAGGTCGCGGACATGAGAGACGGCGCACAGCAGTGTGATATCGACCCGGTTCACTTTAGCGACAGGATTGAGTTCGCCGGGTGAGGGGTGCCAGACAAAAGCATCGGCCAAGTCAAAATCCGTTGGTGCCGGAACAGCAGGCACAGCCCGGCCAATCAGTTCGATCAAGGAATCGAGTTTCTTGTTTAATGCGGCAATGTCGCTCGGCGCGCTCATTCGTCTTGCAACCTCAGTCAAAAAGGCCCACCTGAGGGCCGGAAGCGATGTGGCGGGAGCAGTATCATGAAGGGCTGTCAACGCAAATGGCAGTTATTCCCATTCCGGTACGCAGCAAATTGCCGGTTATGCTTGAAATGAGGCGCGCCAACGTTATAGTCCGCGCCACCAGAATTGAGCGTTTTGCCAAGGGCCGGAAAAAAGGCCTGGGCTTAAGCGAAACGCCCCTTAGGAGAGTTGAATGTTGATCACCCCAGCCTATGCGCAAGGTGCCGGAGCCGCCGGACCTGATTTCCTCATGTCCCTGCTGCCGTTCGTGGCTATCTTCGCGATCATGTATTTCCTGATCATCCGGCCGCAGCGCCAGCGCATGAAGCAACATCAGGAAATGGTTGCCAATCTGCGCCGCGGTGACACGATCGTCACGACTGGTGGACTGATCGGCAAGGTCGCCAAGGTTGTCGATGACGGCGAACTGCAGGTGGAACTTTCTGAAGGCGTGAAGGTTCGTGTCGTTCGGTCCATGGTTCAGGAAGTCCGGTCCAAAACCGAACCGGCCAAAGAAGGCGCTTAAGGCGCACATTGCTGAGACCAGTTTTGATGGGCCGGAAGTGTTTCGGCCCGTCCGCTTTTAAGGCTTGACCATGCTCTATTTCGCACGCTGGAAAATTGCGCTCATCGTCCTCGTGGTTGTCGCGGGATTTGTGACGACGTTGCCCAACTTCTTTTCCGCAAAAACCATCGAAAGCTGGCCGGACTTCCTGCCGAAGAACCAGATGGTCCTCGGGCTTGACCTCCAGGGCGGGGCTTACCTGCTCTATGAGATCGACCAGAAGGATTACATTCAAAAGCGCATGAAAGCGCTTGTCAGCGACATGCGGGGATCGCTGCGCGAAAGCCCAAGGATCGGCTACACCGGTCTTGGGGTGCAGGGCGAAGCCGCCCAGGTCCGCATTCGTGATCTGACACGCCTGGCTGAAGCAGAAGAACGCCTGCAGCCGCTGGTCAATCCGTTGGTCTCCAACATCTTTGCCGGTCAGCCGGTGAATGAGTTTGAGATTACGGTCACTGACGATGGCCTCGTCCGCTTCACCTACTCTGAGCAAGGCCTTGCTGACCGGATGACCAACATCGTCCAGCAGTCGATCGAAGTCATCCGCCGCCGCGTCGATGAACTGGGCACGACGGAGCCGAACATTCAACGTCAGGGCACAGACCGGATCCTGGTGGAAGCTCCGGGTGAAGATGACCCGGAACGGCTCAAGGATCTTGTGGGTCAGACAGCACAATTGACGTTCCACATGGTCGACACTTCCATGTCCGGCGATCAGGCGCTGCAAAGCCGTCCGCCGGTTGGCACTGTCGTCATGATGTCGGTGGATGATCCGCCGCTGCCATATCTCTTGGAAGAAGCACCGCTTTTGTCTGGTGAAGATCTGGTGGATGCGCAGGTCAGCTTCGACCAGCGTAACAATGAGCCGGTTGTCAATTTCCGTTTCAACACCTCCGGTGCCCGGAAATTCTCAACAGTTACCCAGCAAAATGTTGGCCGTCCGTTTGCGATCGTACTCGACGAGGAAGTCATTTCCGCACCTGTTATCCGCGAGCCGATTACAGGCGGCGCGGGTCAGATTTCCGGCAACTTCACCGTTGATGGGGCAAACGACCTTGCTGTCTTGCTTCGTGCCGGTGCCTTGCCGGCCAAGCTGACGGTCATCGAAGAACGGTCCATTGGTCCGGGTCTTGGTGCCGATTCCATTGAATCCGGCAAGATGGCCTCCATCATCGCTGGTGTCCTGGTGATTGTGTTCATGATCCTGGCCTACGGACGGTTCGGCGTCATTGCGGATATCGCACTTGTTGGGAATATGTTCCTGATTTTTGGAGCCCTAACGTTCCTGCAAGCCACGCTCACCTTGCCGGGCATCGCCGGTATCGTTTTGACCATCGGTATGGCGGTGGACGCCAACGTGCTGATCTTTGAACGTATCCGCGAAGAAGCGCGGGCAGGACGGTCGGCCATTTCTGCGATTGATGCGGGCTACAAGCGGGCGCTTGGCACCATCTTGGACGCCAACATCACCACGCTGATTGCCGCCGTTATCCTGTTCCAGCTTGGATCCGGACCGGTTCGCGGCTTCGCCGTGACCCTGGCGATCGGGATTTTCACCACCGTTTTCTCAGCCTTCACGTTCAGCCGGCTTTTGGTCGCCCTCTGGGTGCGCTTCCGCCGTCCGTCCGTCTTGCCGATTTGATCCGGGAGTAAAGACCAATGTTGCTGAGACTTGTTCCGGACAACACGAAATTCAAATTCATGTGGCTGCGGAAAATCAGTTTTCCGCTGTCTATCCTGCTGGTGGTTGCTTCACTTGCGGGGTTCTTCACCGTCGGCCTGAATTTCGGCATCGATTTTAAAGGTGGCACGATCATCGAGATCAAGACCGATGGCCCGGCCGATATCGGTGCGATCCGCTCCGAATTGTCGAGCCTCAACTTGGGCGATGTTCAGGTGCAGGAGTTTGGTGCGCCAGACGACATCCTGATCCGGGTTGAAGAACAGCCAGGCGGTGAACTTGCCCAGCAATCGGTTGTCGGCAAGGTGCGGACCATCTTTGCCGATGACAATGTTGACTTCCGCCGTGTTGAAGTGGTCGGTCCACGCGTTTCCGGCGAGCTGGCCCAGGCTGGCGCGATCGCGGTGATCGCATCGCTTTTGGCGATCATGTTCTACATCTGGTTCCGCTTCGAATGGCACTTTGCCGTTGGGGCGATCCTGACCACGGCCAACGACGTGGTGGTCACTGTCGGCCTGTTTGTGCTGTTGCAGCTGGACTTCTCCTTGTCGAGTATCGCGGCCGTCCTGACGATTATCGGGTATTCGCTCAACGATACCGTGGTTGTCTATGACCGGATCCGTGAGAACCTCAGGAAATACAAGAAGAAGCCACTGACCGAGCTGCTGGATCTTTCGATCAACGAAACCCTGTCGCGGACGACCATGACCTCTGTCACCACCTTGCTGGCCTTGATCGCGCTTTATGCGTTTGGCGGTGAAGTGATCCAGTCGTTCACATTGGCGATGATCTTCGGCATCGTGATTGGCACCTATTCGTCGATCTTCCTTGCAGCTCCGTTCCTAATCCTGTTGAACCTTCGGTCCGATGCTCTGGCACCGAAAGATGAAGACGGTGAAAAGGGCGAAGGGTCGGAAGCGGCGGTCTGACCGTGAAGGGACTTGAAATTCGCGATGCCCATTTCCCGGGGCGGGCCCCTCTGGACGCTTACGGCGACGGCGGGTTCCGCTTTGCGGAAATGTCGCATCGCGGCTCTCTTTTGTGCGTGCCAAGCGGCATCTACGGTTGGAACTTGAACAAACCGTCCGAATTCAACCACGAAGCCTTTGAAAAGGTTTTGGAAGAACGTGCTGATATCGAAGTACTTCTGGTTGGAACCGGTCTGGACCTCCTGCCGCTCCCGGCGGATTTGAAAGCCATGTTCCGCGAAGCCGGGATTTTGGCCGATCCCATGTCCACTGGCGCTGCGGTGCGCACCTACAATGTTCTACTCTCCGAAGAACGGGCAGTCGCGGCAGCGCTGCTCGCTGTGGACTAACCTTCCTCAAAAGCCATATAGGCGGACATGGACAAGGACTTCGATCACGCCGTAGAGGTCGTGCGCCAGTATGACAAGGACCGCTACTTAAGCGCCTTGCTGGCTCCTGAGGCACACCGGCCCGGCCTGATGGCACTTTATGCCTTCAATGTGGAAATAGCCCGTGTCCGGGAAAGCGTGTCGGAGCCGTTGCCCGGCGAAGTCCGCCTGCAATGGTGGCGCGATCTCCTGGAAGGAACGGAACACGGTGCCGTTGCCTCCAATCCGATTGCGAATGCACTTCTTCAAACCATTGAGAGCTACAAGCTGCCAAAACATGGCTTGATTGCTATGACCGAGGCGCGGATCTTTGACCTCTATAATGATCCCATGCCGAGCCTCAATGACCTGGAAGGTTATACCGGTGAAACGGTTTCAGGTCTGATCCAGTTGGCCTGCTATGTCTTGAACTCCGGCGAGGACCCCAAAGTTGCGACCGCTGCGGGGCACGCGGGCGTTGCCTATGGCATGACGGGACTTCTGCGTGCTTTGCCGTGGCACGCGACACGGCAACAACTCTATCTGCCGAAGGATCTCCTGAAGCGCCATGGCGTGGATCCGCAGACCATCTTCAAGGGCCAAATGACAGCAGAACTCGGCGCGGCCTTGACGGAAATGCGCGGTCATATCCGTCATCATCTCGAGCGCGTCCGGCAAGCGGTGGACGACGTTCCGAAACCTTGCCGGAACGCCTTTTTGCCGCTGGCCCTGGTTGAACCGTTCTTGAAGAAGATGGAAACACCAGGATTTGATCCACTCAAACAGACAGTGGAACTTTCACAGCTTCGCCGACAGTGGATTTTGTGGCGCACCAGAAACAAATCTTTGTCCGCTATTTAGATATTAAGACCGTCCCTTTAAGAGTGAGCCATGGTTGAGCTTACCGACTACCAAACCGTTTGGGCGGAACAGTACCAAGATGAAGCTGCTAGGATTTCCCAGGTTCTGGGACCGAACCTGGTTGCGATCCATCACATCGGCAGCACCGCGGTGCCGGGCCTGGTGGCCAAACCGATTATTGATCTGATGGGTGAAGTCAATTCGCTGGAAGCCTCCGATGCCATGAACCGCGAAATGCAGTTTCTCGGGTATGAGGTGATGGACGCCTATGGCATCCCAGGCCGGCGCTACTATCGGAAATTCAATTCAGAGCGGCGTAGAACCCACCACCTTCATGTGTTTTTGTCAGGTTCCGATCATGTCACACGGCATCTGGCTTTCCGGGACTATCTGATTGCGCATGCGGAGGCCGCGAAAGCCTATGCGGATCTGAAACTCCGGCTGGTAACTATCGATGACGGTGACTGGGACAGTTACCTGATTGGCAAAGAGAAGTTCATCAAAGACACCGAACGCATGGCGCTGGAGTGGTCCGCAAGAATGGGAGCTTGAGGCTCCCCACCATGGCTTGCGAATGAAAATTTCGGGTCTCGTTCAATGCCTGCTGCGGCGAAGGTATTGACTGACCCGCGATTTTCAATCGAGCCTGAAAGTGATGTCCCGGAAGTCTGTAATGACTGGACAATCCGGTGTCTTATCACCTGGGGAGGCGTAGCCGATCGCGATCACGTCACTTCCCGCATTTAGCCCGGCTTGAATTCCGGCAGGCGCGTCTTCAAAGACCAAACAATCCTTCGCATTAGTACCGAGTTTTTCTGCGGCTAATAAGTAGCCTGTAGGATCAGGCTTTCCATTTTCGATGTTTTCAGCGGTCACGAGTACTTCGGGAATGGGAATTCCTGCGGCTGTTAACCGTCGAATTGCGAGTTTATGTCCGGCAGATGTTACGATGGCCCAACGCATTGACGGCAATCGGTTCAAAAGATCTATAGCACCGGGAATTGCAACTACCCCTCGGACTTCGGCTATTTCAGCAGATTCGATTTTTGCTGCCTCGGTCTCGCAATCCATACCAGGTTTCGCGAATTCACGAACGACATCAATTGTCCGCCGGCCATGTGAAACTGCGAGTAATGCAGGAGGGTCGATTGAGTTGGCCTCAGCCCAATCCGTCAAGACTCTTTCAACGGCTACACGGGAGTCCAATAGCGTTCCATCCATATCGAAAAGAACAGCCGAATAAGCTCGATCCAATTGCAACATTTTCGTCCCTGTAAGAATTGATTCCGAAATGGAATATGCGTGACCACGTCTTTTCTACTAATTACTCAGCAGCCTCGCGCACTGCGCCGATGCGGGTTTGCCAATCTTTGAAATCAGCCTTGGCCCGCTCTGTCATGGCGAGCTTCTTAGCTTTGGTTTTTTCCTTGCCCTTGATACGCCTGCCATCGGCGTCCTTAGTCGGTGCTTCAACCGGAGGGAATAGGCCGAAATTGACGTTCATTGGCTGGAAGGAGCGCGGTTTGCCGGCACCGTCATCGCGGCTGATGTGACCCTGGGTGATATGACCAAGCAGAGCGCCCATGGCGGTGGTTTCCGGCGGCGTGATAATGTCTTGCCCCTTGAGTTCCATGACCGCGAACAGCCCAGCCATGCAGCCGACACTGGCCGATTCCACGTAGCCTTCGCAGCCGGTGATCTGCCCGGCAAAGCGCAGGCGCGGATCGGCTTTTAGACGGAGCGACCCGTCAAGGACTTTCGGCGAATTCAAGAAGGTGTTGCGGTGCAGTCCGCCGAGGCGGGCAAATTGTGCATTTTCCAGGCCCGGGATCATCTTGAAAATGTCGCCTTGGGCGCCGTACTTCAGCTTCGTCTGGAAACCGACCATGTTGTAGAGCGTACCCAGCGCATTGTCCTGGCGCAGCTGAACCACTGCATAGGGTTTGACGTCCGGATTGTGCGCGTTGGTCAGACCCATCGGTTTCATAGGGCCATGGCGCAGGGTTTCGCGGCCGCGGGAGGCCATCACCTCGATCGGCAAACAGCCATCGAAATACGGCGTGTTTTCTTCCCATTCTTTGAAATCGGTCGACTCGCCTTCCAGAAGAGCGTCGATAAAGGCCTCGTATTGCTCCTTATCCATCGGGCAGTTGAGATAGTCCTTACCGGTGCCGCCCGGTCCGACCTTATCATAGCGGGACTGGAACCAGGCCTTGTCGAGGTCGATGGACTCAAAGTGGACGATCGGCGCGATGGCATCAAAAAACGCCAGGGCATCCTCACCGCTTTTAGCAAGAACTGCTTCGGAGAGTGCCGGAGACGTAAGCGGGCCCGTGGCGATGATGACCTTCTCCCAGTCTTCCGGCGGCAGACCGGCAACTTCTTCGCGGGAAATGGTGATCCTCGGATGGTCTTCCAATGCCTTTGTGACGGCATCAGAGAAACCGTGCCGGTCGACGGCGAGCGCACTTCCGGCCGGAACTTGATGAGCATCTGCGGACGCCATGATCAAGGAGCCGAGCTGGCGGAGCTCATGGTGGATCAGTCCGACCGCGTTTTGCTCAGAATCGTCGGAGCGGAACGAATTGGAGCAGACAAGCTCGGCCAAGCCATCGGTCTGATGGGCGTCGGTTTTCCGGACCGGACGCATTTCATGCAGCACGACATCAAAACCGGCTTCAGCGATTTGCCAGGCAGCTTCGGAACCTGCAAGGCCGCCGCCAATGACATGGAGGGGGGACATGGTCACATCCTTCGGGAGTTTGGCCGTATCCAACGCGATTTGGCGATTGAATTCCTGTCGGCCCATCTTTGATCCCTAGATACTGGTTTCCGCCGGTTGCCGCAATCCACGATCTTCAGGTTACACTACGTCACCAGAAGTGAGTCGTTTTGCCATTGGGGGGATAATGGGGACGGAACAATTGGGTCGGCGCCTATTTGCACTGATAGGGCTGCTAGTGCTCGGCGGATGCGCGGGGCAAGCAACATCAGACGCCCGTGGTTGGTATGGCAATCAGGATGGTGTGGCACCCAAAAGTGCCAAAGTTTACATCTGCCATGGTTTCGGCTGCACCTATAAAACCCCAATAAATTACTCCCGCAAGGACCTGAACAGGATCCGCAGCATTCTTGCGTCCGGCAAGTCATCCCCCGCAGCTGAACGGAAAGCGATTGGAAAAGCGGTGCAGTGGCAGGAAAGACGGGTTGCGGCCCAAGTCGGCTCGCAGAACGATGTCGGCGGGTTTGATGCGGAAAACTCCAGAAAACCGGGACAGATGGACTGCATCGACGAGAGCACCAACACCACGTCGCTTTTGTTAATTGCAGAAAAGAATGGGTTTTTGAAACACCATAAGGTCAGTTCACCGGTCGCGCGCGGCTTTCTGCTGGATGGACGGTATCCGCATGCTACAGCAACCGTCACGGAGAAAAAAACTGGGACCGCGTACGCCATTGACTCCTGGGTCCGCGCAAATGGCGCAAAGCCGGATATCATGCCGTTGGCGAAATGGATGGAAGAGGGCAGCCGTCTAGGAAGCTGAAAAGAAAAAACGCCTGCCGGTGGGAGGAGGATCCGGCAAGCGTTTTTTTAAAGCTCTGCGTTTAAGGCGCAGAGAATAACGGCCATTGGCTGGGAGGAGGATGCCTTTGGCCGTTAAGGGGTATTATTTAATAGCTTCGCGGGCGAAACGTGCGATCTCGGTGCGGGCGATGCCCAGATCGTCCAACTCGCGGTTGGTCAGGTTGGACAGCTCGTCGTAGGTCCGGCGGTAGCTTTTCCAGTTGTTGAATTTCCGTACGATATCGATCATGGCTCTGGCCTTTATATCTCATGGCCATGGCACCGCGGATCGGCGTCTGGCCCGTTCATCTCGTTACAGGCAGGGATATAGGCGTCTTGTGCGATGCGAGGTAGAGGGGAAAACGCGATGCAGATATGCAAAAAATGCAAGTTTATGAAGGGTTAACGTTGCGTGCGGGGCAGCATTACACGGCACGCGGGAAACGATCACGACCGGTGGGCAAAAGTATGCGGCTGTATCGGTAATGCCGGTTGACCGGCAATATCAATCCTTGCAATCGCAAACGGCAGACTGACACGGTTCTGCATCCGGCTGCATTCTCTTGAAGAACTGCAAAAAACGAAAAAAGGCCTCAGGAGTTATCCTGAAGCCGTTGCAACACTGAATTCAATTCAGAAGGATAGTTTTTGGGACACCAAACGAACAAACGCCTGCCAGCGGGAGGAGGTGCTGGCAGGCGTTGTTTCGACGTGACAGGGCTGGGAGGAGGATGCCCTGCGTGTCACACGTCCGTTGGCTGGGAGGAGGATGCCTCGGGACGCGATCTCTAATCTTTTATGTTCAGCCTTCGAAGCTGCGGCGGGCTACAAACTTGATGTCGCCGCGGCTGATGCCGAGATCCTGCAGCTCACGGCTGGACAGGGCGGAAAGCTCATCCACCGCACGGCGGTAGCTTTTCCAGTTGTTGTATTTGCGCACAACAGTGTCGAACATTTTGTTTTTCCTTCTTGGCGAGGCCGCTAAAAGCGCCCCGCTGCGTCGTTGTTGAGAATGATATAATTCATCACCCGAAATTAAAGAAGCGCTGTCTCTGCATGTCTGTCATGCATTTTGTGCAATGCAAAAAATATCTGAAAAAAATTGACCGCGAAGCGCAAATAATAGTTGAAAAAACAATCTGATGGCGAATAAAGATGCGGTGCAAAAAAATTGCCAAAAAATGATTGCAAAAGTCATCTGTTGATGCATGCATTGCAGAATCTCTGTCGAGGTTGGTGCCCTACCAGTTGATCCGGCCTATGGCGATAGAGCCAAACTACGACTGGTCTGGTGTTTCTGCGTAAAACAGGTCCTCAAATCGAGTTCCGCTTACAGCTTTTCGGCATTCTTCAAGGTTCTCGATAGCTTTGAGCGGCCCATTTTCTACTATTTTCCGCATGCGGGTGTTTACCTGAACATCTGCTACATTGAGAAAACGGAAGACCTCGCTCATGATAGCTTCGCGGGATTCAGTTGAACGATAGAGCTCTTTGTAATCGATCCGCAAAACCTGAGATGCAGGTAGGGTTGCCAGCATGGCATCGAGCTCTAGATTCTCTTTGTCTATTGTTTCCAGGTCATGAACCAATGTATTGGTGTCCAAGCTGATGAGCGGCGGTTTGTCGGCGATCTCGGTTCGCGCGACAACTCCTGTTTTGCCTAGTAGGAACGAGGATAGCATCCGATCAAGGATTTGCGGTCGCGACAAACCAATAACCTTGATATCCGGTCTGCTCTCAAAATAATCTTTGATGTTCAGAATGCTAAGATTCAGAGAAAAGTCCTTGATGCCCACGGTCCGGACACCTGACAAATTCTTGATCTCCTGAAAACGAAAGCGTAACAACTTTCGCACGGTGCGAGCCAGGTTGACTCCTCGCAAAATCCGAGCATCTCCTAAGAGAGCGTCCAGATAGGCAGCATCGTCATGGCGCCAAAGGCCCAGGCGCTTTTGAAGTCTGCGAAGT
Organism: Labrenzia sp. PHM005; assembly: GCF_006517275.1. NCBI lineage: Bacteria > Pseudomonadati > Pseudomonadota > Alphaproteobacteria > Hyphomicrobiales > Stappiaceae > Labrenzia > Labrenzia sp. PHM005. The sequence continues at coordinate 4,152,009 of NZ_CP041191.1, read as the reverse complement.
TCATTCCAGTCCCCTAATACTTCGCCGTAATTGATTACTTCAGGATGTTGGTTGAGCATATTTACCAGCGAATTGCTGCCGCTTCTTCCCAACGTCAGTATGAAATGTTTGTCCATTGAATTCGCTTTGATTGGCCTGAATACGTCGTTTGCCGCAACAAGCACTGTCCCGGAAAACTCATGGCAAGAGCCTCTAAGTTACTCAAGCAGCATCTGGAGCACGGTGTGGCCTACGGTGCAACAATTCTGCAAGAAACTGGCCTGTGTAGCTCTCTTTTCTCGAAGCCACGTCCTCCGGCCGTCCGGCGGCGACAATTGTGCCGCCTCCGTCGCCGCCTTCCGGGCCGAGATCTATGATCCAGTCGGCGGTTTTGATGACTTCCAGATTGTGTTCAATCACCAGCACGGTGTTGCCCTGATCGACAAGTTCGTGAAGAACATCGAGCAGTTTGGCGACATCATGGAAGTGTAGGCCCGTGGTCGGTTCATCCAGAATGTAGAGCGTGCGGCCGGTGGAGCGTTTGGAGAGTTCTTTGGCGAGCTTGACCCGCTGCGCTTCACCGCCCGACAGCGTGGTCGCTTGCTGGCCGACTTTGATATAGCCGAGCCCGACCCGCGCCAGCGTTTCCATCTTGTCGCGGACAGCGGGGACCGCTGAGAAGAAGTCAGCCGCCTCTTCAACAGTCATATCGAGAACATCGGCAATTGATTTGCCCTTGAACTCGACTTCCAGGGTCTCGCGGTTGTAGCGTTTGCCCTTGCAGACATCGCAAGTGACATAAACATCGGGCAGGAAGTGCATCTCGATCTTGATCACACCGTCGCCCTGGCAGGCCTCGCAGCGTCCGCCTTTGACGTTGAACGAGAACCGGCCCGGCTGATAACCACGGGCCTTCGCCTCAGGCATGCCGGCGAACCATTCGCGGATCGGCGTAAAAGCGCCGGTGTAGGTGGCCGGGTTGGAGCGCGGCGTCCGGCCGATCGGTGATTGATCGATATCGATCACCTTGTCGAGCACCTCCAGGCCTTCGATGCGGTCATGCGGCGCCGGGTTGTCGCGGGCACCATTCAAACGCCGCGCGGCCGACTTATAAAGCGTATCGATCAAGAAGGTGGATTTGCCGCCACCGGACACGCCGGTGACACAGGTAAATGTGCTGAGCGGGACGTCGACATCAACATCCTTGAGGTTGTTGCCGCGCGCGCCTTTGACAGAGATCTTGCGTTTCTTGTCGATCTTGCGCCGTTCCATCGGCAGTGGAATCATCTTGGCGCCGGAGAGGTACTGACCGGTCAAGGAGTTGCCGTTGGCCATGACATCTTGCGGGGAGCCATGGGCAACCACCTGGCCGCCGTGCACACCGGCGCCTGGTCCGACATCAACAACATAGTCCGCGGTCAGAACCGCATCCTCGTCGTGTTCAACGACAATCACCGTATTCCCGAGATCACGCAGGTGGCGCAAGGTTTCCAGAAGCCGGGCGTTGTCGCGCTGGTGCAGGCCGATGGACGGCTCGTCCAGAACATACAAAACGCCGGTGAGGCCTGATCCGATCTGAGACGCAAGGCGGATCCGCTGACTTTCACCGCCCGACAAGGTGCCGGACGAACGCGCCATGGAGAGATACTCCAGCCCGACATCGTTGAGGAACTTCAGCCGTTCGCGGATTTCCTTCAGGATCCGTCCAGCGATTTCCGTCTGTTTGTCATTGAGCTTTGCCGGAAGCTGGTCGAACCATGCCCCGGCATCGCGAATGGAAAGCTCCGTGATATGGCCGATGTGCCGATCGGCGATCTTGACCGCAAGCGCTTCAGGTTTCAGGCGGTAGCCCTGGCAAGCTGGGCAGGCGTGGTCGGACTGGAACCGGGCGAGTTCTTCGCGCACCCAGGTGGATTCTGTCTCCCGCCAGCGCCGTTCGATGTTGCCGATGACGCCCTCAAACGGCTTTTCCGTCCGGTAGCTGCGTACGCCATCGTCATAGACAAACTCGATGTCCGTCTTGCCGGTGCCATGAAGGATTGCGTCCTGAACTTTCGCGTCCAGATCCTTCCAGGGTGTCGCCATAGACACATCAAAATGGCGGCAAAGGGCTTCCAGAGTCTGGGCGTAATAGGGTGAGGTGGAGCCGGTTTTCGCCCAGGGCAGCACCGCACCTTCGCGCAAAGACAAGGTATGGTCGGGCACGACCAAATCTTCTTCAAAGGCGAGCGTAGTGCCCAGCCCGTCGCACGTTGGACAGGCACCAAACGGGTTGTTGAAAGAAAACAGACGTGGTTCGATTTCCGGGATGGTGAAACCGGAGACCGGGCAAGCGAATTTTTCGGAAAAGATCAGCCGCTTTGGAACGCCGTTTTCTTCGGTTTCTCCGGCAAACTCGGCGATTGCGATGCCATCGGCCAGTTTCAGCGCTGTTTCCAGTGAATCGGCCAGGCGGCCGGCGATATCGTCGCGCACGACAATCCGGTCCACGACCACATCGATGTCGTGTTTGAATTTCTTGTCGAGCGCGGGAGCATCGGCAATTTCGTAAAAGGTTCCGTCGATCTTAACCCGCTGGAAGCCCTTTTTCATCAGTTCGGCGAGTTCCTTACGGTACTCGCCTTTGCGGCCGCGGACCATCGGCGCCAGCAAATACAGGCGGCTGCCTTCGTCCAGATCCATGACCCGGTCGACCATCTGGCTGACCGTCTGGCTTTCGATGGGCAGGCCGGTTGCCGGGGAATACGGAATCCCAACCCGCGCAAACAACAAGCGCATATAGTCATAGATTTCCGTGACCGTGCCGACGGTAGAGCGCGGATTACGTGAGGTCGTCTTCTGCTCAATGGAAATTGCCGGAGACAGGCCGTCGATCTGATCGACATCCGGCTTCTGCATCATCTCCAGGAACTGGCGGGCATAAGCGGACAGGCTTTCAACATACCGGCGCTGGCCTTCCGCGTAGATGGTGTCGAAAGCAAGAGACGATTTTCCCGACCCGGATAGCCCGGTCATGACGATCAGCTTGTTGCGCGGTAAATCTAGATCGACGTTCTTCAGATTGTGTTCGCGGGCCCCGCGCACACTGAGAACTTTCGTCGGGTCTTTTTTCCAGGCGTCGCTATCAGAAGCCTTCGCAGTCGTCATATTGTCGTCATCCTGATCTTGCGCAGACAGCCCGGGCCGGGCTTTTAATATGTCTCCCGGGCGCGGTCCTGCTCGCACCCGATATAGCAGTTTCCAGCCCGTCTTCCAGATGGCTGTCTCTGCAAAATTCCGTTTGCTGCCAAACCTGGCAGGAGAATTGAATCAAGAGTATAAAAATGATAAGAACAAAACAAGTACAGAATGACTTTCGGTGTGGATAGACCGGGATTGCGAAACAAGACCGGCTGCAATGGCACATTTTGTTGCGTGGCTTTTTTGCCTCTTAATGGCCCGGCAGGGGTCAACACTGTGGAAAATGGGGGGAGCTGGCCAAAAAAGGCGGCGTTTGTACAATCTGATCGCTAGGGTGTGGACTTTAGAATTGGGCGCTTTAAACGGAGTGCCATGCCATCCAGCTGCCTTGGCGGGGCCGGGTGCAAGAACATAAACAGGAGTTGAGCATGGCGGGAAGCGTCAACAAAGTCATTTTGGTCGGAAATCTTGGGGCGGATCCGGAAATCCGGCGCACCCAGGATGGCCGCCCGATCGCCAACCTGCGGATCGCCACGTCTGAATCCTGGCGGGACCGCAATTCCGGCGAGCGCCGTGAAAAAACCGAATGGCACCGGGTGGTGATCTTCAATGAGGGCCTGTGTAAGGTCGCTGAGAATTATTTGCGCAAAGGCTCCAAGGTTTACCTGGAAGGTCAGCTGCAGACCCGCAAGTGGCAAGACCAATCCGGTCAGGATCGATATTCTACCGAAGTCGTCCTGCAGGGTTTCAACTCCAACTTGACGATGCTGGATGGCCGCGGCGAGGGCGGTGGTCAGCCGGGTGGTTTGCCTGATTACGGCAATGACCAGGGCGGTGGCGGCTTTGGCGGCGGATCCTCTGGCGGCGGCGGCTTTGGTGGCGGCGGCGGTGGTGGATACGGCGGCGGCTCGTCCGGTGGCGGCTTTGGCGGCCCGTCCGGCGGCGGCGGTGGTGCCGGCCCGATGGACGACGAAATCCCGTTTTAATTCGTGAAATCATCTGCCTAAGCCGCTCAAATCACGGGCGGCTCACGGAAAAACATGCAAATGCGTCACACTGACGTGATTTGGAAACTGGCGCCAAGTCTGTGCACTTAACCTTACGTACGGGCTTGGTGTAGTATTGTTTCCGAAAGCTGTGCGATTCTGATCGCCTTGTTCCACGTGAGCAGGACTTGTTTGGGTTGCTAAATGCCGGTTGGGTTTGGTGATGGAAGCCGGCCGGCGGACTTCATGACGGCAGGGAATAAAACCGGGGCATTGGGCACTCCCGGACTGTGTTAGACATATTGAAATACAGGTTTTGACAATGCGAGTGAACACGATGGGACGAGCGGAACCAACGAACAAGGTTTCGGAACGCCAGGAAGCAGTGTCCGTCAGCCAGAAGCTGAGTGCTGGTTTGAAGGCCGGTCTAATGGCCAGCGTGCTGGCAACAAGCTTTTTCGCTTTGCCGGTGGCCGAAGCACAAGCCCAGGGCTTTTTTCAGCGGCTGTTTGACCCTGAATTCCATCGCCGCCAGCAGGAACGTGAACGGCGGGAACTGCAGCGCAAGGCCGTGAAGGTTCGGGTGTCCGCTCCGCGCTATTTGACCTATGCGCCTGATAAACTCAAAGCTGTCTCACTGGCGCCGTTGTCGGAAAAGAAAACAGCCGAAGCAGTTGCCGAGCCCGCAGAAGAGGCGACAGCGTCGACCAGTGACGCAAATGTCAGCACCTCAATCCCGGTCGTACTGACACCGTTTGATGAATCCCGGCCGGCACTGAAAACCATGAAGCTGACCGTGCTTCCGGAAGTTGGCGAAGCGTTGATCGCTTTTTACCGCGAACATCCGGATTTCGTTTGGGTCAAGGACGGCAAACCGACCGCAAAAGCTGCGCAAATGCGCCGCGCGCTGCGCAATGCAGCCGAGTTTGCTTTGAACCCGGCTGATTACGTGGTGGCGTTGCCGGCTACATCGGCGCTGGAAGGCGATGAACTTGATGCAGCCGTCATGCGGTTCGAGATGGAGCTGAGTGCAGCGGCACTCACTTATGTTCTGGATGCGACTCGAGGCCGTGTCGATCCCAACCGGATCTCGCAATATCACGATCTGCCGCGCCATGAGGTTGATCTGGTCGCCGCCCTGGAGGATTTCACGGCTTCAAATGAAGTGGCAGTCGCATTGGAAGCGCATCAGCCACAGAACGATCATTTCAAGAAGCTGACGGCGGAACTTAAGCGCCTCAAGGCCGAAGACGAAGAAGCCGATCAGATCGTCATTGCGCCAGGAACGTTTTTGAAAGCGGGCAAATCCAGCCCGGAAACCAAAAACATTGTCGCAGCGATTGCGCGCCATGGATCCGATGAGCTGAAAACGGCGCATGCTGAGACGTTGGCATCTTATGACGGCAGCGATCTTTATGCGCCGGAACTGGTTTCCTTAGTCAAAGGGTTCCAAAAGGAAGCCAAGCTGACGCCGGATGGGATTGTCGGCAAGAACACCATCAAAGCCATGGTTGGCGAAACCAATGCGGCCAAAATCGCCAAGGTGAAGCTTGCGATGGAGCGCAGCCGCTGGATTCCGGAAGAGCTGGGCGCACGCAAGGTGTTCATCAACCAGGCCGCATTCACCGCGACCTATTTCGAGCCAGGTTCAGACCCGATGTCGATGCGGGTGGTTGTTGGCAAAAAATCGAACCAGACCAACTTCTTCTACGACAAGATTGAGGTCGTTGAATACAATCCCTATTGGGGTGTGCCGTATTCGATCATCGTCAACGAGATGATCCCGAAACTGGCCGCAAATCCGAGCTATCTGGACCAATCCGGTTATGAAGTCACCACACCCGGTGGCCGGAAGGTGTCCTCAGCTTCGGTCGACTGGTATGCCGTGGCTGCCAAGCAGCAGTCGATCAATGTGCGCCAATATCCGGGCCGGTCGAATGCCTTGGGCGAGGTGAAGATCCTTTTCCCGAACAAACATCACATCTACATGCATGACACGCCGTCCAAGAGCTTGTTCAAGAAGGACGTGCGTGCCTTCAGTCATGGCTGTATCCGCTTGCATGATCCGAAAGGCATGGCCGCGGCGGTTCTCGGAAAGTCGAAAGACTATGTGACTTCGCGCATTGCGGCGGGCCAGAACGAGCAAGAGAAAGTCACCGGCGATATTCCGGTTTATGTGTCTTATTTCACAGCCTGGCCAGAAGCGGACGGAAACATTGGCTTCTACACCGATATTTATGACCGCGACCGGTACCTTCTGAAAGCGATCGAAAAAACGGAACAGGCGCGGGCCAAAGCCAGGGCGTCATAAGATCCAAATTCCCTGCTGGAAATTAGAAAAGCCCGCCGGTGAGACCGGCGGGCTTTTTGCTGAAGATCGCGTGCTCTGAAAATCACTTTCGTCTGCGATGCCGGAGTTTCTTGTATCGGGCGGACAAAGAAACCCACGGCAGGTTCTGGACCAAGGACTTCCAGGTGAAATCTTCAACAAGCTGAACCCGCCAGCCCACCCGGCGGGCACTGATGAATTCGCCTTAAGACTTCAGGCAACCGGCAATGGAGTCTGCGAGGCTGGTCAAAAGGGCCGGGTAGAGGCCAGGTCCATTTTCCAGCTCGGTACCGAGCGGATCCAATGTACCAACCTTTGCATCGCTGCCTTCAATGACGACAGACACCAGTTTCGAATCGAACTGAGGTTCCTGGAAGACGCAGGTAATGTTTTGGGAGCGGACACGGTTCTGGATTTCAGATACCCGGTCGGCGCTGGCTAGAGCTTCCGGTGTCACAGAAATCGCGCCGCTGGCTTCAACGCCATAGTGGTGTTCGAAATGGTGATAAGCGTCATGGAAGACGACGAACTTGCCGCCTTTGAGTGGCTCCAGTTTGCCGGCGATTTCTGCGTTCAGGCTGGTAATGGTGGCTGCAAATTTGTCTACGTTTGCCTTGTAGGTCGCAGCATGGTCTGGATCGATTTCTGAGAGCGTCGCTGCGATTTTTTGCGCGATCGTGATGCCGTTTTCCGGGTTCAGCCAGATGTGCGCATCCTTGCTGCCATGGGCGTGATCGTGGCCATGATCATCGTGCGCTTCGGCATGCTCTTCCTTGTGGTCATCGTCGTGATCGTGCGCATGTTCTTCTTCGTGGTCGTGATCTTCGCCCTTATGCGCGTGCTCTTTTTCGTGGTCGTCGTCATGATCATGCGCATGGTCTTTGTCATGGTCGTGATCTTCGTCTGAATGCCCTTCGGCATGCTCATCCTTATGATCATCGTCGTGATCGTGCTCATCTTTGTGAGCATGTTCTTTTTCATGATCGTGATCATCATCATGATCATGTTCTTCGGCTGATTTTTCATGATCCTCATGATCCTCATGATCGTCATGGCCGTGTTCATCATGATCTTCGTGGTCGCCGTGGTCATGACCGTCGAATTGATCGTTATCGCGCAGGCCGAGATGCTCTATGCCGTCCACATCCATCATTTCGACACGAGCAGCCTTGGCCGCCATGGAGCTGATCGGTTTTTCAAGAGATGGGGTTAGTTCCGGACCAACCCAGAACACCGCATCGGCCCCTTGAAGCAGGAAGGCTTGCGACGGCTTTAAGGCGAACCCATGCGGGGAAGCAGCGCCATCAATCAGAATATGCGGCGTTCCAACACCCTCCATCACAGCAGCAGCAATGGAATGGATCGGTTTGATGGTGGTCACGACATTAGGCGAGTCTGCAAAAGCTGGCGCTGTCAAAGCGGTGCTGGCGAGGACAGCGGACACGGCAAGGGCAGAGTGAATTTTTGTGCGGTTTTGCATGGCGGAAAGATCAAACATCCAGACAGGAGGGTTAGGGAGCGAGTGTTACAATGTAACATGTAATGGTATAACGTTGACTGATCAGACGCGCAAGCCATGTCTTTTGACTGAAATCGACATGCCTTGGATAATTGCACCGGTCCGATTATGGTGCCGCGAACCACTTGACCGGCTGATGTATGCAAACTCCCAAAGACACTTCCCTTAAGTCTCTGCTGTCGCCTTATCCGCCCAAAGCGGGTCCTCTCATTGTCACCATTTATGGCGATATCGTAGAGCCGCGCGGCGGCAGCTTGTGGGTTGGGGATCTGATCACGCTCTGTGGAAAATTTGGCGTCAATGAATCGCTGGTGCGCACCGCCGTATCCCGATTGGTAAGCCGGGATCAGCTCCAAGGCGAGCGGGAAGGGCGGCGCAGTTACTACAGCCTGACGCCTTCGGCACGTTCCGATTTTCACGCTGCGGCGGATCGTATTTTTGGTCCGCCAGACAGCGAATGTCAGCTATTGATGGTGATTCAGCCTGACAAGTCAGCGCAGGATCAGCTCTTTGAACAGGGATTTGGCGCGGTCGGAGACAGTCTCTTTCTTGGGGTGGACCGGCCTGGACGCACATCAACCGGCGCCCGGTTTCGGGCGGTTCCGGACCGAGCCAGTGATCTGGAAACCCAGGCGCTGCTGAGCCGGGCGTTTGATCTTGGGAGTCTGGCACGGGCCTATAAGGATTTCATTCAGCGGTTCGGAGTTCTGACCGCGAAAACCATCGACGGCCTGCAAGCTCTGACGCTCCGGCTTGCTATGGTCCATGCCTACCGGGCCATCCGATTGAAAGATCCGCAGTTGCCGCCCTCGGTTTTGCCGGAGGACTGGCCGGGGCACGCGGCGCGCAGTCTTTTCGCAGAGAGCTATCTGCAGCTGTCAGAAGCCGCAGATCCTTATATCGGAGACACTCTGCAGGGTCGCAGCGCATTGCTTGCAGCTCATCCCGATGCACTAGACGTTCGGTTCACAGCTCTGCGGCAATCGGCCTGAAGTCCCGGTTATTCCCTGCGATTGTCAACCACACGTTTGGCTTTGCCCATAGAGCGTTCCACGGCTTCCGGTTCGGTCACATTGATGGCAGCCGTCACACCAATCACGCTTTTGATATGATGTGCCAATTCCTTGGCGGATGCGGATCGCACGTCGGCATCTGCCGCACCCGGTACGGCTTCCACATGCACGGTCATCCTGTCGAGCCGGTTTTCCTTGGTGAGTTCAATCTGGAAATGGGGAGACAAGCCGCTGCATTTCAGGATCTGCTCTTCGATCTGGGTTGGAAATACATTGACGCCGCGCAGGATAATCATGTCATCCGAGCGCCCGGTCACTTTTTCCATCCGGCGCATGGAGCGGGCTGTGCCGGGTAGAAGACGGGTGAGGTCGCGCGTGCGGTAGCGGACCATAGGCAAGCCTTGTTTGGTCAAAGTGGTGAAGACCAATTCACCGATTTCGCCGTCGGGAAGGACCTCTCCCGTCTCCGGATCGATGATTTCCGGATAAAAGTGATCTTCCCAAATGTGCAGGCCGTCTTTCGTTTCGACACACTCATTGGCAACGCCCGGGCCCAGGACTTCGGAAAGTCCATAAATATCAACCGCATGCATGTCGAAGGCCGCTTCGATTTCCTGGCGCATCGCGTTGGTCCAGGGTTCGGCGCCAAAAATGCCAGAGGCAAGTGATGTTTCGCGCGGGTCAAGCCCGATCCGTTTGAATTCATCCAGGATGGATAAGAGATAAGACGGGGTCACCATGATGATCCGGGGTTTGAAATCCTGGATCAGGGTGACCTGGCGTTCGGTCATACCACCGGATACGGGAACAACGGTGCAGCCCATCTTCTCCGCGCCATAGTGGGCGCCGAGGCCGCCGGTAAACAGGCCGTAGCCATAGGCAATGTGCACAATGTCGCCGGCCCGTCCGCCGGAGGCGCGGATGGAGCGGGCAACCAGATCGGCCCACATTTCAATATCGTCCGCAGTGTAGCCGACAACCGTCGGCTTTCCAGTGGTGCCGGAAGACGCATGAATGCGCACGATCTGGTCCCGCGGGACGGCAAACAGGCCAAATGGATAGTGATCACGCAAGTCCGTCTTCTCGGTGAACGGGAACAGGGCCAGATCTTTCAAGGATTTCAGGTCGGAGGGGTGTACACCCTTGACATCAAACCGTTTTTTGAACAGCGGTACGTTCTCATAGGCATGTGCTAATGACCATTGGAGCCGTTTGAGCTGCAAGGCTTCAATTTCATCACGTGAAGCCGTTTCGATTGCATCCAAGTCACCGGGTTTCGGCGCCAAATCTTCCATTCTATCCTCCCAAGTCGCAACCAAGTTACTCTCGGTGCGAAATCCTCAAACGGGCAATATCGTGCCTTTGGTTGTGCGTGAATTTCCTCGGAACTCAGCGATTTTATCGCCGTGCTGATTGGTGATGGTGACATCATAGAGCCCAGACCGGCCTGAACGGGATTGTTCGCGCGCCTCAGCCGTCAACCGGTCATCAACATGAGCTGGAGCTAGGAACGTCACCGAACACTGCTGGGCAACAGTCACCTGATTGTAGGTGTTGCAGGCAAATGCAAAGGCACTGTCGGCGAGGGTGAAAATATAGCCGCCATGACATGTGCCATGCCCGTTGGCCATGGTTTTTGTCACCCTCATGGAGATTCGAGCCTCACCGGCATCCACATCATTAAGGACCATTCCCAACTCCTGGGAGGCCGTATCCTGAGCCCACATCTTCTGTGCGCAGGCCTTTGCAAGCTCTTTGGAGGTCATGTGCCGGAAAACCTCGCGGGCCGTTTTTCCATGAACGCGGCGACACCTTCACGGTAGTCATTCGTTCGCCCGGCTTGCTGTTGCGCGTCCCGTTCCCGGTCCAGATGCTCATCAAGACTTTGACCGGCTGCCTCTTGCATCAGCTGTTTCGTCAGCGCGAGGCCGGTGGTGGCCCCGCCAGCAAGCTGCTTGGCAAGGGTCTGCGCTTCCTCCATCAAACTGTCATCGGGCAGAGCTTTCCAGATCAGGCCCCAATCTGCAGCTGATTGCGCTTGAAGAGGTTCGGCGGTCAGGGCGAGGGCTTTCGCCCGGGCTTCCCCGATCAATCTTGGCAAGAGCCAGCTGCCGCCAGCGTCCGGAATGAGGCCGATTTTGGAAAAGGCCTGGATGAATTTGGCGGATTGCGCAGCAAGGACGATGTCGCAGGCGAGGGCGATGTTGGCGCCTGCTCCGGCTGCAACGCCGTTTACCGCGCAAATCACCGGTTTTTCCAAAGCGCGGATCTGACGGATCAGAGGATTGTAAAATGTTTCGAGCGTGTACCCAAGATCCGGCGGGGCATCGGCTGCATCCATCTGTTCGTCCGCAAGGTCCTGGCCTGCGCAAAACGCGCGTCCAGCACCTGTCAAAAGGACGGCACGGGTCTCTACCGACTTTGCGGCTGCTGCAAGATGCCCTCGCAAGGCCAGGTGCATATCTTCATTAAAGGCGTTCAGCCGGTCCGGCCGGTTGAGTGTGATGGTTTGAACGCCATCTTTGAATTCAGACAGCACCGAAGGCGATTCCGTCATGCATTCCTCCCGAAACATCACATTAAAATCAGTATATTATGGTCTTGCGTGATATTTATGCATGGCACGCCAGGCTGGTCAAAGGCCACATCAAATTATGATGTTTTATCCGATCCCGCTTTCCATCAGGGTGCGATCGATCACTGTTCTGAAATTTGAGCTGCCAGTATCGTTAAAATGTTTGGAAATTCAGCTGTTTGATTCAGGTGATGTTTACATTAATGGGAGATACTTTTTTCGATTAAACAGGGCAAGTAACCAGTACACCATGTTCAGCCGGAAAGCGTCAGCAGAAGATATCTCTCTGGATATGCCGTTGGAATTGGAAGAGGGGCCGCCGCCGGTCGCTTATTCCAGGGTCCTGCGGATCCTGTCCATTGGGGCGGCTGCCTTTTTGGCGTGGGCTGTCATTGGCCAGGTACGGGAAGTTGCCAATGCGACAGGTGAGATCGTTCCAGCGGGCAAAGTCCAAACAGTCGGGCACCTGGAGGGCGGGATTGTCGCAGAAGTCCTCGTTCAGGAAGGTGAACTTGTCGAAAAAGGCGAACCTCTTATCCGGTTGCAGCAGACAGCGACATCCAGCGATCTTGAGAAGGTCAATACACGCTTGCAATTTTTAGCACGTGAAGAACTGCGTTTGTCCCGTGGCGGGGCAGAAAGTCTGAGTGGCAGTAAGCTTGATTTCAGCGAAGCTCAGCAGGCTGCATTTGTTGCCCGCCAACGCGCCTTTGAGCAGGAACAACAGGCTCTTAAAGCGCGGATCAGCGAGAAGCAGGCCGAACTTGTGAGTGTTGTTGACCGGACTGCGCTTCAACGGACCCAGGTTGAAATCGAACAGGAAAAATTCAGCATTCAGGAATCCCTGTTCAAGCAGGGGTACACGTCAAAACGCCGGTTTCTGGATGCGAAATCTTCACTGCAGGAAGCACAAAGCGAGCTGGCAGAACTGGTTGGTTTTGAAGGACGGACCCGCGCCCAACTTGCAGAGGCCGAAGCAAGCCTGGCGCAGTCTGAAGCAAAGGCCGAAGAAGAGATGGCCGAAGAACGCAGTCAGATCGTCCAGGAACGCAACGAGCTGACTTTTGAGGCTGAAAAACAGCGTGACCGGTTTGACCGGTTGTTCGTCCGTGCGCCAATTAGCGGCCATGTCAAAGCGTTGTCTTTAAAAGGGCCGGGCAGCGTTCTCGCCCCCGGCGATGTTGTAGCAGAGATTGTGCCGACCGACAGCGATCTGGTCGCCGAGGTGAAGATCTCGCCGCGCGATATCGGTCATATTGAAGTGGGCGACGAAGCCGAAATCGCGATCACCACTTTTGATCCGAACATTCAGGGGACATTGACCGGTGCCGTCTCCTTGATTTCCGCCTCCAGTTTCCGGGACGAGAATGGCGACTATTATTTTAAAGCCCTGGTGCCGTTGACAACCAATCAGATCGGTGAGGGAAGCCGCGCCGAAACCATCTCGCCCGGCATGGTCGTGGACGCCAAAATCGTGACCGGTTCAAAGTCTGTGATGCAGTATCTGCTAAAGCCGGTGACCCGCGCGATCGGCGACCCGCTCAGCGAACGTTGATTTCTTGGAGCCAAAACTGTCTGAAACCATACGCGCATCATAGTGCAGCCCGTTCATATGTGCACCGAATCGGCCGCCTAATCTTTCTAGTAATCTGCTGCTTTATTAAACGCTCGATATCTGTAAGTCATCGAGGTCCGATAACTAATTAGGCCATTCTACGCGCTCTTATCGCGCGCGATATTATCGTGGGAATTGCTCTAAACACCTGCAGGTACGGAAATAGTTTGACCAACTTTCTGCTGTAAAACGGCACGCGCCTTACCAGTCAGTTTTGAACAATAAAAAGCCCCACCTTTTGGAGGGGCTTTTCGTTAGTTCCCGCTGTCCGGTGACATCAGCTACCAGCGGATCTCTTCGACATCGGTGAAGTTGACTTGCGACGAGTCTGAGAAGTCGACAGCACCGGCCGCGTCATCCGACAAGTCGAGGCTTTGGTTTTCTGTGTCAGTCGCATCAACCGAGCCAGTGGAGATCGTTTCTGTCCAATCCGTGCCATAGTCGCCGACAGCGCCACCGGAATCACTGCCGCTCATTTCGATAACGTCAGTCCAGCCACCGCCGGTGCCGCCGGAAATGGTGTCATTGCCATCGCCCAGACCATGCATGAAAAGATCAGAACCGTCGCCGCCTAAAAGCGTATCGTCGCCGGTGCCACCCGTAATGGTATCGTCACCCGACTGGCCTAAGATCAAATCGTTGCCCGTACCACCATCGATCGTGTCATTGCCGGCTTCACCGTAGATCCGGTCTGCCCCGGCACCACCATCAATCACATCAGCGCCGTCGCCGGTCCACAACGTGTCGTCACCAGCTCCGGCGTTGACAGTGTCGACCGCAGCATTCGTGCCTGTGTCAAAAACATCGTTGCCGTCGCCGAGGTTGAAGGTCATATCGGTGTCGCCGCCATAGACCTTGTCATCAAAGTCCGTGGTGGTGACTTCTTCGAGGTTTGAATAGCTGTCGCCAGCTGCATCTCCAGAAAAGCCACCGGCGGAGGTGTTCGTGTATTCGCCATCAATACCGGACGAATCTGTGTCCTGCATCGCCAGATGGACCGCTTCCGTGGAGTTGGAGTAGTCAATATGGTCTGTGCCGGCGCCACCGTCGATCGCATCGACGCCTGCGCCGCCGATGAAGGTGTCGTCACCATCACCGCCGGTCAGCGTGTTGGTGCCGTCTCCGCCGGTCAAAGTGTCGTTACCGTCACCGCCATCCAGTGTGTCATCACCAATGGAGCCGACGAGCGTGTCATTGCCCTCACCGCCAATCAGCGTATCGCCTTCAGTCGTGACATAATCCGTGTCCAGACGGTTTGCATAAAGGCTGTAATCACCCAAGACAGTATCAAGCGAAATGCCCTGAATAGGTCCGCTGGTGAGAAGGGTGGCGTCGTCATTGGAGGCGTACTCCGGCGCCAAATAAACGTCACCATTGTCCAACTGGACAACCACGGCTGTAAATGTGCCGGTTGTCCCGTCTGTAAAGGTAACAGTTGCGTCATACCCTTGAACTGAATCTAGCCCATAATCAGAACCACCAATCGTGAAGGTTTCTGCAGAAGAGCTGGGAGCCTCATCATCGTCAAGCTCATCATCGTCATCGTCCGATGCGCTGTTGTCGTCGTCCTGAAGAATGGAATCGCCATTGGTGTTGTTTGCTGTGGCATCAACGATTTGCGTATACAAGGGTTCGTCGGAGGTGCCATAGGAGCCCAGAAGATCTGCAGAGTTTTCCGATGAGCTGTTGGATTCATCTGGGTCGATGTCCGTCATGTTCCCCAGTTTTATCAGCGAATAGCTGTTGCTGACTTCGCCGCTGGCGCCAATGGTTTCATAATCGTCATCGGCTGCATAAAGTGCATCGTCACCGGCGCCGCCATCCAGCGTGTCGCTGCCGTCAAAGCCATACATGATGTCGGTCAGACCGGTGCCGGTCAGCGTATCAGCGTCATCTGTACCCAGATAAATCCCGACATCTTCGGAGTAGGAATTGCCGCCAGAATCTGTGACCTGAACCGTCACGGTGTCGTTGTAGGCAGTCGATGCGTCGTGGTCGCTGACAAGAGTGATTTCGCCGGAGCTTGAATCAATCGCGAATTTGCCGTCAGCTGTGTCTGTTAGAGAATAGGTGAAGGTGTCACCGGCATCGGCATCCGCGACAGTGGCCACTTCAGCAACGACACTGCCGGCGCTGATCGTGCCATTTTCGATCCTCAGATTTTCATTGCCGGTAAAGGTCATGTCAGTCGGCGTCTCATCAGCCGTATCGGACACATTGACAGTGAAATTCTGCGTGGACGTGGATCCATCCGAGCTGGTCGCGGTCACTTCAATGGTGTGACTTGTCGCGGTCTCGTAGTCGAGATCGCCCGCAACCGTCACGACACCAGTATCAGCATCAATCGCGAATTTACCGCCAGCATCATCAGACAGATTGTAGGTCACATCGTCACTGACATCGCTGTCTTCTGCTTGCGCTGTAATGCCGACTTCGGTGCCGATTGCGGCATCTTCGGCAACAGTATTCGCGGCGGCATCGGCATCGGTTGTGGCGCCGACAGACGCTTCGTTGACATCGTTCACGCCGACCGAAAAGGTTTCCTGAGATGTCGATCCGTCTGTTGATGTGGCCGTTACCGTAATGTCGATGGAACCTTCGGTTTCAGCGTCAAAGCTCGCGCCTTCTGCAACGGTTACAGTCCCATCTGCTGCGACTTCAAACCGGTTGTCGTCGATAGAATAGGAAACCTCGTCGGTACTGTCGCTGTCTGTGGCAATCGCTGTCACGCCGACGGTTGTACCGGCTGCTGCGTCTTCATCAACACTGTTGGCCGAAGCATCCGCGTCGGTAACGGCAGAAACTGCCTCTTCATTGACGTCGGAGACGTCGACCGTGAAGGTTTCTTGGCTCGTTGAGCCGTCGGTCGAAGTGGCCGTTACAGTGAAGTCGATGGAACCTTCGGTTTCGGCGTCAAACGTCGCACCGGACGCGACCGTCACAGTCCCATCGGCCGCGACCTCGAAGCGATTGTCGTCGACGGTATAGCTAACTGTATCGTCGGCATCGGTATCTTCTGCGAAGGCGGTGACACCGACGGTTGCTCCGGCTGAAGCGTCTTCCGCGATCGTGTTTGCCGTCGCATCGGTGTCGGTGACGGCACCAACATCGAATTCGTCGACATCGGAGACAGCAACCGTAAACGTTTCCTGTGACGTGGTGCCATCGGTGGAGGTTGAAGTCACGGTGATGTCGATGGAGCCTTCGGTTTCCGCGTCAAAGGCAGCTCCGGCGGCGACCCGAACCGTGCCGTCCGCATCGACGGTAAAGCGGCCATCATCGACGGAATAGGAGACTGTGTCTGTGGCATCGTCATCAGTGGCGGATGCTGTGATGCCCACAGCTGTGCCTTCAGACGCATCCTCTGCAATCGTATTGTCAGACGCATCTGTATCGGCCGTTGCGGAGACGTCAGATTCGTTCACATCGGAAACAGCGACGGTGAAGGTCTCCTGCGATGTCGTGCCATCGGTTGATGTCGAGGTCACGGTGATATCGATGGAGCCTTCGGTTTCCGCGTCAAAGGCCGCGCCTGCTGCCACGCGCACCGTGCCGTCCGCATCGACAGTAAAGCGGCCATCATCGACAGCGTAGGAAACGGTGTCAGTCACATCATCGTCTGTGGCCGATGCTGTGATGCCAACGGCGGTGCCTTCAGAAGCGTCCTCGGCAATCGTATTATCCGAAGCGTCTGTATCGGTCGTGGCCGAGACATCGCTTTCGTTCACATCCGAGACGGCGACGGTGAAGGTCTCCTGCGATGTCGTGCCATCGGTCGAGGTCGACGTCACGGTGATGTCGATGGAGCCTTCAGTTTCGGCGTCAAACGCTGCACCAGAGGCAACGCGAACTGTGCCGTCCGCATCGACAGTAAAGCGGCCATCATCGACAGCGTAGGAAACGGTGTCAGTCACATCATCGTCTGTGGCCGATGCTGTGATGCCAACGGCGGTGCCTTCAGAAGCGTCCTCGGCAATCGTATTATCCGAAGCGTCTGTATCGGTCGTGGCCGAGACATCGCTTTCGTTCACATCCGAGACGGCGACGGTGAAGGTCTCCTGCGATGTCGTGCCATCGGTCGAGGTCGACGTCACGGTGATGTCGATGGAGCCTTCAGTTTCGGCGTCAAACGCTGCACCAGAGGCAACGCGAACTGTGCCGTCCGCATCGACAGTAAAGCGGCCATCATCGACAGCGTAGGAAACGGTGTCAGTCACATCATCGTCTGTGGCCGATGCTGTGATGCCAACGGCGGTGCCTTCAGAAGCGTCCTCGGCAATTGTGTTGTCGGAGGTGTCTGTGTCAGTCGTGGCCGAGATATCGCTCTCGTTCACATCAGAGACGGCGACGGTGAAGGTTTCCTGCGATGTCGTGCCATCGGTGGAGGTCGAGGTGACGGTGATGTCGATGGAGCCTTCGGTTTCCGCGTCAAAGGCCGCGCCTGCTGCCACGCGCACCGTGCCGTCCGCATCGACAGTAAAGCGGCCATCATCGACAGCGTAGGAAACGGTGTCAGTCACATCATCGTCTGTGGCCGATGCTGTGATGCCAACGGCGGTGCCTTCAGAAGCGTCCTCGGCAATCGTATTATCCGAAGCGTCTGTATCGGTCGTGGCCGAGACATCGCTTTCGTTCACATCCGAGACGGCGACGGTGAAGGTCTCCTGCGATGTCGTGCCATCGGTCGAGGTCGACGTCACGGTGATGTCGATGGAGCCTTCAGTTTCGGCGTCAAACGCTGCACCAGAGGCAACACGAACTGTGCCGTCCGCATCGACAGTAAAGCGGCCATCATCGACAGCGTAGGAAACGGTGTCAGTCACATCATCGTCTGTGGCCGATGCTGTGATGCCAACGGCGGTGCCTTCAGAAGCGTCCTCGGCAATCGTATTATCCGAAGCGTCTGTATCGGTCGTGGCCGAGACATCGCTTTCGTTCACATCCGAGACGGCGACGGTGAAGGTCTCCTGCGATGTCGTGCCATCGGTCGAGGTCGACGTCACGGTGATGTCGATGGAGCCTTCAGTTTCGGCGTCAAACGCTGCACCAGAGGCAACGCGAACTGTGCCGTCCGCATCGACAGTAAAGCGGCCATCATCGACAGCGTAGGAAACGGTGTCAGTCACATCATCGTCTGTGGCCGATGCTGTGATGCCAACGGCGGTGCCTTCGCTGACATCTTCGGCAATGGTGTTGTCAGAGGCGTCTGTGTCGGTCGTGGCGGAGACATCGCTCTCGTTCACATCCGAGACAGCAACCGTAAACGTTTCTTGGGAGGTCGTGCCATCGGTTGATGTCGAGGTCACGGTGATATCGATGGAGCCTTCGGTTTCCGCGTCAAACGCTGCACCAGAGGCAACGCGGACCGTGCCGTCCGCATCGACGGTAAAGCGGCCATCATCGACGGAATAGGAGACTGTGTCTGTGGCATCGTCATCAGTGGCGGATGCTGTGATGCCAACAGCGGTGCCTTCGCTCGCATCTTCCGCGATGGTGTTGTCGGAGGCGTCTGTGTCGGTCGTTGCCGAGACATCGCTCTCATTGACGTCAGAAACGGCAACGGTGAAGGTTTCCTGGGACGTGGTGCCATCGGTTGATGTCGAGGTCACGGTGATGTCGATGGAACCTTCGGTTTCCGCGTCAAACGCTGCACCAGAGGCAACGCGGACCGTGCCGTCCGCATCGACGGTAAAGCGGCCATCGTCGACCGAATAGGAGACGGTGTCTGTGGCATCGTCATCGGTCGCGCTGGCGGTAATACCAACCGCGGTGCCTTCAGAAGCGTCCTCGGCAATTGTGTTGTCGGAGGTGTCTGTGTCGGTCGTTGCCGAGATATCGCTCTCGTTCACATCAGAGACGGCGACGGTGAAGGTTTCCTGCGATGTCGTGCCATCGGTGGAGGTCGAGGTGACGGTGATGTCGATGGAGCCTTCGGTTTCCGCGTCAAAGGCCGCGCCTGCTGCCACGCGCACCGTGCCGTCCGCATCGACCGTAAAGCGGCCGTCGTCAACAGCGTAGGAAACGGTGTCAGTCACATCATCGTCTGTGGCCGATGCTGTGATGCCAACGGCGGTGCCTTCAGAAGCGTCCTCGGCAATTGTGTTGTCGGAGGTGTCTGTGTCAGTCGTGGCCGAGACGTCGCTCTCGTTCACATCAGAGACGGCGACGGTGAAGGTTTCCTGCGATGTCGTGCCATCGGTGGAGGTCGAGGTGACGGTGATGTCGATGGAGCCTTCGGTTTCCGCGTCAAAGGCCGCGCCTGCTGCCACGCGCACCGTGCCGTCCGCATCGACAGTAAAGCGGCCATCATCGACAGCGTAGGAAACGGTGTCAGTCACATCATCGTCTGTGGCCGATGCTGTGATGCCAACGGCGGTGCCTTCAGAAGCGTCCTCGGCAATCGTATTATCCGAAGCGTCTGTATCGGTCGTGGCCGAGACATCGCTTTCGTTCACATCCGAGACGGCGACGGTGAAGGTCTCCTGCGATGTCGTGCCATCGGTCGAGGTCGACGTCACGGTGATGTCGATGGAGCCTTCAGTTTCGGCGTCAAACGCTGCACCAGAGGCAACACGAACTGTGCCATCCGCATCGACCGTAAAGCGGCCATCATCGACAGCGTAGGAAACGGTGTCAGTCACATCATCGTCTGTGGCCGATGCTGTGATGCCAACGGCGGTGCCTTCAGAAGCGTCCTCGGCAATCGTATTATCCGAAGCGTCTGTATCGGTCGTGGCCGAGACATCGCTTTCGTTCACATCCGAGACGGCGACGGTGAAGGTCTCCTGCGATGTCGTGCCATCGGTCGAGGTCGACGTCACGGTGATGTCGATGGAGCCTTCAGTTTCGGCGTCAAACGCTGCACCAGAGGCAACGCGAACTGTGCCGTCCGCATCGACAGTAAAGCGGCCATCATCGACAGCGTAGGAAACGGTGTCAGTCACATCGTCATCGGTCGCGCTAGCGGTGATGCCGACTGCTGTGCCTTCAGAAGCATCTTCGGCAATGGTGTTGTCAGCAGCGTCTGTATCAGTTGTGGCCGAGATATCGCTCTCGTTCACATCCGAGACAGCAACGGTGAAGGTTTCCTGTGACGTGGTGCCATCGGTGGAGGTTGAAGTCACGGTGATGTCGATGGAGCCTTCGGTTTCCGCGTCAAAGGCAGCTCCGGCGGCGACCCGAACCGTGCCGTCCGCATCGACGGTAAAGCGGCCATCATCGACGGAATAGGAGACTGTGTCTGTGGCATCGTCATCAGTGGCGGATGCTGTGATGCCCACAGCTGTGCCTTCAGACGCATCCTCTGCAATCGTATTGTCAGACGCATCTGTATCGGCCGTTGCGGAGACGTCAGATTCGTTCACATCGGAAACAGCGACGGTGAAGGTCTCCTGCGATGTCGTGCCATCGGTGGAGGTCGAGGTCACGGTGATATCGATGGAGCCTTCGGTTTCCGCGTCAAAGGCCGCGCCGGCCGCCACGCGCACCGTGCCGTCCGCATCGACAGTAAAGCGGCCATCATCGACAGCGTAGGAAACGGTGTCAGTCACATCATCGTCTGTGGCCGATGCTGTGATGCCAACGGCGGTGCCTTCAGAAGCGTCCTCGGCAATCGTATTATCCGAAGCGTCTGTATCGGTCGTGGCCGAGACATCGCTTTCGTTCACATCCGAGACGGCGACGGTGAAGGTCTCCTGCGATGTCGTGCCATCGGTCGAGGTCGACGTCACGGTGATGTCGATGGAACCTTCGGTTTCCGCGTCAAAGGCAGCGCCTGCTGCCACGCGAACCGTGCCGTCCGCATCGACGGTGAACCGGCCATCGTCAACGGCGTAGCTCACTGTATCAGTAGCATCGTCATCGGTTGCGCTGGCGGTGATGCCAACCGTGGTGCCTTCGCTGGCATCTTCGGCAATTGTGTTGTCGGAGGCGTCTGTGTCAGTCGTGGCCGAGACGTCGCTCTCGTTGACGTCGGAGACGGCCACCGTGAAGGTCTCCTGCGACGTGGTGCCATCGGTGGAGGTGGACGTCACGGTGATGTCTATAGAACCTTCGGTTTCCGCGTCAAAGGCCGCGCCGGCCGCCACGCGGACCGTACCATCCGCATCGACAGTGAAGCGGCCATCGTCAACGGCGTAGCTCACTGTATCAGTAGCATCGTCATCGGTTGCGCTGGCGGTGATGCCAACCGTGGTGCCTTCGCTGGCATCTTCGGCAATTGTGTTGTCGGAGGCGTCTGTGTCAGTCGTGGCCGAGACGTCGCTCTCGTTGACGTCGGAGACGGCCACCGTGAAGGTCTCCTGCGATGTCGTGCCATCGGTTGATGTCGAGGTCACGGTGATGTCGATGGAGCCTTCGGTTTCCGCGTCAAACGCTGCACCAGAGGCAACGCGGACCGTGCCGTCCGCATCGACGGTAAAGCGGCCATCGTCAACAGAATAAGAGACGGTGTCGGTGACATCGTCGTCTGTGGCAGAGGCGGTGATGCCAACGGCCGTGCCTTCGCTCGCATCTTCGGCGACGGTGTTGTCAGCGGCGTCCGTATCGGTGGTCGCAGAGACGCCAGACTCGTTGACGTCAGCTACCTGAATAGTAAAGGTCTCGTTGGACGTCGACCCATCAGTGGATGTGGAAGTGACAGTAACATCGATAGAAGATTCGGTCTCTGCATCAAAGGCAGCACCGGCCGCCACGCGGACCGTTCCGTCGGCATCGACAGTGAAGCGGCCGTCATCGACTGCATAGGAGACGGTGTCAGTCACATCGTCATCGGTCGCGCTAGCGGTGATGCCGACTGCTGTGCCTTCAGAAGCATCTTCGGCAATGGTGTTGTCAGCAGCGTCTGTATCAGTTGTGGCCGAGATATCGCTCTCGTTCACATCCGAGACAGCAACGGTGAAGGTTTCCTGGGACGTGGTGCCATCGGTGGAGGTGGACGTCACCGTGATATCGATGGAACCTTCAGTTTCCGCGTCAAAGGCCGCGCCTGCTGCCACGCGGACCGTGCCGTCCGCATCGACAATGAAGCGGCCGTCATCGACTGCATAGGAGACGGTGTCGGTGACATCGTCGTCTGTGGCGCTAGCGGTGATGCCGACTGCTGTGCCTTCAGAAGCATCTTCGGCAATGGTGTTGTCAGCAGCGTCTGTATCAGTTGTGGCCGAGATATCGCTCTCGTTCACATCCGAGACGGCAACCGTAAACGTCTCGCTCGAGGTCGTGCCATCGGTGGAGGTCGAGGTGACGGTGATGTCGATGGAGCCTTCGGTCTCCGCGTCAAAGGCCGCGCCGGCCGCCACGCGCACCGTACCATCCGCATCGACGGTGAAGCGGCCATCGTCGACCGAATAGGAGACGGTGTCTGTGGCATCGTCATCGGTCGCGCTGGCGGTAATACCAACCGCGGTGCCTTCAGAAGCGTCCTCGGCAATTGTGTTGTCCGAGGCATCTGTATCAGTCGTGGCAGAGACATCAGCTTCGTTTACATCCGAGACAGAGACCGTAAACGTTTCCTGGGACGTGGTGCCATCGGTGGAGGTCGAGGTGACCGTGATGTCGATGGAACCTTCGGTTTCCGCGTCAAAGGCAGCGCCTGCTGCCACGCGAACCGTGCCGTCCGCATCGACGGTGAACCGGCCATCGTCAACGGCGTAGCTCACTGTATCAGTAGCATCGTCATCGGTTGCGCTGGCGGTGATGCCAACCGTGGTGCCTTCGCTGGCATCTTCGGCAATTGTGTTGTCGGAGGCGTCTGTGTCAGTCGTGGCCGAGACGTCGCTCTCGTTGACGTCGGAGACGGCCACCGTGAAGGTCTCCTGCGACGTGGTGCCATCGGTGGAGGTGGACGTCACGGTGATGTCTATAGAACCTTCGGTTTCCGCGTCAAAGGCCGCGCCGGCCGCCACGCGCACCGTACCATCCGCATCGACAGTGAAGCGGCCATCATCGACGGAATAGGAGACTGTGTCAGTAGCATCGTCATCGGTTGCGCTGGCGGTGATGCCAACGGCGGTGCCTTCAGAAGCATCTTCGGCAAGGGTGTTGTCAGCAGCATCCGTATCGGTCGTGGCCGAGACGTCGCTTTCGTTCACATCGGAAACCGCAACGGTGAAGGTTTCCTGGGACGTGGTGCCGTCGGTGGACGTCGAGGTCACGGTGATATCGATGGAGCCTTCAGTTTCGGCGTCAAACGCTGCACCAGAGGCAACACGAACTGTGCCATCCGCATCGACCGTAAAGCGGCCATCGTCGACCGAATAGGAGACGGTGTCTGTGGCATCGTCATCGGTCGCGCTGGCGGTGATGCCAACGGCGGTGCCTTCAGAAGCGTCCTCGGCAATTGTGTTGTCGGAGGCGTCTGTGTCAGTCGTGGCCGAGACATCGCTTTCGTTCACATCGGAAACAGCAACGGTGAAGGTTTCCTGTGACGTGGTGCCATCGGTGGACGTCGAGGTCACGGTGATATCGATGGAGCCTTCGGTCTCCGCGTCAAAGGCCGCGCCAGCTGCCACGCGGACCGTACCATCCGCATCGACAGTGAAGCGGCCATCATCGACGGAATAGGAGACGGTGTCAGTCACATCATCGTCTGTGGCAGAGGCAGTGATGCCGACTGCTGTGCCTTCAGAAGCATCTTCGGCAATCGTATTGTCGGACGCATCCGTATCGGTCGTCGCGGAAACGTCGCTCTCGTTCACATCGGAAACAGCAACGGTGAAGGTTTCCTGGGACGTCGTGCCGTCGGTGGAGGTCGAGGTGACGGTGATATCGATGGAGCCTTCGGTCTCTGCATCAAAGGCAGCACCGGCCGCCACGCGGACCGTTCCGTCGGCATCGACAGTGAAGCGGCCGTCATCGACTGCATAGGAGACGGTGTCAGTCACATCGTCATCGGTCGCGCTAGCGGTGATGCCCACAGCTGTGCCTTCAGACGCATCCTCTGCAATCGTATTGTCAGACGCATCTGTATCGGTCGTTGCGGAGACGTCAGATTCGTTCACATCGGTTACGTCGATAGTAAAGGTCTGATTGGACGTTGACCCATCTGTCGAGGTGGACGTTACAGTAACGTCAATGGAAGATTCGGTTTCCGCATCGAAGCTTGCACCGTCTGCGACTGTCACCGTGCCGTCGGCTGCAACTTCAAACCGTCCGTCATCGACAGAGTAAGACACCGTGTCGGTGGCATCGTTATCTGTGGCGGTTACTTTTATGCCGACGGTTGTTCCCGCACCAGCATCTTCCGCGATGGTGTTGGCCGACGCATCCAGATCTGTCGTTGCAGAAACACCAAATTCATTTTCATCCGACACTTTGACGGAGAACGTTTTGCTCGACGTAGAACCATCGCTGGAGGTTGCGGTGATTGAGAGACTGATCGCGCCTTCGGTTTCAGCATCAAAACTCGCGCCTTCAGCAACTCGAACCGTGCCATCTGCGTCAATGGTGAAGCGGGGATCGTCAACGCTATAAGATACTGTAGCTGATACATCCTCATCGCTCGCAAAAGCAGTGATGCCGACAATGTCACCGGCTTCCGCGAATTCCGAAATCTGATTGACGGATCCATCAACATCCGTCACCGCACCGACGTCAAATTCATCGACATCCGCTATGGTCAGCGTGAAGGTCTGTGACGATGTCGAGCCATCCGTTGATGTTGCCGTGACGGTCAGGGACACAGAAGGCTCGGTATCAGCATCAAAGCTGGCTCCGTCCTTGATCGTGACAACACCATTCTCGTCGATTTCGAAACGGGAATCGCTAACAGAGTAGGTCACGCTGTCCGATGCATCGTTGTCCGAGGCTTCGACGGTTATACCGGTATAGGTTCCGCCTTCAGCATCTTCCAAAAAACCGTCGACAGCGCCATCGGTGTCAGCGACATCAGTGATGCCAAATTCGTTGACGTCCTGAAGAACAATCGTGAAGGTTTGGGTTTCAGTGGCGCCATCGGAAGCCGTGACCAATACTTCGATCGTGTGGCTGCCGGCTGTTTCCGCGTCGAGTTCACCTGCAACGGAAACAATTCCTGTCACCGGATCGATGGTGAATAAACCGCCGGCGTCATCAATCAGGCTGTAGGTGACCGATGCGCCATCGGCAACATCAGCAAACGCTTGAATCCCGGTTGCATCGCCGATGCCAGCGTCTTCTCCGACAGAATTGACGGCTGTGTCAGCATCAACCACATCTTGCAGTTCCGAAGCGACTGGGCCAGCTGCGGCGTCACTCTCAGCGTCCGGCAGCGCGGCAGAGGCGGCCGGGAAAGCAGAAGCACCGCCATCGGATCCGGCATCTGTGTTTTGAGCAGGATCAGACCCGCTTTCAGACACAAGCCGGCTCCGGCTCGTTGTGCCGCCTTGGGTCGTCTGATCCTGGCCGCCGCCTGAAGAAGGTGACGGACCAGACCCGGCAAATGACGAGTTTTCATCGACTGTGAACGACTGACCGCCCGACTGGCCTGCATCAACACCAAAGGCTTCCGAAGCGGCAGCGCTTGCAAGCGGATCGACAACCGCTTGTCCGCTTACATCGGAAGTCCCATCCTTAACGAAGGCTGTGTAATCCTTGGCGTCATCATCAGTGCCCAGATGCAGATTAGCGTTGACCTGTTCCATGGTCTCGCCGAGGTCCTGCTCAAGATGATAGTCATGTGCCTTGTCGAGTTTCGGATCACGTGTGTCCAGAAAACCGGAATTCAGGTAATTGTCTGACGACAAAGTTGTTTGGCTTTCTCCCCCAGAGGAAGAATTATCTTTTTGAGCCGGTTTCCGGGTTTCTGCTTCGGTAGCCATTGCGAACGCGCTTTTCACACAATTGTCGATACTGACAAGCAATACGTTCAGCGTTAATAAAGCGGAAAAATATACCCGTAAGTAATGCGAAAGCTTTCGGAAAATCCGCAGAACCCGTTGCTAAGGTAAACGTTTTTTAAACCCGAAAGGTCCAGCTTTAATCAGCTTGCAAGTGATTCTGGCAGTCGTATGTTGAAGTTTGTTTCGTCGAGTTTTTTTCTTCCAAAACTACGCATCCGTCATTCTTTGACGGGGCAACGGATCTCGTCGCCTTCACTTCCGGCCGATGTCATCTTTGCATCGATATTTGCGAACGTCCTGGGGCTGGCAATGCCCTTGGCGATTTTACAGGTTTACGACCGCGTTTTGCCGAATATGGCGACAGACACTTTGCTGGTGCTGATGTCCGGCGTTGTTGTGGTTTTGATTGCGGATGCTGCGATCAAGATTTCCCGGGTCGCTGTCGTTGGGCGTTTGGGGGCAGGGTTTAACCATCAGGCCCATATGGAATTGTTCCGCCGCATTTTGGATGCCGAGCCGGACAGCTTGGCAAAGACACCTGTTTCCGTACAGGTCCACCAACTGCGATCTTTGCAATCGGTGTCCGACCACTACGGCGATCAGGCTCGCTTGTTGGCAATCGACTTGCCCGCTGGCGGGATTTTTCTTGCAGTCTTAATCTTCATTGGTGGACCGTTGGCGTTTGTGCCGGTGGTGCTTTTGTGCGGTTTCATGTTGTTCGCGTTGCGTCGAAACAAAGAGCTGCAAACGGTTGTTGCCGAGCGAGCCGCTCAAGACGACCGCAAGTCCGATTTTGTGCTGGAGGTTCTGACCGGAGCCAAGACAGTCAAAGCGCAGGCGATGGAAGCGCTCATAATGCGCCGGTTCGAGCGGTTGCAGAAAGCGGCTGCCGAACTCAGTGCCCGGTACATGCGGCTTGCGGGCCAGGCGCGCGACGGTTCGGCCCTGTTCGGAACCATGACCACCGTGTTTGTGGTTCTTTGCGGCGCTGCAATGGTGATTGAAGGGCAGTTCAGCATCGGCGGTGTGGCTGCTGCAACACTGCTTTCTGGCCAATTCATTCAGCCGTTCTTGCGGGCTATCAATCAGTGGACGGACTTGCAACGGCTGAAACACGATTATGGCCAGGTGCGAAATCTTTTTGAGCTTCCGGAAGCCGGAGAACGCCAGCCGGTTCTTGGTGAAAACGACGGTTCAATTGTCCTGCAGAATGTTTCTTATCAGAGCAAAGGGGAAGATGCGGAGCTTCTGATCAACGATCTCAGCCTTACGGTTCAGCCGGGCAAATTTATCGGGATCAAAGAAACCGACGGCAGTGGTCTTTCCTACTTGATGAAACTCCTGAATGGGGAGTTACAGCCGACAAGCGGCCAAATCCTGATTGGAGGTCATGATTATTCAGGCTTGATGCAACACGCCTTGCGGGCCCAGGTCGCCTGTGTTGACAGTGAAGCTGCGATTTTCAATGGAACTATATTAGAGAACATCACAATGTTCGGGTCTGTTGCCGACATTTCCCATGCCCGCATGGCAGCTCAATTGATTGGATTTGAAAAAGAAATTCACCTTTTGCCCAAGGGGTATGAGACCACACTTGGCGGCGATCTCGGCGGAAAGATGCCGACGTCAACCTTGCAACGGGTGGCCATTGCCCGCGCGCTCGCAAGTGAACCAAAAATTCTTATTCTCAACGAAGCCAATGCCCATCTGGACCAGGATGCGGAAAAAGGTCTGATTGCAGCTCTTCATCGTCTCAAAGGCTATTTGACGGTTGTAATCGTCACACACCGGCCTTCGCTGCTGGCCGTTGCTGATCAGCAGTTCGAATTTACCAACGGTGCGTTGAAAACGCGGGAAGCAAACCCGCCAAAAACGGAAACCGTCATGCGGCCTGTTTCCTTGGAGATGTCCGCATGAGCCGGCCGTTGTTTGATCTGAAAGACGCAGGTCCGCAGGGCGCTGCTGGTTTCAGTTCCTTGTCCAGTATTGATCGGGATGACGCAGAAGACGCCTGGGACAGCGCATTGCCCGGAGCTGGGGACGGGGATCGAACACCTGCGGAAAAGTGTTTGATACCGCTCTTGCGCGAAATGCACTGGCAAGGCAATGACCGCTTGTTGTTCGAAGCTCTGCCGCACTTTGACCGGGTTGCGACCATTCAGAATTTGCGCGCCGTCTTGGCTCGGCTGAATATCCAAACGGCGCAAATAACAGCCCGGACATCGGTTCTGAATGAAAGCCAGCTTCCTTGTTTGCGATTGGTTGGCGACGACGTTCAGGTCGTGGCCAATCGGACGGAATCTGGCGAATACCGGGTGTATTCTGGCCTGGAAGGCGGGGCTGTCTTGGTGACAGCCGTTGAGCTTGGCAAATCTCAGCTCTTTTCGGTTAAGGAAGAGAGCGATGAGGACCGGCAGACTGCAAGCAAACGCAGTTGGTTTTCCCAGGTCACCCGGCAGTTCCGCGGCAGTATCTTGTCAATCCTTGGAATGGGACTGGTGCTCAACCTGCTGGCTCTCGGGCCGCCGCTCTTCATCATGGCGATTTATGACCGGGCCATGGGAGCAAAAGCCTTTGATGTGTTGCTGACCATGGCGGTTGGCATCGGCATCATTGTTTTGTCCGAAATCGCCTTAAGGCGGACGAAATCAAAATTGCAGGCCTATTTGGGCGGCCGCATTGACGCCATTGTCGGCAATAAAACGTTCGAGCGGATCATGCATTTGCCGTATTCGATGCTTTCCGAAGCGCCGATTGGCACTCAAGTCATGCGGCTGCGCTATTTCGACAGCGTGCGCGATATTTTTCAAAGTTCGCTGTTTAACGCCATCGTGGATCTTCCGTTCAGCGTGATCTTTATTCTGGCAATCTATCTGATCGGCGGTGCAGCAGCAGCTCCACCTTTGATTTTGCTCGGAATTTATACCTTCATGGCGATTTACGTGTTGCCGAAGGTTCAAAAGGAAGTTGCGGCCGTTGGCGAACAGAAGTCCAAACTGAACAGTTTTGTCATCGAGACGTTCCGCAACCAGCGCGCCTTGCGCAATATGTCGGCAGAAGATCTATGGCTCGACCGGTTTTCAGCAATGTCGGCCAATTTCAACCGGCTCAACATTCATGCGCGCCATTTGACCCAGGTGCTGCAGATTGTTTCCCAGACCATGATGACCATCTGTGGAATTTTGGTGTTGGGAATTGGCGCGCTTGCCGTGATGAACGGCGATATGAGCATGGGCGCTTTGATCGCGACTATGGCACTGTCCTGGCGGGTCCTCAACCCCATGAACCAGGCCTTCTTGAGCATTACGCAATTGGCGCAAAGCCGGACCGTGATCGAGCAGATCAACAATCTGATGCAAGTTCCGCTGGAACGCCAGCCGGGCCATTTGCCCAAGATCACCCGTGAAATAAAAGGCGACCTGAAAATCTCGTCGCTGGTGTTGCGCTATCCCGGCGCCAGCGAAGCGGCGCTGAAGGGGCTCGATCTAGTTGTAAAGGACGGCGAGACCCTGGCGACGACCGGGCCGAGTGGTTCTGGGAAAACGGCGATCTTTCAAGCCATTACTGGCTTGTTCCAGCCTCAAGTTGGCTCGATCCTGTTTGATGGGCTGGATGTGCGCCAGCTGGACGCCGGTGAATGGCGGGCTTCAATTGGCTACGCCTCTGATGATCTTGATTTCTTTTACGGCACCGTCAAACAAAATCTTCTCTTGGCAGATCCAGGTGCGCGGGATGCAGATCTTTACCAGGTGACGGATGAGTTGGGGCTGCTGCAATACCTGAATGAAAACTACGAAGGCCTGGAAACCCGGTTGAATGGCGAGGTTCTGCGACGAATTCCTAAAAACATGCAGCAGCGGATCGTTCTGGCGCGGGCCTTTATCAAAAAGGCGCCGCTTTACCTGTTTGACAATCCAGGAACCTATCTCGACTTTGAGGGTGACAAACGGTTCATGGAGATGATCCGGAACCTTCATGGCAAGGCGACGGTGATCATGAGTACTCAGCGCCCCAGCCACATGAAAATCGCGGACCGGGTGGCGATCATGAAGTCTGGCCAGATTGCAATGGTGGGCACACCGGAACAGATCATTCCAGTGATAATGGGGACTCCCCAGCAGGCAAAAGCCGGCTAAACGCCGTTTAGTGATCAGTCTACAAGATTAGGCTCGGGGATCAGATTCAAAGCGCCGATGGCTTTTTGAACATCGTCCGGCCAGATCCAGATGCGGTATTGCAACGGCACGTCCATGTAGCTTTCTGGACCATAAAGCTTGCGGTCGCGCATGTCGGCTGCATAGCGGGAGCGCCATTTGTAGCGGTCTTTGCCGGTTACGCTGTCCCCGTCGACGATCTTTTTGGTGATCGAATAGAGTTTTTCGCACATCCGGTATTCATAGGCCGGCAGGAAATTTTCCGTGCTATATTGCCCGCGATTTTCATTTTCTGCCTTTGTTGCAAGATCCAGATAAAGCGGCAGGTCCAATTCGCCAGGAATATTGGGAAACAGGATGAAGGGCGCCGCCCAGCCGCTGCCGACAAGATCGAGATTGAAGGTTGCGCGCTCGCGGCGGCTCATGGTGTCCCGTTCTTTGCGTGTATAGGAGGGCGAGACATAGGCCAGCAGGCGGTTATAGTTGTCGAAGGCCTTGTCAGCGGTTGCCATGAAAAGCTTGCGCTTGCTGCCGGTTGGCCGGGTCAGGCGTTCGTTGATCCGATTTTTGAACCAGGCGCTGGCCGCCGACCCTTGTTCAAACTGCAGCGTACCTGCAGTACCCGTCTTCAACCGCGGAAGAATGTAGGTAGCAAACTTACTTGAAACCGGAGCTTTGCCGTCTTCGATCCAGCCGGCAAGTTCAAGAAACTTGGCATCGACCTTGGCCGCGCCGTTTTCCGATCGGGCCGTTACTTCTGGGGTGTCGATTGACAGCATCCGGATGGGCATGCGGATGTTGGGCGTGTCGCCATCACTGACATCGGTTAGTGCGCGGGAGCCGAGATTGGGCATAACCGCGCCGGCGGGGGACCAGAGAACTTGAATGGGATCAAACATGACGAGAACCTTCTTTTAAAAACAAAGAAGGGCAAAGTTGTGTGGCAGTCTTGTGACAACCTCAGCGATGGGAGCCTGGTGCCGAGTTTTGTTAAGTCAGGAGCATTGTTTTCAAAACAAACTCTACTGGTATCAAACTTAGTCACGTTTGTTTCGAAGCCGGAGTGAAAGGGGCGTCCCGGATGCTTCAGATCAACCGCTTTATTTCCTCACGCGTTTGTAAGAGCAGCTCCGCCAATTTGTCCTTCATGGCGTCAAACCGATGAGACGGAACCGGAACCGAGACCGCATAGATAAGGCCCATTGGATCAGAAAACGCAAAACCGGCCGCGGAGATCCCATCTGTGTGTTCCATAAAATCCCAGGCGATGCCGGTTTCCCGGACATCCTCGATTTCCTTCAAAAAGGCGGAGAGGGGGCGGGCATCCTCGCCGGCAGCTTTAAGCTCCGGGGCCGCGACTGTGACCAGCTGATCATCATCCATAAGGGCCAGAACCGCCTTGCCGTTGGCGGTTGTGGTCATTGGAAAAACCTCGCCGACCGCAGAGACGGTTCTAAGGCGGTGCGATCCAATCACCTGATCGACGAAAACCATATGATCATCCCGGAAAACGGCTAGGTCGACGGTTTCCTGAGTTGCTTTTGACAGTTCTGTGAGCACTGGCCTGACCAGCTCGGCCATATTGATACGTCCGGCTGCAGCGAGTGACTGGATTTCAGAACCAAGGCGCAAACCACCTTCTGCCGAAGAAGCCATGACAAGACGTTCTGCAAGAAGCGCGTTGACAATTCTCTGTACCGTAGAGCGGGGCAGATGTACGCGCTCGGCTATTTGCCCAAGGCTCAGTCCGGAATTGTCTAGCTTTAGGATGCGCAAAATCTCAGCTGCGCGGGAGATGACCTGAACACCCTGATTCGATTGTGGTTTTCTCTCGATATTCATGGTTTTCCGCCCTCTAACCATCCCTGTCCACCCATATCGATCTTGCCGCGATACAGACGATCTTTCCTGCATATAGGCAAGTTTTCCCGACCTGTCGAGAAATTCGCTTGACCACAATATGATACATCTGTACCGTTTAGCAATACAGATTAGCTCTGACCGCCGGGAGGAAACGATGACGGTTACGATTCGCGGGATCGATTTTCAGGAAAACCTGAACAATGACATGGGTGTAGAGTTCTATAACCTCTCTCACCGCTACGGCTTCCAGTGCCCGAACTGGCCGTATTTCAAAGATGTGCAGATCGACCGGAAGCACTACATGGCCAAGTCCGGTGTGCTGTCTCAGACGATCACCACCACCATGCATGTGACCACCCACATTGATGCTCCGGCGCACGTGGTGCAGGGCACACCGTTCATTGATGAAGTGCCTCTGCCGCACTTCTTTGGCTCAGGTCTCGTCGTCTCAATCCCGAAAGAAAAATGGGAGCCGATCACCGGTGACGATCTGGAAAAAGCATGCGGTCACGCCATCCGCAAGAATGATGTGCTGATCATCAACACCGGCTGGCACAAGCAATATGAAGATGGCGACTATTTTGCCTACTGCCCGGGTCTTGTTCCGTCGGCCGCCGACTGGATGGTCGAAAAGGGCATCAAGGTGGTTGGCCACGACACCCAGGCCAACGACCACCCGCTGGCAACCGCAATCGGTCCGCAACGCAATGGCCCCATCCTGCCGCACCTGGAAGAAGAATATAAGGAATGGTCCGGCGGCCGGGACTGGAAAGACGATTTCCC
Source organism: Labrenzia sp. PHM005 (assembly GCF_006517275.1). NCBI lineage: Bacteria > Pseudomonadati > Pseudomonadota > Alphaproteobacteria > Hyphomicrobiales > Stappiaceae > Labrenzia > Labrenzia sp. PHM005. The sequence continues at coordinate 4,119,195 of NZ_CP041191.1, read as the reverse complement.
GGAGTGGGAGCCGGTCCATCAGAAGCTCTTCAGTAACGGCATTCTCGGTATTGAGAATGTTGGCGGCGACCTGGATGCGGTCACCGGCAAACGCTGTACTTTTGCGTTCTTCCCCTGGAATTGGGATCGCGGCGACGGCTGCATCATCCGCCTGGTGGCAATGATCGACAAGGGCCAGCAGTACCGCATTGAAGCGGGCGAATCCTTCTAATTGAAAATTGTACCGGCCGTTTATAGCGGCCGGGCATTCGGCACGGTCTCTGGGAGGAGCAGATGCATATAAAGCGTTTTGAAGACGCTGCGCCCTATGAGGCGCCCAACCACCGCGATGTTGTCGGGTTGCGTCTGCAAGGATTTGAAGAGGGCGGCCCTGAAAACCAATGGGTGGGCCTAAGTCAATTTCTTCCAAGTGGCGGTGCTGGACCCGATTCAACACCCTTTGAAAAGGTCTATGTCGTTCTTGAAGGCGAAATGACCGTTGAGACAGGTGGTACGGAAGCCGTTTTGAAAAAATACGACAGCTGCACCATCGCACCGGGGGAAGTGAGAACCCTGGAAAATCGGTCCAATCATACTTGCACGATGCTGGTCGTCATTCCCTATCCGCCGGAGGCAAACTAATGGCAGACAGCTGGAAAAATCCTTTAGGCATGTTTGATGTTGCCGGAAAAGTGGCATTGATTACGGGTGCATCCGGTGCCTTCGGCGCAGTCGCGGCAAAAGCCCTGGCAGGAGCAGGCTGCAAACTGGTACTGGCCGCCGGGAATGAAACAGCATTGGCAGACGTTGCTGCTGATTGTCAGAAATTGGGCGCGGAAGTTGCTAAAGTTGCAATCCGCCCGAGCGATGAAGCGGCCTGCACTCGGCTAGTGGATGTGGCTACGGAAAAGTTCGGAGCGCTGGATATACTGGTCGTCGCCTCCGGCATGAACAAAGTGGCTAAGATCGATGCGCTGACACCAGGCGATTTCGAAGGCGTGATGGACGCCAATGTCACCCAGTCTTGGCTTCTGGCACGCGCTGCAACCGTTCAGATGAAAACCCAGGAAACCGGCGGCAAGATTGTTCTTGTCTCCTCGGCCCGCGGTCTATTAGGGCACCCGGCCGGCTATACGGCTTATTGCGCTTCAAAAGCTGCGGTTGACGGCATCACCAAGGCCCTTGGCTGCGAGCTGGGCGAAGACAACATAACGGTCAACGCCATCGCGCCGACTGTCTTCCGTTCTCCGCTGACCGCCTGGATGTTTGAAGACGACGACAAGGCGAAAGGATTCCGTGACGGTTTCCTGGCCCGCGTGCCGAAAGGGCGATTGGGCGAACCGGAAGACCTGATCGGTCCGCTGTTGTTCCTCAGCTCCAAAGCGTCTGATTTCTACACCGGTCATATTCTTTATGCCGATGGCGGTTACACGGCGGGTTAGATGATGGCAGCGGCACTCAACATATCCGTTCTTGGCGCCGGGCTGATGGGGCATGGTATTGCCCTGACCTTTGCCCGCGCCGGCCATAAGGTGAAGGTCTATGACCCCTTCGCCGAGAGCCTGGAAACACTTCAAAGCCGGGTGGCGGCCAGCCTGGACGCAATGGGCGTTGGCAACGGGGAACTCAAGGCAACGCTGGAGCGCATTCAGGCCGAAGGCGAAGTCAGTGCCTGTGTCGCAGAGGCCGATTTTGTCTTTGAAGCAGCGCCTGAAAAGCCGGAGCTGAAGAAGGCATTGTTCAAGGATGTTGAACAACATGCCCCGCTCAGCGCGATCTTGTGCTCCAACACCTCCGTCATCCCGATCACCACCATCATGTCGGACCTGACGGACAAGAGCCGGGCGGTTGGTACCCACTGGTGGAACCCGCCGCATATGATCCCGCTTGTGGAGGTGATCCGGACGGAGTGGACCTCGGAGACGACTGTTGAGGAGACGGTCAACTTGTTGGACGCGGTCGGCAAAACCCCCGTCCGTGTCGAAAAGGACGTTGCCGGTTTTATCGGTAATCGTCTGCAGCACGCCATGTGGCGCGAGGCCATTTATCTCGTAGAAAGCGGCGTGTGTACGGCGGAGGCGGTTGATCAGGTGGTCAATGCCAGCTTTGGCCGCCGGCTATCGGTTCTAGGGCCACTCGCCAATGCGGATCTGGTAGGCACCGATCTGACCCTCGACATTCATGAAAACGTTTTGGCCGACTTGGACAGCCGGCCGGCACCTTCCCCTTATCTGCGCGAGCTGGTCGATGCCGGCAAGCTTGGCATGAAAAGCGGCGAAGGCTTCATGAGCTGGACACCGGAGGAGGCGGAGGAGCTCCGCCAAAGTGTTGCAGCTCACCTGCGGAGGCTTGAAACGATCTTAACGTAACGGTTTGCGCACCACACCAGGCTCATCCGGGAGGAGTGACGATGACGCTGAATGGGAAGAAACTAAATATCAGCCGCCGCGGTTTTTTGGGCGGAGCAACAGCTGCATTGGCCGCACCGGCCATCCTGACTAGGACCCGGGCCTATGCCGCCGATCCGGTCATCAAGATTGGCCATATCAGCCCGCGCACCGGGCCGCTGGCCGGATTCGCCGAAGCCGATGATTACGTGCTTGAAGGCATCAAGGCAGCGCTTTCAGGCGGGATTGAAAACAATGGCAAGACCTATCAGGTGGAGATCCTGTCAAAGGACAGCCAATCGAACCCGAACCGGGCAGCGGAAGTCGCCTCTGAGCTGATCCTCGGGGATGAAGTCGATATCATCGTTGCTGCTTCAACGCCGGACACCACCAATCCGGTATCGGATCAGGCGGAACTTAATGAAGTTCCGTGCATCACCACCGATTGCCCTTGGCAGCCGTACTTCTTTGGCCGGAACGGTGATCCAGCGGTCGGCTTTGACTACACCTACCATTTCTTCTGGGGCCTGGAAGACGTCATCAATGCCTTCCTCGACCTCTGGGGGCAAAGCGGTGCCGCAAAAACCGTAGGCGGTTTGTTCCCGAATGATGCCGATGGCAATGCGTGGGGTGACGAAATTCATGGGTTCCCGCCAGCGCTGGCCGGGCAGGGCTTTCAGTTGGTTGATCCGGGCCGGTATCAGCCCCTGACAGATGATTTCACATCACAGATATCCGCCTTTAAGGAAGCCGGATGTGAGATCGTCACCGGCAATATGATCCCGCCGGACTTTGGTACATTCTGGTCCCAAGCGGCGCAGCAGGGGTTCCATCCGAAGGTGGTGACCATCGGTAAAGCACTGCTGTTCCCGTCGGTGATTGAATCGCTTGGCGATCGCGGGGACGGTTTGACCTCTGAAATCTGGTGGTCGCCGGATCATCCGTTCTCCTCCTCGCTGACGGGTGTCAGCGCGAAAGATCTGGCGAATGGCTATACGGCTGCTTCCAACCGGCCATGGACCCAACCGATTGGCTTCAAACACGCCTTGTTTGAAGTGACATCGGACGTCATCCGGCGGTCGGCGGACCTTGAAGATCCAGCGGCGATCCTCGATGCAATCAGAAAAACAAAACTGTCAACCGTCGTTGGCCCGGTGGATTGGAGCAGCGGACCGGTGCGGAACGTAACCAAAACGCCTCTTGTTGCCGGTCAGTGGCAAAAGGGCGCGGACGGGTTCGATCTTGTCATCACCGCGAACCGCAGTGCACCTTTCATACCCACCACAGGTGAACTGAAACTCCTGTCCTAACTCCGGGACTGGCGCACAGCCATTGTCGGCTGTGCGCCGCCAGTCAAGTCGAAGGTATCCATGTCAGCGGTTTTAGAACTGAACGGCGTTTCCAAGGCATATGGTGCGATCACCGTCGCCGACGATCTGACCTACAAGCTTGGTCACGGCGAAGCACTGGGTGTGATCGGGCCGAACGGCGCGGGGAAAACCTCCATGTTCAATCTGATCACAGGAACTGTCCGGGCCGACAGCGGCCAGGTGGTCCTGGATGGACAGGATGTCACGCGCCACTCCGCTGCAAAACGGTGCAGGGCAGGGGTGGCCCGGTCCTTTCAAATTCCGCAGCCGTTTTCCGGAATGACCGTTTTTGAAAACACGCTCGTGTCCGCGACCCACGGCACACAAAACAGCTTGGCCGAAGCCAACCGGCATTGCCTGGAGGTTCTGGAGCTGACGGGGCTGATCGGCAAGGCCAATGACCTTTCCGGCAAGCTGACACTGTTGGGCCGCAAGCGCCTGGAATTGGCGCGCGCCCTCTGCGCAAGGCCGAAAGTTCTGCTTTTGGATGAGATCGCCGGAGGGCTGACCGAAAAGGAATGCCACGATCTGGTTGAGACCATCAACACCATCCGGAAAACCGGTCTGTCCATCATCTGGATTGAGCATATCGTGCATGCGCTCCTCTCCGTTGTTGACCGGCTGATTGTGATCGACTTCGGCAAGAAGATTGCTGAAGGCGATCCCAAGGAAACCATGGCCAGCCAGGCTGTGCAGGAGATCTACATGGGAGTGGATGCTGATGCCTGAGGCTCTCTTGTCGACTATGGGGTTGGAAGCGCACTACGGCGATTTCCAAGCCCTGTTCGGTATCTCCATCGATGTGTATCCCGGCGAAGTGATCGCCGTGATTGGTGCCAATGGCGCCGGCAAGACCACCTTGATGCGCTCGATCACCGGACTTTTGCAGAACAAGCCCGACATGGTTCAGTGGCGCGGCGAGGCAATAGGTGCGCTACGGGCCGACCAGGTCGCCCACCGCGGCCTTGCCATGGTGCCGGAAGGCCGGCAGCTGTTTCAGTCTTTGTCGGTTGAGGAAAACCTGATCATCGGCGGACAAATGGGGCGCAAAGGACCCTGGTCGCTTGAGAAGGTCTTTGAGCTCTTCCCGATCCTGAAAGAACGGCGGAACGTACCATCCACCGCGCTGTCCGGCGGGCAGCAGCAAATGGTTGCGATCGGCCGGGCACTGATGTCCAATCCGGAAATTCTTCTCTTTGACGAGATCAGTCTTGGTCTCGCACCCATCGTCATCAAGTCCATCTACGACGCGTTGCCAGCCATCATCGGCGAGGGCATGAGCGCGATTATCGTCGAACAGGACATTGCCAAGGCTCTGAGTGTCTCAAGCCGTGTTTATTGCATTCAGGAAGGCCGCATTTCATTGGAAGGCGCGCCGGAAACGCTGACCCGCGAGCAGGTTAGCGCTGCCTATTTCGGAGTTTGAGATGGATTGGATCAACGCCATCGTCCAAGGGATCTTGCTTGGCGGGCTTTATGCGCTCTTTGCCGCCGGTCTCTCCCTGATCTTCGGGGTCATGCGCCTGGTGAACATCGCCCACGGCGACTTTATCGTCCTGGCAGCTTTCCTTGGACTGTCAATTACATCCGTGCTGGGTGTTTCGCCGTTGATGGCGCTGTTTCTTGTCGTGCCGCTGATGGGTGCGATTGGCTATGTGTTGCAGCGGGGTGTCCTCAACCAGACACTCGGCGACGACATCCTGCCACCGCTTCTCGTTACCTTTGGCCTGTCTGTGATCATCCAGAACGGACTTCTGGAAGTCTACAGCGCCGATCCGCAAAAGATGAGCGCCGGGGCCATTGAAACAGCCAGCATCGCAGTGCCCGGCGGGATCAACATCGGCGTGCTACCGCTCCTGATGTTTATTGTCGCCGTGGCGGTGATCGCCGGACTTCAATGGGTGTTTTACCGCTCCGCGCTTGGGCGGGCGTTCCGGGCGGTGTCCGACAAACAGGACATTGCCCAGCTGATGGGTCTCAACAAGGCGCATGTCTTTGGCCTAGCGATGGCCTTGGCGCTCGCTGTTGTCGGGATTGCAGGTGTGTTTCTTGGCATCCGCACCAGCTTTGACCCGTCAATCGGGCCAGGCCGTCTGATCTTTGGCTTTGAAGCGGTGATTATCGGCGGGCTCGGCAACCTTTGGGGTACCTTGATCGGCGGGATTATCCTCGGTGTCAGCCAAAACATTGGCGCTCAGATCAATCCGGGTTGGCAGCTTCTGGCCGGCCATATCGCCTTCCTGTTTGTCCTTGCCGTGCGCCCGCGTGGCCTGTTTCCGAGGATCGACTGATCATGTCAGACGCAACTTACTCCATTTCGCGATCCTCTTCGGCAAGCCGGGCTGGCGCTGTTATTGGTGTTCTGGTCCTTGTTGGCCTTATCGCCGCACCCTGGTGGGCCGGACGAGCCGACCTGCGCCTCTTCAGCGAGATATTCCTTTATCTTTCCTTGGCGTGCCTTTGGAACCTTTTGGCCGGATATGCCGGTCTGGTTTCGGTCGGTCAGCAGGCGTTTGTCGGTTTTGGCGGTTACATGCTGTTTGCCCTGGCAATGTTCACCGGCATGTCGCCGCTGGCCGCCATTCCGCTTGCCGGTGTTCTCGGGGCGTTGATTGCCGTTCCGGTCGCCCTGCTGATCTTCCGTTTGCGCGGGGCCTATTTCGCTATTGGAACCTGGGTGATTGCGGAAGTGTTCCGCCTGTCTTTCGCGCAAGTCTCAGCGCTTGGTGGTGGGTCCGGCACCAGTCTGCCGATCGCTGTGGTCAAATCGATGGCCTCCAGCCGGTCGATGCGGGAAGCCACCACCTATTGGCTTGCGCTCGGCATGGCGGTTCTGGTGCTGACGGCGATTTATCTGCTGTTGCGATCCCGCAAAGGTTTGGCACTGACGGCGATCCGGGACAGCGAAGTCGCCTCCCAGAGCTTCGGCATCGATATTTGGCGCAACAAGTTCTTCGTCTATGTCGGTGCAGCCGGTCTGACGGCCATGACCGGTGCTCTGATCTTCCTGCAAAAGTTGAGAATTTCGCCGGATGCGGCCTTTAGCGTCAACGATTGGACAGCCTTCGTCATTTTCATCGTTGTCATTGGCGGTATCGGCACGCTGGAAGGTCCGATTATCGGGGTGATTGTCTTCTTCTTGCTGCGCGAACTGCTGGCGGACCTCGGCACCACCTATCTCCTGATCCTCGGGCTTGTTGCCATTGTCGTCATGCTGAAGGCGCCCAAAGGGATCTGGGGCATCATCAAGGACCGGACTGGGCTGGAACTCTTCCCGCTGTCGCGCCGTGTCGTCAAAACAGAAAATGACTAGGAGAGGCGCATGGCCCGCAACAAACAAAAGACGATCATCACCTGTGCGGTGACTGGGGCGATCCATACGCCGACCATGTCCGATGCGCTGCCCTATACCTATGATGACATTGCAGCGCAGGCGATTGAAGCCGCGGAAGCTGGCGCATCGATCCTGCATCTTCATGCCCGCAACAATGAAACCGGTGCGCCGTCGGTCGATCCTGCGGACTTCGCCCCCTTCCTGCCGCGCATCAAACAGGCGACAGATGCGGTGATAAACATTTCGACCGGAGGTTCGCTGACGCTCTCCATCCAGGACCGGATCCGCCCGGCGGCGACTTTCAGCGCTGAAATGTGTTCCATGAACATGGGCAGCATGAATTTCTCATTCCATCCGCTCGCCAAACGGTACGACAGCTGGAAATTCGACTGGGAAAAGGATTATGTAGCCAATTCCGATGGCAATATCTTCCGCAACACCTTCAAGGACATTCAGGAAGCGGCCGAAACACTCGCGCCGCATGACATCAAGTTCGAGCATGAGTGTTATGACGTCGGCCATCTCTACAATCTGAAATTCTGCATGGACATCGGGCTTTTCAAGGCGCCGATTTTCATCCAGTTCGTCATGGGCATACTGGGAGGTATCGGCGCTGACATCGACAATCTTCTCTTTATGAAAAAGACGGCTGACAAGCTCTTCGGTGACGATTACCGCTGGTCCATTCTTGCGGCAGGCAACGCCCAGATCCCAATGGCGACAACAGCCAGCCAGATGGGCGGCAATGTCCGCGTTGGCCTGGAAGACAGTCTCTTCATAAGCCGCGGGCAATTGGCAGAGTCCAACGCGCAGCAAGTCTCGAAAATCCGGCGGATCGTGGAAGAACTTGGGAATGAAGTTGCCACACCGGATGAGGCGCGGGAAATCCTGGATCTAAAGGGCGGAGACCGGACAGCTTTTTGATCCGCTTGCCGTTCCTTCAGTTAGCTGGTTTCATTCAGGCATAAGTTGGGTGCTCTCGGGGGAAATCCGACCCTGCAGTGTGAAGCGATCAGATGGAACATCCAACAAATTCAACGGCTATGACACACTTCACCGGACGCATTTCCGGACGTGGGATTCGTCAATAATCGTCGCAAGAAACGGCAAGGGCGCTGAATTGAACGAAAAACTCTCGGCGGCAATCTGGAAACTCAAGGCGGACCCACGATACAAAGAAGCCGCTTATGCTGTTCATGCACAGTTTAAGGAGTGGCAACCGCACCAGTAGGCATTGGGTTGGGCCGATAAACACGATAGAGACCCATTTTTTGTTTCTGTGTGGAAGAGTGCAAACGGCCTGTTTTGCTTCAGCTTTGCACCACCAGCTGGTTCCGGCCTTTTTGTTTTGCCTTATACATCAACCGGTCGACCCGGTCTAAAGCGGCTTCGAAGTCATCTTCAGGATCGACCAGTGCCAGCCCTGCAGATAATGTAACCGATCCAATGGTGTTTCCTTGCCGCCGGTTGATCAATTTTTGTTTTCCAACACTGACAAGAACCGTATCGACAACGGAAAGACAGGCGCCTTTATCTGCGCTCTTGAAAAGGATCGCGAATTCTTCACCGCCATACCGGCACAAAATGTCGTCTCCCTTGATGAGGTGTTGGATGGCAGTTGCGACCAATTTCAGAACCTGATCACCGACAATATGGCCTTGACTATCATTGATCCGTTTAAAATGGTCGATGTCCAACAGCGCCAAATAATACGGACCGTGATGCCGGGCACTCCGGGCGGAAAACTCGGCTTCCAGATACCGGCGGTTTGAGATCCCGGTCAAAGAGTCGGTAAAGACTTCATTCTGGCTGGCTGCAAGTTCTTGTTCCAATGCGTTGGTGCGGTCCAAAATTTCCGTGAGATTTTCAGTCAATGCGCGGACCAGTTTTTCTTGTTTTTTTGTGTGCTCAGATTTGGCAAAAATCTCAACGGATGATTCTGCGGATGACCGGATGGCGTCTAAGTGCCCTCGCGATCGCTGCATAGATTCAAATTGTTTTTCGGGGCTAACTTTAGTCTGCAGCAAATTTTCATAGACAAAATGCAGTGTTTTGTCCGTCAAGCCTTCTTCGCTTGCCTTCAAGCGCTCGACTTCTTTGGCGACCTGCGAGGTGGGCGCCGTCAAATATAGGTGCAGCACATGAAAGATTTTGGGGTCACAGCTGAGTGCGTGGCGATTGATCTCTGCCACCACCTGATTACAAACAAACGGCATGAGCTAGTGCACCGGATCATGGATTCTTTTATCTGATCTGAGACTAACGCCAATACCTTGCTTGCACTAGCTGAAAGTGCCGCGCCTCAGGCATTGCTGAGGGTAATCATAAGAAATGAGAAAAAATTGGCTGGGGAACCTGGATTCTCAGCCAATTAAAACAAGCCTTTTACATAAAACAATAAATGACCGTTCAGGATGCCCGATGAGGACCACATTAGTGCCGCGGTTTTGGGTGTCAGTCAAGGCATATTCAAAACTGCATTAGACCGATGCTTTGCCTCATCGGAATAAGGTAGACTGGGCGGACATTAGATTTCAGCCATTGGCTTACTCCGGAAGTGCCTCAATCATAATCATCATCGACGTACAAAAGTTTCCCATCGATACCGGTCCCGATGAACAAACAGAAATTGGGCATCGAGATCGACGCGAAGTTGAACTTCAAGCGCGGAAACCGCTTCACGAGTTCTGTGTAAACGGGGCGTGGTTCTGCTCCCAGGGTCGGAAACCGAAAATTGAGAGTTCCCCTGTTTCCGAAGTTGGTTTCAGTCACTTCTTTACCGGTGCCAAAGCAGGACCAATTGTATAATTGCCAGTTTCTAATCTTATCTTCATCTCTGGATGTCGCTACCTCCTCGGGCATGGGAATTATGTCCTGCCAAAGAAAATCGTAGTGGGTGAATGGACGATGCCTTAGTTCTTCGCCGGATAACTTCCTGAAATGGGCGACAAGCAAATTATCGATCTGTTTCCGGGTTCCATCAACGATCACATGGTTCAGAATGTAGTCGGCCATATTGGTTCTTCCTTTTGCTTAAAATTGGTGTCTGAAGAGGAGCTCGTGGGCACGGCAGTCTTGGCTGAAACTCCCGATTCAACCTGGAACGCCGTTCCAGGGAGTAACGGGGGGACTCGAGTCATGGCATGAGAACGGTGTTACTCTTCGAAGTCATGATCTGCGGATCGTCTCCGCTGAAACTCCCAGCCGTCTTCGTATTTATCGACAAGGGCATCAATCGCCTTTTCCGATGCCGTTCTGTCAAACCCTCTGTCGACGAGTTTTTCTGTGACCTTCTCCATAACCTTGTTGAAGTTCTTCCAGTTGCGGACTTTGGCAGTCTCGAGAACGAAGTAATGAAACAGCGTCGCGGTGATGTCGTTCCGTGAGGGGCGTCTCTGGTCTTTGACGCGCTTCCGGTAGGCTCGTTGGCGCTCTGCCTTTATGGAAAGCCGTTGCTTGTATGAGGGACGTGATGACATGAGGGATCTTTCGTGGGTCAGCTTGGAATGAATGAGGAAGTCACCGGAGCGCGGAAATAATTTCCAGGAATACTGAAAGGGCAGTGGCGCGCATCCGGGTTCAACAGATAATGCGGGGTTACGCGGCGGCTCCGGATTGCCCTTCAGCAATCTGACCCGGGATTTGATTTGCGTTAACGACCGGCTGTTGCGTCGCCCGCGGTCGAGGCTTCCGCTTTGTTGCACTGCCCTGACTTTTCTTTGCCATCTTCGGATTGTTCTTCTCAGCCGCCTTTGCGAACATCATTTGGATGTTTTCATCATCAAGTCCGAGAGCCCATTGGAGCTGAGGGATGGCGCGGTCCTTCAAATAGTCCGGAGCATCCGATGCTGGAACATATTCAAACCGCTCAAGACCATGCAGCGTCGTTAGCAGTTTCGCCCAGCCACCGTCATTGTCCGGCTCTTCAAGATGAAGTTGTCCGATCGCTGCTGCCCAGTGATCATCCCGTTGCAAGGTGCCAATCATGTGCTTGAGTGTGCTGAAAGCCTCTTCAGCTTGCAGACGGACTTTCTCCCGCAGATGACTTTTGACGACCGCCTTGCCACGCAGTTTTGGTTCATAGGCTTCGATGACAGCCAGTAGGATGATATTCAGCAACTCTTTAAGCCGTGCGATCCGGGTTCGCTGAACTTGAGCACCATACTTGGCCAGGCCTGTCAGTCCGGGACCGTCTTCAACAGGATAATCAGTATTCGCCTGATCTGCGGTTCCGGATAGTATGGCCGCGACATCCTGAACGCGCGGCCGACCACCGCTTTCGAAGACATTGAGAACTTCGTCGATTTGGTCTGCTTCTGCATGGGCGAGTTTGAACAGGATGGTCGGCGAGACAGCCAATCGGGTACATCTTGGTTTGAACCGAGCAAGGTTGCGATGCACTGCACGATAGTTGCGAGCGTGCCTGGCTGTAATGCCGAGTGTTTTCTCCAGCCAGTTCTCGCAGGTCTTGTCGTCACCGATCACTTCTGTCGCCTCGTCGATCAGGGCGCCCAGTTTGAAGGTTGCATCCGTGTCTTTCTTCTGATGTCCGCGGATGGTATCGGCGATCAACTTGATGCGGCTCTGGTCATCGTCCTTCAGGTTTTCGATAGCGAAATTTTGATCTGTGTTCGTCAAAGTCATGTCTCCTGATTGGTTGTGAAGCGGCTCGGTTGAGGCGCTGTTCTTCATTCAAAAATCAGGAAATTACGTGGGTCACAAGGTGATAGAGTTCGGATGGCTAATGGATGAGACATCAAAAAGATCAAAAAAATCAGCGCGATAAATGAATGTGCTTCGAACCGGATGACCGTTGGGTCCAAATCGAATCCTTGAGTTGAAAATGCGCTCCAAGGACTCGTGCAAGGATTCGATCGAGCGTCAAAATCGACTCCAAAAATTGAAAATGCCCGTGATCGCGCGATTGCGATATCGAGGACGCAAGGATTCACGATATTTGGTTTTGCCAGGAGCTAAACGCTGATTGAATCCTTGCCCGAAAAAAGTCAACAATTCCCATTTGGTTAACATTTGTGCTCAAAGCGCCCGGGACCGAAGGCAAAAAAAATTGTGGCAATTTTTGAGATTGACGATGGCCGGACCTCTATTGGCAGACAATACGTCTCTTTTAGTGGTGTGATGTAACACCAATCTGGTATCTGGAATCGCAACTATAGAATACGGCGTTCCCGCAGGTATCACTTGCCAAGAAGTCTGAATCGCAAATTCGGAGCCATGAATCGATAGAGCGTAACTTGAACCGAATTGGGAACAGTTGCCCTTAACCGGATGCAGATCAAATTAGGTTCCAGGCAATGGTTTTACATCTTGAACCACACCCTCTTGAACCTCCTGCAATCCTATTCCCCTCTTGCCGTCCATCAGGAAGATGATCCCGGCGTCTTCGAACGCGCGTTGCAAATCACGCAGTGTCCGGTCGTGTGGAACAGTTTTTTCCAATTCAAAACCGGCTATTGCTCGCTTGGAGACCAGCGACCTTTTGGCAAGTTCATCTTGAGACCAGGAAAGCCAGGCGCGGCTGGCACGGCATTGCTTTGCATTTATCATTCATTAACCACAATTGATGAATCAGATTGCATGTGTGCATTAAAAGTGCACTTTTAAATCTCGTCAGTCAACGAGAGAGGACTACTCATGCACAATCAAATTCAGGTTTCCACCACATCCGGTGCGCAATCCGGCAGCCAGGGTGCTTATGCACCTGAAACTGCAAAACTCCCCATTGAACTCCGGGAAGCGGTCGATAGCGCGTTGCAGGAGTGTTTCGACAAAATCTACTGCTCGGACGAGCTGCTTGGAAATAAATTGACCCAGGTAAAGGGGCCATTGGACAGCTTGTCAAAGCGGCATGGCATTCTTCTCGAAGAAGCCATCGCACACGCGTTTGTTGCCGCTGCCGGAGACCGTTACGAGGTTCAAACCCAAGTGGAAGTGAAGGTCTCCCGAGAAGCCATGTCGCTTGTTGAGAGTAATCAAATTGCGAAGCTTGAAGGGCTCAACCTTCCAATCGATAACACCCACGGAAAGAAGGCCAGGATCGACATCGTAGTGTTCGATCACGAAACTGGGGACTTGCATGTTATTTCCGTCAAACGCGGAGGCGGTGCTCAGGGAGGGAGCGAGGCAAGAAACGCTCGAAAAGACCTGACGGCTGCCGGCCTCATGTTGAAGAACCACACGCTGCGAAAAGGGCTGCCTGTGCTCGCTGTTCGGCAAGTTCTTGTCGACTGGTACGGCCGGTCCGGGATCGTGGGACGACCAACGGTTACACGAACAACAGTCGATGAGTATTTTGGAATTCAGATTTCCGGATTCGTTGAGGCGATGTCAAAGTACATGAGTTCAAGCATCGCCCAACGCATGATGCCACGTCTGATGACAGCGATCGGCGGAACAAGTCAAATGACAGACAGGCCGATGGAAAACGAGAGCCGCCCGCCACTCCGGGGCAAAAGCGATACGAGTGACAATGCGTATGTCAGGACCAATCCCACTGTGCGGCCCTCATTGGCTGAATGTTTGTCCGACCTGCCGCTCCGACGCCAGGGTCGTCAAATGCGCCGTGTCTGTTCTTCCTAGCCAGAAAACGGCGTGACCGAAGCGAGCGATTCAGAACGCAACAAAGGCGATTCACCGAAGAACGCCGTGACGCATTAAGTGTCCTGACTCCCGACTGTACCGGGAAGGCCAACACCCGATCACCATCCTTTACCCCATCACCCGCCTGAAAATCCTTCGGCGGGAACAGGAGAGCTGTACCCATGTTCATTGGAAACCTGAAAGACCTTAACGCAGCGCAGTTGCTGTCGAGTGACATCGAAAAGCTGCAAGTGCTGCTGGACGATCTCAAATCTCTGCGGGCTGGAGCTTACCCCTCCCGCGATACTCTGCGCAATGCACCTTTTCTGGACGACTACCGTGTGATCACTCGCGGCATTGCCGTGTTGTCCGGAGACGTGACTGGGCACCCCATCATCTCCGGAACCAATGAGCCTATGCTGAGCTCACCGCTTTTCGTTGTTCTCAAAGACATCGGCGCCGCCCGAACATTGTCACGCTGGTATCGCCTCGGTGAACGCGCGTCTCGCTGACCAAACGCAACTCCAGTTTTACCAACCGAGGGACATCCGCATGCCGTCTGCAATCCGTCGCTACTTCCAACTCGAAAAGCCGAGATTTCATCAATTCCTGGCGCACTGCATTGTCCGCCGGGCGCTGAGGTCAGTGTCTGAAATGAATCTGTCCGATCCGCCGGTCATCGGGATCGTCGCCGGAGAAAATCCACCGGTCGATGAGATCCAGGACGCCCTAACGTTGTTGCGGCTTCCCGATCTGGATGTATTGAGAACTCGGTTTCCGGATCCACTGACCGTTTTCCTTGATTGCGAACCGTCCAGCTCCAGTAGGCCCAAGAAACTCGAAAAGACAGAAGAAGAGTTTCTGATCGCTCTCAAGGGCAAAAAGGCCGTCTTTGCGGTTGCCGAAGAAGAAGAGGACATGCCCGTTCTCTTCAGGAAAATCGCGGACAGGATCATTCATCTCCAAGGCCCGACACCTCGGCATATCAAAGCAGCCTTTGCTTACTGTGTCGGTGTCGACATCAGCCTGGAGGAGGCTGGGCAACTGACGAACCACAGCCTTTTCGATCTGACCATGGCCGCTTCAAGAGGGAGGTCGTGGCGAAAGGTGCTGGATGTAATTTCGGATGATAAATCCAAGTCCGACGGCTGTCCGGTAGACGGTGAGCTTGCGCTAGAAACCCTTGCAGGGCTTGGCGAAGCCGGGGCGTGGGGCAGGGAGCTTGCGGTGGATCTGAAGGAATGGCAGGCAGGAAAGTTGCCTTGGTCGGATGTGAACCGCGGTGTGCTCGTCGTCGGTCCTCCCGGAACCGGCAAAACGAGCTATGCCAAGGCACTTGCCAAGAGCTGCGGTGTCGAATTGATTGCTTCGTCCCTAGCGCAATGGCAATCGGCTGGTCACTTGGGTGACCTGCTAAAAGCCATGCGACGGACATTTGCCGAGGCGCGGAAGAAAGCGCCGTGTATTCTGTTTCTCGATGAATTCGACTCCGTTGGCGATCGCGGGACCGTCCGGGGAGAAAATGCGCTTTACGTTGTAGAGAAGATCAACGGTCTGCTCGAATGTCTTGATGGCGTTGAAGACCGGGAAGGCATTGTTGTCGTCGCGGCGTGTAATCATCCGGAATTTGTCGATCCTGCCTTTCTTCGTCCCGGACGGTTAGAAAAGACAATCCGTATTCCACTGCCGGATCACCCCGCACGCGAACAGATCTTGCGATGGCATCTAAAAGGCACGCTCGAAGGCGAAGATCTTGCAGACATTGCCGACCGCCTTGAGGGGCACTCGGGCGCAGATATTGAAAAACTTGTTCGTGATGCAAGGCGGAAAGCGCGCAAAGAAAACCGGGATCTCATACTACATGATCTCACTGGACAGCTGCCAAAACCGGTCCTGTTTGAACAGGAGGACCTGAGACGCATTGCAATTCACGAGGCAGGGCATGCCATTGTGCATTCCCTTGTCGGAGAGGGCCGGATTGTAAGTCTTCATATTGAGCCAGGCCTCTTGCCCGGCAGATCACGTGCTACAGCTGGTGCGTTGCTTGTTGAACGCACAAATCCGAAATGCATGACGAGAAAAGATCATGAGTGCAAGTTGATGGTTCATCTGGCGGGATTGGCCGCTGAGAAGCTCGTCTTTGGAGACATGTCCGACGGAGGAGGTGGGGGACCTCATTCTGATCTTGCTTCGGCAACTCGGATCGCAACTGAACTGGAGGCCTCATACGGTTTGGGAAGCAGCCTTGTTCTCCTTACCCAAAGTGGCTCCAGACATGTTCCGGATATGTTGTTGTCAGATACCGGTCTGCGGAGCCGTGTCGACAAAATCCTCGGTAAGGCTTTTGAGGATGCAAGCGCGCTTCTTCAGGAAAATAAAACAGCACTCCATGCGTTGGCTGATGCACTCGTTGTGGGTCAAAAGTTGGACGAGGCAGATGTTCTGGAAATTATTTCCGCGGCTGGATGTCAACTTCAGCGGGCCGGCTAATGGTTTGCAAGGCAACAGCATGCAAACCGAATTAAAACAAAACAAAATCGCCATGGCAAAACCCTGGCGGTTTTGTTTTTAAAAGCAGAGACAGTCAGGTGTTCAGCAGGTCTTCGACATCACAGCACAGGGAAGTGGCCAACAACCGGACAGCGCGCGGAACTGGAGCCCGGCTAAGTTCGAATGACAACAGTGCGAACTTTTCCATCACGGCTTCCAGGGTCATGGCTTTGACATCTGTAACGGACTTCAGGGCAACATATTCGGCAACAATTAAGTCAGTGACGGTGTTCTCGTTTGTGTTTGCTGCCGGATCATAAAGGCAGCTGCGGACCTCGAAGAGTTTCGACATCGCCATATCGACGGCCCATGGATCGCTCATAGTTGTTTGTGCTGCGGTGTGGAGTTCCTCCATATCATTCCGAGAATTGGTCATGTGCATTCCTTCTTGTTGACGGCAGCTCGTTCAAATGTAGGAAGACATGAAAGAACTGCCTGATCCGGGCGATGTCGCCGGAGACAGCGGGAAACTGACACGCTGAATTTATCTTGTCCGCGGGGGAAACGATCGTAGGGTAAAAGCAATACGATCGAACCGGTACAACAAATGCAAATATGGATGTCGACAGTTTAGCAGGTATCTCTGCCAAAAAAGCGAGGCGAAGATCCAGACGGAAGTTGAGCGAACAGCAATGAAGCTAGACCCAGAGCTACAAACGACAATTACGCGCAGAAAAGTCGTCGGTTCCCTTCTGCGTCTCCTGGGTTTCGAATATCGCGGCGCAACCCTCTCACGAAAAGGGATGACATTCTCGGGTTCATCTTCACGCGCAATCGAACATGCGCAAGTCGCCGGTCCGCCTTTCCTGACCAAGAAACTGGGTATTACGGTGTTGTTCCTGCCGCTTGTCGGTGGTGGCGAGGTCAAGGGCGCTGGCGTGAAGCGCAAAGACGCTGACCGAATGATCTCGGCGATTAGGACGGCTTGGCGCGAACACTTTGAGAAGTTTGTCAGTGGCGCCCTGGATGATGTTTCCATAATTTCCGATGTTGTAGATCGTCTGAGGAGGCCGAGGCGTTACCATTCAGCCTGCCTTTTGGTCGATCACGCAGCGGCATCGTTGTGAATTCCAGTTCCCTTTTTAGAACTATATTACCGTGTTTTCAGTGAGAACGATTTCAAGCTGTACAGGCCCTATTTTGTCTTCAAGTATCCTACTGAGTTTGTTTCGATACTCATCAATTTGTCTGGGAAATACAGCGTGATTGGTATTCAGATAAACAACCACGATATGAGCTCTCCCAGCTCTTTGAGCCACTACACGCAAAACAGAATATCCAGAAGTATCTGCTTGCGTTTCCGCAACTTGCATAACCTGGTGGACAGTTTTATTGGGGGCGCTATCGCCTGCAAGTTCACCGATGGCTGATCGGAACATTGAAAAAGGCTGCCAAATAATAATTGACACAAGCACGACAACAACTATGGCGTCCCCAACTGGGACAATTGGTTCTAGCGGAGTCCCGGCAAGGAATGGAAGCGACAACAGTGCAATACCTGACCCTGCGCTGATTGCACCATCTACGATCGCTGCACGGGATTCGGTTTTTAGAAGCGCGCTGCTTCTTCCTGATTTTACGTAGGCGTGATTGAACGAATACGCCAGTCCGCCACACAATAGTACCATCGCGACTGCGTAGATTGCAATTGGACCGAATACAAGTTCCGGAACTTCTCCACCTGTCGCAAATGTCAACACTTTCGTGCCGCTAACAAAAAAAGCAAACAACAAAATTCCGATCAAAATCAGACTGCGGAATGTGACATATATTGTTTCTTCAAATCCATACCCCCAAGGACGTTGTTTGTTCGGCGGGAGACCAACCCTGAGACTAACTTTTGCCGCAACAACTGCGGAAAAAAAGTTTACCGCTGAATAGAGTCCATCAACGAGCATGGCATCAGACCGTGAAAACCAGGCAGCGAGCACACCGGCTACACCCATGACCAGGTTCGCCCATTTGCCTCTATTAAGCGCTGTTTTTTCTATGTCCTGGATTTCATCCAATGTAGCCGTCAATTTTTTGACCTCCTGAGTTTAGGTCGGCTTACCCTGCTCGAACTTGCAAGCCTAAACGTACCCGCACGCCACAACATATCCAATCGGAAGAAACACGTTACATTTTGCTAAAGCAGATACATTTGTTTCAATCCGAAAGCCGATGACTTATGATGAACCATCAAACGACACAACCGGGGCGTCCGATGATTAGGATGGTTCTTGCTGCTTTTGTTCTACTGCTTTGCCTTGGTAACAGCGGACTGGCGCAGCAAAGCGGCCAACCTTTGATCGACGAAGCCCTCAGAGCTTTCAAAGGCGACTTTGACGGCATGAAACGGGACAAAGTTATCCGCGTCCTTATCCCGTTCTCCATCACTGATTATTATCTGGAAAACGGCCAGGAAAAGGGGCTGTCTGTAGAATATGTTCGCGAGTTTGAAAAAGAGCTCAACAAGGGGATCCGCAAGGAACTCGACAAGATCCGCATTGTGCTGTTACCTACCTTTCGCGACGATCTGATCCTAGGCCTGATTGAGGGCAAAGGTGATATTGCTGTTGCAAATCTGACAATTACCGAAGAGCGGCGAAAGCAGGTCGACTTCTCGGATCCATACCGGTCCAACGTTCGCGAAATCATTGTTACGTCCAGAAGCGAAGCGGATTTGATATCGCTAGATCAGCTTGCCGGCAAGGAAATTCACACGCGCCGGTCGTCCAGCTATTTCTCGAGCCTGGAAAAAGCAAATGCAGACCTAATAGAACGCGGTCTCGACCCGATCACTATCGTTGAAGTCGATGAATCCCTAGAAGACGAAGACCTTCTGGAGATGACCAACGCGGGCATGATTCCGGCGGTCGTCATCGATGACTACAAAACCAAGCTGTGGCTGCCCTTTTTCAAGGAGTTGAAAGCACACAATGAGTTTGCCCTGCGCGAAGGTGCGGATCTTGCCTGGGCGTTCCGGAGAGATAGCCCCCAGCTCAAAAAAGTAGTCAATGCTTTCATTGCCAAGGCCAAAATCGGTACAACGCTTGGTAATATTTTCGACCGGCGCTACAATTCCGACATCACGAAGATCATCAATCCCAAAACGGAAAAGTATCAGGAGCGGCTGGCTGAACTGATGGATCTGTTCACCGCAGCGGGCGAAAAACACAACATCGACCCTCTGCTGCTTGCCGCCCAGGCGTTTCAGGAGTCTCGGTTCAACAACAATGCAAAGAGCCGCGTCGGAGCCGTCGGCATTATGCAGCTTTTGCCGTCAACGGCTCGAGACAGGAGCGTCGGCATCAAGAACTTCCGCGAGTTGGAAGGCAATATCGAGGCGGGTGCGAAATACAATCGCCATGTCGCCGACAGCTATTTCGGCGATCCCGACATCCCGGAACTTGAAAAGATCCTGTTTGTTCTGGCGTCCTACAATGCAGGGCCCAACCGGGTGGCGCGTGTGCGTACGAAAGCAGATGACCCGAACACATGGTTCGGCCATGTCGAATGGCAGGTCGCCAAGGCGGCAGGAGCTGAACCGATCAAATATGTCAAAAACATCTATATCTACTATCTGACCTTCGCCAGTTTCCAGGAGTTTGACCGCCGCCGCGCTGGACAGGAAGCGGGGATGAAAAAAGAATAGGAATTGCAACGGACTGCCTGAAAATTGACCGTATCTAAAGACACACTCTTGTTGATGAAACTGGGTCAGCTCGCTGTTGTTCACCTTTATCTAACCGGATAGCAGGGGCGCCTATCGATGTAGAAAGCCTGCCATATTCCAGTTCTGGAGATTAGTTGTTCACTGGAGGCAACTGTTGCCTTCGTTTCAACTTTCGTCCATGCGGATAGCCACGGCAAAGCCGACCATCCAAAAAACGGCATGTTGCGTCCAGTCTGAGGAAAACGGCGTGTCGACCCAATCGATCTTTTATCTTGCCGGATGTTCATCGGACGGCACCAGCTTCTATCGCACGATCTCCAGACCGATCTACGAACTTACGGCGCGCCGACAATTCCGTTGAATTGGAACTCAACCCCTTTAAAAGGCCGCTGATATTTGAAGATAGGCCGCAGCGGTTGCTATTCCTTCACGTCAGTCCGAAGACAGCTGCTGACCGTTCGAGTGTCCAATTCATTGCGAGTGTACCGATAATGTAGGTCGGCACCAGCTCGGCCCACCGTGGTATCCCGATCTGGATGACGACAGTCATCCTGAGAACGATCAGAATCACGAATACAAACGCCAATTGGCCAAGTTCGACACCGATATTGAAGAACAGCAGCGCAATCGGGATTTCGCTTGGCGGTAGGCCAATTTCAGACAGCGCTCCTGCAAAGCCCAACCCGTGCAAAAGCCCGAAGGCAAAGGCGACGATCCAGGGATAAGCATAGGTCAGGCTTTTGCGGCCACGCGCGGCGTGAACGATCTCCACACACAGGAAAACGATCGACAAGGCAATGGACGCCTCGACCGGCGCCGACGGCAGATTGACATAGCCAAGTGTTGCCAATGCCAGCGTAATACTGTGCGCAACGGTGAAGGCGGTGATGGTTTTCACCAACCGCCAGCCGTCGCGAACGACGATCATAAGCGCAAGCACAAAAAGCAGATGATCAAGCCCCTCAAGGATGTGTTCAAACCCGAGAACGGTGTAACGGCTCGCAGCGCGCAGAACCGATCCGGAGCCGGCCAGATAATCGCTGAGCTCCACCACGATCACATTTCCCTCACGCGAAGCCAATTTGCTCACCGGTTCTTGACCGTGCCAGCGGACCGTCAGAAGAGCCCCTTCGCGCTTCCATGGCAACACCAGTTGATCGTCGGCTGTGAGCTTGGTTTCACAAGAGAACTTGAAGCGCACATGATAGGAGCCGCGTTCGCCGCGCGGAGATCCTTCAAAGGCGCACTGGTCCGGTAGGATCGGCGTCGTTATCAGGCCAGAGAGTCTTGGCGGCACTTTGGAAACAAGCTCATAGAAGCCCGGCTCCTTTTCAATAAGGTCGGCTTTGTCAACGCCAAGCGTATGGGCCGCGGCTGATGACAAACCTAACAGCCCGCAGAGCAATGCAATCAACATCAGAAAGGTCAGCCGCAACTTAGCCATTTTCGGCGCTTTCAATCGGTTGGACATCAATCAGGTAGTTCTTCCGCATTTCCTCCACAGACTCATCCACCAGAGCCCGGGATTTCGTTGAAAGCCAGCGCGTGGCTATCCAGTCTTTGGCCGATTCAAATTCCGGCGTGCGTGGCGGATTGTGAGTGGAAACCCTCAAAAAATGCTGCGAACCGCCGGGTGCTTCAATCGGCCCGCGCCAGGACATATCGCCTTCCTCAATGGCCAGAAGCTCTGTCGCTGTCTCTGGGCCGAAAAGTCCAACAAGGCGGCGCTGATCCAGAAACCTCAAATTGAACCCGAGCTGCATATCCAGATCGCCAAATTTCGAGGGATCTTCCGCATCGTTCAGCTTCTCCAAAATTCCTGTCGGCACAGTTTTCGGATCGCGGAACATGATGTGGTTGAGATCGATTGACTGCGGGCTGGTGAACTCGGCCAGATTGGCTTCAAAATGCGCGCGCAAATCTTCCTCGGTCGGCTCTGGAACATCACCGCCGATGAAGAACCGCATGTTTTGAAGAAGAAGCGCGCGAATACGGGAGCTGTCGGTAAATCCGCGCGCCCTTGCTTCGCGGACCAGAATTTCCTCTTCGATGAAGTTGTCGATCACGCCCAGTTTTTCGTCTTCTGTCAGAGGGCGAAGCCGCAGGTCCTCTTCCTGTTTGATCAGGTATTTCTGGGTCTCCGCATCAACGACAATTAGCTCCTTCTCTTCCCCGCCGAGATAGGCCTGAACTACAAAGAGCAGCGCTGCCAGCAACAGGAAGTGAAGGAGCGGCTCCCGAACGAATCGCTGAATCCCAGAAACTTTCTGTCCATCGACTGATGTCTGTTGTTGAGAGGAAGACTGTCTGTTCATTTCACTTTTGCCTTAAGACACGGAAAATCAGAAGTAACGTCGGGGGCGGGGAGCTCTGCGGTGACCCACGAAAACCTAAACAGGGATTTCAGATCACACCACATCAATTCCGACAGACCCATAACCGCCTAAGCTCCTGGAACAACTTCAACGGGCGCAAACTGAAACGCCAACATGATGGCCGAGATGGCAGCAATCCAGGCCGCTGCAACACGATAGGCAATCGGGACCCAGAAGAACGGATACCTTTCAGCAATCAGGTGCAAAAAGCCGGAGATATAAAGAAAGGCGATGTTGGCTCCGACAAATGAGCCGGACATGACGATCACACGGTCGCGCATCAGCCCGCCGTCGGGAATGGAGACAATCCCGATCAAACCACCGCCAATAACAAGAAAGATAAAGACAAGCGGATAGAGGGACTTGACGGCGAGCGCTGCCAGTGCGCTCGCAGCAATCGCGACCCCATAAAGCGAAGCGTCAGGCATGTTGTTTTCAGGCCATGCCATCCCCGCGCCAACGGAAATGCAGAAGGTGAGCAGGAACCACCGTGTGTATTTGCTGTCCATGACGGCGGCTACAACACCCAACCCCAGCATCAAAAGTGCCTGGGCGGGCGTTGAAAACGGGTGCAGCAGACCCTGATAGAATCCGCCAATCCCCGGGATAGGACTATGGGCAAGTGCCGGACTGGAGAAAAAAACGAAAGCTAAAAGCCCGAGACCGGCACGGACCATGTTCAGACAGCACCTGCCAGGAATGCGACGCCTGCCAGCGAAATGATCCCGCCCGCACCGCGTACTGCGACTCGTCCGGCTGGCCACTTGATGAGATGGCCGAAGCCGATACCGACCAGATGGAGAAGACCGGTCGCGATCACAAAACCAACCGCATAGGCAAAGGCATTCGCGGAAGCCGGCAGTTCGGTTCCGTGCGCATAACCGTGGAAGATCGCGAATGCGCCAACAAGAACGGCAGACACCCAGACCGGCGCCTTGATCGCAAATGCGATCAACAGGCCCAGAACCACGGCCGACATAGCTATGCCGGTTTCAACAGCCGGGACCGGAATGCCCAAAATGCCCATGACACAACCAAGGGCCATCACAAGCGGGAAGACAACCGGCAGGATCCAGATGGACGGCGCCCCGAGAAATGCGCCCCAGAGGCCAACAGCGACCATGGCCGCAACATGATCCCAGCCGAGGATCGGATGCACAAAGCCGCTGATAAATCCGCCGCCATATCCGCCTGACGAATGCGCCAGAGCCGGTGAAGATACAAATGCGACGGCAACAACCGCCATGGCAATCATGAGAAAGTTTTGTGACCGCATTTTAGACCCTTTGAATGCGCAGGAAGTTTTCAGGCGGAACGCCTATGTTGCATAGGTGAGCATCCCCTTAAAAGGGAAGCAATACGCAACGTGCAAATTTTTTAAAGTATGAATGTGTTCACTGGCAAGTTATTAAAAGAAAACAGAAATCCCGAATTTGACCTGGGCATCCGCGCCACCCTTTGGATGTGCCGCCAGACCGTATCCGCCAAGGCTGGCGTCAATCGCCATGCCGTTATCCAGCGCGAAAGTTTTGCCGACGGTTAGCCCAACCGGCACCTGCCAGGCATCGCTGCTGTCGGCGGTCCAATTATAAGTGATGGAGTTGTTGTAGCCGATATAGGATCCGCCGAATAATTTGGTGTTGTAATAAACAATCGGCTGGATGGTCGACAGGTTGAAATTGTCCTGCCCCCAGTGATGGCCCAAAATGGCGCCGTAGGAGAGATCTCCGACAAACCCGAATGCAACTGCGGCAGCGCCAGCCCCCCAGCCGGGCCCACCCAGCGCGCTATCGGTTCGCGATCTCAGCGAGATCTGCGGGCCAACGCCAAACTTGATCGGCAGACCTTCGATCTGCGGCACGAAGAAGCCCTGGAGCATGATGTCGGACAGGCCCCAGGTATATCCTGTGCCGCCGACAAGACCGGGTCCGAGTTTCGGGAAAGCAGCTCCGCTGTGCACACCGGAAATCGGCACGATGCCACGGGCGATGAAGTTGAAGCCCATCGCTGTCGGGATGGAGTAGACCGGCTGAACCTGGAAACCATAACCGGCCTTGCCGTCGGCAGATCCAAGGGCAATTGTGTTGTCGGTCATGATGGCTTTCACATCTGCCAGCGGATCCTGCGCATTGCGTGCAGCCTGACAAACCGCATCACAGTCTTCTGCAATTGCGGCCGGAAAAATTGAGAAACACGTCAACATTGCAACGCAAACGCGCGCGCATATTCCCGCGAATTGGCTAATACGCCCAACCACCCAACTTTCGTTCTTATGAGTGTTCATGACCGACGCTTCAAGTCTCAGAAAATTTACGGTAGTTCTCGGTGAAACAATCATCGAACGCCGTACTAATTGCTAGTGTTCCTCGAAAACATAAGTATTTTCAGATTTTCATTTCACACCATGATCAAGAACAACCGGATCCATGTAGTTCGGGTCCGTAATACCTTTTTTGCGCAGTGCTACTCCCGCCAAAAACGCGCGCATCATGCGATCAATCACGATTGCTGTATTGTAATGGGTATCGTCGTACAAAGGCGAATACTCATCAAATTCGATCATTGCGACGTCGTTTTGGATGGCAAGTTCTCGTACCATCCTTATGGCCTCCAATGCAGTAAATCCGCCTGGGTCTGGGTTCGAAACACCAGGAACATGTGCCGGGTCTATGGCATCGACATCAAAAGAAATATGAAGGCGTTTCCCTTTGACTTCTTCGAGAACCTTTTTCCAAGTCTCTTCAAAACCGTTACGCTCAAATTCAGGCATGTAGTGGTATTGTTCACCAACCTCACGCTGCCAGTCGACAAGTTTAGGATCGCCATAGGGGCTACGCATACCCACAGAATGAAGGTCTTTTCCTTTAATCCAACCATTTTCCCACGCCCAGCGACGGGCGCGACCACCATGAGTGAAGGCTCCGAGGGAAGTGTCATAGACATCCTGATGCGCATCAAAATGAACGGTAGCGTAATTCTTTGGTCCAAAGTGATTGACCATAGCCATGTGCCCAGCCGCTTCAGTTCCGTGATCACCGCCAATCGCGATGGCAATAGCCCCCGAGTCAAGGATTTCGGTTAGTACTCTGGCATGCTCTCCCAGCGACATGCCAAGCTGGAATGGATTTTGTGCAGCGTTTCCATAGTCAACAATATTCAACTCTTTCATGTAGTTGACATGGGTGTGTGGGTCGACGCCTTTGTTTGCAGTATCGATCGTCCGAATAATGCGCATTTGATTAGCAGCCCAGCCTTGGCCGCCAGAAGGATTAAAGTCGCTCGGCAATCCAACGATTGCAACATCCACTTCACCGGCCTTCAGGTCTTCCGGTGTTAGGGCTACTGGTGCTCCCAGGTATGTCGGAAATGCCCACTTTGACCATTGCTCCGCATAGCGTTGCATATTGATAGGCCCAGGAGTACGTTCCAAATCCTCCGACCGATCCCTGCGGGTCAGGAAAGCTTTCGAGTCATCATCAAGAATAATAACGTTCGGATTATTCGGATCCCGCCAGGGGACAAGGTCAGCAGGAAGCCCGTCCACCTTCGGCTGTGATTGAAGATCCGGAGAGGCGGGATCCTCCGCCAACACGATCATGGTGAGGCCCGTGTACATCGTGCTGGCCGCAAGCAATGTTTTGATCGAGGATAACTTGGACATCACGCTTCTCTGAACCGTTCTTGGATGAATACCCATGTGGTCGTAGCTTGCATAAATCTTGCCTGAATCGCTATGCAAATAGTGCAAGTTGGAAGAGTGGTCATTTGATTAAAAATACAAATAACCCTCATACTTGGACAAGCTATCGCCGTAGCAAATTTTTTGGCAGTGAAGCCTATTTATAGCAACTGACAGTATCACGCTCAGGGATAGCGACAGCATATTGGCGAAATGCCGCAGGCAACACTGAAGCGCACCACCAACAAAAAAAAGGCTGCGCATAGCGCAGCCTCAGAATGCGTTTTGTTGTTAAAAAATCAGGGGCGTCCTGAAACCCTGGGATGAACATAATTAGGGTCCATTCCAGCCTTTTTCATCGCGATACCGGTCAGGAACTGAAGCATCGTCCGGCGCACAAGCCGCGCAGTCTGCTGACCTTTGTTATCGTAAAATGGATTGAACTCAACGATATCAAAGCCAACGATTGTCTTCGTTGCGGCAAACTTGCGCAAATGCGGCATGAGTTCTCTCGGTGTCAGGCCATTCGGCGTAGAAGATCCTGTGCCAGGCGCATAAGACATGTCAAAGGTGTCAATGTCGAACGAGACATAGACCAGATCAGTGTCGCTCAAGGTGTCATAGATCTCCTCAAAAATTTTGTCCAACCCATCCCGATCAATCTCGTGAATGTGGTAGACCCAACCACCTTCTTCTAGTACTTCGTCATAGAGGTCAGCTCCAAAGGCGTAGCTGTTCATGCCGACCTGAATAACACGATCGCCACGAACCAAGCCTTCCTGTACCGCAAGTGTCATGAAGCTCCCAGAGTGGTAGAATCCGCCGAGCTTTCCAGCCGATCTGTCCAGGTGAGCATCGAAATGCACGAACGCTACGTTTTTGCGGCCATACACATCGACGATCCCTCTGAATGTGGCATTCGGGATTGAGTGATCGCCACCAACAATAAAGGGAATAGCTCCGGTTTCTGCCACTTCCCTTGTAGTTTTCCTGATTTCCTCCAACGTTCTGGCGTAATTAATAGGATTGAATCCCGTGTCCCCATAGTCCACTGCATTTAGAACTGTGAAGGGGGCCATGAGGGTTTCATATTCAATAAAACCCAATGGAAATGACGGTGGGCCATAGCTACCATAGTCTCGAGTGTGACGTACTTCCGCTGGCGCCCATGCACTTCCCGCAGAGTGAGGAAATGCCCCTTGCGGAGCACCAAAAATTGCTACATCGACTTCCCCAGCTTTCAGGTCCTCTGGTGTTCGTGCCACCGGCAATTGGAAGAACGTCTTTATGCCAACAGGCTCAAATTGAAGAGTGTAACGTTGGATATCGATTGGTCCCGGAGGAATGTCTGAGCGCTGTTCCCGCGGCGTTCTCCAAATGTTTGTCGCCTCGTCCTGTTTCTCGGGAAGAACTGTTGGATTGGCTGGGTCGATATGAGGCATGGGAGCCGGCTCTTCTTTCGGCGCGGCTTCAACGATATCCTTCAGCATTTGGGCTTGCGCCGATGACATAAAAGAAACCGCTAGCCCCATCGCCAGCAGTGGCAGACCGATTTTTCTAATACGCATTGAAGAGCCTCCTTTTCGGCAGCGTACATAGCTTTGTCAAAGCAGTGAACTTGACCTTCAAATCGAGACTGCCATTATTCTTCGCGAGAGGCTGTTCATTTTGTGCAATAAATTTGCGAATTTCCCTTGGGGCGGAATATGAATTTAGACTTTTTGCGGTTCGGAATATTTGATGAAATCGAAGCCTTCTGGCTGGAGAATATGGGGGTCGAACCTGCGCTCCTTCAGCTATCTGCCGGTTCCCTGAATTTTGAAGTCTGCTCCCATGACCTTGCTGGCCTGACGGTTACCTGGGTTCGAAGTGAGGGGCGCCAACTCTGGCATGATACGGCAAACGAAGGCGCAGTGCATTTTGGCTATGTGATAGACAGCCAGGGACCGGTGGTATCAGGCGGTATTGAAGTCGGTTCATGCGATGCGATGGTCTGGATGCCAAGTAAAGAAATAAACTATCTGCTGGAAGGTCCGCTCACCAGCGTTGAATTCACGATCCCCGATGAACTCGCCGCCATGCTTGGATGGAAGCTAAAAGGCCCGCCACTCCAGAAAGTCTTTAAGGCTGATCTCGATAATCTGACGCATTCGGCTCTGATGGCCAGCGAATGGCTTAATGCAAATAGCGATTGCGTCCCCGAAGTCCTCGCCATCCGCAAACAGATCTGGCGCGACTGGATACTGGAGGCCTTGTCCAAGGTCCTTGTGCCGTGGCTCAATTCCCGGTCTTCAGGTATTCTTCCCAACCCGTCAACTCGGAAGTTTCGGATGATCAAATCCGCGGTTGCAATGTTTGATGCAGCTGATCCCGACCTCGATCTGGATGTCGATGAGATTGCAGCGAACCTTGGCGTTTCGCGCCGGACCCTGTTCTATTCTTTCCAGAAAGAACTCGGAATTGGGCCGCGCCGGTACTTCGAACTTCGCCGTCTTCACGCCCTGCGCCGTGACCTTGCAAAGAGCCATCGGGATGAACAGACGGTCACCAACCTGGCGCATCTGCACGGCTTTACCCAACTCGGCCGCATGGCCAGTGTCTACAAAGAGCACTTCGGCGAAACACCCAGCGAAACGCTCGGCAAGAGCAACTAGAAGCTCCTTAAATCAATATTAGACCGAACACTGGGGCCCCTCCTATCGGCCTTCTTTTATAATCTAAATAGCAAAATCCTTAAATTGGCTTGAGTTTCATAGCGTCTTCGGTTCTTCCTAACCTAGGCTTCAGACTCATAACCAATAGCAGACGATTGCTGCGAGGCAGAGGGCCGATAGAAAGTTTGTGGTGTTTCGATCGTAGCGCGTTGCAATCCTGCGGAACTCCTTGAGTGTGCCAAACATACTCTCGATGACGTTTCTGCCCCTGTTAAGGTATGGCGAGGAGCAGTTTTTCCGTTTCCATGTTTTGAGTGGTGGTATGTTGGGAAGGGGCCCACGCGTTTCCACGGTCCAGCGGATACGATCACTGTCGTAGCCGATGTCGCTATGTAGAACGCCGTTTGCCGGAACGAGCGGCAAGAGTGCCCCAGCTCCTGAGAAATCCAAGACATTGGCTCCGGTCAAGTGAAAAGCAATCGGCGGCCCCTCATTATCGCTCAGAGCGTGGATTATGGCTCCCGGACCACCACGAGCTTGGCACAAGGCATGGGCTTGAGCCCGCGATGCCGCGATGGACGACCCTGTGTACTCGAACGGCAGTGCTATCGATCATCACTTCGAGCGCGGGGCCGCCGGTTTGCGAAAGCGTATGGAAGACACCCGTCCAGACACCTTTCTCCGACCAGCGGACAAAGCGATTGTAAAGGGTTTTCCTTAGTCCATAGACCTCTGGCGCATCGACCCAGTGATAGCCTGACTATAGAACATGGACGATCCCGCTGATTACTCGCCGATCATCGACACGGGCCTTGCCACACGTATCGGCCGGCAACAGCGGCTGCAACTTTGAAAACTGCTCACTGGTGAATCAGAAAAATCCATCTGACATCGCAAAACTCTTGTTCAGGAGCTTGAATTTGACTTGAACTGATTTGCATAGCTGTGTTGTGGGTCCGAAGCCTAATGGGATGACCTACCTTCCCACCGAGACGCAGTAATTGTTGCGCATATTGGTGGAAAAGAAGGAACAATCTGATGGATATTGCGGTTTTCGGGATTGATCTGGGCAAGACGATTTGTAGCCATTGAATCTACTTGCAGAGTTCAAAAAAGGTTCGTCAGAAACACTACGGCCGCCTAGCTGAACATTCAGCTGTCCTAGCCCTCCATTGCAACTTCAATCTGCTTTGACATGAATTCCAGCGGTCTGAAACATTTGGAGTATACGTCCGACTTCAGATGCAGCCAGGGTCGTCGTAAGGGTTCCTTGGATTTCCAGTACCATCTCCTTGAACGTGAGAATGCGTATCGGATTCCCGTTAATTGCATCTCTGAAAGGGATGTGCTCTTCCCAGACCTTTCTATCGCCCCGCACCTTAGAAACGGCTGTGACGTAGGTGAAGACGTCCGTTCCTGTGGCGTCGGAAACTGCCTTAATGAAGGCCTCAGACCATTTTGGAACGGTGAGTTCTCTGAATGCTTGCCAAGCCTTCCGGCCGCGTAGAGTTTTGTCGTTATTGATTGCGTCGATTTCGGTGTTGGGGCTGAAGCCGCTCTGCCAGCTTTTGCAACTCACCACGAAGACTTTCTCGGGACCGTCAAGCTTTGGGTGAAAGCCGATGACGTCAATGTCACTGTGGTTCGAATCCTTGTTCGAAATAAAATCGGGATGGTCACGTCGCGGTAAAAACTTCAGATTGTGCTGAACAAAATAGCCCCGGTGGATAAGGAATTCCTCGACGATTTGCTCTAGGATATCTTCTTTAGTCGCCATAATTAGTCACCTCTGACTTCCTTTCGGCAAAGGACCCATTTTACGTCGAAGGACGCGCAGTTTGGCATTGCAAACTAGATTTCGGTAACCGCCTTGATTCTCATTAACGAGATAGTCGAAGCGTAATTGAGAAACACTGAGCGGACCGGATTCAGTAAATACTCAAAATGTACTCCGTCAGCGGCTTTTGAACAGCATAGTCCACCACCGCCCGAAGCACATGAATTTGTCATATATTTTTGACATCGAAATCGGCATAAGCCTGTGAAACCCATAGGTTTTGCAAACTCGGGAGCAGAAATCGACGCCTCTTGGCAAAAGTTATCTAATTCAATGGATTGTTCTCGCTGGAGACAATTCGCAATCCTTGTGCGGACAACTGCATCTGCCAGTAATTCACGGATTGCGAGATGTGAATAACGCGGTAAGCCACCAGGCGTCACCGATTATGCGGAAACTGCGAAGCACGTATAATGCCGCCGCGGATCCTTGGCTGCTTCGCACAATATTGACATGAAGGACGGCTAACGCCGTTTGAACCCATACTTGGACTGAATGGTCAGAATTGAATTGCGGAATTATCTCACTTTTTTGGTGACTTTATCGCAAAACAAGCTTGTCGATTTGTCTGAGTATTTCTTCCACGCCGTCATCCAGAACCGACCTACCGTCGTCTCGAAAGTATATCCCAGATGATATGTCCGGAGGTGTTTTATAGATAAACTTCCGGCCGTTGCGCTCCCGAACAACGTAGTCCATCGCGATCAGTTTAGAGAGCTTGCGATTAGCCGAAGTTGCGGAAACACCGACTGTTTCGGTAATGTACTCAAGATCTGTCTCTGTGCCTGCTTCCTCACCTAGAAGGATCGCTTGCCGGATCATCATTTCTTCAACGGTAAGCCCGGGGGAGACCTCCATGAGCAAATCTGTAAGCCGAGAATGCAAGCGCACCATAAAGTGCGTGCGCATCATCAAGCCTTCATCTTGAGTGCGCCTCAACTCCAGATTTCGCTTTCTGTTTTTCAACACCGATTTATCTCTCCAATCTGGCGAGTTGGAAATAAACTCGTTGCTTCAAGTATTTGAAATCCTGACGGCAACCACCCAATAAAGACCACATAACAATACGCACTGGCAATGATCAGCTGCATCTCATGGCGGACTCCAAGTCGTCACTATGATATCCGGTCGTCGGTGAGAGCCTTTTGTGTTCAACCAACACCTCAGGTTGGCTCGGCGGTCGGATACCTTTTTGATCAAATTTCGGTCAATTCGAAAAACAAGAAATGCGCAGGCCCATGACCAATAAACTCGCTTTGGCCGCTGTTGCAGCGGCAACGCTCCTAACCGCTGGATGTCAAACCTTTGAAACCATGGATACCGGTCTCTCATCGTTGATCGGGAAACCGTACAAGCAAGCATTCAATGTCCTTGGTTTTCCGGATGCAGAAAACCGCATCGATGGTAAGCGCGTCTTCTCTTGGGGCAATCGGCAAACCGGCGCTTACACGATACCGACGTTCAGCACGAGCCAAGTATATACTGGGTACGGGTATTCGACCGTTACCACCCAAGGCTCTCAAACACAGTATTACGATTACAACTGTCGCATCGACATGATCGTGAATAGCAAAGGCATAACCGAGAACTTTAAATACAACGGCAACAGAGGTGGTTGTGAGACGTATGCCAAACGGATTGCGAAATCTGGGCTCGGCAAAAAGTAATCTCGAATACTTCTGATCGTAGTTCTCCGAAGATTGGGAACCACTGATCGTCCGAGCAACAGCATCATTTCACCGGCACTAGACATCGATCAACAATATCGATGTCAAGCTTCACCAGCGCGCTTAGCTCCTACCAGGTAACAAGCATGACCGAAAACACCGAGTTCAAGTACGGCTTCGAAGCCGGGAAAGACTTTAAAAAGCGAAGCGTAAGGGCGGCAGGTTATGCCGCCGGTGCCGCGTATAGCGTTGCGCCTTCGAAACGCACAGTGAAGAAAACTATCCTGATCGTTATCGCCCTAGCTATCGCCGCTGTCATTGGCATAGTCGGTACGGAAGTCAAAGCTGCGTATGATCGCGGTGCAGAAGAGTTTCAGAAGTCGCTTTCGACACAAAACAGTTGTCGAAAGCGGAATGCAGACTTCATGCGGCTTGCCGGGAAATGGTATAATGAAATTACAAGCCCAGTTGACATGGATATCAAGGAAAAATGCTGGGCGGTGTATTCACTGCAATTGGGGAGCCCGAAGTTCTCCGAAACTCTTTCTCACCCTTACAAGATGTCGGATTACTTTGCCGCGATGCAGGCGGAGAAACATCGAAATTACCGGATCGATAAACGGCTGGCTGCGGATCCGCCGTACACATACGAGAAATTTCGAAATGCTTGGGACGCAGAATAGGTGACGTTACGCTCCATGGAAAGGATGGCAACCATACCTATTTGTTCCAGCGCAGTGACGGTGTTGATGTCATTGGGGACAATGGCGCTTGGGACACAGACAAGTTGGTTCTTCAGGGCTATACGGCTGAAGAGGTAAAGGTCACGCGTTCCTGTTCATCAAGTGATGCCGTATTTTCATTGGCGGAGACAGCCGATCAGGTCACCATCAAATGCACGCTTGAAGGCTCTTAGCAGGACCAATTTGAACATATTGTATTCGACGATAGCACATTCTGGACTTCGACTGATGTTAGGTTGTTAGCAATGACTGAGAGTAATTCTGATGACACTACTATTGGATTTTTAAGCGATGATGTGATTAAGGTTCACGCTGGAAACAATTAACTTACTGGCGGCAACGGCAACGACACGTTTATTTTCACTGCTGGCCAAACTGGACGTGATACGATCACGGACTTTGTCGGTGGTACTTCTTCTGACGATCGGCTCAAGTCTGACACGTCACAAATTTCTGATGCTGCCGCTGTTCTGGCTGCGGCCAGCGACAAAGGCACTGACACCACCATCACGATTGATACAACCAAAAGCATTGCATTGGCGCATGTGCTTGTCGCTGGTCTTCATTAGGATGAATTCCTGTTTGTCTAGGTGTAGGTGAGAACTCCGTTGCGATAATAGACCCGGACAATTAATCTGGGCTTTTGTTTTTCTAACCAAGCCACATATGTTTCCCATGCGCCTCTTGATCTCCGTCTTCGCCATACTCTTTTCGATTTCCTCCGCTTTCGCCGAGATGTCCTGGCGAGATGCGATCTCGGCCGTTGAGGCTAAAAGCGAACGCTATTTTAACATCGCGGATAGCATTGATTCCGAATACCTCGGAACCGGATACAACGAAGTCAATGCGAACGAGCATCGTTGCTCGATCCTCGGACGAATGTTGAAAAAGAAAAAGGTATCGGCGCATCTCGACGTTCCCGCTGTCGAAGAACCTAAAACCGGGCACGATTTCAGGGTCGAGGGGCAGAGCCTCGAAAACTGGGCGACGGCAGCAAAATATCTGATCACGCTTTCAAAGCCGCAAAAGGTTCGCCTGTGGAATACGGACTGTGCTGGCAAACTTGGCATTCCAGCATCAGCACGGATCAAGGATGTTTACGCGAATGAATTCTACGACATCAGAGATGGTGTACTGCACGTTCTTGGGCCGGTCACTAAGGGCTACGCAGACCGTCTCAATAAGGCCGTCAATGAAAACCCTGGCATCAAAACTGTCGCTCTTGGCAGCGATGGCGGCAATGTATTGGAAGCATTGAAAGCGGGTATTAATATCCGGGCGAGGGGATTGGAAACAACGCTCTGGAACGGCTGTTACTCCGCTTGCCCACTTGTCTTTCTCGGTGGCGTATCCCGCGTGATGTGGTCGCCGTACGAAGATGTTGGTTTCCATAAGGTCCATACTGATTTCGAACCTGTTCCATTGGACGACAGCATCTATTCGCTCATCTTCGGCTACATCAAAGAAATGGGTGCCGACCCTGAAGCGGTGATATCGTTCATGTGGAGTGCGGAGCCGAAAGATATATTTGTTGCTAAACACGAGCAGCTTTGTGCCGCCGCTGTGACCACCTGGATCCAGAGGGTCTGTTCAGCTGACGAATACCGATAGACACTGTTTAAGGTGGACATCAAGAAGAGTATCTGGAGCAGGAAATCGATGATGTACTCGACCTTGAGGCCAATGTTGATTTGGATGGGATAGCGGATGTTCTACCCGAGGATCTGGAAAATCCGGACTTTGGTCTCGACGATTCCGATCTTCTTCCCGCAGAGGGATTACCGGAAGATGGTGCAGGTCTGGAGGACATCGGTGCTCTTCCCGATGGTGCAGAGCAGCTACCGGAGGGGGGGGATGATATCGCTCCGGAAGCCGAGATCCTGCCTGAGATCGATCCCGAGCCCATGCCTGAAATTATCGATATGCCGGAACCAGAAACCCTGCCGGAGCTTCCCGAAGTCGGGATGGAAGATGTCGGCGGTGGGTTCGACGATTTCGGAGGCGGATTTGATGATCTCGGCGGCGGTTTCGACGACTGGTAAGCCATTTGAGTTTTTCCAGAGAATCAGAACAGAGGCTCAGAGCTTTTCGGCCATCTGTGAAGGTGTCTTTCCAGTCAGCCGTTTGAAACTGTGGCTGAATGCGCTTGGGCTTGAATAGCCGAGAAGGAAAGCAATTTCGGTTGTGGTCAGGCTGGGATCCTCAAGATATTTTCGCGCGAGATCCCGTCTCAGATTGTCGCGTAATTCATGGAAAGTTGTGCCGGCTTCACGCAGGCGTCTCAGAAATGTTCTCGAACTCATTCCCATTTCAGAGGCGATCAAATCCGCACCCGCACGACCTTTTGGCAGAAGGCCGGCTATGTGGTTCTTAACGTCCGTCAAAAAGGGCGGTTCGTTGCTGTGGCGTTCTGCAAGGATTGCCTCGCAATAGCGCCGTAAAACCTTGAGAAGGCGACTGTCTCCGGTCGCGAGCGGGATGTCCAAGTCATCTTGTTTTAAGAGAAAACCCATGTAATCGCTTCCAAAGAAGATTTTGCAGCCGAAGGCGTTCCGGTGTGGGGGAGGAGATGCCTTCCTGAAATGTCGGAAATGGACTTCTAAGGGCGTTAATTGGCGTGCTGCAAAAAGGCGATAAGTCTGAAGCAAAAGGATCATGCCAGCTTCATTTGCCTGCTTTGAAACATAGTCCGCTGGATTGTCCAATGCCGCATGAATCATCATGCCTTTATGAATAGGCTCTAACCGAATGGCATAATTGTCCGTCAAGACCGATACATACCTGGCAAAGTTGGTCATCGCCTCAAGAAGTGTTGATGAGTTCAGGCCGAGATAGGCCAGCAATCCCAGATCTCTTGGATCGCTGGTCATACCCAGTCTCAAGCCAAAAAAATCATCTTTGGTTGCTCGAGCTGCCAACTCAAAGAGATGATCACTTTTTCGCAACGAGACACGACCGGTGTCGTCTTTGATCTGTTGTAGCGGAATTCCGGCCTCGGCAAGAAGTGGTGTTGCATCAAGGCCCCGGCGTTGAAGTTCCTGCGCTACCAGTCGCACCCAGACAGCATCGATTTTTGGTTCCCAGTGCACACCGGTCCTCCAAGTCCGACAGTAATTAGACACTGGTTTCGAACTGAGACGCAAGAATGAAATCACCCGTAATGCCAGTGACTTCATATCCCTACATGCGATCTATAAAGTTGGTGACTTACGGAAATCCAACTTTACGTCGCAAAATCATTAAAAAAACGGGACCTGGGCGGTCCCGCGCAGGAGAGTTTGGAGGTAACAGATCTCTTGCCTGTCTTCGCCGCCTTTGGTGGGATAAGTGCGACAGGAATTATGTGGGCAATTCGGCACCATTTGGATGATGATCTTATGCCAAGATTTTGTGATTTGCTGCCAAACACTGTTTTGACCCCATGAGCTCTACCGGGTCAGTAAACGTTCTCTTGAAAGCAAAGGCTGGTCACGGCCTTTATCGAGGTCGAACCAAATCAACTGGCTGTACGCACGGGTAAAAAGTGGCATCCGGTCGCAATCATTTGGCATCCAAAAGCAGGACTAAACAGATATGGACACGTATGCCGAATGAGAGTTCGGCTATGTCTGAAGCCTTCAATGAAATGCAGGAACGAAAAAACCTAGAGGTGGTGCCATGATCCGGATGCTAACCACACTGTTCCTCAGTGTCCTTCTGATTGTGTTCATATCAATATCGGTTCGTGCTGAGACACAGTGCGTCATGAAAATTGGTTTTGAAGATGAAGTGCCTTTCCATTTTCAGAACAGTGATGGCGCCGTTGTCGGCAGGGACGCTGAACACCTTCGACAACTCCTGGAATCCGTGAATTGCAGGGCTAACTTCGTCCTGATGCCATGGAGCCGAACGTTGATTGGACTTAAGACTGGCCAAATCGACATGGCGATGGGGGCCAGCTTCGTTTCAAAGCGCACAGAGTACCTTTGGTATAGCCGCCCGTACAAAACGTTGGATCATTATCTGTTTGTGTCGAAACACGATAACCGGGCCAAAACGGCAGACGAATTCGTAGAAGCTGGTCTTCGCCTTGGAATCGTTATTGGTTGGCACTACACCGCTAAATTCCGTGACATGATCGAAGCGTTGCCCAGAGAGCAGTTGGAAACGGTTGAAACCCAGGACCAGTTAATTCAAATGTTGGAACGAGGGCGTATTGACGGGTTTTTGTCAAATGGCTTTTCTTTTGCGAGTTCAGAAAAACTCACTTTCACACTGCAAGACGTTCGCTCAATTGAGATCGATAGAACTCCGCTTCATTATGTTATGTCCAAGAACAATTGGTCAGAAGACACTATGCTGCCGATTAGACAGAAACAAAAATTCCTTGATCTCTATGAGTAACCATGTGGCGCACGCAGCGGATGCGGCGCTTTTTTCCGAACACCCAAATCTAGCACGGACGCTGATATGATTACACCGGAGTGTGGTCAAAGGTAGGCAATCGCGGCCGCGTGTTCCAAAGGCCAATACAGCGCAAGCGTCCGGAGCATATAGATTTGAACAAGTTCCGTTTACCTCAGAAATTCAAAACCGAAGGTCATAAGGAGATCTGCTGGTTCATGACCAGATCGTTCGAGCTCCAGCGTCGCGAGTCGCGCCAGACAGCGTCGATTTTCGGTTCCCACAGCAGATCCGTTCGCTCTTGTTTAGCAGCAAAACTAGACACTGGTGAGGATCGGGCTTGAAAGGGTGAATGTGACAGGGACTGAGACGCGGCGTAGCGTAGCGTTCAATTCACGAAGACCTTCTTCTGCGGATTTGGAGGTTGGCGCCACTCGATCTCACAGGGGCGCCGAGAATGAATAAAAAACGCGAGACCTGAACGGTCCCGCGCATTGTAGTCTGGAGCTGACGGGTCTATTGCCTGTCTTCGTTGCCGTCGATGGGGTAAGTGCAACAAAACTGAGATAAGTTGTTTTTTGGAGTTAGAATTGCGGTTTGCTGCCAACTTGTTTCGATTTGCCGCCAAGTGTCGCTTAACAACAGGTCAGTTCACCGGACAGTAGACTTTTCCCCGATAGACAAAAGGCTTGGCACCATTCTCGCACCAGTATTCGCGCCCGTTGAACAAGAGGATCGCACCGACGGCATAGGGAGCAACTGAGGGCTTCGATCGTTTCTTGTTCTTCTTCCGCCCCCGTTTTTTGACAAGTTGAAGTTCAGTTGTAGTGCGACTGTATTCTGCAATTTCGAATGCAGGTTGGTAATTCGTAAGCCCCAAAACCAAACAGAAAATAGAGATCATCGTTTTGACCTCCGCCAACCAGCGGACCGGGCTTCCCGTTCGCTACAAAACCAACGTTCACCCTTAAATGTATCTATGCGTGTTCGTGAGTAATACTTCTGTCCCGGAAGGTGATAAATTCGTCCATTCCGACTGATGTTTCCCTTTATGTTGCACCGTTGTTGTTGTTTCGCTGTTGTTTGCGAGGTTTTAGCGCGAAACTCCCATGCCGGTACGTTGTTGTTCTGCCAGATACCTCGCTTAGCGCTTCTCGCATTTTGTTCCAAATGAACATAGTCAGATGCATACTTTCGAAAGGACCACGCCATACCGGCATTGACCATTTTTGCGTTTAGGTAGACACCATCGACCCAGCACATACCAAGCGTCCGCCCATACGAGTCTTGACCGATCCTTTCACATGTCAGATGTCCGCCACGCACAATTTTTTTCAGATATCGGGTGGCGTCGGCCCCGCAGTTCCACATCTGGCCGCGCACTTCCTTACACGTCTGATGCGCTTCTAGGGCGTCGATTCCGTAAAGCCGCACCGCTTCTCCATTTACCAGAAGGGTGTCGCCATCAATGACTTCTACTGCGGCGTAAGCGTGTGATACGGGAAGCAGCAAGAATGCTGTGAGCGCTTGAAGCGTTCGATTCATTGTTTCCTCACTGTGGTAAGTTGGAGTGGCAGACCGCTATGAGCGGCTGTAAGTTCTGCGACCGAGCCTATTCGCGGCCCCGGGCTGTTCCAGATGCGCATAGCGGCCGCCGGAAAAGACGCGGCAATCGAGTGCGACGCCTGCCTTCACAGCTTCAGCGGCGATATCCTTGCCATTTAGGTAACAAATCGCGACCGTACGACCGTAGTTATCGAGCTCAATGGGGTGGCACAGAATTGTCTGACCCCGGACCAGACCAAACATGAAACTTTTGGCCTTGAGCCCGCCATACTGGTCCAATTCTGGTGCATCCAGGCCGTTTAGTCTGATTTTCAAAACTTCACGTTTCCGCCTGACATGAATGGTGTCTCCATCAACAATCCACACCACGCGGCCGTAAAAGGCCTTGGTGCAAATGGATTCGGTGTATCGAGTGGCGGAGCGCGATGGCGAGCGCGGCGGAGGTACTGTCGTTGACCTCACAACTGGTTCACCCGAAAAGTTTGGACTGTGCGTCTTTTGCGGCACCGGTTTGGGGTGCACGCGTGCCAGATGGGCTCGGTTGCCAGCCGACCGCTTTCCGCGGATCGCAGCCACGGCAAGTCCGAAAACAAAGATGATGCAAGCAACCACAATGGCTCCGGCTTCACTCATTTCCAACCTCCGATCACGAATTGGTTCACGCCGGAACAACCGGCGCATCGACTGACGATTTAGAGTGAGGTGTTGTTCCGTGAGCCAGGCTCACAGAAACACTCAGCTTTCAGCGTCGATAGCCTTGAGATAGTCGGAGTTGAGGTGAGTGTTTTGTTCGCTCATGCCAGTCACGTGTTCTTTGCTGACAAACACTTGTAGCAATTCGAACGTAGAGATGATCCGGTTGGACTTGCGGCTTGATGCTCTGTGATGTTTCCGACAGAATTGGCGGCGTTTCCCAAATGAATGGCAGCAGAAATCAATCTCACGCGGCGACTTCGATCTAATTAAAACCGTAAGAGAAAATATCAGCCAGAATACAGCTGGAAGACTTTCTTCAAAGGTTGATCATGTGCCGCCTGGTGATCCTGACAATCATCTTTATCGCAAACCCGCTTCTCTGGTTGATCGTGTGGATGTGCTGGAAGGTGGAACCCGCGCAACCAGCTGGTAGATCCCGATGCACGCTCTGCGAAGAAAAGACGTCCATAAACACGATGGCAGCAACTGTACTGACTGTATCCCTGCTTCTCTTGGTAGCGTTTGTGCTTGTAGCACCTGCCTGATTTTCCAGTGGATTGATGTCTACCGAAACAGACGAATGAAACACCAAATGAGCAAGTTGCTATACACGCTGGTTGCTTGGATTGTTTTTACCTGCATCGATGCTGCCTTCACGCAGCATTTGGTGTCGTTTCCGACGACAGGGAAGTCACGCCCCAGGCGAAACGCAGTGAATTAGGCGGGCGGATGGTGCCCGGTTCTGCCAAATCCCGACGGCCATATCTTGTTTGCGAACATCGAAGGCTTTGCGGACAAGCCAGTCCCCCTTGCAATGCATGAAGTCAAGACGCTCCCATGAGGACAAGAAACGATCCTGAACCGCTCCGATTTAGTTGCGGCGAGGAATTTCCGGCTTGACCGGAGTGCCGGGATGGGTGGTTGGTCAAACGGTCCGGCCGTTACGGAGAAATTCTCGGATGCGTGAATTTCCCGAAATGCGAGGGCAAGGGGAAAGTCAAACCGGCGAAACCGGCTTAGGCGATGCAGAGCGACAAAACCTGTAAGCCTAATTCAAAAGGCAGGAGTAGCCACTAGCGTTTTCCACGCCGACCACGTTTCTTATCCGGGTCTTCAAACCATGGTGCGGGTTCCTTCGCTGCAACGAAACTCAAGAGCTCAATTGGTTTGGGTCCCAGATGAGCTGTCACAACCGGATATTTTTCCAGAAGTTTGCTCACCAAAGGCAGGCCCGCTGGATTGGTATATCTCCTCCCTGTCTCGGTTTCTTTTTGCCGCCCGTGAATATCTTCGATGAGCTCCGGGGAAACACCGTTTTGTTTCAGCGTATCCGCGTGACCGTGACGAAGGGAGTGAATGGCCCTGTTCCAGTAAGGGCCACCCTTTGCGGCATTGTCTACGAATAGCGGCATGAAATTCTTGTAGAAACGGTCCCCGGGATCTGTACTTTGCCCCTTGTATGGATTGATCAGTTCCGGGAAGAGGGCATCGTAACCGAGAGACCGGATCTCCTCGACATAGTCCAGAAAATTCAATCGCAGCAACTCAGGTGGAAGCGGCAGGGTTCTTTCTGACTGCTTTTTCTTCAGGCGGCGAATGTTGTTTTTCCTGATTTCAATCGCCCAGCCGTCCGGTAGTTTTTCAATGTCATTGACCGACAGACCCGCTGCTTCTGCCCTGCGCATCCCCGTGTAGACCAACATCAAGGGGATGAAATAAAGGGAATTATGGATCGTTCTCGGTCCCGCCGTCATCTGATCTGTTTCGGATTCTACGCCCGTGAAAATCGGCATCTGAAACATTCTCTCGGTCTTGTCCGGACCGGGTTTGGGCGTTGGTTCCGATTGTTCTTTGGCCTCCCTTTTTGTAGGCATCAATCCTTTGGTTTCAAATTGAATGATTTTGTGCCCACGGCCTGCGAGGACATCGCGGAACGATGTCAGGTTTGAAAAGTGCTTCCGGACAGTTCCGGCCGCAAGACCAACCTTGGCGGGTTCGTTATCATCGGCCTCATCGATCATCTTAAGTCCGAGTTCTTCCAGTTCGGGAGCGGTGAGTGCGCTCATACGAGGACTTTGCCCGTAGTATCTCGGTAATAGGCCAAGGAAATCCCGAAATGCGGCAAGGTGTGCCTGACGGATTTGCCCGGTGTGCTGGACATGGAATTTATCAAGAACCTCCGAGAACATCTTGACGGCGTTTCGTGCATCGCGTGCCGTTTCCTTTGTCCAATTGGTTCCCTTGTTTCGCTTCCAGATCTCGAAGATTTCCATGAATTGAGAAACCGGAAGCAGGACCGGCCTGTCTCCGGCAGCGAGTTCATCATCCTGAACCGGGTCGGACAAGGTTTCCTGTTGCGGGGCTTCTGTGCCAGTACCAGTCGTCTGGTTTAGTGGCTCGTCATCGCCTCCAAGGGATGCTTCTGTCCCGGCGTCTTCTTCGGGCGTTGCAACGACTTTAAGAGGGAGGTCCTCGACCGTCGCATTGGGAAGCGGGCTATCGTTTGCGCTTTCACGGAAATCGATTAGGTAGAGGGATCGTGTATTGAGGAGAACGTCTGCCTTGGCCCGGAATGTCTCTGAACGGGCGCGCTCCAGATTTAGTCGGCTTTTGGTTACATCAGCGTTTTCCATCTCCTGCTTGAGAGTGTTTTCGAACATGGCGGAGCGGGCGAATTGTCTTTCTTGCTCAAACGTCTCGGCGATGACAGGTATAAATTCGTCCGGAACACCGTTCTCGCCGAGGAATTGGCGCCCGGGGCAATTGTCTTGGAATGAAAGGTCCATTGCCGTGCCGAAGCGTTCGAGCATACGGAAGGCCCAGCCAGAGGCCAGATCGGCTTCAAGGTGCCTGGGGTCGTCGAGACTTCCCGTTGCTTTTGCGGCCGTGACGATGTCGTCCATCAGGTCGTTCATGCGATCGATTTCCGCCTTGAACAACTTCTTAAGACCGTCTTGCCGTGTCATTTTCAAATCCCGTCGAAATCGCAATTCAGCGAGCATGGTGTTGAGGCGGCGCGCCATGAACCTTGCGCGCTCGTGATCGGATTGCCTCAAGCTGAATGACAGCTTCCGGTTAAGGTCAGATTGAAAAAGTACCGATGGTATGCGCGGGCGCCAGTACCAGATGTTGCCGCGGCGCTGGAGATTTTGAACATTGTGTCGTCGAGCCATAACCCGTCATCCCGTTTCCGAAATGGCGCATTTGGGCACCAGTTCCGGGGACCAGTTTTGGGCACCAGTTGGTCGATTCGACTGAGAGTACAGATTTTTACGCCTGTTTTCTCGTTATATATCAATGACTTGTAAATTAGTTGGCTGGGGAACCTGGATTCGAACCAGGACTAACAGAGTCAGAGTCTGCGGGTCTACCGTTAACCTATTCCCCAATCCTACTTGCTGCGTAACAGCGCAGAAGGGCCGCCGGTTCATGCCGGTGGCGATTGGTGAAGCGCATATACATCCAACCCTCTTTCAAAAGCAAGAGCCATCCGTGACTTTTTTATGGGTTATGACCCGGTATGGTTTCACCTGCCGCACACACCCTGCTGGCTGTTTAAGAAATTGCCGCCAAGGGTTCTTTTCGAGCGCCGGTCAACCTGTTACAGTTTTCCCAACTAAAAGACTTGCTTCGGCTTGCCGGACCGCCGCATCGCGGACGGGATGCCGGGGCATCGAAAGGCAAATACGTGACTCATTCAGGTCAGGAACCGCCCGAGGCTGGGCGACGTGCCCCTGATGTGTCCGGGAACAGTTCTGCTCCGAAGGAGCGCAAGGGACGAAACAGGCGGCGCCGGAAAAACCGGACAGCGCCTGGTGCTGGCGGCCAGCAGACGGGAAAGTTGTCTGCAACTGTCAAGTCACCGGAAAGTGGTTCTGACACCACGCGTCCTGCAACTGCCACTGGACACTCTCAATCCGCCGCAGATCCGTTGGCGGACGGCACTCCTCGTGTGGTTGAAAATGCTGCGGCGCACCGCAAGAAAAAGCGGCGTGGGCGCCGCCGCTCCGGTCAAGGAACTGGCGCAGCTCAGCGGGCAGGTGAGCCTAAACAGGCGGTCGACAATGCTGCCAGACCGGACTGCGCACCTTCAGCAAAAGGAAAAAAGGCAGCGAACCGCCGAGGCCGAAAGCGCTGGCAGGCCGGCAAATCCGGTGGGCAAAATGGTCAGCGTCCTGGTGAAAAAAATGCTGCAGCTGCTGAAAACAAACGGCCGCACACCGGCGGTACACAATCCGCCGCAACTCCGAAGGCAATAGATCCGCCGATCCAGCTCGATCGGGCTGATCAACCTAGTCAAACGGTCCGCCGAGCACGTCCGCAAAACGGGGACCGGCCGCGCAATGGGCTGCGCCGGCGGGCACTTCCGAGCACTGGAAACAGCCCTCTTTACGCAGCGCTGGATCTTGGCACAAACAATTGCCGCCTTTTGATCGCCCGGCCGGAAGAACGGGGCTTCCGGGTGATTGATGCCTATTCCAGGATCGTCCGCCTTGGTGAAGGGGTCGGCGCTCACCGCAATCTTGGCGAAGCGGCCATGGACCGGGCCATTGACGCGCTGGCACAATGCCACAAGAAACTGGCTGACCGCGGCGTAGAACGCTCACGGCTGATTGCGACAGAAGCCTGTCGGGCAGCCGAAAATGGCGAGGACTTCATCTCTCGGGTTCAGGCGGAGACCGGCCTTGCGCTGGAGGTCGTCAACCGGGAAACCGAAGCGCGTCTCGCCGTCGCCGGATGTGCCTCCTTGGTCGATCATGATGCTGACGGTGTCATCTTATTCGACATCGGTGGGGGATCCTCGGAGATCGTCTGGCTGGATCTGCGCAACCGCTGCGGGGCGCGGGGCTACGCGTTGACCCGGTTCATCCGCTCCTGGATTTCTTTGCCAGTAGGAGTGGTCAATCTTGCAGAGCGCCATGGCGGTGTGCATGTGACCCCTGACATCTTTGAAAAGATGGTCGATGACGCCGCGGATCATTTGGCGGAGTTTAATCTGGCCGATGATTTGTCCGAGGCCATTGCCAATGGCAAGGTCCATATGCTGGGCACCTCCGGCACCGTGACGACGCTTGCTGGAGTGCATCTGGGTCTTC
This sequence comes from Labrenzia sp. PHM005, assembly GCF_006517275.1. NCBI lineage: Bacteria > Pseudomonadati > Pseudomonadota > Alphaproteobacteria > Hyphomicrobiales > Stappiaceae > Labrenzia > Labrenzia sp. PHM005. The sequence continues at coordinate 4,074,621 of NZ_CP041191.1, read as the reverse complement.
GGCGGTATGACCGGCGCCGGGTGGACGGCACCTGGCTGGAAGACGCCCAAGTCGGCGGCATGATTGATCAGTTGCGCGATATGCCGTATGAGGCCCGCGTCAACAACCCCTGCATTGGTGAAGACCGGGCCGATCTTGTTTTGGCTGGTTGCGCGATCCTTGAGGCGATCCGGCGGCGCTGGACGTGTCCACGCCTGCGTGTTGCCGACCGCGGATTGCGGGAAGGCATCCTCACCGAACTGATGGCCGCCGATGGCGTATGGTCCCGCAAGAAAAACGGATCGCGCTATTACCGGAGCCGGCCAAGGAATAGGCAATGAGTGGATCGAAAAAAAGAGGCTCCGGCGACCGTGGCCTCCACGTCAAAGTCAAGACGTCCGCTGGCCGGCGCGAGTCGTCCACGCGCTGGTTATCCCGTCAGCTGAACGATCCTTATGTGCGCCGGGCAAAAATTGATGGCTACCGGTCGCGGGCGGCTTACAAGCTGATCGAAATGGATGACAAGCATAAGCTGCTCAAACCCGGTTACCGGGTGGTCGATTTGGGCTGCGCACCGGGAGGCTGGTGCCAAGTGGCCGTTGAACGTGTGCAATCAAGCGTCGAATCGCCGAAGGTTGTCGGCATTGATTACCTCGACATGGATCATGTGCGCGGCTCCGTCTTCCTGAAGAAAGATTTTCTGGATGACGATGCACCGGCACTCCTGATGGAAGCCCTCGGCGGGCACAAGCCGGATGTCGTGCTGTCAGATATGGCCGCCCCGACAACCGGTCACAAACAGACAGATCACTTGCGCACAACGCATCTTTTTGAGATCGCGATTGATTTTGCCCGCCGCAACTTGGTGCCGGGCGGATCGTTCCTGGCCAAAGTGTTCCGCGGTGGCACGGAAAACGCCATGCTTCAGGACCTGAAACGCGAGTTCAAATCCGTTGCGCATTTGAAACCGCCGGCAAGCCGCAAGGAAAGCCCGGAACTATATGTGATCGCCAAAGGGTTTCGCGGCAGCGATCTGGAAAGCGATTGATAGCCCGGTGCAGCTAAACTCCGGAAAATGATCGAAAGAGCTTGTGCGGTTGATGCAGGCTCTTTTCATTCTGTCACCTGCGTGTTATTCACCCGCGCCAACTTCTCCGGCACAGCCGAAGCGACTCGACAAGATGCAGGCTCCCTCAACAGCGTGCGTCTCAATTGTTATTTTAAAGGGGAATTGGCAATGGCATCCTTTTTTGTCCCATCGACCGGGCAGCAAGCCCTGACCTTTGATGATGTGCTGCTGATCCCTGGCCACTCGGAAGTGATGCCGGGTGAGGTGGATCTTAGAACCAAAGTCACCAAAGACCTAGAACTCAACATCCCGATCCTATCCTCAGCGATGGACACGGTCACCGAAGGCCGGCTGGCGATCGCCATGGCGCAGGCTGGCGGCATCGGTGTGGTGCACCGGAACTTGTCCCTGGACCGCCAGGCGGAAGAAGTCCGCATGGTCAAGAAATTCGAATCCGGCATGGTCGTCAATCCTTTGGTCATCGGCCCGGATGCCAGCCTCCAGGATGCGCTAGACCTGATGAAACGCTTCGGCATTTCTGGTGTTCCGGTGGTTGAAAACGGCGGATCAGGCGGACAGGTCACTGGCAAGCTGGTTGGCATCCTGACCAACCGGGATGTGCGCTTTGCCTCCAACCCGGACCAGAAGATTCGCGAGTTGATGACCAGTTCCAACCTGGTGACGGTCAATGACAACGTCAAACAGGATGAAGCCAAGCGGTTGTTGCACCAAAACCGGATCGAAAAGCTTCTTGTGGTTGATGACAACGGCAATTGCACCGGCCTCATCACCGTTAAGGATATGGAAAAGGCGCAGCTTAATCCGAATGCCTCTAAAGATGCTCAAGGCCGGTTGCGGGTCGCAGCTGCGACCAGCGTTGGTGACGAAGGCTTTGCCCGTGCTGAGCGCCTGATCGATGCCGGTGTGGACATGGTGGTGGTCGATACCGCCCATGGCCATTCCCAGAAAGTTCTGGATCAGGTCAACCGGGTTAAAAAACTCTCCAACTCAGTCCAGGTACTGGCGGGCAATGTGGCCACACCTGAAGCCACAAAGGCGTTGATCGACGTGGGTGCAGATGCCGTGAAAGTCGGGATCGGGCCAGGCTCCATTTGTACGACACGGATCGTCGCCGGTGTTGGTGTGCCGCAGCTGACCGCCATCATTGAATCGGTTAACGAAGCCAATAAACAAGGCATTCCGGTGGTCGCAGATGGCGGCATCAAGTATTCCGGCGACTTGGCCAAAGCGATTGCAGCAGGCGCAGCCTCTGTGATGGTCGGTTCGCTGCTTGCGGGCACCGAAGAAAGCCCGGGTGAAGTTTACCTGCATCAGGGCCGGTCCTATAAATCCTACCGCGGTATGGGCTCAGTTGGCGCGATGGCCCGCGGTTCTGCGGACCGTTATTTCCAGGCTGAGGTGACTGACAGTCTGAAACTGGTTCCGGAAGGCATCGAAGGCCAGGTTCCATATAAAGGCCCGCTTGGTAGTGTGTTGCATCAGCTGGCCGGTGGTCTGCGGGCTGCGATGGGCTATGTCGGTGGCAAGACCGTTCAGGATTTCCAGGAAAAAGCACGCTTTGTGCAGATTTCTGGTGCTGGATTGCGCGAAAGCCATGCCCACGATGTGACGATCACCCGGGAAAGCCCGAACTATCCGTCCAACGTATAAATCAATTTTGTTTAGTGTGGAGCCGGTATAAACCGGCTCTATCCAAAGGGTGTGCCATGAAAGACGGCGGACGCCTCGCGGCGGCGATTGAAGTATTAGAAGAAGTCGAACGCCGTCACCGGCCGGTTCAGGTCGCCCTGAAAGAATGGGGCGCGGCGCACCGCTTTGCCGGGTCCGGTGACCGGACCGTCATCGGTAATCTTGTGTTTGATGCACTGCGCAACCGCGCGTCACTTGCAGCCATCATGCAGGACGATTCGCCCCGGGCGCTGGCACTGGCAACCTATGTTCTAACGTGGGACAAGGGTCTTGAGGCGCTGACCACGGTTATGACCGATGATCGGCATGCTCCAGAACCTTTGAGCGAAGATGAAACCGCGCGGCTGTCGGACGGAACATCTGAAGACATGCAGCCTTGGCAGGCTGCAGATGTACCGGAATGGCTGTGGCCGAAGTTTGAAGATGTGTTCGGTGAAAAGGCAGTTGAGGAAGGCCGGGCCTTGTCTGAGCGTGCGCCGGTCGACATGCGGGTCAACACACTGAAGTCTGAACGCGGTAAGCTTTTGAAAAAGCTTGCACATGCAGGTGCTGAAGCCACCAAACTGTCGCCACTTGGAATGCGGATTGAAGCCAAACCGGGTCTTGGGCGGATGCCGCATGTTCAAGCCGAAGAAGGTTACCGCAAAGGCTGGTTCGACCTTCAAGACGAAGCCAGTCAATTGGCCGCTCTTCTGGCCAAGGCCGAACCCGGTTTCCAGGTGCTGGATTATTGCGCTGGCGGCGGCGGTAAGACCTTGGCATTGGCAGCTGCCATGGAAAACAAAGGCCAGCTGTACGCCTATGACGCAGACCGGTTGCGGCTTGCGCCGATCCATGAGCGTTTGCAGAGGGCAGGGGTCAGGAACATCCAAGTGCGCGATCCGGCGAGCTCCAATCTTGAGGATCTGGAAGGCCAGATGGATCTTGTGTTCATCGATGCACCTTGCACCGGTACTGGCGTTTGGCGCCGGCGGCCAGATTCCAAATGGAAGTTGACCGAAAAAGCGTTAAATGATCGCATTAAAGACCAGCAACATGTTCTTGCAAACGCAAAAGAATATGTGAAAGTAGGCGGACGTCTAATCTACGCGACATGTTCAGTGTTGCCAGAAGAAAACAGTGGCCAGGTTGATCGATTCCTGACGGATAATCCCGAGTTTAAATCTGTATCTGCCCAGGATGTATGGCGGAACCAGCTCGAAGGAAAAGCCGAACCGGCATATGTGACCGGACGAGGCGATCTCACATTGACACCGGCATCAACTGGCACCGATGGTTTCTTTGTCGCGATATTGGAACGTGTTTCTTAAACAAAATCCGAACCGGGGCTAGGACACATCCCGGCGGGTCAAGCCGAGCACATTGGGCAAGGGATCGTCTCTTCCGGAACCAAAGGCCGGTTTAGCCTCTGCAGCTGCCGCTGGCTTTGGTGCACTATCCGGCACGGATTTTAGCGTTCCCAGGTTGTCCGTGGATAACATCTTTGAAGAAGCTGCTCCTCTTGAGGGTCGGACAGCATCGTTCAATCCGATTCCGACCGGCGCTGCCTCCTGCTGAGATTCAAATCCGCTAGTAACATCCTGAGCCGCTTCGGTCTCAACGGGCGCAGACAGCTCTTCAGCGAGCTTGCGGACTTTCTGGTCGAGTTCGGTCGTGCCGGTGAGAACTGACCGGGCCTCATTCGGATATTTCAATGCAGCCAATGCGGAACCAAGGGCGTTCAGCGGCGCCCGGTTTGTAGGGTCTGCATCGTGGGCTTGAAGTGCGTAGGCCAGCGCCTTCGGATAATCGCCGAGTTTGCGGGTCAAGACACTCAGCCGTGTCAATTGGCCGGGATTATCAGGGGCGAGGCGCAAGGCTTCCTGTCCGGCTTCAAGCGCATCCTGATAATCGCCACGGGCCTCAAGAGCCTGGCTCAACATATCGAAAGCTGCCGCTTCATCCGGAGACTGTTCAGCCGCACGAACCGTAAACGCGATGACATCGTCGTAACGTTTGGTTTTGAGTAGGGCTTGGGATAGGCCGAGCAGAGCCGGAACGTGGTTCGGCGCTGTCTTGAGCACCTTGCGGTAATTCGCGACGGCTTGAGTGCCTTTACCGGTTTTCTCTTGAATGTCGGCAAAGAGCGAGAGCGCAACGGGGCTGTCGGGCATATGCTCCAGCAGCTGCTTTGCGACCGGTTCTGCGGAAGTTGCGCGGCCGCGTTTCAACAGCACACTCGCCAAGCCGTAAAGAGCGTTTTTGTGATCGGGGACTTGATCCAGCACTTCCCGGAAATTGCCTTCGGCCAAATCCAGATCGTTCAGCAGCAACTGGCAATTGGCCAGGCTGGACCGGGCATTGAGGTGCGTGGGTTCGGCAAAGATAATGCGGCGCAGACGGGACTGGGCCTCTTCGAGTTGCCCAGTGCGCAGAAGGACTGACGCGGCGCGATAGGAGATTTCCGTATCATGCGGCAGCATTTCACTGGCCCGGAGATAGGCTGCGAGCGCTTTTTGAAGATCGCCTGACGTTTCCAGGGCGATGGCTTGATCAAAAATTTCGCGGGCTGCTGCGGTCATGATGGGTGTTGCGGTCCTAACGGGCGTTTTGGATAGCCTGAGCGGTGAGCGAATAGGCTTTCGTTAACCTACGGCAGTGGCAAAGGCGCGCGCAAACGCCAAATCCAACCGTACACAGCTTCTCCAGCTGGTTTTTCTTCATGGGTTCTGCGCATCCGGCTTTTTCTGCTGCCCTACCCAAAAAAACAAGAATCTTGTGCGGGAGCTGTCTACGGCAAAAAACCGGGTTCAATTTCGATAAAAAGGCAGGTAGAAGCTCGCCATGACACATCATCATGACCGCCTCCTTATCATCGACTTCGGTTCGCAAGTGACGCAGCTGATCGCGCGGCGCCTGCGTGAGTTGAATGTCTACTGTGAAATCCACCCGTATCAGAACGTTTCCGACGCATTCTTGGCGGAGTTCAAGCCGAAGGCCGTGATCTTCTCCGGTGGTCCAGATTCCGTGACCCGGGAAGGATCCCCGCGCCCGCCGGAAACGGTTTACAGTCTCGGAGTGCCGATCCTAGGTATTTGTTACGGCCAGCAAGTGATGATGCAGCAGCTGGGCGGCCGGGTTGAAGGCGGCAAGATTTCCGGTGGCGGCGGCACGGCAGAATTCGGCCGGGCCTTCGTGACACCGGCTGAGGCGGATCTGTCTATCCTGAAAGGATGGTTCCAAGACGGAAAAGAACAGGTCTGGATGAGCCACGGCGATCACGTCGCAGAATTGGCGCCCGGATTTGAAGTCTATGGCACCTCGCCAAATGCGCCCTATGCCATCACGGCCGACGCCAGCCGGAACTTTTATGCGGTTCAGTTCCACCCGGAAGTGCACCACACGCCGAACGGCAAGACGCTTTATGGGAACTTCATCAAGCTCGCAGGGTTCTCCGGCGATTGGACCATGGGCGCCTATAAGGACGACGCGATCGAAAAGATCCGCGCGCAGGTTGGCGACAAGAAGGTCATCTGTGGCCTGTCCGGCGGCGTCGACAGCTCAGTTGCGGCCGTTTTGATCCATGAAGCGATCGGCGATCAGCTAACTTGCGTGTTCGTTGACCACGGTTTGCTCCGTCAGAACGAAGCAGACGAAGTCGTCTCCATGTTCCGGGACAACTACAACATCCCGTTGATCCATGCTGATGAGAGCGATCTGTTCCTGGGCGAGTTGGACGGCCAGTCGGACCCGGAAACCAAGCGTAAGATCATTGGCAAGCTGTTCATCGACGTGTTCCAAAAGCACGCCAACGAGATCGAAGGCGCAGAGTTCCTCGCCCAAGGCACGCTTTATCCAGATGTGATCGAGAGTGTCAGCTTCTCTGGTGGCCCGTCTGTGACGATCAAGTCCCACCACAATGTTGGCGGCCTGCCGGAAAAAATGGGTCTCAAGCTCGTCGAGCCGCTGCGTGAGCTCTTCAAAGATGAGGTGAGGGCGCTTGGCCGCGAACTTGGCCTACCGGACAGCTTCATCGGCCGCCACCCGTTCCCGGGACCGGGCCTTGCCATCCGTTGCCCGGGCGAAATCACCCGCGACAAGCTGGAGATCCTGCGCAAGGCAGATGCGGTCTATATCGACCAGATCCGCAAGCATGGCCTTTATGACGAGATCTGGCAGGCGTTTGTTGCGATCTTGCCTGTCCGCACGGTCGGTGTGATGGGCGATGGCCGGACCTACGACTATGCCTGTGCGCTCCGTGCCGTGACCTCCGTCGACGGCATGACCGCGGACTACTATCCGTTCACGCACGAGTTCCTTGGCGAAACCGCGACCCGGATCATCAACGAGGTCGAAGGCATCAACCGGGTGACCTACGACATCACCTCAAAGCCTCCGGGAACAATTGAGTGGGAATAGGACTTTTGAACCGCGATATGGGATCATGTCGCGGTTTTTGTTTTTTGAAGGACTCCGTCAAACCATGAGCGGCAGCTCGTTCGATCCAGTCGATACGATCAATCTGGAACCCGATTGTTCCAATTGTGCCGCACTTTGCTGCGCCGTGTTTGCGTTTGATAAATCGGAATCCTTTGGCATCGACAAGGCGGCGGGCGAGGTTTGTCCCAACCTCAGTGCGGACAACGGCTGTTCCATTTTTTCCAATCGGGCTGAACGCGGGTTTCAAGGCTGCGTCACCTACACCTGTTACGGAGCCGGACAGCGTATTTCACAGGAAGTTTTTGGCGGGCTGAGTTGGCGGGGAAACCCAGCCTTGATGCACCGGATGGGCGCGGCCTTGTCCGTTCTCAGACGCATTCATGAACAGATAGTCTTGCTGCGGGCTGCCCGGTCGTTACCTTTGACCTCTGACCAGCTCGCCGAACTTGAAACCTTAGAATTGAAACTGACTCCCGAACGGGCTTGGACGGAGACGTCGCTGGCGGAATTTCCCATTGAAACAGTGTCTTTGGAAGTCAGTACCTGGCTTCGGCAATTACGCGGTCTTATATCTTAAAAAACTATTTGGCGCAGCGGATACAAAAGGCTGCCGCAGGGTCAACTCCCAAACGTTTTTCCGAAATTTCTTCACCGCAGTCGACGCAATAGCCATAATCACCGTCATCGAGCCGTTTGAGCGCGGCATCAATCCTCTGAATATCCGCCCGCCGCTGGCGTTCTGACGCTTGCGCCATGGCTTGTCCCTGGAGCGCATCCATGCGCGACAAGCGGCCGACCGACTGCTGATCAAGCATCACCGTTGCCCGGGCCTCTTCAGCGATCTCACTGATAGCTACGAGGTCGGCACGAAGTCCACGTAGCGTCTCACGGACGGCCTCTTCGTTCATGTCACCCTCCATGGTTTTCAAGAAGAGTGCGCGAACCCGAACTCAAATTGCAAGTCGTGACTGTTTCAAATGACAGTCAGTGCATCGCCAGGCTCGGGCGGCCTGCTAACAGAGTTGTGACTTTGCATCTTCTGGTAGCCTCGTAAGGTTGGCTTCCTCGAGTGTTTTATGGATTTGAAAGATGCGTTTTCTGAGTGCCCTTATTGCATTGACACTGATTGGAACGATGGCTGCCCTAAGCAACGCCAGAGCAGGTGACGTCAAGATCGTCAAAGCGGAAGCCAGCCAGGCGGCTGACAAAACATGGCGGTTCGATGTGACCCTCCTTCATGCCGATACTGGCTGGGATCACTACGCCGACCTTTGGGAAGTCTATGCGCCCGACGGCACTTTGCTCGGCAAGCGCGTTTTGGCGCATCCGCACGTCAATGAACAGCCGTTTACCCGCTCCTTGTCGGGTGTCGAAGTGCCAGACGGAACACATGAGGTCATCATCAAGGCTCGCGACAGTGTCCACGGTGTGTCGCCGCAGGAGTTTGAGCTGAAATTGCCCCGTTAGTTCTCTACGCCAAAAACGCCAGGATCCCATCTGCAACGAATTGCACTGACAGCGCCGCCAAGAGGACGCCGAGCAGCCGGGTGATGACCAGCTGGGCCGTGTCTCCGAAGACGCGCTCAATTCGGTCGGCGAGCAAAAAAGCGCCCAAGCAGCTCAATAGGATCACTACGATGACACCACCAAGGCCGGCATAGGTGAGGGTGTCTGGTGCCTGACTGGACAAGAGGATAATGGCCGAAATAGTGGCAGGGCCAGAAATCAGTGGGATTGCCAGTGGGAAGATCGCCAGTTCGTTGATGGTCGCATGATTGGATTCTGCAGACTCTATCGCCTTTTCCGCCGTTTCGCTTTTTCGCTCCTGGCGTTTGCCGAATATCATTTCGATCGCGATCAGGAAGAGAAGGATGCCGCCAGCAACACGGAAGGCGGAGACAGAAATGCCCAGAACATTCAGCACTGTTTGGCCGGCAAAATAAAAGATGCCAAGAATACCTAAGGCGGTGACGGTGGCACGGATTGCGACATGGCGCCGGTCACTAGGGCTCATTCCCGCGGTAATTGCTAGGAACATCGGCGCTAATCCAACCGGGTCGATGGTCACAAACAGCGTTGCAAATGCATTGATGTAGAAGTCGATCATCCCGGGTCTCCGGCTGTCTGCGAAGGTCTTTCTTCGAGCGTTTTATAAGCCATTTGGCGCATCTGCGAACAAGCCCTTAGAAATGAATCTGTATGCCTGTGCATAGCTTTTATAAGCTATTGATATTGATGGATTATTAGCAAGCTTAAAAACGTCGGCAAATTTGGTGCGCGAAGTTGAATCGGATATAAAGTATTCAGCAATAACAAACAAATGAGTGTCTCCTTGGCTGACCAGGACAACAGCACCCCTTCAGGCGGGCTTCCGTCGGACATCAAGCCGGTCTCCATTGTCGATGAAATGAAGCGCAGCTATCTCGATTATGCCATGAGCGTGATCGTGTCGCGTGCGCTTCCGGATGTCCGGGACGGCTTGAAGCCTGTGCACCGGCGCATCCTCTATTCGATGCATGAAAATGGCTATGAGTGGAACAAACCCTACCGCAAGTCGGCCCGTGTGGTCGGTGACGTTATGGGTAAATACCACCCGCATGGTGACAGCGCGATTTACGATGCCCTGGTTCGTATGGCGCAGGACTTTTCCCTCCGTCTGCCGCTGATCGACGGGCAGGGGAACTTCGGCTCCATCGACGGCGATCCTGCCGCGGCGATGCGTTACACCGAGTGCCGTCTTGAGAAGGTGTCTCACCGGATCCTAGACGACATTGAAAAAGACACGGTCGATTTTCAGGAAAACTACGACAACTCGGAATCTGAACCGGTTGTCCTGCCGGCAAAATTTCCAAACCTTCTGGTCAATGGCGCTGGCGGCATCGCGGTCGGTATGGCGACCAATATTCCGCCGCACAACCTCGGTGAAGTGATCGACGCGGCCATCGCGATCATGGAAAACCCGGCCTTGAGCCTGGAAGAACTGATGCAGATCGTGCCGGGTCCGGATTTCCCGACCGGTGCGATGATCCTCGGGCGTGCAGGTATTCGCAATGCCTTTGAAACCGGCCGCGGCTCGGTTGTCATGCGGGCGAAGGTGGACACTGAAGAGATCCGCAAGGACCGTTGGGCGTTGATCGTTTCGGAAATCCCGTATCAGGTCAACAAGTCCACGATGATCGAAAAGATCGCCGAGATGGTGCGCGACAAGCGCGTCGAAGGTATCTCCGACATCCGCGACGAAAGTGACCGTTCCGGCATGCGGGTGGTCATCGAGCTGAAACGCGACGCGGTGCCGGATGTTGTGCTGAACCAGCTTTACCGCTTCAGTCAGCTGCAGACGTCTTTCGGCGCCAATATGGTCGCGTTGAATGGCGGCAAGCCGGAGCAGATGAACCTCTCTGACATGCTGAAGGCCTTTGTGTCCTTCCGCGAAGAGGTGATTCAGCGACGGACCCGTTTCCTTCTCCGGAAATGCCGCGATCGCGCGCATATCTTGGTTGGTTTGGGCATCGCCGTTGCCAACATTGATGAGGTTATCAAGCTGATCCGGGCCGCGCCCGATCCGGCGACAGCCCGCGCCCAGTTGATGGAACGGAACTGGCCGGCCAAGGACGTTGAAGATCTGATCCGCCTGATTGATGACCCACGCCACATGGTGCAGGAAGACGGCACCTACAAGCTGTCGGAAGAGCAGGCCCGGGCCATTCTGGATCTCCGCCTGCAACGCCTGACCGCGATGGGCCGGGACGAGATCGAGGAAGAGCTGAATAAGATCGGCGCGGAAATCTCCGATTACCTCGATATCCTGCGCTCGCGTGCGAGAATCCAGGAAATCGTCCGCAACGAGATGCTGGAGATCAAGGAAGAGTTCGCAACACCGCGCCGGACCGAGATCGTCGAAGGCGGACCGGACTTCGACGAAGAAGATTTGATCCAGCGCGAAGACATGGTCGTGACCGTGTCTCACGGCGGATATATCAAACGCGTGCCGTTGGCGACTTACCGGGCACAGCGTCGGGGTGGCAAAGGCCGCTCTGGTATGGCGACCAAAGAGGAGGATTTTGTTACCCGCCTCTTTGTTGCCAACACGCATACACCGGTGCTGTTCTTCTCTTCTCGCGGCATTTGCTACAAGATGAAGGTTTGGCGCCTGCCGCTTGGAGGACCAACGTCCCGCGGTAAAGCTCTGGTTAATATGCTGCCGTTGGAGCAGGGCGAACAGATCACCTCAATCCTGCCACTGCCGGAGGATGAGGAAAGCTGGGCAAACCTCGATGTGATGTTTGCAACGGTGCGCGGCACAGTCCGGCGGAACAAGCTGTCCGACTTCGTCAACATCAACCGTAACGGTAAGATTGCGATGAAGCTGGAAGACGGCGACGGCATTGTTGGTGTCGACACCTGTTCTGAGCATTCCGATGTGATGCTGACCACCAACTTCGGTCAATGCATCCGCTTCCCGGTCACCGATGTTCGTGTCTTTGCTGGCCGGAATTCGGTTGGGGTGCGCGGCATTCGGTTGGCGGATGGCGACCGCATCATCTCCATGCAGATCCTGCACCACATTGATGTGGATGCAGAAGAGCGGGCTGCTTATCTCAAACTCTCCCGGGCGATGCGTGGTGAAGCGGATGAGAATGCCGGTGGTGCCGATGAAGATGGCGTTGTTGCCGGTGAACTCTCGCAGGAGCGCTATGCGGAAATGAGCGCGGCGGAGCAGATCATCCTGACCATCTCGGAAAACGGCTACGGCAAACGGACGTCATCCTTTGAATACCGGGTTACGGGCCGGGGCGGCAAAGGCATCACTGCAATGGCCGTCAATGACCGGAACGGTGGATTGATTTCCTCGTTCCCTGTTGAAGACAGCCATCAGATCATGCTGGTGACCGATGGCGGGCAGCTTATCCGTTGCCCAGTTGATGGTATCCGGATTGCCGGCCGCGCGACCCAAGGTGTGATTGTCTTTAAGACCGCGAAGGATGAAAAGGTCGTCGCCGTCGAAGGCATCTCTGAAGTCGACGAGGATGAAGAGCTGGAAGAGGGCGCCGAAGGCGAAGCGCAAGAAGATGGCGCGCCCGAGAACAGCGATGGATCTGACGACGGGGACGGTGGAGAAACACCGGATAGCTCCTCAGGATCTGATGAATAAAATTGTTTTTGGGCGGCATTTCAGGATTTGAGAGGCCGCCCAATTTCTTTGCGGGCTATTGTTTGACGCATGAGACACGTCAGCTCTCTGCTACTCCTGCAAGAATTCCCGGCATATCATGAGCGCCCAACCAGCTTTCAGACGATGAGTGAGGCACCTGTGTGCAGAGGCTTTTGCAAGCCAGGACTGCCTTTAAGGCGCCAATAGCGACACTTTCATAGTTCTGCGCCAGATGAGACCCGGTCCATCCGGACGAACGGGGGCGGCGAATAGCAATTGTCTTGGTCATTTCAAGCTCCTTGTGAAGGCGCCTAAAGCGCTGATGTTTTGGTGGTGCAATAGTTTTGCCAAACGTGCATTTGACAAAAAACCAAACAAAAACAATGGCAAAGTGCGCGAAATGCGAACCAAGACCGATGTGGCAATTCTTCGATAAGTGAAAAGATTTCCCATTTTGCAAAACAGAATGTTCTTTTGAAATCGCGGCCATCAGGTCGGACAAACGAAAACAGCGGCCAGGGTGGAAACTGGGCCGCTGTTTTTCGTTTGGGGATATTTGTTTTGGAAGTCGGATTGATCAGTTGTTGGCCGGGTAGCGGGCCAGAATGGTTTGATTGACGGTCATCGGTTGTTTTTCAACCGTGACAAAAGAGACGGTACGGACCTTGGAAGCGCCGGTCAGTTCAGCGGCACATTTTGCGCTCCACGCACCCCAGGTCTGGTTTTTGCAGTCTTGAACGTCCGGGCCAGATTTGCGATCCGACTTGGAGGCGATCATGCCCTGGGCCGCTGGCATACCAGCTTCTTGAGCCTGAGAGGCGCTGCTGGCATTCATGCCGAACACTCCGGCAAGCAAAACAGTCAGCACTGCTAAAACAAAGATTGATGCCATTTTGACATGGGCAAACGGGTCCATCGCTTTTGCTTCTGTTGCAAAAGGTTGGTTGGTGGTGTGACTGCTCCTCATTGGTCCGGCTCCTGCTCTCGCCTTCGCTTTGTTGATGAGGCCACCTTGCCCGGGTTTAGCCAAGAAGAATGTGATTGCCGTCACAAATTGGTTGTCTTGCGAAAAAAGCGCATGCTTTGGCCAGATCGCTTGTGAAGCGCGTTGGGTCAGAGTATGGAAAGGCCATGACTCGTATCGCGCTTTACCCGGGTTCATTTGATCCGGTTACCAACGGCCACATGGATATCCTGCGTCAGTCCCTTGCGCTGGCGGACAAGGTGGTGGTGGCCATTGGCATTCACCCAGGCAAAACGCCGTTGTTTTCCTTCGAAGAACGGGTGGACTTGATTAAGGCCTCTGCGGCGTCGGAATTTTCTGCAGATGAGGCAAAACGGGTCGAAATCATCGCCTTTTCCGGCCTAGTCGTAAACGCGGCCCGTGAACATGGCGCGACCATACTGGTTCGAGGTCTGCGTGATGGCACCGACCTTGACTACGAAATGCAGATGGCCGGCATGAACCAGACGATGGCGCCGGACATTCAAACAGTCTTTTTGCCGGCATCTCCGACTGTCCGCCATATTACCGCGACGTTGGTCCGGCAAATCTCGAAGATGGGCGGAGAGATAAAGGACTTTGTGCCTGACCCTGTCGCCGAGCCGGTGCGCCAGCGGGCAAAACCGGGCCAAGTTTGACTGTAACCAAACCTTTGACGTGAACCGCAGGAGTTTCCAGTGTCACGATTTTTTGCAATCTTCGCCGTTTTGGCGTCTTTGATCATGTTGCCTGCAGTAAATGCGCAGGCTCAGGATCTGGAAAACACCCTTTATTTGGACCTGAAAGATGGCCGGGTTGAAATCCGTTTGCGTCCGGACATCGCACCCAATCATGTTGCGCGTATCAAAGAACTTGCCCGGGCCGGATTCTATGACGGCATCATCTTTCACCGCGTGATCGACGGTTTCATGGCTCAAACGGGTGACCCGACCGGAACCGGACGCGGGGGCTCCGACAAGCCGGATTTGAAAGAAGAGTTTTCCATTGCGCCGTTTAAACGCGGCACGCTCGGCATGGCCCGCTCTTCCAGCCCGAACAGTGCAAACTCGCAGTTCTTCATCATGTTCGCCAATGGCGACTGGCTGAATGGCCAATACACCGTGTTTGGTGAAGTCGTTAAGGGTATGGAACACGTCGACAACATCACCAAGGGGGAGCCGCCGGCAAACCCGGACAAGATCATCAAGATGCAAGTGGCCGCAGACGCCGGTTAACTTAGCAGACAATTCCAGCATTTTACGGAGACAAAAATGGCTGACTACAAAGACCCGGAAAACACATTGCTGATGGAAACAACCCAAGGGTCCGTTGTCATCGAAATGCGCCCGGACTTGGCCCCGAACCATGTTGCCCGCATCAAGGAACTGGTGCGTGAAGGGTTTTATGACGGCATCGTTTTTCACCGCGTGATCGAAGGTTTCATGGCGCAGACCGGCTGTCCGCATGGCACCGGCACCGGCGGATCGGGCAAGAAGCTGAAAGCCGAATTCAACGCTGAACCGCATGTCCGTGGTGTCTGTTCCATGGCGCGCGCGCAAGATCCGAACTCCGGTGACAGCCAGTTCTTTATCTGCTTCGGTGATGCGACCTTCCTCGATAACCAGTACACCGCATGGGGCAAGGTCATCGAGGGCATGGAAAACGTCGACAAGATCAAGCGCGGCGAGCCGGTTCAAAACCCGGACAACATCGTATCGATCAAGGTCGCTGCTGACGCAGCCTAATCGATAAGTGTTGAGTTAGAATTAGGCGTGGTTGCAGGTGTTGCAGCCGCGCCTTTTTGTTCCAGTGAGATAACGTCCTGAAACACAGACAAGCATTCGGGCCCGACATAAATACCGACCCGGGTCGTTTCCAAACTGTTTTTGGATAACTGATATTTCTCGCCACCAGGGGCATTTGAGAATTCTCTGCTGAATTTAACTGAATCGATTACCGCATAATCCACACGGCCAAGGCGCAGCATCTCCATCCCCTGATCGACAGTCTCTACAGGGATCAAGTTAGCGCCCGCGCGTGCAAAACCTTCAAACAACGGTGACCGGCCATAATTCCTCAGCACCGCAATGCTCCGGTCTTTGAAATAGGAATTCGCAGTCCATTCGAAATCTCCGTCGTCCTGTCTTCGAACCAGTTTGATTTCGATTGCCGTCTCACTAAACGGAATGAACGTCCTCTGCGCCCGATCGTGCGGAGGATAGAAAGAGGCGCACCAACTTCCTTGATTGACTGTCCGGTGAGCTCGGGCGGGAGGCAGCAGTTTTAGCCTAGGCTCGATATTAAGATTCGTGCGGTCCAACCAATCCTGCAATTGCAAAAAGGCGGTGCCAAAGCCGGGTGCTGATTTTGAAATGAACGGCGGATAGTCAATCGCGATTATATCTAGGCGTGTTGGTGGACGTGCATCCGCATATGTGGCCTTGAACGGCGTCAAAACGAAAAAGAATAAAATCCAAATCACCGGAGCGTGGATGGCAATTGGTCTTTGCATTCTGATTATTCCGGTGCGTACCAATAATTCTTGTAATCTGCTGAAGCCGAATTGTGCCAGAATTGTCGGTTCGACCCAAGCATATCATGGTCCTCATGTTGACGCCGCAACAGCTGAACGATAAGAGCGGACGCAAGCTATGGCTAAGCATTAAGTCCACCGCCGTATGCTCTACTCTCATCAAATGCGGTGTTTACACGAGCCACCATGCGCGTCGATCAGTTTGACTTTGACCTTCCCAATGAACGGATCGCGTTGCGGCCCATCCGCCCACGCGATGCCGCCCGTATGCTTGTAGTCCGGCCAGACAACGATCCGGTGTTAGGCGATCAGGGCGTGCGCGATTTGCCAAGCCTTTTAGAGCCTGGTGATGCACTGGTTTTCAACGATACCAAAGTAATCCCGGCTCAGCTGGAAGGAAAACGGCTGCGCGGTGATATCGAGGCCGGTATCGGTGCGACACTTCATTTGCGCTCCGGTCCGGATCGCTGGAAAGCCTTTGTGCGGCCGGCGAAAAAACTGCAGATCGACGACCTGGTTGTTTTTGAAGGCAATGGCACCCGTTTGACCGCGACAGTTGCCGAAAAGGCAGACGGGGGCGAAGTGCTGCTGGTGTTTGACCGTTCGGGCCCGGATCTGGATGTGGCGATCGCAGAAGTCGGCCATATTCCGCTGCCGCCTTATATCGCGCAAAAGCGCGGTGAAGATGCACAAGACCGGAAGGACTATCAAACCATCTTTGCCGAGAAGGACGGTGCGGTTGCTGCGCCGACCGCTGGACTGCATTTTACGCCGGATCTTCTGGATGCCATCAAGGCCAGAGGCATCGAGATGCACCGGGTGACCTTGCACGTTGGCGCGGGCACGTTTTTACCAGTTAAAGCGGACAGCACCGAAGACCACAATATGCACGCAGAATGGGGCGAAGTTTCCGAAGAAACAGCGGCCGCTCTCCAAGCCGTCAAAGCCCGGGGCAACAAAGTGGTCAGCATTGGAACCACGTCCTTGCGCATTCTGGAAAGTTCGGCACGGGAAACAGGCGTAATCGCGGCCTTTTCAGGAGAAACATCGATCTTCATCACGCCTGGCTACCGGTTCAAAGCGATCGATGCATTGATGACCAATTTCCATCTGCCGCGGTCGACGCTCTTCATGCTGGTCTCGGCGCTGTCTGGATTGGACACCATGCGGGCCGCCTATACCCACGCCATTGAAAATGAATACCGCTTTTACAGCTACGGTGACGCATCCTTGTTGTTCCCGGCAAAAGGCGCCGATCAGGACATGTCCTCATGACAGATACACAGAAGAAATTCGGTTTTAAGCTGATCGCGACTGATGGCCTGGCCAGACGCGGTGAAATCACAACACCGCATGGTGTGGTGCGAACCCCGGCCTTCATGCCGGTTGGCACGCAGGCAACCGTCAAGGCAATGTTCACCGATCATGTCCGGGAAACCGGCGCCGATGTTGTGCTCGGCAATACCTATCACTTGATGCTGCGGCCAACCGCAGAGCGCGTCGATCGTCTCGGCGGGCTGCACAAGTTTATGAACTGGCCGCATACGATCCTCACGGACAGCGGCGGCTTTCAGGTGATGTCATTGGCACAGTTGCGCAAACTGGATGAGGATGGTGTCCGCTTTCAAAGTCATATCGACGGCAGCAAGCACCACCTGACACCGGAGCGGTCGATCGAAATTCAGGGCCTTCTGGGATCAGACATCCAGATGCAGTTGGATGAATGCATCAAACTGCCGAGCCCGAAGGAAGAAGTTCAACGCGCCATGGAGCTGTCTCTGCGGTGGGCCGCAAGGTCGCGCGCACAGTTCGAATCCATGGGCGGGCCCAGCAAAGGGCAGGGGCTTTATGGCATCGTTCAGGGCGGCGATGTGCCGGATTTGCGTGTTCGCTCAGCCGAAGAGCTCGGCAAGATGCCGTTTGAAGGCTACTCGGTTGGCGGTCTCGCTGTGGGCGAACCGCAAGAGGTGATGCTGAAGATGCTCGACATCACAACGCCGGTGATGCCGGTCGACAAACCCCGTTATCTGATGGGAGTCGGTACGCCGGATGATCTTTTGGAGAGTGTCAAACGGGGCATCGATCAGTTCGACTGCGTGATGCCGACGCGCGCCGGGCGCCATGGTCTGGCCTATACGCGTTTCGGCAAGGTCAACTTGAAGAATGCCCGCCACCAGGACGATCCGCGCCCGCTTGATGAAGAAGCTGCTTGCCCGGCAACGAGCACCTACAGCCGCGCTTATCTGCACCACCTATTCCGCGCAGGTGAGGCACTGTCAGGAATGCTGCTGACCTGGAACAACATCGCCTATTACCAGACGCTGATGCAGGGTATGCGCGACGCGATTGAGGAAGGCCGTTTCGAAGATTTCTATGCCAAGACCAAGGAAGACTGGGCCCGCGGTGATATTGAAGCGCTCTAGAGCCGTCCCAAATACAACAATCAACCTCCACCCGCGACGGTTTTCGCCGTTTTATATTTCTGGACAATAGACTCAAGTGTGCCATCGTTATGTAGGTCAGCAATGGCACTTTCCAATCGGTCTCTCAATCCCACTGGCGCTTTCTTTGATATGACAAGATAGTGGTGGTAACTGTGGAACCTGGCGGGCAGCACTTCTAGCGGTTCATCCTTGAATTTCTCGCGAATTGTGCTGTAGAGACCTATGTCATGGAAATACACAAACTCGCCTCGTCCGACGATGAGTTTTTTCAAATTTTGATCGAGGGTTTGACCGCTAGAGTCGACATTTAACCCGCCTTGTTTTGATAAAAAACGTGCGGTGGCAGATCCGAAATTCGTAAGAATAGAGACGTTTCCTAACCTACGGATATCTCCAAATTCCTTTATATTTTGATGTTCACCTTTGCGAACTGCGACAACGTGATTAACCTCATAAAGGGGTGTTCGTATGTAATCGAACAAATCCGCACGCCTGGAGTTTTTTGCCATGCAGAAAAACACATCAATGGTTCCATTTGCGACCTCGACCTCAATTCGTTTGAGAGGGCGGAACTGATCTCCAGACGGTTTTCCAACAAAAGTGACGTCACCAAGTTTCTTTTCGACTGCATGTATTAGTTCGATGCACAAACCGGAAACTTTGTCTCCAGAGTCGATGTATTTTGGAAAGCTGTCTTGATAAACTGTAGTAACCTCGGTCGCCTGCACTCCTGAGGTTATCAGCATGCCACCGATGAAGAGACCAGCCTGAATGGCCGGTGTGATTGGGCGAAGTTTGTTCCACATGGAGCCCTCACATTGGATACTGAACAAGTTATGTCATGAATTTTCCATTTGATTTGATTTATGGTGTCAAAACAATTCTAAACGAAATGTAAATTCATTGATTGAGGGGAGGTAAATACTAAACGAATCGCATCAAAAACCTATAATTATTCAAATTTTTCTCAATGGATTTTGAGAAACGAACAAAAATACAGATAATTGTTTCATTTTACATTGATGATATAGTCTATCTGGTGCTTCAAATGGAAAGACGGGCGTGAAGTCGCCTGCTGGGGTGGCACTCATTTGGTGTTTCAGGGTTGGATTGTAACAGTACGCCCTTAACTGCCGTCAGGACTTTCTTCGATAGTCTTGTATTTCTTGATGATCGTGGCGAGGGTGCCGTCCTGGTTCAATTCCCGTATAGCCTTTTCCAATGTCTCCCTTAGGCCGTTTGGCGCTTCCTTGGAGACGACCAGATAGTGATAATAGCTCCGGAATTTGGCCGGAAGAACGTCCAGCTCCTCTTTCGGAAATTTCTGGCGGATCGTGCTGTAGAGCCCTATGTCATGAAAATAGACAAATTCACCGCGGCCCAGCAGTAACTTACGCAAATTGAGTTCCAAAGAATCTGCAGTCGCATCGACAGTCAAACCAATCTGGCTGTTTAGAAACCGTTCTGTTGCAGTGCCGAAATTTGTTAAGATGGTTGCCGATGTAAGGTCACGAATATCGTCCAGATTTTGAATGTCTACGTGTTCGCCGGAACGAACCGCGACCACATGATTGACTTCGTAGAGCGGCGTGGAAATGTAGTCGAATAGCTTTTCCCGTTTGCTGTTTTTTGCCAGGCAAAAGAAGACATCGATGTTTCCTTGTTCAATGTCTACCTGAATACGTTTCAGAGGCCGGAAGGCGTTGTCAGGTACCCCCTTGTTGACGACTTTCGAGCCGATTTTTGTTTCTACCGCTGCGATCAAGTCCATGCATAGACCGCCAAATCCACCGTCGGTTTGGATGTATTTCGGATAACTGTCCTGATAGAATGTCGTAATTTCTGCGGCTCTGAGCCCTGTCAGAGTCAGCAGAAGCTGCGCAAACACAACGCCTTTAATTAGGATCGCGGACTTCACCATCGGCCGTAATCTTCTGGGGCACGGTCCGCTGTGCGGGGAAGACTGTGTTTCAAGAGCGTTCAAATCCCGTCATTTGGTTTCGCTGGCTGAAGAGCCCGCATGACATTATCGGAATTTCGTCTCTGCCCGATAGCCCGTTACGCCGTATACGCGAACAAAAGTTTGCGGCCCGTTAAGCCGCAAAACCTTCGGATTTGGTCAAATAGCACCCGGAAATCCGCCAGCCGCCATCATTTTGCTGTTCAAAGGCATAAAGTGCGAGCCAGTTCTGGCCCTTTGGTCCAGTGACATAGACTTCCTGCGTCGGGCCGTATTTCGTCACTTTCGAACGGCCAAAAGTCACACTTTGGGGCTCATAGACTGGCCGGTAACCTTGACGGACCATCTCCATAAAGAATTCCGGCGTTTGGAATTTTTGTTGGAGCGAACGTGTTGCATATGAAAAAGCGGCCTTGGCATCGCCAGCGGCGAAGGCGCTCATTTGGTCTTTGATAATGGATTGAAACAGCGAGCTGTCTGTGCTGTCACTTGCCGAAGCGGGGCTAAACGACAAGCAGGCGCCCAACAGTGCGGCTGCTGCGATTTTTTGGAACTGAGAGGCTGCCATGATCAGTGTCTCCTTTCGCCAACATGATCAGTATACGCCTCCGAATCCTTTCTAGATTTTAAATGCCGAGAAATCCCCTGCGGAAAGTGGCGAAATAACTTAAAAATACTGAAAGTTATTACAGGTCTAATCGGAAATATGTGTCCAGAAAACAAAGAAAACCCGATTGTAAAAACACAACCGGCTTCCCTTAAGATTGGATAATTCTTTATTCAGCCGCAGCCGGTTGATCGATCATTTCTTGCATGAAAGGCAGGATTTCTTTGGCAAGTTTCGGATCGTCGAGGCCAAACGCTATGTTGGCGCTCAAAAAACCGGCTTTAGAGCCGCAGTCAAAACTCCGGCCTTCGAATTTGACTGAAGCAAAGGATTGCTCTTCCATGAGTTTGAGCATGCTGTCGGTGAGCTGGATTTCGCCGCCGGCACCAGTGGCCTGATTGGACAGCAAATCAAATATCTGCGGCTGTAGGATGTAACGCCCGGTGATCATTAGATTGGACGGCGCTGAGCCCGGAGCTGGTTTTTCGACCATGTTGGTGATCTTGTCCGCATTGCCGTTGATCTTGTCAGACAATTCCACAATGCCGTAGTTCTGCGTCTGGTCTTCCGGGACCTCTTCAACGGCGATGATGTTGCCGCCAGTGGTGTTATAAAGATCGACCATCTGTTTCAGGCAACTGACTTCCGATTTGATGATCACATCCGGAAGCAGGATCGCAAAAGGTTCGTCGCCAATGATATCGCGCGCGCACCAGATCGCGTGACCAAGTCCGAGCGGGGCTTGCTGGCGGGTGAAGCTTGTGGACCCCGGTACCGGGCGATGTTTTTCCAGAAGATCCAGGGCAGCTGTTTTGTTGCGGGACTTCAGGGTGTCTTCAAGCTCATAGGCGACATCGAAGTGATCCTCGATCACCTGTTTGTTCCGGCCGGTGACAAAAACGATATGCTCAATGCCGGCCGCCCGCGCTTCATCGACCACGTACTGAATGATCGGGCGGTCAACGATGGTCAGCATTTCCTTGGGGACTGCCTTTGTGGCCGGAAGGAAACGTGTGCCAAGCCCCGCGACAGGAAGAACGGCTTTGCGGATCGGTTTCGTCATATCTTTATATTCCAATTCAAACACATACTGCCAACCGGCCGAAGGAATTCCACGACGCGGGATATAGCCCATTTGGTGTCCATTCAAAAGGTCGACCAGCCGTTACGGCAACTCGTCGATTTGCCCTTAGTACAATTTCATATGTTTCTTAAATATTACGTTCTCGTCGATATCGACTTCTGTGGAGTTCCTGACCGGCATAATGCGGAGATGTTAAATCGATTTAATCAGGAGCGCTGTTCTGGTCGCGTTGATGTTGCAGGTTCCGGAAAAGAAGGCTATTGAACACGCAAAATTCCGTCATTGGCCGCAACGCACTTCCTGCAGGCGGTTTCGTTGGCAGTTTTCTTGAAAAGGACCGTTTATGACCGAGGCAAACCGCACCGTAAAAGTGGGGGACGTTTCCTTCAGCAACACTGCGCCGTTCAGCCTGATCGCCGGCCCTTGCCAGCTCGAAAGCCGCGATCACGCGATGGAATGCGCGGCAGCAGTTAAGGAAATCGCAGGCGGTCTTGGCATTCCGGTCGTTTACAAGAGCTCCTTTGACAAAGCGAACCGCACGTCCTTGTCAGCCACCCGCGGCATTGGCTTAAACGAAGCCCTGCCGATATTCGCCGAAATTAAAGAGACATTTGGGCTGCCGGTCCTGACAGACATTCACAATGCCGAGCAATGTGCTCCGGTTGCCGAGGTCGTCGATGTATTGCAGATCCCGGCCTTCTTGTGCCGTCAGACGGATCTGCTTGTTGCTGCGGCTGAAACCGGTGCAGTGGTGAATGTCAAAAAAGGTCAGTTTCTGGCGCCCTGGGACATGAAAAATGTTCTGCGCAAAGTGACGGACTCGGGCAATCCGAACGTGCTTCTGACCGAACGCGGGGCAAGTTTTGGTTACAATACGCTGGTCAGCGATATGCGTTCCTTGCCGATTATGGCGGAAACCGGTGCGCCAGTTGTGTTTGATGCGACGCACTCTGTCCAGCAGCCAGGCGGACTCGGTGGATCATCTGGCGGCGACCGAGCGATGGTTGCGGTCCTTGCCCGGGCGGCGGTGGCCGTGGGCGTCGGCGGTGTCTTCATCGAAACCCATCCGGATCCGGAAAATACAACATCATCTGATGGCCCGAACATGATTGCCCTTCGAAATCTCGGTGCTTTGCTGAGCGAACTGAAGGCAATTGATGCCGTCGTTAAAAAATCTGCAGGCGCATCTGCCTGATCGTTTGGGCCGCTGAATGCGGCCCGTTTTACTTGGAAATCCGGGTTTCCTTCAGGCCGCTGATTTCCAGCCATATCCGCAGCAGACGCGAAAAGGATTGTCTGCCTGCGCAATTGAGGAGTTTTTCATGACCGCCATTATCGACATCACCGGCCGTCAGATTTTCGACAGCCGCGGCAATCCGACTGTTGAAGTTGATGTTTTCCTTGAAGATGGCTCTTTTGGCCGGGCCGCCGTCCCGTCCGGTGCATCCACAGGTGCTCACGAAGCCGTTGAACTGCGCGACGGTGGCGACCGCTACATGGGTAAAGGTGTCCAAAATGCTGTTGATGCGGTCAATGGTGAGATTTTTGAAACCATCGGGGGCTTGGAAGCAGAAGACCAGCTGCAGATTGACCAAGCGATGATCGATCTTGACGGCACGGATAACAAGGCCCGCCTCGGCGCAAACGCTATTCTCGGCGTTTCTCTGGCGGTTTCCCGTGCTGCTGCGCAAGCCTCGGGCTTGCCGCTCTACCGGTATGTTGGTGGTACGTCCGCGCGGACCTTGCCGGTTCCGATGATGAACATCATCAACGGCGGCGAGCATGCCGACAACCCGATCGATTTCCAGGAATTCATGATCATGCCGGTGGGCGCGGAAAGCCTCAGCGAAGCTGTGCGCATGGGCTCCGAAGTCTTCCATACGCTTAAAAAGGCTTTGTCTGCTGCTGGTTACAACACCAACGTTGGCGATGAAGGCGGATTTGCTCCGAACCTTGCTTCGACCGATGACGCCATCGGCTTTGTTATGAAGGCGATCGAAAGCGCAGGTTACAAGCCGGGCGAAGACATGTTCCTGGCGCTGGATGCAGCGTCCACCGAATTCTTCAAGGATGGCAAGTACGTTCTGGAAGGCGAGGGCAAAACCCTGAGCCCGGACGAAATGGCCAAATACCTGGAAGATCTGGTCAACCGGTATCCGATCATTTCCATTGAAGATGGTCTTGCGGAAGATGACTGGGCCGGTTGGAAAGCTGCCACAGACCTCTTCGGCACCAAATGCCAGCTGGTTGGCGATGATTTGTTCGTGACGAATTCCACGCGCTTGCGCAAGGGTATCGACATGGGTGTCGCCAACTCGATCCTGGTCAAAGTCAACCAGATCGGCACGTTGTCCGAGACCCTTGATGCCGTTGAGACCGCCCACAAGGCGTCTTACACCGCCGTCATGTCGCACCGCTCGGGTGAAACGGAAGATGCGACCATTGCCGATCTGGCAGTTGCCACCAACTGCGGCCAGATCAAAACCGGTTCTCTGGCTCGCTCTGACAGATTGGCAAAATACAACCAGCTGATCCGCATTGAGGAAGAGCTCGGCCCGCAAGCCATCTACGCTGGCCGGTCCATTCTGAAGGGCTAATCCACCGTCTTTTAGGATTGAATGAATGCCTCCCAGTCACCTGGGAGGTATTTTCTTTTGTTAACCAATAACGTTGCCGGTGTTGATAATATTGAAATAACGGAAGAAAGAAGGTTAATGTATTAACCATGAAAACAATGCAAATATTTACAATATATTTAATGTAGATCTATAAAAAGGCAGCGTTCAACTTTAGGTGATAGGCTGCGTCATGAATGCATTTTCTCAAAACAACGATATTATTGCCGATTGGCAGGACAAACACAGCATGTTGTTTGACCGGCACAATGTCAAACTGAAGCATCGGCTGGCCGAGACTGGACTGTTTTCCGAAGAGGCGCTTGGAAAACTGATCGATAAGCTGCCACTGCAGCATTACACCTTGAACACCATGGGGCATGACAAGAACGTTAAGGAATGGCGCCACGGTGAAATCGGCAACTTAAGCGGTCAGGAAGTTATCGACTGTATCCGCAACGGACGTCTCTGGATCAATGTTTTCCGGATCATGGACATTGACCCGCAATACGAAAAGGTTCTGAACCAGATCTTTTCTGAGTTTGAATCCCGTGTTCCGGGTTTGAAAACCTTTATGCGCAACATGACGCTTCTGGTGTCGTCGCCAAAGATCCAAGTCTACTATCATGCAGATATTCAAGGGCAGAGCCTCTGGCAGCTGCACGGCAAAAAGCGGGTGTATGTCTACCCGATCAGTGAAGCATTCCTGACCGAGGAGTCGATCGAGAAAATCCTCATGCAGGAAACCGAAGAGGAAGTGCCGTTCAAACCTTGGTTCGACGATTATGCTGAAGTGCATGATCTAGAGGCGGGTGAGATGATGCATTGGCCGCTCTATGGGCCGCATCGGGTCGAAAACCACGATTGCCTGAACATTTCTGTAACCACAGAACACTGGACGCGGGACATTCGCCACGAATTCGCAGTGCGCTACGGCAATGGTGTTCTAAGGCGGACTTTGGGCCTCAAGGGCCTGTCGACCGAACCCAAGGGATGGCAAGTCTATCCGAAGGCAGCTGCGGCGTTGGCGTGGAAACGGTTGAAACTCGAGAAGAAGCGCAAGGTTCAGCGGATGATTGATTTCCGCCTCGATCCATCCACAGAGCTCGGTTATGTCGATATCGAACCCTACGCCAAGTAACCAGTTACGGTATTTTGTTGTTTGAAATTTGAGACCCGGATTTGCACAAAGTGACTGCAAATCCGGGTTTTTCTTCAAGTAACCGGTTCTGCGTCTGGATTGGCTCGGGTTTCTTCTGCGTGCTGAAGCGCGGCAGCAATTGTCTCGGCTTTTTCTGCGCCTGCCAAAACGAACCGGCCATCTATTATGAAACATGGGACGCCAGTGACGCCCGTTTCCTGAGCTTTGGCAATTTGCGCTTGGATCTTATCGAGATCCGTCACCGTTTCATAAAGCTGTTCAACGAGATCAGATTCCATTCCGGCGTGATCAGATATCCGGACAAGCAGATCAGTTTGGGTCAGATCTTCGCCGTCAATGAAATAGGCCTTGAACAATCGCTCAACCACATCATTTTGCACGTCATCAACGCGCGACCACAGGATCAGCCGGTGGCAATCAAGTGTGTTTGGTGACAGTTTGATTTTATCGAAGGCAAAAGGAATGCCTTCTTCGCGGCCTGCGGCCTCAATCTGTGCATAGACCTGTTTGGCCCGTTCCAGACCACCAAACTTATCACTCAGATACTGCTGCCGATCTTTCCCGGTCTTCGGGAGTGTCGCATCCAGCTGAAACGGGTGCCAGCGCACGTCAACAGTCAGGTCGGGGACTTGTTTGATCGCAGCTTCGAGCCGCCGTTTGCCAATATAACACCAGGGGCACATGACATCTGATACGACATCGACGGTGATTGCGGGAGATGTGCTCATACGCGGGAACCTGGTTGTTGGAATTTGGATGACTGACCCTGATATGGAGCCAAACGGTACACCAGCAAGTGGGCGGGCACACCGATCATGGGTTGATGACCGTATGCGCGAGGATTGAATGGATCCGTTTTTGGAGCCTTAAAGTGCCAGCTTCGTTTTTGAGGACAGCGACGGGTCCGACGCCCTTCACCAGGCACACAAGATCTTCATCACGGCTGGTGGCATCCGCCACAGACAATAGCGTACCATTGAGTTCGGCTGTATCTTCCGGTGTTGGAGCCGGAAGATTGAAATTCTCCGGCGTCAAATGCATTTCCCAAAGGTCTAATCCGCGGGCCGCCATGGCGTTGGCTGTTGTTTCCAAATAGGCCTCATAACGCTGCTGATCGAGGCCGCCGATTGTAATTTGCTGGCGCAACCACATGTGGCTTTCCGAAAGCACTCGGTCGGCAAGGCGCCGGCGTTTACCCAGGCGAATGGCAGAGGCAAGACGCCTATTCAGTGTTTCTGGACGATTGCGCCCTAACAGCACATCGGATGCGCCATTGCGGAATAGGGCAACAACGTCTTCCTGATATTCGCAGACCGCAAGCACCGGCAAACTCGCGAATCGTGCATCTCTGCGGATTTGTTGCATGTAGTCGATGGTGTCTTCAACACTGCTGTCGATGACGACTGCATCAAACGCCCGTTGCGCCATGAACTCAGTGGCCATGTTGCCGTCAAACGCGCCGACGACTTCAACATTATGGTCACTGGCCGCTTGCCATTCCAAAAATCGTCCGCTGACGCCAACGACCATCAGCCCGCTTCCGCCCGAATAATGAGGTGCTGCGCCAAAGCCGGGCACCCGGCCAAAGACCCGGCGCCGGATCCGAGCCTCTTCCGATCGCATCAGGGCCCTTTGATGGATACAGATCAGCATCACAAGAATGTCGTCTGGTACAGACCGTTCCAAGATCGCGATCGGGCGTAGACCTTCGACCGGCGCATCCTGACTTCCCGTGAGGATATAAAGGGGAACATCGCATGGTAATCTGCGAACATGATCTGTAAGCCACTCAAAAAAGCCAGGCCGGTTTTGCGGATGAATCTGTTGGATGTCGATTATGATTGCGGCAGGTAACTGGTCAGGCGGAGAAATTGAGCGTTCGAACAAACCCAAGAGGGCAATGTCCTGGTCCCTCGCAATATCATTGGAGTTCTGCCGGATGGGGCACCGTCCGACATACCAATAAGGTCCGCGCCAAGAGAGCGAGGTTTCCACGTCCATCCCAATTCCCATCATTGGCCCGTCTTAGCCGGGCTCTTGAAATTCTTTTCAGGCCACGGCGGCTGGCAGGCGTTGTGTCCGCATCGTCAGGCGGTCCCTACAGACAGTTCCATCCGGATTACGCGGCAGTGATTGCAATATCAACACCCTATGCGGGATTTTGGCAAGGTCGACACCTTCTGCGTCAAGATATGCGAAAAACGCTCCGGCGTCAGGCACATGTCCAGCTTCAGGAACCAGCGCTGCGTACATGCGTGCACCCAAGACCGGGTCTTCAACCACGAAGGCTGCTGCTTCGTTGATTCCCGGATAACTAGAGTATATCACGTCTATTGTTTCAAGGTTCCCGGTTGCGAGCGCATAGAAACCCGGAACACCGAAACCTTCGACACCGTCTTCTGTAGTTTGGACTTTGATGTTGGTGTTCAAATAACCGGTACCCTCCCAGCGCACACGGCGTTGTTCTCCATTGACAGTCCGCCAGCCAATATCAGGAACCATCGGTCCCTTCACGAGCAGTGTCGGCAATTGATCTTCGACCGCTTCGGAGACCGAGATTTCTAGAAGGGCTGGCCCGCTTTCACACCCGTCTGGCCCGCTATGCTTTCCCAGCGGAATTGCCTTTGCTTTGGCCGATGGTCCGCGGGCACTGGCCGTTAGTGCAAATTCGTCTGCAATGTGGAGATCTACCAATCGCCGCCGGGGAATAAATGTGGCCGGACGGGGTGATGAGATATTCCAGGCCGCAAGGATTGTAGTGTCCTCACCGGCCAGTTTCCGGTCGAGCGTCTGGGCAAGTGGTCCAGGTGATATAACGACATCGGCCTTCACCGCTTTTGCGTGCTCGGCCAGATTGACCAGGGACGTTGGGTGATGAAGGTGCAGTGTTGCCCCGGTCATTAGCCAAGGCACCAGACCACCACCCAGACCAGTCAAACCGCTTAAGGAGTAGGGCACCAGAATATTGCCGCCATCCTTGATGTGCGCTTCTTTGACCACAAGGTTGCCACAGGAGGTCCAATGGTTGTGGCACCGGCTGATCGGCATATTCTCTTCGCCGCTTCGGCTCCAGCAGATAGTCGCTGTGTGATCCGCCGGATCCGGACGCGGACCAGATGGCTCGAACTGCAGATCATCGCCCATTTCAGCGAGCATCGGCCCGAGTTCAATCAGACCATCCGGTACATCCTTGCCAAGACCAAAGACAAACCGCAAAGAAAAGAGTTCTGCTGCAACATCGCGCGCGGCTGTGCCGACGTCCCGGGTTTCGATCCGGTCGGCGGCGATCAAACCCTTGGCACCGATGGAGTTTAATGCATCCACTACGTTTTTCTGCCGCCAGTGCAAGGGAAGTGGCGAGACTATCAGGTCGGCGCGGAACGCAGCTAGAATGGCAATGACAGTATCGACTGTATTCGGTGATTGCACACCGATGACGTGGTCTGTTGCCAAGCCGACGGCATTGTAAAAAGCAGCCAGCCGATCGATTTCGCGATCTGCTTGGGCATAGGTGAGTTTGCGCGGTGCGCCGCCGGTCCAGGTTGCCCTGTCGGGTGCGTCCACGAGCGCGATCCGGTCTGGATGCATTTCAGCGGTTTGCCGGAAGATTTCATCAAGCGGCACATCGGACCAGGCTCCGCTTTCATGATGTTCTTGTACCAGGCTTTCAGGCGTTACTTTCATGGCTCAAGTCGTCCGTAGGTCCGATCAGTTGATTGAGGTTGACCACCAGGTGTCCAACTCATCCCCGTAAAGGGAGTGATGGTCTGGAGGTGAGATACGTTTCCAATGCGCGGCCCAGTAATCGGGCAGATGATATAAGGGAACAGAATAGGCGCCGGATATCAGAATCCGGTCAAACGCACGCACCGCATCGATAAAGTCTTCCCGGCTGCGAGCCGCGACGATTTCGTCGATCAAGGCGTCGATGACAGGTTCCTTGGCGCCAACAAAATTGAAAGAGCCTTCCGCATCGGCCGCCTGAGACGACCAGCGGCCATATTGTTCTGCCCCTGGCGACAGCGAGGCAGTCCAAGTGTTGAAGACCATATCGAAGTCGCGCCGGGTGCGGCGGTCTTCAAATTGAGACGGGTCTACGCTGCGCACGCTCGCGTCAATTCCAAGAAGCCCAAGCGTGCGGATATAGGCCAGTGCCAGTTTTTCCTCGTCTTCATTTTTTGAGAGGATTTCAAAGCTGAGCTGTTCTCCGCTTTCAGTGTGGATCAATTTGCGATCCTTCAGCGCAAAACCTGCATTGGAAAACTCTTTAAGAGCAGCCCTTAGAACCTTTCGGTCCCGGCCTGACCCATCTGCATCCGCGGGCCGCCAAGTCCCATCCATGACGTCTGGATCAACGGCGTCCGGGAAGGGGGCAAGCAATTCTTGTTCCCGCACGCTTGCCGGGCGGCCAATCGAGGAAAGTTCTGAATTGTCCCAATATCCTGCAGTTCTCTTGTAGAGGCCGTAATAAAGATTGCGGTTGACCCACTCAAAATCGAACAGCATGCGCAAGGCCTTGCGTGTCTTTCGATCTGAAAATTGTTCCCGCCTTGTATTAAAGGCAATGCCCTGGGTTGGGGCGGGGATGCCACGCGGGATTTCCAGTTTGATAACGTCGCCATTTTCGGCCGCAGGGAAATCGAAGCCGGTTGCCCAGCGCACTGGATCGCCAAACTTCAGAACATCAATGAGGCCTTTTTTGAACGACTCCTGCAGGGTCGTTTCATCACGGTAGTATTCGACACGGATCTCATCGAAATTGTCGAACCCGGCCTTTACAGGCAGATCCTTGGCCCAATAGTCCGGGTTCTTCTCATATACGACCAAACGTCCCGGTTCGATTGTTTTGAACGTATACGGGCCAGAGGCAATAGGTGGCGTCAAAGTCGACTTGTCGAAATTTTCCGCATCGGTGTGTTTTTTGGAAAAGACCGGAGCCAGGGCAATCAGCAGCGGCAATTCGCGGTTGTCGCCGTTTTCGAAAACAAGTTTCAGCCGGTTTGGCGCGGTGACAATCTTTTCTTTGATTTGAGCGTACCAATTCCGATAGGGCGGGCGGCCCTTTTCTTCAATGATCTCCAAGGAAAAGATCACATCGTCTACCGTCACCGGAGAACCATCTGAAAACCGGGCCTGCGGATTAAGCTCAAACTCGATCCACTCCCGGCTGTCGGGCATCCGAACTTTTTGCGCAAGCAGGCCATAAAGTGAAAAAGGTTCTGCATATGAGCGGACCAAGAGGCTTTCGAAGATATTGTTGCCAAATTGGCGTTCCCGCATCCCACGTGCCGAGGTCCAACCGCCCTGAATGATAAAGGAATTAAGGCTGTTAAATGTGCCTTGAACGCCAAGGGTCAGTGTTCCGCCTTCGGGTGCGTCAGGATTGGCGTACGGAAAAGGTTCATCCGGTCCAAGAGCTGGGGTACCATGCATGGATATCCCATGAGACCACGGAACAGTTTCATCGTCGGCATAAGCATTATTTGTCAGACCGGAGGCGGCACACAAAAATGCACCGAGTCCAGCCGCAACGACAGATGCGAAAGCAGCCCTGGCCAAACCAGAAAACAGTGTGTTTTTGCGCCGATCAGACATTTCGGTCACGGCAAACCGGTTGATTCTCATTTTGAAAGCCTATCACAAGGATACTTGGTGGGCGCCCCGCGCAAGTGGGAAACTCAGAGATATTCAGATTTGTTTCGCAGTTAAGGGTGTGCGTTGCATATCGGTCACCCTCTTGCCCTAATTGGGTGTCTTACCAATAAAAACAGACAGGTTTGTTCTGCCGGGCCTTGCGGTTATTTCCGGAATGTCACAGAACAGCGCAAAGATTTGCTCACCCACGATTGAGGACGTTTCGATGATGAGTGTTTTGAAAAGAGGATTGATCGCAGGCGCGGCCGGTGCGCTCGTGACCCTGTCTTCTTTCGCTGGTGCTCCCGCAATCGCCCAGGAAGAAAAGAGCCCTTGGACGAAAGCGTGTAACACCAATCCGCAAACTAAAAAGGAAATCTGCTTTATTTCCATCGAGTTGCGGACCAACACCGGCCAATTTCTCAGCAACATAGCTATTCAGGAAGTTGAGGGCGAAGCCCGTAAGAAGCTCCTTGTTGCTGTCCCGACAGGTGTTTTGATCCAGCCGGGTCTGCGTATTCAGATTGATGACAGCAAACCGGTTCAAGGAAAATACAGCATCTGCGCACCGAATGCTTGTTATGCTGAGCTGGCAATTGACAGCAACTTCATCAACGCGATGAAGCAAGGCGGTGAAATGCGGGTGACCCCGTTCAATCAGCAGGCCA
The DNA here is from genome assembly GCF_006517275.1 of Labrenzia sp. PHM005. Taxonomy (NCBI): domain Bacteria; kingdom Pseudomonadati; phylum Pseudomonadota; class Alphaproteobacteria; order Hyphomicrobiales; family Stappiaceae; genus Labrenzia; species Labrenzia sp. PHM005. The sequence goes on along the minus strand of NZ_CP041191.1, from coordinate 4,042,603 downwards.
AGGAAATCGTCTTTAAGATGACCTTGATTGGCTTCACCAAGGTTTACGATGGTGAACCAATGAACCTTGCCGAGTTGCAGAAGCGCCAGGAAGAACTACAGAGCGAACTGCAGAAACGCGCTGATGAAGCCCGCCAGAAACTGATCGACGCTCAAAAAGCCAATCAGTAAGATCGGCTGAAATCGAAAAATATGAAGGCCGGAGCGGAAACGTTCCGGCCTTTTTGCCATTCTGGGCGCCGCCAAAATGAAAAAGACCGGGCAATTGAGCCCGGTCTCTGATTGTAGGAAAAGCTGCCGGTATCTGCTCAGTGCATTTCGACAGTACGCGGCAGGTACGACCCGTCTGACTGTTCTTCGAAGATTTCCTCGACTTGCGGGTGCCGCACGGGCTCGCCGGTCATGTCTGGAACAAGGTTCTGTTCACTGACATAGGCGACATATTCGGTTTCTTCGTTTTCGGCGAGTAAATGGTAAAAAGGCTGATCGCGCTTTGGACGCACATCCTCTGGAATGGCATCCCACCATTCTTCGGTATTGTTGAACGTCGGGTCGACATCAAAGATTACCCCACGGAAGGGGTAAATCCGGTGTTTGACCACCTGCCCGATTTTAAATTTAGCCGTACGCATGGTTACTCATTCACCAACTGCTTGCACGCGCCGGATTACAGTTACATCCACCAACATGCAAGCGTTCTAGTGCACAACTTTATGCCAGCAAACTTGCCGAAGTCTAAAGACCGTAGATTTCCGCCAAATCAGCGTCTTTCGACGCCACAAGTTTAGCCAGGTCAACAATCACTTTAGCCTGTTTCCAAGTTGCATCATCCTGCATCTTGCCGTCAATCATCACGGCGCCAGTCCCATCCGGCATGGCATCGAGAATCTTCTTAGCAAAGGCGACTTCGCCAGGATCTGGTGAGAACACCCGTTTGGCAATATCGATCTGTGTCGGATGCAAGGACCAAGCGCCCAGACAGCCCATTAAGAAGGCGTTGCGGAATTGGCCCTCGCAGGCATCTGTATCTGAGAAGTCACCGAATGGGCCATAAAACGGTTTCAGACCATAGGACAGGCACGCATCCACCATCTTGGCGACGGTGTAATGCCACAGGTCCTGTTGATAGGCGGCCCGCGCTGCACCTTCAGATGCATCCGCTAGAACTGCATAGTCCGGATGACCTCCGCCGACGCGGGTTGTTTTCATGCCACGGGACGCGGCAAGATCCGCCGGGCCAAGGCTCATGCCGTGCATACGCGGGCTTGCCGCTGCGATCGCCTCGACGTTTTTAACGCCTTCCGCTGTTTCCAGAATGGCGTGGATCATGATCGGCTTGGAAATCCCAGCCTTGGCTTCCAATTGAGCCAACAGTTGATCGAGGTAATGAATGTCCCAAGGACCTTCCACCTTTGGCAGCATGATCACATCCAGTTTTTCACCGACCGCTGGAACAATTTCCATCAGATCATCCAAAAACCAGGGGCTGTTTAGACAATTGACCCGGGTCCACAAACCTGTTTGGCCAAAATCGTTGTCCTGGGCCATTTGAATGAAGCCGCGGCGCGCGTCGGTCTTGGCATCAGCCGGAATTGCGTCTTCCAAATTACCAAGGACAACATCGACCTTTTTGATCAAATCTGGAACCTTTGCCCGCATTTTCTCAATGTGCGGCGGCACAAAGTGGATCATGCGCTCCAATGTCACCGGCAATTCACGGAAAGGCTCTGGCGCACCAATGGCGAGTGGCTTGTAAAATGCGCTCGGGGTCTTCGTCAAAATGCTGTCCTCCTCATTCGTCGGACTAAGCATATATCCTTAATGTTGCGGTGCAACCATACTCCGAAAGGCGAAACTTACTGATCCTTAGACCGCGTCTTGCGCAGGGGCAGCATTTCCGGCGGAAGCCCATTTTTTGTGGATCCACATCCATTGTTCGGGATGTTCGCGGATCCAGCCTTCAAAAATTTGGTGGATCTGGGCTGTGGCTACTTCAATGTCAGCTTGGCGGTCGTCCGTGACCGGAACTTCGATCGCACGGCCCTCAATACGGAAGTTCACACCATTGGTGCGGATGACCCGGCCGAGAACGATGGGAACTTTGCAAGACCGCGCCATAGAGGCGGGAATTGGGTTGGCATAGGCCATTTGCCCGAAAAACGGCACTTGAATGCCACGGGTTTCGCGCAAGTCTCCCATAATGGCAACTATACCGCCGGCTTTCAGAGTGGAAAGAAGTTTGCGGGCAGTTTGGTGGCCTTTCGACAACAATCCGCCCTTATAAAGATCCTCCCGAAGGGATCGCAGAGCTTTGTCGGCTTCGGGATTCTTAAGCGCCTGATAGACACCAGTGATTTCTATTCCACTGCGGACGGCCGGTTGAACGCACATTTCCCAATTGCCGCTGTGGAAGGAGACAAAGAGACAGCCTTGTTCACCGCGTAACACCCTTTGTGTCGTCTCGTCGGCGTCGGTAACAAAACGGCCGTCTTCGGCCAGTAGCCGGTCGATGTGAAAGGTTTCAGCAGCCACACGCCCGAGATTGTCCCACATTCCAAGGACAATTTTCTCGCGCTCTTCAAGTGGCATATCCGGATAGGCGTTCTTTAAATGGGTAAGGGCGCGTTTATGCCGGGCATTCAAAGGTGCGAACAGGCGCCAGCAGCGTCCCATCAGCCAAGAAGCAAAATCCACCGGAAACAACCGGAACAGGCCGATTGCCATTGAGAGCAGCAGGCTTTCGAGGTGGTTTTTGAAAGTCATCAGATAGGAACGGATCCAGGGAGTGCCAGTTGCGGCGGTTTTTCCGCCAGTTTCTTAGCGCGCAGTTTACTGAAAGAAGACGAATAGGCGCCTTGTGATTGTTTATGGCCTTGCGGTTCGCCTCAAGACCTGATTGGTATGCTGTCCGGCACGCCGTCCTGCATGCTCGGGTGCTTATCGAAGCCCGGCAGAATATGCAAGCTCCGGGCAGCCCTTGCGACCGTTGTACCCGCCGACCCACTGTTATCAGATCGACCATGCAGAATGTCATTTCACTGTCATTGCCGTTTTTCGGACTGATTTTTCTGGGTTTTGCCGCCGGAAAAATTAAAAAAATTCCGGAATCTGGCCTCAGCTGGATGAATTTCTTCGTTGTCTATATGGCGCTTCCCGCCTTGTTCTTCCGGCTCTTGTCCGGAACGCCGTTCGAAGAGCTGGCCAATCTGTCCTACATCGCTGCAACGACCTTTACTACTTACATTGTGTTTGCGGTTTCCTTTTGCATCGGTGTGGTCGCGACCCGGGGAAGCATTGCCGAATCGACGATCCTCGGGATTGCCGGCGCCTATTCCAACGTTGGTTATATGGGGCCAGGCCTGACTTTGGCGGTGCTTGGCGAAGAGGCGACCGTTCCAACTGCCCTGATCTTGTCATTCGACAACGCATTGATGTTTATTCTGGCGCCAATGATGATGGCTGTCGCCGGGGCGGAAAATGAAACACTGGTCGGGACCGTCAAAAACATACTTTGGCGGATTTTCACTCATCCGTTCATCCTGGCAACGATTGCCGGTGTTTTGGCGGCTGCCTTCGAACTGCAGCAGCCCACGGCTTTTGCAACCTTGCTGAAGTACCTCAGCAATGCCGCCGCACCATGCGCGCTGTTTGCCATGGGCGTTAGCATCGCTCTCCGTCCGATTGGGCGCATTCCGGTGGAACTGCCGATTGTGCTGGGCGTGAAATTGATTGCGCACCCTCTTTTGATCTTCTTGTTGTTGACCTGGATCGGCGGAATTGATCCGGTGTGGATTGCAACAGCGGTTCTGATGGCTTGCTTGCCTCCGGCTACCAATGTTTTTGTGCTGGCCCAGCACTATGGAACTTATGTGCAGCGGGCCTCGAGTTTCGTATTGATTGGAACGGTCGTATCAATTGTTACGGTGACAGGTTTCATTTGGGCGATTACCACCGGGGTTCTGCCGACAGGATTTTCAGAGATTATCAGCGGGGGCTGACATGGGTGAAAAACCGGCGCTTGCGGTCATCGAGAAGTATCCGGACGCCGTCAAAACTGCATTGTTGGAGATCCGCAGTCTTATTCACGAGACAGCGTCAGAGGCCGAGGGCGTCGGCAAGGTAGTTGAGACGGTGAAGTGGGGGCAGCTCAGTTATCTGACTGAACGGCCGAAGTCTGGAACGACAATCCGGATCGACAAGGACACCTCTGATCAAGGCGACATCGCTCTTTATGTGAATTGTCAGAGCAGCCTTGTGTCGGAGTGGCGCGGGCTATTTCCGGAAATGACATTTGGCGGCGACCGCAGCATCCATCTTTCGCTTGCCCAGCCGCTGCCGATCCCGCAACTTCGCCAAATCATCCTGATGGCCTTGACCTACCACAGCCGGAAGAAAAGCACCGGCAAGTAACCGGCATCCTGCCTTAACATCATGGACGCAGTTGGAACCCGGTTCCGGGTGCCATGCCTTCGCGCATCAGCAGGCGGCGGAAGGGGCCGATCTTACCGGCCAAATACATCCCCACGCTGCGGGCCGCCTGAACTGGCAGAAATTCGGTCAAAAGCGAGCGGTTCAGCATGTCGACCGCATTTGTGCGCGAGCGGATGTCCGACATCCTTTTGGTTTCATAGGGTTTCAAAGCCGTAAGACTGCCGAGGTCCTGACCTTTCTGTTTCGCTGTGGCCACGGTTGAAACCAAGTCAGATATATCGCGCATGGAGAGATTGAGCCCCTGGGCACCAACCGGCGGGAAGACATGAGCGGTTTCACCAAGCAAAGCCAATCTCGGAGCAATTACCGATTGAGCGGTCATCCCAGAGAGCGGAAACGTCTGAGGTTCTGAAATCACCGTGAATTTGCCGAGGACGGACCGGGCCCTGTCTTCCAGCTCGCGGGCCAGCAGAGCCTTATTCATGGTTTTGAGCCGTTCCGCGGTTTCTGCAGTTTCCACACAGACAAGTGAGGAGCGGCGGCCGGGCAGGGGAACCAGGGTGAACGGTCCGGTCGCGGTGTGGAATTCTGTTGAAACACCATGATGCGGCAGGGTGTGGTCCAGATTAAGAACCAGCGCGGTTTGCGGATAAGACCAGCGTTTGACCTCAATCCCAGCTGCAGACCGCATCTTCGAATTGCGGCCATCGGCCGCGACGGCCAATGCAGCCGTCACTGCTAGACCGGATTTCGTGGTGATCGTAGCTTGGGTGCCGCTGAAATCGGCTTCTTCTGCAAAATCATCCACACAGGTCAGATTGGCTTCTATGGCGCAGGCCTTGGCCAAGACGTCGTTCATTTTCGAATTGACGATGTTGTAGCCAAATTCCTCGACACCGAGCTCTGCACTGTTGAAGACTGTTTCGGGTGCCCGGATCAGCCGTTCCGTCCCATCGATCATACGCATTTTTTTGAGAGGTTCGGCATTGAGCTCGATCTCATTCCAAATGCCGAGATCTTTCAAAAGGTCGAGCGACTTTTGCCACAAGGCCGTTGTGCGTTCATCCGCCGGTGCCTCTAGCGGGGCTATAAGTGCGGTTTGCAGGCCGGAACGTGCCAGGGCAAGGGCTGCGATCCGCCCGGACGGCCCACCGCCGACAACAACTGCATCATAAAGAACGTCTTTTTTGGTCCGTGCCATAAATCTACCAGGCTCACTGCTCAGCATTTGTCTGTCTGTTCGAAATTGGTCATTTAACCTGAAAGATCAACAGGACCAAATTACGCACCTAACAAACCAGCTTTTGATGGCGTTCAGGATTGGCCCGGACTATGAGACAAATCAATTGGCTCAGGGATGAGTGCCGGTATCATGTAGATAAAACCCCGTCACAAGCCTCATTGACGATTGGAACTATGCCCGCCTTGAATACTTATGAAACGTCGACTGCTCAAAAACCGGAAACAGTTCGTGGCTGGCCGCTGGTCATCGTGGTCGTGGCCGCTCTTGCGATCAGCGGATGGGCTTATCTGATAGCCATGGTTGCTGCCATGGTGCCTGTCATGGATATGGCGGAAGCCGGACCTGGTATGAGTCTGCTCAATCAGTTCAATATTTTCCGCGGGCTTCCGGATGATGCACGTGCAGCGCTGGCAGTCCTGTGTTTGCCGGCTGGTGCCACCTTTGGCATGCCAAGCGTGGAATTGACTTGGGTCGATGTTGGGAAAATTTTCCTTATGTGGGCGATGATGGCGCTGGCCATGATGCTGCCGTCCGCCACTCCCATGTTGAAAAGCTTTCACCGGCACATTTCAAAACACCGCTCTGGGCCGGGTTTGAACGTTATATCTACGGTTTTCGTTGTTTCCGGCTATTTGGCGGTGTGGCTCGGCTACGCGATCGTGGCAACTTTGGCGCAAGTTGGCCTCTCCAAGTTGGGCGCGCTTTCCGACATGATGGCCCCAGTCAGTCTGGCACTGACAGCATCCGTTCTGATTGCTGCAGGGATTTATCAGTTTACACCGGCCAAGACAGCCTGTCTTCAAAGGTGCTGGTACCCAAGGTGGTCTTTCGCCAAAAATACAGGGAGATATGGGATCAGCGACTCGGTCAAAGAGGGCATTGCGCAAGGTTGGATTTGCCTTGGCTGCTGCTGGGCGGTCATGACTGTCATGTTTGCTGTTGGACTGATGAATATTCTCTGGATCGCCTTGCTTGGCGTGGTGATGGCTCTGGAGAAAACATTCCCCAGCCGTTTCTTTCCAACAGCCATTGGCGTTTTTCTGCTGATCTGGGGCGGAGCGCTGGCTTTGAGCATAGTGCTCGGTGGGCCGGCAACACCGTCTTAATGATGCCGGGAGTGTTTCTGGTGTTTTCCGGTTCACACTGTCATCAATATGCAATATTAGTAACAGACAGGCTCAAAAGAATTCCCGTCGGGAATACACATCATGAGCTTCTACCGCGCAGCGAATTGCAGATTGGTTTCAGCGCGGATCTTAATGTCTAAAGAGGACTAGGCCCGTGACGGACGTAACGCCTGGCAAACTCGCGCCGGAACCTGCGCTGTTTTTGATTCATGTTCTGACAGCTTCCGGGGCTCCGATCGCATTGATTGCGCTTCTTGCCGGTGCTCAAGGCAAGTGGGACGAAATGTTTGCCTGGCTTGGCCTCGCCCTGTTTGTTGATGGCATTGATGGTCCGCTCGCCCGGAAATTCAACGTGGCGGAACGATTGCCGCGGTGGTCGGGTGCGTCGCTCGACTTTGTCATTGATTACGCGACTTATGTCTTCCTGCCGGCGTTTGCGCTGTCCTGGAGCCTGATGCTGTCCAATCCGTGGAACTGGATCTGCGGTGGATTGGTCGTCTTCACCGGTGCGCTTTATTTTGCCGACAACGGCATGAAAACACCGGATGGATCCTTCAAGGGATTCCCGGCCGGCTGGAACATGGTCGTCTTCGGCTTGCTAGTCTTGTCGCCCTCTGAAGGCTTTACAATTGCCGTTGTTCTGGCGTGCTGTGCCTTGACTTTTGCGCCGGTCCGCTTTGTCCATCCGGTACGTGTGAAACGCTGGCGTATGATCACTCTGCCCGTGACACTGCTGTGGATGGCGCTGGCGGCAATGGCGATTTTAGACGGCATGGTGTTGAACACTTTCTCTGCAACGATCTTCACGCTCGCCAGTCTGTATCTCTTTTCAGTATCCGCCATTCAGCAGCTGATCGACCGGGTCGATTGACCGTTCGCATAGAGACCGAAACGGCCCTCTAAAAGCGTAGCTCAGCGTTCGGCAAACCATGCGGCCAGTCTTTGCCACTGGCGCAAACGCATTGCGCTGGATATTGTTGGCATCAAGAACTCGGCCAACACGCCGATACTTCAAACACTTAACACACCCGATGGGAGACGGCATGGTACAGGCAATCTGTGTGCATGAAACAGGTGATGCGGACGTCTTGAACTGGGAACATGTGGATGTTGGGGAGCCGGGCCCGGGTGAGGCCCGCATCCGGCACACCGCGATTGGTCTAAATTTCATCGACACATATTTCCGCTCCGGCCTTTATCCCGCGCCGAATGGTTTGCCGTTCATTCCGGGAAATGAAGGGGCCGGTGTGGTTCAGGTGGTCGGCGAGGGCGTCACCCACATCAAACCGGGTGACCGGGTTGCTTATGTTGGTCCGCTCGGCGCTTATGCCCAAGAGCGGGTTATCCCGGCTGACCGTCTGGTGGTAATTCCCGAAGGTATAGCCGACAAGGTTGCCGCCGGGATGATGCTGAAAGGCATGACGGCACAATATCTACTACGCCAAACCTTTGTCGTTGGTCCGGAAACGACCCTGTTGTTCCATGCCGCTGCCGGCGGGGTTGGCCTGATTGCCGGTCAATGGGCTGCCCATCTTGGGGCGACCGTGATTGGAACAGCTGGATCTCAGGAGAAAATGGATCTCGCTAAAGCGAACGGCTTTCAGCATGTCATCAATTATCGGACTGAAAACTTTGCTGAACATGTGGCGGAAATTACTGGCGGCAAAGGCTGTGACGTCGTTTATGATTCCGTCGGCAAGGACACATTCCCCGGATCGCTGGAATGTTTGAAACCCCGCGGCCTTTGGGTGAGCTTCGGCCAGTCGTCCGGCCCGCTACCGGACTTCAATCTTGGGCTTCTGGCGCAGAAAGGGTCCTTGTTTGCTACGCGGCCGACACTCTTCAACTACATTGCCAGCCGTGACGATCTGGAGATGACGGCCGGTGACCTGTTTGATGTGGTCTCCAGGGGAATTGTCAAAATCTCGGTCAATCAGGAATACCGTCTTGCGGATGCGGTTCAGGCCCATCAGGATTTGGAAGGTCGCAAGACCACCGGCACGACCGTGCTCATTCCATAAGACCGGTCGGCAAAAATGCGTTCAGCCCGCGCCCAGGATCTTTCGCGCAATCTTTACAGCCCGGCGATGCGGTATTTTCTGGCCGCCGCCGAGGCTGGCTCGATCCGGGCAGCGTCCCGCAATCTCAATGTCGCCTCTTCTGCAGTCAACCGGCAGATCCTTTGGCTGGAGGAGGCGCTTGGCCTTCAGCTGTTTGAGCGGGTTGGACGGCGCATGCGCTTGTCGCAAGCAGGTGAAGTGCTGCTTGCCCATATCCGTCGGACGTACTCCGATTTTGAAGGAACGGTTGCCGAGCTTGATGCGTTGAAGGGCCTTCGACGAGGAACTGTCTCCATAGCGTCTGTTGAGAGCGTTGCCGAACGGCTTCTTCCCGCTGTAATCAGCTCCTTCCGGAAATCCTATCCGGGTATTCATGTGAGTGTGGCGATATCCTCATCCCAGGAAGCGGCTCGGAAAGTTGAGGCCGCCGAAGCGGACGTCGGTTTCACCTTTGATCCGCCGGATATGTCGACCCTGACAGCGGCCTTCCACCATGACCTGGTGATCGGCGCTTTGATGGCGCCAGACCATCCGTTGGCGGGAGAAAACGGACTGAGCCTGGCCGATTGTTTGCGCTATCCAGTCGCTCTTCCGGCAGAAGGATTGTCAATTCGGGCGAGGATCGATGTCATCCGCAGCCGGATTCCCAGCGCATCTTTGACATATGTCGAGGCAAATTCCTTGCGTTTGATGCGGGCGCTTGCCCGTGATGAGAACGTCATAGGCTTCCAAACACAAATCGGTTGTGAAGACGATTTGGAAGCGGGGTATCTGGTCTTCAAACCGCTAAAAGATGAACCGCTTCAAGCAGATCGCTTGTGTGTGGTCACGTCATCGCTAAGGGCGTTAGCCTTGGCGCCGGCGATGTTTTTCGACCACGCAGTGCTCGCCCTAAACGAACGCCTTGCATCTATTGATGCCAATTAGGCATCATTAAGAGCGCAAATGAGCGCTTTGGATCTGCGTGCTTATCATGCACATTTTTTATCTGAACGGTTTTGCAGCATTGCTGCATGAGGGAGAGAAACATGGGGCGTTTAACAACGCACGTTCTGGATACCGCTTTGGGAATCCCGGCCAAGGGGCTTAAGATAGAGCTCTGGTCCGTGGGCAATGAGCCGAAGCATATGTCTACCCATGAAACCAATGACGATGGCCGCGTGGACGGTCCGATCCTTTCCGGAAGCACCTTTGAAACCGGGATCTATGAACTGCGGTTTCATGCCGGTGACTACTTAAGGGCAACCGGTCAGGATCTGCCGGATCCGCTCTTCCTCGACCTCGTCCCAATCCGGTTCGGCATGGCCGATGCGGATGCGCATTATCATGTGCCGCTGTTGTTATCACCCTTCGGCTATTCGACCTACCGGGGGAGCTGAGGCATGAGGGATACCATCCGTTTCATCAAAGCCGGACAAGTTGTTGAGCTGACCAATGTCGGCCCAACGGAAACTGTCCTGGATTATTTGCGTCTGCGGCGGCAGGAAACCGGCACCAAAGAAGGTTGCGGCGAGGGCGATTGCGGGGCTTGCACCATTGCGCTCGGCCGGCTCGTTAATGGCAAGCTGATCTATCAACCGGTCAACAGCTGCATTCAGCTCCTCGGCATGATCGACGGTGCGGAGCTGGTGACGGTTGAGGATCTGGCGCAGGACAAACGCCTCCATCCGGTGCAAAAGGCGATGGTCGACTTGCACGGCTCTCAATGCGGGTTCTGCACCCCCGGTTTCATCATGACCCTGTTCACGCTGTATCATGCAGAGGGCCAGGAAAAATCCCGCAAGACCGTTACCGAATGGCTTGCCGGCAATCTGTGCCGCTGCACCGGCTACCGGCCGATCATCGATGCCGCGCTGGAAGCCTGTTTTGATGCTGCGGACGATGCTTTTACCTGGCGCTCCAATGAAACCCGGGAACAACTGAAAACCTTGGCGGACAGCCGGGACATTTTCTTGGGCAACAGTGCCTCGTTTTTTGCCTCACCATCGTCGCTGGATGGTTTGGCGGCGCTTTACGGGCAGCATCCGGATGCCACCTTGGTCGCGGGCGCAACGGACGTCGGCCTTTGGATCACCAAACACCTGCGCAACTTGCCGAAAGTTATCTGGCTAGGCCGAATTGAAGGGCTGGACCGTGTTGAAGAAACCGAGGCTGGCGTTCTGATCGGCGCGACAGCAACCTTCGATGCGACGGAAGCAGCCATGACAAGGATCTCTCCTGACCTTGGCGAACTTTGGAAGCGGATCGGGTCCAAACAAGTGCGGGCGTCGGGAACCGTTGGCGGCAACATTGCCAATGGATCGCCGATTGGGGATTCGCCCCCGGCACTGATTGCGCTTGGTGCCAGTGTTGAGTTGCAGTCGGCCGACAGCGAGCGGACTCTGCCGTTGGAAGACTACTTTATCGACTACGGCAAACAGGACCGGTTGCCGGGAGAATTTGTCACCGGAATGTTCGTGCCACGGCCCTCGGCCAATCAGGCGTACCGGTGTTACAAGATCTCCAAACGGTTCGATCAGGACATTTCGTCCGTGATGGCGGCCTTCCGGTTTACGGTTGTTGACGGACGGATCATCGAAGCGCGCATCGCCTATGGCGGCATGGCCGGCACACCAAAGCGGGCGGCTGGCGCGGAAGCCGCGCTTAAAGGTGCGCTCTTGGAAGATGCATCCACTTGGGGTGCTGCATTTGATGCGCTCAGCAGCGATTTCACTCCTATGACCGATATGAGGGCAAGCGCAGACTACCGGATGGAAACAGCCCGGGCGCTGCTGGCAAAGGCCTTGATGGAAACCGACGGGACGGCAGCTGAAAATCTGCGGGTCCTGAAGAAGCGGGAGGCCGATCATGACCGCGCCGCTTGATCCCGCCAAAGTCACATCACCGCTCAAACATGTGCGGAAATCTCTGGCCCATGACAGCGCCGAGATGCATGTCACAGGAACCGCGCCTTACATCGACGACTTGGTCGAGGCGGTTGGCACCCTTCACGTTGTTCCCGGATATGCCCGGCAGGCCGTCCGCGGCAAAATCAGTTCGATCGATCTGACAGATGTCAGCGCTTCGGACGGTGTTGTTGCGGTTCTGACAGCGGAAAACGTGCCAGGCACCAATGATTGCTCGTCTGGCTTTGGCGATGATCCGGTGCTGGCCGATGGCGAAATCCTGTTCCACGGTCAGGTGGTGTTTGCGGTTGTCGCAGAAACCCGCGATCAAGCCCGCAAGGCGGCGCTAAAAGCCAAGATTGATGTCGCACCGATCACGCCGATCCTCACCCAGGAAGACGCGGTGGCGGCGGAGACAATGGTCTTGCCGGATTACCAGTTCCGCAGAGGCTCGCCGGAAACCGGTTTGACGGCATCTGCAGAAGTGCTCTCAGGTTCCATGCGGATTGGCGGGCAAGAGCATTTTTATCTGGAAGGCCAGATCGCCATGGCGGTTCCGCAAGAAGGCGGTGCCATGCTGGTCCACACATCAACCCAGCACCCGACCGAAGTGCAGCACACAGTGGCCAAAGTCCTCGGTGTGCCTGATGCCTTGGTAACAGCGGAAGTCCGGCGCATGGGCGGCGGTTTTGGCGGTAAGGAATCCCAGGCCAATCAATGGGCGAGCCTCGCGGCCCTTGGGGCGCAAGCCACCGGCCGCGCCTGTAAAGTTCGCCTTGACCGGGATGACGACATGATCATGACCGGCAAGCGGCATGATTTCCGGGTCGACTGGAAAGTCGGACATGACGGCACCGGCAAGATTCGGGCTGTCGACATGGAATTTCTGGCCCGCTGCGGCTATTCGGTTGACCTCTCGCTCGGTGTCAACGACCGGACGCTGTTTCATGCTGATTCCAGCTATTTCTATCCAGATGCGGCCATCCGCTCCCGGCGCCTGAAAACCGACACCTGTTCAAACACCGCATTCCGAGGGTTTGGCGGACCGCAGGGCATGTTAGCTGCTGAGCGGATGATTGATGCAATTGCCGTCAAAACAGGGCGGGATCCTCTGGAAATCCGCAAGCTGAATTTCTATGACGGCGATCACAATCTGACGCCTTACGGCATGCCGGTTGAAGAACATGAGGTCATGCATGACCTCATCGCAAAGCTGGAAGAAAGTTCTGAATACTGGGCTCGGCGGGACCAGGTGCGCGAGTTCAATGCCAACAATGCAGTCCTGAAAAAGGGCCTGGCGCTGACGCCGGTCAAATTTGGTATTTCCTTCACGCTGAAACACCTCAATCAGGCTGGCGCCTTGGTGCATCTATATACCGATGGTTCCGTGCATCTGAACCATGGCGGCACGGAAATGGGGCAGGGGCTTTACCAGAAGGTTGCCCAGGTTGTTGCCGAGGAGTTTGGGGTCACGCTCGACAAGGTCCGCATCACGGCTACCAACACCTCCAAGGTGCCGAACACCGGGCCAACCGCGGCCTCATCCGGTACGGATCTCAACGCCATGGCGGCCAAATTGGCGGCGCAGGAAATCAAAGGCCGTCTAGTTGGGTTCTTGTGCGAACGGCACCAATGCGGGCCGGAAGCCATTCATTTTGGCGACAACAAAGTCCTGATCGGCGAACAGAGTTTCTCACTTGGAGAAGTTGCAAAGCTCGCCCATATGGCGCGGATCCAGATGTCCCATGCCGGCTTCTACGCGACCCCCGGCATCACCTGGGACCGGGACAGTGTCACCGGGCAGCCTTTCTATTATTTCGCCTTTGGCGGTGCTTGCGCGGAAGTCACCATCGACACAATGACCGGCGAAATGACGGTCGACCGCGTCGACATTCTTCATGACGTTGGCCACTCGCTCAATCCAGCCATCGATCTTGGCCAGATAGAAGGCGGCTTTGTGCAGGGCATGGGCTGGCTCACCACCGAAGAATTGGTCTGGGACGAGCAAGGTCGGCTGCGCACTCATGCGCCGTCGACTTACAAGATCCCAACGGCCTCCGACATTCCAGAAGATTTCAACGTCAACCTTTATGAGGGCAGTGGCAATCCGCAGGAGACGGTTTATCGCTCCAAGGCTGTCGGCGAACCACCAGTAATGCTGGCAAACTCTGTTTTCTGCGCAATCAACGATGCAGTAGCGAGTTTGAACCCGGGTGAAGTGCCCAATTTGAATGCCCCGGCAACCCCGGAATCCATCATGAAAGCCGTCAGGGACCTGCGGTCCAGAAAGGCGCATTCATGAAGGTCTGGGGGCACATAGCGAACTGCTTGAAGAACAGCGGTGCCTGTGCCCTTGTCACGGTCGCCGAAACAGGCGGCTCGACACCCCGGGAAACCGGCGCGCGCATGGTCGTCCGTCCTGACGGCAGCTTTTTCGGTACAATCGGTGGCGGCACGCTGGAATTCGAAGCCATTCGGAAGGCGGCAAAAGCAGCGGCAACAAGTCAGGCCGGGTTTGAGATGATGACCGTTTCTCTCGGACCAGACCTTGGCCAGTGTTGTGGCGGCCGGGCAAAAATCGCCCTTGAAGTCCTCACAGGCGAGCACCTTCGTCAAGCCGAACGGTTAGCGGAAGCGGAACAGAACGCTGGTCCGTTCACTACCCGATCAGAAATCAAAGGCGGCATGGTGCTGAGCCGGAACCTGGTTGAGGACACCGCCACCAGCCATTTCGAGCTGATAAACGGTTCGGATGGCAAATCCGATATCCTGATCGAACAATTCGGCGAAATCCGTCGGCCGCTATTTCTCTTTGGCGCCGGTCATGTCGGCAAGGCCCTTGTCCTGGCCCTCGCGCCGTTACCGTTCTCGATTTTCTGGATCGACAGCCGGGCTGACCAGTTTCCAGGTGCGGTGCCAGCAAATGTCACAAAAATCTGCGTGCCCGATCCGGCTGCCGTCCTCGAAGACGCGCCGGAGAATGCTTTTGTGCTGGCAATGACCCATTCTCATGCGCTTGATGAAGACATCATGGCGCGGGCGTTGCTCGCCCAGAAATTCGAATACTGCGGTGTCATTGGTTCCAAAACCAAGCGGACCCGATTTCTCAAACGTCTCAAATCGCGGGGTCTGAGTGACACCGTGCTTTCAACCATGGTCTGCCCGATTGGAATGACTGCGATCAAATCCAAGCAACCAGCTGCGATTGCAGCCGGAATCGCGGTTGAACTCCTCACCCGGGATGAGGCCCGTTATCAACAAGCCGCTGCAAGCGGGAGGCTTGCACACCAATAAGACATGAACAATAAAGCGGCATCCAACTGGGGGACAGTGTGGCAACGAACAACCATACAGAAGTGGACAAGGCGGATAACCCGCTCGCAAGATCCGACAAGGATACCTTGCTGGACGCCCGTGGTCTGACCAAGCGCTTTGGCGATATCCTTGCCAATGACAAGGTCGATCTCACCATCAATAAAGGTGAAATCCACGCGCTTTTGGGCGAAAACGGCGCCGGAAAGTCCACACTCGTCAAGATGTTCTACGGATCTCTTGAGCCGGATGGCGGTGAAATCCATTGGGACGGCAAGAAAGTCTCCATTGGCAACCCGGCCGCGGCTCGAGAACTCGGCATCGGCATGGTCTTCCAGCATTTCTCGTTGTTTGAAGCACTGAATGTGGTTGAGAACATCGCGTTGGCTCTGCCAAACCCCGGAAACATGAAAGATCTCGCGAATCGGATCGAAACGGTATCGCGCGAATACGGCCTGCCGCTTAATCCGCAAGACATTGTGGCCGATCTGCCGGTCGGAATCCGTCAACGGATCGAAATTGTCCGCTGCCTCCTGCAAGAGCCCCGGCTGATCATCATGGATGAACCGACCTCGGTTCTGACGCCCCAGGAAGCCGATCAGCTGTTCCTGACGCTGCAGCGGCTCGCCGATGAAGGCTGTGCGGTTCTCTACATCAGCCACCGACTGGAAGAGGTCCAGCGGATTTGCCACCACGCGACCATCCTGCGCCACGGTCAGGTCGTTGACGAGTGCGATCCGACGCTAGAAACCCCGGCAACCCTTGCCAGCATGATGGTTGGCGCTGAGGTGATCGCGGTCAACGCGGCCACCCAGAAGCCCGCAATTGGCGATGTCCGGCTTGGCTTGAAACACTTGTCAGCCCCAGCTGCAACGCCCTTTGCCACTGCGCTCAACAGCATCTCGTTGGACTTGCGCGCCGGTGAGGTGGTCGCAATTGCAGGTGTCGCCGGCAACGGGCAGGGCGAATTGTTCGACGCCATCTCAGGCGAAATGCGCGTCGCGCCAGACATGGTAACGCTCGATGGCACTCCGTGTGGATCCAAGGGTGTGAACTGGCGCCGCAAGTCTGATGCTGCTTTTGTTCCTGAAGAACGTCTTGGTCATGGCGCTGTTCCGGGCATGAAGCTCTCTCAGAACATCGTTCTGACCCGCCATCGGACGGGCGACAAGCTGGTCAACGGCGGTTTCGTTTCCGAGGCCAATGCCGCCCAGATGGAGCAGCGTATTAAGCAGAACTTTGACGTGCGCATGTCCCACGATGATCCGGAGGCCCGCTCGCTCTCCGGCGGAAACTTGCAGAAGTTCGTAGTCGGCCGGGAATTGGACCGCAAACCCGGTGTCTTGATCGTAAACCAGCCGACTTGGGGCGTGGATGCCGGTGCTGCTGCCTTGATCCGTCAGGCATTGATCGACTTGGCCCGCGGAGGATCTGCTGTTCTGGTGATCAGCCAGGACCTTGATGAAATTTTTGAAATCGCCGACCGCATCGCGGTGATCTCCAGGGGCTATCTGTCAGAGCCCGAACCAGCTGCCGAAATGACCCGGGAACGGGTTGGCCTTCTGATGGCCGGTGGTGCTGAAACGCAAGGGGAGGTCTCTTGATGCGTATCGAACTCGTCAAACGCAAGGAACACAGCGAACTGATGTCGCTGACGTCTCCCTTGATTGCGGTTGGGCTGACAGCTCTGTCGGCTGCAATCATCTTCGCCATTTCGGGCGTCAATCCGGGACTGGGACTTTATAAGTTCTTCATCGAGCCGCTCACCCAGCAATGGTCGCTGGAAGCCACCATTGACAAGGCAACACCGCTTATTCTGATCGGCTGTGGTCTGGCGGTCTGTTATCTCTCCAACAACTGGAACATTGGCGCGGAAGGCCAGTTTGTTGTTGGCGCGATGTTCGGCTCGGTTCTGCCAATTCTGTTCCCGAACTTTGAAAACGCGCTGACCCTGCCGCTGATGCTCATTTGCGGCATGATCGGCGGTGCCTTATGGGCCTTGATCCCGGCGCTTTTGAAAACACGGTTCAACACCAATGAAATCCTGACCAGCCTGATGCTGGTGTATGTGGCAGGCCTCCTGCTCGATTACCTGGTGCGCGGCCCCTGGCGGGATCCGGATGGGTTCAATTTCCCGGAATCACGGATTTTCTCGGATGCGGCAACGCTACCGGATGTCTTCGGCGGCCTGATGAGCCTGTCGGCTCCGATCACCATCGGTGTGGCGGTCATCCTTGCGGTGGTTCTTGCAAAGACCATCAAGGGCTTTGAGATCCGGGTCATGGGTGAAAGCCCACGCGCCGGCGCCTTTGCAGGCTTCTCGGCAAAACGTTTGACGCTGTTCTCCTTTGCGCTGGCTGGTGGTTTGGCTGGACTTGCCGGAACCATGGAAGTGTCCGGTTCGCTCAACCAGTTGCTGCCATCGATTTCACCTGGTTATGGCTTCACCGCGATCATCGTGGCGTTTCTGGGCCGGTTAAACCCGATTGGCATCATCATCGCCGGATTTGTCTTGGCCCTGTCCTACATCGGGGGCGAAGGCGTTCAATCCGGTCTTGGTGTCTCCAACAAAATCGCCAGTGTGATCCAGGGGCTGCTGCTGTTCTTCGTGCTCGCCTGTGACACGCTCATTCTATATCGCATCCGCATGGTTTCCCGCCGTGCTTCTGGTCCGGCCGCGGAGGTTTCTCATGTTTGAGGCGGTACTACTCACTGTCATAACGGCGGCAACGCCGCTTCTCATCGCCGCACTCGGTGAACTGGTGGTCGAACGCTCAGGGGTTCTGAATCTCGGTGTGGAAGGCATGATGATTATGGGCGCGGTGATTGGTTTTGCGGTTGCCAACCAGACCGGCTCGGGCGCCATGGGTGTCATCGGTGCCGTGATTGCAGGCATGGCCATGTCAGCTTTGTTTGGTTTCCTGGTCTTGGTGCTTGTTGCCAACCAGGTGGCAACCGGTCTGGCTCTGACCATTCTGGGGCTTGGCCTGTCGGGCATGATCGGAGAAGCTTATATCGGCGTGCCAGGGCTTCGCTTGCCGGAACTCTATATTCCGGTGCTGTCGGAAATCCCATTCATCGGACCTGTGTTTTTCCAGCAAGACGCCATCGTTTACTTGAGCTTCGCGCTGGTCATCGGGGTGACCTATGCCTTGTTTCGCACACGGGCCGGCTTGATCCTGCGCGCTGTCGGTGACAACCACGGTTCGGCCCATGCGCTCGGCTATTCGGTTCTGAAGATCCGCTTTATGGCCGTCCTCTTTGGTGGGGCCTGTGCCGGTCTTGCGGGCGCCTATATGTCGCTCGCCTACACACCGCAGTGGGTGGAAAACATGACGGCAGGCCGCGGCTGGATCGCGCTGGCTCTGGTGGTATTTGCCTCCTGGCTGCCGGGACGTGTGATCATTGGCGCTTATCTCTTTGGCGCGGTCAGTGTCTTGAACCTGCACGCCCAGGCCATCGGGCTCGGAATTCCTTCGCAATTCCTGTCCAGCTTGCCGTATCTTGCGACTATTGCAGTACTTGTGCTCATCTCCGCAAACCGCAGACTGACGCTGGTCAATACACCGGCCTGTCTCGGCAAGCCATTTGTTCCGGACCGGTAACACCTCCCTGTTATCGGGCGGATCCGGCCCTTCACGATCAGGGCCGGATCAACTAATAAAGATCGTAATGAAAACAGAGATCAAACAGAGGGGACTAAACTGATGAAATCTCTATTGAAAGCAACTGTGGCAGCCGCCGCGTTCGTTGCAGCCGGAAGCGCAGCCAACGCAGCTGACGTCAAAGCTTGCTTTGTCTATGTCGGCCCAGTCGGTGACTTCGGCTGGTCCTACCAGCACGATCAGGGCCGTCAGGCCGTCGAAGCTAAGTTCGGCGACAAGGTCGAGACCGCTTATCTTGAAAGTGTGCCGGAAGGCCCAGACGCAGAGCGTGCCATCGAACGTTTCGCCCGCGAAGGCTGCAACATCATCTTCACAACGTCCTTCGGCTACATGAACCCGACGCTGAAAGTCGCCAAGAAGTTCCCGGATGTGAAGTTTGAACACGCGACCGGCTATAAGACTGCCGACAACGTTGCGACCTATAACTCCAAGTTCCACGAAGGCCGGTATATCCAGGGCCAAATCGCGGCAAAACAGTCCAAGTCTGGTGTTGCTGGCTACATTGCGTCCTTCCCGATCCCGGAAGTGATCGCCGGCATCAACGCATTCCTTCTTGGCGCTCAGTCCGTCAATCCGGACTTCAAGCTGAAAGTGGTTTGGGTCAACACTTGGTTCGACCCGGGCAAAGAAGCTGACGCTGCGAAGGCACTGATCGATCAGGGCGCAGACATCATCACTCAGCACACCGATTCCACTGCGCCGCTTCAGGTTGCTCAGGAACGTGGCGTGCATGGGTTTGGTCAGGCATCTGACATGATCAACTTTGCAAAGGACGCTCAGTACACCGCGATCATCGACGAATGGGGTCCGTACTACGTTCACCGTGTTCAGGACGTTATGGACGGCAAATGGGAAAGCCATTCTTCATGGGAAGGCATCACCGAAGGCCACGTTGTGATGGCGCCGTACACCAACCTGCCGGATGATGTTGTTGAGATGGCAAAAGCCACCGAAGCCAAGATCAAGGGCGGCTGGGAGCCGTTCACCGGTCCGATCACCAAGCAGGACGGTTCTGTTGCTGCTGAAGATGGCGTGACCCTCGACGATGGCGCAATCCTCGGCATGAACTGGTACATCAAGGGCGTCGACGACAAACTGCCGAACTAAGCAAAGTTAGCGAACAAATTACCGGCCCGGAAAATGTTTCGGGCCGGTATCTGATTGGATGTGGTGACATAAAGCCAGTAACACCTGCTACGACTTGCACCTTCCCTATAGATATCTCGAAGAGAATCGACGCGCTTTGGCAGCGCCCTCATGCGAATTACTGATACAATGTACAGCCAGGGTTACATTGGCTGTTTCTTTAGATTAGTCGCTAAAAACCAAGTTTCGCTATATTATCAATGAGTTATTCTCATATTATGAGAAGGTATAGGTATTTTTAATTATACAATTCATATGAATAAAATTGTTCTTAATCAAAATATACGGAAATCGCCACGGCTTGAATTTCTCGAAGGAGAACAAAGCAATGGTAAGCTCATCGAAAGTAGATACAGGTTCGCATCGTTTGGATTTTATTGATCTGAACATTGGAGATCGGCATGCATTACAAAAGAATGCAAAAACAATTCTAAATATAATTCCAGGAATACTAGATAATTTTTACTGTCATGTTGTGCAGTTTCCGGAGACCAAGCGGTTTTTCCGAAATGACGCGCACATTGAACATGCCAAGACTGCGCAACTTCGCCACTGGAGTATCATTCTATCCGGGGAATTTGACGAAGACTATTTTCGGTCCGTAACCGCGATCGGAGAGGTCCACAACAAGTTGGGTCTCGAACCAAGATGGTACATCGGCGCTTACAGTTTTCTGGTGACCGGATTGTGCGCGGCTCTTGGCGCCAACTCCAGGCTTCCAGGCTTTGGCGGTTTAAAGCGGAAAGAAGCCCAGATCCTCCGAACAGCCGTTATCAAAGCTGCGATGCTTGATATGGATTTGGCGCTTTCAGTCTACATTGAAGCGGGCAAGCGCGACCGGCGTGAAACAATTGAAAAACTTGGGTCAGAATTTGCCGATTCCGTCGGCATGGCGACAGACGATCTTTCCGGTTCGGCAAACAACTTATCCAACGCAGCCTATTTGCTAACGACAGCAACGGAAAGAACTGAGACCGAAACGCAGACGGTACGAGATAGTTCAGACGGTGCAGCTGAGAATGTGCAGACAGTTGCAGCCGCCGCCGAAGAGCTCTCCGCATCTGTTGCCGAGATCGGACGCCAAGTGAACGATTCATATCAGATTTCGGATACTGCCGTTTCCCAGAGCTCAGTTGCGATTGACTCAATGGAAACACTTACACAGGCTGTTAACCGGGTCGGTGAAATCTTAGGGTTGATTAGCGATATAGCCGAGAAGACAAACCTTTTGGCTTTGAACGCAACAATTGAAGCTGCAAGAGCTGGCGAGGCGGGCAGGGGATTTGCAGTTGTAGCCACTGAGGTCAAGGACCTGGCGGGACAAACGGCGAAAGCGACGTCGGAAATCAGCAGCCAGATCGAAGGTATTCAGACTGCAACCGGGCAATCGGCATCAGCCATTGAAAACGTCAACCAAACAATTTCACGTATGAATGAAATTTCCGCTTCGATTGCGGCCGCTGTTGAACAACAAAAAGAAGCAACGGGGGAAATCAGCTCAAGCATTCAAAGAGCGTCCGAAGGCACAGAATCGGTAAAAAACTCTATCGGCGGTATCGCTGATGCGTCGTCTCAAGTTGCCGACGTTTCTTCAATGGTGAAAGGGTCTGCAGAAGACATGGGAAAACACACTGAAAACCTGAAGTGTGATGTGCAAAAATTCATGGAAACGCTGGCAATAGCCGCAAACTAGAAAACAGGCGGTGCTTTTACGCACCGCATTGTTTCAATCAATCAATACCGCGTCGTACATCTTACAGACGATCGAAACATCCACGAAAACAAATTTCCGCAACCCTGACAGCATCTCGAGCAATCTGGGATCATCTGCGCATTCGACTTTAAGTATTTTCTCAAATTCATTTAAAATGACACCATAGGAAGAAATGTAGTGGCTAAGCGGAATGTTTAGCTTCTTGTGGGAAAAGCTGACTTTATTTACATTTGAAAAATATTTATCGTCGAATCCGTAGGTAAAAAGCCTGTCCCAATACTGAATTTGTTTTCCTGTCAGTATAAATTCATTGAATGTTGGAATCGATTTCGAAAAACTACGCATTAGTTTATGTGCATAAAACTCATGCAAAGCGCCTTCTGCGTGTGGATAAATATAGTCCCACGCCTTCTTCGCAAAAACTACATCAGAGGCGCTAATTTCAAGAAAATCAATATACTCTTTGACCTCATTTACTGTGTTTCTGGTCATCATTAACCTCAACTAAATTATTAGATTATCCAATTATACATTTCTCCATATATTTAAAAAAATACATTCTTTATATAGGGATATAAATATATATTGGATATATATGCTTTTATAATCAATGTTATTCATCTAATTCTTGGATTACGAGCGATCTTTTGCAGGCGCTTGGGGTGGTGGGGTGAAATAATACAATTACTAGTAGGAAATACATTATGCGTCTCACTGAACGCACAGATATTGCGGTTCGGATACTTATGCATTTGGCGATACTAAAAGGTCAGAAAATTTCGATAGATGATTTGGTGGACAACTATATCGGCCATCGGTCTCAGGTAATTGCAGCTGTTCAGGAGCTCCGCAAGGCCGGTATGATTGCCTCTTCAACTGGGCGGAAGGGGGGGATCTGGATTCAGGAAGATCCCAAAAACATTTCACTTTATGAAGTCGTTCAAATGTTCGAAACAGACTTCAATCTCGTAAAATGTTGCAAGAATCCCAAAGAGTGTCACCTAAGTGAGCAATGCCGGTTCAAAAGTATACTCTTGGATTCTCTTGAAGGATTTTTTGCCCCTTTGAAGCAATCTAGTATTGCAGATCTCGTAAACGGGCAAAATTATCACTTCTAGGATGATCAACAGCCCTGAAATGAGACGGTCTTTGTTGCTGCTACTCGTAAATACTAAAATCTAAATGCTCTCTTCCATTAAGCACACATTTTGCCTACCGATTATGCCATAAACACATATTCAGTGTCTTAGCATGTACTCAAATAAGATATTCAACACGTGATAGCTGAGCGCTCACAAACCTGGCGCTAGGTTTAGGCGATTACGCCAACCTCATCTAAATGCATGTCGGCGAATACGTAAAAGCCATATAAGATTGCGTTTGTTTTAATATGGAGAGCGTGTTTCCAAAGAGGGTCAAATGAAACGGCGGACATTTCTGGCTGGTGCCGCAGCCTCTGGCGGTACTGTTTTGACGGCTGGGGGACCGGCAGCTGCGGCCAAACCTGAAGAATGTGACTTTCAGGTTGCCAAACGCAGTGACGGGTTTCTGCTGGCGCTCGGCGGTGGTGCCGCGAAAGCCTTTGCCCATATCCCTGTTCTGGAAGCCTTGGATGATCTGGGCGTGAAACCGGAAGCGATTTCTGGCACATCCATGGGGTCTATCCTCGGTGGCTATTATGCCAGCGGCATGAGCGGCAAGGAGATCCGGTCCTTCACCGTTGACCTACTGACCCAAAAAGGCCAACTCCTTCAAAAACTATTCCTGAACGATGGACGCACCTGGGGCTCACTTTTGAACATGATGCGCCCGTCGATCATGGATCCGCTGGTGTTGTTCGAAACGCTCTTTCCTGATGGCTTGGCTGCCAGGTTCGAAGATCTGACTATTCCTTTGAAGGTCATCGCGACTGACTTTCACCGGCAATCCGAAGTCGTTTTAACCGAAGGACCATTGCTACCGGCAATCGCGGCATCCTCAGCCTTGCCGATGTTGCTGACACCGGTCCAGATCGACGGCAAGGTTTTGATTGATGGCGGTTTCGTCAATCCGACACCCTTCGATGTGTTCGGGCAGACCGACTATCCAGTTGTCGCGGTCGATGTCACGGGCAGCGATTTTTCATCGATCAATGGCCTGCCTAGCGGAATGGAAACCTGGATCGGCTCGTTTTCCATCACGCTGCATTCACTGGTCGCAGCCAAATTGGCCTGCAAACAGCCGGATCTCCTGCTGGAACCAGGGATCGGTCATTTCCAGACAATGGATTTCTTCGATGTCGAGGACATTCTTGCAGCCGCCGACCCGATCCGTGAAGACGTCAAACGCGGAATAGATCAACTGCTGGGCAAAAAGATCTGATATTTAGGTCTTCCGCTTAGCGAGGCGGTGAACGCCGCTCAAAGATTTCTTTTAAGGTATCGGCTCGCTGCTTGGTCCAGCCATCCGGTTTCACAACAGCGGCCCAGGCATCGATATAGTCGGGCGCGATATAGTCATGCCCAAACCGGGGCACACCGAGCGCAAACATGGAATCAAGTGCCAGCTGCAGCATTGTCACAACCGGAAACCATTTTAGATCAGGTGAGACATCAGGCGCCCGCGGCGGGCTGAGCCAAGCGGGTTCGAAGATCGCACTATCATAGGTGTAGTTGACGATCGGGTCGCTGCCGTAGTTGAGGAAAACGATCCGAATTGGACCCCAAGGCGTGTAGTCGCCGTCAAGTCCGCCAAACTGGTCCATGACCCTGATCAGCGATCCATTGCCATAGGTTGGACGCCAATCCGGGCTATCGGGATTGCGATTGTCACGAACCTCTGCCCAATATTTTGAGAAAAACGGCGATCCTGCCCACATGGCGCCCTGGATGGGATCACCGAGCATGTCGAGCAGGGGG
Source organism: Labrenzia sp. PHM005 (assembly GCF_006517275.1). Classification (NCBI taxonomy): domain Bacteria; kingdom Pseudomonadati; phylum Pseudomonadota; class Alphaproteobacteria; order Hyphomicrobiales; family Stappiaceae; genus Labrenzia; species Labrenzia sp. PHM005. Next base: position 4,018,124 of record NZ_CP041191.1, on the reverse strand, counting down.
ATGGTCGCTTGTGAGTTAAAAGCCCCCTGGCTTAACCCATGAACATAGAATTCTGGCCTTTGATCTTTCGGCAACTTGGTCCAGTAGTCATAGATAGTCTCAAACAAGGCGCCAGCTTGATCGACGCCATAGTCCGGGTGGGCAAGCAAGGCGAGAAAACTGGTGAGATAGGAGTATTGAACCGCAACGGTTGCAACATCCCCACCCAGCATAAAGTCGATCGTGTCGTGGGCACCGGGATCCATCCAACCTGTGCCGGTCGGAACGGTCACAATGAGGGTTGATCGATTAAATCCGCCGGCCCTGATCAACTCGTCCAGGGCCAGCTGCGCCCGTTGTTTTGCAGTTTCGGCCGACAGGCGGCCAACATAAACGCGGACCGGTTCCATAGTCTGATCCGGCGAAAACTCAGAAATTTCTGCAGCAGTTGGGGCTGTGGCGACGAATTGCCGGCCACGACGGCCAATTTCATCCCATTTAACGAGAGATTCGGCACTCCCTGACTTCATTGGGTCGGTCGGCTTGGTGATATCCGGTTCAAGCAGGAGATCGGCAGCCATGAAAGAGGCATCGGCTGCTCTGAAAGCATTGCGGATCAAGGCCCCGTCGACCAGCGCCCAAAACAGCCAGCCCACGAGAGCAATCGAAACAACGATGCCAATCCGTTCCGGAACCACTCTGGTGAGCAGGGCTTCAAGCCGCCGGCGCAGGATCCCGAGCAACCGAAACACGACCCATAAAACAAGAAAAACAGCGCTCCCCACAGCTAGGATGAATAGCGGCGCACCTGTTTCAAGAGGAGGGAGACCGACCGCCTCCCGGGTTGCATTTTGCCAATTTGCGGCTTTCGACAGGGAATAGATCAATATTGCGGCGCTAACCAACAGGCCTGAAATGGTCCAGGCGCGCCGCAGCCGTCCAGAAAGCTGAGGTATTTCCATATACCGCCAAACTGTCCGCACCAACAGCGCAGCTTCATATCCAAGGCTGGCAACAATGCCTGAGAGTAAGCTTTGAATGATTGGATCGCGGGGCATCAAGGACGGCGTTAACGAAGCGCCGAATGTCGCCACAGCAACGACCAATGAAAAAGCGGATAAGTTGCCAAGGATCCAATTGGGCAACCTGTGAGCAGTTCGAAACATTGATGTCTCCGGAGGTTCGGAACAAATTTGGCCGGAAGCCTAACTGAGCATTATCCTTGGCAAGTTTTCCAGCCGGTCATTCAAGTTACAACAGAAAAAGCCGGATCTAGGCCGTTTGGACGAATTGGAGATGTCTTTCGCCCTTTGCCTTCCGAAGGACGTCTCCAATTCGGCTATACGGCTTAGGATTCAGCGGCAGTTAACCTGCCTGTAGAATAGTGAAGCCAGCAGCAGGTTTGGGCGGGAACTTGTCAGGGTGTTTATATAGACACCGAACTAGCGGAAAACCGGTTCCAGCTGGACACCGGGGTTTCCAAGCGGTTACCTGACGCAACGTGATAGACTGGAAAGCCCAGTGGTTTGCTCCTTTTGGCAGCTGATCCGACCCCTAAGGCAGTATTGCAGATGCATCGATCCGACCTCCGCCGTTATGTCTTGCCTGCGGTCTTCTTCGCGCTAAGCCTCGCGCTTGCAGTCAATACCGTACTTTTGTTTGAACAACGCCAGGATACCCAAACCAAGGATCAGGCGCTTCATGAGATCATTGAAGCCTCGGCTCGTCTTGATACTGTCCGCTTAGAAAATCAACTGATGACACTATTGAAACAGCCAGGAGCCGAAAAGCAAGCTTCGGTAAAAAGGGCCTTGGCTGTGTTCCTAAATGAACTCGATACCTGGCAGATCAACCCAGTATTGAGTTTAGAGCCAGAAACAGACTTCATAAAAAGCCGCTTAGCTGAAGCAAAAATTAGAGCCCGAAAAACTCAGAAGTTGATCGCAGATCTCGATGAGCACAGATCTGTGGAACATGCTTTGGAGACGGTCAATCATATTGGTGTGATGGTCAATCAAGTTCGGCAGATGACCAGCAACCGGATTGCCGCTGTTTGGCAAAAAAGTGCAAACGATCTTAAGTTTCGGCAGAATATTCAGTCATCTATTATAGCAGCACTGCTTGCAACAGCTCTGCTTTGGATCGTTTCCCTCTACCGGCGGATTTATTCTCTTGGAACTGAAAAAATGCAGGCGGGGACAAAAACGGTTGAGGCTGATGCCCAACTCCGCCGCGATCCAGTCACCGGATTAATGACACAGTCAGAATTGATCGGCAAAGTCCGGGAGCTCAAATCCGAATTAACGGACAAACAAGAGATTCAAATCGTCAATTTGGCGATCATTGTTCCCTGGACCGGTGGCGGCTCGGAGAATGTAACTGTCCGCGATTCCATATTGGCGACAGTGGCTGATCGAATCCAGAACTTGGTAAGCCTGAACCTCAAGTCCGGGTATTGTGCCCGAGCTACCGGGAACAGCTTCTTCGTCGCTCTGGTCCATGAGATTGGCAGCGAGGCAGCGCCTTCGGAATTTGTGCATCGGCTGCGACGGTTGATCCACCAGCCCGTCGTGGTCAAAACGGGAACTTATCCGGTGACAAGTATTGCCGGAATAGCGCCGGTTGATCTGGAGGAACGGGATCCGGGCGTGTCTTTTCAGAATGCGGAACTCACTGTAGCCGAGGAAATTCAGACAGGCCGAAGACATGTCGGAGTATACACTCCGGCCCTTCGGGCTAGTTCGGAAAGGCGTTTGGGCATTGAGCAAGCGTTGTTGCAGGCCTTGGACCAAGAAGATTGCCTACCTCATTTTCAGCCGCAGTTCGATCTGACAACCGGCAAAATCGTCGGAGTTGAGGCACTGGCGCGCTGGTATCATCCAGATCTGGGCTGGATTGCACCGGCTGAAATTATTCCGATTGCAGAAAACAATGGATTGATCATTTCGCTGGAACGGAAAATCTTGGAGACGGCCTGCGCGCAGGTCCAATTGTTGCCGGGCGAACCGGACCTTGCCGTGAACTTGTCGGTCGCACATCTCTTGAATGACGATGTGCCAGCCATGGTCGAAGATTGCCTTGCTGCATCAGGATTTCCGGCAAGCCGATTGAAACTGGAAATCCCCGCAGGCAATCTACCGGCAGCTTTCGATCTTGTTCGAGATGTTCTCGATGCTTTGAGAAAGCTGGATGTGAAATTATCGCTCGATAATTTCGGCACTCCGTCCGCAACATTGTCCGGGGTTCTGCAATACCAATGGGATGAGGTCAAAATCGACACCGCTCTCACCGGGATCAGTGGAGACGGGCAAGTCGGCCACGAATTGATGTCCATGGCGCTGACATCTGTGCGCGCCCTTGGGTCACGTCCATTGATTGAGGGAATTGAAACGATCGATCAACGGGACATGCTGACGTCCCTTGGCTGCCAAACAGGGCAGGGGTATCTTTTTGGCGGTCCCATGGCGATCGACGATTTAAAAGCTTTGTTCTTCTCGGACAAACCAAACATCGCGCAGTTGATGATTTGAATTCGAGTAGATAGCCGGTACTGAACCAGCAAACATTATGAACGCACCGATTTGTACGCCTACCGACAGAGACCAATTGAAATTGGCTGCCAGCGGAATGGGGATTGGCGTGCGCGCTTTGTGTCCTAAAGGAGCGAATTTCTCCCAGTCCGTGCCAATTCGATTAAAAACACGAATTACAGTTAAATGGATTTTAAACAAAACAAACAAATAATACTTATGGGATGAGGGTATTGTATTAAGTTACAGTGCAACAATTACTGTCAGATATCCCTGGTGTAAGGAAATATTGGCATGCGTACCGCCAGCAAAACCTGTTTGTATTTTGTCTCCATTGCGGTGTTAGCAGCCTGCCAATCTGCCGAGTTTTCGGATCTGTCCACTTTTGGCGATCGTGCGTCGACGGTCAACGACCTGTCTAAGACCGCGTACTACAAAAATGACGAACTTCTGACGGCTGCAAAAACACAATTCAAATCCAAAAATTATGGCAAGGCCTACAGCTACTATAAACGCGCCATTGAAGCATTTCCGAAAGATCCGGCAGTTTGGCTAGGCTATGCTGCCTCCGCGGACATGATTGGCCGCCGGGACAATGCGGATCGCGGATACAAGATGCTGTCCACCATGATCCCCAACCGGCCCGAATATCTGAATAACGTAGGCTATTCCTATCTCCTGCGCGGCAACTTGGTAGCTGCCCGGCGGTACTTTCTAAAAGCCTACGAGATTGATCCGGCCAACCAAACCACGGCAAACAACCTTAAGCTATTGAGCAACAGTGGAGCTTTTGCAAAGCGCAGTTAGCATAAACGTCCCAAAACGGTGTAGATCAGAATGACCAAGACCAGAAACGATTTCCGGGTAATTCCTGGCAGTGGGCCGGTTGCTGAAGAAAGGGCCACTGAGAGTTTTGCGCGCCAGCCGGTGCGTGCAGGTGTGCGCCGGCAAATACAGACCTTGATCGTGCTGAATGCAGTCGCGTTAATCGCAATTTTGCTGCTCTTACCAACCTTGGCTTATCTGCTGATCGCGCCAGCCGGTCAGCGGCCAACGGCTGCTTCGATGGACTATGAGCGCATTGAAGCGATCGTCGGACCATTGGAAAAACGCATCGCCAAGATGGAACAGCGTATCGTCCTCATTCAAGCGGATGTTGGGCTGATGATGGCGAACTTGGAACAAGGCAACATAAACAACCAGTCAGCGTTCAGATTCAAACAGAGTTCGCAAACTCGGCCTGGGTCTGCAAATACCGAAGGACTGTTTGTTCCGAACCTTCATGCGCCGTTGAACAACAAATTTGTTTCCACATCGAGCACTTCTATCAACTCGGCTGCGGCGCAGTCACAGTCTGCAAGTGCTAAGAGCATTTTCCGCCGTATCGTGACACCAGACGGCCAAGTGCGGTACGAAAAACGGTGATCATTGCCTGATTCATCTGCAGAGCAAGGACGAGTCGGCACTGTTGTGCCAGCTCTAAAAATTGAACCGCAGGACAGTCTGGCCAACGCGACATCAGAATGGTTGCGCGTTCTCAGCAAATTCAACCAGATAAATTACAAAAAATATGAAAGTATATCGGAGATATTGTCGATAAATAGACAATTCTGACAATACTTAATCTATCATTCTAGGTTGTTGTTTAACAATATAAAAAGAATAACAGATCAATAATCGCATACTGGCCAATTGATGGGTGAATTCAACTTGGGAATTGCGGTTTTGTGCAAGCGACAAAAAACTTCAAGTTTGCGATCGATAGCTTGCCTGATCGTCGGGGCGGCTCTCTTGTTTGGACCGATGAACAACAATGCCTTTGCTCAAGACAATGGCCTCTCTATCGTCTTTGACAGTGGCAATATTTCAAAACTGAGGTTGCCACCAGGAACCACGCGGACTGTTAAAACCAACCGGGCATTTTCTGATCTTGTGGTCGGAGATCCTGAAGTCGCAGACATTGTCCCCTTGTCCGAGCATTCACTCTATATTCAAGGGAAAGCGCCGGGCCTCACCAACATATCGATATATGATGCCTCCAAATCACTGCTTGGTGTCATTGAGGTAAAGGTTCAATTGGATTTTGCTGATGTGGCCGCCGCTGTTCGGGCCGTTGCTCCAAGTTCCAATGTCCAGGTGTCCAATGTTGCGAACCGGATACGTTTGAGCGGAACGGTAAATGACGCCGCTGAATTGACCAGAGTACTTGAAGTCGCGCAGCAATTCTCCAAAGAGCCGCTTATCAATGCGATGGGTGTCAATAGCCCGCAGCAAATTGCCCTTGAAGTGCGCGTTCTGGAAGCCAGCAGGTCCATTGGCCGTGATCTTGGCGTCAATTGGATCGGCCGTTCAACCAATGGCAATGTCAGCACTTCCGGATCACGCGTTCAAACGGGCGTAGACGAAGACACAGGCGGGCTTATCTCTGTCCTTGGAGCTGGAGCAAGTGCGACGCAGGGCGGGGCGTTGCCGTTTGGTACCTTTATCGCCAAAATTCTGGAAACGTCGGGTTTTCGTCTGGATACCCTAATAGATGCGCTTGAAGGAAAGGGCCTCGTCCGCCGCCTGGCACAACCAAATCTAACCACCATGAGCGGCGAAGCCGCACGGTTCCACGTCGGCGGCGAAGTGCCAATTCAAACCGCAATCACCACCGGGGCGAGCGTGGCCACCCAAACCGACTACAGAGCCTTTGGGGTCCGGCTGGAGTTTGTGCCGACAGTGCTTGATGGCAGCCGGGTGAACCTGCGCGTGATGACGGAAGTCAGCGACATCGACAACAGTATCAATGTAAACGGAAATCCGGGGTTCACCTCGCGGCGGGCAGAAACTGTTATTGAGCTGCATGCCGGTCAGAGCTTTTCGATGGCAGGCTTGCTGGAAACGGTCAATCAGAACGACATACAGCAGCTCCCGTGGCTCGGAAATGTTCCGGTGCTTGGCACCTTGTTCAGATCCACCAGCTTCCAAAAGCGGGAAACAGACTTGGTGATAGTTGTAACTCCGCGCCTTGTACGGCCCGCGCGGCCGGATGAACCCCTCGCATCCCCACTCGACAAAACCCGGCCGACAAATGACGTTGAACTGTTTGCGCTCGGTTTGCTGGAGGTCGATAAGGATATGATCCGCAAGTTCAGGGATGGCGAAGGTTTAATCGGCCCGTATGGTCATATCGTTGATCTGGATTTCCCAAATGACTATGTCGCTTCGAAAAATTAGCCTGTTGGCTGCCACAGCAGCGGCCATTCAATTGTCTGCATGCGCGGATCATATGGCCCACAAAGACGGCGTGACATTTGGCGCCGGCAGTGCTGTTGAAGCCAACATCGGCATTCATACAGTGGACCCGTTCCCCCGGGCGGCCTATCGAACCCAAATGGTGCGCGATGGCAAATCCGTGGTGAAGGCCCAGGAACGTTATCTAGAACCCGGCGACCCTGATATTGACGCCTCCGCGGCTGACGATGGTTTGAAACTGGACTAACGATCCAATCAGAACCTGCCCGATTGTGCGGGTGAGAACGGTCGGCGTGTTCCGGGCAATTTGCAGCAGGCACCATAGAACATCTAAAATTATCGCCCTGAAAACAAAAAGAGCGCTTCACGGTGTTAACGTGAAGCGCTCTTTATTGTCAGTGTAACTCGCGCCGCGGCAATAGCCGGGTTTGAAGCACCTTGTGTTACTGCAGCAGGTGACCGCTGGTGTTCGACACCGTCCAACGGCCGGCATGAACTTGAACAAATTGAACGTTGCGTTTCAGGCTCGGTTCTTGCGGTGATGCGTCCATTGAATCTTCAGCGCTGCGCAAGACAAGTGCGATGGAACCAACCTGCTGAGCCCGTGCAATTACCTCTGACTGCGCCAGCGAGAGTTCCAAAGTCGCGGTCCGTTTTGGTGACAGGTTTTTCCAGTTGCCATCTCCCGCGGTTGCGCTGTCAATCGCCAGAACACGGATGTTCTCAAGGATAGCTTCGCTGAAGGCGTTTTTCTTTTCCATCCGGCGAGTCAGGATGACGTCCACTTTGTCCCCGGGCAGGATAAATCCGCCGGCGGCCGTTTCTTGTTCAACCGCTACTGCGATGGCTCGTTTCCCCTTTGGCAAAAGGGCAGCCATGTATCCCTTGTCAGTTTTAATGAACCGTTCTGCACGGATCGGTTCACCTTTGAACACCTTGCTGCGGGCAATCCGGCCTTGATAGGTTTCTTTTGCTTTGGGAGAGGTTTGATAGGTCAGGGCGCCTGCGGGAACGGTTTCTTCCGGCCAGTTCACCCACGCAATGTTTGCCGCTGCAAGTTTTCCGCCGAGACCGATATCCTGATTGGCCACCAGGACTTTTGTCACGACTGGCTCGCGCTCAATAACGACAGTTTCTTTTTCCCCGGCAAACTGGAATGCCAGATATCCGGAGCCGATTGCTACTGCTAACACCGCCAAACGAAGCATAAACATGATGACATTCCAATTCCAGTTGATGTGGCTTCATCATACCGGAAACAAAGTATTAAAAGAATCGGAGAATCGAATAACGCTAGGGTAACTGAAAAAATACTAAACAAGTGTACTGCGGAGGGCGTGTCTATTGTATTATTATTAGATTATATTGATTGAATAATTTTAAGATAATTTTATATATCGTCATATCAGGAGAATATGCAGATTTTGTACGGGTTATTTCTTGCGAAATTGTTGATCCCTTCAAAGAAAACTACCCAGTTCGGACGAAATAGCCGTTCTGACGGCAATAACTTCAAACTGGAATTGGCTTAAAGGCAAAACTTTTTGACGAGGGTAACCCAGTATGTGCCCAATGATGAAGGTGCCATGCCGGTCCGGTCTTTCGCAGAAATTCAGGCGACGTTATTTGCTGCACAAATGACCGGAATGGATGGTTTCGTTCAGCTTAAATGCCTCAGCTTTTTCTCTGTTTGTGTAAGAGCTTCTATCCGGTAGTCGCGATTGTGACAGTGGTTCATCCGCTCTCTGAAGACCGTGCACCTACGGTGTTGTTTCAAACGGCTGGTTTCACTACCAATTGGCAAGAACAACCATTTACCAACCGCTCGGTTCGGAAAATCGGGTGCAAATGGGGGCGTGACGTATGGCAGGAAAACCAATTTGGCAATTGAGCGCAAGCGAACTCGTCGAGAGACTTGCGGAACAGCAGATATCGGCTGAAGCTGCTGTGACCGCGACTGTCGATCGTATGCGCGCCACAAATGGTCATCTCAATGCTGTCGTCGATGATCTGGGTGATGAAGCGATTGAACAGGCCCGCACTCTTGACGCCACTTTCAACAAATCCGGACTTGTTGGACCGCTTCACGGCGTACCGGTCACCATTAAGGTCAATGTCGACCAAAAAGGCAAAGCCACCACGAATGGCGTTAAGGCATTTGCCGATGTCATCGCACCGGATGACGCGCCCTTTGTCAAAAACCTGACCAACGCTGGGGCCATTGTTATTGGCCGGACGAATACACCGGAATTCTCCTTCCGCGCCACGACAACAAATGACCTCTACGGCCGCACATTCAATCCCTGGAACGATTGGGCCTCTTCTGGCGGGTCCTCAGGAGGCGCGTCGTCCGCTGTCATGAGCGGTATGGGGCCGATTGCCCATGGAAATGACATTGGAGGATCACTTCGGTTTCCGTCTGCCGCGACGGGTGCGGTCACGGTCAAACCCGGACTTGGCAGAACACCGGCCTGGAACCCATCACAAAAGGCGGAACGCGGCATGCTTGCGCAGTTGATGTCGGTGCAAGGGATCATTTGCCGTGAGGTCCGCGATGTGCGCCTCGCAATGCGGTCGGCAATTTCCTATGACCCGCACGACCCTTGGCAGGCACCCGTGCCCTTTGAAGGACCTGCTTTGGAGGCGCCGATCCGTGTCGCCTTTACAAAAAACACCTATCAGTTCGAAACGCACCCGGCAGTGATAAAGGCACTGGAAACGGCGCGCGATTGCCTGATCGACGCTGGTTATGAGGTCGTCGAGGTCGAAACACCTGACATTGGTGAGATCGGCGAGGCGGGATACCGGGCCTTGATGGGTGAGGTCAATGTCTTGATGCTGGACGATGTCCGCAAATACGGCAGCGCCGAAATCAACCGGATGTTTGATGAGTATTTTGAGCTTTTTCCGCCCTTTGAGGGGGATGAACTCCTGCGCCAAATGGCAAGACGATCCCGTTATATACGCGAATGGAACCTGTTGCTGGAACGCTATCCACTCGTCCTGACCCCTTTCCTGCCGTCACCGACCTATGCCTGGAACCGGGATGCCGAAGGAAAGGACGGCATCATGGACGTGCTCGGATGCGGGATCTGGTCCTTCGCCATGAATTACATGGGCTTTCCGGCCGGGATTGTTTCTTCCAGCATGCATGACGAAATGCCGGTTTCAGTCCAGGTTGTTGGCCGGCGGTTCCGTGAAGACATGATCCTCGACGCACTTGAAAGCGTTGAAACCCGGGTTGGGGTTATGGCCAAAAAGCTTTTTGAGCGCGGATCAGTCTGACGGTGGGGAGTTTGTCCACTTGGGCAATCAGCTCGGAAGTCCTTTTCCCAATTGTAAGCATGCCTGGAATCCAGTCGCGCAGTGTCGATATGAACAATTTGAACGAGATGAAAGCGGCAACTTCCAAAATATAGAGGTTGGCTGCTCAAATTGAGCTTAGACCGCACACAAACGAAATTATTGAGTGTTTTGAAACCCTTCGAAGTATCCCCATACCAACTCTAAAATTGCCAGCCGGCTTCCAAAGGATGCCTTTAGACGAAATTGGTGAGGGGCGAGGAGGCGCGTTTGGTTTTTTGTCTATCGTAGCCAACAAACCTGTTTGCACCGAACATCTGCTTTGCACTCCGATTTAGGAGATAGGTGATCCAAGTTGGACAGCCAAATAGCTGCCGTTCGTTGCGGCTCGTCAGAGGCTCATCAGGGCGGGAAGTAGACGTTTGTTGCGCATCGTCTCAGTGCTCGTTTAGCGGAGTTTACTAACTTTCGCCGCGAGTTCTCCAATGTCTGCTTGTGAAGATCATATGATGCCACACAACCCTTTGTTTTATCAGAATTTATACACTCAGACATTTACTTGTGCAGGCGCTAATCCGGTTGCTTGTCCAATTACTTCAATTCATCCACTGTGACGGGAAAACGAAAGGGTTTAAAACCGAGGCCCTAGAGAGGTTTTATGGACAGATTTGATCTTGGCGCCCACACAAAACAGATATCCACTCAGAACGACGAGGCGCAGCGCTGGTTTAACATTGGATTGAACTGGTGTTACGGGTTTAATCACGAAGAAGGTGTGAAGTGCTTTCTAAAGGCGCTTGAACATGATCCGGACTGCGTCATGGCGCATTGGGGCGTGGCCTATGGATCGGGGCCGTTTTACAACAATGTCTGGCGCCAATTCAGCGAAGCCGAAGCGAATGCTGCAACGCGGCTGTGTTGCGATCATATCCAATTGGCACGCAAATCTGCCGACCGGGCGAGTGCCCTTGAAAACCAGCTTGTGGAGGCATTGGCGCAGCGGTTCCAAAAACCGTATGCGGTATCGGGTGAAGAATTCGATCGCTGGGATGACGACTACGCCAGCGCGATGCGGCGGGTCTATTATGCCAATCGCGATGATCATGATGTCATGGCAATTTTTGCCGAAGCCCTCATGACCCGCACGCCCTGGCAATTGTGGAACGTGAAAAAGGGTATCCCAGCGCAGAATGCGGATACACTGGAAGCAATGGATGTAATCGAGCGTTCCATCGCCATGCACGATGCCGCAGGAACACCTCAGCATCCGGCCATTTTGCATCTACACATTCACGCAACTGAAATGTCGGATGAACCTGAACGCGCCATGCGGTCCGCGGATATTCTGGGCACACTTTGCCCGGATGCAGGCCATATGAATCACATGCCGGGGCACACTTATGTGCTGTGTGGTGAGTATGAGAAAGCAAAGATCGCCAGCGAAAAGGCGATCCGGGCCGACAACATGTATGTTGATTACGCAGGGCCGTTTAATTTCTACACCACAGCACGATGCCATGACCTGCATCTGATGATGTACACCTGCATGTACCTTGGCCAATTCAAACCCGCTATCGCTGCCGCTGAACAGATGTGCGCCACCTTGTCCAAAGAGGTTTTAAGCGCACCGGATCGCCCGCAAATGGCAATCACGATGGAGGGATATTTCTCCATGAAGATGCATGTGTTGGTTCGCTTTGGCCGATGGCAGGATATCGTAGACGCCCCCATGCCGGACGATCAGGTGCTCTTTTGTGTTTCAACCGCGATGCACCATTACGCCAAAGGTGTTGCACACGCCGCACTGAATAATTTTGAAGCCGCTGAGGAAGAGCAACGACAATTCTTTCAGGCTGTCGATCGGATCCCCCTGGATCGTAAGTTCTTTAACAATACCGCTCGTTCAACGTTGGCCGTGGGCGAAAAGATGCTTGAGGGAGAGCTAGAGTATCACAAGGGCAACTATGAAGTGGCCTTTGCAGCGTTGCGCGAAAGCGTGCAGCGTGATGACAACCTTGAATATACCGAGCCATGGGCCTGGATGCACCCGCCGCGCCACGCGCTTGCGGCGCTGTTGTCCGAACAGGGACATTTTGAAGAGGCCGAGCAGGTGTACCGAGCTGATCTGGGCCTGAACAATGAACTGCAACGATGCGCGCAACACCCGGACAATGTCTGGGCTTTGCACGGGTTCGTCGAATGTCTGCGTCAGCGTGGCGACATCGATGAATTGTTGGTCTTTGAAGAAAAGCTCACCCAGGCATTGGCCAAAACCGACGTTCCAATCACATCCTCCTGCCTGTGCCGTAAACAGGTTGAAGATTTTTCAAAATCAAACTGTTGTTCCGGCTGAAGGGGCCTGCCTGAAATGATCGCAAACCTCATGATGTATCAGCGCCCTCAGTTGGTCGGTGCTCATAACCGGTTCTGGGCCTTGATCCGCACCGCTTTACGCGAACGTGGCATCGACAGCCCCGAAACCCTGTCCCAGGACGCCGAAGAGTTTTCTGTCTGGCGGGACCCGAAACTGGTGCTCAGCCAGACTTGCGGTATGCCGTTTCGGACATGGCTGCATGAAGATGTCGCGCTCGTTGGAACGCCGGACTACGGGCTTGAAGGATGCCCGCCGGGATATTACCGCAGCGCGCTGGTGGTCCGTGACGATGATCCCCGTGATACGTTGGATGCCTATCGAGATGCGTGCTTTGCTTACAATCAGCATTTCTCTCAATCCGGTTACGCAGCGCCCTACTGGCACCTGATGCCCCGTGGCTTCTGGTTTGAGAACAGACTGCACACTGAACAACACTTGAATTCCGCGCACGCAGTGGCCGAGGGCCGGGCAGATATTGCGTCCCTGGATGCCCAGTCTTGGAGGTTGATGGAACGATATGAGCCGTTTGCGAAACAACTGCGTGTACTTGATTGGACCGAACCGACCCCCGGACTGCCTCTGATCACAGCATTGAAGGATCAGAGCGCGGCGATTTTCGGAGCGGTTGAACAGGCGATAACGTCTTTGGGAGATGAAGATAGGTCATTGCTAGGTGTGAAGGGGATCGCGATGATTGCCAAGGAAAACTACCTGGCAATTCCAAACCCACCATAGAAATCAGCGGTCATCCAATTCTCGCATCGCAGTCCTTTGGGGCGAGAGCAGCAATCGTTTCTTTGGGCTCGGAACAAACCTTTGCTGCGGTTCTCATCAATGACCGCGGTTTCACCGATTAGCAGCAACGAAATCCTTGGGTTCTGCAATCCCCTTCGCATCGAAGTGCTAGCCCTCTTTGGAACCGGTTTCCTTTGGCGATTGGGATTTTTGCCGAAATCCAACGTGTCCATGGCCGATCACTAAATCAGCTGAACAACCACTTTCGCAGGAATTTGATTAGCTTTCGAAATAACTGGTTGGGAAGATGGCGCCACCAACCGATAGAACGGAACACTGGACAACCAATGCGTTGGATCTTGATCTGGAGTGCGGGATTCGTGCTCCTCAATCTTGGCCTCGGGCTCATTGCGCTCTTGTCGGGCGTGCAAACGACATCGGCACATTGGAGCACCGCCAGTCGCGCACCGCTCGGCATTGCGCCTGATCCGCGAAACGAACGGCAAGCCATCATCCAGGTCTACGCTGCAAGGGCATTTAGCTGGCGGGGCTATTTCGGAGTCCACAGCTGGATATCCATAAAAGCGCCAGAGGCAGCGCACTTCACCACATACGAGGTCACAGGTTGGCGGGTGCGCCATGGCGGGAAGGCCGTTTCCTCATCTCGCCGCGCTCCGGACAGTCGTTGGTTCGGTGCAGAGCCTCGTTTGATTGCCGAGTTTCGCGGCCAGGAAGCCGAAGCCGCGATTCCAAAGCTGCTGGAGGCCATCCGCCACTACCGCCACGATGATGAGTATACTGTATGGCCGGGTCCCAACTCTAACACATTCATCGCCCACCTTGGCCGGGTCGCGCCCGAGCTGAGACTGGACCTGCCGCCGACGGCGGTTGGCAAAGACTTTCTGCAGACAGGCCTGTGGGCCAAAGCACCGAGCGGTACAGGATATCAGCTCTCTTTTTTAGGCCTTCTGGGGGTGTTGATTGCCTGGGAAGAAGGGATTGAAGTTAATCTACTCGGTCTTACTTATGGTGTTGACATAAAAGACCTTTCTATAAAACTTCCGATGGTTGGCCGTATAGAGCTTTCACCACTTCGCTCTCCCGGGGCCTGAATTCGACTGCAGTTCGGGCGAGCATTTGGGGGCGGGGGACAAGTCCTTCATCACAATTGGCCCCAATGCGGCCATTGGTCTCCATCGACCGCAATGCCCCTCATGGCCCGTTAGCGAACGCCCCGGGAGCTACTTGAGGTCGTGCCGTGGTAACTCGGAGGCCGTTTCATTAATAGCAACGTCGGCCTCCAAGAAATTCTGAGTTAGCCCTTAGGGGTGTACCAAATTGGTGATGAATAGGCTCGTTCCTGATGTGTCAACTTTGCATCTTCCGGCAAGTCGATGCTGTAACGAACCTTGTCGTAGACAACCCACCGCGGTGTCGGAATCTCCAATACCCGCACATAATAAAAGGCACGTTCAGCCGGATCGAAATCCGGATCGGACCAGATCGTCGCCAATTCTGATGCACCGATTGTATTTGACCAGCTTGCTGTTTCTAGATCCACGGTGTTGCCAACAGCCGGGACATTTCCGTCAGAGTCGGCGCCCCGGTCACCGGACCAGGCAACGTCATAGACTTTTTCATTCAACTTGCCGTCAGCATCGAGCCAGCCCTTGACCACCTGGATGCGATCAAGATTGGCGCCGATCGGGTCGCGCAATGCATAAATCATGAAGTTTGGCGCGCCATCGCCTTCACGCGGGCGAAGATCGCCGCCCATGGGAACTCCTTTTGAGTATCCGGTTTCGGCTGGCATGCGGGTGCGCAAATCGTCATCGATGAATTCCCAACCACCAAAGAACCGCAGCCCGATGCGCGGACCGGTCGTGGCATAGGTTTCGCGCCGCTTGAAGGCGTCAAAGATTGCAGCCCGTGTGTTGTCTGTTGCCCAGACTGCAGTGTAACCGGAGGCCACCAGCAGATGACCTGGTATCTCGCCCAGATCGCTTTTAACAAACGGATGCTGAATGCGTGTCGGCGAGGGCTCGACACTGACTGACTTGGAAAAAAAGTTCTCTTCTTCCGCGGTCGCCAGGGCGGTATGGCTGTCTGTAGCGCCCCCCATGCCAAACTTGTAAGGGTTCACACCGAATTTTTCTTCCAGCATCAATCCGCGCTTCAGCGCTTCGCGTGCATATTCACCGCCCAACATGTCTTGAGTTTTCAGTTGGGTCAGATCCAGATTGCCGACATCCCAGTTTTCATAATCTGCATATGAATCTTCCGGGCTGAGTGCGGGGTGGGCTTCGCCGTCGCCTTTAATCTGGGTGACCTCGTAGTGGGGCTCCCATTTTGCACGGCGCTCGACATAGTTCTGATCGACCTTTCCACCATGATAGGTGTCATCCGTCGGGAACATCCAGCCATTTGACAGATTGCCGTTATGAGCAAAGGCAACGGCCCGCCCACCGGTTTTTTCCTGATACATTTCCAGCCACTTATAGAGGCTTTCCGGGTTTGTATCGCCATATGGAGGTTGTGTTACCGGTGGCACGACCTGTTTGGCCCTGACCGGACCGTCGCGCAACATGACATTGCGGTGCAGATTGAACCCCTTGGGGACGGACGTCCATTCAAAACCGATAAAGGCTGTGAAATTGCCGGGATCATTGTGGCGCTCGGCCGCATCGACAATATGCTCCCAAGTAAATGCAAACGCATCCGCGCCGGGACTATAGGATTTCAAAAGCAGTTCCGGGAGCGTCATCTGAGAGAAGTTCGTGATCAGGTCAAAGGCTGCTTTGCCTGCATCTGCTCCGCCTTTAGAGTAGCCTTCATACCACTCCCGCCCTTTCGGATCGGCCAGAACTCCCGGTTTGCCGGCCTGAAGATCCGGTGCAAAGCCCATGAGGTCTGTGTGATCAGTCAAGACCATCCAATCGAGCGGGCGCGCCAAGCGGACAGGCTGGCCAGTCGATGAAACCACTTGCTCGCCTTTAGCAAAACGCCAAGCTGTGTCGGGAAGCAAAGTATTCCCAAAGGCCCCGGCGTCCAACGACAAGCCGGTATGGAGATGCGTGTCCCCCCATAACGGGCGTTCCGGAATGGTTCGGTTGGCATAAGGCGAAAAAGGCGCCGCCTTGAACGTACCTTCTGCGGCTTCTTCACTTGGCACGCCGTCATTTGCCAATGCTGTTCCGGCAAGTAGCGCTAAGGAAACGGCTGGGAGCAAAATAAACTTCATCTCATTTTCCTTAGATTTCTGTTCTGAATGACAAAACACCGTTCAGCTTACAACATGCCCACCATGGGATCCTTCAAGATTGTCCTGAAGTTTCAAGCTTATAAAATTCCGTTAGCGCTTCTTTGAGGCCGGGTTATCAATTCTTCATTTGAAGCATCTTTTAAGGCTTCAATCTATGAGCGTAAGTCCCCAGTGAATGGTTGTCCATGGCAGGAATGAACCGTGTTTTTTTCCCTTTGGACAAGAAACCCAGTTCTTAGAATTGCGCTGTTCGGTTGTGCTTAGGTTTTCATTGGTTAGCGTAGTACGATACTCATGAGGTAGGTTCTTCGTGTTAATTGAACTCCAAAGGCGATGTTTCAAATGACAGCCCCGCAAAAGCCCAGGCTGAAAACAGTTATGCGTCAAGCCGGTTCAATTGCGATCCTGGTTCTATTGGTCATGGCAATTACGCGCTCAGCATTGGCGTGTTCTTTCCATACATATAAACCAGCCAAAACACTGGTGGACAGAATACTGGAAAGTCAGGCGTTGGTTCTCGCCCGGCAGAGCAAGAAAACAGCCTTCCGGTTCAAAATAACCAGTGTACTAAAGGGCGACGTAAAAGATCCGGAGATACCGTTCCTAGTTGACACCACCACGCGACATCGACTTGAAAAGAACGCCCAAGACAGCATTTTGTTTGCTCTCAATGGAAAGGGAGACTGGAGATATCTGTCTTACATTGACGCGGACCGGAAACGCCTTTTGGATATGGTTTTGCAACAGGCTGGGATGTGGCGCAGTCAGACACATCATCCAGACCGGCTCGAAAAGCTCTCCATTTACCTCAATCACAGTAATCTGGACCTTCACAATCTGGCGCTGCAAGAGATAGATCGCGTCCCGTACGAAACACTCAGTGCACTCAAGGTTTCGGTGCCGGTCGAGAGGCTTTTGACATCTCTCAAATCGGCTAGGGACTATCAATATGAGCCCATCAACACCTTACTTTTGGGATTGTCCCGGACGCCTGAAGCTGGCCAATACCTTCGGCAGCAGATTGCCCGAATGCGTCAAAACTTACCAAGCCGCAGTCTTGGCGCTGTTGCGACTGCCTTGATAGAAGTCGAGAGGGAGCACGGGATCCAGCATCTCGACAGGCTTTTTCTGGCGGACCGCAATCAGCCAATGGACAAGGTTGAAACGGTTGTGGAGGCCATGGCAATTCATAGCAAACTTGGATCTCATCAACTCCGGCGCACCATTGATCAAACACTGATCGGCTTTGTGAGACGTCGTCCAGCCGGTGCCGGTGCTGTTGCACGGCAGTTCTCAGCACACCGGAATTGGTTCATTGGACCGCAGCTAGAATCCATGCTGGAAAGCGGGACACAATTGACACCTGCAACTCGGTTGCAAGTCGCTATCTACATCGCCCAATCTAAAGCCAGCAGAAATTAGCTGCCTAACAAAGTGAACTCTCTGATCTGCCATGTTTTTCAAGAATATGATCAATCAACCGCTGCTTCATTTTCTCCTCATCGGCATTGGCATTTTCGCTTTTTACTCTGCTGTTCAGGATTCAAAGCCTGAATTTCCGGCTGCGACGATTGTGGTCAGCGAAAATGATCTGGATCGGTTGTCCTTGGGTTTTCAATCCGTCTGGCGCCGGGCACCAAATGAGACCGAATTGAAACAACTGGTCGATGCCCACATCAAAGAAGAGGTCCTTGTGCGCGAGGCTTTGGCTTTGTCGCTTGATCAGGATGATACGGTTATCCGTCGTCGGCTGCGCCAAAAAATAGATTTCCTGACCAGATCAGCAGCTGCGGGCCTCACGCCATCAGATCAAGAACTTAAGGCGTATTTCGAGATCAATGCCGGGAAATACCAGACGGAACCTTCGTTAAGTTTCGAACAAGTGTATCTGGGAGAGACTGCGAGCCAGGAAGATGTCACTCGGGCTCAAGCCGCTCTTGGTGAGGGCGCTGATCCGCTGTCAGTGGGGAAAGCGATCATGCTGCCCAAGCGATTGCCACTGACGACCGGCGCTTTGGTGGATCGCACATTTGGGCAAGGCTTTTTTGATCGGATTGGGACGCTAAATCCCGGGTCTTGGAACGGTCCGGTTCAATCCGGATATGGCATGCATTTGGTCCGTGTTGCTAAATATGAACCCGCTGATTTGCCAGACCTTGAAACCATACGTGAGCAGTTGGTGCGGGACTGGCGAGAAGACCAGTTCAATACATTTGCGGAAGCGCAGTACCAGCGTCTGCTGGCCCAATATACAATTACTTATCCGGGAAATGGATTGATTGGAGACGCATCGGAATGAAGCGTTTCTTTTTCGGCTTGCTCATATTGTTGTCTGGTTCAATCGGCGCTCCGCAAGTACACGGACACGCTCTACAACCCGGATACCTGGAGCTCCAGTATGTAGATGGAGACCAATGGCGTGTTCTATGGCGAAAGCCGGGTGTTCGCGGACATCCAATGGCGATCGGTACTGACCTTCCGGAGAATTGTGATCGGAGGTCTGCGCCGGATCCAGCATTCGATGGCACTGCCTGGGTTGTACAATGGGTAACGGTATGTCCGGGAGGACTTGCCGGTGGCACTATTGCGATCCCAGGACTTGATGCAACCCAGACTGATGTCCTCGTCCGGTTTGAGCTTGCCTCAGACAAAAGCGCAACCCAACGCCTGACGCCAGGCCTGCCGTCGTTTGTCATTCCAGCCGATCCCGGATTCTTCGAAATTCTCCGCAGCTATTTTGCACTCGGTGTCGATCACATCCTGGAAGGGCTCGATCATCTTCTTTTTGTTTTTGCGCTTTTGCTGCTGATCCGGGAGAAGTGGAAGCTTGTCGGGGCCGTGACCGCCTTCACCATAGCGCACAGCATTACAATGGCGATCTCCACTCTGGGTGTCTTCACGTTGCCCGGACCGCCGGTCGAAGCTGTGATCGCCCTATCTATCATGTTCCTGGCATCGGAGTTGCTGCAAAGAAACAATGATGAAGATCGTCTGACGGAAAAGTTTCCTTGGATCGTGTCGTTTTCGTTTGGATTGCTGCACGGGTTCGGCTTTGCCGGTGCGCTCGCTGAAATCGGCCTTCCGGACGACGATGTACCTTTGGCGCTCCTGTCTTTCAATCTGGGAGTGGAAGCAGGGCAATTGCTGTTTATCGCATGTATCTTGGTGACTGCTGCGCTTCTCAAAATGTTTATGCCGGCGCTTATACGTGCGATGCGCACGCCAGGACATATCGGATCGACCAGTGTTGCTTATGGAATTGGCAGCCTATCTGCGTTTTGGTTCGTTGAACGGATCGCGGGGTTCTAGGAATCTTGCTGGCTGGTTTTCTTCCCACACCCGGAATTGCCAACTCGGAGCCCGTTTCACCTGAAGTAACGTCGGTCTCTAAGCCTAACTGAGTTAGCCCTTGGGTGTGTACCAGATCGGGCTGGTGTAGGCCCGTTCTTGACCGGTGGTTTCTGCGCCATCCGGCAAGTCTATACCGAAACGGAACGCATCATAGACGATCCAGCGCGGGGTCGGAATTTCAAGGATGCGCGCATAATAAAACGCGGCTTGCTCAGGATCGAACTCCGGATCGGTCCACACAGTGGCAAGCTCCGATGCCCCAATCGTATTGGTCCAGGATGCAGACGCAACATCCACTGTATTGCCGACCGGTGGCAGATCGCCATCGCTGCTCGGCTGCCGACCATCGCTCCATGCAACGTCAAAGACCTTTTCATGGGTTTTGCCATCGGTATCCAGCCAGCCCTTGATAATCTGGATCCGGTCAAGATTGGCGCCAATGGGATCGCGAAGCGCGAACACCATGAAACTTGGTGCTTGTGCCCCTTCCGACACCGGCGGCAGATCGCCCCCCATAGGCACGCCCTTCTCATATCCCCGGAAGGCTGGCTCGCGGCTGTTCACGTCCGCCGCTTCGAACTCCCAGCCGCCGAAGAAACGCACGATCATCCGCGGGCCAGTCGTCGCATAAATCTCCTTGCGGTCCATCGCGTCAAAGATCGATGCGCGGGTGTTTTCATGTGCCCAGACTGCCGTGTAGCCGGAGGAAACCTGCTGCCAACCGGCGATTTCACCAATTTCATTCTTCATGAAAGGATGTTGCATCCGTTCCGGCGCGGGTTCAGTGCCAGCATGTTTGCCAAAGAAGTTGTTCTCCTCAGCAGTCGAGAGAGAGGTGTGGCTGTCGGTGGCCCCGCTGAAACCAAACTTGTACGGATTTGTGCCCAGTTTCGCTTCCAGCAGAAGACCATTTTTGAGGGCTTCGCGCGCATACTCATACTGCAGCATGGCAGGTGTCTTGGCCTCGGAAACATCGAGATTACCGACGTCCCACGTCTCATAGTCTGCAAATTCGTCATCGGGAGACAAGAAGGGGTGGGCTTCACCATCGCCCTTGATCTGAGTGATCTCGTAGAGCTTTTCCCACTTCGCCCGCTGCTGGACATAGAACTCATCAATGGCTTTTCCGGTGTATTGCGCGTCGACCGGGAACATGATGCCATTCGACAAGTTTCCATTGTGCGCCAGGGCCATGACAGAACCGTTGGTCTTTTCCTCGTATGCTTCAAGGTAAGCGTAGAGATCGAGTGGGTCGGTGGTGCCGACCGGTGGCGCGGTGGTCAGCGGGACAATCTGACGGGCCCGATCTCCGCCATCGCGAAAGATAACGTTGCGATGCATGTTGCCGCCCTTGACCAAGGACGTCCATTCAAACGCGATGAAAGCCGTGAAAGTGCCTGGATCATTGGCGTCTTCAGCATTTTCGATCACTTGGTCCCAGACCGTGGAGTAACGGCGCGCACCGGGTGAATAATTGGCGAACATGTCAGGATCAACTTTTCCCTGCGAGAAGGTTGTGATCATGTCGAGTGTCGTTTCAACGGCTTCTTGACCGCCTGCACGAAATCCCGTCGACCACCGCGCGCCTTGCTCATATCCTGTGACCAGCGGCGAGGCCGCCAGTACGTCGTCGATGAAGCCCATGCCATCGGAATGGTCGGTGATCGCGATCCAGTCGAGCGGCCGGGCAAGCCGCGCCTTCTGACCGGACGACGTGATGACCTCTTCTCCTTTGGCAAAACGATAGGCATCGCGCTGTGACAGGCGGTTGCCGAAGCCGCCAGCGTCAAACGACAATGACGTGTGCAGGTGAGTGTCCCCCCACAGCGGATAGGATGGGAAATCCCGGCCTGCATAGGGCGAGTAGGCTTTGCCCGCATATAGATTTGAAAGCGCTTGCTCGTTGGCCTGCCATTCTTGACCAACTGCGGGAGCATGCCACATCAGGGCGAACACGAGCAGTCCGAATGTTCTTTGTTTCACAGCGGGCTCCTCCCAATTGACATCGCTGGACACGACTTGAAACACCAAATCCGGTCGACTTCGTTCACTTCAGAACGAGGTCACGGCCCGGACCGAGAAAACGTGCGCCGTATCGAAGTTCGTTGTGTTGGCCGGATTGAAAACCGCTTGATAGGAAAGGGTGGTGTCGAGGTCTGGAAACAGCGGAAAACGGTAGAACGTCTCCAGACTGGTTTCATTGCGTGCCCCAGTGGTTGAGGAATCAATCCAATTGATTTGAACCCCCAAGACGTCATCATCGAAGGAATACGATCCGAACGGCTGGTAACGCAGAAGGGCAAGTGCGGCTTGCTGGTCATAGATCGATGCGTTGTTGAACGCTTGGCCATAGCGCGCCACCACAACTGTGTTTCCATCTGCGGTCAGTTCTTGAGACAGGACTGCGCCGTATCCCCAGCCTTGGCGGCCCGTATTGGCATTGATCGGAGACCCATCAAAGGTTCCATCCGTGTGCCAAACCAGGAACTTGGAATAACTGGCCCTGTCCGTACGTGGGAATATCTTCAGTCCGACTTCCGCAGCCTTGTAAAAGTCGCCCTGATAGAGACGGCCGAAATCGAACCGATTGCCATTGGAATCGGCAACAAGTCCAGCGACATAAGCTCTTTGGTCAGCGAAATACAGAGCACCTGCCATGCCGAGTGCGGAATCTGGATAACCGGCCACGAACATTCCGGTTCCCGCATTGGACAGGAATGTCGTGTTGGGCGTCAGATGCCGGTTCGTCAGCAACATGGCATCCGTTGTGATTTTGCCGAAACGGAAAGCCCAGCCAGCCTCGGGGCTTCCCATCCTGTAATAAAGGTTCCGGAGAATAAACGCTGGGAAATAGGCCGAAAACGAGTTTGCAGTCCCGCCGGAAGTTCCAAGGCTGACAAACCCAAGATTCTGCGGGCCGATCGGGCCATAATCCCACCTGCCTTCAACACCGAAGAAAATTTCACCTTGGGTTGGCTGGCCGCGGTTGAACAGTTCCCAGGTTCCGACAAAGTCAAAGTCGGTCGCCCCGCCGTGCCTCAGAGTGTTGGGTAAGTTGTTCGTCGTATACTGGCCAACTGTATGGAACGAGAACCCCAATCTGAGGTACATCGCTTCATAGATTTTATCCGTGACCGACGTCACGCCATTGCGAAGAGGCTGAATGGGCGAAAACGGAACCAATCCGGTTCGGGGCGTCCGACGCGCTTCAATCTGATTGAGCAAGTTGCCGGGGTCCTGATCGCCCTCAACCCATCCGCTCGAAACGCGCTGTGCCGGGGTTATGGCTGTGTACTGATTTACGCCCTCGGCAGCCACGTCCTCTGCGAGGGACACATTGACCCCGATCAGCAAGCTGGCAATGCTTGTTGCCAGCGTGATCTGTTTACTGCTTTTCATCAGAACCCCCTGTGACCGGATGCCAGTCATTGCCGCGTGGTCCTGCCGAAGGCGAACCCCGGCAAGACCAATTCACTTATGCCACCGTGACCGTTCCATCCTCAGCGATGGAGAGCTTGTCGCCGTTTTTCACCGCCTCCATGAACTCATCGCCAAGCAAATCGATCGTGATGACCGTCCGGTCATTCCAGATTGAATCCATGATCAGGCCGCAGGCCGAGATGCTGTCGATATGTTTGGAGAACAGTATCGCCTTGAAGCCGACGCCAAGCAGGTTCATGCCCATGAGAGCACCGGCGCCCATTGTTGACCCAATGGCTTGCGGTGTGCAGAGAATTCCGCCCTTCAAGTCTTTTTCAAAAAGCTCCTTGTTGTTGGCGTCTGTGCAGGGGGCAGTTTCGGTATTGCCCGCGAACATGTTTGTGAAATAGGACGCGGTAGTGTTGAACGGTTGTTTCGAAACCAGCGCTTCGCCCTCTAAAACGCCCGGCAAGACAGCTCTGCCTTTGTAAGTCGCCATAACACTTCTCCATTCGATTTTTGGTCAGGCAATCGGGTAATCCGCGATCACCTGCAATGTTGCTCAAACGCCCTAGACCTTGCCGGTCACGATGATGTCCACGAGCTTCTTGTCCGGGAAGTAACGGATCGTGGAATAGGCCCGCGTCTTGGCGGAATTGGTGACGCCACGGGTACGCTCCGAGAAGCCTTTCATGCCGGAGTAGCTGACCGCGCACATGTTGGTGTAGTGCATGCCCGCGTCCAGGGACTTGCTGGCGAGGGCCGGATGTTCAAGAAGCATGCGTGTGCGAACGACAGTCGGCATGAACATGTAGACAGGGATCGCCGTTTTTTCTTGACCAGCCTTATTGAGCGCGTCGGTGACGTTCTGACACCAGGTCAAAACCTCTTGATACGTGTTGTGCGGGCAACCGATAAAGGCCGCTGTCGGGTCGCCGTCCTTTTCAGGCCACAAGTTTTGCCAAGTGTCGAGGATACGCTGCTCTTCGGCATCGTCATAAACATAGGTCTGGAACCCTTCGACCAGCATATCCCGGCCTTTTTCTTTGGGCTCCGGTGTCACGCCTTCGACATGGTAACACCCCACGGCGCCTTCAGCCGCCGTCGTGCTGCCCATCTTCTTGAGCTTCCACATGTTGTCGACGGTCACCTCGTCGCCGATGTACTGCTGAACACCAGCAACGTAAGGAATGTCCTCAACGCAGTTCCGGCCGATCGCCGCCCCGAGCGCACCCCAATCCGGTTCGCTAGACGTTTTAACGTCGATGAGCCACTTCGCTTTGCGGCCCTCGTCGGTCATCAGGCCATAATAAGGTGCCTTGCCAAGCATGGCACAGACCATTTCCATGCCCGCGCCATACCGGTTGGTGCGCACACCAAGCACCGAATTGCCATAGTTCACGGCGGACGATTCACACCAGGCAACATTGGTGCCGGGCTCTGGCGCATTACCAACTTCAGCGAGGTAGCAGGCACAGGACCGTTGATTGAGATCCGGGGCGCCGAGTTGTGAATGCACCCAGTCCAGCTTCATCTGAAGGGGATAGCCTTCGTAGATCAGCTGAATGTCCGTGGGATTGTTCTGAACATTGTAGACGTCATAGGGGCGTGGGTTCACCGTATAGGGCGCATAGGACTTCAGTCCTGCATTCGCGCATTCTTCTAGGAGATCAATGATCGATCCGAGATAAGCTGCACCGATATAAAGGTTCGAATGCGGCGCGCCGCCGAGATCTACCAATTTGGTCGCGCCGAATGTCTCGCCAAACTTCACCAGGATTTGCATGAGTTTGGCCTTTTCCGGACCGTCCCGGTCATCGAGAACCGCCTGCTCGTCGTCCGTCAGCTCCATCTTGGCAGTTGCCGTACCCGCCGCAGTGCCTGCCTTGGACTCGCCTGAGAACGTGGCCGTCTGGCCATTGTGGGCACCATCCGGCCCCGTGCCGTTCATATCGGTGGTGACGAGCGCCTTGCCCAACTCATCAGGCGGAATTGCAGGAGTGGAGCCCGCAGTCGGTTTTGCGGCCGGACTACCCGTGGTCGCCTGCGCAACCTTGATCTCGTCAGCTCGTTCGGCCGCTGCGACGTCCTTGGCGAGAAGGGCAGGTGCCAATGCACCCGCAACCGGAACCGCCGCAGCGGATTTTAAGAATTCTCTGCGTTTCATGACCTCACCCCTCAAGCCTGTTTGGGGCATGCAAAGGCACAGGGTCTTCACTGCAGAAACCGGGCGGAGATGCGAAGTCGCGCCGCTCGTATCCTCACCAGGATTCAAAATCCTTTCACGGCTGTAGGTCACAGCCCGAGAACAAGAAAACCGTTGTGTTTTGAGTGCCCTACACGATGAGCGTATTGATGAGTGACAATTTCTTCTACGTGATTTGTGACAAGGGTCAATATTTATGCGCTAGTGGAGATTAAGGCACACTGATAAGGCGCATTTTCCCAAATGGTCTATAATTTCGATCAATAATGATACATTATATATATAACGATCAGTAATCGGTTGCCATATTTAATAATAACTCAAAACTGTCGCAATTAAATATGTACAAATACAGACTGGTATTCGGCATTGGCGATAATGTGAATTAAATAAAAGGGATATTCTTTTTGCTTGTGCTGTCTCACTTTACGTATTCACTGAGCGAAGCATATTAATTATTGAAGAAGACGTTTATAATCACCGCCTGGGGTGGGGTTATGCGGATATTCGAAACACAAGTCCGGAACGTGGATGATTTGGAGCGTGTTTGGGCAGAGCGTAATAAGGGTTCTTTTTTGAGTGAAGCGACTCAAATCAAGGAAGAACCAATTTCCGGCGACGCATACATCTTTGAACACAACAATCGAAAAATAGAGTTTTCGACCTGCAAAAATGTTCGAGTTCGAGGTTTGGTCTCAGATCAGTTTTTTGCAATTGGCGCCTTCCTTCGCTCCGGACCACGAAATTCCATCGGCAACGAAAATCTGCTCAGCGGTGATATTGGCTGGCTCCCGGCAAATTTGGAGCGGGCTGCTGTTTATGCAGAACCGGTTGAAGGTGTTTTGTTGCTTCTGCGTTACGATGAATTGACTGAGATGCTGACACGGCGCGGTGTCGAGCAGATCGGAGATGAATTCAAATATGGAAATTTGCTGAGACTGCCAGAAGACACCCAAACCCTCATATGCAGGTCTCTAGAGCGACAGACGAGGGCGCTTGTTAGTTCCGCCGCGTCGATCTCAGAGCAAACTTTTGATTATGTTTTTGAGCACCTAATCGATGTTTTCGTGGACGCGATATCCTTTGGGGTCGAGATAAATTGCAGGGTCCAGGAAACTTCTATCGATCATCATAGGGCAGTTAATCGGACAGAGGATTTCTTGTCTGCCCACGCCGAGCAGCTTCCTACGCTTGATAAGATTAGTGGAGAGCTGGGTATTTCTAGGCGGACACTTCATCGCGCTTTCACAGATGTCTGCGACGTCACACCAAATACCTATTTGCGCCATTGGCGTTTGACACGCGCTCGGGAAGAAATAAGGGATGGCAAGTCGGCTTCTGTGACCGAAACGGCACTTCGGTGGGGGTTTTTGGATGTCGGCCGGTTCGCAGGCTACTATCGGAAGCTGTTTGACGAGTTGCCGTCTGAAACTTTAGCGCGATCCAAGTTGGCTTAATGTCGCCGGATAGACCGGTTCAACATCTTGCGCATTGGGTATTTCATGCGACTTCCTGCTGGTTGTACTGTTTGCACCCTTTTGCAGTCATGGAAACGCAATCACAGCTTGTCCGCGTCCGGATAAGACTGATACAGCGGCGGGAATGGTACTCAGCGCAGCTCGGCTCGGTGGTTGAAGGAAGGAGTCTCCTTCGTTCATGCGCCGCCCGATCAACTGAACAATCTCCGGAGAATTGGCGAATTTAGTATGGTTGAGGCTCGATGTGTCGTCGATCTTGGTCAAGTCGATCACAGTAACGCCCAGTTTGGCCAATTCATCCGCAGGCTCATCTCCAACCCGGTCTATCCCGCCAGCAATTTTTCTTGAAACTGCCAGTGCCTTGTCGTTGTCCGAGACGAGAACATAGAATTTTCGTGCTTGTTTTGGAAAGGGACGGAGTTGTTTTTCAAAGAGTTGTGCATCGACATCTGGTGAGGCCAATACGATTGATTTGATTTTCTGCGAATTGTTGAAGCTTCCGAGTAACTGATCCTGACGCATGGCTTCAATCGTCAATAGATTCCCCATCGAGTGCGCCACAATGTTGACACCGGATGCTTTGGTCGATGCAATCAGTTCCGCAGTGTCAATCAACTCATCTCTAGCATGCAAGGCACTGTTCAAATCGTAAACATACTGAAGCGTTTTGCCGCGTGATGCCCAAGAAAATAGTACCGGAATACCTGTAAAACCGGAATCATGCGCAAATTGTGCGGTTCTCAAAATAGCATCTGGGAGATCTGTATTGTAGCCGTGGACGAAAAGCATGACCTCGCGGGCGTCACTTGGCCGCTGCGCGATAGCAGTGTTGATTGCCTTTCGAAATAAACCGGGTGTTTCGTAGGCGGCAGGATCCAAGATAACGAAGTCATGTCTAGGGTCAGGGGGAAGTGTTGCGGGACGTTGAACGGTCCCCACCTTATGGTTTGCCGGTATCGACACAACGACCTTGGAAAAATTGGCGCCAGCAGGCTTGCGATCGGCGGAATAGAGAACTGCCGGATCTTCTGCTCGCCGACGGGTCGTCGCGATGTAGACGGTCTGAAATGCCGTTCCCGCCACCGAAACAGCCGGCATCAATGGATTGTCGATCCCGATGATGTTCGCAGGCGGGGAACCACAACTGATTAGCGTAAGACAGGCGATCACGCTCAAGAGCTTCCGTAACACCTCCGCACCTTTCTACCAGCTCCGTGTAACTATTTGCTCGCCTACTGCTCTCCTGAAGCATCGAGCTACACGTCTAAGAAGGGAAAAATACACAATACAACCGCATTCCGCCAACGAAGCTGCCGGTCCGGCGCCCATCGCTGTGGTCAAAGGCGTGGCATGTCTCGGAACCGGAACCACATATAACCTCTAAAGACCAGTGTTTCAGAGTAGAGCTGCAGCTCCTACTTATTGGGTCCGCACAGCACCGTAAATGCATCCAGATTTCTTAGCGTTCTTCTGAAAAATCCGGCGCTACACGGGTTTGGGATGCAGTATCCTGAAGGTCTTGGATCGCTGCATTCAAGCGAACCATTTTGCCGTCAATGTTCTGGGCAAGCCGGCTCAGACATAGGCCATAGGTCATTTCAGCGAGTGGCTTGGTAATAATGTTGTCGACAAGGCCCAGTGTGCCGCTGTCGAAATCGAGGCGGCGCTGATATTCAAGTGCAAAATCCACTCGGCCCAAATGAACCATAAGCGCCATGGGGTCTTTTTCCTGAACGGTAATGTAGTTTTTGATACCAGCGCGTTTCAAAAGGCTCTCAATAGCGCCCCCCGAAAGAACAACAAGGCTTGCTCCGTGACGTTTGATGTCGTTGATGCTCGATATCTGCCAGTGTTTGTCATCGGACCGTTTGGCCACGAGGCTGACGACATCCTTGCCCAATGTCTGGGTGAATAGGAAGGCGCGTGCCCTTTCCGGACGTGGCGCGCATGGATAAAGGGCATCCAATTCACCAGCTTCAGCCTGGACCATGGCCCGCTTCCAGGGCAGCATTTTCAGGTCCAGGGTCAAGCCGGCCAGTCCTGCCAGTTTTTGAAGGGTATCGATGCTGGAACCAGCTATCTTTCCATTGTCTTCAGAATAGGCATATGGAGGCAAATGGAATGTCCCGACAGACAAAACCAACGGCTCCGCAGCAGCTGGGAACAACGCGGAGGTTAAAAATCCGAAATGGACATACGCAAGCAGCGCCAACGTTTTGCGGAAAGGCAATTGCTTGAACATGCCAGTATCCTACCAAGAGTTTCAGATCTCTCAAAGGACAACAAAAGAGAAAACCACGTTCGAATTTCCCGAAATCCAATTCGGTCTAACGCTCAGGTAAGCGGCAGCCCACAAGTTCCTGATATGTGTCCACATTGACCCAACAGTTCCTCAGATTAGTAATTGAGTCCGCAGCATCTAGCGTTTGTTCTTGCGTCCATTATTGCGTCATTCCTGTCGTTAGCAATGCCATCCCTGACCAGCCAACATGGTCCAAACGAAGAAATTGGGGTTGTGCGGAAACTGTAAGACGCTGATACTTCAGTAAAGGAAATCGTTTCCGGGGCTGGTAGCACCTCGGCCGTCAACAAAGAGATAGTGTGACTAACGCACATCATCCGGTAGGTGATGATCCGGATGGACGTCTGGCTGAACTCCGTGCTTCCAAATAGATGTGAAAGACTTGGGAAGGTTGTGGGGTATGAATAGAGACATCATGAAACTCGGTTTCGCCGCGGTGATATGCGGAAGTCTCTCTGGTGGCGGTCACGCCGCCGATCTGGCAGGTGGTGAACCACCGGTCTATGAGCCGATCGAAAATGTATCCCCTTGGACATTTGAGTTGGGGGGATATGGATTTATTCCGATCTCTATCGATGGAACTTCAACTGTCGACGGCGGCGCTGTTGATCTCGATCTTGGACCAGACGAGATCTTTGATCTTCTTCAGTTTGCTGTCTCCGGGCGGGGCGAAGCCTGGCGCAGGCGAGATGTAAATGATGGCAGCGCATTCGGGTTTGTCTTTGATGCACAATACGTGAACCTCGGTCTATCCAATCAAGGTATTGGTCCTGCATCTGCGGGAACGGTGAAAGCTGATATCCGCCAGGGCATAATAGATGCGGCAGTCGGTTATCGTTTCGCGTCGCTCTCCACCGGGTCAAGCCCGCATCAGCGCCTTGAATTCGATGTGACCGCCGGTGCGCGCTACAATTACATTCGCCAGAAGATCCAAGTGATCCCGGGATTGCCGGCTCCCTTCACCCAAAACTTGGGTGGCGACCGGCACTGGGTTTCTCCGCTCGTCGGTGCTCGGGCGAATTTTGTCTTCAATGACCGCTGGAACATGGTCGTGCGTGGCGACATGTCAGGTTTCGGTGTGTCCGGTGAAGATCTGTCGTGGTCGCTAAGCGGAATTGCCGGCTACAAATTTACGGAAAAGGCCACGTTCCGCTTCGGATACCGCGTCTATGACATCGATTATTCGGAAGGGCAGGGCGCCAATGAATTTGGCTATGACATTACGCAGCATGGCCCGTTCTTGGGCCTCAGCTACAGGTTCTAAAGCTTAACTGCGGCGCTCCCTTGGGGCGCCGTTTCTCGTTTCGTTTCTAAAACACCGTAAAGCGATACAATTCTGGAGGAGTGGTCATGATCAGACTAAAACGCAAAATGCGCAGTGTTCTGGCTGCTTCGGCGTTTATGCTCGCATATCCAATAGTGGCAGGCGCTCCTTTGCTCGACAGCTCAAGCTTGGGGATGCAGGCCCGTGCGGCCGGTGGTGTCGTGGAGGGGCCCAATGTCGTCGCCCCCGACCGCTATGTTTATTATCCCGGAACCGAAGTCCTTGCGGAAGAAGAAGTCCGTGTCATTGCCTGCGGAACCGGCATGCCGGATCAGCGCCGTGGTCAGGCGTCTGCGTGCTTCCTTTTTGAATTTGGCAATGGTGAGAAGATCATCTTCGATCTTGGAACCGGTTCGATGCGTAACATCAATGCGTTGATGATCCCGTCAGAATATTTGACCAAGATTTTCATTTCCCACCTGCATACAGACCACTGGGGAGATCTTGCGTCCCTTTGGGCGGGTGGATGGACTGCTGGGCGCCCGGGACCGTTGGAAGTCTGGGGGCCGAGCGGGCAAACAGAGGACATGGGAACGGCGTATGCAATCGAGCATTTCTTAAAAGCGTTCAACTGGGATTATCAAACCCGCGCCTTTAAAATCACCCCAGTTCCCGGTCAGATCACCGTTAATGAATTCGATTACACGGCAGAAAACGAAATCGTTTACGATCAAAATGGGATTGTCGTCCGGTCCATTCCGGCGATTCATGCCGGCGATGGACCCGTCAGTTACATTATTGAATATGCCGGCTTGAAACTTGTTTTTGGCGGCGATTCCTCGCCGAACAAGTGGTTCGTCAAATATGCCAAGGACGCAAATTTCGCGATCCACGAAGCTTTCGCCAGTCCGGAGTTTTTCGCCAAAGACTATGGTCAGCCCCCGCAGCTTGCTTGGCGTGCCTGCTGCGAATTCCATACGTCTGGGCCATCCTTCGGCAAGATCATGAGTGAAGTCAAACCGGGACATGCGGTCGCCTATCACACAATGGAAGAAGCGCATCAAGAATTGTTGTTGGCTATTCGCTCTACATATGACGGTCCGCTCTCCATCGCCATGGACATGATGGTATGGAACATCACCAAGGACGGGGTGACTGAGCGCATGGCCGTGTCTCCGGACCGCGCCAGTGCAGTGCCTGGCCCTAGTCGCCAACCACCGCCGGATCCGGATTGGCCAAACCCGACAAGTAAGTTCATTCGTGATGGCGAATGGGGTCCTGGCTTTAATGCCCAAAACGAGATGCTGGACGAGCATATGGAAAAATACAGTCTACAAGATCAGGACTGGCGGCCCGCTAAGCCTTGGTACAAGCCCAACAAATGATCCGGCTGGAGGACTGAGTTGTAACCCTGTTTTTTGGATGAATTCGGGAGTGCCGCGATGAGGATGCAGTGTTGGAAGTGTTTAAAAACAAGCTTTTGCTTTTTGTTGCTCAGTGTCCTCTTTTCAGCGGATGCGCATGCGCAAGAAAAAAAGCCGGATGCGTGGTACCCGCGTACTGAAAAACTTGGACCAGACGAAATGTTCGTTGTGGCGCTTGGCACCGGTATGCCAACCCCAATTACACGGGCACAAAAATCTTCAGGCTGGTATGTCGAACTCGGCAACGGCGACAAGTTTTTGTTTGATGTCGGGTCCGGCTCAATGGAAAACCTTTTTGCGCTGCGGCCGGATTTTGCGACGGTTGACAAAGCCTTTTTAAGCCACCTGCATACGGATCACGTCGGCGACGTGGAAGGCCTCTGGGTTGGCGGTTGGCTGAGTGGTCGCTATGAGCCGCTGCATATCTATGGTCCGTCAGGCTCCGAGCCGCGTCTTGGCACCGCTGCCTTTGTTGAAGGCTTGAAGGTTGCATATGCCTGGGACATTGAAGGCCGGGCCGGAACACTGCCGGATCGCGGCGGCATGCTGGTGGCGCATGAGTTCGACTACCGCCAGGAAAACGGGATCGTCTACGAGAAAAACGGCGTCACGATCCGCTCCTTTCCTGCTGTCCATTCGATTGACGGGTCTGTCAGCTACCGCTTGGACTGGAACGGCCTAAGCTTTGTTTTTGGTGGCGACAGCTATCCCAACAAATGGTTCGTTGAATATGCAAAAGGCGCGGACTTTGTGGTCCATGAGTGCTTCTATGGGCCGGAAGATCTTGAAAACTATCTAGGTTTCCCACCGCGCCAAGCCGTTCAAGTGTCGTCCTACATCCATACTCCTCCAGGCGGATTTGGGAAATTAATGGCAGAAATCAAACCGCGGTTGGCTGTCGGCTATCATTCGATCCTGGTTCCGGAGATGGTCCAAAGCATGTCCGATGCGATCCGTGAAGTATACGATGGACCGCTTGTTCTTGCAGACGATTTGATGGCCTGGAACATCACTAAAGACAGCATCCAGCAGCGCGAAGTTGTGTCAGCTGAACGGGTCCAGCCACCGCCCACGACAAAAGGATATTTGACTGCGCCGCGGAGCGGCGAAGCGTCCTATTCCGACTTCATAATTGGCGGAAAATGGGACGGCTACACGCCGCCACCCTTGCCTGAACAGTAACAAGGAATGCGCCCCTTCAGACACTTCTCACGGAGCGTTTTTCAAGTTGGACTTGGGCTCGAGCAACTTGGCTGTAGTCGTGTCGATGCCGGCGATCTCGTCCATCCAGCAGGCTAGACCGGTTTCCGGAAGTTCATCGGGGTTTTGAGCTGACCATAGAAACCATTTATCGGAACGTTCTGGCGTTTGGCGCAGTGTTCTTCGGTCAGATTGTCTGCCCTGCCTTCGCACATGGCCCCAAGTCCGGTATCCAACAAATCGGTGTTTGGCCCCGCCTTTCGCCTCCATTGTGACACCACCAATTGCACCGGTTTGGGTTTCTATGGCAATTCGCGGTGCGGGCTTGTCTAATTAAGATCATGAAGTTACGCTAAAATTTCAATTTCGGAGCCTATCACGGAGTAGCTTCTTTTTGTTCGTTTGTGTTTCATGACCTTAAAACGTTGCATTTACCGGGGAAGGAATTGCAAGTGGATTTGCTGACGTGATTTCTGCTTTGAAAATGGGTGGGATCAAACACATATGGGCAATAGTTCCTATTCTGATGCTGGGATTGGTCTCTACTTCCAAAGCCGACTGGATTAACCTAACTGGAGCGGAAGTCGCTCCCAATATCGCGGAAATCTACGTTGCCGATGACGGCGTCACGATAGCGCTGGAGATCTTCGTCAACGATCTGGAAGAGTTTGCTGCCCTGATCCCGGATGCTTGGTATAAAGATCCTGGTCAAATATCGGTCTCAGAAGACAAACGGTTGGCGGACTTCGGCCAAAACGTCTTGAGTGTCATTGCCAGCGGTCAAAAACTTCCGGTCGAGCTCCGCACCATCGACCGCAGGTTCCGCAAGGAACGGGCATCGCCTTATGCCGGAACGATCGACCCTTATAGCGGACGCCGGTTTCCTGCCCCACCAAAAGACAAACGTGTCGTCTTTGCCGAACTGTTTTATCCGTTTTCTGATGGATTGCCGGACACAGTAGAGTTTGTTCCGCCACAAGGCGAGGAGGGACTGCCCAAAACCAGCATCGGTATGATCGTTTTTCATGACGAAGTGCCAGTCATAGATTTCCGGTACTTTTCTGGACCAGCGACCCTTACGCTTGATCGGAATGATCCTTGGTTTTCCAAGTTCGACAATGCTTCGCTCACGCGGCATCACAGATATCCGCGAATGAGTTTCCTTTATGCTGAGCCCTATGAGGTTCGCCACGAGGCATTGATCCGGGTGCGCGATGCCGCAGAACTTGCCGGATTGAAACCTGCCGGCCCAATTTTGGAAGAAACCGAAAAGAAAGAGCTGACGACAAAAATCGCGAGCTTGATAGCAGAACAATCGCCCATGTCGATTGATGGAAAAGGGGTCGTCCCGGATTTTGATAGGGCCGCCTTCATGCGCATCGGTTTGCGCGGACTTGAAATTCTAGCGCCGTCCGATCCGGTGAATGTCGATGCGGCAATTCTCGGTCTGATCTGGTCAGCGCCGACCGATGGTCTTCCAAAAGAAGCCACGGTTCAATGGACGCTTTATGATGAAAACGCCTCGCAAGTACCAGGCTATGCCATCGATGCGGCGGGGCCGTTTCTTTATTCGCTGACCCAAGACGACCCAAAGATGGTCTGGACCAATCATTTCAAGAAATCGCCAGTCCCTGCCGTTGAAACGGTCGAAGCACGTCCCTGGACGGATATTGAGCTGCCTGGACTGAGTATCGTTTTTTGGCTGTCGGCCTTGGGTCTCGGTATTGGCTCCTTTGTGATCAATGGAAGATTGAAACGGTCGTCGGCTGCCTTTGCCGCAGTTGCAGCAGTGGCTATCGGCTTTCTGGTGCTCAAGAGCGCGCCGATTTCTGTGCCGCGACCAGGTCTGATACCTGCAGATCTGCCCGCTGAACAAGCGCAGAATTTGACGCAGCAATTGCTGTCAAACGTTTATCGCTCTTTTGACTTTCGGGGGGAGGCGCAGGTCTACGACAGGCTTGCCAAAACCATCGACGGCCAGCTGCTGGAAGAGGTTTATCTCGATCAACGACAGGCCCTTCGCATCGCCAAGGCCGGTGGCGCTGATGCGCGTGTCAAATCCGTGAATGTCAGTTCCGCCGTTCCTGAACATATCGGCGGAACGGCCGCAGACTTCAAGATACGGACCAAATGGACCATCGTCGGCACGGTCGGCCACTGGGGACACATCCACCAGCGGGTCAATTCTTATGATGCTGATTTGTTGATTTCGCCGGAAGAGGGGGCTTGGAAAATCATCGGCTTTGAAGTTCATGAACAGGAGCGCTTGTCTTGAGGCTGGCGAAATGATCTCCATCCAGGATCTGACGTTCACCTACGCTGGCGGCGGGTTCGGGCTCCGGATCAAGGAACTTTCCATATCCCAAGGCGAACAGGTTGCTGTGATCGGACCCAGCGGTTCGGGCAAAAGCACGCTGCTGCATCTCATCGCTGGACTGCTGTTTACGGCAAGTGGCTCTGTCGATGTCTTCGGCAAGTCACTCAAAAATACGCCGGAACGGGTTGTTAGACGGCTGCGGGCGCAACAACTCGGGTTCATTTTTCAGGACTTTGGACTGCTGGAGTATCTAACTGCGCGGGCAAATATCCTTTATCCTTATGCTGTCTGCTCGGTTTTGAAACGAACGCCGGACACCGACGCGTACTTGAACGAACTGGCAAAGACAGCCGGAATTGCCGACCTGCTTCATCGTCACCCAAAGGCGTTGTCGCAAGGGGAAAAGCAGCGGGTTGCCATCTGCCGGGCACTTCTGCACCGCCCGAAACTCATCCTGGCAGATGAGGCCACCGGCAATCTCGATCCGGACAACAAGACCATCATTTTGGATCTCATTCAGGAAATTGCAGCCGAGACAGGGGCGACCGTGCTGGCGGTGACCCATGATCATGAACTGTTGCCGCGGTTTAAGCGCGTGATCGACTTTCGGGATTTGAGGGCTGGAGCAGAAACGCAAAACGTGAAGGTGTCCGCATAATGGCCTACGTGCATTTGGCGTTGGCGCACCTCAAGTTCCACAAGGGCCGCTCTGTGCTGTTGGTGGTCATCTTTACCATTTTGATGGCCATTCCGGTTCTTGCGGATTTGTCCTCTCGGATCGCGGAAGATCATTTGCTGTCACGGGCGCAGCAAACCCCCTTGATCTATTCCGCTCCCGGCAGCCAGTTGGATGCTGCAATGAGCGCGTTGTTCTTTAAAGGGGAGCCCGGCGCAAATCTCACCATGGCGGATTATGATCAGCTTCTGGAAATGGATCTTGCGCTGCCGCTGCCAGTTTTAAGGTCCGGGACTGCCGGCGGATATTCGGTGGTTGGAACTGATCTTGAGTATTTCAGCTTCCGCGAATTGGAGATGGCTGCGGGCCGCAAGTTCGTTCAGCTCGGGGATGCTGTTGTTGGGGCCCGTGTGGCAGAAACGCTGGATTTAGCTCCCAGGAGCCAGATTACAACAGACACAAGCCGCATCTTTGAACTCGCAGGAACCTATCCGGTCCGCTTGAACATTGTCGGCGTCTTGCAGGAAACCGGAACGACGGATGACTTTTCCGTCTTTACCGACCTGCGCACGGGTTGGATTGCGACCGGACTTGGTCATGGCCATCTAGACTTGGAGACAGTCAAGGACCAAAGCGTGATCCTGTCGCGGGACGGTAATAAGGTCGTTGCCAATGCAAAACTCAAGGAATTCATCGAGTTCACCGATGAGACACGCGCCGGATTTCATTTTCACGGAGCGCCGGAGAATTTCCCGTTAAGTGCGCTCATTGTTGCCCCCAATAGCGACCGCGATGCTGCCTTTCTGCAGGGGCGTGTGGCTGATCAATACGGCGATACCCGTCAAATCTTCAGACCCGTTGCGGTTATCGAAGAACTTCTCCAGGACGTCTTCCGGATCGGCACCATCTTGCAGGTTATGATCGCCATCATCTCAATCGCAGCCTTGCTTGCGGTCTCGATGGTCGTCAGCCTTTCATTGCGCATGCGCAAGCGGGAGTTCGAGGTTGCCCGTCAAATAGGGGCGGATCGGTTTGCTGTCCCAGCACAAGTTGTCCTTGAGTTGGCACTGCTCATCTTGTTGGCGGCGGGTCTGTGCAGTCTGATTGCTCTTACAGGAGAGCAATGGGGCGATTTTCTTTTCAATTCCATATACTTGGGTCTAATTGCGTCATGAAACAGTTTCTCATTCTATGGATGTTCCTGACTGCGGGCTTCTGTGCGCAGGCCGCAGAAGGCGAGGGGACGGTCTATGTCGTCAATTATCCACTTCAGTACTTTGCTGAACAAATCGCGGGGGACGATCTGGATATCGTTTTTCCAGTCCCGGCCGATATCGATCCGGCTTATTGGGAGCCGTCGGTCGATGACCTTGTTGCCTTTCAAACCGCCGACCTCGTGCTTTTGAATGGGGCGGGTTATGCAAACTGGCTGACAAGGGCTTCCCTACCGCGGAGCCGCCTGATCGATACTTCCAAGAATTTTCACGACCGCTTGATCCCGTCAGAGGGCAAAACAGTTCACAGCCACGGCCCTGAAGGCGAGCACTCCCATGGCGGTAGTTTTGCGTTTACGACCTGGCTCGATATTGCATTGGCCCGCGAACAAGCTCTTGCCGTTAAAACAGCTTTTGTCCGGCGCTGGCCGGAGCAAAAAGAGAGGTTTGAAAAACGGCATGAAAAATTAAACGCAGAGCTG
Source organism: Labrenzia sp. PHM005 (assembly GCF_006517275.1). NCBI lineage: Bacteria > Pseudomonadati > Pseudomonadota > Alphaproteobacteria > Hyphomicrobiales > Stappiaceae > Labrenzia > Labrenzia sp. PHM005. The sequence continues at coordinate 3,980,370 of NZ_CP041191.1, read as the reverse complement.
AAAGCTCTGGAAGAAAAACTAACAAAGGCCTTTGCTCCGATGACGGGAAGCCACGTCTTTGCCTCCCATCCCGTCTATCAATATCTGACTAGGGCCCATGGGCTGAAGGCAACAAGTTTCCATTGGGAACCGGATGCTACGCCGTCCGAAACGGACTGGGCAGAGTTTGACCGGAAACTCCAGAAAACTCCGGTGACTGTGATGATTTGGGAAGCCGAACCGACCAAAGAAACCCGGCAGCGCCTGGCATCAAAAGGGCTCAAGATCGTGATCCTCCCCCCTTTATTCCAAACGCCGGAAACCGGCGATTTCCTTTCAACGCTATCAGAGGCTTCTGACAGGTTGTGATGCGCCTGTCACATTACTGAATTCAGGCGCGAATAGCAGACCGTGTTTTGGTTTATTCCGAGCTAAACCGTTGACACCGGCAAGCGTTTACCTAAGTGGACCTAGGCCTCTCTTGGCCCATTTGCTGATATCGGAGCGCTGGTCGATTAACGTCCGTAATGTGCGCACCGATTATCGATATCAAGACGCCAACCTCCTCCCAAACGCGACAGTCAGAATGCTTAGTCAGAAGAGATTGAATGACTTTTCTTCATCCCGAGATCATAAAGAGATTGGATGGCGCGTTCGGCGTGTTCACTGGAAGGTGTCCAACTACGGATCCACCGCTCCGGAGTAATTTCTCCAGCCCTGACATTCAGCCTAGCGAGCACGCGTCGCGCTTCAGCCTCGCGTCCGAGGGCTGAATAGGTTGCTGCCCGGTAGGCTTCCATATTGGGGGCATCTGGGCCGCCGTCTAAAATATTTTGTTCAAAGACCTCAATGGCGTCGTCGTATTGTTCGAGGTTGAAGTACGCCATTCCAAGAATGTTTAAGTAAGGCGTGCCCGGCTCCAAGGGATCCAGTCTGATCGCCTCTCGGAGCGCATCCACGGCCTCTTGGGATCTGCCCGAGAAAATCAGAACTCCGCCCAACCATTGATATGAAAGCGGGTCTCCCGGCTCTAAGACAACCGCGCGGCGGACATTTCTCATGGCTTGGTCGGTATTGCCAGATAGCGAATGGGCGAGACCAAGCATGGCGTGGCCATTGCCAAACGCTGGATCAAGTTCCACGGCCATTTCTGCAAATTCGATTGCTTTTCCCAAGTCGTGCATTGGGTCCTTTGAATGATCAAAGAGCACCATGTAGGAATGCGCCTGAGAGAGACCAGCAAATCCACCCGCGAATTTCGGATCCAGTTTAAGTGCACGCTGGAACAAATCTTTTGATGCCTCTACGCGGGATTTTTCGTTCGGCGGATTTATGCGCACGATCGCCTCACGCACCAGATTAATCGCGTCGCTGTTGTTCGAATATGGCAAGTAAACCCGTTGGACGATGTCTTTGTCTGTGGTTATGGAAAGTGCCGTTGCCAGCCTATTCGCGATCTTATCTTCCAATTCGAATAGATTTGCCGTTGTTCCGCCAAAACGCTCTGCAAAGAGTATTGTCCCGGTGATGGTATCTACCAATTGGACATTCATTCGAACACTGTCAGCCTGGCTATTGAGAGAGCCACGCAAAACATGGGAAATACCATGGTTCTGGTTCAGGACTTCCAAAGGTGTGTTGGTTTTTGCAGCAGAAATTGCAGAACGAGCCGCCATCACTGAAACATCGGGAAGCCGAGCCAAACTCGTTACCACGGCTTCGAGGTATCTCTCCGCAATTGCTTGAGACTGGTCATCGTTTTCAGCGGTCTTGAGCGGCAAGACGGCGATGAAAGGTTTGTTCTCCGGCGCAACCTTAGAAGCAGGCGTTTCCGATGTCGTGAAGGAATATCCAATAACTGCCATGATCACAGCAAATGCTGCGACAGCCAAAAAGGTGACCGGATGTCTTTTTGTTTTATCGCCTGCGGACCTCGATCCTGTTTGGACAGCTGGCGGCTTTGGCGAGACCCGTAATACGAACTGCGGAACATAGGACCCGGTTTTCCATTCTATCTGGACTGGGTCTTCTGTACCATCTTCAGAATAATAGTGACCAAGGGCCCGACGCAGCCTGGCGGCCGTTACCCTGACGATCGAATCCGATCCCGTGTCTTTATCCAGTTCACGATCGAAGACATCGAGCGCTATGGTGGTTGCCTTGATGGAGGCCGACTTACCGGCAAGTGTTTGTTCTACGACATACTGCAAGAAGTCTGACAAGCGATCAGCATCACGAAACTCTTCGCTGCGTAGAATCCGACTGAGCGCATCCAGCACTTGATCCTTTGAGATACAGACATTTTTTGTATTTGTTTGGTCGTCCATATCCCTTGGGAGCAAAATTATTTTGTCATTGACGGTTAGGTTATAGTCAAGCCGATTATCATCTTTGTTTCAATAAGTTTCTGGGATTTAAGACGTCCAATGTAACCGTTACACGCTACGTTACAGCACAGTATGTTACCTTTCTTCGCGCGCAGAAGTCTGCGTTGATTGTGAGACATCATCGCAATTGCAAACGGGATACTACCGGTGTGATTTCGAAATGCGACATTCCAGCGGTTAAGCGATTTCCTCAGAACGAAGCGCGCATCAAAGAGCTTCTCGCTGACAATACGGAGTTCGCGAGCATCTGCCGTGATTATTCGGACGTGATCGCCGAAATCGGCGAGCATGAAATCGCATTTGGCAAAAGCGCAAAAGACCTAACAGATCTTATTCAGCTTCGATTGGAGCTTGAGCGCGAAATCAGAAACTATATCCAACCGCCACCACAGAGGAAAAGGAACTAACAGAACAATACGCGTGCCCCAAAAATGGATCAACGTGCCGGAAAACTTGCAAGAGATATAGCGGCTCTCAACGGAGGTAGTTGTGTTTAAAGTCAACAATTCAGAAATGCGTGTTGGAACACCAAACAAGAGCCACCTTGGGTTGGTCAGTATTCTTGCTGCTAGTCTGCTTGCAATTGGAATACCGTTCGTCGCTAGCGCCGAGGCTTCGGAAGTTTCACCGACAAAGGCCCCAGAGCACCGCGAGGTCTATTTCCCAAACACCGAGGACCTTGATCCGAACGAAATGCGCGTGATTGCCTGTGGTACCGGAATGCCAACGACACGCGCAGCCCAAGCGGCCGCCTGTTTTCTGGTTGAATTGGGCAATGGCGACAAGTTCGTTTTTGATGCTGGCTCAGGCAGTGCGGAGCGCATTTCCTCGCTTCAAATCCCCTACAGCTACCTCGACAAGATCTTTCTATCGCACCTCCACGGAGATCACTTCGGCGCGCTTGGTGAGATGTTTATCGGCGGCGCACTTATGGGCCGGCAGGTGCCACTGCGCGTTTGGGGGGCCACCGGACAAGTTGAGGAACTTGGAACAAAACATGCTTTGGAAGGCATGGAGCAAATGTACAAGTGGGACCTGGCAGGGCGAATTGGCTTAGTCGATGCGAGGGGGTTCAAGCTTGAGGCAAACGAGTTTGACTATCGGGGTGAGAACGAAATCGTTTACGACGATAACGGTGTCGTCATTCGCTCCTGGCCTGCGATCCACGCGATTGACGGCCCAGTCAGCTTCAGTCTCGAGTGGAACGGACTGAAATTCGTTTACGGCGGAGATACCTATCCCAACAAGTGGTTCAATGAATATGCCAAGGATGCCGATCTGGCGATCCATGAATGTTTTGTTGCTGTGCCCGACCTGGTCGCAAAAATGCGCTTCACTCCGGAGCAAGCCCTACTTGTTGGAACACAGGTCCATACCGCACCTGAAGCCTTTGGCAAAATCATGTCCGAGATCAAACCGCGGATGGCGGTCGCATATCATTTCTTCAAGGATTTCGACACAACTGGGCAGGTGAATGATCGCATTAGAACCACATATGATGGCCCACTCAGTCTTGCTGAAGACTTCATGGTCTGGAACATCACCAAGGATGATATCCGCGTGCGCATGGCAGTCGTTGAAGAAGCTACCTGGGCACCGCCGTTGGCCGGCAAAGCGGCGCTGCCCGGTGAAGACGACCAGAAGATCTATAGTGAGGCTTCAGGCGTTCCGGTCGAAAACATGACCAACAGCGACTTCATTTCAAGCCAGCGCTGGGACGGTGTCGATGAAGCTCTGCGCGGGGTCTACAAGGAAGCTGAAGAAGCTCTGGGACAGGAATTCCCGTATCCTGGCGATCAATAATTCAACTGTTTGACGAAACAGAGCGGGACTCAAAACACATAAACCGTGGTCCCATCACCTTAAGAGTTGCCGCTTCTCGTCGAACGAACACAACAGACTGCTTCAAGTCCGGAAGGATAGGATTATGCCTGGCACCTTGAAACACAAAGCTGTTCTTCTGGCCCTGGTGGTCTCGGTTGGCGGTGTGCCAACAACATCCAGCGCATCAGTCACCCCGGTTGAGCAGGATCAGTTCAAAGGGGGTAAATCATTCACGAATGGTTCTGGTTTAATGCAACTGGCGCAACCTAAGCGGGCCGGCGGCGCCAGGGCTGGCGGACGTAAGGCCGCCCCGGCAAAGACCAGGCCGCCAGCTGCTCAAAGGCCTGCGGCTCCTGCGGGAGCTCAGCGGAGCAACAAAAATGTTGGCGTGAACGTCAACAAAAATGTGAATGTCAACGTGAACAGAAATGTCCGCGTTGTCAGACGGCCGGTCGGATGGCGTGGTGCGCATTGGGGGGCCATTGTTTTTGGCGTAACCCTCGGGACCATCATTGTCGTTGCGGCCAACACGCCGCCGCCACCACCGGATCCCTCCCTTTGCTGGACCTGGACCAACGACGCTTTGACAGAAGGCTATTGGTATTACTGCGACGGCGACTAAGTCGGTTCGCCTACGCAAGCTCGTGCTCAAGTCACCAGACCAACCTGTTTTCTGATAAAGGAAAAATTTCGCAATGCTGATCGTGCTGGGAATATATGCCGTCTTGATTTGGCTGCTGTTTTTCCAGCTGAAGGTCTTGCCTTGGAACCGGGCCTCGCAGGTGGTGGTTGCGCTGGTTGGACTTGTGATTGTGCTCGTGGTGATCGGGCTTTTAAACACCAAAACACCGTCGGGACGGGTCACAGTCGTTGCAAAAGTCACCGAAATCGCGCCTGTCGTCGGCGGAGTTGTCAAAAACATTCCGGTTCAAGCAAACCAGCCTCTCAAGGAAGGGGATGTTCTACTGGAACTCGACCCAGATCCCTTCCAATACGCGGTCAATGAAGCCGAAGCCAATTTGCGCATTGCCGAAATCACATTAAATCGCATCGAGACTGTCTTGGATCGCGGCAGCCAGGCGGTTTCGGAACAAAGGCGCGATGAAGCCAAGGCCACCTTCAAGGCAGCGGAAGCAGCATTTCAACAAGCCCAGTACAACCTGGACCAAACCGTGGTGAAAGCGCCTTCAGCCGGTGTTGTAACCGCGCTCGGCGCCACAGTTGGCGATCAAGCCCGACCGCTAAATCCGGTATTGCCCTTTATCAAGAATGGCTCTGAAACCTTGATTGGCGTGTTTCGGCAAAACGGCCTCGCGGCCATGCCGGTCGGAACACCCGTGAATATCGCCTTTGATGTTGCGCCCGGTCGGATTTTTGAAAGCGAAGTTGTCGAAATCGTACCCGGCACATCATCCGGTCAACTCCCGGTTGGCTCCAATCTTCTTGGCGCAGCCGATATCGGCAGCAGCGGCGAGATCCTGATTATCCTTGCCTGGCCGGCAGATCTTGACCGGTCCCTTGCCATAGCCGGCAGCGTTGGAACCGCAACCGCCTTCGGCCCGGATGCCGGCGCGATGGGGATCTTGGCTACTGTTCTGTTGTTCCTGAAGATGTTGGGGACGTATCTGTAAGGCTTGGTTCAAGAACGAATTCCAAAGCCGCACAAATTGCTCGGACGCCCATCGCCGCTGAGTGTAGCCTAGGAACGGTTTGTTGGATTGTTGATCGAGTGACCAAAAAGCCAGTCTCTTAAGAGGCGGCTTTCACGAGAGCGAGCGGGGGACATAATGCGACCGAAGTGCTTTGAGCGAAATGTGAAACCAGGGCCTTCAAGTATCCTGGCTGTGGTGACCATAGTTGCTTTAACGCTGCTCCATTTTCCTGCAAACGCCAACGAAAAATACGCAGCAGCGATCAAGGCTCATCAGAACGGCGACAGCGAGACAGCGCTTGTCTTGCTAAAAGAACTCGCCAACTCAGGACACATTGGCGCCCAAACACATTTGGGCACACTCTACGAGCACGGGCGGGTTGTCAGCAAAGACGATAAGAAAGCTTATGACTGGTATCGTAAGGCTGCCGGAAATGGCGGCATCGTGGCCCAACACAAGCTGGCGCGGCTTTACGAAGACGGCATCGGTGTTGACCAGGACCTTCGAGCCGCACGTCTTTGGTATACGAATTCCGCGCTTGCTGCCGAAGCCGAAGGCCTGAAACGCGCTGCGTCCTTCTCGCAATATAGACTGGCGTTGTTGTTCTTGACCGACAAAGGTGGCGAGAAAAATGTTCCAAGAGCGTATGCTTTGGCTCAGCTGGCCAGCAACAACGGGCTCGACCAAGCTCAAGCGCTGGCTGCAGAAATTCAAGCAACTATGAGTACTGCGGAACTGACGGAAGCGGAAGAACTGATTCAGCAACTCAGTACAACGGACTATTCGCTGTTTGAATAGATCTCGCAAATGGAACGGAAATACCCAAAAACAGCCGTCGATCGTCTGCAAATATAAAAAATAATATTTGACGGGCAGGTATCACTTCAGCGCTAAGGTGCGTCTGCGAGCAATAAACATCGGCTTATTCTATAGATCTACCAGTAAGCGCAAACTATAAATTCAGAAATAAGGCATAGCCAACTTGGATCGAGGCGATTGTAGACCATACCAATTCAGGAGCCGCTGAGGTTTAGCTACGGAGTGTTCATCCAATGGAACGATACTTCGCAAATTGGCAAATTCCCGCCAATTGAGGCCCGCCAGTATTTGCCTAAATAGCAACCGCTCGAGAAGAAAGTTCTGGAGATGAGATCAGTCTGGATTTGTGCAGTTGCGGTTTTGCTCAGCATGAATAGCCATGCCTTTTCCGAAGTGAGGATCGGTTTGCTGGTGTACCCGCCATATGTGACTGACGATCAGAAAGGCTTGATTGTCAGTGTGATTGAGGAGGCGAACCTTAAAGAGGAGATTGCGATTTCCTTATTGCCTCCCAAGAGATTGTTCCTAAGTTTTGATGCGGGCAAAATTGACTTGGCCTTTGTAAGCAAGATTTCTCAAACACCGGCTCGTCTCAGGTCTTCTACCCTTTTGAGAATGTTCAGTGGAGACACAGCGCTTTTTTTCGACAAGCGTCACACGCCGGACATCGATGCTAAGCTGATGGACCGTAGTAAGAGCGATCTAAAGGTGGCGGTCATACGAGGGGTTCAGTTTGAAGCCGAAGCCTTGAGGAAAGACGGTTTTGATGTCTGGGAGGTGGAAACACCCAAACAGGCAATGCGGGTGCTCACCGCAGGTCGCGTTGCCTTTATTCATATGAGTATGGTGCCCATCAAACTGCTACTGAACGATGAAGCGTTCAGAGCTGACCAGAAACATATCAAACAATACAAAAGAACTTATCTCGAAAACCCTGTCGGCCTTCTCTATCGAACCGACGCAAGCCGAAGCATTAGGCTTGCGGTCGAAAAGATCAGTACTGTTCTTCAGGATCCCGGCAAGATGCGCGCGATTTTGGAAGACAATGAAATTCCGAGCGAACTCCATAAGGAAATTGCGCCCAGAAATTATCTCAATCGATAGCGTCCAACAAATCATCTAACTGAACCCGGGCATGCCGAGTTGAAGCCGTGCCGTTCACCGGTCAGGCTCCACGAGCAGGCCATTGATGAGCAATCAATATAGTTGAGAAAAATCTACCGAAAGCGGAAAGTGGCGGAGGGGGTGGGATTCGAACCCACGGAACGCTTGCACGCTCGCTGGTTTTCAAGACCAGTGCAATCGACCACTCTGCCACCCCTCCGGCGCAGATAGAGTGCGCTGCAAAGCGCCTCCGTCGAGACCCCGTTTCTCCGGTCTGACAAAAAATGTCAAGAGCCGGACTGCGTTATGAGGCAAGTCTTTTGAAAAATCATGTGGGAAGCTGATTGTGTTGGGGTGTTGGGCGCGGATTTGACGCCTTGTTTGAACCTCCCGGACGCTCCTTGATATTGCGACCCAGAGTAGGGGGGCAGGATAGGCCGCTAGTCTCGGCATAGGCCCGGGAGGTTCAAAGTGGCCGCCGACCCAGTGTCGTGGGCAGGGGTCGAGCCGGCGGCCTTTAGCTGGAGGTGGGGTCCAGCATTGCTTGTGACAGGGCGGTCACCAGCAATGCAGTCACAATAGGCCGGGCTCGTGACTGCCGATGTGACCTGTGTCACATCCTGCGCGCTTAGCAATAAGTGCCGTCGCGTGACCTTTGTGCAACAGCCGCATTTTGCAGTCGACTGACCGAAAACTGGACGGATTTTCAGAGAGTTACAACTCATTCCTTGAAACCCAAAAAATCAATTTCCGGTGGAAAGCGGTGCCCGCGCGTTCTTGGAGCGGATTGTTGTGTCGACGGCGGGTTTACTTTGAAGTAAGACGATTTTGTTTAAATGGGCGGTGGTGTGGGATGCAATGCGGGGGCATGCATCTGCAAACGAACCGGCAAACGAGCCGGACACAGTCTTAAAACCGGTGATCAGTAAGACCCGGATGTAAAATCGCGTGAGCTGTGGGGCTGCCAGCGCGTAACGAGTAGGATGGCAGGATGCAAGGGATCGGCGGACAGACTTTCCGCGTCGCGGGAACGTCTATCGATGACACTGGCATAGATAGGTCCAAAACAAACCGTGTGCGCTTGGTGTATCGACAGGTGCGCTCCGCACTGCTTGTTGCAGCTGCAGCCGGCCTTGTCGCGGCCTGCGGATCTGCACCCCAGGAAAAAGCCAAATTCAGCCCGAAAAAATATGGTGTTAAAGGCAGCCCTAAAATGGTCGCTGCCGGGAAACCTGTTCCGAAGGGCGGCGGACGCTACGTCGTTGGTAAAAAATACAAGATTGCCGGCAAGTGGTATTATCCGAAAAACGATCCGAACTATAAAAAGTCTGGTCTTGCTTCCTGGTATGGGCCGACCTTCCATGGCCGCAAGACAGCCAATGGCGAGATCTTTGACCGCTACGCGCTGACTGCAGCCCACACAACCATGCCGCTGCCGTCCTATGCCCGGGTGACAAACCTTGCAAATGGCCGGTCCATGATCGTACGGGTCAACGACCGCGGGCCGTTCCATGGCAACCGGATCATTGACCTGTCGGAACGTGTGGCGACAATGCTCGACACCAAGAGTAAGGGTGTTGGCAAGGTTAAAGTCGAATATGTCGGCCGGGCGCCGCTCCATGGCCAGGACGAACAGTATTTGATGGCGTCCTACACCGGACCAGGGGCCGTTCAGCCTGGAACCAGCCGTCCAGGAACTTTGATTGCCCAAAACGCGCCGCGGCTGGTTGTCGGCCCGACATCAGCACCGGCACCGCGCCCCTACCGTCCGACCGGATCGCTTGCAGCGCTTGGCGGGCAGGGGTCTACGTTTGCGGCCACCGTCGATCCAGCCATTGTGTTTGAAGCTGGCAGCCGCACAGTTCAGCTGGCCGCCAATAATCGCTTCGAACCGACACCTCCTGTGACAGCGCCGCAACCGGGCATTCTTGGAACTCTTCCGGCTCCTGCAGCCACAACACTCACGCCGGGCAGCGCAATTTCTTCTTATACAGCCAACAAACGTGTGTCGGATGCTCATGCGGTGCTGGCTTATACGGTTGATTCTGGCCTATCGTTATCAGCACTTGCGCGGCGTACGGCTGAAGACTGAGGCAGGCCTCTGCTGAAAATCTGAACCGGGTTGCCGCACTTCAGCAACCCGGCAAAGGTACGGCAATCAGGTATGCCCTTCTGGTCATCTTTCAAAATTTGGCAAGTCTCACAGCGCACTGCAGCCATTGCTGGGGCGGTAAGTGCCGGTCTCATGGGCGCAATTTGGAGCACAGGCGCCCACGCTGAAGAACTGACAACAAAAGCGCCGAAAGCATTTCTTTATGAGCCGGGCTCCGGCACGGTTTTATTCGCCAAAGATGCCGATCTACCGTTTTCTCCGGGTGCGCTGGTCAAGGTCATGACGGCAGCGACAGTTTTCAAGGCGCTTTCCGATGGCGATATGACCTTGGATCAACTGTGCAGAGTGAGCGAACACGCCTGGCGGACCGGCGGAGCGCCATCCGGACGGGGCGCAACCATGTTTGCCGCGATCAAATCTGAAATCGCCGTCGAAGATCTCTTAAAAGGCCTTCTGGTCCACAACGGCAATGACGCTGCCATTATCCTCGCCGAATGCCTGGATGGGTCAGAGGAAGCCTTTGCCGATCGGATGAACAAACTGGCTGCAGACATTGGTATGGTAAGCAGCCAGTTTGGCAATCCAACCGGGTATGAAGAAGCGGTCAACACCACGACCGTGCGGGACCAGGCCTGGCTCGCTGAATATGTGATCGAAGAGCACGCAGAGCTCTACAAAATGTTCGCAATTCCGGAGTTCACCTGGAACAAGATTTTCCAGCGCAACAAAAACCCGCTTCTCGGAGAAATCCGAAATCTCGATGGCCTTGGCGGTGGCCGGCATTCAACCGATGGGTTTTCCGGATTGGGCTCGATCGACCGGAACGGCCGCCGGATCATCGCCTCTGTCGCCGGTTTAAAATCAGACAAACACCGGTTGGCGACATTGAAGGAAATCTTTGAAGGCGCCTGGGAGTTTTATGCGGTCCAAACAGTGTTTGCCGCCGGAGAGACAGTGATAGATGGCCGTGTATATGGCGGCACCAGCGGGTCTGTTCCCCTTGTCGCTGCCGAAAACATCGATGTGTTTCTACCGCGCGATGGCGCCCTAGAATACCGGCTGCGGGTTGTGTATCAGGGGCCTTTGGTTGCTCCGGTTAAAGAAGGTGTCACGGTCGGCGAACTGCGCGTTGTCGGCAAGGACGGGATCGTCCATCGCGCCCCCTTAAAAACCGGAAACGCCGTGCCCGAAGGCGGATTGGTCGGCAAAGCACTCGACAGCGTGCAAGAATTGCTATTTGGCTGGATTGGATAGCGGTTTCGGTCTATCTGCTCTTTACAATATTTTCAGCGTCCAGGCAGACGACCATAAGCGCTTTACGACCAACAGGAACCGGATCCAGGTGCAAGGACATTTCATCAGCTTTGAAGGCGGCGAGGGGGCCGGCAAATCAACCCAGATCGCGCGGCTGAAAACTTTCTTGGAAAACAAAGGAAAAACAGTCGTTGTGACCCGTGAGCCGGGTGGATCGCCGGGTGCTGAAAAAATCCGGAACATGCTTTTATCCGGAGAAGCCAAGGACCTTGGGCCGCGCGGGGAAGCCATGTTGTTTGCCGCTGCCCGTGCAGATCACGTCGACACGCTGATCAAACCCGCTTTGGAGCGCGGGGATTGGGTGCTTTGCGACCGCTATGCCGATTCTACACGTGTCTATCAAGGTGAGGGCGGTGTCGATCTCGAATACCTAAAGCTCCTGGAAACGGCTGCTGTCGCCGGCATCCGGCCGGAACTCACGCTCCTGATCGATGTTCCAGCAGAAATAGGCATGGCCCGGGTCCAAGAGCGTTCAAAGACGGATGCGAGCGGCGGACCTGACCGGTTTGAAGGCGAAGCAATGCAGGTGCATGAACGGCGGCGGCAACGGTTTCTGGAATTGGCGGAAGAAGAATCCCACAGGTTTGCGGTGATTGATGGTGCAAAGGATTTGGGAGCAGTGGAAACTGCCATCCGGGAGGCTGTTGAGGCTGCGTTCGAACACGTATTGAACCCCGCCAACGGCACAACAAAAGTTTCTGAGGAGGCGTAGGCGTGGCGCGCAAGGCAGAACCCGTTGAGACGCCTGAAGTTGATGCGCTGCCCGGCATTCCCTTGCCGCACGAACGCAGCCGGTTGATTGGTCACGGCCAGACTGAACAAGCTTTGCTAGATGCCTATCGGTCTGAGCGCTTGCATCACGCCTGGATCCTTGGCGGTCCAAAAGGCATCGGCAAGGCAACACTTGCCTTCCGGTTTGCCAAATTTGTCCTTGCCCATCCAGACCGGTTCGGCAGCCAAACGGCGATGGCAACGGATCTCAGTATTCCCGAAGATCACCCTGTCGCCCGGCAGATCGCGGCCGGGGGACATCCCAACATCTTACACCTGCGCCGCCCATGGGATGACAAGGGAAAACGCTTCAAGGCGGATCTCCCTGTGGATGAGGTGCGCCGGACGGTCAATTTCTTCGGAACAACGGCGTCCGCCCGGGCTTGGCGTGTCTGTATTGTTGATGCTGCAGATGACATGAATTCCAGTTCTGCCAATGCCTTATTGAAAATACTTGAAGAACCACCTGAACGGTGTTTGTTCCTGGTTCTAAGCCATGCTCCAGGCCGGCTTTTGCCAACGATCCGCTCCCGCTGCCGGCGCCTGGACATGGTGCCGCTGTCCGCAACCGACATCGCAAACGGATTGCGGGAACTGTCTCCTGCCGGCCTACCGGATGCTGCAGGATTAAACGAAATCTCAGAAACAGCGGACGGGAGTTTACGCGCCGCGTTGACGCTTCTGGCCGGAGATGGCCTTGCGATCGCGCAGGGCACGCGCAAGCTTGCAGAAAATGCGTCCCAAATGGATCTGAAAGCGCTGCATACCCTGTCGGATCTTGTCGCAGCGCGCGGGCAATCCGATAACTGGGAGAGTTTCCAGCATGTTGCCGAAAACTGGCTGCACGGTCAGATGCGCCGCTCGCTTACCGCTGGAACTGGGATCGCCTACCGCTATGTATCCTTGTGGGAGAAAACCCAAAAAGCCATCTCCGATAGCGACGCGCTCAACCTGGATCGAAAACAGGTCGTTCTCGACTTCTTCTTAAACCTAAGGAAGCTTCAACAAGGATAATATGCCGTGACCTGCTGGCCAGAAGCGGCACTAAGCCTTATGTACGCTTGACTGAATAACCAACCAAAGATCAGATCGACCTTCATGTTAGTAGACAGCCATTGCCATCTCGATTTTCCCGATTTTGACGGCGAACGCGATGATCTCATTGCCCGGGCCAAAGAAGCCGGGGTCGAGATGATGGTGACCATTTGCACCCATATCCGAAAATTCGATCAGATCCGTGCCATCGCTGAGACGTATCCGGAAGTTTATTGTTCGGTCGGCACCCATCCGCACAATGCAGGCACTGAACGCGGCATTCCGGTTGATGAAATTGTCCGGCTGTCTGGTCATCCGAAAGTTGTCGCCATTGGCGAAGCCGGTCTCGACTATTTTTACGACAAGGCGCCGAGGGACGCTCAGACGGAAGGCTTGCGCATTCACATTGAAGCCGCACGTCAAACCGGCCTGCCGCTGGTGATCCATTCGCGCGATGCCGATGTGGATATGGCCACCATATTGCGGGAAGAAATGGGGAAGGGGGCATTCCCGGCCCTGCTCCATTGTTTTTCCTCCGGCCGGGATCTCGCGATGACTGGGATTGAACTCGGGCTCTATGTCTCGTTTTCAGGAATCTTGACCTTCAAGAAGTCGGAAGAGTTGCGTGAAATCGCCCGTGAATTGCCTGCCGACCGGTTGCTTGTGGAAACAGATGCGCCCTATTTGGCGCCGCAGCCGCGCCGTGGCAAACGCAATGAGCCGGCCTACACCGCGATGACGGCAGAGGTTCTGGCCGAGACAAGAGGTGTTTCCAAAGAGGAAATTGCCCGCCAGACGACGGCCAATTTCTTCCGTCTTTTCAAGAAAGTACCCAAGCCGCAAACCACCAGTCTCAAGGAGGCTGGGGCAGCATGACAGTTCGATTGACGATTTTGGGCTGTGCGTCCTCAGGCGGCGTTCCACGCATTGGTAATGACTGGGGACTGTGCGACCCGAACGAGCCGAAAAACCGGCGCCGGCGCTGTGCACTGCTTGTGGAAAAGTTTGGGGATAACGGGTGCACAACAGTGTTGATAGACACTGGCCCCGATCTGCGCGACCAGTTGCTCACAGCCGATGTCCAGCGGATGGATGCGGTGCTCTATACCCACGCCCATGCGGACCATCTGCACGGCATTGACGACCTTCGGGCCTTCATGGTGCGCGACCGGCGCCGCATTCCCGTTTATATGGATGCGCCGACGTTTGAGAAGGCCATGGCTGCATTCGGCTATTGTTTCGAAACACCGCCAGGCTCAAGTTATCCGCCAATCCTGGACCGGCATGTCATGACGGCCGGGGAAAAGGTTGCGATCGACGGCCCGGGTGGACCGATTGAGTTTTTGCCGATCGAAGTGGTTCACGGGGAAATCCCGGCTTTGGGATTCCGGATTGGCGATGCGGCCTATGTACCGGATGTTTCTGACATTTCCTCTGCCAGCTTCAAAGCTTTGCAAGGCCTAGATCTTCTCATTCTGGATTGTTTGCGGCGCAGACCCCATCCGAGCCATTTTAATCTCGATGATGCGCTGGAATGGACTGCGGAATTAGCACCGAAGAAAGCGATTTTTACAAATCTGCACAATGACTTAGATTATAAGGCCTTATCAGAAGAACTGCCGGCGGGCATTGAACCTGCCTATGATGGCCTTCAGATTTCCATAAACGCTGAGCAAGACAAAACCGCCAAGGAAACGGCCATTCATGCCGGCTGAACGGCATTACAAAAAACCAACTGAAGAGCGCTTACTCAGAGCCGCAGTTCATTATCTGGAACGATTTGCGTCCACCGAAGCCAATTTGCGAAAAGTTCTGGACCGTAAGGTTTACCGGGCTTGTCAGGCTCTAGACTTGGATCCTGGCGATTTCGCAGAGATGCTCGACACCATCGTTGAGAAATGCGTGCGCACCGGCATGGTCAATGACCTGGGTTTCGCCGAAATGAAATTCGCAAGCCTGCGCCGTAGAGGTCAATCCAAAAAGAAGATCGAAGCGCAGCTCAGAGCCAAAGGCGTTCCGCCGCAGATCTTGGAGACGGTTCTGGCGGAAGACACATCCGATGAATTGGACGCCGCAGCTCGATACGCCAAACGCCGGCGCTTCGGACCGTTCGCAGACCCGGCCAAACGCGCGGACCGCCGAACAAAAGATCTCGCAGCCATGTGCCGGGCTGGATTTGATTATGAGACCGCACGGCGTGTAATCGACGGTGATGTTGATGAGTTGACCAACGAGACCTGAGTTCGGTTTGTCAGCTGGGCAAAGTGAAGCGGCTTGATACGAAAATCATCCAAACAGCAGAAAACGCCGTGGTTTTACCGAATAAAAAATGTTCCATAATATTGATTATGCGAATCGGCCAGATAGGCAAGCCCATAAGGCACTCTCCTCATTTTGAATGGCAGTACGCCCCATACCTATAATTCCGTCACCTCATAAGGATTGGACAATACCCGCCCCCGGTACCCCCTTATGCATTCACAATGGCGCATCGATTATGAGTCAGGTTACCGCCGATAATAAGAAGCCGCCGGCATAGTGACTCCTTAGATTGATTGATTAACCGCACCGGCGGGTTTCAGGCAGCTAAGAAGTCATATTTTGTTGTGTCCCAAAACGCGACCGGCGCATCCTGAAGACGCAGGCCAGATTTTTCGGATTCCCCATCAAAGACGCATGATCGCCGAACCTGCACCCATTCTGAAGACCGGCTATTAGTTGCGACCAGTTTTCTAAATGAGCGTCAGGCGCATTTCGTTTCCCAATAGAAAGTCAGCTAAATCTTTGTTTCAATGTGTCAAAACCGGCTTGAAACACATCGTTGGAAACCATCTTATGTAGTTCGTCTTCTTGACCTTCTGGGCATGTAAATTTGGCCGTCCATGTGGCATAGGTTACGCCGCCATCGGTGACCGGAAAGAGAGACATTCCAGCGACATAATTTTGCAATGGAATATCTGCCTCCACGATGGAGTACGTGAAACTGTGCTCAAGGTCCGATTGAGCGAGCAGTTTTTCACGAATACGGCTGCCATCAGTCAATGTGAAATTGCGGACACAACCGATCTGGTCGGACGGTGCGCCGGTCTCAATCCGGCTGTCGGCAATCAACGGATGCCAAATCGGCATGGCGTTGAAGTCGCGGACAGCTTCCCAGACCCGATCCACGTCAGCCGGAATAACCGATGAAACAAACACTTCAACCATTGTCATGACCCTTTTGCTGTTGTTTTTCAGCGCCGTTCACATTGCCATTTCCACCGATGCCCTTGGCCAGGCTCTGAGCATCTTTTGCTGAGCGGAAAACATCCCCCATTTTGGAAACATTGGCGCCATCGACACCGATTTCCTTCATCAGTTCATCAATCATTGGCGCCTGAACACGGTACCGCAGAGCACTGTCGATGACTTCATCCGTTGGCGTGCGGCCGCCACCGCCTTCACCGCCGCTCATGTGCACCAATTTGATGCCGTCGATCTTTTCAATGGGCTTGACGGTTTCGGCGATCACCGTTTCAAGTTTGGCGATTAACTGGCTCCGCAACCGGCCGGCGCGGGCGTCTTGTGTGAGAATATTCTCAGCTTCGTTGCGCAGGCGCTCGGCCTCTGCGTGCGCAGCTGAAAGAACCTGTTCCGCATTGGCATCACGGTCGGCCTCAATCCGCGAAACAGCAGCGCTCCGTTCAGCGGCACAAAGGTCTTGTGCCATTGCAACATTCTCGTCTGCCTTTGCCGCCGCCGTGAGCTGCGCTTCCGCTTCTATGCGAACGCCAGCTTCCTCGACGGATTTCGAAAGGACAGCAATCGCCTTCTCGATTTTCGTCAATTCTATGAACCGCTCCCGCTCGATCTCAAGCCGCCGCCGCTCCTGTTCGCGGAGGATTCGGCTTTCATCCAGTGCGCGTTCTGAAGCCAGACGGCTCCGTTCTACTTCTTCCTTGGCAGCGATCTCATGCTGATTTGTAGCCTGGGTGCCGGTGATGCGGGCCGCTTCGGCTTCTGCGGACCTTTCCGCTTGTTCGCGGGCTATTTCGGCACCCTGCTCCGCACGGCGTTTTTCAACGTCGCGTTCCTGTTCCAGGCGGGCAAGTTGGCTTTCTCGTTCGAGGGTCAGCGTTTCTTTTTCTGCCGCCAGATTGGCCTCGCGAATAGCAACAGCCGATTTCTGTTCAATAGAGTTGCGTAGCTGCCGGCGTTCCTCCACGGTGCCGATCAGCTGGGTCAAACCTTCAGCGTCGAAACTGTTGGCTGGATTGAAATGCTCCAAGGCTGTCTGGTCGAGGTTTCTGATCGCGATGCTGGACAGCTCCAGTCCGTTATTTGCAAGAACGGGCGCAATGCGCGCCTGAACAGCGTCGATAAAACCAGCGCGATTTTCATGCAAACCATTCAAAGTGTGTTCGGCTGCAACAGAGCGCAATGCACCCAGAAATTCGCTTTCATAAAAGGCTGCGAGCAAGTCCGGTTGGTTGGTCAGATCCCCCAGTGACGCCGCCGCCAATGCGGCTGCTTCGGGCGTGGCAGCGACCTGAACAAAAAACTCGGCGTCGACATCAACACGCATACGGTCAGATGTAATAAGCCCCTCCTCTCTTTCAGACTTGAGCGCCATTTTTGACAGGCCAAGGCTGACGGGAGTGACCTGGTGCAGGATTGGAAGAACCAACATTCCGGAATCAATCATCACCTTCCGGCCACCAAATCCGGTGCGCACATATGCGCGGCCGGAGACGCCGCGCAGGTAAAACCAATTCAAAAGGCATACGATTACAACGATCCCGACGAACAGGCCTATGAGCAGAGTTAAAGCTGTGCTGGGCATAACTGATTTCCTCAAGCAGTGGCGCGGATCGCCTTGAAAGCACGCGTTTGTTCGGTCAGTGCCACTTCGGCTGGCAGGCGTTCCATGGACGAAGCACCGTAAAAACCGTGGCAATTCATGGTATTATTGAGAATAAACTCCGCATCCTCTGGCATGGCGACCGGGCCGCCATGAACAAGGATAATGACGTCGGGATTTACCGAAAGAGCGGCGTCCGCCCATTCATCCACCATGGCCGGACAATCCGAAAGTTTCAGCGCTGTCTCAGCACCAATGGCCCCGCCGGTCGTTAAACCTAGATGGCAGACGATTAGGTCCGCACCCGCGCGGGCCATGGCGTCGGCGTCCTTCGCTGAAAACACATATGGTGTCGTCAACAATTGCTTGGATCTGGCCCGGGAGATGAGATCGACCTCATTGGCATATGACATGCCGGTCTCTTCAAGGTTGGCCCGGAAGGTACCGTCAATAAGACCAACGGTTGGAAAGTTCTGAATGCCGGAGAAGCCGACGCGTTTCACATCGTCCAGATAGGTGTCAAAGTTGCAAAAGGGATCGGTGCCGTTGACACCGGCAAGCACAGGCGTATGCATGGTAACCGGCAAGACTTCACTCGCCATCTCCATGACAATTTCATTCGCATTGCCATAGGCAAGCAACCCTGACAAAGAGCCCCGCCCTGCCATGCGATAACGGCCGGAGTTATAGATCACGATCAGATCGATCCCGCCAGCTTCCTCACATTTTGCTGATAGGCCCGTCCCGGCGCCGCCCCCGACGATCGGGATACCGTCCACCTTCATCTTCTGGAATTTCGACAGTAACTCGGCGCGTTCAAATCTTGGCATTTGGCGCTGTCCTCCCTTCTGCGATCTCGGCGAAGGCGGCCACAGCGGCCCTTTTAAATTCCGGATCGTTGATGTTGTTATCGATTTCAATGAGTTTGCGGTTCGATGCGGAAACAAATGTTCCCCGGATCGCATCAAACAGAGCTTGACGGGCGGATGCATCGTCAAAGGGCTGCCCGGCAGCATCCAGTGCGGACACACCTTTGAGCGGCAGCAAAAAGCGGACTGGGCCAGTCATCTGATTGAGCCGTTCTGCGATCCAGCGGCCCATCTTTCTATTTTCCTCCACAGTCGTGCGCATGAGCGTCACTTGCGGATTGTGTTCGTAGAAAAGACGATCCCTGTATTTGTCAGGTACGGTTCTCCGCGCATGCCAATTGACCATGTCGAGTGCACCGACCGAGCCGACGTAAGGGATCCTGGAACGGATGACTGCGCCAAACCTGTCTTCGGTCGCCGGCATCACGCCGCCCATCATCATGTCGCAGACTTCGGTCGTCGTAATATCAAGTACGCCTGTCAGCATGCCGCTGTCGGCGAGCTTTTCCATCGACTGACCACCGGTCCCGGTCGCGTGGAACACCAGGCACTCGTAAGAATCTTCCAGATCTGAAACGATGCTCTGGACGCACTGAGTGGTTACCCCGAACATTGTTAGGCCGATCGGCGGCTTGGAATTCTCAATTTCGAGGGGACTGGACCGCGCATAGTTGACTGCACCGGCCAGGGCATTGGCCCCATTGGCTAGAACCTGCGCCGAGATGCGGTTTATGCCTTGAACATCCGTAACCGAATACATCATCATAATGTCAGATGGACCGACGTATTGCCCGACATCGCCTGAAGCAACGGTAGAGATCATCATTTTGGGCACACCAACAGCCATCGCGCGCATAGCCGGTGTCACCAAAGACGTGCCGCCGGAACCAGCTGCGGAAATCATCCCCCGTATCCCCTGTGCCGATTTAACCCAGGCTTCGAAAGCGTCGGCCATCGCAGCAACAGCAGTTCCCCGGTCACCGGTGAATACACCTGCTGCACCATGCGGATGAAACGCAGCGACATGATGTGGTGGAATGTCGGCAGAAGACGGTTTTCCTGATGTGGACAGATCCACGGTGCGAACCGGCAAGCGTTGCGCGAGAAGGCGTTCGCGCAGAAAATTTAGTTCCGGTGCCTTGGTGTCAAACGTGCCTGCAACGATGATGACGTCCCCCAAAGATGTTGGTTTAGGGGCAGTTTTTACGGCTTCAGGTATCTGGCCATTTGAATTTGGAGAATGTTTCACTGGAGCTTCTTGATCCTTCCAACTGTCAGCTGACCATCGTGGCGGAGGTGTGTAATCGTTAAGCGGGACTGCACGGGCTTCCGGCACGCTGTTGCTTGCTTTTGAAACTGCGGGGGTTTTGCGAGAAGGGCTTTGCTGCCGGGTAATCTGCGACGTTTCGGACGAGCCGTTGTCGCCATCATGTGAATGCCGCCCTACCCCTAACAAGCGCTCCTGCAATTGCCGGTCCGCTGCAAGTTCCGCAGTGCCAAGCACGTGTTTGATTTGGCCGTTGACCATGATTGAAACGTCTTCGGCACATGACGTTGCAACGGCGAGGTTCTGTTCGATCAAAAGGACGGAGACTTCGCGCTCGGCTTCAAGCTGACAAAGCAGTTCGACGACCTGATCAACAATCACTGGTGCGAGGCCTTCAGTGGGCTCGTCCATCACCAGAAGACGCGGCCCCGGCAAAAGAGCACGGGCAATCGCCAGCATTTGCTGCTCGCCGCCGGACAACTGTCCACCGCCATTGTTCCGCCGCTCCGCCAGTCTTGGAAACGTTTCGTAGATACGCTCAACAGACCAGGCCGATTTTGCTTTTGCACAGAGCCGGAGATGTTCGTCAACGCTCAAGGATGGCCAGAGCCGCCGTCCTTGCGGCGTATATCCGATGCCCATTGAGGCAATTCGGTTCGGCGCCAGACCGGTTATGTCCCGGCCATCAAAGCGGATCGACCCGGATTGAACGGGTACAAGCCCCATGATTGCGTTGCACAGCGTTGTCTTTCCCATGCCGTTGCGGCCAAGGACGGCATGCACCCCCTGATCAAGCGCAATATCAACACCTTGAAGCGCGTGGGAAGAACCGTAATAGACATTGAGCCCATGAACAGACAGGACCGGACCGGAATCAGCCATGACTGTCTCCCAGATAGAGCGCTTGCACTTCCGGGTCGCTTTCGATTTCCTCAGGCGTTCCTTCCTTGAAGACCCGGCCGTTGTGCATCATGGAAACCCTTTCAGTGACCCTCAGTGCCACATCCATATCGTGTTCAATGATCACGTAACCGATATGCGGAGGTAGAGCGG
Organism: Labrenzia sp. PHM005; assembly: GCF_006517275.1. Classification (NCBI taxonomy): domain Bacteria; kingdom Pseudomonadati; phylum Pseudomonadota; class Alphaproteobacteria; order Hyphomicrobiales; family Stappiaceae; genus Labrenzia; species Labrenzia sp. PHM005. Next base: position 3,959,343 of record NZ_CP041191.1, on the reverse strand, counting down.
TTAGGATTTCAACCAACTCTGATCGCTCAGTTGGAGACAACCCGGCAGCCGGTTCGTCGAACAATATGAACCGTGGCGCACCCGCGAGTGCCATGCCGATCTCAAGCTGGCGCTGCTGGCCATAGCTGAGTGTGCCGACTGGCGCGTCGAGAACTTCTGCCAAGTGGACCGCCTCTGCGAGGATCTGTGCTGACTCACCGGCTGGGTCTGACGGACCAGAGCGTTTGAGGGACGCCCTGTTCGGCGCCACGCCCCGGCAGGCGACGAAGAGATTGTCACGCACGCTCATGGTTTCAAACAACAGTGAGATCTGATAGGTCCGGCGCAAACCGCGCCGGATCCGTTCTTGAGCGGGGAGACTGGTGACATCTTCTCCAAAAAACCGGATTCGTCCGGTAGTGACCGGAAAATCTCCGGTCACCGCATTGAAAAGTGTCGTTTTCCCTGCCCCGTTTGAGCCCAGGATGGCACGGCGCTCTCCGGCTCGCACTGCAAGATTGATATCCGCGAGAGCCACCAAAGAACCGAAATGGCGGCTGACTGCCTCCAGCTCCAGAGCGTATTGCCCTGAAGACTGTAGCCGGGAAAGAGCGTCGCTGCGTTCCATACTCGGATTTACTCGCAGGCCGGGTTTTCGCGGCTGACCGGGCCGTGCTTCAAAAAGTCCTCGTAGGAAGCTCCCAGCGTTTGCGTAACTTGCGGGGTAATGCTCAATGTCGCATTTACGAGGTTTCCGTCTGGACCTTCAACAACTTCGGTTAGGAATACATCGGCGATCGCATTGCGCCTCTCATCAAGCCTGACCATGCCTGTCGGCGTTTCAAACGACAGATTTGACAGGGCTTCCCGGTATTTCACGCCGCCATCGGATAAATCGCCGCCGACTTCGTCAAGCGCCAACAATGCCGCCTTTGTATTGATGTAGTAGGCGTGGGCGAACAATGATGGGGACGGGAATCCTTTGGGGTAAGTTTCCTTGTATGTGTTTACGAATGCCGACCAACGCGGATCATCCCAAGTGTCTGAGATCGGACCTGAAGAAGGTGTGCCGATGATGAAGTCCCGGGTTCGGCCTTTGGAACCGAGCACGGTTTGATCCACTGTAATCGATCCAGCGATCAGTGGCAGGTCGCCACCGGCCTGTTCGTATTGGGTCAGGAAGTTGACGGCGTCAGCACCGCCGAGCGCCACAAAAATCGCATCAACATCGTCCGGCAAAGCCGCAATAACCGAGCTGTAGTCTTTGTTGCCGATTGGCACGAAAAAGCGCGCTTCTTGAGGTGCCTTTCCCCCGGCGGCGCAAAATGGCTCAAGAAAACCAAACACCTGAGTGTATGGGAAAGAATAGTCTTCTGCGAGGACAGCTACCGTCCGGTAGCCCTTGGTATTGTACACGTACTCGCCGAGGCCAGCCATCCACTGTGCGCCTTCCGTATTGAAACGGAAGAAGTTTTCAGCACTTTCGCGAAGAGTGGTATCCTGAGCACCCGAAGACCCATTGATGAACGTTGCATTCGGCTGGGTCTTGGCGTAGTCGCGTATTGCCAGTCCTTCCGATCCGGACAATGGACCGATAACGATCTTTGCGCCATCTTGTTCCACAATTTTCCGCGTTGTCCGCACAGCGCTGTCCGGCGATGCGTCTGTTGATCCGGTTATCAGCTCAATCGACTTCCCGCCTGCGGAGTAATTGAATTCCTTCAGGGCGAGTTCGACGCCGCGCATACTGTCTTCTCCAAGCACAGCAAACGCACCTTCAAGAACGGCAACTGCCCCCATTTTTAAATCCGCGGCCCAGGCGCTGCCCGCACTTAGGAACACGGCCATTGATGCGCTGATAAGTAACTTCGACTTCCTCATGATACTTCCTCCCTTTGAATTGAACTTAAACTTCCACGCCGCGGCATCGCGGTTTCGGCCCCTATTCGCTTCCTGAGCTTCTCCCAAAGCCCCAAAATTCCGTCAGGTGAGAACAAGACGACCACAAGAAATGCGGCGCCAATGACGGTGTTGAACCGCTCACGGTCGATCAGATCGATGGCGAAACTTTCCAGAAGGACAAAGGCAAGTGCGCCAATGAAGGGTCCGAGCGGATGGCGCAGGCCGCCGACAACCGCAATCACCAGAATGTCGATGGCAACGTCGACGCCAATGGTTCCCGGTGAAATGCGGCCATTCAAAATCACAAGCAGTATGCCGCCAGCCGCAGCCACAATTCCGGCCAGGAAAAAGGCATAAATCCGTACAAAAACCACCGAGTACCCGAGCGCTGCCACCCTGCGGGGATTATCTCGAACGGCTTGCAAGCTGAGGCCGAAAGGCGATCGGGACAAATAAACCGTTGCGCAAAATAATGAGCCCGAGACGGTCAGGCACAGATAATAAAATGGCAACGGCGCGCGCATATCAATGCCGAAGAGCTCGGGCGCACCAATTCCTGCAAAGCCTGTAAAACCGTTGAAAAGGCCATAGTTTTGCCTGGTGAAAAAGAACACCGATACGGCAACCGCGAGCGTGATCATGATCATATAGATCCCGCTGGTGCGCACAGCAATTAACCCAACCAGAGCGCTGAATACACCGCCGACGATGAGTGCAATGGGAATAGTCAACCACCAGCCGAACCCTAACCCCATGACATCCTGGGTATTGTTGCCAAGGATTGGGATGGTGTAGGCAGCAAGGCCTGCGGCGGTCAGTTGAGCAAGGCTAACCATGCCTCCATAGCCGGCAAGGATCATCAGCGACAACGAAATCGTACCTAGGACCAGGCTATAGCCGCCGATCTGCACCAGGAAAAACTCATTGGCCGGAACAGGAAACAGCAGCAACAGAGCAGCAAGGCCAAGCCAGGCAGGTGGAATTTGACCAATGCGTGTCATCGTCCCATGATCCCCTGTGGCCGGATTGCAAGAACAGCGATCATGATGATGAAGGTCAGCACGACCCCATAGGTCGGGAAATAGGCCAGTCCAAATTGCTCGGCGAGGCCGATGAGCATGGCACCGATTGCAGCACCCGTGATCGAACCCATACCGCCGACGATGACCACGACAAGCGAGGCCAGCAAATACCGGACGTCCTCACCGGGAGCGATCGAAAGTGCTGTGCCGCCGATGACGCCGGCAAGCCCCGCGAGACCTGCCCCTATGGCGAAAACAAAGACAAACACCAGATCAACATTGACCCCGGTAGCCGCGAGCATGCTGCGGTCATCTACACCAGCACGGATCATCATTCCGGTCCGGGTCCGGTTCAAAAACAGCCAAAGCGCTATTCCGATGGCAATCGCAGCCATGAGAACAAACAGCCGGTAAAAAGGGTATTTGATATAGACTTCCTGACCGAAAGAGCGGATCGTGGAAATAATCGGCAGTTCTACGGCCCCGAAGAGGGCTTCTGGCGGCGCAAACTGATAAGTGGTCCCGCCCCAGGCCGCCAGCATTAAATCCGCAGCAATTATCGAGATGCCGATCGTTACAAGGGTTTGGCGTAGGTCGTCGCCCTGCATTCGCTGAAACACAGCGACTTGCAACACCGCCCCGAGTACTGCCAATACCGCGAAAGCCGCAACGGCTCCCATAATCCAATTGCCGGTATATTCAGCAACCTCATAGCCGAGATAGCCTCCGAGCAAGTACATCGACCCATGAGCGAGATTGACGTTCCGCATCAATCCGAAAATGAGCGTAAATCCACTGGCGACGAGGAAATAAAGTCCGGCGAGGGTTAGCCCGTTGAAAAGTGTATTGACGAAGGTTTTCTTATGCCCGAGGACGTCTTTGACCCACTCAGGCCAAACTGCCAGCACGAGCCACACCAGTACACAAGCAGACAAAATGGCGAAGGATACACGCCAGGGATGTTCGCGCCAGAGTGTCATGACGCGCCTGCAAACAAGCGGTGGTGAATACAAAACTGCAAGACGATCATCCTCCCAAACGGTCGTTCTGTTTGGTTAGAGTGACACCTGCCCTCTCGTCATTGCAATTTGTCTTTGCTCAGATAATGGGTAAATATGGGTAACAATGATCCATAATGAAAACTATCTTCGTTGGCGTATTGCCGTGAAAGAGCCGTCCAATCAGTTGCTGCCCCGCAGCATTCTGACCACTGGCACACCGGAAGCCCCAAGCTCACTACCGGTTGAAGTCTCCTTACTCTTGCCAACCCGCAAACCAGAAACGCATTTGCCGCCTGCGGACGTAATGGGGGCAAGCGATGCTGCAGGGATCTTTTTGACAAATCCATTTCTGAACAAAACAGTGTTGACACATCAATTGACGGCGAACAGTGTTTCTTGGCTGAGCAATCTCCCGGCCATCATTCAGTATGACGATGCTTTTGTGCAGCAGCTCAGCGATGTCAATCTCGGGTTTGCCAATGAACTGAACACTTTGATCAGTCTTTGCGGCACACGAGCGAAATCAATTGTCAGCATTGGACGGCCCGAAGAAGCTGTGGTTGCAGCGGAGGCTGGTGTCGACGCCCTCTTCGTCCTGCCACCAGTGGATCATTTCGAAACGGGTTTTCCATCCGTCGGGATGCGTCAGGAACAAATCCTCAAAGTCAGGAAAGCCATACCCGACTATCAAGGTTACGTCCTTGGCTTGCTAACCGATGCTGAAAGTGTTCACCCCCGGACCTGGCCAGCAGGAATCGATGCCGGTGTCATCCGGCCAGTGGAGGTACAGTTGGTCAAATGACACACCGCTTTAAGATCGGCGCAGCAGTGGGAAGCGGCATAGTTGCCAGAGCTGCAGAAGAAGGTGGCGCGGATTTCTTGCTCGCTCTCAATGCCGGCCGACTACGGAACATGGGAGCACCGTCAATCGCGTGCATGCTGCCTATCCATGACGCCAACGACATCACATTGCAGTTTGCTGAACGGGAAGTCCTCCCCAATGCACGCGTGCCGGTCTATGTTGGATTAAACAGCTGGTCACAGGCACTCAATATTGAAGACATGGCCCGCAATATCCTTCGGCTCGGTTTTGTCGGTGCGGTCAATTTTCCAAGTGTCATGCACTATACCCCAGGGATGAAACGTCTGCTTGAGCGCAGCGGGAATGGGGTGCATTCAGAAATACAGCTGTTGCGAACCGTTCAGAAACTTGGTGGTCGCGGGTTGTTTTATTGCGGTACGCGCGAACACGCCAGAGATGCGGCTGCGGCAGGTCTCAATGCCATTGTTTTTAATTACGGCTGGAATGTCGGTGGCGGAAAAAGCCATGTCGCGGATATCAGTTTGGAGGAAGCCGCACAAAAAGCACGTGAAGTCACTCACACCATCCGAAAGATCAATCCCAACATGGAGGTCTATCTTGAAGGCGGTCCGATTTTGACGGCAGAAGATCTGCACTTCGTAATCCAGTTTGCCAAAATCGACGGATATGTCGGCGGTTCGACAATTGACCGCTTTCCCGTCCAAAACTCAGTGACCAATCAGATCGCTGAATATCAATCCGCCGCTGCTGCCTCTGGAACGAAAAGCAGGGTGGCCCAAGAAGCGCGCGCCAATGCTGCTAGGTATGGCTTGGTCGGCCAATCTCCAGCTTTCACCCAATTCGCCACCGAGTTATTGGGAGCGCGGGCAAGCTCTGTTCCTGTTGTCCTAAACGGCGCGCCCGGCTCCGATCTTCAATCCGCACTTAACATTATTCTCGATCCTCTTCGACGCAGCCGCCGGGTATCGCAATTCGATTTCTCACAAAGTGTTTCATCCCATCGCGCAAATGACGAAATATTCGGACGTCACGGCGACCTTACCAAGGTCACAGGGCTTCTGAATGAAGGGGCAGAGATTGTCGTTCTGCAAAACAGCCAGCTGATGCCAAGACTGGTCCAGGGCAAGTTTGCGTCTGCGTTGCGCTCCGGGCGGGTCCAACTGGTCGGTGGACATCAGACCAGGCCTCTGACCGCGCGTCTTATTTTTTTAACCGAAACGGACAGTGGAGATTTGCTCGATCGGCTAGGCAGCACTGTGCTGCGTTTGCGCATGCCGACATTGCGCGAGCGGCACCTGGACATGCGGCTGATCTTCAACGCTATGGTCAATACCCTCGGTCTTGAGGGGCGCATGCCAACAATCCGTCCGGCCGCTTTCCGGGTCTTGTCAGCCCACGACTGGGCGGAGAATGATGCGGAACTGCGGGCCCTTGTGATCGCCTTGTCTCAGCATTCAACGAAAACCATTTTTGAAGCCCACGACATGCGAGCAGTCCTTGGAAATCAAAGCGCGCCGCCTCTTATGCCGACCGCACAAGAAGCCATGCGCCAGCAACTTCTCGAAGCGCTCACCCAAAACGGTTTTCGCAAGACAGAGACCGCCAGGGTTTTGAATATCAGCCGCAAAACACTCTACAACCGCATGAAAAAATACGGTTTTATTTAGTCTAGATTTAAGTTGAAGCGCAGAACCCTTGAAAAACAAGAGTTAAAGATGCGCATATGGTCTTGACAGAAGTTGCATTAGAAATTCTACCCACTGATCTAAACTTTAAAGGGACTGTAAGCCGGGCCGGTGGCACGACCGCATGCATGCTTTAAATGGTCTGGCCAATGCACACCGCAGCGCCTTTGTTTTGAAAGCCCAACCAACGTATCCTGAAAGGATTGATTGGATAATTTGACCAGGCTTTCAGTTGATCATTTTTAAGTCCTACGTCGGTGAGGACTATCCCACCATGTTTTCACCACGGAAGTATCTCTAGTCTTCAGACCGTCCCGCCAAGCGAACCTTCGAGCGCCACCAGTTCCTGGCCGCCGGCCATCAGGTCTTGCAGCTCTTCAGGTGTGATCTGGCCGCGCTGCGCCGTTCCAAGTGTCTGGCCGCGATTGAGCACCGTAAACCGGTCTCCGACTGCCATTGCATGGCGGACGTTGTGCGTGATGAACACCACAGCAATATCCTGCTTGCGGACCTTGTCGATGGTCGCCAGCACATTTGCAGTTTGGCGGACCCCGAGCGCTGATGTCGGCTCGTCCAGGATCAAAACCTTGGCACCAAAATGCACCGCCCGGGCAATCGCCACCGTCTGACGTTCACCGCCGGACAAGGTGCCGACAGCTTGATCCGGGCCGCGCAGATTGATGCCCATCTTGCGCATTTCGTCCATCGTCACCTGATTGGCGTAGTCATGGTCGAAGAGCTTCAGCGGTCCAATCTTGCGGATCGGTTCGTTGCCCATGAAGAAATTCCGGCTGACGGACATCAGTGGGATCATGGCAAGATCTTGATATACCGTCGCAATTCCCGCTGAAATGGCATCACGTGGATCGGCGAAACTCAACGGTTTTCCTTCAAACAGGATTTCGCCTTTGGTGGGTTTGTGAACCCCGGACATAGTCTTGATGAAGGTCGATTTACCCGCACCATTATCGCCCAAAAGACAGTGACATTCGCCCGGATATACATCAACGGAGACACCGGCGAGCGCGATCACCGAACCAAAGTGCTTTTCGATGTTGCGCATTTGAATGATGGGAGCGTGAATGGACGTCATCTTATCTCTCCCCAGTAATAATGCGGCGGATGTAGGTGTTGAGGATAACCGCAAAGAGCAGGATTACACCGAGGAACACACGGAATAGCGAACTTTCCACCCCAGCGAAAAACAGTCCCTGCTGCACAACGCCGAAGATCAGCGCCCCGAGAGCCGCCCCAACAACGGAGCCATAACCGCCGGTGAGAAGCGCGCCTCCGATGACAACGGCGATGATCGCTTCAAACTCTTTCAAGAGGCCGCGGTCTGCACCGGCAGAGCCGAACTCCATCACCTGACACGTAGCAAACACGGTGGCACAAAAGGCGGTGAACATGAACATCATGATTTTCACCCGGTTTACCGGAACACCGACATAACGCGCGGCCTGAGCGTCCCCGCCTGCAGCAAAAATCCAGTTTCCAAATTGGGTCCGGGTCAAAAGAATGTGGCCGACAATCACGAGGCCAATCGCCCAGACAATCAGCATCGGCACACCTTCCACGACCGGCTGACCAGCCCGGGATCCACGTTCGAAGACAGCGATCAAACCCGCCTCTCCCATCCAGCTGAACAAGCCGGTCAGGACTTTGCCGCCGAACAAAAACGCAAGCCAATCGCCTTCTGCGGCTCTATCTACACCGCCAATAATTGTTTTACGTTCAATGAGTTGCGGCAGGAAGATCGTGAACCCGCGCAGGATGAACAGAAAGGCCAGCGTTACGATAAAACTCGGCAATCCGGTGCGTACAACGATGTAGCCGTTTAGTGCACCAATCGCCAAGGCCAGGGCAAAAGTCACCAAGATCGCCTGCCAAACCGGCCAGCCGAGGGTGACGGTAAAGATGGCAATCATCATGCCGGAAAAGCCGATCATAGACCCGACGGAGAGATCGAATTCACCGGCGATCATCAAAAGACAGGCGCCCACCGCGATGATCATGAATTGCGCGGAAACGGTCGACCAGTTCAAAATTCCTTGGGAATTGAACATGCCGCTGTCGCCAGCAAAGATCGCAAACAGGGTGAAAACGATCACAGTCCCGCAGATCCCACCCAGCTCTGGGCGGATCAACGCTTTTTGCATTTTGGATTGTTGTTTAACCCGTTCGTCGGCTATCGCTGCCGCACTGGCCTCAGACATTTGGCCCCTCCCCGGCTCTGTCTATGATGTAGGGAATGAAAAGGGCAGCATGGATGGCCGCCCTTTCCGATCACCGGCCGCTTAGCGGTATTCGCCGGCGAATTTTTCAACCAGCGTCAGGCCGTCTTTGGTGACGAACCCTGGACCAGAGTTGATGTTGTTGCCCGGCAGAACCCCAAAACGATGGTAGTTCGTCATCACGACGACCGGCAGGTAGGCCTGAAGGAACGGTTGTTGGTCGATGCCCCAGTTGATCGTTCCAGCCTTGATGCCCTCAACGATGTTTTCGCCAAGATCGAAGGTGCCGAAATAGATATCGCCGGCCATGCCGTTTTCATCCAACGCCAGCAGAGTCGGATCGGCGCTGGTCGGACCGAGTGTCAAAATCGCATCGGTGTCCGGATTGGCATTGAGATAGGCCAGTACCCGGTTCTTGATTTCGGCCGGATCCTGACCGCTGTCGATCATCTGGCTGCCCAGTTCAACGCCAAGACCGTCTGCAAACCCCTGGCAGCGCTCTGAAGAAGACGGAGAGCTGATGTAGTGGTTCACACACAAGAAGCTCTTTACGCCATCGCCCTTTGCACGAAGACCAGCAGCATGCCCGGCGTCATATTCCGGCTGCCCGACATACATCAAAGCACCGACTTCGCGCGCCTGTTCAGGCGTGCCTGAGTTCATGATGATAACGTCGATACCGGACGCCACAGCATCCTTGATCGGTCCGGACAAAACGCTCGGATCTGACAAGGTGGTGATAATGCCATTTGGTCCGGACGCAGCAGCTTGTTCAATGATGCGGGCCATATCCGCCAAATCGCCCGTCGGCGGATTGCGGTATTCGACGTCGACATTCATTTGTTCACCCGCGAGGGCAATGCCGTTTTTAATTGTATTCCACCAGCTGTCGCTGTCCGGAGCGTGGCTGACAAGAATGTATTTTTCGCCTTCCGCCGAGGCGACGGACGCGCTGATCAGCGGTGCAGCCACAACAGCAGCGGCCAACATCAGCGACTTAAGAGTAGATCTCATTCCTTCCTCCCAAGGATTGCCATTTTCATGGTCACAGAGCGGCTGTTCGCCTCTCTCAGGGTTTAAGAAACCATGAAGAGATAGTTTTTGCAACCGGTTGCAATTTGAAAAATGAAATTTCATACTGTCCGCACGAGAAACTTGCGATAAGACCGACGTTTGAAAAGCACGAATTAGATCAGGACCTATGGCCGTCACGTTAAAAGAAGTTGCAGAACTTGCAGGCGTTTCACGCTCAGCAGTCTCACGCACCTATACCGATGGCGCTTCCGTATCTGACAAAACCCGGCGAAAAGTTGAAAAGGCCGCCGCAAAACTCGGCTATACGCCAAACATTTTGGCGCGCGGCCTGACAACCCGGCGGACCAAGCTGATCGGCCTGATCTCCAACAACTTCCACAATCCCATTTTCCTGGAAGTGTTTGATCAATTTACCCGGCAGCTCCAGGAATCCGGTTTGCGCCCACTTCTGGTAAATCTCTCCGATGAGACCGATGCGGATGCATCCGTGCAGATGATGCGCCAGTATTCCGTCGACGGGGTCATTGTTGCTTCTTCAACCCTGCCGCCGGGTTTCACCAAGGCTTTCAAGGAGGCTGGCGTTCCTGTGGTCAACAGTTTTGGCCGGTATTCGACAGCCCCAGAGTTTCATATCGTTGGGATCGACAACGTCGAGTGCGGACGTATGGCCGCCAAGGAATTGGTCAAGCGGGGTTATACGCGCGTTGCCTTTTTGGGCGGCCCTGAAACGGCAACGTCCACCCAGGACCGGTTCAAAGGGTTTCAGGAAGAATTGACCCGCCATCCGTCCGTTGAGATGACTTACAGTTATGCAAAGGCATATTCGTTCGAAGCTGGCCGCGAAGAAATGCAGCGGCTGATGGCGGACGGAACGCCGGCAGACGCTTATTTCTGCGGGGATGATGTTTTGTCGATCGGTGCATTAAGCGCGATTCAGGATGCCGGACAAAAAGTTCCAGGCGATATCGGTATCATCGGCCTCAATGACATGGAAATGGCGGGCTGGCAGAACATCAATCTGACGACGATCCGCCAACCGGTTCAGCAGATCATCAACTCCTCGGTCGAGTTGATTGTCTCTATGCTGGAAGATCCAAGCCGCTATCCGGAAGCGCGCCTTTTTCCCTGCTCCGTCGTTGAACGGGGCACACTGCGGCCGGCTCCGTAAGGCTCTTGTCGGCCACAGAGTAATTTATACAAGCTAGCGGAACATCCGCGGGCGGGCGTCCGTCCAGCGTCCCTCCGTCTTGCCGCTTTCAGCCACCGCAAAGACCGCAGCCATGGATCGCAATCCATCTTCTGCGCGCGGGTAAAGATCTGCAGCCGGATCCATCGCGCGCCCCTCTTTGCGCGCCCGGATCGCCTCAGCCAGATCCTTATAAATGTTGGCAAAGGCGAGCGGCATGCCTTCGGCGTGACCGATGGTGACACGGGACGTTCTGTCGGCTTCCGGCGACAAGCTCCCCTCACCCCGTTCTATTGTTTCCAGGCGCCCATTGAGCGGCATCCAATAGAGCTGGTTCGGCTGCTCCTGCGACCAGCGAAGGCCGCCTTTTTCGCCAAAAACCTGGAGCGTCAATCCATGCTGACGCCCGATCGCGACCGACGATGTCCAGAGCCGGCCGACAGCACCGCCATCCATGCGGAAGTTGACCATCGCATCGTCTTCCAACTCGCGGCTGGAAATGCAGGACACAGTGTCCGCTGATAGCCGCTCAACTTCTTGCCCCGTCACAAAGGACGCCATATGAAGCGCATGAATGCCGCAGTCGGCAAATTGCGCTGAAACACCGGCCTGTGCCGGATCATAGCGCCAGCGCACCCGCGGATTGTCGGCATCTTCAGCATCTGCATGATGCCCATGAGCAAACTCTGCTTTGACCAAACGGATCTTTCCAAGATCGCCCCGCGCGACCATCGCCTTCATATGCCGGACGAGCGAATAGCCTGTGTAGCCGTAATTAACTGCGCAGATGTTTCCGGTGGCTTTTGCGATCTTGACGATTTCCTCGCCCTCATCGACCGTCATCGTCATCGGTTTTTCGCAAAGGACATGAAATCCGGCTTCGAGAAATGCCTTGGTGATTTCGAAGTGGGTCGCATTGGGGGTCGCTACGGTGACTAGATCTATCCGATCCTCCCGGCCCCGCTCGCCGTCCAGCATCTCCCGCCAATCTCCATAGGCCCGGTCTGCGGCAAGGCCAAGACGCTGCCCGTAGTCCCGTCCAGCTTCGGGCCGGTGATCGAGTGCGCCCGCAGCAAAGGTAAAATCGCCGTCAAGTCCGGCACCCAACCTGTGAGCTGGACCGATCTGGCTGCCTTCACCGCCACCGATCATCCCCCAATTCAATCGTGTCATTTTTCTTGTCCTTATTTGAATCCGATGGATTCCAGATATTCACGGTTCACCCGCGCATCGTCGATCGGAGAGACATCGAGTGTCGGATCACAGTCCTGTTCCACCGTGCACCAGCCTTCAAAACCATTATCCAGCAGGATCTGACGGACTTTTGGAAAATCAACATCACCTTCGCCGAGATTGCAGAAGATCCCCTGTCCGCAAGCGTCATAAAACCCCGTCCGGTTGGCAACGACACCCGCCTTCACACTGGGGTCTATATCTTTGAAATGCATGTAGGAAATGCGGTTGATGTGGCGCTCCATAAACGCGACAGGGTCAAATCCGGCATAGGAGTGATGACCCGTGTCAAAACAGATTTTTAGATGTTTTTCATCGACCTCATTAAGCAGCCGCTCCAACTCCGGCTCGAAATCCATGAAACCAGCTGCGTGAGCGTGAATACCGACAGTCAGTCCATATTCTTCGGTACCGATGCGGGCCGCTTCTGCAATTCGGTCTTTGTAGGCGGCCCATTCCGCCGCATCCATTTGTTCTGCCTCTTCCGGACGGCCAGCCGTCGGCGCACGGCGCGGGGAAATGGAATCGATCAGCACCATATGCTTTGCCCCATGAGCCCTCAGCGCTTTGCCAGTCCGGTGGGTCCCGTCCAAGACGTTGTCCCAGGCCTCCGGATCATGGAACGGACGGAAAACCACTCCGCCAATGAGCTCCAAGTCCTGTTCTGCCAGGGCCTCAGCCAGCACCGCCGGATCTTCCGGCATGTAGCCGACAGGCCCCAGCTCTATCCCCTTGTAGCCGGCCTCAGCGCACTCTTTAAGCACCTGCTTCCAAGGCGGATTGCGCAGATCATCAGGAAACTCAACACCCCAGGAACAGGGTGCATTGCCGATACGGATGCTCATATCACTGAGCCTTTCAGTAGGTTACTTTGATAAAACGGATTGCCAGGACTTGGTACGAGACGATGTCATGGCCGCTTCCACAACACGCTTGACATCCAGGCCATCGCGGAATGTCGGCCAAGATGGTTTGCCTTTGGCGATTGCCTCGAGAAAATCCTTGGCCTCGATGATGATTTGGTCTTGATATCCCGTCCCGTGGCCCGGCCCCTGGCAAAACGGCAAGTAGTCGGGATGCGCCGGTCCCGTCAGGATTTTCCGGAAACCGCGTTCAGCTTCCGCATCCTCCATCCGGTAAAGCCACAAAGCGTTTTGATCTTCCTGATCGAAACGGATCGCGCCCTTTGTGCCGGATATCTCGTAGGCATAGCCCATCTTCCGGCCGGTCGCGATCCGGCTGAAATACATATGCCCCATGGCCCCGGACTGGAACCGCACCATCATCTGCGCATGGTCGTCATTGGTGACCATGCCGCCCGGGCGGTTTTCGTGGACCCGTTCCACCTCGGCCATCAGAGAAGAGACTGGGCCGATCAACGCCAAAGCGGCATTGATCATATGCGGCGCCAAATCCCCCATCGTCCCGTTGGCATCGCCATCCGTCCGCCAGGTGGCAGGCGCTTGAGGGTCGGCATAAAAATCTTCGGTATGTTCACCGCGGAACCAGGTTACGTCGCCGATAACCCCATCTTGGATGAGTTTACGTGCATATTGGCTCGCCGGTGTGCGGATGTAGTTATAGGCCACCATGTTGACGCAGCCGCTCTTTTCAGCGGCGGCAACCATGGCCTCAGAATCTTCCAGCGTTGCCCCCATGGGCTTTTCACACAGGACTGGTTTGTTCAGCGCAAATGCGGCCTCCGCCACGGCGCGATGGGTAGATTGCGGCGATGCAATTACGATGGCCTCGACCTTGGGATCGGCGACCAGTTCCTGCCAATCGCGCGCTGCCCGCTGGAACCCATAGGCAGCCCGATATTTTTCAGCTGATGCATGCGAACTGGCGCTGACCATCTCCAGGCGTGGCCGAAGCGTGGTGCCGAACACCGCGCCAACCGCGGACATGGCAACCGCATGAGCCTTACCCATATAGCCGCCGCCCAGGATTCCGATCCCGATTTCAGGCATTTCTTTGTCCCATCTCCGGCTTTGCGATTTGCACTATCGAAAATGATTTGCAACCGGTTGCAATTTTTGTATCTTGAGTTCCAACATGGCGCAAGCGGCAATCGGCTGCACTTGCACGAAAACAATTCATTGGGAGAGGCGAGCATGAGCACCCAAACGGTGAAACTCACGACCGCTCAAGCGATTATCCGCTACCTGGCAAATCAGTTGATCGAGATTGACGGCGAAGAGATCCGGGTCTGCGGCGGTGGGTTTGGCATTTTTGGCCACGGC